>NZ_JXXV01000011.1 GCF_000967545.1 Vibrio galatheae | reverse complement strand
TGAATACTGAACATTACATAAAGTAATGTTTGAATTGACTGTGCTGAGTCCGAAGACTCAATGGTCACTTCGTATCATTGAAACCTAATTTGAAACCGAAGTTTCGAATTGGATTATCATCAACGAGTGCCCACACAGATTGATAGGTCTATATTTTTAAAGAGCTACTCTTCTTTGTGACTTGAATCACTGCGGAAGAGGCGGCCATTCTAGCGAGATAAAGTTTAGTGTCAACCACTTTTTTCAAACTTTTTTTCAAGCGTTGCCACTTGGCTAGTAAACCTTGTCGATTGTTCTTGAACCCTTGTGAGCCCTTGCCCTGTCGACGAGGTGGCATTATAGAGATCGCGCTCACATTGGCAAGCGTTATTTTGAAAAAATTGCAAAAACAGCACCTAACAGCCTAAGTTTCGTCCAAAGCTCTATTTATCCAACTTTACCCCAATGGAACAAACATAATATGCACAGAGTTATCCACATTGACCCTTTTTAATCATATAAAAAGGGTCGCTTGCGCGACCCTTTTCTATTTATATAGAGGGAAAACTAAATCCCCGAACCATCTTGTTCGTTACTGTCTTCGTGAAGACCACATTCACGCTTCAAACCAAAGAAACGTGTTTCTTCTTCACTCATTCCTGGTTGCCACTTTTTCGTCGTATGAGTATCACCCACCGATAAATAACCCTCTTCCCATAATGGGTGGTACGACAGGCCATTTTGCTCAAGGTAATAGTGGACGTCTTTGTTAGTCCAATCAATGACGGGTAAGAATTTGAATACACCGTTTTGAATCGAGAGGATCGGTAGATTTGCTCTGGATTTAGATTGCTCTCTACGCAACCCAGAAAACCAAGTTCCAACTTCCAACTCGTCTAAAGCTCGCCTCATCGGCTCTACTTTATTTATCTTGTTGTATTTCTCGATTCCCTCTATACCTTGATCCCAAAGTTTTCCATAGCGAGCTTCTTGCCAACTAGCACTCTCAATAGCACGGTAGACTTTAAGGTTTAGTGTTAGCTGCTCACTTAACTGATCAATAAAGTGGTATGTTTCAGGAAACAGGTAGCCTGTATCCGTCAAAATCACCGGAATATCTGGTTGCTGTTGTGTAACCAAATGGAGCATAACCGCAGCTTGGATACCAAAACTGGAAGAAACAGCGAACTGACCTTCAAGGTTTTCTAACGCCCAAGCTACTCTTTGCTGCGCGTTTAGCTTCTCTAACTCTGCATTTATTTCGCCAAGACGGAGGATTTGCTCCGTCTTAGTTAATGAGAGTAATTCCGCCAACTGCAGCTTTGAAGCGACAGAATCAAGCATGTAAGTCCCTCTTCGACACTTTAACTTCTTGGATTATTCCAGTTCGAATGGTGAAATCACCAAACCCTTCTCCTGCTTCGCGTTCTTTAGACCAACGACCAACTAATTGATCGATTTCTTCTAGGATCTGCGAATCAGTGATGTTCTCTTTATACATCTTTGGTATACGGGTGCCTGCTCTATTACCACCTAAATGCAGGTTGTAACGACCTGGTGCTTTACCTACTAAGCCAATTTCTGCCAGCATTGCACGACCACACCCATTCGGACAGCCAGTAACACGAAGAATAATATTATCTTCTTGAGGCAATCCATGCTTGGCTAGAATACCTTCTACATCCGTAACGAACTGAGGTAAGAAGCGTTCAGCTTCAGCCATCGCCAGTGGACAAGTTGGGAATGCCACACACGCCATTGAGTTTTTGCGTTGCTCACTTACGCTATCATCGATCAAGCCATGCTCACGGGCAATCTTTTCGATTTTTGCTTTTTCACTTTCTGCCACGCCCGCCACAATTAAGTTTTGGTTTGCTGTCATACGAAAATCGCCTTTGTGAATTTTGGCAATTTCAGCGACACCACTCTTAAGTGGCTTGCCCGGGAAATCAAGTAAACGACCGTTTTCAATAAATAGTGCTAGGTGGTATTTACCATCGATACCTTCTGCCCAACCGATGCGGTCACCACGGTCAGTAAACTCATAGGGACGGCTGTCAGCAAACTTCACATCGGCACGCTTTTCAACTTCCGCCTTAAAGACATCAATACCAACACGGTCAAGGGTATATTTGGTTTTTGCATTCTTACGGTTAGAGCGGTTACCCCAGTCACGCTGAGTTGTCACAACGGCAGCAGCAACATCGAGTGTTTTTTCTAGCGGTACAAAACCAAAGTCATCCGCTCGACGAGCATAGGTAGAGGTATCACCATGCGTCATTGCAAGGCCACCACCAACAAGAACGTTGAAACCCACCAGCTTGCCATTCTCACCAATCGCAACGAAGTTAAGGTCGTTGGCGTGAACATCCACATCATTCTGCGGAGGGATCACAACCGTGGTTTTGAACTTACGCGGTAGATAAGTCTTGCCTAAGATTGGCTCATCATCTTCTGTTGTTTCTACTTTCTCACCATCTAACCAGATCTCTGCGTATGCTTTGGTTTTTGGTAGCAGATGCTCACTGATCTTCTTCGCCCACTCGTACGCTTCTTGGTGTAATTCAGACTCAATTGGATTGGTCGTACATAGTACGTTACGGTTAACATCCCCTGCCGTCGCAATCGAATCAATACCAATACTATTCAGCGTTTGGTGCATCAACTTAATGTTTGGTTTAAGCACACCATGGAACTGAAACGTTTGACGCGTCGTCAGACGAATACTGCCATAGAGAGAGTGCTCAGTTGCAAACTTATCAATCGCTAACCACTGCTCGGGTTTGATGATCCCACCAGGCATGCGCGCACGTAACATCACATTATGTAGCGGCTCTAGCTTTTGCTTAGCACGCTCGTTACGGATATCACGATCATCTTGTTGATACATGCCATGAAAGCGGATCAACTGAAAATTATCAGCGGTGAATCCACCCGTGATTCTGTCTTGAAGATCTTGCTCAATCGTACCGCGTAGAAAGTTACTTTGCGTTTTAAGACGCTCGTTATCAGACAACTTTCCTAACTCTTCGCCTAATACAACCTGCTTATTATTCTCAGTAGAAAAAGTCATTAGTACACATCCCTTTGATAACGTTTCGCTTTACGTAGTTCGTTAATAAATTCTTCCGCGTCATCGCGTGACAATTGGCCTTGCTGCTCGGCAACATGAATCAATGCTTCATGGACATCTTTCGCCATTCTTGTTGCGTCACCACAGACATAGATGTACGCGCCCTCTTGAATCCACTGCCACACTTGCTGTGCATTTTCGAGGATACGGTGTTGAACGTAGACTTTCTCTGCTTGGTCGCGACTGAATGCCACATCTAAGCGATTTAATAACCCAGACTTGAGATATTTCTGCCATTCAACTTGGTATAGGAAGTCTTGTGTGAACGTGCGGTCGCCAAAGAACAACCAGTTTTTTCCCTCAGCATCACGGTTATCACGCTCTTGGATGAAACTACGGAACGGTGCAATACCAGTACCAGGACCAATCATGATGACTGGCGTGTTATCGTCTTGCGGTAATTTGAAGTTATTATTGTTTTCAATAAATACTTTTACTTCGCCGCCTTCTTCCAAACGCTGTGATAAGAAGCTCGATGCGCCGCCATAGCGTTTTTCACCATCTTTATCATATTCGACCAACCCAACAGTAAGGTGAACTTCTTCCTCGACTTCACTCTGGCTTGACGCAATAGAGTAAAGACGTGGGGTAAGACGACGCAATAAGCCAATTAACTCTTCGGCCGACAATTTTGTTTTCTTCTCAGCAAGGACATCAACAACCTGAGTATTGCCTGCGTATTCACGCAGTTTGTCTTTGTCTTCCACCAGCTTTTGCAGTTTTTTACTACCCGCAAGTTCAGCAAACTTAGTGACAAGTTGAGGATTCGCAGAGGTAATTTCGAATTTACTGACTAAAGCACTGTGAATTGAAAGGCTCTCACCATCAACTTCAACACTTTCCACACCGGACAATCCGACTTTACCCAAAATAGCATTGGCTAAGTCAGAGCTATTCTCGAACCACACCCCAAGAGCGTCACCAGGCTGGTAACTTAAACCCGACTCTTCAAGGTCGATTTCGATGTGACGAACATCTTTCCCTGAATCACGGCCGGTAATTTTTTGACTGGTAAGCAAAGTAGCTGTATATGGGTTTTGCTTGTTGTATGGTGAATGACCTGGGGCGGCTTGCCCAACAGGTAATTGAACCACATCCGCTTCTGCACCAGAAGAGAGGGACTCTTTAACCTTCTCTAGTGCCGACGCACGCCACTCTGTAGCAGGCGCTTCATAATCAACATCACAATCAACACGCTCGATAAACGGCGTCGCTCCAAGTTTTGACAAGAAAGCATCAAAGTCTTTACCCGTTTGACAGAAAAACTCGTAGCTAGAATCACCTAAGCCAATCACTCCGTACTGAAGATTTGGTAGTTTTGGCGCTTTCTTAGACTGTAAAAACTCGTGTAATTCAAGGGCATTATCAGGAGCCTCACCTTCGCCATTCGTCGATGCAACGAAAATGACGTGCGTTTCTTTCGCGAGGTTCTTGCCTTTGTAATCGCTGGCGTCAAATAACTCTACCGCAATGCCTTGGGCTTTTGCTTCTTGCTCTAGCGCCTCAGCTACACCTTTGGCGTTACCGGTTTGCGAAGCAAATATGATGGATAATTTTCCTGCTGGCTTCGCGGCAACCGCAGCCGCAGCTTGGCTAATTGGCGCAGAGGCAGCCATAGGCTGAGACTGAGCTAGCCCCCAAAAGTAACCGCTCACCCAAGCTAACTGCTGAGGTGACAGTTCAGTAACGGTTTGTTGCAGCGAGCTCAATTGCTGATCATTAAGAGGTGCTGCGATTGATGGTAATTCTTGTGGCGTGTTTCCTTGAGAGGACACGTTCTTGTTCAAAGACATGGTCTCGACATCCCTATTCATTGCGTGATGATAGATTAACCACTCTCTTTAATAACAAGAAAGAATAGAAGTGAATGTTTTATAACTTTTAGAATTAAAGAAAGGCGATAAATTAACCCGGCTCGACTATTTTGCCTCTACTCTTACCTGCTTAAAGCCAACCGCCATGGCTGACTTTGATGCGAGTTCCAAATTCATGTAGTGGCACTCTTCACCGTGGGAGTCTGTTAATAACACAAGTCCACCTCGAGCATGACGGAATTCCACGATCCAACTGCCTTCCTGCGCAGATGGTTCAATAATCGCTTCAATAAGCTGTTGCTCTCGGTAAAGATGTCTGAGCTCATTTATAGTCATGAGATTCCTTTCTCTGGCTAGAAACATTAGTCCTTAATAAGCATGGACAATTGGTGAGAAAGTGCGAACTGAAAAGCTTTGATATGAAAAATAGATATAAAAAAACGCCGCTTTAGAAGTCGGCGTTGTATAACATTGACGTTATTTACACTTAAAAAGAAAATTCTGCACCGACAAAGAAACCGTTGGCGAACACAAATGGGTCGCCCTTAGTATTAGGGAACTCTTCAGATTCAAGATCAATTACGCGGTAACCACCGCGAAATGCTAAAGTGTTGTTTCTGAGCGGTAGTCGATACTGTATCCCCGCCATTAAATCTGTGCTTTTAATACCACTGCTGTCACCGAAGTTCATCTCGCCAATTACATCAAAATTTGTCTTTGGAACCGTAATTTCTGCGTATCCATACCATGCCCAAATCATTTCATCAAACGTAGTACGGTCGCCATTTTCTGGGTTTAAATACTTAGTGTTGCTTAAATCACTTACGCTCACACCCGCATCAAAATGCATTAAGTCATGCTCAAGGATTCGGTAGTAAAGGGTCAAATCTAATTTATCAAACGACATGAACTCTGCATCAACTGTCGAATAGCGAACGCGTGCATCGGGAAGATATTTTACATCGTGTTCGACCGCAGCATAAAAGCTTGGAGTCGCTTCATTGCCTCGGTCGACTTCGTTCACTTCCGTTCTTGGGAACCACATTTCAGCGCCAAACTTCGTTGTTAGTGATGACTCTGCTAACGCTGATGTGGAAACAAGCGTAGCAAGTGCCATTGTGGTTTTTAATCCCATGAATTTAACTCTCCGATAATCACGATAGGCAGACGGATATGTCGCTACCCTAGCTAGATACTTTATGCGTCAAATATTAAAGCATATTGATGTGACTCGCCATCAAGTATTTGTCTTTCAATCACAATTATCGAGGCTGAGCCACGCAAGACTTAAAGAACCAGATACCAATGGCAATCACAATCAACCAAGGCAGTAGCTTCAGTACCGCACCAAGCATGCCAAGAAGTATCATGACCAACAAAGAGAACGCCACCCCAGCAATGACAGTCACCATAGTAACCCCCGTAACAAGCAAAGTCGCCGCAAATACCATGATAAAAATCAGTTCAAACATATGATTCTCCTTAGTTTATACAAGCTATCTATCAGGATATGTGCCAACCTCGCAGGTAGTCGTAATTAATTGAAATATAAAGAATAAAAAAGAGCGTTCGATCTGAACGCTCTTTTTAGTCTAACCAAGTGGTAAATTTAACCAAATCTACTGGTATTTTTTACACATCCAGTTCTTTAGGAATTTTTGCTAATGCCGCTTCTACGACCTCGATGCCCGAACCTGGTTTATGCGCATTTTCACTAATGTAACGACGCCATTGACGAGCCCCCTGCATGTTCTGGAATAAACCCAGCATGTGGCGGGTAATATGGCCAAGGTACGCGCCTTGAGATAATTGCTGTTCAATGTACGGATACATTTCTTCAACGACCTGAGTGCGTTTTTTGCTTGGCTTATCCAAACCAAAGATCTCTTGGTCAACATTGGCGAGCATATATGGGTTCTGGTACGCCTCTCGACCAACCATAACCCCATCAAGATGCTTAAGGTGCTCTTGGCTCTCATCAAGCGTCTTCACTCCACCATTAATCGCAATGGTTAAATGAGAGAAATCTTTTTTGAGCTGATAAGCACGCGGGTAATCAAGTGGCGGGATCTCACGATTCTCTTTTGGGCTTAATCCTGACAACCAAGCTTTGCGCGCATGAATAGTGAATTGTTCACAGCCGCCCTTATCTGACACTGTCGAGACGAAATCGGTCAGAAACTGATAAGAATCTTGATCATCAATACCAATGCGCGTTTTTACTGTTACGGGTAGGTCAACAACATCGCGCATCGCAGCAACGCACTCTGCCACCAGCTCTGGCTCCGCCATCAAGCAAGCCCCAAAGCGACCGTTTTGTACGCGATCGGACGGGCAGCCAACATTGAGATTAATCTCATCATAGCCACGTTCCGCAGCCAATTTGGCGCAGGTGGCCAAATCTTGCGGGTTCGAACCTCCAAGCTGAAGAGCGACAGGATGCTCTTCTTGGTTATAGGCTAAGAAGTCCCCTTTACCGTGAATGATCGCCCCTGTCGTCACCATTTCGGTGTACAGTAAAGTTTCACTGGTCAGAAGACGATGGAAGTATCGGCAATGGCGATCCGTCCAATCGAGCATAGGCGCAATAGAAAAGCGCTGCAACGGAAATTGTTGTTTCGTTTCAGTGTTAGACACGAAGCTACCTCTACACAGTTAGTACCGCTTACAAAAACGTCCCTATTCCTAACGCGGTCTCAGAAATAATCGCGCGATTATACACTGGTGAAGAAAAAGAATCAGGATAAATGCATGCCGCGTCAGACCGCAAACCAAAACAGCTAGGGCTTGGTTTGTTCGAGAGCACCACGTTGACAATGCTTCTCTTAGCGACGGATAGACATAGAGATACTCAATGAAGGGACATGAGTCACCTCAGTAGCGGTTATTAGTATCGTTTTTTAAGTAGATAGGGTAACTTATAGCCTTCCAGAGCAGTCTGCTATGCATTTACTTATTGAATGAGTAACATACTGACAAAGCTAAAAGATATTACCTACAAAGCGACGATAAACCGCAAGAAATGGTATATCATTAACATTGTCCAATGGTAATGGTGATAAGTTTGGACCTGCAGTTAGTAAAGCAAATTGAAGATATATGCTCTTCCCGAGGCGTACGTCTAACAACTCAGCGCAAGCGCGTATTTGAATTAATATGTGCTAGCTCAAAGGCGTCAAGCGCTTATGAGTTGTTAGAAGAGTTAAAGCAAAGTGAGCCTCAGGCAAAACCACCGACCGTCTATCGAGCGTTGGATTTTTTATTAGAGCAAGGCTTTATTCATCGGGTAGAGTCAACCAATAGCTACATCCAATGTGTTTCTTGTAATGCTCATAAACACTTCTCGCATCTATTGATCTGCGATAAATGCGGCAGCGTTATTGAACTGCAAGATGATAGTCTGGTAGCCTTACTTGCTAGCAACGCTGAAGCACATGGATTTACCATCAATAACCACGTGATTGAATCACACGGTATTTGTCAGAAATGTACCTCTGACAATGCGAAATGAAGATATAGAAGAAGATTATGCGCGCTGAATTTGTAAACCCGTTTTTAGCTTCATTGATGAATGTATTAAAAACGATGGCTTCACTGGAACTGAAGCCACAGAAGCCTCGTGTGAAGAAGGATGAAATCGCACGTGGAGATGTATCAGGTTTAATAGGGATGGTTGGTCCACAAAGTCGTGGCTCTATGTCTATAACATTTGATGAAAATCTAGCATTAGAAATCATGCAGAATATGCTTGGTGAACGCCCAAACGGTCTTAACGACGAAGTGACGGATATGGTTGGTGAGATCACTAACATGGTCACGGGTGGAGCCAAACGAATCCTGGCAGAGAGTGGCTTCGATTTCGATATGGCGACCCCAGTTGTGGTATCGGGTAAAGGTCATACTATTCGTCACAAATGTGAAGGCTCAATCATCATCATGCCATTCTCATCTCAATGGGGTAATGCATTTATCGAAATTTGTTTCGAGTAAAGTCTAGCGAGAATAGTGCTCCACATTAGCAAAAACGCTTCCCGAGGGAAGCGTTTTTCGTTTAGGCAATAATTTGTCTCTCTTTTAACACCTGCAGACAATCTTCAACCAATACGTCTATCGTCTTATCACCTGCGAGCAAGTTAATTTCAGGATTTCGCGGCGCTTCATAATCTGAATCAATGCCAGTAAAGTTAGTAATTTCTCCTGCACGGGCTTTTTTGTATAAACCTTTCGGGTCACGTTGTTCACACACTTCCAGTGAAGTATTGACAAACACTTCGAGAAACTCCCCAGCAGATAACATGTCTCTAACGAGTTGACGCTCAGCACGATGCGGCGAAATAAAGGCCGACAACACAATTAACCCCGCATCAGCCATCAGTTTTGCTAGCTCACCAATACGACGAATGTTCTCTCGACGATCTTGTTCAGAGAATCCAAGATCACGGCACAAGCCATGACGGACATTATCACCATCGAGTAAATAGGTATGATAGCCTGATTCAGCGAGGCGTGTCTCCAGCGCGCCTGCTACCGTCGATTTCCCTGCGCCAGAGAGCCCAGTAAACCAAAGTACGACAGGTTTTTGCTTCTTAAGTTGTGCGCGAAAAGCTTTATCGATTGAGTGCTGATGCCACACTACATTTTCATCTTTCGCTAGCGTTTCCGTAGTCATAAATCAGTCCTTTTAAAACGGGAAGAAGAGTGGGATCAGCGTTAACACCAATACGGAGTAAACAATCGATAAAGGAATTCCCACTCGTACATAATCGGTTAGTTTGTAATTGCCTACACTGTAGACAAGGAGATTGGTTTGGTAGCCGTAAGGAGAGATAAAACTCGCACTGGCACCAAACAGCACCGCCATAATGAACGGCATAGGATCCACTCCGTAGCCAATGGCCATACTGTAGCCAATTGGAAAAGAGAGTGCGGCGGCGGCATTATTCGTCACCAGTTCCGTCAGAATTAAGGTCAGAAGATAGGTCGCCACCAGCGCACCAAACACGCCCCAGCCATTAAAGCCCTCTATAAACATCTGACCTAAGCTGACGGACAACCCGGAAGAGAGCATTAACTGAGCAATCGAAAGCGCCGATCCAACAATCACGACAATATCGACAGGAAAGCGACGACGCAGCTCGCCTAACTGAACCACGCCACAAAATAGCGCAGCTAAGAGGAATACCGATAAGCCTTTGATTAATTGCACCATATCGAGCAGTGCTAAGGCGATGACAGCGGCAAATCCAAGTAGAACTAAGGTCGACTTGTTTAAGTCTAAACGAGCACTTGAATCCAGATCGTTTATTAGTACAAACTCTTTTCGATGCAGTCGACGCTCTTGCTCAAAACGTTTGCCAGGCACAAGCACTAAGGTGTCACCTGCGTTGAGGGTAATGTTGCCTAGCCCACCCTGCAGACGCTCGTGTCCGCGACGAATCGCTACCACTACCGCATCAAATCGATCTCGAAAATGGCTCGATTTCAGTGTCTTGTTGCAAAAACTCGCTGAAGAACTGACAACGACTTCAACAAAGCCTTGGCCGTTTAAGTGGTGCTGGCCAAACAAGGTTAACCCCTGAATTTCTTGCAGCGTCGCAACGCTTTCTATGTCACCACAGAACAGTAATCGGTCACGGGCTTGCAGAACAAAGTCAGGCTCGACAGAAGACATTGTCTGACCATCGCGAACCACTTCAGCTAAAAATAACTTACGCAGTGCGCGGAGGTTATTTTCACTAATGCTACGTCCCACCAAAGGTGAACCTGGCTCTACGCGTGCTTCTAGGAAATAAGGCAGTTCATCCTGGCTTTGGTCTTCATAGTTAGGTAACAAATAACTCAATGGGATCAAGATAAATAAGCCACCGACGAGAACCGATAAACCGATCATTGTTGGGGCAAAAAAACCAAGACTCGGTAGCCCAGCATCTTCGACGAAGCTATTGATGATCAAGTTGGTCGATGTGCCGATCAAAGTCAGCGTACCGCCTAAGATCGCGGCATAAGAGAGCGGAATTAACAATTTGGAAGGCGCATGCTGTTGATTGCGCTTTATTGCACCAATTAAGGATACAACAACCGCCGTATTGTTAGTAAATGAAGAGAGCAAAGCAGTTGAAACCCCGAGCTTCGCAACTACAGTAGCCAAACGCCCTTTCGACAGAGAACGGCTGACCCAACTGACTAAACGGGTCTTCTCTAGTGCTGCCGAGGCTAAGATCAACAGCACTAGAGTCAGCAGCGAAGAGTTGGTGAAGTTAGTGGCAACATCACCAAGTTCAATCATTCCGCCAAGAAACGCAATAAATGCCGCTCCTGCGAAAATATAACTTGGCTTTATTCGTGTTACCAATAGACAGGTCACTATGCCCAATAATATTGCCAACACAAACCCTTGCTGCCACATAACGCTTCCCCGCTATCTATGCTGATTACTTCAGCAACTGGCCGATATCTTTTGCTTCCCAATGTGGGAAGTACTTGCGAACAAGCGCATTGAGCTCAAGTTCGAACGCAGAGATATCACTAGTCTGAAGTTCAACGCGAGATAGGCTTTCACGAACTAAACCCGCCCCAACGGTGACATTAGTTAAACGGTCAATGACAATGAATCCGCCAGTATCTTGGCTATCTAGGTAGTTATCTAACGCCACCGACTCCGTCAGTGTCCATTCACATAGACCGATACCATTGAGTGGTAACTCAACCGCTGCATGGCTAGAGAGGTTGTTGATATCATATTGGTGACGAATCGCCTCAACACGACCCACGGTCTTTTTACCTGCGATCTTGATGTCGTATTCGCGACCCGGTTGCAGCGGTTGTTCCGTCATCCACACTACATCAGCCAATAGATGGTTACTTGACTCAACTTGAGCTGTTTCCAGAACAATCAAATCACCACGGCTAATATCAATCTCATCTTCAAGAGTTAAAGTCACCGCTAGGCCAGCCTGAGCCTGCTCTAAGTCACCGTCAAAAGTGACAATACGCGCAACTTTAGACTTTTTGCCCGACGGTAAGACTTTCACTTCATCACCAACGTTGACGCTGCCAGACGCTATCGTACCGGCAAAGCCACGAAAATCGAGGTTCGGACGGTTAACGTATTGAACAGGGAAGCGGAACTCTCCGACTTCTTTCTCTTGGTCAACATCGACGTTTTCTAGAATTTCAAGCAGCGGAGACCCTTCAAACCATGCCATATTGGCACTTGGCTCAACCACGTTATCGCCTTCAAGGGCAGACAACGGGATAATTTGAATGTCTGTCTCACCTTGCAGGTTCTTAGAAAACTCAAGGTACTCATCACGGATCTGCTCAAAACGCTCTTGCGAGTAATCCACCAAGTCCATTTTGTTTACCGCAACCACAAAGTGCTTAAGACCAATCAAGTTGGAGATAAACGAGTGACGACGGGTTTGATCCAATACACCTTTACGTGCGTCAATTAAGATCACCGCGAGATCACAGGTCGACGCACCAGTCGCCATATTACGCGTGTACTGCTCATGCCCCGGAGTGTCGGCAATAATGAACTTACGTTTCTGGGTCGAGAAGTAACGGTAAGCAACGTCTATGGTTATGCCCTGCTCTCGCTCCGCTTGCAGGCCATCAACCAACAAAGCTAAGTCTGGACGTTCACCTGTCGTGCCGACACGTTGACTATCGTTATGTACCGCCGCTAGCTGATCTTCATAAATTTGTTTTGAGTCATGCAGTAAGCGACCAATCAAGGTGCTTTTGCCATCATCAACCGAACCACAAGTTAGGAATCTAAGTAGTGATTTGTATTGGTGTTGTTTTAGGTACCCTTCAATACCAAGCTCTTCGAGCTGAGCTTCAACTGCGCTATTCATTTTCTTTCCTTAGATCCTAATTAGAAGTAACCTTGGCGTTTTTTCAATTCCATCGATCCTGACTGATCGTGGTCGATCGCTCGGCCTTGACGTTCACTCGATGTCGCTACCAGCATCTCTTCGATGATGCCTGTCAGTGTGTTGGCTTCAGATTCGATCGCACCTGTCAGTGGGTAGCAGCCTAGTGTTCTGAATCGCACGCTTTTCTGTTCGATTTTTTCGCCGGGCTCCAGCTCCATTCGCTCATCATCAACCATGATCAACATGCCATCGCGCTCAACCACGGGGCGTACATCCGCAAGATAAAGAGGCACAATTTCAATGTTTTCTAGGTAGATGTATTGCCAGATATCGAGCTCTGTCCAGTTTGATAGCGGGAACACACGAATACTCTCGCCTTTGTTAATTTGGCCGTTATAGGTTTTCCATAACTCTGGGCGTTGGTTTTTCGGATCCCAAGTATGGTTTTTGTCGCGGAACGAGTAGACACGCTCTTTCGCACGAGATTTTTCCTCATCGCGTCTTGCGCCACCAAAAGCGGCATCGAAGCCATATTTGTTCAACGCCTGCTTCAAACCTTGAGTTTTCATAATGTCGGTGTGTTTAGACGAACCGTGAACAAATGGACTACAGCCCATCGCAATACCTTCAGGATTCTTATGCACCAAAAGCTCAAATCCGTATTTCTCAGCGGTGCGATCCCGAAATTCAATCATCTCGCGGAATTTCCAATCGGTATCGACATGCAGGAGTGGGAAAGGAATTTTACCTGGGTAAAAAGCCTTGCGTGCCAAATGCAGCATGACCGATGAATCCTTACCAATTGAATACATCATGACGGGATTATCGAACTCGGCGGCCACCTCACGAATAATGTGAATGCTTTCCGCTTCAAGCTGCTTAAGGTGGGTTAAACGTTCTTGGTCCATGTTAGTTGCTTCCTTTATGGCTCACTGAGCCTATGGCTAATCTAAATAATGGCGCTAGGCTGACTGACGCTGGGTCGTTGTCTGTGATGCTTGAGTTTCAAACCAAGCCAATTTCTCTGACAGCGCAACCACTTCTCCCACAACAATGAGTGAAGGAGACTCGGCGTCTTGCGCGAGATCAGCGAGCTCGGCAAGCTGACCTTTAAATACTTTTTGTTGACTCTGCGTACCGCGCTCAATGATCGCGATAGGTGTGTTGGGGTGACGGCCATGTTCAATCAACTGACTCTGAATGTAATCCGACTTCATCAATCCCATGTAGATCACTAATGTTTGGTTACCACGGGCCAGTGTCGACCAATCCATTTGATCGCTCTCTGCTTTCAAATGGCCAGTAATGAACATCGCTGACTGAGCGTAATCTCTATGGGTAAGCGGGATGCCAGCGTATGCCGTTGCTCCCGCAGCCGCAGTAATACCGGGAACTACGTGGAAAGACACTCCAGCTTCCGCCAACACTTCGAGCTCTTCTCCTCCACGACCAAAGATAAAAGGATCGCCGCCTTTGATGCGCACAACACGGTGGCCTTGCAAAGCAAAGTCGAGTAACAATTGATTGGTTTTTTCTTGCGGAACACTATGGTGACCAGCACGCTTACCTACGCACACCAAAATGGTATCGCTGGGTACCAATGAGATGATGTCATCAGAGACCAAGTAGTCATACAGCACAACATCTGCCTGTTGGAGAAAACGTAACGCTTTAAGAGTTAGAAGCTCTACATCACCCGGGCCAGCACCGACCAGTGCGACTTCACCGCGGCCTAAAATGCTTTGCCCCACAGTGTTGAGGTCTGCTTGTTTGTTGCGCTGTGCGTGCTGATTGCTCAGAGGAAAGTGAGAAATCGTATCCTTGCTCGCCATAATGTCACCCTTACCGAATCTATGATGGCATTATGGCGCTCTAGTCATATTACCTGAAATTCTAAAATTTCATTTTTTATATCAATTTCTGATAAGCGACTATTTTGTTGCTGTACAAAACCTATCCGTTTTTGAGAGATTCTCAGCAGAATGCCATAAAGCAATTGCCCAGTATCACACTTTATCTTCCACTGAAATCATTGTTTCATCTAGTTTTGTTACATTAAGCAACATCTTACTAAACGTTATTGGAGCATAAAAAATGAAAGTAGCAGTGAAACCTTTGTCTCTTGCTGTACTGGGTGGCATGTTGGCCATGGCAGGCCCAGCAATGGCAGATACGATCAAACTTCGTATCGTCGAAACCACCGATATTCACACCAACGTCATGGATTATGACTACTACAAGGACAAGCCGTCACAGAAAATCGGTCTGACTCGTGCTGCTACTCTTGTCAAACAGGCTCGCGCAGAAGTTGCAAACAGTGTGTTGGTTGACAACGGAGACCTGATCCAAGGTAGCCCTATGGGTGACTATATGGCAGCCAAAGGCATCGAAAAGGGCGAAGTTCACCCTGTTTATAAAGCGATGAACCAACTCCACTACGATGTCGGCAACATTGGTAACCACGAGTTCAACTACGGTCTTGAATTCCTAGCCGAAACCATCAACGACGCTGATTTCCCGTATATCAGCGCTAACGTGTTCGACAAAAAAACAGGCGAACACTACTTCAAGCCGTACATTATCAAGTCTCACACCTTTAAAGATGTTGATGGTGTAGCGCACGAAATCAAAGTGGGTTACATCGGTTTCGTCCCTCCACAAATCATGGTGTGGGATAAGAAAAACCTCGAAGGTAAGGTGTTCGCGAAAGACATTAAAGAAACGGCCGAGCAGCTAGTTCCACAAATGAAAGCGGAAGGTGCTGACGTTATTGTTGCGATCCCTCACTCAGGCGTTGCCTCTGATCCTTACAAGCAGGGTGCAGAAAACTCAACTTACTACTTAGCAGAAGTAGAAGGCATTGACGCGATTGCGTTTGGTCACTCTCACGCGGTATTCCCGGGTAAAGGTTTTGACAACATTCAAGGGGTCGACAACCAAAAAGGTACGATCAATGGTGTCGCGGCAGTAATGCCAGGACGTTGGGGTAGCCACGTCGGTGTCATCGACTTAGAACTGCAACAGAAAGATGGCAAATGGGCAGTGGTCAATGGCCAGTCACAAGCACGCCCTATCTTTGACAGCGCGACCAAAAAACCGATTGTTGAAGCCGATTCCGATATGCTAAAAGCACTCGAAGCTGACCATAAAGGAACACGTGATTTCGTCAATCAGCCGATAGGCAAAGCGAATGACGTCATGTACAGCTTCTTGGCGTTGGTACAAGATGACCCAACGGTGCAAATCGTCAACCTAGCACAGAAAGATTATGTCGAGCGCTTTATTCAAGGCGACCCTGACCTATCTGATATTCCCGTACTTTCTGCCGCAGCGCCTTTTAAAGCCGGTGGCCGTAAGAACGATCCAGGTAACTTCACTGAAGTTGAATCGGGTCAACTGACTTTCCGTAACGCTGCTGACCTTTACCTGTACCCGAACACTCTAGTAGCGATGAAGGTAACCGGTAAAGAAGTCAAAGAGTGGTTAGAGTGCACGGCTGGTCAGTTTAAGCAAATTGACGTCAACAGCACGGCACCACAACAACTGATCGATTGGGATGGCTTCCGTACTTATAACTTCGATGTTATCGACGGCGTAAACTATCAAATTGATGTCACTAAGCCAGCTAAGTACGATGGCAACTGTAAAGTGATTAACCAAGACGCGGAACGTATCGTCGGTCTGACTTTCCAAGGTAAGCCAATTGATATCAAGCAAGACTTCATCATTGCAACTAACAACTACCGCGCATACAGCAACAAGTTCCCTGGCACAGGTTCAGAATTTGTCGCATTTGATTCGCCAGACGAAAACCGTTCAGTGATCGCAGCGTACATCTCTCGTGTTAGCCAAGAAAAAGGTGAAGTTACACCAAGTGCAGACAACAACTGGTCATTTGCTCCGATTCAATCCGACAACAAACTTGATATTCGCTTTGAAACATCACCAAGTGAAAAAGCAGCCAAGTTTATTGAGGAGAAAGGTCAGTACCCAATGAAGCGTGTGGCAACAGATGATGTTGGTTTTGGCGTTTACCAAATCGATATGCAAAAATAATCAGCTCAGTAGATAAAGCCAATGCCGCAATCAAGATTGCGGCATTTTCATTTCTAGCCGCAAAGAATTTGGTTACACTCCTCTTCATCACTTCTCTATTTTGAATCAGTACGATGTTTGCAGCTTTCCAACAACAATTGGCAAATAATGGCTTTACCACGCAAGAGATCTCACAACTCGAATCTGTCGCGCGCTTAATTGAACTGCCCACTCGCCATATTTTACTTAATCAAGGCGAAGTCGCTGGTGAGATTTATTTTCTCCTCGATGGTATCTGCCATTCATCCTATCTGACGGAAAAAGGCAAAGCGTTCAGTAAAGAGTTTTATTGGGAGAACGATTGGATCATTGGCTTTGAAGGGCTGATTAAACAACAACCCTCGCCCTATCTTCTCGAGTCTCTGACCCCTTGTTCCATCTTGTCACTGCCAATAGCTACGCTGCGTGATTGGCGTAACAATAAGCACAGCATCTACCTCAAATTGCTGGAAGCACAACTGATGTTCAAAGAGAACAAAGAGCGCTTTATGTTGCTCTATAGTCCAGAGGAGCGCTACCAACTGTTCTGCCAACATTTCCCTCACTTAATTGAACGACTCAACGACTACCAAATTGCCGCTTACCTTGGAATTACTCCCATTAGTCTGAGTCGCATCAAAAAGCGTAGCCAAAGTTAACATTTGTTAATGCTGGGCAGTTTATGTCTTGCTACATTGCCAAACATGATTGATAGCAAAACTGATACCCCATGATTACGTGGCAAATAAAAACCTTTTCTCAATTAACAACTTTAGAGCTTTATCAGCTACTCAAACTCAGAGTCGATGTGTTTGTTGTCGAGCAAGCGTGTCCCTATCCGGAGCTGGACAATAAAGACCATCAACCAGATGTTCATCATTTACTCGGATATGTGGGTGACGATTTGGTCGCCTGTGCACGATTATTACCAAAAGGGATAAGTTATCCCTCGGTCAGTATAGGTCGGGTCGCTAGCGCTCAGAACAGACGTGGTGGTGGATTAGGCCATCAACTCCTCAACCAAGCATTGACACACTGTGAAGCATTATGGCCAGGGGAATCAATAGAGATTGGCGCACAAGAGCACTTAGCAGGCTTTTACCAACAACATGGTTTCGTTCAAACCTCAGCCATGTATTTGGAAGATGACATCCCCCACATCGATATGAAGCTGGCCAAGTAGTAATGGCTCTTTCACCGTTCTACTTTGCGATTCTTTTACTCGTTATCGGCAATTTCACCGCTTCATTATCCGATGTAGCGGTGAAGTTACTAGATGGTGAGGTTGCCACATTTCAGTATGTATTCCTTCGCCAGTTGCTCTCGACAATGGTGATTTTGCCACTCTGGCTGAAGCAGGCACCAACACAACGTAAGATGCTCAGCCCTAAATTGAACCTGCTCAGAGCGCACCTGATCATCATCGGCAGTGGGTGCATGGTCGTTGCCATCACCCACTTAACACTGGCGACGGCCAACGCGGTTTTTTACGCTGCGCCATTGGTCATGTTGCCATTAGCTATTGTGCTGTTGGGTGAAAGACCTAGCATTCAACGTATCGCGGCGACGATATTTGGATTTGTTGGCGTGATGGTCGTATTGAGACCGTCTGAGTTTCATTGGTCGGCGCTGTTTGCACTAGGAACAACCGTCACACTTGCCCTATTTAATCTCACTGCTCGTAAGCTACCGTCTCAACAAAGCGTGGTCAGTACGTTATTTTGGACATCGGTTCTTTCGTTGCCAATTTCAGCAACGTTAGCCCTTATCTACTGGCAACCCATATCTCTGCCTCAGATTCTGTTGATATTAATCAGTGCAGGGCTCATTCTGACTTACAACGGTCTCGCAGTTATGGCTTATCAACGGGCGCCGGCCAGTTCAATCGCCGTGGCTGAAAACTCGGGCTTAATGTTTGTCGCACTGTTTGGAGTGATGTGGTTTGGCGAGGTGCCAAGTTGGCTTACGGCACTAGGAATAGTGATGATAGTCCTACCCCTATTGCCGTGGAAAGTAATATTAAAGCAGACGCAAAACCGCTATTTACTGCGTCCGAATCCCCCGTCAGAAAGACGGAAGAACATCACCGATTGATTACTTTTTTCGAGCTGTAATATGTCGAGCTGACCATTTTCAGCCAACTTGAAACGTACTAATTGACCTTGTTTGATATGGCTGAGAGGTTTATCTGCACCCTCAACTTGCACTAAAGCGTTAAGATCCGACATCGCGAGTCCATTGCTACGAAAAACTTGGGCTAACGTATCACCGCTTTTGACTTCATACTCATTCCACGCTTTTGCTGCAAGTGAGTCTTGCTCGGCCCCTTTTTGTTCGCTGAGACTACGAGTATTAATGTCTACGGCGACCCGCTGGGAGTTAATCGCTGTGTCGTTTTCAGGCTCCGTTTGGGAATCAGGAACGGGAACTATAAGTAATATCAGCAGTAACGGAGTAATTATCATCAGTGCACGCTGATGCAATTTAGGTAGCAAGCGCCATCTACCTTTTACTGCTTGTATCATGACCTGCCAATCAACTTGGTTGAATTTTGCTTTCGCAACTCCAACGTAATCCACCTGCTGCTGTTTCTTTTTCTTTCTGCGATTCATCGCGTCTTAGTCTCCAAACGGCCTTCGCTATAAGTATAAAAACCAAGCGCATATGAGTATAGGATTTTTAGTCACGGTAAGTGATAGCACAGTAAATTTTAAATAAAACGTCTTCAAAACTCGATCTCAATCTCACAAAGCGTCGAGTCGCAGACTATCTAGGCTCTACCGTTTCATCATAAGGCCATAACTGGTATCCTTTACCCTTTATACACCATATATAGAGAGACACCATGTCTGAAGTTAAATTTGAGACTGTAGAACAAAAAGCAAGCTACGGTATCGGTCTACAAATGGGTCAGCAACTTGCTGGTTCTGGTCTTGAAGGTCTAAACGTTGACGCTATCGCTGCAGGTATCGCGACAGCACTTGTTGGTGAGCAACCAGCAATTGAAATCGATGAAATCAATAACGCACTTCAAGAGCTGCACACCCGTGTAGAATCTGCTCGTCAAGAAGCCGCTAAAGCAGCCTCAGCTGACGGTGAAGCGTTCCTAACAGACAATGCTCTACGTCCAGAAGTAACTGTGCTTGAGTCTGGTCTTCAGTACGAAATCATCACTGAAGGTAACGGCGAAATTCCTACTTCAGATAAGCAAGTTCGCGTTCACTACCACGGCGAACTAACTGACGGTACAGTTTTCGATAGCTCTGTATCTCGTGGCCAACCTGCTGAATTCCCAGTAACTGGCGTGATCAAGGGCTGGGTTGAAGCACTTCAGCTAATGCCTGTTGGTTCTAAGTGGAAACTGTACATCCCTCAAGACCTAGCGTACGGCGAGCGCGGTGCTGGTGCTGCTATCCCTCCATTTGCAGCTCTAGTATTTGAAGTAGAACTTCTCGACATCCTTTAATCTAAATTTAGATTAAAACCTTTAATTGCAACGGCGATACTTTAGTATCGCCGTTTTTTGTATATGCTAATGAATGATGCAAAGAGAATTAATAAGGAAAGGATATGAAAAAACACGTCTTACTACTCAGCATACTCAGTGTTTCGCTTTTAGGGTGTCAGGCAACAGGTTCAAGCGAGCCATCAACAACATCGACGAATAGTGCCTATAGCGATCTAGCGTCAACGGCACTTACGGGGGCACTGCAAATGTGGGGGCAACAAAACGGCTCTGAAGATCTGACGTCGTCAATCCAGCAAGCAACAGGGGTAACCTCCGAACAAGCCGCAGGTGGTATTGGCTCGTTATTCGCTCTCGCTCAAAGCTCACTCGGTGAAAGTCAAAATAGCGAACTGGGCGAACTAATTCCTGGTTATGATCAACTGGAAAGTAGCGGGCTATCGTCAATGATCACCAACAGCGGTGCGTTAGACAGTGCTTTTTCGGCATTAGGTATGGACCCGTCGATGGTGAGTACATTCGCGCCGATTGTGATAAGCGCACTACAAAGCCAAGGGGCAAGTTCAAGCTTAGTCCAAGCGCTATCAACGTTATGGCAATAGCAGGACTAACCTAGCCAGCTGTTTATTCACGGTGAATAATGACAAGAATATACGAGGGACTGGTAAAGGTATGTTTATTTTAGATACAAAAAAGCCGAGCTATGCTCGGCTTTCTCGTTCTTACGAACCTGATTACTCAGCAGCTTCTTCAGCAGCTGGGCGATCTACAAGCTCAATGTAAGCCATTGGAGCTTTATCACCAGTACGGAAACCAGCTTTTAGGATACGAGTGTAACCGCCCTGACGAGCAGCAAAACGTGGACCTAGTTCGTTAAATAGTTTTGCAACTACTTCGTTGTCACGAGTACGTGCAAATGCTAGACGACGGTTAGCAACGCTGTCAGTCTTAGCTAGTGTAATCAAAGGCTCAACTACGCGACGTAGCTCTTTTGCTTTTGGCAGTGTAGTCTTGATAACTTCATGACGTACTAGAGAGCTAGCCATGTTGCTAAACATCGCTTTACGATGTGAGCTGTTGCGGTTGAGTTGACGACCACTCTTACGATGGCGCATGACCTAATCCTTCTAACTATTATCGATTAATCTTCAGCGATAGACGCTGGTGGCCAGTTTTCTAGGCGCATGCCAAGAGAAAGGCCACGTGATGCAAGTACGTCTTTGATCTCTGTAAGAGATTTTTTACCCAGGTTAGGCGTTTTAAGTAGCTCAACCTCAGTACGCTGTACAAGATCACCGATGTAGTGAATCGCTTCTGCTTTCAGACAGTTAGCAGAGCGAACTGTTAGTTCAAGATCGTCTACAGGACGCAGTAGGATCGGATCGAATTCTGGCTTCTCTTCCTTCTCCTCAGGTACACGTACATCACGAAGATCTACGAACGCATCCAATTGTTCAGCTAGGATAGTAGCTGCACGACGGATTGCTTCCTCAGGGTCTAGAGTACCGTTCGTTTCCATGTCGATAACAAGCTTGTCTAAGTCTGTACGCTGCTCTACACGAGCCGCTTCTACAGAGTAAGCAATCTTATCTACTGGGCTGTACGTAGCGTCAACCAGTAGGCGACCAATAGGACGCTCATCTTCTTCAGTATGGATACGAGCCGAAGCTGGAACATAACCACGACCACGTTCAACTTTGATACGCATTGCGATCTCAGCGTTGTCATCTGTTAGATGACAAATTACGTGTTCAGGGTTAGCGATCTCTACATCACCATCATGGGTGATGTCACCTGCAACCACAGGGCCCGAGCCTGATTTGTTCAAAGTAATGAACACTTCATCTTTGCCTTCGGCAACGCGTACAGCCAAACCTTTAAGGTTTAGTAGGATTTCAAGAATATCTTCCTGAACGCCTTCTTTAGTACTGTACTCATGAAGTACGCCTTCAATTTCTACTTCTGTTACAGCACAACCTGGCATAGAAGATAGAAGAATACGGCGAAGTGCATTACCAAGAGTATGGCCAAAACCACGCTCTAATGGCTCAAGAGTTACTTTTGCGTGAGTCGTGCTAACTTGTTCGATGTCAACAAGACGTGGCTTAAGAAATTCTGTTACAGAACCCTGCATTGTGTCCTCTCTTTAGTTTAAACCTTACTTAGAGTAAAGCTCGACGATCAATTGTTCGTTGATGTCAGCAGATAGATCTGAACGCTCAGGCATACGCTTGAACGTACCTTCCATCTTACCACCATCTACTTCAATCCAAGTTGGTTTTTCACGTTGTTCAGCAACTTCTAGAGAAGCCTTGATACGAGATTGCTGTTTAGCTTTCTCGCGGATAGAAACAACGTCGTTAGCCGCAACTTTGAAAGAAGGAACGTTTACAACTTTACCGTTAACTAGGATAGCTTTGTGGCTAACTAGCTGACGAGATTCAGCACGAGTAGCGCCAAAGCCCATGCGGTAAACTACGTTATCAAGACGACCTTCAAGAAGCTGAAGTAGGTTTTCACCAGTGTTGCCTTTAAGGCGAGCAGCTTCTTTGTAGTAGTTACGGAATTGTTTTTCTAGAACGCCGTACATACGACGAACTTTTTGCTTCTCACGAAGCTGAACGCCATACTCAGATAGACGACCGCGACGAGCGCCGTGTACACCTGGTGCGTTATCAATTTTACACTTGGTATCGATCGCGCGTACACCAGACTTAAGGAATAAGTCAGTACCTTCGCGACGGCTAAGCTTCAGCTTAGGACCCAAATATCTTGCCATGATCTTTCTCCAGTTATCTAAAAAACGTTATACGCGACGTTTCTTAGGTGGACGACAACCGTTATGAGGGATTGGTGTAGCATCAACAATGTTAGTGATGCGGAAACCAGCAGCATTCAGTGCGCGAACAGTAGATTCACGACCTGGACCTGGACCCTTAACCATAACTTCCAAGTTCTTTAGACCGTATTCTTTAGCCATTTCAGCACAACGCTCAGCAGCAACCTGTGCAGCGAACGGAGTAGACTTACGAGAACCACGGAAACCTGAACCACCTGCAGTAGCCCATGCAAGAGCATTACCTTGACGGTCAGTGATGGTTACGATTGTGTTATTGAAAGATGCATGGATGTGCGCTACGCCATCTGCAACTTGCTTGCGTACGCGCTTACGAGCGCGAGTTGGTTGTTTAGCCATTGTACTCTACCTTCCCGATTATTTCTTGATCGGCTTACGCGGACCCTTACGGGTGCGAGCATTGGTTTTAGTACGCTGTCCACGTAGTGGTAGACTGCGACGATGACGAAGACCACGGTAACAGCCAAGGTCCATAAGACGCTTGATGTTCATTGATACTTCACGACGTAGATCACCTTCTACAGTGTACTTAGCTACACCATCACGCAGTTGATCGATCTGCTCTTCAGTTAGTTCACTGATCTTAACATCTTCAGCAATACCCACTTCAGCTAGAATAGCTTGAGAGCGAGTTTTACCGATGCCGTAGATTGACGTTAGTGCAATCACAGCATGTTTTTGATCAGGAATGTTAATGCCTGCAATACGGGCCATTATTCACTCCTAGTGTTTCATAAAAGAATTAGCCGCAGCAAAGCCCGTTATGGATACGCTGCGGAATACTACTTCTTTTGCACGCAAAAGGTAGGCCGAGGAATATACTCGACACTACCTTATATTTCAAGTAAAAATTTCTGCTTAATTAGCCTTGGCGCTGCTTGTGCTTTGGCTCACTGCAAATCACGCGAACAACACCGTTACGCTTGATAACTTTACAGTTACGGCAGATTTTTTTAACGGAAGCACGAACTTTCATTGCTAAACTCCGTAAATGAAATCTGAGTCTACCGCCGAATTAACGGCCATAGCCTTTCAGATTTGCCTTCTTCAACACAGAATCATACTGTTGTGACATCAGATGAGTCTGTACCTGTGCCATAAAGTCCATGATAACAACCACTACGATAAGTAGTGATGTACCGCCGAAGTAGAAACGTACGTTCCACGCGACCATCATGAACTCCGGAATCAGACAGATAAAGGTAATGTATAACGCACCTGCTAAGGTTAAACGCGTCATTACTTTATCAATATACTTAGCTGTCTGCTCACCTGGGCGGATGCCGGGTACGAATGCACCGGACTTCTTCAAGTTATCTGCTGTTTCACGCGGGTTGAATACCAACGCCGTGTAGAAGAAACAGAAGAAAATAATCGCTGCTGCATAAAGCATTACATACAGAGGTTGACCTGGGCTAAGAGCCAAAGACACGTCAGTTAACCAACCGAACGCGCTGCTCTCACCATTCTGACCAAACCACTGTGCCAGTGTTCCTGGGAACAGGATAATACTTGATGCAAAGATTGCTGGAATAACACCTGCCATATTAATTTTAAGTGGCAAGTGAGTGCTTTGCGCAGCAAATACTTTACGACCTTGTTGACGCTTCGCGTAGTTTACAACGATTCGACGTTGACCACGTTCCATGAAAACAACGAAATAAATAACTGCAAAAGCAAGTACACCAATCAACAGCAGAAGAAGTACATGCAATTCACCTTGACGCGCTTGCTCGATTGTTTGACCGATTGCTGAAGGCAATCCAGCAACAATACCTGCAAAAATCAGTAACGAAATACCGTTACCGATTCCACGCTCTGTAATTTGTTCACCTAACCACATCAGGAACATGGTGCCGGTTACTAAACTTACGGTAGCAATTAGCGTAAACATGGTTTGGTTGATAACAACCAGATTATCGACCATGTTTGGTAAGCCTGTTGCAATACCTATAGCCTGGAATGTTGCAAGTACAAGCGTGCCGTAGCGTGTATATTGGCTGATCTTACGACGGCCTGCTTCACCCTCTTTTTTGAGTTCAGCTAACGCTGGATGAACTACAGTTAGCAGTTGGACAACAATCGATGCCGAAATATACGGCATGATGCCCAACGCTAATATAGATGCACGCTCAAGAGCACCACCGGAGAACATGTTAAACATTTCAACGATGGTACCTTTTTGCTGTTCGAACAAATCGGCAAGTACAGCAGCGTCAATACCAGGGAGCGGAACAAAAGAGCCTGCTCGGAATACTAAAAGTGCACCTACTACGAATAACAAGCGCGACTTTAATTCACTTAAACCGCTCTTAGCACTACGAAAATCTTGTCCTGGTTTCTTAGCCATCTGTACCTCGTTCCTCGAGATTATTCCTCGATTTTACCGCCTGCAGCTTCGATTGCAGCTTTAGCGCCTTTAGTCACGCGTAGACCTTTAACAGTCACTGCTTTGTTAATTTCACCAGATAGAACAACTTTAACGAATTCGATGTTCTTAGTGATAACGTTAGCAGCTTTAAGGCTGTTTAGATCAACTACGTCACCAGTTACTTTCGCTAGCTCAGCTAGACGAACTTCAGCAGACACTAGGCTCTTACGAGAAGTGAAACCGAATTTTGGTAGACGTTGTTTCAAAGGCATTTGACCGCCTTCAAAACCTGGACGAACTGAACCGCCAGAGCGTGACTTTTGACCTTTGTGACCACGGCCACCAGTCTTACCTAGGCCAGAACCGATACCACGACCTACGCGCTTAGCAGTAGTCTTAGCACCAGCAGCTGGTGATAGAGTATTCAAACGCATTCTGATTACTCCTCAACTTTAACCATGTAGTAAACCTTGTTGATCATGCCGCGCACGCACGGAGTATCTTCAAGTTCTACTGTGTGGTTGATTTTACGAAGGCCTAGACCGCGCAAAGTAGCTTTGTGCTTTGGCAGACGACCAATTGAGCTTTTAGTTTGAGTTACTTTAATAGTTGCCATGGTGTTCTTACTCCGAAATAGATTCAACAGTTAGACCACGTTTAGCAGCAACCATTTCTGGTGACTTCATGCTACCTAGTGCATCGATCGTAGCACGAACGATGTTGATAGGGTTCGTAGAACCGTATGCTTTAGATAGTACGTTGTGTACACCAGCAACTTCTAGTACTGCACGCATCGCACCACCTGCGATAACACCAGTACCTTCAGCAGCAGGCTGCATGTAAACTTTAGAGCCCGAATGGCGACCTTTCACTGGGTGGTGAAGAGTACCTTCGTTTAGAGCGATCGTAGTCATGTTACGACGCGCTTTTTCCATTGCTTTTTGGATCGCTGCAGGTACTTCACGAGCTTTGCCGTAACCGAAACCTACACGACCGTTACCGTCACCAACTACAGTTAGTGCAGTAAAGCTCATGATTCGACCACCTTTAACCGTCTTAGATACACGGTTAACTGCGATTAGCTTTTCTTGCAAATCATTCGCTTGAACTTGTTGTTCTTTAGCCATCTTCCAACCCTACCTTAGAATTTCAGACCAGCTTCGCGAGCAGATTCTGCTAGCGCCGCCACTCGACCGTGGTATTGGAAACCAGAACGATCAAATGCAACTGACTCTACGCCTTTTTCAAGAGCGCGCTCAGCAACAGCTTTACCTACTGCTTTAGCTGCATCGATGTTACCAGTGTTCTTAACTTGCTCACGGATCGCTTTTTCTACAGTAGAAGCTGATGCGATAACCTCAGAGCCGTTTGATGCGATAACCTGAGCGTACACGTGACGAGGAGTACGGTGTACTACTAGGCGAGTTGCACCCAGTTCTGCAATCTTACGACGTGCGCGTGTAGCACGACGGATGCGAGATGCTTTCTTATCCATAGTGTTACCTTACTTCTTCTTAGCTTCTTTAGTACGCACATTTTCATCTGCGTAACGAACACCTTTGCCTTTATAAGGCTCAGGCTCACGGTAAGAACGAATGTCAGCCGCAACCTGACCAACAAGTTGTTTGTCACAACCAGTGATCACGATTTCAGTTTGGCTTGGACACTCAGCTTTAATACCCGCTGGCAATTCATGCTCAACTGGGTGAGAGAAGCCAAGAGTTAGGCCTACTGCATTGCCTTTAATAGCAGCACGGTAACCAACACCCTTAAGAGTTAGCTTCTTAGTAAAGCCTTCAGTAACGCCAACAACCATGTTGTTCACTAGAGCGCGAGCTGTACCAGCTTGTGCCCATGCGTTAGCAACACCTTCGCGTGGACCGAAAGTAAGATTGTTTTCTTCCTGAGCAACAACTACCGCTGCGTTAAGAACGCGTGATAGTTCGCCTTTAGCACCTTTTACAGTGATTTCTTGGCCGTTTAGTTTCACCTCTACGCCAGCTGGAATAGCGACAGGTGCTTTAGCAACACGAGACATAGTCTACTCCTATTAAGCTACGTAAGCGATGATTTCACCACCAAGACCTGCTTTACGTGCAGCGCGGTCTGACATAAGACCCTTGGAAGTTGAAACGATAGCAACACCAAGACCACCCATTACAGAAGGAAGTTCATCTTTCTTCTTGTAAACACGTAGACCTGGACGAGAAACACGTTTAAGTTGCTCAATTACCGGTTTAGCTTGGAAGTACTTAAGAGTAACTTCTAGCTCAGGTTTAACTTCGCCTTCAACAGCGAAATCAGTGATGTAACCTTCAGCTTTTAGTAGTGCAGCAATTGCAACTTTAAGCTTTGAAGAAGGCATTTTAACAGCAACTTTGTTTGCTGCCTGACCGTTACGAACGCGGGTCAGCATATCCGAAATCGGATCTTGCATGCTCATATGATTTACTCCAAATGATTAAGTGGCAATTACCAGCTAGCCTTACGAAGACCCGGAATCTCGCCTTTCATGCAAGCTTCACGAACCTTAATACGGCTTAGACCGAACTTACGTAGGTAACCGTGTGGACGACCAGTTTGGTTGCAACGGTTGCGCTGACGTGATGCACTTGAATCACGTGGAAGAGATTGCAGTTTAAGAACCGCATTCCAACGATCTTCTTCTGATGCGTTTACATCGCTAATGATAGCTTTAAGCGCAGAACGCTTTTCAGCGAACTTAGCTACTAGCTTCGCACGTTTTGCTTCACGTGCTTTCATTGAATTTTTAGCCATAACAGTAACCCTTCACCTTACTTACGGAATGGGAAGTTAAAGGCAGCCAGCAGAGCACGGCCTTCCTCATCAGTACCAGCAGACGTCGTAATAGTGATGTCTAGACCGCGTACTTTATCAACTTTATCAAAGTCGATTTCCGGGAAGATGATTTGCTCGCGAACGCCCATGCTGTAGTTACCGCGTCCGTCAAAAGACTTAGCGCTAACACCACGGAAGTCACGTACTCGTGGAAGAGCGATGTTAATTAAACGCTCAAGAAAATCCCACATACGTTCGCCACGCAAGGTTACTTTACAACCGATAGGGTAGCCTTCACGGATTTTGAAACCTGCAACAGATTTACGCGCTTTAGTGATTAGTGGCTTTTGACCAGAGATCGTTGCCATATCAGCTGCTGCGTTTTCTAGCAGTTTCTTATCGTTAATTGCTTCACCAACACCCATGTTTAGGGTGATTTTCTCGATTCTAGGGACTTGCATGACGCTTGTGTAGCTAAACTGTTTGGTCAGTTCAGCGACTACAGACGACTTGTAGTAATCATGCAGTTTCGCCATAGTAGAACTCCAAATTACTTCTATTAGTTAGAAACGATTTCGTTGTTAGATTTAAAGAAACGAACTTTCTTACCATCTTCAAAACGGAAACCGATACGGTCAGCTTTACCAGTAGCTGCGTTAAAGATTGCAACGTTAGAAACATCAATTGCTGCTTCTTGTTCAACGATGCCACCTTGTTGACCTAGAGCCGGTACAGGCTTTTGGTGCTTCTTAACAAGGTTGATACCTTCAACGATAACTTTACCAGTTGCTAGAACCTTAGTTACTTTACCTTTCTTGCCTTTGTCTTTACCAGCAAGAACGATTACTTCGTCATTACGACGGATTTTAGCTGCCATTTCTTCGTGCTCCTTACAGAACTTCTGGAGCCAGTGAAACGATCTTCATGAACTTATCGCCACGAAGCTCACGTGTCACAGGGCCAAAGATACGTGTACCGATTGGTTGCTCAGTATTGTCGTTAAGCAATACACAAGCATTACGGTCGAAGCGAATGACAGAACCGTCTGGACGACGAACGCCTTTGCGAGTGCGCACAACAACCGCCTTCAGAACGTCACCTTTTTTAACTTTACCGCGAGGAATTGCTTCCTTCACAGTAACTTTGATAACGTCACCGATATGTGCATAACGGCGGTGTGAGCCACCCAGGACCTTAATACACATTACCTTGCGCGCGCCTGAGTTATCAGCTGCGTCAAGTGTACTTTGCATTTGGATCATTGTTAGTGCTCCGCTAAATATAAAAAAAACTAGACCCTCTCGGGTCGGGCTGCCTCTTTAAAAGGGACGCGAATTGTACCACCCTTTTTTGTGATTGGGTAGTCAAAAAATAAACGGCCCCAAAATAATTTTGGAGCCGTTTAAATTCATAGAATTAACTAAGGGATTAACCTTTAGCTTTTTCTACAACTTTTACCAAAGTCCAAGACTTAGTCTTAGACAGTGGACGACATTCACGAATCTCAACAGTATCGCCTAGGCCACACTCGTTGTTCTCGTCATGTGCGTGAACTTTAGTCGTGCGCTTTACGAACTTGCCGTAAATTGGGTGTTTAACCATGCGCTCGATAGCAACAGTGATAGACTTGTCAGCCTTGTTGCTAACTACACGACCAAATGAAGTACGAATTTTGTCGCTCATTATGCGCCTGCCTTCTCAGTCAATACGGTTTTCACACGTGCGATATCACGACGTACAGCTTTCAGAGTATGAGTTTGCTGTAGTTGACCAGTCGCAGCTTGCATGCGCAAGTTGAACTGTTCGCGTAGCAAATTCAAAAGCTCAGCGTTAAGCTCTTCAACGCTTTTTTCGCGTAGATCTTGTGCTTTCATCACATCACCTGCTTAGTTACAAATGTAGTTTTGAATGGCAGTTTACGCGCCGCTAGACGGAACGCTTCACGAGCCAATTCTTCAGGTACACCACCCATTTCGTACATAACCTTACCAGGTTGGATTTGGGCTACCCAGTACTCAACGTTACCTTTACCCTTACCTTGACGAACTTCAAGTGGTTTTTCTGTGATAGGTTTGTCTGGGAACACACGGATCCAGATTTTACCTTGACGCTTAACGTGACGTGTCATTGCACGACGTGCCGCTTCGATTTGACGAGCAGTCAGACGACCACGGCCAACAGCTTTAAGACCGAATTCGCCGAAGCTTACATCAGTACCTTTAGCTAGACCACGGTTACGACCAGTCTGAACCTTACGGAACTTAGTACGTTTAGGTTGTAGCATCTGTCGACTCCTTACTTACGGCCTTTACGCTGCTTCTTAGGCTTATCGCCTTTAGGCTCTACAGCGTTAGCTGCTGGCATACCGCCTAGAATCTCACCTTTGAAGATCCAAACTTTAATGCCGATCACACCGTATTGAGTGTGAGCCGAAGAAGTTGCGTAATCAATGTCAGCACGTAGAGTGTGTAGAGGCACACGGCCTTCACGGTACCACTCTGAACGTGCAATTTCAGCGCCGCCTAGACGACCGCTTACTTCCACTTTGATACCTTTAGCGCCTAGACGCATAGCGTTTTGTACCGCGCGCTTCATAGCACGACGGAACATAACACGACGCTCTAGCTGAGACGCGATGCTATCACCTACAAGCTGTGCATCTAGCTCAGGCTTACGTACTTCAGCGATGTTAATTTGCGCTGGTACACCTGCGATTTTAGCTACAGCTGCGCGTAGTTTTTCTACGTCTTCACCTTTCTTACCGATTACAACGCCAGGACGAGCAGTGTGAATAGTCACACGGATGCTCTTAGCTGGACGCTCGATAACGATACGTGAAAGAGATGCTTTTTTCAGTTCACTTGTAAGGAACTGACGTACCTTGAAGTCGCCGTCTAGGTTGTCAGCGAAATCTTTGGTGTTAGCAAACCATGTAGCATTCCAAGGCTTAACGATGCCTAGACGAATACCATTAGGATGTACTTTTTGACCCATTGCTTACTCTCCTAGTCTCTTAGCGATCTGCTACAACAACAGTGATGTGGCTTGAACGCTTCAAGATACGATCCGCACGACCTTTAGCACGAGGCATAATACGCTTCATGATAGGGCCTTCATCTACGAAGATTTTTGCGACATTTAGATCGTCAATATCTGCGCCTTCATTGTGCTCCGCGTTAGCGATAGCTGACTCAAGAACTTTCTTGATTAGTTCAGCAGCTTTTTTGTTGCTGAAAGTCAAGATTTCTAGAGCTTGGTCTACAGATTTTCCACGAATTTGATCCGCAACTAAGCGAGCTTTCTGAGGCGAAATGCGAGCAAAGTTATGTTTAGCTAATGCTTCCATTTTCTACTCCTTAACGCTTCTTAGCTTTCTTATCCACGACATGGCCGCGGTAAGTACGTGTTGGTGCGAATTCGCCCAGTTTGTGACCGATCATTTCTTCGGTTACGAATACTGGTACGTGCTGACGACCATTATGGACAGCGATGGTCAAACCGATCATCGTAGGGATGATCATTGAACGACGGGACCAAGTCTTAATAGGCTTTTTGTCTCCGCTTTCCACCGCTTTCTCTACCTTCTTCAGCAAGTGTAGGTCAATAAATGGACCTTTCTTGAGAGAACGTGGCATGGCGATTCCTCTTTAAATAGATTACTTGTTACGACGACGTACGATGTACTTGTCAGTGCGTTTGTTCTTACGAGTCTTGAAGCCTTTAGTTGGCTGACCCCATGGTGAAACTGGGTGACGGCCACCAGAAGTACGACCTTCACCACCACCGTGTGGGTGGTCTACTGGGTTCATTACCACACCGCGAACGGTAGGACGAACACCGCGCCAGCGGTTAGCACCAGCTTTACCAAGTTCACGTAGCATGTGCTCAGAGTTACCAACTTCACCGATTGTTGCACGGCCTTCAGAAAGTACTTTGCGCATTTCGCCAGAACGTAGACGGATAGTTACGTATGCACCGTCGCGAGCAACGATTTGAGCATATGCACCAGCCGAACGAGCTAACTGACCACCTTTACCAGGCTTAAGTTCAACGTTGTGTACAGTTGAACCTACTGGGATGTTACGCATTGGAAGCGTGTTACCAGCTTTGATTGGTGCATCAACACCAGACTGGATAGCATCACCAGCGTTAACACCTTTAGGTGCTAGGATGTAACGACGCTCACCGTCTGCGTACAGAACTAGAGCGATGTTAGCGCTACGGTTTGGATCATATTCAAGACGCTCAACTTTCGCTGGGATACCGTCTTTAGTACGTTTGAAGTCAATTACACGGTAGTGGTGTTTGTGACCACCGCCGATGTGACGTACTGTGATACGACCGTTGTTGTTACGACCACCGTTCTTAGAGTTTTTCTCTAGAAGAGGTGCGTATGGCTTGCCCTTGTGTAGGTCAGCGTTAACAACTTTAACAACGTGACGACGACCAGGGGAAGTCGGCTTACATTTAACAATAGCCATTCTTAACTACTCCTGTTATTCCGCGCCGCCAACGAAGTCAAGATCTTGACCTTCTTTCAAAGTAACGTACGCTTTCTTAACGTCGCTGCGGCGACCTTGGCGTAGACCTTGACGTTTGGCCTTACCCTTAGTGATAAGAGTATTTACAGACTTAACTTCAACTTCAAATAGCTTTTCTACAGCTGCTTTGATCTCTTTTTTAGTAGCATCTTTTGCTACTTTGAAAACGATAGTGTTCGCTTTCTCAGCTGCCATAGTAGCTTTTTCAGAGATGTGCGGTGCACGTAGAACTTTTAGGATACGCTCTTCAGTGATCATGCTAGCATCTCCTCTACTTGTTTAACTGCTTCAGCAGTAATTACAACTTTGTCAAACGCGATTAGAGAAACTGGGTCGATACCAGCTACGTCACGTGCGTCAACTTTGTATAGGTTACGAGCAGCTAAGAATAGGTTCTCATCTACTTCGCTAGTCACGATTAAAGCGTCAGTTAGCTCAAGCTCTTTAAGCTTAGCAACTAGTTCTTTAGTCTTTGGTGCTTCTACTGAGAAGTTATCAACAACGATTAGACGCTCTTGACGAACAAGCTCAGAAAGAATGCTCTTCATAGCACCACGGTACATTTTTTTGTTTACTTTTTGGCTGTGATCTTGAGGTTTCGCAGCAAAAGTAACACCACCTGTACGCCAGATTGGGCTACGGATTGTACCAGCACGCGCACGGCCAGTACCTTTTTGACGCCATGGCTTAGCGCCACCGCCAGAAACTTCTGAACGTGTTTTTTGAGCACGAGTACCTTGACGAGCACCTGCTGCGTATGCAACAACTACTTGGTGTACAAGAGCTTCGTTAAACTCACGTCCGAAAGTAGTTTCGGAAACAGTTAGTGCATCAGCACCTTTAACCATTAGTTCCATTACTTACTCCTGAGACGTTATGCTTTAACAGCTGGTTTAACGATCACGTTGCCGCCAGTTGCGCCTGGGACTGCACCTTTAATAAGAAGCAGATTGCGCTCAGCGTCAACACGTACGATCTCTAGGTTTTGAGTCGTTACACGCTCTGCACCCATGTGACCTGCCATTTTCTTGCCTTTAAATACGCGACCTGGAGTCTGACATTGACCGATAGAACCAGGAGCACGGTGAGACAATGAGTTACCGTGAGTAGCATCTTGAGTGCGGAAATTCCAACGCTTAACAGCGCCTTGGAAACCTTTACCTTTAGATGTACCAGTAACGTCTACTTTCTTTGTATCGTTGAATAGTTCAACTGTTAGCTCAGCGCCAACTGCAAACTCTTCATCGTTTTCCAAACGGAATTCCCAAAGACCACGACCAGCTTCAACACCTGCTTTAGCAAAGTGACCTGCTTCTGGCTTAGATACGCGGTTAGCTTTCTTAGCACCAGTAGTAACCTGGATTGCTGCATAGCCGTCAGTTTCAAGAGTTTTCACTTGAGAAACACGGTTAGCTTCAACCTCAACAACAGTTACTGGGATAGAAACGCCTTCTTCAGTAAATACGCGGGTCATACCCACTTTACGACCGATTAGACCAATCATTCTTCTAATCTCCCTTAACCTAGGCTAATTTGAACGTCAACGCCCGCAGCAAGGTCTAGACGCATTAGAGCATCAACAGTTTTGTCTGTTGGCTCAACGATGTCGATTAGACGCTTGTGAGTACGGATTTCGTACTGGTCACGTGCTTTCTTGTTAACGTGTGGAGAGATAAGAACTGTGAAACGCTCTTTACGAGTAGGTAGTGGGATTGGACCACGAACCTGTGCGCCAGTGCGCTTAGCTGTTTCAACGATTTCCGCTGTAGAAGCATCGATTAGTTTGTAATCGAAAGCTTTTAGGCGGATACGGATACGTTGGTTCTGCATGAGACAGAGCTCCAATATTAAAAATTACACAAACAATATCGCCACTCAGACTCGTTAAGACGAGAGAATGCCGATTGATTTATGTGAAACCGTAACTCCCAAGATTAGGAAGTATTGTCAGTTAATTTTCGATTAACTACCCCTATGTACCAGAATCACGTCTGGGGATAGTTATTCCGAAGAATAAGTAGCTAATTGTATTAACCGCGAACATAAGCTGAGTCTACATTACCTAATAAATCGATGATTTATTAGCTCCTCTTCGCTCATTGGTTCACAACTGGCTTAACCAGTGCGCTGCATTATACAGATCACAATTTCACTTGCAAGGCTTGTTTGAAAAATAGTCGGATAAAAAAGAGGGGAAAGAAGAGAAGAGAGAGTTGCTAGTTCCCGGAAAAGAGGAACTAGCAAGTAGGAACTAGCAACAGAGTCTTTGGCGTACAGCTTCAAACAAACAGACACCAGAAGCCACTGATACGTTTAAGCTTGAGACACTGCCCGCCATTGGTATTTTGATTAAATCGTCACATGTTTCACGAGTTAAACGACGCATACCATCCCCTTCTGCACCCATCACAATAGCCAATGGGCCAGTCAGTTTAGCTTGATAGATATCATGAGTAGCTTCACCCGCAGTGCCGACAAACCAGATCCCTTGCTCTTGTAGCGCGCGCATTGTGCGAGCCAAATTGGTGACTCGTACCAAAGGCACGGTTTCTGCTGCGCCACAAGCGACTTTACTAACTGTCGCAGTGATATTAGCGGACTTATCTTTTGGCACAATCACGGCCGCAACACCCGCTGCATCAGCGTTACGTAAACACGCCCCCAAATTATGTGGGTCAGTAACACCATCGAGTACCAGCAATAGTGGCGATTCATGCTTAGCAAGGATGTCATCGAGGTCGTTTTCGTTAAGTTGCTTAGCTGGCTTAACGCGCGCCATGATACCTTGGTGGTTGGCACCACGAGCCTTGTCATCTAATGTCTTACGTGTCATCTGTTGAATTGACACTCCACACATTTGCAGATCATTTAGAATAGGCATTAAGCGGTCATCTTGACGACCTTTTAAGACAAACGCTTCAATAAAACGTTCTGGCTCACGCTCTAAAACTGCTTTTACAGCGTGAATACCGTAAATAAATTCGTTACTCATTTAAAAACCTGTTGGTCTGATTTTTACTGCGCTGGTTTCTTAGCGCGTTTGGTTTTCTTTGGTTTAGCACCCGGTTTCTTCTTGCGCGCCTTGGTTACTTTAGGCTTTTTGCTAGCATTAGACTCGGCACGTTCCGGACGCTTGGTCGGCTCGATGTCAGGCGCAGCCTTGCGTTCTGATCTTTCACCTTTGGTTGCCGCGCGCTTTTTATCCTTGGCTTTACGCTTCGCTTCCGCCGCGCGCTTCTTGGCCGTTTTGCCTTCGCCGCGTAGCTTACGACTTGTTTCGACTAATTCAAAGTCTATTTGGCGATCATCAAGATTAACCGACAGCACTTTGACTTTCACTGCGTCACCTAAGCGGTAGATGGCACCAAAGCTTTCACCGATAAGTCTTTGACCAATCGGGTCAAATTGATAGTAGTCGTTAGCCAGTGCTGAGATATGCACCAAACCATCTATGTGCAGATCAGTCAGGCGAACGAAGAAACCAAATCCGGTCACGTTAGCAATGACACCATCCAACTCTTCGCCGACATGGTCTTGCATGTACTCACATTTAAGCCAATCAGACACTTCTCGGGTGGCATCGTCTGCACGGCGCTCAGTCATCGAGCACTGCTCACCATAGAAGTCCATATCATCAAACGAATAGTGGTAACCGCCAGTCGGAGTCCAACGGTCACGCAGAGTTCCGTTTTCTTTCGCGATCAGATACTTGATTGCGCGATGAAGAAGTAAGTCTGGGTAGCGACGAATCGGTGAAGTAAAGTGCGCGTAGCGCTTTAGTGCCAAGCCGAAGTGCCCGCAGTTATCAGCATTATATACCGCCTGCTTCATCGAGCGCAGTAGCATGGTTTGGATCAGTTCTTTATCCGCACGCTCACCAATTTGTCTGACCAAATCGGCATAATCGGTTGGTGACGGCTCTAAACCACCGTTGAGATGCAGTCCCAGCTCACCTAAGAAATCACGGAAACCTTGTAGGCGAAGTTCACCCGGAGATTCGTGAATACGGTATAAGGCTGGCTCTTTGGCTTTTTCCACCAATGATGCCGAGGCGATATTGGCCAGAATCATACACTCTTCGATAATCTTGTGCGCATCATTGCGAATCACAGGTTCAATGCTGTCAATCTTACGCTCAGCGTTAAAGATGAATTTAGTTTCTATGGTTTCGAACTCAATCGCCCCGCGATTATCGCGCGCATGTTTGAGCACTTTGTACATGCTGTGCAGCTCTTCAAGATGCGGCACGATTGGCTCATAGCGCTCGCGTAGCTCTTCGTCACCTTCGAGAATATCGTGGACTTTATTATAGGTTAAGCGAGCATGAGAATTCATCACCGCTTCATAGTGTTTGTATCCCGACAACTTTCCTGTCTCTGAAATCGTCATCTCACACACCATACACAAGCGATCCACTTGTGGGTTGAGTGAACACAGGCCATTAGAAAGCACTTCAGGCAACATAGGCACAACTTGCGATGGGAAATAAACCGAGTTACCACGGTTAATGGCTTCTTTATCTAACGCTGACTCTGGACGAACGTAATAGCTCACATCCGCAATTGCTACCCATAAACGCCAACCGCCGCCTTTTTTCTTCTCACAGAAAACCGCATCATCGAAGTCACGCGCGTCCTCGCCATCAATGGTGACCAAAGGTAGCTGACGCAGATCAACCCGACCAACTTTAGCCTCTTCCGGTACTTCTTCCCCTAGTCCTTCAATCTGCTTGTTGACCGCTTCTGGCCAGTCGTGTGGGATCTGATGAGTGCGAATAGCGATTTGCGTTTCCATCCCAGGCGCCATATTTTCGCCAAGAACTTCAATAACTTTACCCATCATTCCACGTGAGCGTGAACCGCGATCGGTTATCTCAATAACCACCACGTTACCCATTCGCGCACCCGCTCTAAGCTCATTAGGAATTAGGATGTCCTGATGGATACGTGAATCATCCGGTACCACATAAGAGTAACCGTATTCCATAAAGAAGCGGCCAACAATCTGGCTTTGACGCTCTTCAAGTACACGTACCAAACGCCCTTCTTTGCGGCCACGCTTGGAGTTTTCTGTCGGCTGCACCAATACATAATCACCATGGATGATGTTCTTCATCTGATGATGAGGCAGGACAATATCATTGTCTTTACCAACACTGCCTTCAGGGCGCACCCAGCCGTGCCCATCTTTGTGCCCAATCACATAGCCTTTGATCATTTCCAGTTTTTCCGGCAATGCATAGCACTGACGGCGGGTAAATACTAACTGGCCATCACGTTCCATAGCGCGTAATCGACGACGCAGCCCTTCATACTGGTCCTCTCCTTGCAGTTTTAATGCATCAAAGAGATCGTTGCGATTCATCGGAACACCAGCTTGGCTGAGGTACTCTAAGATAAACTCACGGCTTGGGATCGGGTTTTCATAATTTTCCGATTCACGAGCAGCAAATGGGTCATTATGGGTATTGTCTGACATAGGCACGCCTAATTCACAAAGGAAGGGATTTAACACAAGTATATCTGAGTCCCGAAGTAAGCTACAGGTAAGTCGCTTTAATTTCGCTATTTTTCAATATCTTTAGCTTGGAATGCAATATTGCTGGCAAAAATGACTCGCCTAAACAAGAAATGCCCAGCGTTTGCTGGGCATTTCTTGTTATACATCCGCCCCCGAGTGCAGTAAGGAGCGTTGTCGACTTTATTACCAAAACGTTTCGCGCTTTTTCGCTCTGGCGATAATATTCTGTGGCATTCGCCTTTCTAGGCCTTGACGTAATACACTGATTCGTTTGTGGACACGCTGATCCGCCGTAACCGAGTTGTAGAGCCAACGGTAGGCATCTTCATAATCCAATGGGCTACCATAATCTCGTAGCAGTAGCTCAGCTAGGTGAATACGAGCGTTGAGGTTACCCATTGCTGCCGCTTCGCGTAAGTAAGGAATGGCGCGCTCTTTATCTTGCTGAACCAATGTCCCACGCGAGTAGTAGCGACCAATCTGCTCAAGCGCAGCAGGTAAACCTTGATGAGCGGCATTCTCCATATAGTAAAGACCAAGCTCGACATCTTGGTTAACACACACGCCCCACGCCAACATATCTCCGTACAAAAATTCATACGCAGGCAAGCTGATGCGAGTTGCACGAGCAACAATATCTTCAACCAGCTGACAGTTATCGGCTTTAACACGCTCTAAATGTTGGTTGTTATTAATCAGTTTAATTAGTTCAGCTTCAGTATAAATAGGTATCGGCTCTCCAATATCAGACAATGTATTTGCCTGTACCACAGAGGCACTTAACGCCAACACCATCGAAGCCGCTAATTTTCTTAGCTTCATGTTCTGCACTCTTCACTTCGATCAATGATGTTTCTTCAGTCAACATCTGATTTGCCGCACACACGGCAAGCTTGATATTAGTATCGGCAATCAGAGCTGACTCTTTAATCATATTTGCCGCTATTGGGCAAATTGTTGCCGTAAGTGATGAGATTCGCAAGGAAAATTGGACATAAAAAAACCGGCGATAATCGCCGGTTTTTAAAAATATCTGTGCAATCAGAGATTAACCTGCGTATGGGTGAACCTTGATGATTGTTTCGTTACGGTCAGGACCAGTAGAGATAATATCAACTGGTACACCCGTTAGCTCTTCGATACGTTTGATGTAGTCGAGAGCTGCTTGTGGAAGCGCGTCTAGAGACTTAGCACCAAATGTAGTTTCAGACCAGCCAGGCATTGTTTCGTATACTGGTGTTGCTTCTTCAAACGCTTCAGCAGCCATTGGTGAAACTTCTAGGATAGAGCCATCTTTCATCTTGTAACCAGTACAGATTTTTAGCTCTTTAAGACCGTCTAGTACGTCTAGTTTAGTAATACAGAAACCAGAGATAGAGTTGATTTGAACTGCACGACGCATCGCAACCGCATCGAACCAACCTGTACGGCGTAGACGACCTGTTGTTGCACCAAACTCTTGGCCAACATCACCTAGGTGTTTACCAACAGGGTCTTGCTTGTCTAGACCGTCATATAGCTCAGTCGGGAATGGACCAGAACCAACACGAGTACAGTAAGCTTTAGTGATACCAAGGATGTAACCGATGTGACGAGGACCGAAACCAGAACCTGCAGCAACACCACCAGCAGTTGTGTTAGAAGAGGTTACGTACGGGTAAGTACCGTGGTCGATATCAAGTAGAGTACCTTGCGCACCTTCGAACATGATCTTATCGCCGCGTTTACGTGCTGCGTCTAGTTCGTCAGTAACGTCAATCACCATTGAAGTCAGTAGATCTGCATAGCTCATGCATTGCTCAAGAACTTCGTCATAGCTTACTGTGTCTGCTTTGTAGAAGTGCTCTAGCTGGAAGTTATGGAATTCCATCACTTCTTTTAGCTTCTCTGCGAACATCTCTTTATCGAAAAGGTCGCCAACGCGTAGGCCGCGACGAGCAACTTTATCTTCATACGCAGGACCGATACCACGACCAGTCGTACCGATTGCTTTTTTACCGCGCGCAAGCTCACGTGCGTTATCAATAGCGATATGGTAAGGAAGAATTAGAGGACAAGCTTCAGAAACGAAAAGACGCTCACGAACCGGAATACCGCGCTCTTCAAGAGGCTTCATTTCTTTAAGGAGTGCGTCAGGCGAAAGAACAACGCCATTACCGATAACACATTTGACGTTATCGCGTAGGATGCCTGATGGAATTAAGTGAAGAACGGTTTTTTGACCGTCAATTACAAGAGTGTGACCTGCATTGTGTCCGCCTTGGTAACGAACTACATACTTTGCATCTTCAGTTAAAAGGTCAACGATTTTACCTTTACCTTCGTCACCCCATTGGGTGCCCAGAACGACTACGTTATTTCCCATCTTTCCAGTATCTGTTGCTAGTTAAAAATGGATTCTAGCACTGAATCACATTTCTTGCAGTCATTTTTTAATCATCAGAGTGCAATACTGTTTAAATTAAATCCGTGATTAAACAACCCTGAAATATATCAGCAACTTAATTCTCGAGCCGACAATTACTCGTCTCGTCAGGCTACTCATCAGCGTAAATTTTAACGCTAAAGTGACCATTAACATCGATTCCAGCTCGATACATGCCCGTGCTATTCATCGCAAAATGGAGTTGACCTTTTGCATCAACCGCAATCAGCCCACCTTCTCCGCCCATCTGTTTGAGCTCACCTTGGATGATGGTGTCACACGCAGTCGATAGATCCTCGTGCAAATAGCGCATGCGAGCAGCAACATCTACCGCAACGGTTTGGCGAATAAAGTACTCACCCATTCCGGTTGTTGAAACAGCGACCGTGCCATTGTCAGCATAGGTACCCGCCCCAATAATTGAAGAATCACCAACACGACCATACTTTTTGTTAGTTACGCCACCAGTACTGGTCGCTGCCGCAAGATTGCCGTGTTGATCAAGCGCTACTGCGCCAACCGTGCCGTATTTCTTATCGTCTGGGTATTTTGCTTCAGACAGAGCAAACAAACCTTTCTCTTTCATCGACAGCAGTTGCTCATAGCGACGCTCGGTAAAGAAATAATCTTGCTCGGTGTATTGGTGACCTTGCTCAAAAGCAAACTCTTCCGCGCCTTCGCCAATCATCAACACATGATTGCTTTTGTACATCACATCACGCGCCAGTTCGATAGGGTTTTTAATATGAAGCACACCCGCCACTGCGCCAGCGTTTTTCTCTTTGCCATGCATAACAGAGGCGTCCATCTCGACCATCTCTTTATTGGTCAACACCGAGCCTTTACCCGCATTAAAGTTTGGCGAGTCTTCCAATACTTTAACTGCTGCAACCACCGCATCTAGCGCATCCCCTGATTGCGCCAAAATCTGATGTCCTGCACGCACTGATTTTTCTAAATCCGCCAAGATAGACGCTTTGAGCGCGTCGCTCATTTGCTCGCGTAGTATGGTTCCCGCACCACCATGTATCGCGATAGAAAAGGGTTGGGTCATGATATTGCTCTCCAAGCAGCAAGTTAACTAACGACTAAATAACAAAAAAGGCGTTTCCCGTACAGCAGGAAACACCTTTCTAATTTAGTTAGATAGCGAGGGGAATTAGTGAGATCCGCAGCTACCGCCACCGCAGCAGCCATCTTTTTTCTCATCACCGTGGTCATGGCCTTCGCCACCACAACAACCACCTTCGTGATCGTGGTCGTGACCGCCCGCTTGGTGAACATGGCCGTGCTCAACTTCTTCTGCCGTCGCTTCACGTAGGGCAACTACTTCCACGTCGAAAGTCAGTGTTTGACCAGCTAGCATATGGTTGCCATCAACAACAACTTCGTCGCCATCCACTTCTGTAACTTCAACAGGAATAGGACCTTGGTCAGTATCAGCTAGGAAGCGCATACCCACTTCAATTTGCTCTACACCTTGGAATACATTGGCAGGAACACGTTGTACAAGTGCATCGTTGTGTTCACCGTATGCTTCTTCTGGAGAAACCGTCACTGAGAACTTAGCGCCCGCTTCCTTACCTTCTAGTGCCGTTTCCAGACCAGTGATTAGGTTATTGTTGCCGTGTAGGTAATCTAGTGGCGCATCAGTTGTAGACTGATCAACAACAACACCGTCTTCCAACTTCACTTGGTAAGCAAGGCTTACAACTACGTTCTTTTCAATTTTCATATTTACTCCAAGGAGAACAAAAGACCTGAGTTAAGGTCTGCAAACTTACTATTGGGGGTATTATGGGGATCATTTATAGAAACACAATCAATCGGGCTTAAAAATGCCGATCATTTCTTGACCGCTATGTTCGGTTTTTTCTACAGACTGAGGCTGACGTTGATCTTGATGACCACATTCAACACACTCTACTAACTCAATATTATTCTCTATCCACCAGCGTAACGTGTCTTGGGCAGAACACTTAGGACAGCTAGCACCAGCAATAAATCTTTTTTTCATTTCTTTATTTCACTCAATTATTCCCAGAAGTTTTTGGCTTGTTGATCACTTTCTAGCTCTCGACCAAATATCTCTTCCAGTTCTTTACGGGCCTCTTTCGCTCTTTGGGCCAGTTGTTTGTCATTATTGTGCTGAGGAAGCAGCTCTTTGAGCATAGCATTATCAAGCTTTCTAAAATGTGCCTCAGCTCGCTTGGCTTGATATGGGTGCATGCCGAGTTTAATTAAGGTTTGACGACCAAGATCCAAGGCGCCAAGGAAAGTTTCTCGCGAGTAGCTGTCGACACCATGGCTCAATAGTTGATAGGCCTCGACGCGACTTCTCGCCCGAGCAAGCAGTTTTAGATCGGGGAAGTGAGTTTGGCACAGCTCGATGATTTTCACGATCTCATCAGGTGAATCGGTACAGATAATCATGGCTTCGGCTTTATCTGCGCCGGCGGCACGCAATAAATCTAGCTGAGTGGCATCACCATAAAACACTTTATAGCCATACTTGCGCAGCAGGTGAATTTGGCTCGCATCGCTTTCCAGTACGGTGACCTTGATTTTGTTGGCGTACATCAAGCGCCCGATAATTTGACCAAAACGACCAAATCCCGCGATGATCACGCGTGGCTGCTTGTTGACCACATCACTTTTTAACGCTTCACTCGTCTCGGCATTTAAACCGTGAGCGTACCATTTATTTTGTGCCATCAAGAGCAAAGGTGTCGTCACCATAGATAAACTGACCACCACCAGTAAAAACGCGGTTTGTTCTTGATTAATCAGACCTTCACTGCTCGCCGCGGTAAAGATAACGAAGGCAAACTCCCCGCCTTGGCTCAATATCGCCGCCATTTTACTGCGCGCTTTAGCACTGCTGCCTGCAACACGTGCAAGCAAATACAAGATAATCCCTTTAACCACCACAAGGCCAATAACGGTCGACAGCACTAAAATAGGTTCGAGTGCAATTAAGCCTAGGTTAACCGCCATCCCCACCGCAATAAAGAACAAGCCAAGCAGCAGACCTTTAAATGGCTCTATGGCGATTTCTAATTCATGGCGATATTCACTTTCAGCCAACAGTACGCCAGCTAAGAAGGTGCCCAACGCCATAGACAGTCCGAGGTACTTCATTAACAAAGCGATACCGATAACGAGCAGTAAGGCCGCTACCGTAAACAGCTCTCTGACGCCACTAAGAACGACATAGCGAAACAGTGGCCGCAACAAGAAGTGGCCACCGACCAGCAAGCCACCTACTCCAGCGAGCATCCACAACGCATCAAACCAGTTTCCCGCGGTATTACCAGCCAGTACTGGTAATATTGCTAACATAGGGATCACGGCGATGTCTTGAAAGAGCAATACTGCAAAGCCTGACTGCCCGGTTTCACTGCCGGCGAGTCCTTGCTCATCGATAACCCGCAGTGCTATCGCCGTCGAGGAGAGCGCCAACCCCATACCTATGATCAAACTGGTTTGCCACGTGGAGCCAACGGTGTAGGCAACACAGGCTAAGACCAAGGTCGTAACCACCACTTGCGCGCCACCAAGACCTAATATCGGCCCTTTCATTTGCAGCAGCTTTTTCGGATTCAGTTCCAATCCAATTAAGAACAGCAGCAACACCACGCCAAATTCCGCAAAATGCAAAATAGCTTCAACGTCACTGATTAAACCTAATCCCCACGGGCCAATCGCTACCCCAGCTAACAAGTAGCCCAGAACGGAGCCCAAGCCGAGTCGCTGCGCCAAAGGGACAGCTACCACAGCAGCGGTAAGGAATATCACACTGCTTTGCAGGAAATCACTCTCAAGCGCCATGCTCACCTCCGCTGGTTTGCTGTAAATCTTGAGGGATAGGGTTGGTCAGCCACTGGCGATAATCTTCGGCGTGTTGATAACGCTCCATCTCACTAACGTTACGCGCCCAATAGAGCACCAAAGGCTCAATCCAATGCATTTGGCACAAGGCTGCGGTTAACTCAAATGGCTGAAGGATTTCATCAAGTGGGTAGCGGTTGTAGCCGGTTTTACCAAACGCCTCTTGCTTACCGCCGGTGGTAATCACACTGCGCCAATACTTACCTTTCATCGCCTCCCCTTTACCGAAGGCAAAACCTTTACTGAGTACTCTGTCTAACCACTCTTTAAGCAAAGCAGGACAAGAATACATATACAGCGGATGATGAAAGACAATCACATCGTGCTGGCTAAGCAATTTCTGTTCAGCCGCAACATCAATAAAAAAATCGGGGTAGTGCGCATAAAGATCATGCACAGTAACGTGATCAAGCGACTCAATCTTCTTGATCATCATTTGATTTGCCACAGAAGCCTGCGACTCCGGGTGGGAATAGAGCACCAACACTTTGGGCTTGTTGGATGATAAAGTCTGCATTCCTTAGACACCAATCCTTATGTCATGCATCTAATTTTATTGCTAAACCAAAAAAACAGTTGGATATGAAGGTTATATATCGTTATCAGTTTGTTATACGTTGTTAGTGGCAATAACGCAATGATCGACATCGCCCATCAAGTGCCCTACTATTCGTCGCAATACGAGTAAAGACAAAGCAAAAGATTATGATTACCTTCTCTGGCATTCAGCTTCTCCGTGGTGGAAAACCACTTCTTGAGCAAGCCTCTGCAACCATTCATCCGGGCGATAAAGTCGGTTTAGTCGGCAAAAACGGCTGTGGTAAGTCGACCCTGTTTGCCTTGATTAAAGACGAGCTTTCCATCGATGCGGGTAACTTTAGTAAACCCGCACATTGGGAGTTGGCTTGGGTTGCACAGGAAACGCCTGCATTAGAGCGCAGTGCCATAGAATACGTCATTGATGGCGATCGTGAATATCGCCGCCTTGAAGCTGATCTTGCGACAGCAGAGCAAAAAGACAACGGCACACTGGTTGCTGAAATCCACGGTAAAATAGAAACCATTGGCGGTTATAGCATTCGCGCTCGCGCAGCTGAACTGCTTGATGGTCTAGGTTTTAGTCAAGAGCAAATGAGCTGGAATCTAACCCAATTCTCTGGTGGTTGGCGCATGCGTCTTAATCTTGCTCAGGCACTGTTATGTCGATCCGATCTTTTGCTGCTCGATGAGCCAACCAACCACTTAGACCTGGATGCGGTGATGTGGCTAGAACGTTGGTTACAAAACTATCCGGGCACTTTGGTGTTGATCTCGCACGACCGCGACTTTTTAGACCCGATCGTTGGCCGTATCATTCACGTTGAAAATCAGCAGCTCAACGAATACACCGGCAACTACTCGTCGTTTGAAGACCAGCGCGCACAAAAACTGATATTGCAACAAGCGCAGTATGAGAAGCAACAGAAGCAGATGTCGCACATGCAAAGCTACATCGATCGCTTCCGCTACAAGGCCTCAAAAGCGCGTCAGGCGCAAAGTCGCATTAAAGCCTTAGAGCGAATGGAAAGAGTACTTCCTGCTCAGCTTGATAACCCCTTCAGCTTCGAGTTCCGTGAGCCTAACGCCTTGCCTAACCCAATCATCATGATGGATGAGGTTTCTGCAGGCTACGACGACAATTTGATTCTTGAGAAAATTCGCCTCAATTTGGTTCCAGGCAGTCGCATTGGTTTGCTCGGTCGTAACGGCGCAGGTAAATCAACCTTGATCAAGCTGCTTTCGCGTGAGCTAAAACCTCAAGGGGGCGATCTAACCTATTCACAAGGGGTCAAAATTGGTTACTTTGCTCAGCATCAGTTAGAGACTTTGCACCCAGAAGAAACGCCGCTACAGCACATGATGCAAATCGCACCGGATAAAAACGAACTGGAGCTGCGTAATTATCTTGGCAGCTTCGGCTTCCAAGGTGACAAAGCGCTCGAAAAAGTCGCTCCGTTCTCAGGTGGCGAAAAGGCCCGTCTAGTTTTGGCACTCATTGTGTGGCAAAAGCCCAACCTATTGTTACTCGATGAGCCGACCAACCACCTTGACCTCGATATGCGTCAAGCATTAACGATGGCGCTGCAGACTTTTGAAGGTGCTATGGTGATTGTTTCCCACGACCGCTACTTGCTGCGTGCGACCACTGATGACCTCTATTTAGTCCATGACCGTCAGGTGGCACCGTTTGATGGTGATCTTAACGATTACTACAAATGGCTGACCGATCAGCAAAAAGCCGAGCGTCGTGAAGCTCAAGCTCAGCAACCAGAAAAGAGTTCGCTCAATAGCGCAGCGGCTAAAAAAGACCAAAAACGTCGTGAGGCAGAATTTCGTAAACAAACGGCACCAATTCGCAAAAACCTGACAAAACTCGAAGAGAAAATGGATAAGTTGGGCGCTAAACTTGCGGAAGCAGAAACCCAATTATCAGATAACTCACTTTATGATGCCGAAAATAAAGCTAAACTTAACCAAGTATTAGCCGTTCAGGCAGACAGCAAGAGTGCGCTAGAAGATATCGAAATGGAATGGATGGCTCTTCAGGAAGAGCTAGAGAACATGGAGCAGGAGTTCAACAGTCAATGAGTTCAAAGCACGTCACGATTTCTTTAACGCTGGAGCGCTTGTGGCAATTTAGCCTGCAATACTACAGTGTGCGAGAAGTAAAAGAGGCGTGCCTCCACTTACAAAACCATTTCAAAGGCAACGTTAATCTTCTTCTGCTGCTCAAGTGGCTTGACGAGCAGCAGGTCTGCTTTAAAGAGCAGGACTGGCGTAAGGTCGAAGAGTGTCTTGGTCGTTCAGAAACCCTGCTGCATGATTACCGAGAATTACGCCGCAAGCTCAAGTTTCATCTCCCAGACACTGTCTATCGTGAATCACTCCAATTTGAGTTGCAGCTCGAAAAGCAGCAGCAGTCCGATCTGGTCGATTGCATTAACAGTATTGAACTAACCGTCAATCATGCAGAACCCCTGACATTAAGATACTGCCGTCAGTTAGGAGGTGAACAGCTCTACACGGCGTTCTCTGACCCTATCGACAATATCGCCAATCAATAAGCCCTGGAACGCCTATGACTCATTTCGTTGCCGCTAAAGGATTAGCCAACCCGCATCTACAAACGCTTGCGCCGCGCTTTATTCGCAAAAAAGCCTTGTTTGAGCCGATTTGGCAGACCTTAGATACCCCTGATAGTGATTTCCTCGATATCGCTTGGAGTGAAGATATCACTAGCAAAGAAGCGCAAAGCAAACCCATTTTTATTCTCTTTCATGGTTTGGAAGGCTGCTTTTACAGCCCTTATGCTAATGGCCTGATGAACGCCTTTGCGAAACAGGGCTGGTTGTCGGTGATGATGCACTTTCGCGGCTGCAGCGGTAAACCGAACAAACTTGCGCGCGCTTACCACTCTGGCGAGGTCGAAGATGCACGCTTTTTCCTAGAGCAGCTTGATAAGCGATTGCCAAACCAGACCAAAGTCGCGGTAGGTATCTCACTAGGCGGCAATATGTTAGCCAACTACTTAGCTCAATATAACCAAGCGCCTTTACTTGATGCGGCCACTATCGTTTCGGCACCACTCGACCTTTCGGCCTGTTCAGAGCGCATCGAACAAGGTTTTTCCAAGCTGTATAAAACCTACTTGCTCTCTTCTCTCAAGAAAAGTGCCTTGCAGAAACATCACCTGCTCAAAGGTGAGTTAGGGCTTAGCTACCAACACATTAAGCGCGTAACTAAGCTGTATGAGTTTGATGATCTCATCACTGCGCCCTTGCATGGTTTTAAAGATGCACAAGATTATTACCAGCGCTGTTCCGGTATCCATCGCCTAAAAGAGATCACACTGCCCACTCAGATCATTCACGCCAAAGACGACCCGTTTATGACCGATGATGTGATACCCAAGTATGTGCTGCCAGACAATATTGACTATCGCCTGTTTGACCAAGGTGGTCATGTCGGTTTTGTCGCGGGCAGTGCACTCAAACCGAGGTTTTGGCTCGAAGAAGCCCTGCCAGCTTATTACGAAAGCTTGGCCGTTTCGCGCTAACACCCTGCGATTCAATCATAAAATAATGAGGTATTTATGATCGTTCCATGGCAACAAATTGAGCCAGATACGCTTGAAAACCTAATTCGTGAATTTGTTCTGCGTGAAGGGACCGACTACGGTGATGTCGAAATCTCTTTGCAAGACAAAATAGATCAAATAAGAACTCAGTTAGAGTCCGGTGAGGCTGTTGTCGTGTTCTCTGAATTACACGAAACCGTTGATATTCAACTAAAACGCCAGCTCTAAAAGATATCGAATAGCATACAGTGACTCACCACTAAAGCATGTTATAGTGGTGTTCGATTAATGGATTGTTATTCACAGACAAGGTTTGTCATGTCAGCAAAACACCCAATTATTGCCGTGACCGGCTCATCAGGAGCAGGCACCACCACAACGTCAGAAGCGTTTCGCAAGATGTTCAACATGATGAATGTCAAACCCGCGTGGGTTGAAGGCGATAGCTTCCACCGTTTTACTCGTCCAGAAATGGATGTCGAAATTCGCAAAGCACGCGAGCAAGGTCGTCACATCAGTTATTTTGGCCCACAAGCCAACGACTTTAATGGTCTGGGAGAGTTCTTCCGCAAGTACGGCCAAGATGGTACAGGTCAGATTCGACGTTATCTACACACCTTTGATGAAGCAGTACCCTATAACCAAATGCCGGGGACCTTTACGCCGTGGCAAGATCTACCAGAAAACTCCGATGTCTTGTTTTATGAAGGTTTGCATGGTGGCGTTGTCGATGGTGAAGTGAACGTCGCACAACATGTCGATTTTCTCATCGGCATGGTGCCGATTGTTAACTTAGAGTGGATCCAAAAGTTTGTCCGCGATACTCGCGACCGCGGTCACTCGCGAGAGGCTGTGATGGATTCTATCGTACGCTCGATGGATGACTACCTTAACTACATTACACCACAATTTTCTCGCACTCATATTAACTTTCAGCGTGTTCCTACCGTAGACACCTCCAACCCGCTTAACGCCAAAGGCATCCCGAGCTTGGATGAAAGCTTTGTCGTGATCCGATTACGTGGGATTAAAAACGTCGATTATCCCTACCTATTGGCAATGATTGACGGCTCGTTTATGTCGCGCCATAACACGATTGTAGTCCCTGGTGGAAAGATGAGTTTTGCGATGGAACTCATTATGCGCCCCATTCTTCAACAGTTGATTGAAATGGGAAAAATTGGCTAAGACTCACAGGTAGAACACGATTACTTTTCATACCGTGATCATGTGCACAGTTTTGCGTAGTAAAACCCCTATTCGACCCGATTAAAATCAAGAAATCGTTTTCGAAAAAGGATACTATTTCAAACCGAAACATAAGTTGCTTGCAGCATTAGTAAAGTGCTCTTATCCTAGTAAGCCTTGATTCAGGCTTAGCTAAAATATGGAAAGCAGCAAGCGTACCCTGCAGAGGAAGTGAGATATTATGGTTCTAGGTAAACCTCAAACCGACCCTACATTAGAGTGGTTTCTTTCACATTGTCATATTCATAAGTACCCTTCAAAAAGCACGCTAATTCACGCGGGCGAAAAAGCTGAAACCTTGTACTACATCGTTAAAGGTTCAGTAGCGGTTCTTATTAAAGACGAAGAAGGTAAGGAGATGATCCTTTCTTACCTAAACCAAGGTGACTTTATCGGTGAACTTGGTCTATTCGAAGAAGACCAAGAGCGTACCGCATGGGTTCGTGCTAAATCTCCTTGTGAAGTAGCAGAAATTTCGTTTAAGAAATTCCGTCAGCTAATCCAAGTAAACCCAGACATCCTAATGCGCCTTTCTGCGCAAATGGCCAGCCGCCTACAAGTGACTAGCCAAAAAGTAGGTGACTTAGCCTTCTTAGACGTAACAGGTCGTATTGCTCAAACGCTACTTAACCTAGCGAAGCAACCAGATGCAATGACTCACCCAGACGGCATGCAGATTAAGATCACTCGTCAAGAGATTGGTCAGATCGTTGGCTGTTCTCGAGAGACTGTTGGTCGTATCCTGAAGATGCTAGAAGAGCAGAACCTAATTTCTGCGCACGGCAAAACTATCGTAGTTTACGGTACGCGTTAATTTTCGATTAACAGATAAAAATTCAAAAGCCACCAGTGGGAACATTGGTGGCTTTTTTGTTATTTTACATTCTGTCATTTCAGAAGTGAGGAACGAGCTATCTAGAATCTATACTAAATTAAGCTGAGAAATAGATTCTGTAACCACTCACTAACCGCAGACTTACTAGCCATTAGTGCTTTCAAAAATCTTATCAGCAGATGCTGCGACGAACCCTGGGTAAAGCTCGCCGTTACTCATAGGGTAGCGCTTAGCAAACTCATAGAAGCCGCCTGGGATGATTTCGCTGCCTTGGCTAAACTGAACAGTAACTTTATCAGCCATGGTCGAAGATTGCTCCAGTAACACCTCAGGTGTACCTTTCACTTCACCGCCAAACTCGTTAATGGTAAAACCCGCCTGACGCAAGTGATTGTTCACTTCCACCACTTCGTCAAATGCCTTCAATTGGTTAACACTCACTGTAAAGTGGTTTGCCCCATAACCGTGAGCAGCAAGCCAAGAAGCGTATTCACTCTCTTGGGCCAAAGCTTGGAAATCGTCAAAGCTCAGATCCCATAAACGACCGCCATACAAGAATTCATGACCTTTTAGCTTGCTGGTGTCTAATTGCTCAACAAGCTTAGCGACGATCGCTTGCAGCTCAGCAGAACACTCTTCAACCTTTAACTCGCTAATAAACACTTTTGGTTGTTTTGGATCTGGATGTTCATAGTGTTTCGCAACCAGCTTTTTACTTTCAAACACATAGTCACCGCAAGGCTGATAACCGACATCCAAAAATGGTTGCGCTAACGTCGCGATACCAAGAGGTTCGACGTTAAACGTGCGCAGTGCAATGTGATCGTTGATCAGCGCTTCATCTTCTTTCAGCAACTGATGAACTTTTTCAGCAGAGGGACATAAGCGTTGAATATAGTCATTCCATAGGTGTTGGAATAAAACATCTGGCGTCATAACGCCTCCTTGTATAGGGGGTTGTTTACGTTGTGGTTAGGGCGATTATTATTATAAAAAGGCTACCCAATCCTAGTGTCCAGAAACCCTGATCAGATAGCCTTCAGCTTGTCACCGTTATCTGGCCTCATCGCAGGACGAAGCCAGAAATGGTTTTTATAGTTCTACACCTGGGCTCAATGTTGCCGGCAGCTCTGTTTCTCCGCCTTCCATTGAAGCCATAGGGTAAGCACAGTAGTCTGCGGCGTAATACGCACTTGGACGTAAGTTACCCGATGCACCTGGGCCACCGAATGGCGCGTCACCGCTGGCACCGGTTAATTGACGGTTGCGGTTAACAATACCTGCGCGAATGTGGTCGACAAAATACTCCCACTCGCCATCATCGGTTGAAACCAGTCCGGCAGACAAACCAAAGCGCGTATCATTGGCTAGTTCTACCGCCTGCTCTAGGCCTTGGTAACGAACCAGTTGCAATAGCGGGCCGAAGTACTCTTCGTCTGGTAGCTCGGCAATTGCAGTAACATCAATAATGCCCGGAGTAACAAACGCCGCTTCACCTGCTTTTGCTTCAACTAGGCTGACACCACCAAGGTTGTGTAAATTCGCTTGTGCAGCAAGAATAAAATCAGCCGCTGCTTTCGAGATCTGCGGCCCCATAAATGGTGCAGGCTCAGCAAATGGCTGATCAACTCGAATCTTGTTAGTCGCTTCAACCAGCTTACTCACTAGTTGATCACCTTTTTCGCCAACTGGAACATACAGACGACGCGCACAGGTACAACGTTGTCCAGCACTGATAAACGCGGATTGAATGATGGTGTAAACCGTTGCGTCAACGTCACCATAATTGTCCGAAATCACCATAGGGTTGTTGCCGCCCATTTCAAGCGCTAGCATCTTACCCGGCTGACCCGCAAACTGCTTATGCAAGATATGACCAGTATTGGCACTACCCGTAAACAGCACACCATCAAGACCTTTGGAGTCAGCAAGGGCAATACCGGTTTCTTTAGCGCCTTGTACCAAGTTGATCACGCCTTTAGGTAAGCCAGCTTGCTCCCATAGTTTCATCGCAAACTCACCCGTTAGTGGCGTTTGTTCAGAAGGCTTGAATACCACAGTATTACCCGCTAGCAGAGCGGGAACAATGTGACCATTTGGTAAGTGGCCTGGGAAGTTATACGGGCCGAAAACTGCCATCACACCCAATGGGCGGTGGCGCAGTACAATTTGGTTGCCTGCGGCTTCACGCTGCGCTTCACCGGTGCGATCGTGGTAAGCACGAATGGAGATAGCAATCTTGCCTGCCATCGCCGCTGCTTCAGTGCGAGTTTCCCAAATTGGCTTACCCGTCTCTTTGGCGATAATCTCTGCGATCTGTTCGCTGTTCTGTTTTACTTTTTCAGCAAATGCCACAACCACAGCTTCGCGCTGCGCAAAGCTCATTTTCTTCCAGCTAACGAATGCACTGCGTGCAGCGGATACCGCTTGCTCAACTTGCTCTGGCGTTGCGCTTTCGCCCTGCCAGATCACTTCGTTGTTATATGGGCTGATTGAGTTCATTGGTTCGCCTTGTCCAGCGACCCACTCTCCTGCAATCCAATGTGTCATAGTTAATATCCTTTTTTACTGCGTCAACAGACGAACAAAATCACCGTCATTAACCTGTAGCGCTTTCGCCACAGCTGGTGAAATAATCACAGAGTCAGACTCTTTGTCATACGCAGCTTTTGCCGCGGTTGCACGGAAGTTTTCAAACGAAGTGTTCGAAATTAAGTAATCTTGAGAGCTTGAATGCTCAGCAACCGTCACCTTGCCACGGAAAGAATGGCGCACTGACTCAATATTGCTCAGGTCACATTCAACGGTTGGGCCGCCATCAAAAATGTCGACATAATTGCGGCAAGTGAAACCTTCTTTCTCTAATAAACGTAGCGCTGGCTTAGTATTTTCATGTACTTTGCCAATCACTTCTTGCGCTTCTTTACTCAGCAAGTTGATGTAAATAGGCAGTTTTGGCATCAGATCAGCAATAAAGCCTTTTGCGCCAATACCTGTTAGATAATCGGCCATAGTGAAGTCGATTGAGAAAAAGTGCTCTTGGAGCCACTGCCAGAAAGGCGAGTTGCCATCATCGTCTGACACGCCACGCATTTCAGCAAAAATCGTTTTAGAGAAACGGTGTGGATGCTCAGCCATCATTAAGAAGCGACACTTTGACATCAAGCGACCATTCAAACCTTGACGGAAAGATGGGCGCAAGAACAGCGTACAAATTTCACTACAACCTGTGTAGTTATTGCCGAAGGTCAGCAGCTTCACTGTGTTGTTGACACCCAACTTTCTTGAAGAGTGCACCACAGTGCTAATGTGATATGAGTAAAAAGGTACATCCCAGCCGATGGAAGCTTCGATACCTGTACAACCTGCCACTTCATCCGTTTCGCTGTCGAAACCGACCATAAGATAACCTTCATCACCCGGTTCGGTGACTTCTGGCTTGGCGAAGCTGTATTCTGAGTGTGTAATTCGATTGGTTAACAGTTCTTCGTTAACCGGTAGAGATGTGAATCCGTGACCCGACTCGACGGCACAAGTGTGCAGCGCATCGTAATCCGACATTGCAATAGGGCGAACAACCAGCATCGATACTCCCTCCAGATGCGGAATACCACTGTCACCAGTCTTCTGTTCGTTTGCTGGTTTAATCGCGAATAAAGGCGTTGTAGCTTTTGAAGTTAGGCCAGCTAGCTCACTCTAAGCGACGCCTTGTCTGAGCGATTTCCTGCGCAACTACCTGAACATGTGACTGAGGGCAGTGGTATTGGGAGACCTACAGAACAGTAGGCTCCCGGTTTAATTATTATTTAGCTAGCGTCGCTAGAGCTTTGTCTAGTCGAGCCAGTCCTTGTGTAATTTCTTCTTTGCTAATCACGAGCGATGGCGTGAAACGAACCACGTTTGCACCTGCCACAAGCAGCATTAGACCTTCTTTACCTGCAGCAACAAGTACATCACGCGCACGGCCTTGCCATTCATCGTTCAGTGCAGCACCAAGTAACAGACCTTTACCACGAACTTCTGTAAACATGTTGTACTTATCATTCAGTTTAGCTAAACCGTCACGGAACAGTGCTTCGCGCTCAGCAACACCAGCGAGTGTTTCTGGTGCACTCACGATATCAACCACAGCTTCAGCTACCGCACACGCAAGTGGGTTACCACCGTAAGTCGTGCCGTGTGTGCCAACTTTTAGGTGTTGAGCTAATTCAGTCGTCGTTAGCATCGCGCCAATAGGGAAACCACCGCCGAGCGATTTTGCTGTGCTTAAGATATCTGGCGTCACGCCTAGACCTTGATAAGCATAGAAGTTACCCGTACGACCGTTGCCTGTTTGTACTTCATCAAAAATCATCAGTGCATTGTGTTTGTCACATAGCTCACGCACGGTTTGCACGAACTCGTCAGTTGGAGAAATGATACCGCCTTCACCTTGCAGAGGTTCCATCATGATGGCACATGTACGATCCGAGATATGCTCACGTAGCGCTTCAACATCATTGTATGGTAGATGAGTCACATCACCTGGTTTAGGGCCAAAACCATCAGAATAAGCGGCTTGACCACCGACAGTCACAGTAAAGAAAGTACGACCGTGGAAACCTTGTTTGAAGGCGATGATTTCAGATTTCTCTGGGCCAAACTTATCTGCTGCGTAACGACGAGCAAGCTTAAGTGCCGCTTCGTTCGCTTCTGCGCCAGAGTTAGCAAAGAAAACTTTCTCAGCAAAGCTCACTTCAGTAAGCTTTTTCGCTAGACGAAGTGCTGGTTCGTTAGTCATCACGTTACTTAGGTGCCACAGCTTCTGACCTTGCTCAGTCAGCGCTTTCACCATTGCAGGATGACAATGACCTAGACAGCTCACGGCAATACCACCCGCAAAGTCGATGTATTCGTTACCTTGCTGATCCCATACACGAGCGCCCTCGCCTTTCACTGGGATCATTTCCATTGGGTTGTAACAAGGTACCATTACCTCATCAAACCAACCGCGTTCTACGTTATTTTCTACAGTCATTGCACATTCCCTCTCGATACCGCATGCCTAGCGAATATGGTGTCCTTACTTCGATTCGATGAAATAAGATATTGTTTTGCCATTCAGCAACCACGGCATTGTATTTACATTTAATTAACCATTTCAATAGTGATTAATTCTTTTTACTTATCACTATGGAGTCTAATCGTTACTAGCTATGAGTATTTATGCATCACGCCACTCTTTTTATGAAGCAATATATTCTTATAGCTGACATAAGCCGTGGTTAATCATAGTATCAATAAGGCTTCAAGCGTTGACCAGCCAAACTCTGCGCATACTTTTTCACATAATATCTAGCGCGTGAATTATGAAAGAAATGTTAAAAAAAGTGATCTTCGTCAGACTTTATTGCGGCGGATAATTACGCTTTACGTGTGCGTAGCAACTTTGTCGGTTGAATAAGTGGCACTTTTCGTGGAATTAACTAGCATTAAATTAGCAAATGCTAATTAAAGGAAGACACCATGAAAAGGACGATAGTGATCGGCGCTGGTCTGGGCGGAATCTCTGTGGCTTACGAGCTACGGCAAAAACTACCAGCACAGCATGAAGTTTTATTAATCAATGAAAGTCACGAGTTCCACTTTATTCCCTCGAACCCTTGGGTTGCGCTGGGTGAACGAGTTCGCGAGCAAGTGGTACTTGATTTAACCCCATACTTAGACAAGTTTAAAGTCAGCTTTAACCCAACCGGCGTGACCCATATCGATGCAACCAACAAACAAGTCACCACCAGCGACGGTCAGCAATACGAGTATACCTACCTCGTCATCTGCAGCGGGCCAAAACTGGCTTTTGAAGCCGTTGAAGGCGCGGGGCCAGACTCTGGATTTACTCAATCAATTTGTACTGTCTCTCATGCTGAAAAAGCGTTTCAAGCCTACCAGAATTTACTTAAGCAACCGGGTCCAGTACTGGTTGGGGCGATGCAAGGCGCAAGCTGTTTTGGCCCCGCCTATGAGTATGTTTTAACGTTAGAAAGCCAACTGAGAAAACGCAAAATTCGTGACCAAGTACCGATCACCTTCGTCACCAGTGAACCTTATATTGGTCACATGGGATTAGGCGGTGTAGGCGATTCAAAAGCGCTGATGGAGCATGAATTCCGCGAACGCGGCATCAAGTGGATCTGTAATGCTCAAGTTGAGAAGTTTGACAATGACCACGCGTATATCCAAGAGCTCAACCGTAAAAAAGAGGTCGATTTCGAACACACACTGCCATTCAGCATGGCGATGTTCCTACCAGCGTTCAAAGGATCTGCTGCGATTGCTGAAGTGCCGCAGCTTTGTAACCCGAAAGGATTTGTGCTTACCGACGAATACCAACGCAGTCCTAACTACCCAGAGATCTTTGCCGCAGGTGTCTGTGTTGCGATACCACCACTCGAAGAGACGCCTGTTCCTGTAGGCGCGCCGAAAACCGGTTTTATGATTGAGTCAATGACCACGGCTATCGTGGAAAATATTCTGAGCCTCGAACAAGGCGAAGCCATGCACACCAAGCCGTCACTCAATGCCCTGTGTTTAGCCGATATGGGGGATAAAGGAGCGGCGTTTGTCGCCCTGCCACAAAACCCACCGCGCAATACCAACTGGACGGGAATGGGACAATGGGTGCACCTAGCTAAAATCGCGTTTGAGAAATATTTTCTCTACAAGGTTAAGAAAGGCACCAGTGAGCCTATTTATGAAAAATATCTGTTGAAAGCGGCTGGGGTCGAACGCACCAAACCAAGTTCGGTTGATCACTAGCCAATGACAAGGTCATGATGTAAACGACGTAAAAAGTTCGCCAGTAGCTGATGGCCTTGTTCTGTTTTGATTGATTCGGGGTGAAACTGCACCGCATCGATTGGCAGCGATTTGTGTTGATAGCCCATGATTTCATCCATTGAACCATCTTCTCGCTCAGTCCAGGCCGTCAACTCAAAGCAATCAGGAAAGGAGTCGCTTTTTACTACCAAAGAGTGGTAGCGCGTCACGGTTAGCGGATTGTTCAAACCAACAAATACACTGCGATTGGTGTGACGAATCGGCGAGGTTTTACCATGCATCACTTGGCGTGCGCGAACAACCTCACCACCAAACACCTGAGCGATGGCCTGATGACCTAAACAGACACCAAGAATAGGCAGCTTCCCGGCAAAGTGTTCAATCGCAGCAAGGGAGATTCCAGCTTCATTCGGCGTACAAGGGCCGGGGGAGATGACCAAGTGGGTCGGACTTAACGCTTCGATTTGTGCAAGGCTAATCTCGTCATTACGCACCACTTTTACCTCTGCGCCCAGCTCACAAAAATACTGGTAGAGGTTGTAAGTAAAAGAGTCGTAATTATCGATGATTAACAGCATGACTTAGAAACGAGCGTTGAAAAATGTCTATATAGGGGCGGTATTGTGCCGTAGCTATTGGGAAAGGCAAGCGTTTGTAAAAAATAAGGCCAGCACTGGCTGACCTTAAAGTTTTACATGGGTGTGATTATTGACGACGACGCCACAACGCCAGACCGAACAATGACATCATTGCGCCGAAGCTAAATGAACCAGCCATGTTGAGCTCAAGTACCGCAGGATCGTGGTCAGAAGCGCGGAAATGATCTTGGTACTTAGGTAGGTCACCTTTGTACTCATCGTTGTAATCAAACAACGTCGATTCACCACCATTGATATGCCAATCGGTGGCATCAACAAAGTGCTTCTCTAGGCTTGGGCTGATCAGCAAGTGGTCCAGTGCGCCCACTTCATCATTGTATGAATAGCTCCAGCTGATCGGATGCGCTTTGGCAACCGCGTTGATGTAGCCGTAGTTATCAGTGATCACAGCGCCTTCATCACCAAACTGGACTGCGCCAACAATGTAGGTGTTGCGAGCAGCGGTAATCGTCTTACCGTATTTCTCTTGGCTGTAGTCCGTCAGAACCAGCATAGGATCTTCCATGCCGTACGAGTTCATATCACCTAAAATCACTTTGTGACCATCGATTTCATTAAGCGCATCGCCCAATGCTACCGCAGCGGCAACACGGAAGTTTTCACAAGAACCTTGCTTATCCAGATCGTCACCACCTTGGCCGCCTTGCTCAACTGGCGCAGCATCTTCCCAGCAGCTTGAGCCTTTTGATTTAAAGTGGTTGATGGCGACTGTGATGCTCTCTTTGGTGCCTTTGACTTTAAAGGTCGGAGCCAATGAGTCACGCTGGTAGTTTTTACCATCTTCAATCACTTTGCCCTTGTCATCGACCACTTCTGGTGCTTGCTGGCTTGGCATCGGAATCACACGTGAATCTTGCAACTTAACCACTTTAGGACGGTAGATAACCCCGGTGGTAATTACGTCGGTACCAATGTAGTCGTTCTCGTCGGTCACTTTATCGCCATTACTATCAATCGCGACAATATCGTAACGGTCTTTCTTGCGATCGATGCGCGCGTTCAATTGATCAACCAGTTGGCGAATCGCGCCACTGTCACCGAAACCATTATTTTCGATTTCCATCAGACCAATAATGTCGGCATCTAGACGCAGAATCGCATTGACGATCTTGGCTTGTTGAACCTCAAACTCTTCATAACTGTTAGCACCACGGTTGTCACCATGTGGGTTGGTGTCACCACCGAATGGGGAGTTGAAATAGTTGAGTACGTTGAAAGTTGCAATACGCAGATCGCCCTCTTTCATCTCAATCTTCTGACTGCGTGGATCGTTGCGGACGAAGTTTTCGCTCGTCAAGGTATTGGTGGTAATCAGACGGTAGTCACCGTAACTGTATGTCAGCACGCCTTCTAGACCAATAATGGTGTCATCGATGCGAATGTAATCTTCCGTCGAACCATCTTGATCCACATCTGTACGACCAAAATCTGGGTAGTATGGGATTTCACCATCCGCCGCTTTAGCATCCGACTCAACAAATAGACGGCGCTGCGCGTTCTCTATCGATTGTTGCTCGGCCAGCACGGAACCTGCAGCAAAGTTTTGGTTTGGCTGCATATTGATACGGCCTTGCGCTAAAACCATATTGTTACGGCGCGCAGCGTAGTCATAGCCAAAGGTACGTGTTACACGCATATCCAACGCTTGAGTGGTTTTTACCAGCATGCCTTCATAGCGCTCTAGCGTGCGGTCAAAGTCACTATCACTTGGCAAAATCTCGATTTCTGTTGCGCTTGGTGCCGCTTGTTCCCCTTGCTTAACCCAGTTGTTGCTCTCGGTTTTCAGCTGAGTATGATTGTAATACTCTTGAACTTTACCTTTAACACACACTACATCACCTGGCTGTAGCTCTGAGCTGGATTGATTAGTGTGAACAAACAAACCTTCCGAGGTGTCAGGGTTGTAATCATCCGATAATGCTTGCAGGTAGAAGCCTTTGGTCAAACCTGTGGTGACTGCACTCACTACCCCTTGCACATAGAAATCCTGATCTGTGATATATGGGTAGCCGTTGATAAATGGCGAGGTATCGCCTTCACCTTGAATGTCTTGGATCGCTGTGAAGTTCGGCGTCTGACCATCTTGGGTACAAGCAAACGACTCTGGTGCTGAGCCACTATCCAGAATGCCTAGGCCTTCGATACTGTCTTTCGGTAGGGATGACCATTGAGAAGCGTCATAAGTAGAAGATGGCGTCATCGCATCCGAATTACGTACCAGTGTGACGTCTTTAGCAAAATCAACATCGCCCATTACGCCTAGAACATCGTGCTCTACGCCGTCTTTTAACAGTGCCATTGGGTCATCACCATTAAAGCCTGTTACAGAGCCGTTGATGATATCCGCAACCGCTTTGATGTCATCACTCGCACTTGAATGAGCGATAACAAGAACGCTTTGTGCCGCTAAAACCCGCCCGTCGAGGGAAAGCGAGCTGCCCCACTCACCGCCACCATTGGTTGATTTTGCCAAAGTGTAGCCATCAAGCGAGACTGACGTATCACCTGTGTTGGCAATCTCAATCGCCTTGTTGTTGCTACCGCCTTCAACATACTGAGAAATAATGATGTCTGCCATCGCTGGAGACGACAACGCACCGGCTACCACTGCAGCGAGTAGCGTTGGAGTTAATTTTTGTTTCATGTTATCCACCATGCATCGCTTCCGATGTCACACAACAACCAAGAAGCGTGTTCCAAGTCACTTTTTCCGTGACGACTTATTAATAAACCATGCTCAGTGTTGATGTTTTTTATGAAACTAAAAATTACATTCAGTGACAATGAGATTTTGATCTCATAGATATGATGAATAATTGAACCGCAATCAAATTTCCAACGCATGGTGATAACAGCAGTTGCAAATGTGAGAATATCTTATTGAATTAATTAAGCTTTAGCTAATAAATAGAGTAAGTACTCAGGGAGTATTCCGCTGAGAAAGCGTACAAAAAAGGCGCTAATCAAGCGCCTCTATAAAGGGATTTAACTAGTTGAGGCGATTCTTGTCGTGGTCATCTTTGCGCTCAAACTCACCTTCAAACGTTGAGCCTTGTTTCGAATCACCTTTGTGAAACGGCCCTTGCTCAAACGGGTTCTGGCCAAACTGCTCACCATGGAAACCGCCCCCCACCGACTTAACGACCATCTTACCCATTAAATATTTGGCAATCGCTGCTCTTGGGGAGGGAAGCAATACCAACATACCGAGCGCATCGGTCATAAAGCCTGGAGTGAGCAGTAACACACCCGCCACCGCCAGCATAACGCCCTCAAATATCTGTTGAGCAGGCAGTTCGCCTTGTTGAAGTCGATTTTGCACCGACATCAGGGTCTGTAAACCTTGGCTGCGCACTAACGAGGCACCAACGAAGGCAGTAAGCAAAACTAAGGCGATGGTTGGCCATAAGCCAAGGTATCCACCGACTTGGATAAATAGACCTATTTCAATGATAGGAACGAAGATAAATAACAGTAGTAAGATAGGAAACACGCGCCCTCCTTTGTTGAGGTCAGTGTACTGACTCTTGCCACTAAGCTCAACTGCCACAATCCCTTGTAGCGCCTTCCCTCACAGCTCACTTCGTTAGTGGATAGGATCTTTATATTTTTCGTGAATGGCCAAAATATCATCCAAAACGAGCAGAAATGCCGCAACCACTTGCGGATCAAAATGCTTACCCGACTCGTCGCAAATATAATCAACCGTCTCTTCAACTGACCACGCCTGTTTATAAGGACGCTGGCAAGTTAAGTCATCAAACACATCCGCGACGGCAACGACCCTTCCAGCAAGAGGAATATCTTCGCCTTTTAAACCATTCGGATACCCAGAACCATCCCATCTTTCATGGTGAGTTAAGGCGATCTCTTTGGCCAATAACATGAGATCTGAATCTTGTTCGCCAATGATCTCAGCCCCTATCGCAGGGTGCTGACGCATTACTTGCCAGTCTTGTTCGATCAGCTCACCCGGCTTGAGCAATACACTATCAGGGATACCAAGCTTGCCGACATCATACAAAGGTGACGCATGGTAGACGAGTTCAACCCAGTCATGATCGTCTGGGCTGATAACTTGTGCGATTAAACGACTGTAGTGACTAATCCGATAGACATGTAATCCCAATTGATTGTCCCTAAACTCCGCCGCCCGACCTAAACAGTGAACAATCTGCATTCGAGTTCGTTCTAGTTCTGCCGTTCTCTCACGCACTTTTTGATCGAGCAAGCGACTTTGCTCAAACACCGCAATATGTGCACGCACCCGGGTACGCACAATTGAAGGACTCACTGGCTTGGTGATGTAATCGACGGCACCTAAAGAGAAACCAAACTTTTCATCAATGTCGCGCTCTTTCGCTGTGACAAAAATAATCGGAATATTCGCCGTAACTGGATTAGATTTGAGTCGCTCACACACCTCATAGCCATCCATTTCTGGCATCATCACGTCGAGCAAGATCATCATCAAATCCGGCTCACTTTCTGCTATTTGAATCGCTTTAACCCCATTGAGTGCCACTTTAACTTTGTAATCATCGCGCAGCACACCACTCAGGACTGAAATATTTTCTGGGGAGTCGTCGACCACAAGGACTATCGGTTTCTCTGTCATACGCTCTCCTTATATGAAAAACAGTACTGGTGGTCGTATCAAGCAGCCACTATTTCTTAACATCTCGCCATCAAGTCGATGACTTCAGATCGATTAAACTCGCGAATATATAAAGCGACCTTACTTGCGAGTATAGACAACGATGTGGATATACTCTGCCCAATTTGGCGGTTAACTCTGCACCCAGCAGCGTTTTTCGCCCACTCTCAAATCGTTTATCGTGAGCAATAACAGAACACCTTCAACAAAACCGATATCTCACATCTATCCTGTTAAAAAAAACATAAACAGGATAAATCAATACCTACCTACTAAGAGGTAAAATAATTGACTTAAGAAAATGAAAAAGGTGATCCAGTTACTATTTTTATGCGTCCAGTACAGTATTATGTGCTACATAAGTCAGGACGGATTATACAGCCAAAAATTCTGTCGAATGGATTCTTAGATTACAGATTGGCGATAAAAACTTTTTATTATCAGAATAAATCTCTAAGGATCCTGTATGGCTACCCTAACTGAAACCTCTCACTTGGCTAATCAAGCAACTCGTATCGAAGAAGACCTACTCGGCCAGCGTCATGTCCCTGCCGACGCTTATTATGGCATTCACACCCTACGTGCGATGGAAAACTTCAACATCTCCAACATGACCATTTCCGACGTACCTGAGTTTGTTCGCGGCATGGTGATGACCAAAAAAGCCGCCGCGTTGGCTAACAAAGAGTTGGGCGTGATTGAGAAAGACGTCGCCAACCACATTGTTGAAGCGTGTAATCTGATCCTTGAGACAGGCAAATGTATGGATCAATTCCCTTCGGATGTCTTCCAAGGTGGTGCTGGTACTTCAGTGAATATGAATACTAACGAGGTAATTGCCAACCTTGCTCTTGAGTTAATGGGTAAAGAAAAAGGCCAGTACCAATTTATTAACCCTAATGATCATGTCAACAAGAGCCAATCAACCAACTGTGCTTACCCAACTGGTTTTCGTGTTGCAGTATTCAACAGCATAGCAAAACTGATTGAAGCGATTGAATATCTCAAAGGCGCATTTGAGCTTAAGAGTCAAGAATTTAGCGGCATACTCAAGATGGGACGTACTCAGTTGCAAGACGCAGTGCCTATGACTGTTGGTCAAGAGTTCCATGCTTGGGCTGTGACACTGAACGAAGAGATTCGTGCCCTTGAATACACTTCCAAGTTGCTGCTTGAAATCAACCTAGGTGCTACCGCGATTGGTACCGGCTTAAATGCAGCACAAGGTTACCAAGCGGCAGCCGTCAAACATCTCGCGCAAGTGACTGGATTAGAAGTCGTGCCTGCAGAAGACTTGATTGAAGCCACCTCTGACTGTGGTGCTTATGTTATGACCCACGGCGCGTTAAAACGCCTCGCGGTTAAACTTTCGAAAATCTGTAACGATTTACGTCTGCTCTCTTCTGGTCCACGTGCAGGTCTTAATGAACTTAACCTTCCGGAACTGCAAGCAGGATCGTCGATCATGCCAGCGAAAGTGAACCCTGTGGTGCCAGAGGTCGTCAACCAAGTGTGTTTTAAAGTTCTTGGTAATGACAATACCATTTCGTTCGCCGCCGAAGGTGGTCAGCTCCAGCTAAACGTTATGGAGCCAGTGATCGCACAAAGCATGTTTGAGTCAATCTCACTGCTGTCTAATGCTTGTGTCAACTTACGCGACAAGTGTATTGATGGCATCACAGTTAACAAAGAAGTGTGTGAAAACTACGTCTACAATTCAATTGGCATCGTCACTTACCTCAACCCATACATCGGCCATCACGAAGGTGACATTGTGGGTAAGATTTGTGCGGAAACGGGTAAGAGCGTTCGTGAAGTGGTTCTTGAGCGAGGTCTGCTCAGCGAAGAAGAAATCGATGAGATCCTGTGTGTCGAAAACTTTATGCATCCTAAGTATAAAGCCAAACGCTACGAATAGGCTTGCATTCTAGGGCTCCGCGGAGCCCTTTTTAGGATTCAAGATAAGTAGTCACAGTAAATTAAAGGTTTTTCCATTCGCATTATCTAACTGTTTACGTCCTGAGCGGTTAGATAATTAGAATCAAAATTAACTTGTAGAGGTATCAAAATGGTTGCGATCGAACTCATTGTCGTTTTGCTCTTTATCTATTTGGGAGCCAGAATGGGCGGAATTGGGATTGGTTTAGCCGGTGGGGCGGGTGTCATTGCGCTCTCTTTAGTAATGGGTGTACCCACTAGCCAAGCGTTTATTCCAGTAGACGTTATTCTGATCATTATGTCAGTGATTACCGCCATTGCAGCAATGCAGGTCGCAGGTGGTATGGACTGGCTAGTTCAAGTGGCAGAGAACTTTTTGCGTAAACACCCGGAACGCATCACCTTTTATGCGCCAATTGTGACCTTTTTAATGACACTCATGGCCGGTACTGGTCACACTGCTTTCTCGACACTACCTGTTATCGCAGAAGTGGCAAAAGGCCAAGGTGTGCGCCCTTCTCGCCCACTTTCTATTGCGGTTGTCGCTTCACAAATCGCCATTACTGCTTCGCCAATTTCAGCGGCTGTAGTGGCATTTGCCGCTATGCTTGCACCGATGGGCGTGGATTACCTGACTCTGCTTGCGGTGTGCATTCCCACCACCTTTACCGCTTGTATGATTGGTGCTTTTGTCGCCAATTTTATGGGTGGCGAACTCAAAGACGACCCTATTTATCAAGAGCGTTTGCAGCAGGGATTAATCAAGCTCTCTTCAGAAACTAAGCGGGAGATCTTACCTACAGCAAAAACCGCGACGTATATCTTTTTAGCTGCGATTGGTTTTGTTGTTTGTTATGCGGCAGCGATTTCTGGCTCAGTTGGACTTATCAAAGATCCAGCTCTAGGACGAAACGAAGCGATCATGACAGTAATGCTAGCCGCTGCTGCTGCCATTGTCCTTTTCACCAAAATTGACCCTGCGAAGATTCCGTCTGCAGCAACCTTCCGTTCAGGTATGACCGCGTGTGTCTGTGTTCTGGGTGTTGCATGGCTTGGTTCGACGTTTGTTAATGCCCACGTAGATAGCATCAAAGAAGTCTCTGGTGCACTGCTGGCTGATTACCCTTGGATGCTGGCCATGGTGCTGTTTTTTGCTTCGATGCTGCTTTACTCACAAGGGGCAACCACAGTCGCCCTTATGCCAGCAGCGCTCGCAATTGGTGTGGCTCCGTTAACGGCAGTGGCTTCATTTGCCGCCGTGAGTGCGCTATTTGTGCTGCCTACTTACCCAACACTCTTGGCGGCAGTTGAAATGGACGATACGGGCTCAACCCGCATCGGTAAATATGTCTTCAACCATCCATTCTTTATCCCTGGGGTAGCGACTATTGCCTCTGCGGTTGCCCTAGGCTTTACTTTCGGCGGTTTATTAATCTAAACCTAGCGATAAGAATAAGGGAGCTACGGCTCCCTTTTTTATTTTGTCTTTCGTAAAAACATCGAGATCACATTTCATTTTTGATATTAATCAATAAATTATTCGAAAACTCTTCGTGCATTTAAATTCCAAGATATGAATAAAATTCCAGTCAAATATTAAATAACGGACATTAGCCTTAGCTCCTATCGACTTAGTATTTTATCAGGGAATATTAATCCATCCATTTCAAACAAATAATCGTGCTACTAGGGTAAACGTAAAAGGCTCACTCTATTGCCTGTTTATTTTGTGAAGGTGTCCAAAGTTCACCACTACAACTACTTTTAAAATAATACCAAAGGACATATTTGACAGTTATGCCCAATATATAACTAAATACCAATAACTTACCCTACAATAAGTTATTTACTATTAATAACGATTAGTCGCTGATTCACTTTTATTTATTGGTATATAAATAAAAGTAAGGAGATAGCCATGACAACGCAAACCGTACCGACCGAAGAAAAAAAACGCGGCTTCTTTGCCAACTTTAAGTTTCCTTCCGCTTACACCATTCTTTTTGTCTTAATTGCTCTTGTGGCAATGCTGACTTGGATTGTTCCTGCTGGTCAATATGACCGTGCTATGAATGAAGACTTGGGCCGCGAAGTTCCCGTAACAGGCACTTATCAAGCAGTTGATGGTAATCCTCAAGGGGTCATTGATGTCTTGCTCGCGCCAATTGATGGCTTCTATGACCACAACAGTTACGAAGCTGCTGCCATTGATGTTTCACTGTTTGTCTTGATTATCGGTGGCTTCCTTGGCTTAGTGACTAAGACTGGGGCAATTGACGCAGGTATTGAGCGAGTCACCCATCGCCTTGAAGGGCGAGAGGAGATGATGATCCCCATCTTGATGGCGCTGTTCGCCGCGGGCGGCACAGTCTACGGTATGGCAGAAGAGTCATTGCCATTCTATACGCTGCTGGTTCCGGTAATGATGGCGGCGCGCTTTGACCCTGTGGTCGCCGCTGCAACCGTTTTATTAGGTGCGGGCATTGGCTGTTTGGGTTCGACCATCAACCCATTTGCTACCGTTATTGCTGCTAACGCGTCTAGCATTCCATTTACCGATGGCATCATTCTTCGCCTTGTTATGCTGGTGGCTGGCTGGGCTATCTGTGTGGCTTACGTGATGCGTTATGCGCGCATGGTACGCCAAGACCAAACAAAATCGATTGTTTACGACAAGTACGAAGAAAACAAAGCGCACTTCCTAGGTGACCAGTCCGAAGAAGGCCTTGAGTTCACTACAACCCGTAAAGTGATTCTGACCATCTTTGGTGGCTCATTCGGTGTGATGATTTACGGCGTAGCAGTAGCAGGCTGGTGGATGGCGGAAATCTCAGTCGTATTCCTAGCGGCAGCGATTATTGTCGGTATCGTCGCTCGCATGAGTGAAGAAGAGTTCACTAGTAGCTTTATCGACGGCGCACGTGACCTGTTAGGTGTAGCACTGATTATCGGTATTGCTCGCGGTATCGTAGTAGTGATGGACCGCGGGATGATCACCGACACCATCTTGTTCTCTGCCGAACAAATGGTAACGGGTCTATCTTCTGTGGTGTTCATTAACGTGATGTTCTTCTTAGAGCTGCTGCTATCGTTCCTAGTGCCTTCTACCTCTGGCCTCGCGGTACTGACTATGCCAATCATGGCACCACTGGCTGACTTTGCTGGAGTAGGACGCGATCTAGTCGTGACTGCTTACCAATCGGCTTCTGGCTTGGTGAACTTGATTACGCCAACCTCTGCAGTGGTGATGGGTGGCTTGGCAATCGCTCGAGTACCGTATGTCCGCTGGGTGAAATGGGTCGCGCCACTATTGGCGATTCTAACCCTGTTCTGTGTTGTGGTACTCAGCATTGGTGCGCTCATCTAACGTTAGTTACCTTCTTTTCCTTACCTGGCTCACAGGATGTGAGCCGCCCTCAAAGCCGCCTTAGTGCGGCTTTTTTTGTGTTTGGAATGACGGGATTTGGGTTACTCACTTTCGCAATGACAAGCCTACGCCGTCATTCTGAAAAGGAAGGCACGACCGCAATTCAGAATCTACTCAAATATTACTTCAAGCCTCAAGTTAATTAGAAAAACTATCCCAACCCATAATTTAAATTAATTCATTCGACAGCTATATTTAAAACACCCTAGAAATCAATATGTGATCCAGACAACAATTATGGAAAAGCATTTTGTTATAAAACCATTAAACTAACAAATTTTTTAATTATCTAGAAAGATTAACTGCATATTTCCGCTTTATTCACCCTCCTGTCAATAATATCACAATGCATATTATTCCTAACAAAGTCGATATATCTACACATTTGAATATCAATCTGAATAAAGTTCCCGACCAAGTGGCTAATTAGGGCTGTTACAGCGCAATAACAACTGCATAGATATTGTTAAAACCCTTATATACCAAGGCCTAGCACATAAAAAACGAACTGTGATTAACCTCGAAGAATCCCCTGCTACCTGGCGTAATATGAGTTTCAGAAACAAAATAAGTGAATATATAAATTCACGTATCCAACCCCTACAAATTAAATATTAGTTTTAAAATATTAAAGCTAATAAAAATAAGAGAGAGACGATCATGAGTAAGTTATACGTAGGTTCTGAAATCGGTCAATTACGTCGCGTTCTTGTACACCGCCCAAGACGAGCTCTGACTCACCTAACTCCATCTAATTGTCACGATCTACTTTTTGATGACGTACTGGCGGTTGAACGCGCTGGTAAAGAGCACGATGTATTCACTCAAACATTGCGCGATCAAGGCGTGGAAGTTTTACTGCTTACCGACTTATTGGCTGACACCTTAGCGGTAGCAGAAGCAAAAGATTGGCTACTAAACCGTCAAGTATCAGATTACCGCTTAGGTAAGATCTTCGCCAATGATGTTCGCTGCTATTTAGGCGATCTGCCTAACTTAGAACTGGCAAAAATCCTCACAGGCGGGCTTTCTTACGCTGAAATGCCACTCGCGTCATCTTCTATGATGCAAGGTCTGCATGCACCAACAGACTTCATCATTGAACCACTGCCAAATCATCTGTTTACACGTGATACCTCATGCTGGGTTTACGGTGGTGTGTCGATCAACCCAATGGCCAAGCCTGCACGCCAGCGTGAAACCAACCACGTTCGTGCTATCTATCGCTGGCACCCGACCTTTGCGGGCCAAGATTTCATTAAGTACTTCGGTGACGACGAAAACATCAACTATGACAACTCAACGATCGAAGGCGGCGATGTGCTGGTGATTGGTCGTGGCACCGTTTTGATCGGTATGTCTGAACGTACCACTGCACAAGGTGTTGAGCATTTAGCTTCGGGGCTGTTTAAACATGGTCAAGCGAAACAAATCATTGCCATGGAATTGCCTAAACACCGCTCTTGCATGCACTTAGATACCGTTATGACTCACATGCGTGAAGATACCTTCTCTGTTTATCCAGAAGTGGTACGCAAAGACGTCAAATGCTGGAGTCTCACTGGCGATGAATCTGGAGCGGTGAGCATTAAAGAAGAAGGTTACTTCGTTACTGCAATCGAAAAAGCACTCGGCGTAGACAAACTAAACCTAATCACAACAGGTGGTGACAACTTCCACGCAGAACGCGAACAGTGGAACGATGCCAACAACGTCCTTACCGTCAAACCAGGCGTGGTGATTGGTTACGAAGGAAACACTTACACCAATGAAAAATACGACAAAGCAGGCATTACCGTACTGCCTATCCCAGGCGATGAGCTAGGTCGTGGTCGTGGCGGCGCTCGCTGCATGAGCTGCCCAATTGAACGTGATGGCATCTAACTAAGTAACGTGTTGGCAGGAGTGATTCACTCCTGCCCCGACAGAGAGATTAAAACAATGACTAAACAAACTGTAGTAGTCGCACTTGGCGGCAACGCCTTGCTTCGTCGCGGTGAGCCACTCGAAGCCGAAGTTCAGCGCCACAACATAGAAATCGCAGTGAAAACCATTTGTGAAATTGCCAATGAGTACAACGTAGTGTTGGTGCACGGCAATGGCCCGCAAGTCGGTTTACTTGCCCTGCAAGGTTTGGAATACAAAAAAGTATCACCATACCCGCTCGACGTATTGGGCAGCGAGACCCAAGGCATGATCGGCTACATGTTGATGCAAGAGTTCAAAAACCAAATGCCGGGCATCAATGCCACTTGCATGCTGACGCAAATGACGGTCGACCCAAGCGATCCTGCGTTTGCAGACCCAACCAAACCTATCGGTCCTATCTACGAGGAAGCAGAAGCTCGTGAGCTGGCTGAGAAATACCATTGGACAATTAAACCTGATGGTCAGCATTTCCGCCGTGTGGTTCCGAGTCCGCAACCAACAGGAATCGTCGAGCATGAGGCCATCACAGCCCTTATCGACCAAGGTCACTTAGTGATCTGTACTGGTGGGGGGGGTATTCCAGTCAAACGTGAAAACGGCAAACTGGTGGGTGTTGAAGCGGTGATCGACAAAGATATGTCAGCCGCGTTTTTAGCTAAACAGCTTGATGCCGATGCGCTGTTAATTTTGACCGATGCCGAAGCTGTCTATTTAGATTGGGGCAAACCAACCCAACATGCGCTGCGCAGTACCACACCGACTGAGCTGGCGAAATACCAATTTGACGCTGGTTCAATGGGGCCAAAAATCGAAGCCTCGTGCGAGTTCATTAAGCAAGGCGGCAAAGTGGTCGGTATCGGTTCATTGCAAGACGGCCTACGCATTTTGCAAGGCACGGCGGGCACCAACATCACTAAAGGCTAACTGAATACATACTCCACAACTGGAGCGGGTGAGTGCAAAGTCAACGACATTGCCTTTCTTCTCTCGCTCCCTACCGTGGTAGCACAAGATACACCAATAGATATTGTCAATTTTTGCACTTTCTTACCTCTTTCCCTGCAACAAGAGAGTGCGCACCGATAAGAAGGAAAACATCATGGCTTTCAATCTACGCAACCGTAACTTCCTAAAACTACTAGACTTTACTCCACGTGAAATTCAACACATGTTGGACTTGTCGGCGGAACTTAAAAAAGCGAAATACAATGGCTATGAACAACCGCGCCTAACAGGCAAAAATATCGCACTTATCTTTGAAAAGACCTCAACTCGTACTCGCTGTGCATTTGAAGTGGCCGCCTTTGACCAAGGTGCACAAGTCTCTTACTTAGGCCCATCGGGTTCGCAAATCGGTCATAAAGAATCGATGAAAGATACCGCTCGTGTACTTGGCCGTATGTATGATGGCATCGAGTACCGCGGCTTTGGTCAAGAAATCGTTGAAGAACTCGGTGCCTACGCCGGTGTTCCAGTATGGAATGGTCTAACCGACGAATTCCACCCAACGCAAATCTTGGCTGACTTCTTAACCATGATGGAACACGGCCGAGGCAAACAACTGCACGAAATGAAGTTTGCCTACCTAGGCGATGCACGCAACAACATGGGTAACTCCTTGATGGTCGGCGCTGCAAAAATGGGGATGGATATTCGTTTGGTCGCACCAAAACAGTTCTGGCCTGAAGAAGCACTTGTCGCGCAATGCCGTGAAATCGCGGACAAAACAGGAGCAAAAGTCACCCTAACTGAAGATGTTCAAGAAGGCGTCCAAGGTTGTGATTACCTCTACACTGACGTTTGGGTTTCTATGGGTGAAGCGAAAGAAGCATGGGCAGAACGTATTAACCTGATGCTGCCATACCAAGTCAATATGGATATGATCAAAGCAACGGGTAACCCACACGTGAAATTTATGCACTGCTTGCCAGCATTCCACGGCGAAGACACCACAGTCGGTAAACAGCTCGCTGCAGAATACCCTATCTTGAAGAATGGTTGTGAAGTGACCGATGAGGTGGTTGAGTCTGATTATTCAATCGTATTTGATGAAGCAGAAAACCGTATGCACACTATCAAAGCGGTCATGGTGGCAACGCTAGGTGACTAATCCCTGACTAAGCAAACTATTTGCAGGGAAATGCGGGTGGACTTCAGCATGCTCAAAAATACACTGAATAAAGCTCGCATTTTTTTTCATTACTCAAACGGTAAAACCGCGTAAATTTGCCAGCGAAGCTAATAGGCTAAACGTCTGCGAAACGCAGAGTAAAACAAGCCAACTTCGCATAAAAATCCATTTTTTGGATACTTTACGCAAACGCTTGCGCCCGATAATTTTGTCCGTATAATCCAGCGCAATTTGTCTAGGAGACCACTCATGCAGCAGCCAGTTTCAACTCATCGTTGTTACAAAACGCGCCCTGAATCAGGGACGTTAGCTATTGTGTTTTGTGTCTCCTTCGATCATCTATCAGCCTCCTATTGTTAGGGGGCTTTTTTTTGTCTGTCATTTAGAGGCGAGGAAATACTGCTATGGCGCATTCGTTATTTAACAAGCACATCATCTCCATCCCTGAACTCAGTCGCAGTGAGCTTGAGCTTATCGTCGATACGGCTGCACGCTTAAAGGCGGAGCCAAATCCAGAACTGCTAAAACACAAAGTAGTCGCAAGCTGTTTCTTTGAACCGTCGACTCGTACTCGACTCTCTTTTGAAACCGCCGTTGAGCGCTTAGGCGGCTCAGTGATTGGCTTTGATAACGGCGGCAATACATCACTGGCGAAGAAAGGGGAAACGCTGGCAGATTCGGTGCAGGTCATTTCATCGTACGTTGACGCCTTTGTCATGCGTCATCCACAAGAGGGCGCAGCGCGTTTAGCCTCAGAGTTTTCTAACGGTGTACCTATCATCAACGGCGGTGACGGCGCGAACCAACATCCAACACAAACTCTACTCGATTTGTTCTCTATTTTTGAGACCCAAGGCAGCTTAGATAACCTTAACGTCGCCTTTGTCGGTGACCTTAAGTACGGCCGAACCGTGCACTCACTGACACAAGCTCTGGCGAAATTCGACAATGTGCGTTTTTTCTTTATTGCCCCAGACGCGCTTGCCATGCCGGACTATATCTGTGAAGAGCTCGAAGATGCGAGCATTAGGTTCAGCATGCACAGTAATATTGAAGAGGTCGTGCCTGAACTAGACGTGTTGTACATGACCCGCGTGCAAAAAGAGCGTTTTGATGAATCCGAATACGCCCATATGAAGTCGGCGTTTATTTTGACCGCCGCCACACTCGAAGGCGCGCGCGACAATCTAAAGGTGCTCCACCCACTGCCACGTGTGGATGAGATAACGACAGATGTCGATAAAACCAAACACGCTTACTACTTCGAGCAGGCTGAAAACGGCGTTTATGCGCGTGAAGCTCTACTTGCCCTAGTCTTGAACGAAACTCTTTAATTTGCAGGAGAACCATGATGGTAAAAGAAACCCAACTACAAGTAGAAGCGATTCGCAACGGCTCCGTTATTGACCATATTCCTGCCAATATCGGCATCAAAGTGTTAAAGCTGTTCAAGATGCATAAGTCGAACCAACGTATCACGATTGGCCTAAACCTCCCTTCATCTGCATTGGGGGCGAAAGATTTAATCAAGATTGAAAATATCTATCTGACCAAAGAACAAGCCAACCAGCTTGCTCTTTATGCACCTAAAGCAACCGTCAACCAAATTGAAGAATACAAGGTAGTGAATAAGCTAAATCTTGTTCTTCCACACAGTATTGAGAGCGTGTTTGAATGCCCAAACAGCAACTGTATTTCACATGGTGAGCCGGTAGAAAGTCGTTTTTCTGTGCAACAAAAACACGATAATGTGCAGTTAAAATGTCACTACTGTGAAAAAGTATTCTCACGTGAAATCATGACCGAAGCGCGTTAAGCGTTCTCTCGATTACTTCGCTCAATTTTTCGTCCAATCAAGCTGGATATTTATTCCCAGTCGAGAATAAATATCCATTATCAATCAGAATATACAGCCAACAAACACCCAAATAAGTAGTTATTTATTTGGCGATCACCCTCACAAAGCCATATATATTTTGGTGATATTATCTTTCCATGCAAATTAAGCCACCAAAGAAGTGGCGGCTCAAATAACGTGGCACCTAGACGGAATTAAGTGCTGAAAGTGACATGGATGACTTAACCCTACGTCATGTTTTTTAAGGAGTTCCCATGAGTGAAACTCTAAATTCATCCACGATCGACTACAGCGAAGACAAAACGCTGACTGCTGCATGTAAACGTCTGCTGCAACAACAAAGTTTTAGTACTCAAAATGAGCTACGCGAAGCACTGATCAATATTGGTTTTGAAGGCATTAGCCAATCGACAGTATCAAGATTACTCTCGCAGCTCGGCGTGGTAAAAGTGCAAAATGCTTGCGGTAAAAAGGTTTACTGCATCACGGTTGAAACCGCCCCAGTTAGAGTCGAATCCTCTATCTCATCTCAAATCGAGTTTATTACCCATAACCAAGCCATGGTAGTGGTGAAAACTCACCCAGGTAGCGCTCAGCTTGTCGCGCGTCTGGTGGATATCGATCCCCATACGGAGATTTTAGGCACGGTCGGAGGCAATGACACTGTATTAATTATTCCCAAAGATACCGAGCACATCGACGCTTGTGAACGCGTGGTCCGCGCCAGATTAGGGGTTGCCTGACCATAAATTTCCTCTCCTCTGCGCAAGTGAGTTGCGAGAGGAGAGCGAGTACTAGCACGCAAAATTTCAGATAAATGCCCATCGCCTGAAACTTATTCCCCCTAACCTCTGTCTGATTGAGTTAAAATGATCAAAATTTAACTTAAGTGACTCAGGTATGCGCTTCGCTTTTTCTTTGATATTACTGTGTTTTTCGATTGTATCAGCACCAGTTTTGGCCTCTTTTGGCAACACAAATACAGTTAGCTTTGGTAACAGCAATAGTTTCGTTCCAGTTGACGAGGCTTTTCCGTTCAACGCCTTTCAACAAGGGAATCGGGTATTTCTCGATTGGCAAGTCAAAGAAGATTACTACCTCTACCAACAACGCATTTCAGTTAGCGGTGAAAACGTCACCATCGGTGAAGTGGAGATGCGTGACGGTGAGCCCTACAAAGATGAATTTTTTGGCGAGGTCAACATCTATACCACGCCACTGTTTGTTGAAGTTCCACTGGCTGATTATCAGGTCGGAGCGCGTTTAATTGTCCAGTACCAAGGCTGTGCTAAAGCGGGCTTTTGTTACCCACCAGAAACGCGAATTGTTGATATCACCAGCTTTGAATTTCAAGAGGCCAACACCGTTATACCAGCGAAGAAAGCCGGCGATAAGGCGAGTGCCCAAACTCAATCCGCCACGACTCGCGTGTCTGATGACTCTAACCTCGCATCAAAACTGAGCGATAGTTGGTGGACACCTCTACTGTTTTTAGCTTTAGGTGTCAGTTTAGCTTTTACCCCTTGCGTGCTGCCAATGTATCCGATTTTGACCAGTATTGTGCTTGGCAGCGGTAAACTAAGTCACGCTCGCGCGTTAGGCTTGGCGTTTATCTATGTCCAAGGCATGGCAGTGACCTATACCTTACTTGGTTTGGTCGTTGCTTCAGCCGGAATGCAATTTCAAGCCGCTATGCAACACCCTTATGTATTGATTGGTCTTAGCATGCTGTTTGTTGCCCTCGCCTTGTCGATGTTTGGCCTCTACAGCCTGCAACTGCCCAGTGGAATGCAAACATGGCTTAATAATCTCAGCAACAAACAGCAAGGTGGCAGCTCATTGGGCGTATTTGCAATGGGCGCTATCTCTGGTTTGGTCTGCTCTCCTTGCACCACTGCGCCCTTGTCGGGAGCGCTGCTCTATGTCGCGCAAAGTGGTGATCTCTTTACAGGGGGGATCGCGCTTTACGCACTGGCACTTGGGATGGGCATTCCACTGATGTTAGTCGCTGTGTTTGGCAATAAACTGCTGCCCAAAGCAGGCGCTTGGATGGATAGGGTAAAAACCTTATTCGGCTTTATTTTGCTTGCTGCACCTATCTTCCTCCTAGAACGCATTTTGCCAGAGATCTGGGCGACAGGCCTGTGGTCAGCTCTAGGTATTGCTGCCTTTGGCTGGCTCTATCATGTGAAGAACTCGCTACCGTTCAGTGGCTGGAAGCAAAGCGCGGTGGGCATTGTCGCTGTGCTTGGCTTATTTGCCTCCGCTCAGCCTGCACTCGATTACTATTTTAATCGCAGCGACACGGCGCCAGCAGCACAGCAAATTGAGTTTACTCGTATCGCCAATGTGGCTGAACTCAATCAACAACTGGCCGAGGCCAAGCAGCAGGGTAAGTCGGTCATGCTCGACTTTTACGCCGACTGGTGCGTGGCCTGTAAAGAGTTTGAGAAATACACCTTCCACCAGCCAGAGGTGGAATCTCGACTAAAAAACATGGTCTTACTGCAAGCCGACGTGACGCGTAACCAACCACAAGATATTGAACTACTCAAAGAGATGAATGTGCTTGGCTTGCCGACGATTGAATTTTGGGACAGCAAAGGCGAAGCAATTTCAAACGCACGCATTAGCGGTTTTATGAATGCAGAGCGCTTTCTCGAGCATTTGGACACCCATAACCTCTAAGCTATCCACGCTGCGCTGAAGGCAAATCGGCGCAGCGAAATACGCTGTTTTAACCCAGCTTCTTCAAAGCATATCCCACAAAATGCGGCCTTACTTCGCTTCAGTTGCTATCAATATGCAATATTGCTAATAAAACCCGATACAGTTCAGACTTTTAGCGGATAAACATTGTCCACTATCGTAAAGATGACAATAATTCCATTAACTAAACCGTCATAAGTAGTTAACGTCATGGATTCGACTTACACCATAATCATTGCTGATGATCACCCACTGTTCCGCAACGCTCTGTTCCAGTCAGTGCATATGGCTATCAGCGGCGCTAACCTACTTGAAGCTGACTCGCTGGAAGCGCTGTTAGCCTTGCTCGCCAAAGAAGACGAACCGGATCTGCTGCTGCTCGATTTAAAAATGCCGGGGGCAAATGGCATGTCAGGTCTTATCCAATTACGTGCTGAATACCCAGATTTGCCTATTGTGGTAGTTTCTGCCAGCGAAGAGCCTGCCGTTGTTACACAGGTTAAAAGCCACGGTGCATTTGGCTTTATCCCTAAATCAAGCGATATGCGTGCACTGGTCAGCGCGCTGAATCAAGTACTCAACGGCGAACCCTTTTTCCCAGAGGGCTCAATTACCAACAATGCAGCTTGCAATGATTTAGCGGAAAAAATTGCCACTTTAACCCCGCAGCAGTACAAAGTGTTAGGAATGCTATCTGATGGCCTACTCAACAAGCAGATTGCATACGAGTTAAATGTTTCAGAGGCAACAATAAAAGCTCATATGACCGCGATATTTCGCAAATTAGGGGTAAAAAACCGAACTCAAGCCGTCATTTTACTTCAACAGCTAGAATCAGAAGCTTAATTCACAAAAAACTAACAGCAAACCCTCCCTTTTATTGTTAACATGGTTAATCAGGCACCAATCTGATTTACCCCTCTGTTCCATAAACTCCGGGAGTACATCTCATGCTCAGCATCTTAATCACACAATTTGTCGTCCTTTGGGCGGTGATCGATCCAATCGGCTCTGTCCCTGTCTACTTATCTCAAACACAACACCTTACCGCCAAGCAACGTCGTGTCGTCGCGATAAAAGCCGTCGCCATCGCAACTGGCGTGTTACTGTTCTTCTTAATTGTCGGACAAATCCTGCTTGAGGCGATGCAGATACCTCTTCCAGCTTTTCAGGCCGCTGGAGGCTTAGTTCTACTCTTGTTCGCTTTGACCATGATCTTCGGTGAATCTAAGCCAGAGCAAGAGACAAAATTGTCCGAAGAACTCAATCACTCAGATTTAGCCGATCTGGCTGTCTACCCACTCGCTATCCCCTCCATCGCGTCGCCCGGGGCAATGATGGCGATCGTGATGCTGACTGACAATCACAGATTTGCGCTTATCGAGCAAAGCATTACTGCGGCCGTGATGGTGACTGTGTTGTTGATTACCTTACTACTCCTGCTCGGTGCTACCCATATCCAGAAGTGGATAGGCAATGTCGGTGCAGCCATCATCAGTCGGGTCATGGGCTTGATACTTGCCGCCGTCGCGGTCAGTAATTTGCTGATGGGGATCAAAGATTTCTACGTCGGCTAACTAAATCCGCCTTACGTTGGGATAAAACGTTAGACTTTAGGCTAATTTAACACCACATTAACATCACAAAAATCCATCCTTTATACCTTAAGCGCCTTATTTATGGGCGCTTTTTGTTTTTTCTCCCCCGACTAAAGTTGAAAAGAGTTCTTGCGCCACCCTTGCTAATGTAGATATTGAAACATTTTCTTAACAACAGACACGTAAGGAGACGGCAATGGCGTTTGAAAGTCAGGATAAAGCCAAAGCCTACTGGGATAAGAACGTTAAACTGATGATCACTCTTATGATTATCTGGTTTGTCGTTTCTTTCGGCTGCGGCATCTTATTTGTAGATGTGCTTAATCAATTTCAACTAGGTGGCTACAAACTGGGGTTCTGGTTTGCTCAACAAGGTTCCATCTATGCCTTCCTAGGTATTATTTTCTATTACGCATGGAAGATGCGCCAAATCGACCGTGAATTCGGCGTAGATGAGTAAGGAGTCACTCAGATGGATTTGAAAACTATCACCTACCTCGTTGTTGGTGCGACCTTTGTCCTTTATATCGGTATTGCGATTTGGGCGCGTGCTGGCTCAACAAAAGAGTTCTATGTAGCAGGCGGTGGCGTTAACCCAATCGCGAACGGCATGGCAACCGCAGCAGACTGGATGTCGGCCGCATCATTTATCTCGATGGCGGGTCTTATTGCCTTCATGGGTTACGGCGGCTCCGTATTCTTAATGGGTTGGACAGGCGGTTACGTACTTCTAGCACTACTACTTGCGCCTTACCTACGTAAGTTCGGCAAGTTTACTGTACCTGAGTTCGTGGGTGAGCGTTTCTACTCAAACGCAGCACGTATCGTAGCCGTTGTGTGTCTTATCATTGCATCGGTGACTTACGTAATCGGTCAGATGAAAGGTGTCGGTGTTGCGTTCGGCCGCTTCCTAGAGGTCGATTACTCAACAGGTCTATTGATCGGTATGTGTATCGTCTTCATGTACGCAGTTATGGGCGGCATGAAAGGCATTACCTACACGCAGATTGCTCAATATTGCGTACTCATTTTAGCTTACACTATTCCTGCAATCTTTATCTCTCTGCAACTAACAGGTAACCCACTGCCACAAATCGGTCTAGGTAGTACCATGACGGGCACCGATGTCTATCTGCTCGACAGGCTCGACCAAGTGGTGACCGAACTCGGCTTTAGTGAATACACCACTCAAGTGCGCGGCGATACCCTCAACATGTTTGTTTACACTATGTCACTCATGATTGGTACTGCAGGTCTACCACACGTAATCATTCGTTTCTTCACTGTACCTAAAGTTCGTGACGCACGTACGTCGGCAGGTTGGGCACTAGTATTTATCGCGATTCTGTACACAACAGCACCAGCGGTTTCTGCAATGGCGCGCCTAAACCTAATGAATACAGTAAACCCAGCACCTGGTGAGCATCTTGCTTACGATGAGCGTCCAGATTGGTTCAAAAACTGGGAGAAAACAGGTCTGCTAGGTTTTGATGATAAGAATGGTGATGGCAATATCCAATACACTTCTAATGCTGCGACAAACGAGCTAAAAGTGGATAACGACATCATGGTACTGGCGAACCCTGAGATTGCAAAACTTCCAAACTGGGTCATTGCACTAGTTGCAGCGGGCGGTCTGGCAGCGGCACTCTCTACCGCAGCGGGTCTATTGTTGGCAATTTCGTCCGCGATATCCCATGACTTAATCAAGGGTGTTATCAACCCGAATATCTCTGAGAAGAAAGAGCTGATGGCGAGTCGGATCTCGATGGCGGTGGCGATTGCAGTCGCAGGTTATCTCGGCCTCAACCCACCAGGCTTTGCCGCCGGTACGGTAGCCCTCGCCTTTGGTCTGGCAGCATCGTCGATATTCCCAGCGTTGATGATGGGTATCTTCAGCAAGAACATCAACAAAGAAGGCGCTATCGCGGGTATGGTTGCAGGTATCAGTATCACTCTGTTCTACGTATTCCAACACAAAGGCATCCTATTCATTGCTGACTGGAAATACCTAGAAAGCTGGGGTAGCAACTGGTTCCTAGGCATTGAGCCAAACGCATTTGGTGCAATTGGTGCGGTATTTAACTTCATCGTCGCGTTCGCTGTATCGAAAGTCACAGCAGAAACACCACAAGAAGTGAAAGATTTAGTTGAACACGTGCGTGTTCCTGCAGGTGCTGGCGGCGCTGTAGATCACTAATAGTAATACCTGAACCACAAAAGCCCCCTCGGGGGCTTTTTTATTCGAAAAATTGCGTTAACTTAGCCCAATAACGTCGTAGCAGGGAAGACAAGATGTTCAAAAATAAGCACTTTCTAATCGCATTACTGATTGCCCCAATTCTTTCTTTGATTGCCTATTTCGGCACCGATTTAGCGCTCAGCGAAAAACCTCATGCCGCCAAAGAGGGCGAAACCTACAAACTCGCCGCTAAATCAAATTGCCGCTACACCAGTGGGCTATGTGATATGGAAAATGGCGAGTTTAAAGTGCAGTTTCGTTCAGATAAGCTTACGGCTAAGGGGTTAGAGTTATCATTAAAAGCGGCTTACCCTCTTGAAGGCGTTAAGTTGTCTATTGTCGCCAGCCCAGATAAAACCGCTCAACCTATTGATATGCAAGCCACTGATAGTACAGGACAACACTGGGCAATTTCACTGGTGAAACCCGCATCGGAAGAGAGCTGGCTACGCGTCGCAATTCAAGCGGAAGGAACACTTTACTATGGCGAAACTCAGACCGCATTTGTCAAATACGAAACCCTGTTTACGGAATAGGCAGCAACTAGAAACTAAATTCTCAGGGTTGGCCATATATGCCAACCCTATTTGTTTGTCAGTAGGATAAAGTGGAGAGCAGAGCCTCTACAAGCCCACCTACACTCGATTCAATACCGCGCGTAATTTAAGTGGTTTGACCGGTTTAGGGATAAAACTAAAGCCATTGGATTTAATTCCATCGAGCATGTCATCGGTGCGATCGGCACTGATAATGACCCCAATAAAGCGATTACCCAAGCGTAATCGGCATTGCTGCAAAACCTCTAGCCCAGTACGACCATTGTCCAATCGGTAGTCAGACAGAATCACATCCGGCACCCAAGTCTCTTCTATCGCTTGTAAACCTTGCACTAAATCCACCGCGGTTCGCACGTCACAGCCCCAACGGCCAAGCAAAGTTTCCATACCGACTAAGATGTCGGTTTCATTGTCGACACACAATACTTTGAGGTGACTGAGATCGGTCACGGCACTGGCAGGTTCAGCTTGTACAGGTTCCAGCGCCTTGGCACTGCGCGCAAGCGTAATCGAGAAAACGCTGCCTTTTCCGGGCCAAGAACGCATCGTAATTTGGTGACCAAGTACATGGGCAATCCCTTTGGAAATCGCCAATCCTAAACCCAAACCTTGGTCGGAGCGCACCTGGCTTCCGCGGTTAAACTCTTCAAAAATCTCTTGCTGCTTGTCTTCATCAATCCCCATGCCGTTATCCCACACATCTATCCGGGCTTGGCCAGCCACACGCCGGACACCAAGCACCACCTTTCCTTTGGGGTTATAGCGGAATGCATTAGTGAGAAAGTTCTGCACTACGCGACGCAACAACTTAGGATCAGACTCAACCAACAATTGACTCGGGATCATACTGAACTCAATCCCCTGCTGCTTGGCAAGCGCACTGAACTCTGCATTGAGATTGGACAAGACGTCATTTATCGCAAAGCCATGCACATGAGTATCGAGTTTCCCAGACTCCAGTCGCGAGATATCAAGCAGGTCGCCGATTAAGTCTTCTGCCGCGCCCAAAGCGCTTTCAATATGATGGGATAATTGCTTGGTTTCTGTTTCTTTGGCCACTTCAGACAAGGTCGAGGCAAACAGACGCGCTGCATTAAGCGGCTGCATTAAGTCATGGCTGACCGCAGCCAAAAAGCGCGATTTAGATTGCGATTCATGCTCCGAACGCTGTGTGGCTGAAACTAACTTTTTATTCAGTTGCTCAAGCTCTTGTGTCCTCTCACGTACACGTTCCTCAAGCGTTTCATTAGCATCCTTCAGCGCCTGTTCGGCATCACGGAATACGGTGATATCGGTAAAGCTCATCACAAAGCCACCACCGGGCATCGGATTACCCTGCACTTCAATGACTCGGCCATCGGGTCGAACTCGTGACGAAGTATGACGCGTGCCTTGTTCTAAATGGTATACACGCCGTCGCACGTGTTCTTCGGGATCGCCCGGGCCACATAAACCTTGCTGAGCGTTGTGGCGAATCACATCCGCAATCGGTCGGCCGACTTGAATCAAACCCGCAGGGAAAGTAAAGAGTTCAAGATAACGCTGATTCCAAGCCACCAGCCGCAGCTGTTTATCAACCACAGCGATGCCTTGACCAATATGTTCAATCGCCCCTTGCAACAATCCACGGCTAAAGTCGTACAACTCAGAGGCTTCATCAACAATCGTCGCAACCTCTTCTAGCTGCATATTGCGCCCTTGCAGAGCCGAAGTAAGGACTAACTTAGCTGAAGATGCACCGAACACGCCGGCGAGAACCCTTTCGGTATGGCGAATCAAAGTCGATGGCGCTTGTTGATTAGGTAATAAAGTCTCTCTTTGCTGCTGCCAGTAATGCCTGAAAGCGGTTCGCACTCTCTGCCGACCGACAAAGCGCGAAGCCAGCATCTCAAGTTCGCCGACCGTCACTCGGCTTTGATACAGGCTCATGTTCTCGCTTTCTGGCAACGGCGTGCCAACAAAAGATGCAGACTGTAAGCGCTCACTTAGGCTCGCGCGAGTAAAAAGTGAGACCACCACATAACAAAGCGTGTTGAGTGCGACACTTAACACAATGCCCCAATCTGAATTTTTAACATCTAAGCCTTGCAGCCAATCCGGTGGTGTGATGACCCACAACAAGAAGTTGTCTTGCGCACTGCCCGCCAGCATATCGGTTTGGCTCATCAGGGTAATCAACCACAAGGTAAAGCCAACCGCTAAACCAACATAAACCCCTTTGCGATTGCCCTGACGCCAGTACATCCCCCCGAGTAGCGCGGGCGCAAATTGCGTGATCGCAGCGAACGAGAGAAAACCAATCGCAGACAGCGAATGAATATTGCCTAGCGCCTGATAGAATCCCCACGCACCGAGCAGCAAAAGTAAGATAAGTGCTCGGCGGATAACCAGCAACAGGCCAGAAAAATGGCGATGAGTACGCTGCGACAATCGCATCCGGCGCAGCAACAGAGGCATCACCAAATCATTGGAGACCATAATCGCCAAAGCAATGGTTGAAACAATCACCATTCCACTGGCCGCTGAAGTGCCGCCCAAAAACGCCAATATCGCAATATCTTGCGCACCCACCGCCATAGGTAGGCTGATCACATAGGTGTCTGGGCTAGCATCGCTGAGCAGAGATTGACCCACCCACGCAATTGGCAACACAAATAGACCCATCAAGACTAAATAGAGCGGGAACAACCAACGCGCAGTATGCAAGTCTTGCGCGCGCTCATTTTCAACCACCATTGTATGGAACTGACGTGGCAGACAGACGATAGCAAGCATCGTCAGCACGGTATGAATCAGCAGCGTCGGTACGTTAGGCGATTGGTAAGTTTGACTGGCAATGTCAATCAAATCGACATCATTGCGACTCAAAGCTAAGAACAAAATAAACAGACCGACAATTAAAAAGGCCAGCAGTTTGACAATCGACTCAAACGCGATCGCCATCATCATGCCGCGGTGATGTTCAGTGTTATCGATATGACGCGTACCAAACAGCATGGTAAACACCGCTAGAGCGCCAACAACAAACCACGACACATTCAGGCCGACACTCTCAAAACTTTTGGGCAGATCAGGGGAAATGATCTCCAAACCCATAGTGATTCCGCGCAATTGCAGGGCGATATAGGGCAAGATACCCGCAACCGCTATCAAGGTGACCACCACCGCCAAACCTTGTGATTTTCCATAACGAGCCGCAATAAAATCGGCGATCGAAGTGATATGTTCACGCTTAGCGGTAATGATGAGGCGAGCGAGGATTCGCCATCCGAGTGTGAAGACCAGTATCGGCGCAACATAGATAGGCAAGAAAGACCAAGGGTTGTTACTTGCCTGACCAACCGTGCCATAGAAGGTCCATGAGGTGCAGTAGACCGCGATAGACAGGCTGTACACCCAAGGTCGCCATTTGGCTAACCAGTTGTGGCGTTTATCACCATGCCATGCAATGAGGAACAGTAGTCCAAGATACAACAGTGATACGGCGATCACTAGCCAGCCCTGCATCAGATATCCTTATCTTTTGAGTTCATTTTTGCGCGATAAAACAGAAACCTCTCCATATTGGAGAGGTTTCATTTAACTAGGGATGTTAAGTCAACTCAATCCGTTCGAGTTAATTCTGTGCATTAGGCTCCGCTTTCGCGAGCGGATTGGCACAGTGCCCCTTTTGTTCCACTTTAATCAGTAGCGCGAGTACACCCATTGCCGCCATTGCCCAAAATACATTGGCGCCCCAGTTTTCATAGCCCCAACCACTCAATGCGGTCATTAAGGCGATAAAGGCGCCGAGAGGAATAGCATTGTACAGCGCTTGGAGGGCAACCATTTTTCGTTGTTCAGAGTGCTGAATGTATTGAATCGCCGCAATATGCGCCATGGCAAAAGTGACGCCATGCAAAAGCTGGATTAAGACTAATGCCACCAAAGCTGTCGTGGACGCCGTTAGTCCCCAGCGAACCACCACACCTAATGCCGCCACGGCAAACAGCGCTCTTAGTGTCCAGCCAGAAAATAGACGCTTGCTAAAAGCGAAAATCGCCACCTCAGCCACCACACCTAAACTCCATAGATAGCCGATTATATCTTCCGAGTAACCCGCTTCTTTCCAGTAGATCGAACTGAAACTGTAATAGGCCGCGTGACTACCTTGAATCAGGGATACCAAGACAAGAAACTTAATCACAGGCCGTTCACGCAACATGTCAGCGAGTTTTGGTCGCTCGGTATTCTCATCATCCATGGTGACGGGCATCGGATTGATATTACGCATTGAGAACACCAAGGCAGCAGTTACACCCGCTAGTGCAGTGAACAGAATCATATCACTGCCATACTGCGCGGCTAAAAAGCCCACCACAGTTGAACCAGCAATGAAGGCAATCGAGCCCCACAGACGTGTACGACCATAATCCAGCATCTGCAAGCGAGAGTAGTAGTTGGCCATAGAGTCAGATAATGGAACAGACGGTCCGCAGCACAAGTTAAACAGCACTGTTGCCAGAGCCATCAACCAGAAACTGCCGCCGGTAAAGAAATGGAAACCAATAAAGATAATGGCCGCGAAGCTCAGCCAGCGCAATGCCGGGATCAATTGCTCCACTTTGTGGATACGTGGTGTGATAAGCATATTGGCCACACAACGCGTCGCAAAGCCGATGCCCACCAGCAAGCCGATATCGGTCGCGGATACGCCCTGTTCTTCAAACCACAAGGCCCAAAATGGCAAATAGACGCCATAAGCAAAAAAGAAACCGACAAAATACTGGGAGATCCAGCCATAGGGAGATGGGGTAAGCATCATTACCTCTGAATGCATAAAAGAGTGACAACAGCGGCGGATATTATCGTTTGCTTTGCCAAGATTAAAAAGGGAATAATCGTCACCAGTGCGTTTCCCTATTCTCACTTAATCTTTATTCATGCCCCCCCATTCGGTGACAAATTGCTCGCCAATTAGACCAAAGTCGTCTGGAACATTTCCGTTAATCCTGCACACTTAGCCTAAAGAGTTGCCACCAGGGTCAGTTCGCGATGCCAGATAAATTTAATATGCAGTCACCCCCTTTTGACCGCTTAAATGGCCAACAACAAAATCGGCTACGTAGTTCGCTGGATGTTGCCTATTTTCGCGCCAAAGAGACCTTGCTTAAGCCGGGCATCGAGAGTCAGCACTTACATATTCTGATCAAAGGTGCGGTGGAAGAGCGCTCCGAAGATGATAAAGAAATTTTTGCCCACTACGCCAACGACGATCTTTTTGATGTTCGCGCCTTGTTTGAACCGAGTGTGAAACATCGCTACGTCGCCCTAGAAGACACCTTGTCTTATTTGCTGCCTAAATCCGTGTTCCTTGAGCTGTACAATGAGAATGGACAGTTTGCAGCCTATTTTGATAACAACCTCGCTCGTCGCCAAGAACTGATAGAAGCAGCCCAACAACAGCAAAACCTCGCTGAATTTATCCTGACCAAAGTGGATAAAGAGATTTATCACCCGCCGATGGTGCTTGCTCCTGAACAACCGCTCAATGAAGTCACACTAACACTCAAAAAAAACGGCATTGACGCGGCGCTGGTACGCTTAAACGATAATGATGTCCGCTTGGTTGAAGACGAACATTCACTGCCCTACGCGATTGTGACTCGGACCAATATGCTGCATGCCGTTATGCTTGAAGGCCATCCACTCGACACTCCGGTTGGCAAAATTGCTACCTACCCTGTGGTGCATGTCGAAGATGGCGAGTTTCTCTTTAACGCAATGATAAAAATGACTCGCCAACGCATGAAGCGGGTCATGGTTGCCGATGGAAAAGACGCGGTAGGCATGCTGGATATGACCCAGATCCTGAGTGCTTTCTCGACCCACTCTCATGTCTTAACTTTGAGTATCGCGCGCGCAACCAGTATAGAAGAGCTCGCCTTGGCATCGAATCGACAAAGGCAGTTGGTCGACAGCCTATTTCGCAATGGCATTCGCACGCGCTTTATCATGGAGCTGATTTCTGCAGTCAATGAGCAAATCATTGAGAAAGCGTTTGAACTGGTTGTTCCTCCCGCCCTTCACGACCATTGCTGCTTGGTCGTTTTAGGCTCAGAAGGGCGTGGAGAACAAATTCTCAAAACCGATCAAGACAACGCGCTGATCATCAAAGACGGCCTCCATTGGCATCAATGTGAAACCGTGATGGCCGAGTTGACCCACACCTTGCAACAACTCGGCTATCCGCTGTGTCCGGGTAATGTGATGGTCAACAACCCGAAATGGGTCAAAACACAGACGGAGTGGAAACACACCATCAGCCAATGGTCTAAACCGAGTTCGGCCGAGCAAGTTATGGACTTAGCCATCTTCAGTGATGCCCACGCGGTTGCCGGTAACCTAACTTTGTTGGAACCTATCGAGCAGCATCTTAAACAAACCATGCTCAATAATATGCTCGCTCTGCAAGACTTCTGTCGTCCGGCACTACAATTCTCTTTACCTCTGACGCTGTTTGGCAATGTCAAAAAAGATAAACAAGGCGTTGATGTCAAAAGCGGCGGCATTTTCCCTATCGTGCATGGTATTCGCACCCTATCACTCGAATATGGCATAGCAGAGAAGAACACCTTTGAGCGCATTGAAGCGCTGCGCAACAAGAAAATCCTCGAACCTGACACGGCAGACAACCTCAGCGAAGCACTAAAATTGCTGTTCAAGTTACGCCTCAATCAACAGCTAACCAATCAACACAGCCACAACCGTATCGACCTCAAGCAAATAGAGCGCACTGAGCGAGATCTACTACGCCATAGCTTACATGTGGTGAAAAAGTTCAAACAGTTCTTGGGCTATCATTATCAGATAAGAGACTAGAGGTTCGTAGTATGAACTGGTTGCAGCGCCGTTACTGGTATTACAAGTTGAAAGGTTCGCCCTATCAGCCGTTATTTGCTTCGGTACAAAAGGGGGAATACGTGTCTCTCGATTGCGAGACGACCAGCCTTGACCCCAATCGCGCTGAACTGGTCACGATCGCGGCGACCAAAATTATCGACAATCGCATTATCACCAGTAAGCCCTTTGAGGTCAGACTTAGAGCCCCGCAATCTCTTGACTCAGGATCGGTAAAAATCCACAAAATTCGCCATCAAGACTTAGCTGATGGCATTGATGAGAAGCAAGCCTTGATTCAGCTGTTGGAATTTATCGGTAATCGACCTCTAGTTGGCTATCACATTCGCTACGATAAAAAAATCCTCGATCTCGCCTGTCGTAAGCAACTCGGATTCCCTTTGCCCAACCCTCTGATCGAAGTGAGCCAAATCTATCACGACAAGCTAGAGCAACATCTGCCCAACGCCTATTTTGATCTCAGCTTAGATGCGATATGTCGCCATTTAGACTTGCCACTACAAGACAAACACGATGCCTTGCAAGACGCGATTTCCGCCGCTTTAATCTTCGTCCGCCTGACAAAAGGTGATCTGCCGAGCCTGAATTTGCCCTATACCCGCTAGATCAAGTTACGACCAAGCTCTCAATTTGCGTTTTAATTCCTTCATTTCACAGCGGATCCGTCCCTCTCATCCTAAAGTCTAATTGTCGAACGGCCGCCTGTGATTGAAAGTTAGGGCTATAGGGATTTTACAACGTCAGGGTCACGTGACCTTATCGTTTTAAACGGACACTTGCTCAATTCATAACGAATTAGGCACAAGGAGATAAGCAATGAGTGAAGCCCATATTTATCCGGTAAAAGAGAACATCAAAAAAAATACCCACGCGGATAACGATACCTACCAAGCTATGTACCAACAGTCGGTGACTGACCCAGTGGCTTTCTGGAGTGAGCACGGAAAAATCGTCGATTGGATCAAGCCATTTACTAAAGTCAAAAACACCTCTTTCGATACTGGCCATGTTGATATTCGCTGGTTTGAAGACGGCACACTCAATGTTTCTGCCAACTGTATTGACCGCCACCTAGCCGAACGCGGTGACGATGTGGCCATCATTTGGGAAGGTGACGACCCGAATGATGATAAAACTCTGACGTTTAAACAACTGCACAAAGAAGTGTGTGAGTTTTCTAACGCCTTAAAAGAACAAGGCGTACGCAAAGGTGACGTCGTCTGTTTATACATGCCTATGGTTACTGAAGCGGCGGTTGCCATGCTCGCTTGTACTCGCATAGGTGCCGTGCACACAGTGGTATTCGGTGGTTTCTCTCCTGAAGCGCTTTCTGGCCGTATTATCGACTCGGATGCCAAAGTCGTTATCACCGCCGACGAAGGTGTCCGTGGTGGTCGCTCAGTGCCACTGAAAAAGAACGTTGATGAAGCGCTGACTAACCCTGAAGTGAAAACCATCAATAAAGTGATCGTGATGAAGCGTACTGGTGGTGATGTTGATTGGCACGATCATCGTGATGTGTGGTGGCATGAAGCGACAGCCAATGTACCAGCAGATTGCCCACCAGAAGAGATGAAAGCCGAAGATCCGCTGTTTATCCTCTACACTTCCGGCTCAACGGGTAAACCGAAAGGCGTATTACATACCACAGGCGGCTACCTCGTTTACGCGGCAATGACGTTTAAATATGTGTTTGACTACCAGCCGGGTGAAACCTTCTGGTGTACCGCCGATGTGGGCTGGATTACTGGTCACACTTACCTGATTTATGGCCCATTGGCGAATGGCGCTAAAACCATTCTGTTTGAGGGTGTGCCGAACTATCCTCACACCAACCGCATGAGCCAAGTGGTCGACAAGCACCAAGTGAATATTCTCTACACGGCACCGACCGCGATTCGTGCCCTGATGGCAAAAGGCAACGAAGCCGTAGAAGGTACGTCACGCAGCAGCCTACGTATTATGGGCTCAGTCGGTGAGCCGATTAACCCTGAAGCGTGGGAATGGTACTACAAAACCATCGGTAATGAAGATTCACCGATTGTTGATACTTGGTGGCAGACTGAAACAGGCGGTATCTTGATTGCCCCACTACCGGGAGCAACTGACCTTAAACCGGGTTCGGCAACTCGCCCGTTCTTCGGTGTCCAACCTGCGTTGGTTGACAACATGGGTAACATCATCGAAGGCGCGACTGATGGTAACCTAGTGATTCTTGATTCTTGGCCAGGTCAAATGCGTACCGTCTACGGCGACCACGACCGTTTTGAGCAAACTTATTTCTCGACGTTCAAAGGCATGTACTTTACTAGTGACGGTGCGCGTCGAGACGAAGATGGCTACTACTGGATCACTGGTCGTGTCGATGACGTATTAAACGTTTCTGGTCACCGTATGGGTACTGCAGAAATTGAATCTGCTCTGGTTGCGCACGAGAAGATTGCCGAAGCAGCGATTGTTGGCATTCCGCACGACATTAAAGGTCAGGCGATTTATGCTTACATCACGCTCAACGATGGTGAATTCCCAAGTGCTGAGCTACACAAAGAAGTGAAAGATTGGGTGCGCAAAGAGATTGGTCCTATCGCGACCCCAGATGTACTGCACTGGACAGACTCACTACCGAAAACTCGCTCAGGCAAGATCATGCGCCGCATCCTACGTAAGATTGCCACTGGCGATACCAGCAACTTAGGTGACACCTCAACGCTTGCCGACCCAAGTGTGGTTGATAAGCTGATTGCCGAGAAAGCTGAACTGGCTTAATTACTCAGCAAAGCTCCTTTAAAACCGTCACCTTGTGTGGCGGTTTTGTTGTTTTTACGACTTAATACACCGGCCCACTTCCCCTTCACAGCAAGCAAAAGTGTTACCTTGGTTGCAATTTCTCCGCACCAAACTAGGAGATTAGACCAGTAAATTGCTGCGATTTGCGCTGAATTAGCTATAATCTGGGTCTATTTCAAAGATTCAGTGCTGTTTGCAATAAAAATTGCATGCTGAATCAGCGATAATATGGGAATATTCCAATTCATATCATGAAGTAGGAAGATGGCAGCACAATGACAGCAAAATTACGCATTCTTGTCTTAAACGGTCCAAATTTAAACCTGTTGGGATTACGAGAACCGGCACATTATGGTTCTTCAACTCTCAATCAGATCGTTGAGCGACTAACGCAGCAAGCCAATGACGCTGGCGTTGAGCTTCAACATCTTCAGTCCAATCGTGAATATGAACTGATTGAAGCTATCCATGCGGCCTACGACAAGGTGGATTTTATTATCATCAACCCTGCCGCTTTTACTCATACCAGCGTAGCGTTAAGAGACGCCTTGCTGGGTGTGGCTATCCCATTTATCGAAGTACATTTGTCCAATGTGCATGCTCGTGAACCTTTCCGTCATCACTCTTACCTCTCCGATAAGGCAGAGGGAGTCATATGCGGCCTCGGGGCACAAGGATACGAATTCGCTTTGTCTGCAGCAATCAACAAGCTACAGGCCAAGTAACCTGATTACTTTAACAGTAAACAAACACTCTGCAGCTTTATAAAGCTGTCTTAATCACAAGATAAAAGAGAAAGAAAAGATGGATATCCGTAAAATCAAGAAGCTTATCGAATTAGTAGAAGAGTCTGGCATTGCTGAGCTAGAGATCTCTGAAGGTGAAGAGTCGGTACGCATCAGCCGTAATGGCACTGCAGCTCCAGCACCAATTCAATATGCAGCAGCACCTGTAGCAGCTCCTGCTCCGGCGGCAGCACCAGCACCAGCTCCAGCAGCAGCACCTGAAGCAGCAGCACCGGCAGCTCCAGCTGGTCACCAGGTTCTTTCTCCAATGGTAGGTACTTTCTACCGTTCTCCAAGCCCAGATGCAAAATCATTCGTTGAAGTGGGTCAATCGGTAAAAGCTGGCGACACGCTATGTATCGTTGAAGCGATGAAAATGATGAACCAAATCGAAGCGGACAAGTCTGGCGTAGTGACAGCTATCCTAGTTGAAGACGGCCAGCCAGTTGAATTCGACCAACCACTTGTTGTTATCGAATAATAGAGGCTCTCTCTTATGCTAGATAAATTAGTCATCGCGAACCGAGGCGAAATTGCGCTTCGAATCCTTCGCGCATGTAAAGAATTAGGCATCAAAACAGTAGCGGTTCACTCAACTGCTGACCGTGACCTAAAACACGTATTGCTTGCAGATGAAGCCATCTGTATCGGTCCTGCGCGCGGTATCGACAGCTACCTAAACATTCCACGCATTATTTCAGCGGCGGAAGTGACTGGCGCGGTTGCGATTCACCCTGGTTACGGCTTCCTATCAGAAAACGCTGATTTTGCTGAACAAGTAGAACGCAGCGGCTTTATCTTCGTTGGCCCTAAAGCGGAGACTATCCGTATTATGGGTGACAAAGTCTCAGCAATTACGGCAATGAAAAAAGCAGGCGTACCTTGTGTTCCTGGTTCTGATGGTCCGCTGGATAACGACGAAGTCAAGAACAAAGCCCACGCTAAGCGCATAGGCTACCCTGTGATCATCAAAGCCTCTGGTGGCGGTGGCGGTCGTGGTATGCGTGTAGTTCGCTCTGAGGGTGAACTAGTACAAGCTATTGCTATGACACGTGCTGAAGCCAAAGCAGCTTTCAACAACGATATGGTTTACATGGAGAAATTCCTAGAAAACCCACGTCACGTTGAAGTTCAAGTTATCGCTGATGGTCAAGGTGGTGCAATCCACTTAGGTGAACGTGACTGTTCAATGCAACGTCGCCACCAGAAAGTGGTTGAAGAAGCGCCAGCACCGGGCATCACAGAAGAGATGCGTAAGTACATCGGTGAGCGTTGTACCCGTGCTTGTCTTGAAATTGGCTACCGCGGTGCAGGTACATTTGAGTTCTTGTATGAAAACGGCGAGTTCTACTTCATTGAGATGAACACACGTATTCAGGTTGAGCACCCAGTAACAGAAATGGTTACGGGCGTTGACTTAATCAAAGAGCAGCTACGTGTTGCAGCAGGCCAGCCACTGTCATTCACTCAAGATGACATTAAGATCCGTGGCCATGCGATTGAATGTCGTATCAATGCTGAAGACCCAGAGCGTTTCTTACCTTCTCCAGGTAAAATCGAGCGTTTCCACCCACCAGGTGGTATGGGCGTTCGCTGGGAATCGCACATCTATGCAGGTTACACAGTACCACCGCACTACGATTCAATGATCGGTAAACTGATCACCTTCGGTGAGAACCGTGACGTTGCTATTGCGCGTATGAAAAACGCCCTTGGTGAGATGATCGTTGAAGGCATCAAAACCAACGTTCCTCTTCAAGTTAGCATCATGAACGATGAAAACTTCCAGCATGGTGGTGCCAACATTCACTACCTTGAGAAGAAACTTGGACTGCAATAAGTGATTGGTTCCTTGAGGCACCCTAATTAGGAACTAGCCACTAGGATCTATTAACTCTCCCAAAATGCTCACTTCGGTGGGCATTTTTGTTTCTAGCCACTTATTCGCCTATAAAACCCGCAAATTTCTGCTAAACTCTGCGCCAAATCACATCAACAATGTAAAGAGCTCATACTCATGCCTTGGATTCAAATAAAACTCAACGCGACCAATGAAAACGCGGAACAAATTGGCGATATGTTAATGGAAGAGACGGGGGCACTGTCGGTAACCTTTCTAGACGCACACGACACCCCCGTATTTGAACCGCTACCCGGAGAGACTCGTTTATGGGGTGATACGGATATCCTCGCACTGTATGACGCAGAAGCAGACACAGACTTTATTATCGAGCAAACCAAGCTCAGTGGATTACTGGCGCAAGGCTTTGCCTACAAAATTGAGCAGTTGGAAGACAAAGACTGGGAACGCGAGTGGATGGATAACTTCCACCCGATGAAGTTTGGTGAACGTCTATGGATTTGCCCAAGCTGGCGTGAAGTGCCAGAACCAGAAGCGGTTAACGTCATGCTCGACCCTGGCCTGGCATTTGGTACCGGTACGCACCCAACGACGGCTTTGTGTCTCGAGTGGCTTGAGCAGTTGGATCTCTCTGGCAAGACAGTTATCGATTTTGGTTGTGGCTCTGGCATCCTCGCGATCGCTGCGATCAAACTAGGTGCAGAGAAAGTGATTGGGATCGACATTGATCCTCAAGCGTTACTGGCATCAAAAGACAATGCCGAACGCAATGGTGTTGCCGAACAACTAGAGGTTTTCCTGCCTCAAGATCAACCGCAAGGTCTGATCGCCGATGTAGTTGTTGCCAACATTTTAGCAGGCCCACTACGTGAATTGTCTCCAATCATTAAGTCTTTGGTCAAAGCAAATGGCGAACTTGCGATGTCGGGCGTACTCGATACGCAAGCCGAAGATGTTGCTAATTATTACCGTGATGAATTTCACATTGATCCTATCAAAGAGCAAAGTGAATGGTGTCGTATCTCTGGCCGAAAGCAAGGCTAGATAAGACTTTGCCACTTAATTGACTGATTTTTGGGCATTTTGCGAAAACAAATTGTAAATGCTCAAATATTAGTCTTTTCACAGCGCTAAAAAATGCGTAAAATGCGCGCCCTTGCTGGTTCACAGTGTGAAGACGTTTTGAAAATCGGAAATTACCAACTTAAGAATAATCTCATCGTTGCCCCTATGGCAGGTGTCACCGATAGACCATTCCGTGAGTTGTGCCTCCGTTATGGTGCGGGAATGGCCGTCAGTGAAATGATGTCGTCAAACCCAAAACTTTGGAAAACGTCTAAATCAAAGCAACGCATGGTGCATGAAGGCGAATCGGGCATTCGTTCAGTACAGATTGCGGGCGCTGATCCACAACTGATGGCCGATGCTGCTCAGTTTAGTGTTGAAAACGGTGCACAAATCATCGACATCAACATGGGCTGTCCAGCAAAAAAAGTGAATAAAAAGCTCGCGGGCTCTGCCTTACTTCAGTATCCAGAAATTATCGAAGATATTCTGAAAGCTGTTGTTAACGCAGTCGATGTCCCTGTGACATTAAAAACCCGTACTGGCTGGGATACAGACAATAAAAACTGTGTCCAAATCGCTAAATTAGCCGAAGACTGCGGCATTCAGGCACTTGCTCTGCATGGCAGAACAAAAGCGTGTATGTACAAAGGTGAGGCCGAATACGACAGCATTAAAGCGGTCAAGCAAGCCATCTCAATTCCGGTTATCGCTAACGGTGATATCGATAGCCCAGAGAAAGCCAAGCATGTACTGGAATACACCGGTGCGGACGCTTTAATGATTGGACGCCCTGCCCAGGGTCGTCCGTGGATTTTTCAGGAAATCCAACACTATTTAGAAACCGGCACCACGATGCCTGAACTTCCTTACCAGGAAGTGAAAGACATCCTGCTTGGTCATGTTCACGCTCTACATAACTTTTATGGCGAGTATTTAGGCCCACGTATCGCGCGTAAGCACGTTGGCTGGTACCTAAAAGAACATGAGCAAGCGAGTGAGTTTCGCCGTACCTTCAACGCACTCGATGCCGCCGATCAGCAGCTTGAGGCGTTAGAGGGTTACTTTGATTTAGCCTAAATAGTTGGAGCTGCAGCTTCAAATATCATGGCTATAACGTTGCATCATAATTAAGAGAAGAGCTAGACCGAATATGTTCGAACAAAATCTGACTTCAGAAGCATTAACAGTAACTACAGTAACGTCACAAGACCAGATTACTCAGAAACCATTACGTGACTCTGTTAAAGCGTCTCTTAAAAACTACTTGGCTCAACTAAACGGCCAAGAAGTCACAGAACTATATGAATTAGTTCTAGCTGAAGTTGAACAGCCATTACTAGACACCATCATGCAGTACACTCGCGGTAACCAAACTCGCGCAGCAACTATGATGGGTATCAACCGCGGTACTCTTCGCAAGAAACTTAAAAAATACGGCATGAACTAATCGTTCATTCTCTATTTTTGATTTAGAAGCCGGGTTTACCTTAGTAAACCCGGTTTTTTTATCATTACTATCAATACCGACCGCTCAAATATTCAACAATCTGTGATCTATTGCGATTGATATGCTCAAAGTGGTCGATATAATAATCAATTACGTTTGGGTTTGGGTTACTCCACATGGTTGATATGCAAAGGGAAGAATGGCTGAGCCTTATGCTCCGCGAGTTACCTGATCGCCTACTGATCGTCGATGATCATGGGCGAATCATTGATAGCTTTGGTGAAGCAGGCCAAACCACCCCAGCAACCATCGATCATTACCTCAACCGCACGTTTAAAGATATCCTTCCTCCTAGCGTGGCAGAGAAGCTAGAACATGCTTTTCTCCAAGTACTACGCACAGGCCAACGTACTAACTTGCAATACGCCTTGGCAGCGGGTCAGCAATTGCAGCTTTCCATTGAAGAATTAGACGCATGGAACGGTCTTGATGAGCGCTGGTTTGAAGCGTCTCTAAAACCGCTTACGCTTACCAGTGGTGCTCAATATGTTTTATGGCAAGAGAAAGAGATAACAAATGCTTACCTTCATCAAGCAGAGCTAAAGAAGCAAGCCGAAACGGATGAGTTAACAGGGATCTTAAATCGCCGTGCCTTTATGCTTAGACTTGAACGTGAGTTCGATCAACCGAAGCAACAACACCTTTCTTGCTTGATGGTTGATATCGACCATTTCAAAGAGATCAACGACCAAGTGGGCCATTTGTCTGGGGATGACGTCATTGTCCAAGTCGCACAAATTTGTCAGGGTTTGATCCGAACCAGTGATTACATTGGCCGTTTGGGTGGTGAAGAATTTGGCGTGGTCTTATCACGCACCAATGCTATTCAAGCCTACGATATTGCGGAGCGCATTCGCCATTCGATTGAGACCACCCCATGTCAGGTCGACGAGCATATCATTTTGCCCACCGTCAGCATCGGTATTGCCGAGTTAAATGCCAACGTTTCCTCAGTAAGAGAGTTAATGGTACAAGCAGATAAAGCCATGTATTACTCCAAGCAAACTGGGCGTAATCAGGTCACGATTTACTATGAAAATCTGCCTGACATAAAATCTTCAACAGAGCTGAAAGTGAATATCCGCCGCGCTTCATAACGCTTACCCGTTTGACTGCTGCACACTTATTTCTCATCGACTTCGCTCGCCAACGCCTCTAAAATCGAACAATGACTTGCATCATCGTCAACATGCCCACAGCAGGCATCATTTATTTTTTTTAGTGCTGCTCGAATACGAGTTAATTCGTTAATCTTGTCATCAATCACGTGCAACTTAGCACTGGTTATCGCTTTAACTTCAGCACAACTGTGCTCCGTCGCTTCAAGCTTTATCTCTAACAACTCACGAATCTCGTCCAAACTCAGACCTAAATCTTTCGCTTTGAGGATAAAACTCACCTGATGCTGGTTCTCTTGGTTATAAAGACGATAGCCAGAAGCACTGCGACCCGCAGGCTTAATCAGCTGATTCTTTTCATAAAAGCGCAAGGTATCTGAGCTGACATTGCAGCGCTTGGCTAATTCTCCAATCTGGTACATAACTTTTCCTATTAACCATTTCGTTACGTTTAAGGCTTAAACATAAGCTTTTTACAATTATTTTTGCGATGCCAAACGATTGCGCGAGCTTTTTTGTAATAAATTAGTTAGAATGTGCGCCATCAAACTCAGAGACTACATTATCACCAACAAATGTTGGAAAGGTCTTTACCAAAACTGGCCAATATCTTATCGCTTAGTTATAGCAAAACATAAGAACAAGTTCATTTTTGGCAAATATCTTTATCTTACGTATTAACTCTGTGACTTTGAGGAAATGGAAGCATGACTAACGCTCGTCCTATTCGCCGCGCATTGATCAGCGTATCAGACAAAACTGGTATTGTTGAGTTTGCCCAAGCTCTTGCTAACCGTGGTGTTGATATCTTATCAACTGGTGGTACGGCTCGCCTATTGGCCGAAAAAGGCATCTCAGTAACTGAAGTATCAGATTACACTGGTTTCCCAGAAATGATGGACGGTCGTGTTAAAACGCTTCACCCTAAAGTACACGGTGGTGTATTGGGTCGTCGTGGTCAAGATGACGACGTAATGGAAAAACACGGCATCAACCCTATCGATATGGTTGTCGTTAACCTTTACCCATTTGCTGAAACGGTAGCAAAAGAAGGTTGTACTCTTGCTGACGCGGTAGAAAACATCGATATTGGTGGCCCTACTATGGTGCGCTCTGCAGCCAAGAACCACAAAGACGTCACTATCGTTGTAAATGCTCACGACTACGAGCGCGTTATCGCAGAGATGGATACTAACGATAAGTCTCTAACGCTAGAGACTCGTTTTGACCTTGCTATTGCGGCATTCGAGCACACGGCCGCTTACGACGGTATGATTGCAAACTACTTCGGCACTATGGTTCCATCTTACGGCGAGAACAAAGAAGGTGATGAAGAGAGCAAATTCCCTCGCACTTTCAACCAGCAATTTATTAAGAAACAAGACATGCGCTACGGTGAAAACAGTCACCAAGATGCGGCGTTTTATGTCGAAGCCAACCCAGAAGAAGCTTCTGTATCAACCGCTCGCCAGATCCAAGGTAAAGCCCTTTCTTACAATAACATCGCCGACACTGACGCAGCCCTTGAGTGTGTGAAAGAGTTCGACGAACCAGCATGTGTGATTGTTAAGCACGCTAACCCATGTGGTGTGGCACTGGGTAGCAACATTCTTGAAGCTTATGACCGCGCCTACAAAACTGACCCAACGTCAGCGTTCGGCGGCATCATCGCCTTCAACCAAGAGCTAGACGCAGAAACAGCGACAGCTATCGTTGAGCGCCAATTCGTTGAAGTGATTATCGCACCTTCTGTTTCTGCTGAAGCAATTGAAGTTGTTGCGGCGAAGAAAAATGTTCGCCTACTTGAATGTGGCGAATGGTCTACCAAGACCACTGGTTTCGACGTTAAGCGTGTTAACGGTGGCCTACTAGTTCAAGACCGTGACCAAGGCATGGTAAGCCTAGATGACCTTAAAGTGGTATCTAAACGTCAACCAACAGAAGAAGAGCTAAAAGACGCCCTATTCTGTTGGAAAGTTGCGAAGTACGTAAAATCAAACGCGATTGTTTACTCTAAAGGCGACATGACGATTGGTGTTGGCGCTGGCCAAATGAGCCGTGTTTACTCAGCGAAAATTGCGGGCATTAAAGCAGCAGACGAAGGTCTACAAGTTGAAGGTTGTGTGATGGCTTCTGATGCCTTCTTCCCATTCCGCGATGGTATCGACGCAGCAGCAGAAGCAGGCATTAAGTGTGTGATTCAACCAGGTGGTTCTATGCGTGATGACGAAGTGATTGCCGCAGCAGATGAACACGGTATGGCGATGATCTTTACGGGTATGCGTCACTTCCGCCACTAATTTTCTCATCGTATTTGGCACTGTGGCGTCGTTAACTGCTTTCGCCCGCCCCAGTCACATAGCGGGCTATGTGACTGGGGATGGGCTCAATTGTTGCCTAGCCACATCACCAACTACTTTGAGTAAACAGTATTTATAAGATTAAGGATTTTCATATGCGAGTTTTAATCATTGGTTCTGGCGGTCGTGAACATGCACTGGGCTGGAAAGCCGCACAAAACCCAAACGTTGAAACAGTATTTGTTGCACCAGGTAATGCGGGCACGGCGCTTGAGCCAAAACTAGAGAACGTCAATATTGGCGTTGAAAGCATTTCTGAATTGGTGGCCTTCGCCAAAGAGAACCAAATTGAGCTGACTATCGTTGGCCCTGAAGCGCCACTTGTCATCGGTGTGGTCGATGCGTTCCGCGAAGCAGGTCTACCTATTTTCGGCCCAACACAAGCCGCCGCGCAGCTTGAAGGCTCTAAAGCTTTCACTAAAGACTTCTTAGCGCGTCATAACATTCCGACCGCGGCTTACGCTAATTTCACTGAAATTGAACCCGCACTGGCTTACGTTCGCGAACAAGGCGCTCCTATCGTGGTGAAAGCAGACGGTTTGGCAGCCGGTAAAGGCGTTATCGTCGCGATGACGCTAGAAGAAGCGGAAGACGCCATCAAAGACATGTTAGCAGGTAATGCCTTTGGTGAAGCGGGTAGCCGCGTGGTGATCGAAGAATTCCTCGACGGTGAAGAAGCAAGCTTTATCGTTATGGTCGATGGTCAGAGCGTACTACCAATGGCCACCAGCCAAGATCACAAACGCGTTGGCGACAAAGATACTGGCCCGAACACGGGTGGCATGGGTGCTTACTCCCCTGCACCTGTAGTAACACCTGAAATCCATAACCGTATTCTTGAAGAAGTTATCTATCCAACGGTTCGTGGTATGGATGCAGAAGGCGCACCATACACAGGTTTCCTCTACGCTGGTTTGATGATCGATAGCCAAGGTACGCCAAAAGTGATCGAGTACAACTGCCGCTTTGGTGACCCAGAGACTCAGCCGATTATGATGCGTATGGAATCCGACCTAGTTGAGCTATGTTTGATGGCGATCGACGAGAAGCTGGATGAAGCAGAGTCGAAATGGGATCCACGTGCATCGATCGGCGTAGTACTTGCAGCGGGTGGTTACCCTGGGGATTACGCTAAGGGTGATGTAATTTCTCTGCCGACAGAGCAAGTTGATGGTCAGAAAATCTTCCATGCTGGCACAACAAATAACGCCGCAGGTGAAGTCGTGACCAACGGTGGCCGTGTATTATGCGCAACTGCTCTTGGTAATAGCGTATCAGAAGCCCAACAGAAGGCGTATGAACTTGCTAAGCAGGTGAGCTGGAATGGGATGTTCCACCGCAATGACATTGGTTACAGAGCCATTGCCCGCGAACAAGGTGAATAGGTTCGAATTCCTAGAGGCGAGTTTCGCGTAATAAAAAAGTACAAAGGCTTGGTCGAGAAACCAAGCCTTTTCTATACCATCTATTCTTCAATTAGACTCGGCCGTTCGATGCAATCGTGGCTATCATCGTCAAGCATCAATAGCTGGTTAACCACCACGTTATTAGCACGTGTAGTGCCTAAAAACGCAGCATAGCTGTCGATACTAGATAAGCGATTGACCACGAAACTCGGCAAAGTCTCGTTAAACTCAACTTGCTGGTAGCTTTGCCCTGCACAAGTATCAAAACTTGAACCATCCCAGTAGCCTTGAATCAAACGAATCCCCGAATTACTCTGCTCTTTCGTTCGCTGAGATATATTGACCGCTTCTTGTTTAAGCCAAGCTAACTTATCGGACGTCAACGGCAAGATTTTCTCATCAAAGCGATACTGTTGGTAAATCGCTTCACCCTCTTTGTTGAAACGAACGTGGATACGGTATGGCACCAAGCCTTGACTATCTTTTAGCTGCTGACCTTCACGAATCAACTCTCGCAAGTTACCATTTTCCCATCGATAGTCCGATTGGTACCAACCATAGTCTCCAGCACTAACATAGTCAGCGGCGGTATGAGGAAATGTCAGTCTCTCGGTATACCAGTAAAGGCTGGTTGCATCTCCGATTGTCTGTCCTCCAGTATAATTGGAAAACTGTTCAAGATTGGCCGTTGGCAGGCTCGATGAGCACCCAGCAAGCAAAAAGGCGATTAGTGAAGGGACTAGAAGTTTTTTCATCATCATAAAAAAATATACGCCAAGATAGCGACTACCTTAGCGTATTATATACAATTGCGAGCGTTAAACGCCGAAATCAGCAATAAATTATTTTACTGAATCTTTCAGAGCTTTACCGGCTACGAATGCAGGAACGTTTGCCGCAGCGATTTGAATCTCTGCACCAGTTTTAGGGTTACGGCCAGTACGTGCTGCGCGGTGGTTAACTTTGAATGTACCAAAACCAATTAGTTGAACTTGGTCACCCTCTTTAAGTGCACCAGTCACACCGTCAAGAGTTGCTTCAAGAGCAGCTTTAGCTTGTGCTTTAGATAGATCTGCTTTCTCTGCGATAAAGTCGATTAATTGGGTCTTGTTCATGTAGGTTTCCCTTCTCATATGTTATCGAATTCAACCCACTCTAAAACATAAATGCCCCATCTGGCAAAGGTTTGTCGGCGATCTTTGGCTCTAACGCCTTACTTTTAACCATATTCTGAGCATTAACTCACAATTTGTTACTCTGTCAGCAAAACTTAAACCTTGTTTTTCACCCTATTTAGCCTTATTTATACACATGCGATAGCCCGTAAAGCCTGATATTTCGGGACTTATAGCGAATATAAAATGCTCATTTCAACGATGCACAGGTACGAAAAATTGACATTTTTCATGCAAAACTTGAAAGGTATAAAATCTACATAGGACACTTATGCTGTTGCTCACCCTATACGTCTCTATTGCTATTGGCGTATCGTTTATTTGCTCCGTATTAGAAGCGGTTCTTCTGAGTATTTCACCAAGTTATATTGCTCAAATGCGCCAGCAAGGCCACCCTTCAGCGAATCACTTGGCTAAGCTAAAGGCCGATATTGATCGACCACTAGCGTCAATTCTAACTCTCAACACGATTGCGCATACCATAGGCGCAGCGAGTGCAGGCGCACAGGCCGCTGTTGTATTTGGTAGCGAATGGCTTGGGGTATTCTCTGGGGTGCTAACTCTCGGAATCTTAGTACTTTCCGAAATCGTGCCGAAAACAATTGGGGCGACCTATTGGCGTCAGCTAGCGCCAGTCTCGGCACTCGTGCTACGCTGGATGGTATGGGCACTTACTCCTTTCGTCTGGTTCTCTGAACAAATCACCAAACGGTTAGCCCGTGGTCATGAAGCGCCAAAGATGCGTGACGAGTTATCTGCGATGGCGATTCTAGCCAAAGAGAGCGGCGAATTTGCCGAAGGTGAGTCTAAAATACTCAATAATCTATTGGGCATTCAGGATGTGCCTGTCACCCAAGTGATGACACCACGCCCAGTAGTATTTCGAGTCGATGCCGAAACGACGATCAACAAGTTTCTCGATAAACACAAAGACACGCCGTTTTCACGCCCGCTGGTATACAGCCAATCGACTGACAATATCATCGGTTTTGTCCATCGTTTAGAACTGTTTAAATTACAGCAAGTTGGCTGTGGAGAGAAACAGCTTGGTGCGGTGATGCGCCCAGTGCATGTGCTGCTCAATACCATTGCCCTACCGAAAGCGTTTGAACAGATGATGGCAAAACGTCTCCAGTTGGCTATGGTGGTCGATGAATACGGTACGATTCAAGGTATCTTAACCCTTGAAGACGTTTTCGAGCACTTAGTTGGTGAAGAGATTGTTGACGAAGCTGACCGTGCAACGGATATGCAGGAGCTGGCCTTTGAGCGTTGGGAAAAGTGGAAAGAAAAACACGGTGTGATTGAGCGTCGTGATGAAGATGAGGAAGACAAAATGGCCGACGAGCCAGCAGAAAGAGAAAAACACCTAGACTCTAAAAGGTAAGTCATTCTGAACAGCGAGGCACGAGCGTGATTCAGAATCTAATCAAATAGGATCAAAACCCAGATTCCGTATAGCTCGTTCCTCACTTACGGAATGACACTTTCTCACCATTCTAAAATTACCTGCCTAGTTCCCAGAAATCGACCTCTAGGAACTAGGAACTAGGAACTAGGAACTAGGAACTATTATCTAAACACTAATCCCAATATTGCTTACGCCTTCTTCACGCAGCTCCGCGCGTAGGTCTTTGATAAGTTCTATATCGCGCTCTTCTGCTTCACGCAGCGGACGGAATATTGCCCATTGCACATCCCACTCACCACACACGGCTTCATTCTCTTTCTGGTTTTCGTTAGTGATTTCTTCGCCCGTTTGCGCTTCTTCAAGTTGCGCCACTGTCGTCACCGACTGTTGACTGACCTTATGCATGTTTTCATACAGGTAGTCTCTATCGAGTAAACCATGTAATAAATTAGACAAAGCAACACAGGCATCAATCGCTGGGTAGACACCATAGAAATCAAAATCTTCTGAGCTTGGAATGATCTCTTCGAGCTTTTCTAACTGACGCTCAAAGTTGACCTTCGCCGTTTTAACGGTAAGTTGCTCCCAGATACTATCTAAAATATCACGATAAACACGTGCCTCTGCAAACTCTGTGCTATCACAAAACATGGCATAGTTTGGGTACATACGTTCACACAGACTCGCCATAAAGGTAATCTGTTTCCAAGGTTCTAACTTCTCAAGACGAAGCTGAAGAGGGTTCTGTAGCATAGAGACTCTTAGGGCCTATTGACCGGGTTGCTGATTTAGACAGCGAAAGTGTACTTGATAACCAACAGGGAAAAAAGCAAGCCAATGAACAATTTCACTCATAAGGTCTATCTTCTGACCGAGTATGACGAGCTCTACAAACAATTACTCGAAGAAGCGGCGCTCCCTGCGCTGGAAATTACGGAATCACGCAGCGAGGCGACCATCTTGCTTGCCTCGCCCCCCATGGCCGCTAAATGCCTTGATGAGTTTTCTAATGTCGAATGGATACAGTCCATCTATGCTGGAGTCGATGCTCTTATTCCCCACCTCAAAGAGTTTGCAGGTGAGTTAACCAACGTGAAAGGCATTTTCGGTCAGCAAATAGCCGAGTATGTATTGGGTTATTCGATTGAATACTTCCGCCACTTTAATCACTATCGTCAACAGCAATCAGACCTTCAATGGCAACCTAAAAATTATCAATCGCTGGCAAATAAGAAGATGGTTATCTTGGGCACTGGGACCATTGGCGCTCATCTTGCCAATGTGGCCAAAAGCTTCGCCATTGAACCGATAGGCGTCAACCGAAGTGGCATTCCCGCTAAGAACTCTCCGTTTGATGCTACCTATCACGTTCACGAACTTACCACAGCATTGAAGCAAGCTGACATTGTCGTCAATACACTGCCCAATACGCCAGAGACACAAGACATCCTTAACGCAGAGAGTTTAAGCCATTGTTCACAGGCGATTCTGTTCAATGTAGGCCGCGGTGGTGCTATCAACGAAGATGGACTGCTATTGGCGCTTGAGAGTGGGCATATCAGCCATGCCTACTTAGATGTTTTTAAGCAAGAACCTTTGCACGAGAGCCATCCTTTCTGGAATCACAGCGCTATCACGGTCACCCCTCATATTGCGGCGTTGAGCTTTCCTGAACAAGTCGTCGATATTTTTAAAGACAACTATCTACGTTGGCATGATGGATTTGGTCTACTCAACCTAGTCGATATAAGTAAAGGGTATTAGTGGCGAGTTATTGTCTCGGTTATAGATAGTGGGTCAAGAAAGTGAATAGTTTAGATGAGCTATTAAGCCAAGTGCGCAGATGTCGGGTATGCGAACCTCACTTAGTCCATGGATGCAATCCAGTTATCCAAGCGAGTGAAACTTCTCGCTTGCTGATCATCGGTCAAGCACCGGGAACACGAGTTCACAACACCTCCATCCCGTGGAACGATCCAAGCGGCGAGAGACTACGTGGTTGGCTACAGATCGATAAAGAAACATTTTATGACCCATCGAAAATCGCCATTATGCCAATGGGATTGTGTTATCCGGGTAAAGGGACAAGCGGCGATCTCCCTCCGCGTAAAGAGTGCGCGCCGCTTTGGCATAACCAAGTGCTAGAGCAACTGCCTCAAGTCGGTATGACGTTACTTATCGGCCAATACGCACAGAACTACTATTTGCCAGATAAACCGAAAACTCTGACTGAAACCGTAAGGCAGTGGCAGCTCTGGGCACCAAGATACCTACCATTGCCTCACCCTTCGCCGCGTAACACTTTGTGGCTCAAGAAAAACCCTTGGTTTGAGCGAGAAGTAGTGCCTTATATTCGCCGCTATGTGCATGACCATTTAAACGCCAATTAAGCGTCGCAGCCAAACAAATCACGCGTATAGACTTTATCTTCGACATCCAACAGCTCTTCAGCTAAACGGTTAGAAACAATAATATCCGCGCGTGATTTAAAACTCGCCAGATCGCCTACTACTTCTGAGTTAAAAAATCGCTCTTCTTCTAGTACTGGCTCATAAACGATAACGTCAATACCACGCGCCTTAATCCGCTTCATAATGCCCTGAATCGATGAGGCGCGAAAATTGTCCGATCCCGCTTTCATAATCAATCGGTAGATACCGACTACTTTGGGCTCACGCTTTAAAATACACTCTGCGACAAAGTCTTTACGCGTTTTATTCGCCGCCACAATCGCCGCAATCAGGTTGTTGGGCACATCTTGATAATTAGCCAATAGCTGTTTGGTGTCTTTGGGTAAGCAATAGCCACCATAACCAAACGACGGATTATTGTAATGATCACCAATACGCGGGTCTAATCCCACCCCCTGAATAATTTGCCGCGTATCTAAACCGTGCGCTTCGGCATAGGAATCAAGCTCATTAAAATAGGCAACGCGCATAGCAAGGTAAGTATTGGAGAAGAGTTTAACCGCCTCCGCTTCCGTGGGGTCTGTCAGTAGCACTTCAATATCTTGTTTTTTGGCTCCATCAAGCAGTAGCTGAGCGAAGCGTTTAGCTCGCTCACTTTGCTCTCCAACAATAATACGTGAGGGGTACAGATTGTCGTGAAGGGCTTGCCCCTCACGCAGAAATTCAGGAGAGAAAATGACATTGTCAAAATTGAGCTCATGTCTGATTCGTTCGGTATAACCAACAGGTACCGTTGACTTGATAACAACCGTTGCGTTGGGATTTATCGCCATCACATCTCGAATTACTGCTTCGACCGATGAGGTATCAAAATAGTTGGTTTGGGGATCATAGTCGGTCGGCGTTGCGATTACGATAAACTCAGCATCACGATACGCTTCATATTTGTCTGTCGTCGCCGTTAAGTTAAGCGATTTTGCACTTAAGAATTCCTCTATACCCTCATCTCGAATCGGTGATATTCGGTCATTAAGTAGCTCGACCTTGCGCTGGACCACATCAAGCGCCACCACACTGTTTCGCTGGGACAATAGCACAGCAATTGACAACCCCACGTATCCACATCCGACTACCGCTATTTTCACCTCAAGCTCCTTATCTTTGTTGATATGCTCGATATCCGATTTAAGAGTGGTTGAGTGAGGTTGCAGAGATAATGCAAAGAGTTGACAGTTTAGAGACAAAAAAACGGAGACCGAAGTCTCCGTTTTTAGATTGGCTATAAGTAGCGAGAGGATGATTACATCATACCGCCCATGCCACCCATACCGCCCATGCCCCCCATATCAGGCATTGCTGGCGCATCTTTTTGTGGTAGGTCAGTCACCATAGCTTCTGTTGTGATCATTAGGCCCGCAACCGATGCTGCAAATTGTAGTGCGCTACGAGTAACTTTGGTTGGATCTAGGATACCCATCCCGATCATATCGCCGTATTCACCCGTCGCCGCGTTGTAACCGTAGTTGCCTTCGCCGGCACGAACATTGTTCGCTACTACTGACTCTTCATCACCAGCATTCTTAGTGATTTGACGGATAGGCGCTTCCATTGCACGTAGAGCTACACGGATACCGACGTTTTGCTCTTCGTTGTCACCTTCAAGGTTAGCCACTTTAGATGCTGCGCGGATAAGAGCAACACCACCACCAGCAACGACACCTTCTTCAACCGCTGCGCGAGTTGCATGAAGTGCGTCTTCAACGCGGTCTTTCTTCTCTTTCATTTCAACTTCAGTTGCAGCGCCAACTTTGATTACAGCGACACCACCAGCGAGCTTAGCTACGCGCTCTTGCAGTTTCTCTTTATCGTAATCTGACGTTGCTTCTTCGATTTGCTGACGAATTTGAGAAACACGACCTTGGATCATTGCTTCTTCACCCGCACCATCGATGATAGTTGAGTTTTCTTTGGTGATCGTCACGCGCTTCGCTTGACCAAGATCTTCCAGAACCACTTTCTCTAGCTCTAGACCCACTTCTTCAGAGATTACTGTACCACCTGTTAGGATAGCGATGTCTTGAAGCATTGCTTTACGGCGGTCACCAAAACCTGGCGCTTTAACTGCTGCTACTTTAACGATGCCACGCATGTTGTTCACAACGAGAGTCGCTAGTGCTTCGCCTTCCACATCTTCAGCAATGATAAGTAGTGGGCGAGATGCTTTCGCTACCGCTTCTAGTGTTGGAAGAAGCTCACGAATGTTCGATACTTTCTTGTCGATAAGAAGGATAAATGGGCTTTCTAGATCAACGCTTCCTGCTTCTTGGTTGTTGATGAAGTAAGGAGACAGGTAACCGCGGTCGAATTGCATACCTTCTACTACGTCGAGCTCATCTTGTAGCGCCTGACCTTCTTCAACCGTGATAACGCCATCACGGCCCACTTTTTCCATCGCTTCCGCAATGATGTTACCAACCGTTGCGTCAGAGTTAGCTGAGATAGTACCAACTTGAGCAATTGCTTTAGTGTCAGCACATGGAACAGACAGTGCTTTCAACTCTTCAACCGCAGCAACGACTGCTTTGTCGATACCGCGCTTAAGGTCCATTGGGTTCATGCCTGCAGCAACTGCTTTTAAGCCTTCGTTAACGATAGCTTGAGCAAGTACCGTTGCAGTAGTCGTACCGTCACCCGCCGCGTCGTTTGCTTGAGAGGCAACCTCTTTAACCATTTGCGCGCCCATGTTTTGGAACTTGTCTTCAAGTTCAATTTCACGCGCTACAGAGACACCATCTTTAGTGATTGTTGGTGCACCGAAAGATTTGTCTAGCACTACGTTACGGCCTTTAGGGCCCAATGTTACTTTTACTGCGTCCGCTAGAACATTGACACCTTCTAGCATTTTTACGCGTGCATCATTACCAAATTTAACGTCTTTAGCAGCCATCTTTAGTTTCCTTTTCTAAATTCTTCGTTTGATTAGTTTTTGAATCTGAGCACAAAATTACTCAATGATTGCTATTACTCAACGATTGCCATGATGTCGTTTTCTGACATCACTAGCACTTCTTTACCGTCGATTTTTTCAGTTTTTGTACCGTAACCTTCAGCGAAGATAACAGTATCACCAACTTTAACATCCAACGGCAGAACTGTACCGTTTTCTAGGATGCGGCCTTTGCCAACAGCTAGAACTACGCCGCGAGTTGACTTCTCGGCAGCTGAACCAGTCAAAACAATGCCACCGGCTGATTTAGACTCAACTTCTTGGCGTTCTACGATAACTCGGTCGTGTAATGGACGAATGTTCATCGGTCGTCTCTCCTGATAGTTTCCATGTTAGTTTGATAATCGCCTCGCGCGAAAAGCACAAGGCTCAAAAGCTTGTGCTAACTATATGAGGGACAATTTTTAGAAACCCAAGGGGGAAAGATTAAAAATTTGTGACGGAGATCTGAGAAGCGAGTGGCGAAACCGGACTCGCGACTCAAAGGACGAAGTCCGAACTCACCACTTTATTGATAGTTAATCGTCTTCGCGACGAAATGCAAAACGAACAAGCACAATCGCCACACCTAGCATGCCACCTAGCAACGTACCCAAAACGATGATAAGAGGACGCTTTGGTTTGACATGAGACGTAGGTAACACCGCCTGCTTAATCACTTTGACAAGCTCGGTATTCGGGTTTTCCAACATCGCTTTTCTGTAAAGTTGTTGCGCTAGTAATTCATCTAAGTAATCCTGCGCTTTGGGCGTAATAGCACCGTCGGCTAGATTGGACTGTAATGCCTTAAGCGTTATTTCTACTTTATTTAGCTCTTGCTGCTTCAAAACGTCATTTAGAATCAAACTAACTTGATTCACTCCATCAAAGGCAAATTTTAGGTCTGTCGAAAATTGAGATATTGAAATGGTTTTAGTCCGTTGATCGAGAGTCAAACTAACACCTGAGAACACAGATTGCTCTACCTCCGCATACTGAGTCAATTTATGTTTAAAGCCCTGACTGGCAACAAGTTCAGAGGTAATATTCGGTTCATTGACCCCCATAGCATTAAAGAAGTTCTTATCAATTAGAAAGGACGAGCCTGCTTTGTATACATTAGGCGTCGACAACGCATAGCCTGCTGCGAAAATAGCCAATAGAAAAGTTGCCGCGATGATAATCAACTTACCATCCCAGAGTGCTTTTAAAAGCTCTCTTAAGTCGATTTCATCACCAGTGGAAAAAGAGTTAGGGATTTGAGGTGGATAAGAATGATTAGCTACTGGTTGTTGATTTTGCCCGCTCACAATAGTTCCTTTGAATAAGCTTTTTATGAAAAATTCTTCAAAGGAAATACTATCACATACGAATCATCGTCAGGTAGTGAATAAAATCCGCCATATCGATGAGATATTAGCTTAACGCCACTCATCCAAGTGGATAATCTGCGCTTTAGGTTGGGAGTCAATGTCATTCACATCACCATCGAGTACATCTTGAAACTTCACCATCTGAGAAACAAGCTCGCGCATAAGCACGACATTGGCGTGGTTAGGATTTTTACAACTACCGATTACACGGTCGATATGGCTTTGCTGTGCCCAAAGCCTGTCTTGCATCTCTTTTGAGGCAGAGAGGATCATCTCCTCACACATATCTTGTTTGAGTTGTTCAAAACCTTCAGGGTTGTGTTGTGCAAGATCCATTAACTCATCGAAAGAAGGTAAGGTTTGATTGATTAGTGGTGAACTCATACTGCCTCCCCAATGCTGATTAAACTATCAACATCACTTGTTAAGGATAGGCGATGGATAAAGATTGAGCGAATGGTGGAGTTGACATTCTCATTTTTAAGACGCACTAAGGGAGCGAATGCGATTTTACCTCAATTTGATAAACACAACGTCTTTCACCGGCAACGATATGCTCAGTTCTGCTGACCGACCATTTATCCCCTAATAGGCTCTGAAAGATATTCAGTTCGGATTGACATAGGCTAGGACAACGGGTGGCAGCTTTGCAGATTGGACAATGATTTTCTATTAGGACAAACCCTTCATCTTGAGCTTCAAACTCAGCCATATACCCTTCTTGCTGCCTCAGCTCGACCAACCTTGTCAGTTTGCCTTCGAGAGTTGAGAACTTATCCAGCTCACTGGCATAAAGGGCATGTGTTTTCGCTTCACGCTCAGCTGCGACTTTTTGTAACCCTTCAGAGCCAAACAAGGATTCTACCGCGTCAATCACTTGAATTGTCAGCTCCCCGTGGCGATCGGCAAATCGCGCATGGCCTTTTTTGGTTAACGACCAATGACGTGTCGGTCGCCCTACTTTGACCTTTAAGTCCTCAAACGTCAGCAAACCATCCACCTCAAGCCCCTGCAGGTGCTGCCGTGCCCCCATAGTGGTCATATCGAGCTCATCCGCAAGCTGCTTGGCGGTTACTGCTCCTTCACGTTTGATGGTTTGTAATATTCTGTCGGCGCTTTTCATGCTGGTTCCCTCAATCACATAAATATTATGAGACAACCAATTTATAAAGCAAATGCTTTACCGTTGTCAGTGTTGGAACTGCATGGGAATCAATGTCTTTTTGAGGGAATAACGGTCAAACAAACCCTTGAGGCTATTGGGTAACAGCTCAACCTCTATCGTTTTAAAGCCGTGCTGAGTATAAAATGCCTCTAAATGAGCATAAGCAAAACAGAAATCTTGCTCTGACAATACCTGCTCTGTGCAGTGCGCCATCAACTGATGGCCTAGCCCTGCGCCGCGATGATCTGGCGTGACCAACATTCCCGTTAATAAGCGATACTGTTCAATGGTGCGAAATCGAACCACGGCCACCAGCTGGTTTTCGATACTGCCCGTGATGGTCAATTCGTCTTTTTTGGCTTTGCCGGACGGGTAGTAGGCTTTGTACAGTCGTGAGACAAGTGGCAGCTTAATCGGGTCTAAGGTTTCGATCTGCATCGTGCTCATTATCACCAAACTTCAAATTAGGTTAGAATGCTGGCAGTGTAGATTACTCAATAAATCCGATGCAAATATTAGCTAACGCCGACCTCCGTCCCTTTCATACCTTTTCTATCTCGCAGAGATGCGCCTATCTGGTAGAAGTGCAATCCTCAGACGAGATTAAAACTGTCTATCAAGAGCCTAAGTGGCAAGACTTGCCTAAGCTGATGCTAGGTAAAGGCAGCAATATGCTGTTCACTGAGGCTTATCAAGGTGTGGTGATGGTCAATAAACTGCTTGGTAAGTCAGTCACCGAGTCTGACCATTATTGGCATCTACATATTGCGGGCGGTGAAGATTGGCCAAATCTGGTCAAGTGGAGCGTTGAGCAAGGTTACTACGGCCTCGAAAATCTCGCACTGATTCCAGGCTGTGCGGGCAGTGCACCAATCCAAAACATTGGCGCGTATGGTGTGGAGCTGAAAGACGTGTGTGAATACGTCGATGTGCTGTGTTTAGAGACGTTTGCATCGCGCAGGCTGTCACCTGAAGAGTGTCAATTTGGCTATCGCGACTCTATCTTTAAGCGCGAGCTATTCGACAAGGTAATCATCGTCGCTATTGGTTTAAAACTGAGTAAACAGTGGCAAGCCAATATTGAGTATGGACCACTGCAATCTCTCGACCGAGAAACGCTGACTGCGCACGATGTGTTTGAGCGTGTGTGCCAAATCCGTATCGAAAAGCTCCCTGATCCAAATAAAATCGGTAATGCAGGCAGCTTCTTTAAAAACCCCGTAATTTCACAAACACAGTTCGACGCCCTACACGCCCAGTTCCCAACGCTTCCCGCTTATCCCGCGCAAAACGGGGTTAAGCTCGCAGCTGGTTGGCTAATTGACCAGTGCCAGCTCAAAGGCGCACAAATTGGTGGTGCTCAGGTACACCCGAATCAAGCGCTGGTGCTTGTCAATCAAAGCAATGCGACAGCCGATGATGTGATTAATCTTGCCGCCAAAGTATGCCGTGAGGTGTTTAGTAAGTTTCACGTCAAATTAGAGCATGAAGTTCGCTTTATGGGCTCACACGGCGAGACCAATCTGCAAACTATTTTGGATAGCCAGTCATGAAAGATCATTCAGTCAAACTATCGATACTCAAAATCTTATCTCAAGGTGGCTTTCACTCAGGTGAAGAGCTGGGAGAACGCTTAGGGATATCACGCGCGGCAATTAGTAAGCATATTCAAGGCATTCAAGCGTGGGGCGTCGATATCTTCCGCGTTCAAGGTAAAGGCTATCAATTAGCCAAACCGATGCAGCTTCTCGACCACGAGATACTTAGCCGCAGCCTTGGCAATAACGTCGAGCTGATACCGATTATTGACTCAACCAACCAGTACTTACTCGACAAAGTTGACAGTTTAGAGTCTGGCGCAGTCTGTCTAGCCGAATATCAGGCCAAAGGACGCGGACGCCGCGGGCGAGAATGGGTGTCACCGTTTGGCGCTAACTTATACCTATCTATGTATTGGCGCTTAGACGCAGGAATGGCAGCCGCAATGGGCCTAAGCCTAGTGGTTGGCGTGGCGATTGTTGAAGCGCTGGAAGAGATGGGACTCGCTGGAGTAAAACTCAAATGGCCAAATGACCTTTACTATCAAGACCGCAAGCTGGCGGGTATTTTAGTTGAAATGTCGGGCCAAGCAGGCGCCGCAGCCAATTTAGTGATCGGCATGGGCATGAATCTGATGATGTCAGAAAACACGCAAGGCATCACTCAGCCTTGGGCAAGCTTATTTGAAGTTGCCAACCGCCAGCATATTGATAGAAACCAACTGGCGATCACTATGATCACAACCCTGCACAGGGCATTAAATGACTACGAACTGCATGGGATGGCGGGGTTTGTTGAGCGCTGGAACCGCCTTGATAACTTTATCGGTCGCCAAGTAAAACTGATCATGGGGCCGAGGGAGATAAGCGGCGTCGCACGCGGCATTAATGAACAAGGTGCGGTACTTTTAGAAACCGGCAATGGTATGGAAAGCTTTATTGGTGGTGAGATAAGTTTGCGCCCGAACAGTTAAACACCGCTTTTTACAATTGTGATTACCGGACTAGGATCTAGTAACTAGGAACTGTTTACACATTTTGCTAATATCCTGTTCCACTTTAAGTAAAGGTAACTCATCCAACATGATGACTAATAGGAATTTATTCGAACAACTGCCTACTTTGGCTCAAGATCCAGCGAAGTTTGAGACGCTGTTTTCGGCTAAAGACTTTCGGACTCGCTTAATCGAAGCGATTCGTCAGGCCAGTAAACGAATCTACCTGGTTGCGCTTTACTTAGAGGATGACGAAGCAGGCAGAGAGATCTTAACGGAACTCTACCAAGCCAAGCAGCGTAACCCCGGCTTAGAGATTAATGTGTGTGTTGACTGGCACCGTGCGCAGCGCGGGTTAATTGGCGCAGAGCCTGGTGAAACCAACGCCGCCATGTACAAAAGCTTTGCTGACAAGCACGAACATAAAATTCCGGTTTATGGCATCCCCGTGCGCGGCCGTGAAGTATTTGGTGTGTTGCACTTAAAAGGTTTTATCATTGATGATCAAGTCATCTACAGTGGCGCCAGCCTTAACAATATTTACCTCAACTACAAAGATCGCTATCGCTTTGACCGTTATCATGTTATCGCTAACAAAGCTTTGGCTGACAGCATGGTCAACTTCGTTAAGCAAGAGATGATTGGCCACCCTGCGGTCAACGACTTAGCCTGCCCAAGCAAACCTGAAACCAAAGAGATTAAAGCGCAAATTCGCCAGCTACGTGCCTCTCTAGCCAAGTCGAGCTACCAGTTCGAACCGCAAGAAGTCAAGCCAGAACAAGTGGCCGTAACACCGATAGTCGGGGTGGGTAAAAAGCGCAACAAACTCAACCAAGGCATCAACCAGCTATTAGCCAAGGCCAAAGACGAGATTTTCATTTGTACGCCTTACTTCAACTTTCCTGCAAGTGTAGCGAAAGAGGTGAAAAAGGCCCTTAAGCGCGGTGTCAAAGTGACGATTGTGGTCGGTGATAAAACGGCGAATGACTTCTACATCTCTCCGCAAGAAGAGTTCAAAACCATTGGCGGTTTGCCTTATCTATATGAGCGCAATTTACGCCAGTTTGCCAAAGCCAATGAGGCCAATATCGCCAGCCGTAAGCTCTCTATTCACTTATGGAAGCACGAAGAGAACAGCTTCCACCTCAAAGGTATTTGGGTTGATAAACGCTATATGCTGATCACGGGCAACAACCTAAACCCAAGAGCGTGGAGCTTAGATCTAGAAAACGCGATTTTCATTCAAGATCATTACCACCACCTCACTCCTCAGTTTGAGCAAGAAGTGGAAAATATTCTTCAGCATACTCAACTGATCTGTACCTATCGGCAGTTAGAAAAAGCCGAAGACTACCCTGATGCGGTGCAAAAGCTAATGCGTAAGATTACACGAGTGAAAGCAGATAGAGTGCTGAAGCGGATTTTGTGAGTAGTGTGTCTTAAAAAAGAGCTCCTAATTCAAAGGAGCTCTTTTACATCTAGTGAATAGTATCTTGTGGTTGGTCCTGATCGTCATGAAGCTTTTGCCAGACCAAATCGCCGATACCATCAGTCGGGTTAAAATCTGTTGGCGCTTCTAGCAAGAGTTCTCTTATTTTGTCATGCTCAAAATTGTGACACGCTTTATCCAAACGATCAGTCAGCTCAATGTATTTTTCCAATGGCAGGAAGCGTTCGTTAGCAGTCATAATTCTTGGGTGAGCAGTCTCTGAGACATTATCGCCAATCAATAACTCTTCATACAGCTTTTCACCTGGGCGAAGTCCGGAAAACTCTATCTCTATATCCCCATACGGGTTATTCTCATCTTTTACATCCAGTCCGGATAACTGAATCAAGTTGACCGCGAGATCAGTAATCTTCACGGGTTCGCCCATATCAAGCACGAACACATCGCCACCTTTACCCATGGCCCCCGCTTGAATAACCAACTGCGCCGCTTCAGGAATGGTCATAAAGTAGCGAATAATATCAGGGTGAGTAACTGTGATGGGACCGCCGCTGGCAATTTGCTTTTTAAATAGAGGAATAACAGAGCCAGACGAACCGAGCACATTGCCAAAGCGTACCATACAAAAGCGTGTCCCATTTTCTTTGGCGTTTTCCTGCTCAGCAAGCGCTTGCAGGCCCAGTTCAGCCATACGCTTAGTCGTACCCATGACATTCGTTGGGCGCACCGCTTTATCTGTCGAGATCAAAACAAAAGACTCCACTTTTGCTTCAATTGCTGCATTGGCTGTGTAATAGGTGCCAAACACATTGTTTCGTACACCTTCAACCACATTGTATTCTACCAGTGGAACGTGCTTATAGGCTGCGGCGTGGTAAACAGTTTGCACCCCAAAACTCTTCATAGCCGTTGAAAGCCTGTTTATTCGCTGTACTGATCCTAACAGTGGAATAATTTGGATATTCAGCCCGTCACTGTCAATAATTCCAGATAGTTCCCGATCTATTTGGTACAAACCAAATTCTGATAACTCAAACAAAATAAGCGCTTTAGGTTTTTGACGAATAATTTGACGACAGAGTTCTGAACCAATAGATCCTCCCGCCCCAGTCACCATAACCACTTTGCCTTTAATGTTGGCTTCCATCAACGCTTGTTGTGGAGCGACACAGTCACGCCCTAATAAATCTTCAATGGCAACGTCTTTCAGCTCATCAATTTTGGCTTGACCCTCTACAATATCTTTCATGTCAGGGACCGTAAGAACTTCTGCTGAAAGATGAACCAAGGAGTCCAATATCTGTTTACGACGTGCTCTTGAAGCGCTAGGAACGGCTAATAATACTTGGCTAACCCCATGCTTCTCTGCCAAAACCTCAGCTTTGCTAATATCTTGAACCTTAAGCCCCATAATAACGGTATCTTCAAGGGTTGAATCTTCGTCAATAAAGCCCACAACATGATGAGTTTCTGAGCTGCGAAGCGCGACAGCTAACTGCCGACCTGCAGAACCTGCTCCATAGATCAATACTCGTTTTTTACCTTTGCTATTCGCCTGATTAACCAAAACGCGTACTATTAACCTTGTCCCACCACTCAGTAAGCAAAGAAACGCACCGTAGATAATTGGCACCGATCTTGGAATTGGAGCATCAAAATAAAAAGCCAATACCGCAACCGATAGCGCAGAGATAAAAGTGCCGATGCTGACAACAGCAAGCGCATGAAAGGTTAAATACCGTAATACGGCACGATATAGGCCTAACTTAGTAAATGCTGTAAGCGTTAATAAGACTGTACCGACTAACACCCAAAACGTCTCTGGATCATAAGCAAGTTTAATACTACCAATGCGCGTCCAATATGCAGTAAAAAAGGAAAACAAGATAAACAGTGTATCAATAGACACACTGATCAAGCGTTTGTAAAAACGAGAAAGGTTCCAAAATAGATTTAGCCTAGCCATAGTTCTTCCAGTTATTTTTGTGCATTAATAATACCCACTATGCCCCCAACTGTCAGTAGAAAAGCGCCTTGCAAGTATACATATTGGGTTCATTGAGATCGGATTGTTCTTATCTACGGTACTAAACACTTTCATTGAGTGGAAGAAGCTCTCAACACACGCATTATCCCAGCAATTTACTTTCCTACTCATACTTTGTTTAGATTATAAGCCGTTATGAGTTCTCGATAATCTTGCGAGCAATACTGGCTATCACTATCACTATCACTCCCTCTGGAAACCCTCGACGGAACAGAGTCATTGATAATGCATCGCAGATCAGTGTTGCCGTCATCCTCGTCTCCATTGACCAACCGATTACTTGTCGTGAGTAAAGGTCAATGATCACAGTCAAATACAGCCCGCCTTCGCTTGTGGCAAGGTACGTGATATCACCCGCCCATTTTTGACTCGGGGCCGTTGCATTAAAGTCCTGAGCTAGCAAGTTCGGTGCGACAGGCATCTTATGCTTGCTGTCCGTTGTACACTTAAACTTGCGTGCTGCTTTCGGCGTTAAATCCTGACGCTTCATGCTGGCTGCAATCGTTTTTACATTATGGCAATAACCGTTCTCAGCCAGTTCTTTCTGGATGCGTCTTGACCCATCTCGACCTTTACTGTTGTCAAAAGCATCTTTGACCTTTGTATCAAACTCTTGGCGAGTTGCGTTAAATAGCCTTGTGGCGATGCTTAATCCAATAATAAAACCCACTTAGAGAAACCCTGAACACCTTAGCCATGAGGACAATACTGAAGCACAGCAGGTGTTCGAGCATGAATTCATAGCAATCTTATGTGGACTCCCCATTGTCAACAGCAAAAATTTTTAATAAAAAACAGATGCGCACTTATGTACTAGCTCTTAATGAGTAGCTAACTCAGGCTCCATGATATTTACGCTGACTAGTAACCAATTATCTACCTCGAAAGATCTAAGCTATTGATTTCTATTTTTTTTACTAACTAATTTTCAAATCTTATTTATGCATTTTTACTGTTTTGACACTTTTATATTCAGGCTATGATAGATTCAGACTGATATTCAGTCCCTTGAGTCAGAATAGCGAAAGCAGTTCTGACATTTTTGTTTGCCAATGCTACAGCAGCACACTTTTTCCTCGGCGTTCTATCAAAGCTTTTAGCCATAACTCCTTTTTAGTTCTTGCAGGTCTATTAGCGATGTAGCTGACAACAGACATTGCCCCCGTAATCAATTGGCTCCTAAACTGGGTATTCTTGACTCGTCTGCCAACAGAACCTAATTTTACCTTACTTCCAGACGAGTACTGGTGAACGCTTACCTACGACTTGTGAGGAGGGGAGTCCAATTATCTACTTTAGATTTTTCGCGAAGTAGGTGGAGGCCTTTTTACGATATCTAGTTCTTCTGCTTGTTCTGCTAACTGCCTTTTGAGGTTGGCTACTTCAGCGGCTAGCTCTTGTTCTCGTTGACTGGTTGTGGTGTCTTTCTTTACAGCCTTACGCCAACCTTAGATCTGAGATTCATGTAAGGAGAGCTGTCTTGCTGCCGCAGCTACGCCCACCTTCTCTGCTAGCTTCAGGGCTTTGGCTTTAAATTTAGAAGAATGGATAATACATTTTTTCTTGTTTGTCATGGTTCACCTCGTTAGTGATTGTACTCACTTAACTCAGTGTCCAAAACTGTTGGTGCAGATCACTTAAGGTTCAGTCTATGATAGTGGTCATATTCACACTTCATTTTCCTTTGTCTTTATAAGTTCTTGCTTTGCCTTTACAATGAAACCAAATTTTCTATTGTTATTTTGTATGTTGTCTTATCGTAGAGAGCTTGATGGACTCAGAGCATTGGCCGTTTTTGCTGTGATGGTCTACCACGCCAATTTGAAACTGTTTGGATTTCAACTATTCCAAGGTGGATTTTTGGGCGTGGATGTTTTTTTTGTACTGTCTGGATATCTAATTACTGGGATAATTAGAAACCAGATGGAACAAGGAACGTTTTCATTTCGAGATTTTTATTGGCGAAGAGCTAAAAGAATTGTACCAGCTCTCTTGACTGTGTTGCTGGTCACATCTGGTTTAGCTTACTTAATTTTGTTACCTGATGATTTGGTTGTTTATGCCAAATCTCTCCAATCAGCTTTATACTTTGGATCTAATCATTTTTTCTATGGTGAGGATAGCTATACAGCAGCTGCGAGTATTTACCGCCCTTTACTTCATACTTGGAGCTTATCTGTCGAATGGCAGTTCTATGTTATTTTTCCATTTGTTATCTGGACAATTAATCGTTTTTGCCCTCGGTACATGTTCGGGATACTCCTTGCCTTAGCTTTAATATCCATACAAATTTCTAGCTTTATTGTTAAAATCAATACAGATATGGCTTTCTATCTACTACCTACACGAGCTTGGGAGCTAATACTTGGTGGTCTGGTTACTTTTTATAATCGGACGAATATTGAAAGTTCAGTTAAGGGCAGTTTTGCAGTAATAGCATACCAATCACTTCCCGTTATCGGACTCTTTTTAATTGTTCATTCAATGATTTTTATTAGTCATCACGTTCATCATCCATCATTCATTACATTATTGCCAGTTTTGGGGACATGTCTTTTCATTATGTTCGCCCATAAAGGAGAGGTATCGAGTGATGTAATGTCTTTAAAGCCGGTAGTCGGAATAGGTCTTATTTCTTACTCTCTATACTTATGGCACCAACCAATATTTGTGTTCTTTAGATTTATTAAGCATGACTACTTTAGATATGAACAATTTATACTACTTGTTGCTATAACCTCATGTTTTGCACTTATATCATATGTCTTTGTTGAAAAGGTATTTAGAAAGCCATCCATACCTATGATTGGGAAGATAGGGCTATCTTTATCTATTGTATTATGCATTTTTATATCTGAGTTATTTGTTCATGAAAAAGGATTTCCAAACCGTTTAGGAGCATTAGCTAGCTTATTTGATGAATTGAACCGTAATAGGTCATACAAAGAAGATGGTGTGAAGCAGTGCTCCGACAAGAAGTTTGAAAATGCCTGTAAGTTCATGGGTGAAGGGGACAGAAATTTGGTATTACTTGGTGATAGCCATGCAGCCATGCTAAGTGAGCACCTTTACCTTTTGACGAAAAGCCGAAAATGGACATACACTAATTTTTCATCATCATCCTGTTCTGGGATTGATGGGTATCCAATGACTGGTTCAGAATCTGCTGCTAAACACAGGTGTAACAGCAACATCCCTAAAATTGCAAACTTCATAGAAAAGAACGATAAAAAACTTGATATTATTTATTCTTTACGGGTTGATTCTAGATTTAATAGTGATAGTGCCATCAAATACAAAAAAGTAATTAAAGACAAATTAAATTACTGGGAAAGTTTAGGGCACAATATCATTTTAATTTACGCTGTTCCTAAGCATTCTGATGATGTTCCTAAGCAAGCAAAGAAAAAACTCACCACCTCCTTAAGTGTTTTTTCAATGGCCAAAGAATATAAAAATGTAAAGATTATAACTCCATATAAAGGCTATGTAGAACAGTCTAAGCATGGGTTCGAAGTTTTTGATGCCGTTACAGGAGATGGAGTGACGAGGATTTATCCTAGTGAGATTTTTTGTTCTCTAGAATGGTGCAAAGGAAACTCTCCATCACATTTGTATTACTATGATGACAACCATTTATCTATACATGGGGCTAAACTTTTGATAGATCATATTAACACGCGTTTACCAATGGGGCGCATGTAACCAATTGTATGGATTTCACCCACTCAGCCTGGGTGAGATCGTGGTAAGCGTTCACCGGTCCCCCATTGACAATCAAGTGTGACTCTCCACACTTGATCCACTTTTTCTTATTGAGTGCTCATTTACAGCCTTCATGATGAAGGTATGAAAAAGAAGAAATCCAAATTCGCCGAGGCTCCGCCAGTTGCCTCTGATATCAATGAAGCTAACGCACTCATCGAAGAGTTGTGGGAACAACTTCGCCATTATGAAGATAAGCTGAAAACCAGTTGCTCTAACTCTTCAAAACCACCGTCTTCGGATGGACCAAAAGAGCGGGCTGAGCGAAAAAAGCTCAAAGCTCTGGTGACCGCAATCCGAGAGGAGCTAAACAGGGTCACTCAGGGAGTCAGCGGGGTAATGGCTTTTCTGAGTAACCCTTTTGGCAGAACGTTTTGATAATCAAGCCACTGCTTGAACTCATCTAAGATGTGTGATTCATAGAGATGGTTTCAATTTTCTTAGCTGAAGATCGAACTTGTAATTCTGCTCTTGAAACCACTCTTTCTTGATCTGGTAGTGCTGAGATACCTCTTCAGACAAAGGGGTTTGATCAGATATCTCAGTAATCCTGTCTTTACGAGCTGTGGGGCCGTTCCCAGTTGTAGTAGTGTTGCCATTCAGCTAGTAGCCGATCCAGTTCTTCCAATCCCATTGAGACATCTATAGTCGGATAGAACTCACTTTTATCTGTTTTCTGCGAGCGTTCCACTTTGCCATTCAAGTGAGGTGAGCCAGACTTATTTGGGCGAAACTTGATTCCATAAATCATAAGTTGTTTCTGGACTCTATCACCAGGAATTGGGCGCTCATATCTTTGGAAATCTTTTTTGCGTCGGTAAGTTACGATGGGTTTGACTGATGCTCGGATAAAACTTTATGGAGTGTCGCGGTGCTTAGGTGTATTTGGTGAAGTCGGATTAATTCCGTTTGTAAACGCCGCGCTCCTAAATTGCGTTTCTCACGCATCGTAAGGATCAATGCTCTTAGCTCATCAGTGACTTTGGTATCTGGAGATGAATAAGGGCGTCTGCTCTGGCTTTCTAGGCCAGCGATTCCAAACTGCTTATATCGCTTAGCCCACTTGCGTAATGCTGGTCTGGAAATACCACAGCGTCGACATACGAGGCCTACATCGCCACATTCCTCATACATTTTTACCCACTGTAGTCTTTGTTGGATTTCTCTGTCCATAGACACCCAGTATAGTTGAAAGGATGCCTATGAATCACACATCTTCTTGTCGTAATTTGTGACGAGACTCCTCATTGAGTCCTTTTGCCTTCTTTTCTACACCTGATAGTCGTAGATAACCACTGGGTGTCCAAACTGATGGTGCGGATCACTTAAACCGATCTCAAGTTACTTAACTGCATCCCCCGCACCACTCCCTGTAACCGTCATCAGGATGTACTTGAAATAGTTTTTCAACGTCAGCGAATCGATCATCTTTTTGTCGATTTGAGCCAACAGCTGTGGAGTCGACATATCGATGTTTTGCACTTGCGCCAAGCCAGTAATACCGGGAAGTACATCATATACACCGAACACTTCACGCTCATTGATCAGTTCTTCTTGGTTAAACAGATTCGGACGTGGGCCTACTAGGCTCATTTCGCCTTTGAGTACATTAATAAGCTGCGGCAGCTCATCAATTTTGGTTTTACGTAAGAATCCACCCCACTTTGTAATCGAAGCATTATTAGCTAAGTGGCTAGCCACCGATGTCGTCTCAATAGACATCGTACGGAACTTAATCAGTTTAAACGGCTTTTTGTTTCGCCCTACACGCTCTTGAACAAAAATAGGCGAGCCAGTATCGAACAAACCAATGATGGTAACGGCAAGTAAAAGGGGCCACAAAAATAGCAAGCCGAAAAAGGCTGCGAGAAAATCTAGTAATCGGATCATTGTCATTGCTTATGTTTACTGTGTAAAAAGGCTTGAGCGGTTTCTCTAAACCCATCTTCTAGAGACTGAGGAGGAGCCCAACCAAGTGTGTCTTTTGTATGGGATATATCAACCTGAAGTGAACCTGTAAGCCTATCAACAACGTCCTTCTTGCCTAAGATCTTTCCAACCAAGTTATAACACCAAAACGGAACGGGAATCTGCCATGTAGGCTTACCCAGAGCTTTAGCCATATACTTCACCATCTCAGATGTAGACACATCCTGATCATCGGAAACAAGGAAGACTTCATTCGCAGCCTTGGGGTGATCGATACAGGTCACGATAAGATCAACCAAATTGGTGACCGAAACCAAACTACGCTTGTTATTGTTGATACAAGAAAAAGGAAGAGGGATGCCCATGCCAACCAAGCTCATTAGTGAGGCAAAGTTAGCCTTGACTCCTGGGCCATAAACAAGCGTTGGCCGGATGACCACGATCTCCATCCCTGTCTCTTTACCAATATCAAAGAGCTGTTGCTCAGCTTCTGATTTAGATAGTCCATAGCCATCTTCTGGTGCATGCGGATCAGCTGAGGTATATGGTTTGTCTAAAGGTGTACACTCTCCATTAACCTTTATACTGCTTACAAAAATAAAACGCTTAACTCCCGCTGCTGCGGCTTGGCGTGCTAAATTTTCAGTACCATGAGTATTTACTGTCCGATACTCGTCAATTGAACTTGGTACGGAATCGTTCATTACATGAACACGAGCAGCACAATGAACTACAACATCAACACCTTGAAGCGCTTCAGCATACTCACTGTCTTTGCCGATAGTACTTTTAAATAGTATGCCTTGGTCTGACTTCTTCCGCCCCAACAAGTTTAAATTATATAGTCCTTTCAGGGTATTGCAAAGGCAGGCACCGACGAATCCGGAATAACCCGTAATTAATAACTTCTTCATGAAAAATCGCTTTATCCCGTCCGTTGTGTCTCTAAAAACTTAAATAAGCTACTTAAATACCACCTGAAATGTTTTGAGAAAATAGAACGATTTCGATATTCTCCTTTGTGGACTGCTTTAACGTTCTTCAAAAACCTTAAGGGAATTCCATGTTCTCTCAATCGATAACATAAATCCACATCTTCAAAATACATGAAGTACTTCGAATCAAATCCCCCTACTTTCTGGAATGCACAAAACTTAATACATAAAAAAGCTCCAGAAGCCCATTCAATTGTTTGTTTATCCACCAACCTTTCTTTGAGATAGGGCTTATTAATGGATTTTCCTAGGAAGGGATTAAATAGACACTTGTATGTCGCGAATAGCCGTGCCGAGTTTTCGGGTATTGAATGTGATACGTCCTTAAATAGATTTGGAGCGTAAAAGTCACCCAGGGCGCCATTCAACTCAGAAATTAGAGTGGAAAAATCATTTTTTTTAATTTCCACATCAGGATTAAGAATAATAAACCAGTCACTGCCACTTGCGTCCAAGCTTTCCAAAGCATAGCGAAAAATACTGTTATTATTTTCTCCAAACCCTAAACAAGATTCACTGGCAATATATGTATAATTATTTATTTCACAATATTCAGCTAGATTACTATCACCTAGATTATCTTTCACTACAATCTCTACATTTTCGATGAACCCTATATCTATAAGTTCTTCGTTGCTTGAGATATAGTCGTAGTGACCATGAGACACTATCCCAACAATCAGCTTTTGCATAGACTCTCCAAAGTATCCTCTAGAGCCTCTGTCCAATGTTTCTGATATCCCTTAGCCTCTACTGACGAGCTCAGTAGACTAAACGTTGGCCTTTGAGCTAATGTCGGATATTCACTACTCGAGATGGGCGTGATTGGTATGCGTTTGTCCAAAAGTCCATACTTTAGTCCCAAACTTTGAATACTAATAGCGAAATCATACCAGCTAGCAACACCCAAATCGCAATAATGGTATATGTCAGATATCTCATCTATTTCCGCTAGTGACCATAAGAATTTTGCCAGTCCATGTGCGCTAGTCGGGCAACCAATTTGGTCACTAACCACATCGAGTTTTTCTCTATCCTTCATTAGATGAAGCATAGTATTCACGAAATTCTGGCCATGCTCCGAGTAAAGCCAAGAAGTGCGAATAATTGCTGCATTTTTATGTAACTTCTTTATCGCCTGCTCACCCTTGAGCTTTGACAGACCATAAACACAAATAGGATTGGCTTGCTCGTTTGTTTCGTAAGCTGAGTTCTTACAACCATCAAAGACGAAGTCCGTGGAGACATGGAGAAGGCGAACGTCATATCTTTTTGCTACTTGAGATATATTTTCCACCCCAGTTTCATTAATAAGAAATGCACTTTCTCTATCAACCTCAGCCTTATCTACGGCTGTGTACGCAGCCGCATTTATGATGACATCAGGCTGGATACTAGAGACGATTCTATCTACACTTTCTAATGAGGTAATATCAATATCTTGGCTAGAGCAGACATGCATATCAATACTACTAGGACAAGTTCTTTGAAGTTCCCAAGCCAATTGTCCATTTTTACCTACAATCAACACTTCCATATCAATACTTACCTAACCTTTCGCGCTGGTAACTACCATCTTGGACCCTCTTACACCAGTCTAGATTAGTGAGATACCACTGTATCGTCTTCAATATACCCGTATCAAAGGTCTCTACGGGATACCATCCTAGTTCATTATTTATTTTACTTGCGTCGATTGCATAACGAACATCATGACCGGGACGGTCGTCGACAAAAGATATCAGTTCTTTGAAATCATTTATATTTTCTGGCTTATTTTCGATCATAACATTGAGGTGATTACAAATTGCTTTAACGACTTCGATATTTTTCTTTTCATTGAAACCACCAATATTGTAAGTTTCACCAATTTTACCTTCAGTCACTACCTTGTATAACGCTCTAACATGATCATCCACAAACAGCCAATCTCTGACTTGCTTTCCATTTCCGTAGACTGGCAACGCTTTCCCTTCAAGCGCATTTAGAATAATTAACGGTATTAACTTCTCAGGAAAATGATAAACGCCATAGTTATTGGAGCAGTTTGTCAATACAATCGGTAGTTTATAGGTGCGGTGCCATGCTCGAACCAAGTGATCAGATGCCGCTTTTGAGGCCGAATAAGGGGAACTTGGTTCATATGGAGTTTGTTCAGTAAATAGCCCTGATTCGCCCAAATCACCGTATACCTCATCGGTAGAAATATGATGAAATCGGAATGTAGTTTTCTGCTCGTCATCCAACGAGTTATAGTATTTCCTTGCTTCTTCTAGGAGCGCGTAAGTACCGACAACATTGGTTTGAATAAACTCGTCAGGCCCATCGATAGATCGATCAACATGGCTCTCGGCCGCTAGATGCATAATAAAGTTGGGCTGATGTTTTTCAAATGCTTGGCTGACCTTATCACGGTCGCAAATATCACCTTTAATAAAATAATAGCGATCTGACTTTTCAATAGTACTTAAAGATTCTAAGTTACCAGCGTAAGTCAACTTATCGAAATTAATCACTATATTGTCAGTTTCATTAATCAAGTAACGAACAAGTGCAGAGCCTATAAACCCTGCCCCACCTGTGATAAAAATTGTTTTGCTCATTCTACTAATACTCTTAAAAGGTCGGGGCTTCTACCAACATCAAGCCACCTTTGTCTTTATCTGACAATATTGGTGTGTTCCCGTTTACCAGTGGCCAGTTAATGTTGAGAGCTGGGTCATTCCAAACAATACTTACCTCAAACTGAGGCGCATAATAATCCGTACACTTGTACACAAATTCAGCACTTTCACTTATTACATAAAAGCCATGTGCAAACCCAGCAGGAACCCAAAGCTGTCTTTTGTTATCACTACTCAGCAGTACACCTACGTGCTTTCCAAAAGTCGGGCTATTGGCTCTCATGTCAACAGCTACATCATAAACTTCACCATAAATGACTCGAACTAATTTACCTTGTGTTTGCTTCGTTTGATAGTGCAAACCACGTAAAATCCCTTGCTTAGATTTACTGTGATTATCCTGAACAAAAGAGACATCTTCTACGTTTTCTCGAAACCATTCTTCTTTGAAGGTTTCTAAAAAGAAACCTCTATCATCGCCAAAAACCTTTGGCTCAATTATTTTTACGTCGGTAATTTCGGTTTCAATTATTCTCATGAGAAAACCTTGTTTGATAACAAATTTAGTAGATACTCTCCGTAACCACTCTTACGTAATGGCCCAGCAATCTCACGTAATTGATCTTCTGTGATGTACCCCATTCTGAACGCGACTTCTTCGGGGCAGTTTACTTTAAGCCCCTGGCGCTTTTCTATGGTCTCGATAAATTGAGCAGCTTGAAGAAGACTGTCGTGAGTACCAGTATCAAGCCAAGCAGTGCCTCGCCCCATGATTTCAACCCTCAACGCCCCAGACTGAAGGTACCGCTCAATAACATCTGTAATTTCCAACTCACCACGCGCTGAAGGCTTTACATTTTTTGCGTATTCTATAACCTTATTATCAAAGAAATAGAGGCCAGGTATAGCATAATTTGACTTGGGCTCTTGAGGTTTTTCCTCAATTGATATTGCTTTACCTTCTTCATCAAACTCAACAACACCATATGCTTGAGGACTGGCCACATGATATCCGAAGATTGTTCCACCATTTTCGCGCTCCGCGGCAGACCGTAAAGATTTAACTAAGTCATGGCCATAGAACAGATTATCTCCTAGGATCAAGGCTACATTGCTAGACCCAATAAATTCTTCAGCAAGAACAAATGCTTGTGCAAGGCCATCCGGTGAGGGTTGGACCGTATAACTGAGGTCAATACCCCAAGCCTTACCGTCACCAAGTAATTCTATAAAGCGGTCTTGCTCTTCGGGGGTTGTAATGATCAAGATGTCTTGAATGCCCGCATTCATTAAGGTCGCAATTGGGTAGTAAACCATCGGCTTATCATATACTGGCATTAACTGTTTACTGACCACCTTAGTCAACGGGTAAAGACGTGTGCCACTTCCTCCGGCGAGAACTATTCCTTTAACTTCATTGTCCATTATTTAATCAACCTTCTCATGTGGCCAATAATTGGCTTTTCTAAAACAAAATAGAGTGGAACAGCAATAACAAGCATTATCGCAAAAGTAACTAGAACTTGGAGGGTATCAGGTAAAAAATTTAGTATCTTATAGCTAACGAAACCTACAAACCAATGGCTTAGATAAAGCGTATAAGACACAGTTCCCCACAAAGTCAACCAACTGAATAATGACTTAGGCAACAAACAAACATACTTTTCGAAGTGGATAATTGAATAGAGTAAAACTGCTCCACCACCGCCCCAGATTATCAAGCGAACACTACCACCAGTTTCGTAAACATAAGTTGCAGTAGTAAAAAGTAGAACCAAAGAACTGATTAAAATAAAAAAAGCGAGCTTAATATTTAGATAAAAATCATTCCTATAGAAATAGAAAAGGATATATCCAAAAAGAAATTCAAGAATAATAACTTTGTAAAAAAATGGTAGCACAAGAATGAAAGCTAAGAATAGAAACAAAAGGAAGTTCCTTACTTTCATTAGAATCAAAATTGACATTATAACATAAAATAGAATTTCATAGTTCAAACTCCAACCTACAGCTAAGATTGGTTGAAAAGCACCGAATTGATTTTCATAAGGAATGAAGAGCATACTATATAGTAATTCAATAGGTAAAAAATCGTAAGAACTCGCAAAGAACAACATGAACAAGTAAAATGCTATTGTATACAACCAGTAAAGAGGAACGACCCTAACAAAGCGACTAACAACAAATTGTCGCAAACTAGGTTTTTTATCTACGTTTAATGCAATTACAAAACCACTGATAATAAAGAATATATCAACGCCAAAACCACCAATGGAAACAACGTTCGAGGACTCGTCAAAAAGGTCGTTGCTAAAATGACCTGGAAAAAACTGAATTGCATGAATCCAAGCAACTAATATACTAGCAACACCACGAATAAATTGAATTGTTTCAATTCTTTTACTATCTACCATGACAAACTTAACACTAATTTAAATAAAAGAAACTCTTTCAGACAAGTATATTAAAAGAAAGAACGATAAGCACCACATCATATGACCTTGAACTACTGGCATGTCACGACGTTCATATCTATCTTACGCCTCTGATAAAAAAAACCAAACCCACCTCTGTAATGAATAATTAGCACTATGGCAGCAAGTAAAAGAACATGACAATCATATTCATATAGAAAAATAAATAACATGCAAAAAAACAAAAATATTCAAAGTTACAAAAAACAATAGTAATAGATAGTTGTCATATATATATAGCAACGGGCATATTACAAAAGGAAGAAGGAATATGTAATATTTAGCATTTGCATAGCTAGGAAAAAGGAATACAAATGAAACAATAAAAGAAATAGATATTACACTAAGTAACAAGGATTCTAAAAAATCATTCCCACTAATGCTTCCTCTCTTCATATAAGTTTTAAATAACGAAAACAGGCAAGCGATTCCAACTATTACATAAACCACTGGCACTTTTAAAAAAGCAGGAGTATAAAAAACAAAGGACATAAATGTAATAATAGGCCTTAGAACCAAAGGGTACTTATCTATCAATACCTTGCTTTCTAAAGCCAATAAAATAGCCTCTGATTTGTTAGCTAAAAAACTTATGCTCTTCGTATATTCTAAAATAGAAAAACCTATAGCATAACAACAAACAACTTGTATTAGCATTATTAAACATGCATTTCCAAACCCTAACCTTTTATTCACAAAAGTATAAAACAAGGCCATAGAAAAGAAGGATGCAACGACTAACCCACTACCAAAATCCAACAAAAGGACTATTGCTATAAGGAAAAGTATCAAAAGCTTTCTCTTCCAGTACATAAAACATAATAATGATACAATCAAAGAAAACTGTTCTTCAGCAAAAACGCCGAGGTAATAAATAGCTCCTGGAAATATTAAACTAAGAGCCAAAGAATGCATGCGATGGCGAACATCGACACCATCGTTCTTTCGATAATAAAAAACACTACTAAATAGCAATGGAGCACTTAGTATTATCATCAAAAACCAACGAGTGCTTCTTTGGTATAAACTTTCACTACAACTTTCGGCATCTATCGTTGCAGAAAGAGAAAGAGGCGTTGCGTCTATCTCACAATGGGACAAATACTGCATGTCATCATAAAGTGGAGATAGCCAATTATATGGAGACCAACTTGGATGACTATCCAAAACAATACGGGGAGCTCTAACATCAAAGTCTGGCTCATCCCCAAAGGGTAATATCCCTCTGTAAACTCCAGAGAGAAGAATAAAAAATAGTGCGCAATATAAGGAGTATCTCAGCAACTTATAATTACTCACCTCTACTCTTCCTCTACGAGTAGGAAGAAATGAGCTAGAAGAACCCATCACTGTATTAACTTCTCCCGACTAAGTCTTCATACAACGAAGCATACTTTTTCGCATTCGCGTTAATATCAAAGTTGTTTTGTGCGAACTGTAAGCAACGTCGAGCAGAATCGAAGTTCTTAAGCTCTAAAACCTTTTGACTATCCAGATCAATCTTTTCAGGGCAATAGCTTAGGCCCAAGTGATGCTTCTCAATTAGTCGTGCTGCTCCACCACAGAATCTACTGCATATCATAGGCAGGCCTGAGGATAAATACTCAACTGTTTTGATTGCGAGAAGAATTTTACCGAGAGCTATGTGTAGAGAATTGTTCGGTACGAAGTAGGACATCAACCCAAAGTGTTGAGTTGCCAGAATATCCATGAGTTCATGCTTTGACTTTGATGATGTTAGAGTAACTTCTTCACTTGGTATATCACTAAACACTTTCCTAATTGACGCGTGATCTGATGTAGAAACAATAGTCAAATGAGTTTTTCCAAATGATTTCCTTAAAAAGCTATAGAGCTTGTGCAACTCCGATATCTTATGCCACCCCGTTTCGGATAGCGCACCAACATAGCAAAAATTCACCATATCTGCTTCATACTTATTTGAGTTAAGCGCAGAAGAAAAAACATCCGTATCAGCACTAAGATAAATACACTCAACATGCTTGGCGCCCAAAGATTTATAATAAGAGCACATTTCGTCAGAAACACCTACGCTAACGTCACACCTTACTAATAACTCTCTTTCTACATTCTTAAGATATATATAATCAGAAGAGTCTTGTCGATAGTTATTTTTCAGCGCCATTTCTTCAGGCCACATATCTCTACCATCAAAAATGATCTTGTAATCAAAGCCGTATTTTTCTCTTACTTTCAGAGCTGCCCACGCCGCATGATAAGAACGACAATGTACAATGCTAGGTCTAACTACTCTCAATTTCTTAGCAAGTAGTACGTGAGCAGGACCGTGAAAATAGGAAAATGTTTTACTGCTAGAATTAACAAAGTTCTGCGGTGCTAATATGGGAATACGACTAAAAGTAACAGCACCTAACCGAACTTTAATAGCTTCAATTTCTCGCCCATAGTGCCATTTTTCTCTCACCATACCGCTGTGTATAACTGGAACTCCTGAAATGAAATGAAACTCACCATGAGAGTTACTCGAGGTACACTTAAATTGCTCTATCACTTGGTTACCAAAAACACCATAAGACCTGGGAGTCTCCCCCCAGGTCAAATAGACAACGCATTTACCTTTAAACGACATTGTATAATACTTCTCCTTGAAGACTAGCGTGAATATAATTTCGGAATAGAATTCACAACTCTAATTACTTCTTTGTAATCTAACCCCAAAACATCCAAATACCATTTTATGTTCGGATAACGAGGTCTATTTTCTTCTTCTATATAAGCTAGTGCTTGCTCACGCGTTATATCACCCTCTCGGATCTGATTGGACCTAAATGTGTCATGTTCGGTAAAACCAGCAACTGTATAATATACATAGTTATAAAAGGCAGCCGTAGCGTCACCGATACGCCATGTAGTTGGAGTGTCTATTGCTTTCTCCCAATCGTATACATTCAGTAATGTAGAATCTATTTTCTGCTCATCCCACCGCCAGAAGTCAAACAAATGGAAGTAATCTTTTTTCTCTGTGAAGCTTCTAAAATACTCACCTGAAAGAGTGTCAAACAACGAAGAGTTAAAATAACCCGGACTATCAAGCATCGCACCAAAACGTTTTTTCTGGTAATGCAGCTGCTTCATGACTCCATTGGTATAGACATGCTTACCTTCAAAATCTGGTGGAATGTCCAAAAAGCCGGTTTTAAAGTGAGTAACTTCAAGAGGGTTTACTCCCCAAAGATTGATATCAATACCAGTTTGTTTTTTTACCGTTTCGACATGCCTAAAGAAATGTTTATCGCCTGCGGTCAAGATACTCATCATTCCTAGATGCGGTGACTTCAACCAAGCTTTCAAATTTCTAGCTACATTTTGTCTTTTCTTATCGATGTTAGCTGCAACAATGATATTTTCAACACCAAGTTGGGAACACATTCGACTAATATTTCTTCGTCCTAAATCTGTAACCATACCCCAGTCATAAGTATAGGTTATCGGTTTCATTTTTAGTTCTTCAACAATTAAATGTAACCCATAACAACTATCTCTCCCTCCAGAAAAAGGAACGATGCAGTCTGGTTCACCCTTTCTTCTATATGGTTCAACCAATTCAAATAATTGCTCTTTAGGCTTTGGCTGGTTACGGGGCTTATAAGAGTGACAGTAGTTACATACACCATCATTATCGAAATGAATAAAAGGCATCGTTTCAGGTAAGATACACTTCGTACAGCGTTTTATACCAGGTTTATGGTACTCTAGAAGTGCTTCATTCTCCGGGTTAAATGACAAGGCTGGCACCAAGTCTAGCTTTCTAGATTGATAATCAACAATACTATCTAATTTTTCGGCCTTAGGTATATCCAGTGCAATTGCCTGCCCCATAACCTTTTCTATATTAGGTAAATTCAATTTTGAAAGGGGATAACTCTCCGAGGAAAAGTAATGAGAGCCAGCATTGTTAGACACGTATAAGCTTCCATTATTAGAAAATAGTAGAGCCTTACCTAACTCAGGGAATAAAAGAGCACAAGCAATTACACCCTTACACTTACTCAATATTATATCTGGAATTTCTTCCAACCCCATACCCTTGCTCAAACAATCTAATGCAATACCTATAATAACTTCTGAGTCAATTTGGAATTTTCGATCGATTGAAATTTCACCCCATAGCTCATCATCGTTAACGATGATGCCATTATGAATAGCAATTATGCCATCACGAATGACTGGTTGATTATCTGAAAGCCCATTAGTAATAAGACGACTATGGCCAAGAGCCAAACTACTTTGACCTAACTCAACCTGATTTAGCAATTTTTTGATATCGTAGTCAGCGCGAATTGTTGCATAGCCATTCTCGTCATACTTGACTATCCCACTAGAGTCTCGCCCCCTCTGCCTAGAGTGCTTCGCCAGTACCTTGAAATGCTCTTTATTAATAAATTTATCGGAGATTACCCCAAATATTCCGCACATAAATAACCTTAATTTTTTGCAAGTACACGCCTAGTATTTAACATTCGATCTTGGAAACAACAAGTACGCTCAGTCGCACTATAGTCTTTGAGCAGAATTAACCATGCATTTTGTTCAACTCAGTAGCCACACCTAGGCGGTACAGTGAACATAGACACTAAAGTAGTATGCAATTTATTACACACTAACCAACTTTCATGTCGGAAATGAAAACATAACATGATTCATTTTATCAACTCAGAGTAGATCTCTCTGTCTCTTCCATCAACTAACCTACAATTGTGCCACAGTAAGGTGTACTTTCCTTCATATTTTTGACAAATGGACTTGAATTTAAGGAACCTATCTAGAGATTGTTCTCCTAACCCTAATCCCTCATACCTTGGAGAAATAATTGTATCTTCCATCGTGATTAGAGGCCTTTGCTTTAACCTAAAAGGTCTACGGTGATTTAGGTCATACATTGTGTACTCTTGACAGGTACCAGCCCTAAATCCCGTTACTTCGGCAAATGCCAAAGAAGAGTCATATCCAAACCCTTGCTCTTCCCAACATGCTGGTGTATGAGCCGCATTCCAACGTAGATAGTGTTGCCTTCCTCCATATACCGGCTGAGATATATTTAATTCATCTAGCACCATATAAAAATTCATTGCTGACGCAGAAAATAGCTCTTGGTTATTAAATGTTTGATAGCCTGGGTGGAGGCCAATTTCATGTCCTCGATCGTGTATATTTCTTAAGAGAGACTTCATTCTCTCAGAAGAAAAACACTCCGTGTTATCTAACCTATGTGTTTTTAAAGGTATAAAGTAAAGCCTTACGATATTGCTATTTTTCTCATTCTCGTTGAGCAGCCAACTTATAGCCTCTCGATGTTCGTCAATATACTCCCGACCACTTTTTGCATACAAGTAACGTAATAGAGTCTTGATTGCCCCTCTAGTATCTTTTTGTTTTATTAGAGAAACTGCTGATTTCCTAACTGCAGCTCTCAAACTCTCCAAATGAGGAGAAAAAGGCCAATCAACATCGCAAGTAATGATCTTCTCGAATTTATTTTTAGAAAATGAAACACTCGGAAATCTTTCTTGAATACAATACTTTAAAACTTCTATATATTCATCTACGATTGGGCGTTCTAGAAAACCCGCCTTCATTGCCAATGATGCATTCGCAGGAAACCTTCCGTGTTCATCACTTTCTGATGTAACAAACTCTTCGAAACGGGATAGCATAAAAAATACGGAGCCAAATATGTCAATATTGACCCTAGTCACCTGTTCATTATAAGTCACCCCAGGCTCTCCAAAAATCACAGGAAGAGTTTTAGTCAGCAAATAATTAGCAAAAGGTTCTTTGTCAACATTCCATTCTTTTAATGGCAGTTGAGGCATATATTCATTTTTCAACAAATCAGACTTTATCTTGTTAAAAAATGAACTCTTAACTACTACGCTACCTTCTTCAAGGTTATGTTTTATATGAAAATCTTGAGTATCACTAAATACTAGCTTGTAATCTGTAGCTAGTAACTCCTCAAATATAACGGAACATACATAGCTAATTTCTTGCTCACATTTACGGGGGGACTCTACAACAATCATGCAACTACCATTATAACAATAAATAACGAAAAGTATTCAGAATAGAGGCAATCAACGCTATGTACCATGCGTTATTTAACCTTTCTAAAAACATTCAATGTATTAAATCCTAGTCTCAACTTAACAAAATAAGCTGCAAGTAAATTCTGCATCGATAAGCCTAAAGCGGTAGCAATTGCTGCACCGTATAACCCTGAAAAATACGTCAAAAGAAAAGATACCATCAAAGTAAACGTACCAGAGACGATAATTACATTACGATAATCCGTTTCATGGTTTGTCATCATCAATAGGTATCCTACGGAACCAGTAGCAACATTCACAAACTGGCCAACAGATAAAATTACTAGTATGCCTGAAGCCGCTGTAAACTCATTTCCAAACAAGCTCATAATCAATTCTGAATAACAAATAAAAACAATTATTATCGGGCTAGCTAATGTAAGCATGAGTTGACTAGACTTCAGTGCTAGAATATCAAGCTTTTCATTTTTGTGTGACGCAAGAGAAATACGAGGAGCAATCACAAGATTTACCGCATTCAGTGTCAATGCGACAAGCATTGCGGTTCTCTGTGCTGCTGAAAATAGTGCTATATCCGAGGAGGAAAGAAGAAATGCTGTAGCATATTGCCCTGCGTACATTGTAAAAACCTGCATGATCATGACGACAAATAGTGGCTTTGTGCTAGACCAAACGTCGGCACTTAACTTTGAACGGGCTACGAACTTGACGTTCTTGTTATTAAACCATACAAACAAGACAATCGCCGATACAAGGAAAACACTACTCACATAGGCGATAGTTAAGTCAAGACTATCAACATGGGTTTTAACGTTTGGAAGTAAAAAGCACAGCAGCAAAAATAGTACAGGCACCAAGCAGCTCTGAAAAATACTAGCTAAGAAGGTCTTTTGTAGCCCTAATATAGCCGAGCTTGTAGTCAGGACCAGTGACATGGCCAATATACCAACCGGCACTAAGATAAAGTATGCAGATAGATCTAAACTATGGAAGAAATAAACCGATATATAATCTCTAAATATCGCCCCGAAAATAGCCACTCCAATACCGAAAAAAACAACCATTTTTAACAGCGAAGAAAATACATTATTAACCTTAAACCACGATTTTTTATAATATCCAGATACGAACTTCAAAATCACTTCTGAAGTTCCAAGTGTCATTACTTGTCCTAAAGATGCTATTACACCTATTGCAAATAAAACAATTCCCGCCTCACTGACTGATAGCATATTTGAAACAGCTAGCGTGACTAAGAATGCAGCACTCCCACCAAAACCTCTTACTAAAAAAATTTGAATAGACTTAATCAGTAAATCATTAATCACGACTAATCATTGCCTTTCTAATTTCAGTATTTTTTTAATTTTCATTAAACTCATACCCAGATGAACTAATAATGAATTAACCTTTGAAACTGTGAAGTAATGTTTTTGTTTAGCACCAAACCCTCTAAAAAAACGCTCAACTGGCTCAATCATTGAACCTTCGAAATCAAATTTTTTAGTGACAGAAGAAGCAAACTTAATAGCTTCCCACATACAAAGACTTGTAGCACCACTGTTCCTTAAATTTGGGTCCCCTCCGCCCATAATATAATAAGCAGAGTTCTCGTCCCAAACGATTAGCACTCCAGCATGATTTCTATTACTCTCATCTTTAGCCACAAACCATCGAGCCTGATTTCTTTTACCAGCTTCCTCAATTAATTTGTCTACGAAAGATTCATCATATGGCAAATCTAAACCTTGTCTTTCAAAAACCTGTTTATTGAGCTGCATAAACTCAGACAATGACGCTGACCCATCAACTCTCACACCGTTCTTTTCAGCCTTTCTAACATCTCCCCGTACTTTAGATTCAAACTGCCCCCACACCTTGCTCAGGTCAGTGAGATCTTCAATCACATAGGTGTATCGAGTAGTTTGCTCAAAACCCAACCAAAAAAATGGTAGCCAGTTTGTGTTACAATAACTCCAGTTTTGATTGAAGTAATCAAACTTCGGTAGTTGAGCAACTAACTCCTCTATGTAATCTTTCTGTTTACCTAGTAACTTTCCATATTTAACACTCTGAGGTCTAAACCACGGGCCTAAGTGCTGAGTTAAGTGAGGATGAGTCAATAGTTTGAGACCATATTTAGACTTAGTATGGTAAGGAAGCGCAGCCATTATTAATTCACCTTTTTCAACTAGGCAAACGTCCCATTCCTCCCCACATACACTGTCTAACCACCAGTCGGTTTGGAACAACGCTATTGTTGATTCTTTTTTACATAGAGCTCTATACTTTTCTTTATTTGTCATTTATCAGCTACCAATTTAATGAGCCTATTGATTCTTTTAACAAATCCACTTCTTCTAATGTCAGCGTTTCTATTTCTTTAATTTTTAGATTGAGTGTTTCAAAAGAATTTTTTTCCCTTAAATTTAATGAACACCCTAATTCTGCGATAATTTTAGAGCTCAGAGATGAGTAAGAAATATCATAAAAATTTTCTTTATGAAACAAAGACTTATCCTCTAATATCTGTTTTTCTAAATAAAAAATCTGTTCGGGTATCTGTCGATACCATTTCAGACCACAAAGATAATCATAGTTTGCAGGTTTAATAGACCAGTATTCATTGTCATTTATTCCCTGCTTCCGTTTAGATTCTAATATTGATTGCGCTGTATAAAAAGGATCTCTATGAATGAAAATAAATCTAGCATTTGGAAACATAACATGTAGAAGACGCATGCGCTGTCCGGCATTTAGATTTTTAAATATAAGTGGCTTGCCGAACATATTACATAATGCAGTTAACTCTCTTCTAATTCTAGCTACATCAATAGAATTGATATCCGAGAAGTCAATAAAATGTCGATCCTTCGGTAAAAACCTAATCCAATATTCACCAGACTCGTTAGGAGAATTTAACCCATTCGTATTTCCAAACTTTGAATCAAAACAGTTATGTGCCTTACCCTCAAAAAATTTCTCACTTAGCCAAAATCCAATAAGTGGAATATTACAAAACTTAGTATTTAAATTATTAAAATATAATACATCAAACTGATTAGTTAGACCTTGATATAGTATAGTAGACCCTGTTCTCGGCGCTCCGATAATAAAGATAGGAGATAGCTCCTCATCATATTCTCCATACTTTCTCAATAAATATGAGTTTATAGGAACAAGAGGAATTGTTAGTATTCTAAAAGCAACTCTTATAAAGAGGTCTTTTATCTTAACCAAAAATATACTTTTAGACATTTTGTTCACTATGTTTCAATAATTTTATTAAGAGAATCGTCATTCATGTAAGGATGCATTGGTAAACTAAAAACACTTGCCGATAACATAGATGCAATTGGAAAGTCAGAGTCAGAATAGCCTAAATAAGAGAACGCAGTCTGCTGATGCATACATGTCCCATAATAAACCATTGTTGGTATAGATTTATTCTTGTATGCTTCCATATGTATATCTCTATTTTGAGATATTAAAGTATACTGAGCCCAAGAGCTAACATATCCATTTGGGGTATAAGGTTTCTTAACATCTAAAGTTATCAATTGTGTATATTTTGATGCTAAACCTCCTCTTGCCTTCAACTCAGCTGGAAACTCTTCTAACTTCTCTATTAATATTGCAGCCTGTATGGTATCTAATCTTGAATTTACACCAATTCGTACATTATCATACTTGTCTTTTCCTTTCCCATGAACTCGATATGATCTTAGTAACTGTGCATATTCGTCATTATTCGTAAAAATCGCCCCTCCATCACCATAACACCCTAATGGTTTAGCGGGAAAGAAGCTAGTTGTTGCAATGTCGCCAAAACTCCCGGCTCTTCGGCCTTCAATTTCTCCACCAAAACCTTGAGCAGCATCTTCAATAAGTTTTAATTTATATTTTTTGGCAATACGCTCTAGTTCTGGATAATTAGCAGGAAGACCAAATAAGTCCACTGCCACAATCGCCTTTGGCTTTAATTTTCCTTCGGATATAACTTGCTCAATTCGCTTCTCTAAATCGATAGGGCAAATATTAAACGTTTGTTCATCAGAGTCTACAAACACTGGTGTGGCTTTTTGAAAAGCTATCGTTTCGGCGGTAGCAAAAAACGTAAACGTAGGGCAAAAGACTGCGTCACCTTCTTGTATTTCTAATACCATCATGGATAGTGTTAGTGCGTCAGTACCGTTAGCACAAGTGATGCAGTGTTTTACCCCGACATAGCTCGCCAGCTTTTCTTCCAATTCCTGTACCTCTGGGCCCATGATGTACTTGCCATGCTCCAGAACAGTATGGATCCGCTTATCTATATTTTCTTTTAGATACTGATATTGAGCTTTTAAGTCAATAAATTGAATTGGTTTCGACATATTACTTATTGGCCTTGGGTAGGTAATTTAGATAGCCATCGGCTAGTTGGTATCTATCACCTGTTTTCTCACAGGTGATTTCAGCGTCGCCATTGAGAGGTAGGTCAAGCCTTTGTCCAAACGCACTCATCCATCCTATTTGTTTAGCCGGTACTCCCACAACTAAAGCAAACGGTTTGACATCTTTATTTACTACTGTACCCGCGCCCACAAACGCGTATTCGCCAATGGTTATGCCACACACAATAGTACAGTTGGCCCCCAGCGTGGCTCCTTTTTTTACTATGGTGTCACGGTATTCATTTTTACGTTCAACAAGGGAGCGCGGATTGTATACGTTGGTAAACACCATGCTAGGCCCACAAAATACTCCCTCCCCTAGATGTACATTATCGTAAACAGAAACGTTATTTTGGATTTTGCAGTAATCGCCAATGGTTACCTTATTCCCAACAAACACATTTTGACCAAGCGAGACACCATTTCCAATACAGGCACCAGAACACACATGTGCCCAGTGCCAAATACGAGAGCCTTCACCTATTACCGCACCATCATCGATGATCGCCGTATCATGTTTCATAAAACTCATAACAAAGCCTATTTAAGAATTTTGCAAAGTAACGTATGGTGGTGCTCTGGTACAAAAACGGTTTCTTGCTCTCTGATTTTTTCAACTGTTTCAATCGCAGCACGATTTTCTTCCAAGCCATAGCCGTTACCCGCTAAGATATTTTGATAGCTTTGGGTGTGAAGGTCTGTAAAACCACCGGAAAATTCTAGCTCTTCATCTTCAATCATGATGCTGCGATAAGTTTTTTTCTCACCTTGCACCGCATTGTCTGGTAGGTAACTGGCATCAATAGATAGGAACCATTTAACCCGCGCACGTTCATATTCTAAGTAGCCAGCTACCGTTTGTTCATCTTTATAATGAACTTCATTTGCTTTTATATCACCAAAGATAAAGTGCAACATATCAAAGAAGTGCACACCGACGTTGGTTGCGACGCCACCCGATTTTTCATTCACTCCTTTCCATGATTTTAGGTACCACTTACCACGAGATGTCATATAAGTTAGTTCAACATCAAACACTTTATCAGCTGGTGCATTTCTCACTTTTTCTCGGAGCGAGATGATAGAAGGGTGTAAGCGCAACTGTAAGATACTATTAACTTTCGCTCCATACTTTTCTTCATAAGCTTTTAACGTATTTAGCTCTTCAGAGTTAAGCACTAACGGCTTTTCACAAATAACGTCGATACCGTTTTTAAGAGCAAACTTCATTTGTGGTGCATGCAGATAATTAGGTGTACAGATTGAGATGTAATCCAATTTGTTGCCTTTAAGTGCTTCATCTTCAACGTATGCGGCAAAGTCTTCAAACTCGGTAAAAAACTCAGATTCTGGAAAGTGCATATCCATGATACCCACAGAGTCATTCACATCCATTGCTACATCCAGTGTGTTACCAGTGTCTTTTATGGCATTAAGGTGACGAGGTGCAATATACCCCCCTGTGCCAATCAGAGCGAATTTTTTCATTGTTATTTTTCCTTACAGACGAATATCAGTAACACCTGGAGCAAACACGTACTTAACATCGTATACAACATGCTTTTCTTTACCAAGCTTACGAATCGCTTCGATACCCATAGCCTTAGTTTCCTCATGGTCCACAGCTAGAATGATGCCATCGTAAGCTCCTTCTTCAAGCTTGTTAATGAGCTTAAGACCATATTCTTGCTCAACTTCTTGAGGGTCCGCCCAGTTATCAAAAACGTCGACTTGGACATTGAAATCTTTTAACTCTTTAATGATTTCAATCACTTTAGTATTGCGTACATCAGGACAATCACCTTTGAAAGTGAACCCCATAATCAACACTCTGGATTCATCAATGTGAATTTTTTTACTTGATAACTTCTTGACCATCTGGGTCGCCACATATTGACCCATTCCATCATTAATGCGACGACCAGCGAGTATAACCTCAGGTGAGTAACCGACTTCCTTCGCTTTATGAGTTAAGTAATAAGGATCCACACTTATACAGTGACCACCGACCAGGCCTGGCTTAAATGGTAAGAAGTTCCATTTCGTACCCGCTGCTTTTAAAACCTCTTCAGTATCAATATTTAATCGATTGAATATTTTTGCAAATTCATTGATGATAGCTATATTCAAGTCACGCTGCGTATTTTCAATTACCTTAGCTGCTTCAGCCACTTTAATAGACGAAGCTTTATGCGTCCCAGCGGTAATAATGCTTTGGTAAACATTATCAACATATTCAGCAACTTCAGGAGTGGAGCCTGAAGTAATTTTCATAATTTTGGTCAGAGTGTTTACTTTGTCTCCTGGATTAATACGCTCGGGACTATAACCAGCAAAGAAGTCTTGGTTAAACTTTAGACCCGATAGTTTTTCAATTATTGGCAGACAGACTTCTTCTGTCGCACCTGGGTAAACTGTTGATTCAAAGACAACCACATTCCCTTTAGAGATAACAGTAGCTAGAGCTTCAGAAGCTTTTTTGAGCGGCGTTAAATCTGGTGTATTCTCATCCGTAATTGGAGTTGGGACTGTTACGACATAAAAATTAGCCGACTTGATATCTTCAAGCTCGGCTGTGAATGTTAAATTGACCGAGGAGCGAATCTGCTCGGTACTGCATTCAAGGGTACTATCCACCCCATCACTCAACTCTTTCACTCTAGAGGCATTAATATCAAAACCGATAGTGGGGTATTTTTTCCCAAATTCAACAGCTAAGGGCAAACCAACATAGCCTTGACCAATAACTGCTATTTTCAAATCAAACATATTTGTAAACCTTTAAAACTTCACCTAGCCACAATATCACAAGCCCAAAAAACAGCTTATTGTTCTAAATACTTTTGCAACCCCACTCAGGGAACTGCTCACAGATAAATGCATTCAGCGCTCTTTCAGATTCAGTGTAAACACGCTCCTCAGAGTTTTTATCATCATCAGAAACGGCATTTACCATACCCGCCCCCACCGTGACGTTATTGATACGGTCAATCACAATAAAAGCTCCTGTTTGAGGCAACTTGTGATACTCATCCAATGCTACGTAATCAGTAAGCTTGATGTTGGTAAGTGCTATTTCATTAAGCTCTAAGCTTTCTGCATTTTCGGCGTGCTGATCTAATGTATTTACATCAACTTTATGCGTAATACTTGCAACCTTACCTGAGCAGCTCTTGGTAGCGAATTTAAATAAATACTCTTTGTGGGTCAGCATTGGCTGTTCACCCATCCACACCAAGTGTGTTTGGCATTGATTGGTCACTTTAGGCTCATGCCCGGTGTGAACTATCATATCACCACGAGAAATATCGATTTCATCTTCCAATGTTATGGTGATTGCTTGGCCTGGCTGCGCTGTATTTAGCTCACCGTCATGCGTGACTATAGATTTCACTTTTGATGTCTTGCCAGAAGGCAGCGCTGTCACATCATCACCGACTTGGACTTGACCAGATGCCAAGGTTCCACAAAATCCTCGAAAGTCTAAATTTGGGCGATTAACGTATTGAACTGGAAAGCGCATGTGCTCGAGGTCTTTATCTTTATCGACTTTCACTGTTTCCAGCAACTTTATTAGTGTAGCGCCAGGGTACCAATCCATTTTTTCACTTGGTGCCACCACATTGTCGCCTTTCAGCGCAGAGATAGGCACAAAACGAATATCGTCAATATTGAAGTTTTTCGCCATATCACGATAATCTGCTTTAATTTGCTGATATACCTCTTGGCTATAGTCCATCAAATCCATTTTGTTAATCGCAACAATGATGTGCTTGATACCTAACAGAGAACAAATATAGCTGTGTCGGCGGGTTTGGGTCTGAATACCACGGCGCGCATCAACCATTACGATCGCTAAGTCACAAGTCGATGCACCAGTCACCATATTACGTGTGTACTGCTCATGCCCTGGGGTATCAGCAATGATGAACTTACGTTTATCAGTCGAGAAATAGCGGTAAGCAACATCAATGGTGATGCCTTGTTCACGCTCAGATTGAAGCCCATCAACCAATAGGGCCAAGTCAAACGCTCCATCTGTGGTGTTGAATTTCTGAGAGTCCTTTTCAATCGCGGCCATCTGATCTTCATAGATCAGTTTTGAATCGTAAAGTAAGCGTCCGATAAGAGTAGATTTACCATCATCCACATTGCCACAGGTTAAAAAACGCAATAAATCCTTGTTTTCATGCACTTTTAGGTATGCTTCGATATCTTTCGCGATAAGCTCTGAAGAGTGTGACATGTCCTATTCCTACTTCTTATAAAACTGATTTAGAGCCTGAATAAAGTGTTCAACTTCAGACTCTGGTAATTGATTAATTCCAGCCGCTGCCTTACGGCCGCCACCAGTGGCAAACTGACTGCATACTTCATCGGCGCCAGTTCTGTTTTCTAAAGGCGCTCTCACGCTCACGGTATAATCTTCACCACTTGCGTTAAGCGTTAACACTGCATGAGCTTTACTTGGTGACTGGTTAGCCAACTGATTGCCGAACACTCCTCTGATACGCCTTGCCCAAGCTTCACATGGCAATATATATACTTCAGCTTCAGATGTAGAATATTTCGCCTGTAACCTTGTTAAATGATTGGCGTCACTTTCATACCCTTGTTTAAGCACATAGTAGGGTGAATTCGCATCTGCTTGTAATTCAAACGGAGACTCATACTGCATCAACTGGGTAAAGAGCTCTGCGGGGGCGATATGCAAATCAGATAAGCTCGCACCATAGCCATTGTAATTGATTAAAACGCCCAACTGTTTTAAAAATTCTGTTTGTTTTTGTGTTAACCCACACTCAATGGCTAAATGTTCAGCTTGAGAGTTGAGATTGTCACCGAACGCGCCCGCAATCGCCCAATGTACATAACGCCCGCCGATATGTTTATTGATAAGTAAACTGGTACACATTTGCGCATCCAAGTTGATTAGCGCGGTAAAGTTATCGGCTTGCGGCACTTCTCCCGTACGGTGATGATCACAATAAAAAACCGGGATATCTTTGTCTAGCAGCTGGTGAAGCGCGCTTAGGTTTTTTTCCATCGAAAGATCTAAAACCGTTACTCCACTCACATCAAGTTGAGCAACCACTTGCTGCACTAGCTTGATGTCTCGCTTCACACCAGTGATTAAAGTTGAACTTCTAGGATCAAACCTGCGCAGTTGAACCAAAGATAAGATGCCATCTGCATCACCATTGAACACATCGTAATGCATAATTAGATATACTCGCGTTCGATAAGTAGATTAATAATCTGCTGAGCGCAAGCTTCGATCGATACGCCTGCTGTTTGCACGTGAATTTCAGCATTACTTGGCGCTTCATACTCAGAATCAATCCCAGTAAAGTGCTTAATCTCACCAGCGCGAGCTTTTTTGTATAATCCTTTAGGGTCGCGCTGCTCACATACGTCTAGCGGTGTATCGATAAACACTTCTAAAAACTGCTCATCGCTCAATAAGACTCTTACTTGTGCACGGTCGGCAATAAATGGAGAGATAAATGCAGTTAACACAATAGTGCCCGAATCCACAAACAATTTGGCTACCTCACCAATACGGCGAATGTTTTCAACACGATCTTCATCGCTAAAACCTAGGTCTTTATTGAGTCCATGGCGCACATTGTCACCATCAAGCAGATAACTATGCTTACCGAGTGCAAGCAATTTTTTTTCTACTGCATTGGCAACGGTCGATTTACCCGAACCACTTAAGCCAGTAAACCAAAGCACTACCGGCTTTTGCTGTTTTAGCTGGGCACGCTCTTGCGCAGAGACACTAGTATTATGCCAAACAATATCGTCGCTCACTGAATCATGCTGTTTATTTGTATACGGGTTCATAAATCTACTTTCAAAACGATTAAAAAGGAAAAAATAGTGGTATCGCGACTAATGCGACTACGTTATAGGTCAGTGATACTCTCCACCCCACTTTAATAAAGTCTTTAAAGTGGTAACCGCCTGCATTCATTACCATCAAATTGGTTTGGTACCCATATGGGCTCAAGAAGCACGCGCTTGCTGCATATGCGACGGCCATAATAAAAGGTAGTGTAGAAACCTGATAAGCATCGGCCAGTGCTAGTCCTATCGGTAACATAATCGCCGCTGCAGCAGTATTGGTGATAATTTCTGTCAGCAATACCGTCACCAGAAATAAGCATACTAACGCCACATAGGGCTGTTGTTCGCCTAATAAGCCATAAAGCCCTTGTATAATCCACTCGGCCAAACCAGACGAAGTAAAAGTATAAGCAATAGAAAGTGCGCAGACCAAAACTGTCCACAGTTCAAACGGAAAACGGCGGCGAATGGTTGTACCGTCAAGTACTCCAACTCCGAGCATCAACAAAATGTAAGCACATATCGATTCTAGTAGGGATACCGACGTCATCGCCGAGGTTGCAACCGCACCGAGAAAACCGAATATAGCCAGTAAGTTTTGGCTGGTGGACAGTGTATGATTGAGCTCAATACCACTGATAATAAAAAAGTTTCGAGTTAAGTTTTGCCGCTTATTGAAGTCATCACCAATCGCCAACATTAACTTATCTCCAGAGCGAATTACTTGCTCACCAAGCTTGCCAGACAGGCGATGCCCCTCACGACTAATAGCGACCACTGCGGCATCAAAGCGTGAGCGGAAGTCGGTGACTTTAAGCGTTTTTCCAATCAAAACCGATTCTGGGCTTACAATAACCTCGGTAAGGTTGGAGGAGAGAAGTTGACTCTCATCAGCGAAAATCTCGACCCCATCAAGCAAATGAATTTGCTTAACGTTTTCGACATCCCCAGTGAAAACCAACTTATCATTAGCTTGAATACGAGTATCAGGCGTAACAGGAGAGATGAGCTGATCACCTCTAACAATCTCTGCCAAAAACAGGCCATCTAGTGACCGCAGTTTATTTTCTCTCACCGTATTGCCCACCAGCTGGCTATCTGGCTTCACTTCCGCATCGATGAAGTAGTGAGTATCTTGAATGTTAAGCTCATCTTTACGTGTCAATTTTCGAGAGCTAACAAAAATCACGCCACCAACCACGACAACCAAAGATAAACCAACAGGCAAGAAACTAAAGAAATCTAACTCGGTTTGACCGTACTCGCCCAGTAAAGCATTGACGACCAAATTGGTCGCGGTCCCTATTAGGGTTAAGGTACCGCCCAAAATAGCAAAATAAGACAGAGGGATAAGCAAAGAGGATGGTGGGTGATCTTGATTACGCTGTACACCACCCATCAATGTCGCAACAACCGCGGTATTGTTAAGAAAGGCCGAACTTACAGCACTGGATATACCGAGCCTGAAAAGTGTTTTTCCATAACTGTCATCAAATATTTTACTCGATAGCCATGGCAACAAGTAACTTCTCTCTAACGCGAGAGAAGCTATCATTAAACACACCAAGGTCAGCACAGAGCTATTAGTGATATTGCCGATTAAGCGGCTTTGCTCAATTTGACCGCATACATATAAAACGACCGTCGCGCCAATAAACAGGTACACAGCTCGATACTTTGAGAATATCAAGCTAGTGAGTAAGACAACAATGACAATTGCAGTAATAAGCATAGCGTGAATAGGTTAGAAATAACCTTCGCGCTTTTTCTTCTCCATTGACCCTGAGCTATCATGATCGATAGCGCGCCCTTGGCGCTCAGAGGTGGTCGTGAGTAGCATCTCTTGGATAATTTCTGGCAGTGTCGTCGCTTCTGATTCCACAGCACCTGTTAACGGGTAACAGCCTAAAGTACGGAAGCGAACCATCTTTTCTTCAATGACCTCTCCCTCATTTAGCTCCATTCGCTCATCGTCAACCATGATCAACATACCGTCACGTTCGACAACCGGGCGCTTTTTAGCAAGGTATAGGCTTGGAATTTCGATGCTTTCTAGATAGATGTATTGCCAAATATCGAGCTCTGTCCAGTTAGACAAAGGAAATACACGAATGCTCTCACCTTTATTGACTTTGCCATTGTAGATATTCCACAGCTCTGGACGTTGGTTTTTAGGATCCCATCGATGGTGTTCATCGCGAAAAGAATATACCCGTTCCTTAGCGCGTGATTTTTCTTCATCGCGCCTCGCACCGCCAAACGCCGCATCAAAACCATGCTTATCTAGCGCTTGCTTTAGCCCTTGCGTTTTCATGATATCAGTATGCTTAGAGCCGCCATGCACAAACGGGCTAATGTTCATTTTTAGCCCTTCAGGGTTCTGATGAACAATCAGCTTCATGCCGAGTTTCTCTGCCATGTAATCACGGAACTGGATCATCTCTTTGAACTTCCAGGTCGTATCTACATGCATTAAAGGAAAAGGCGGGATACCTGGAGCGAACGCTTTTTTTGCTAGGTGTAACATCACAGATGAGTCTTTACCTACAGAATAAAGCATCACTGGGTTATCAAACTCAGCGGCAACTTCACGCATGATATGGATTGATTCAGCTTCAAGCTGTTTTAAGTGCGTCATTCTTTCTGTAGTAATCATTGTCGTCATGTTGCTTTGTCCATGCCATTTAAGTACTAAATTTAATATTCTTTCCAGTAAATGTTACTTACTGGTATGTATTTTTATTCATTATGGATGCCTCAATGGCCATCCTCTAAAAATCTTGGTGTGGGCTAGTTTACCAACACCCCCTTACCTATCAACGCAGTTAACTAGCTTACGGCAAGCCACAGTTGCGCCAAACACAGCAAAGGCATCGAGAACTGCTTAAGTTCATATCAGGAAAATAAAGAATGTATTACGGTTGGATCACACAGATACGCTTAAAAACGCCGGGACCAATAGCTCATACAACTTATCTAAGCGATTGTTTTCTCTCTCCCTAGCTCGAAGGCAAGATGGCTTCACTGCCTAAATTGGTACTTATTGTACAACAGCTCATCATTCAAACCAATGCATTCATTTACGTCATGCACTGAGCCCACTTTACGGCTGCACAATATATGCAGTAACACCTCTGCTGCCGTTTAGGATCGTCATATCTATCAACTTATCAACTAGGCTCTGGGGTGCAAGCTCCTGGAAAGAGCAACTCTAGACAAAGAAGCGTCTGGAACTTTTACCTCGTCATTCTGAACAGCGAAGAACAAGCGTGATTCAGAATCTATCCAACCCACATAAAACCCAGACTCCAAATAACTCATCCCTCGTTTCTCGAATGGCGAATATTGACTAGATTCCAGCTAGTTCGAGCCCCACTTTTGGAATGACGACCTCCGTCTCAACTCCCCTTGTAGAAAATAGCACCTAGGAACTCGCCACTATTAACTGATATACTCACGGCAATAAACGAACATTAGTAAGGCGTAGGTATGATCATCGTAACTGGCGGCGCTGGCATGATTGGCAGCAATATCGTTAAAGCATTAAATGAAAAAGGCATTAATGACATTTTGGTTGTCGACAACCTCAAGAATGGCAAAAAGTTCCAAAACTTGGTTGATCTAGACATCGCAGATTACATGGACCGTGATGACTTCCTGACTCAAATCATGGCTGGCGATGACTTTGGCCCAATTGATGCGGTGTTCCACGAAGGTGCTTGCTCGGCAACGACTGAGTGGGATGGCAAATACATGATGCTCAACAACTACGAGTATTCAAAAGAGCTACTTCACTACTGTTTAGAGCGTGAGATTCCTTTCTTATATGCCTCTTCTGCCGCCACTTACGGCGAGACAGATACCTTTATTGAAGAGAAAGAGTACGAAGGCGCACTCAACGTCTATGGCTACTCGAAGCAACAGTTTGATAACTATGTACGTCGTGTTTGGCAAGATGCTGAACAGCACGGTGAAAAACTGTCGCAAATTACTGGCTTCCGCTACTTCAATGTGTATGGCCCACGTGAACAGCATAAAGGCTCAATGGCGTCTGTTGCCTTTCACCTCAACAATCAAATGAATGCGGGCGAAAACCCGAAACTGTTTGCTGGCAGCGAAACGTTCAAACGAGACTTTGTCTACGTTGGTGATGTAGCCGCGGTTAACCTTTGGTTTATGGAAAGCGGTCAATCTGGCATTTTCAACCTTGGTACAGGTAACGCAGAGTCGTTTGATGAAGTGGCCAAAGCGGTAATTCAGTTCCACGGCAAAGGTCAGGTGGAAACCATTCCGTTCCCAGAGCATTTAAAAGGTGCTTACCAAGAATTTACTCAAGCCGATCTCACCAAGCTGCGCGCTGCGGGCTGCGGCCATAAGTTCAAAACAGTTGCAGAAGGTGTGGCTGAGTATATGGCTACTATCAATAAATAAACCTCTCAGCGCAAAATATGCGGAGTTCAACTTTGAACTCCGCACTTTGCCAGATTAGAATACAACCTCCCATATCCAAGTTTCATGAGTTAGTTGATGAATATTTTAATGGCACTTTCACAGTTGGAAGTCACCGGTGCTGAAGTGTATGCAACAACTGTTGGAAATCAGCTGACTCAACGCGGCCACACAGTACATTACGTTTCTGACACTCTAACTAAGCCCTTTATTGGTCAGTTTTTTAAACTGCGCTTCAATAAACGCAGTATTCCGCGTCGTTTCTGGCATGTTGCTTACTTAACCTATCTCATCAAAAAGCATAACATTCAGCTAGTGCACGCTCACTCAAGGGCATCAAGCTGGAGCTGTCACCTAGCTTGCAAAATAACTGGTACGCCAATGGTCACGACGGTACATGGTCGTCAGCCAGTGCACCGTTCGCGCAAAGCTTTTCATGCGATGGGAGACAAAGCGCTGCCTGTATGTGAAGCGATTGAGCAACAGCTGATTGAAGAGCTGGAAGTACCTTCATCTCAGTTAACTGTCAGTCGAAATGGTATCGAGACCCAATCTTTTTCACCTGCTGAGCCGCCAAATAACGCGAAACCTATCATCACCATTGTCGGCCGCTTAACCGGACCAAAAGGCGATTTATGCTATCGTTTGTTAGATGAGTGTCTAGATCTCGATAAATATGATGTCCGTGTTTTGACGGGTTCAGCCATGGAAGCAAGATTTGAGAAGTTCACAGACAAAGCTTCATTCCCAGGTTATACCAATGATGTTGCTCATGTATTGCATCAGTCAGATTTGGTCATTGGTGCAGGTCGAGTGGCGATGGAATCTTTACTGTGCGGCCGCCCAACACTTGCCATTGGTGAAGCAATTTCAATCGGCATTGTCGATAAAAATAACCTAACCCACGCAATGGCGACAAACTTCGGTGATATTGGCCCAAATATCCTCGATATCGACTTTAGCGATATCGCGAAAGAAGTCGAAAAAGGGCTCAATCACTCGTCATGCTCTCCAGCCGTAACAGATACCATTCGACAGAACTATGACCTCAGCAATATTGTTTCTCAGGTCGAAACGATTTATCAAGATGTGGTGATTACTAAACTGCGAAAAGAAATGCCCATCTTGATGTATCACCGTTTTATCGACAACGAATCGCAAAAAGGCACTCGCGGCCCGTATATCGATATTAATCTGTTTGAAAAACACTTACAGCTGCTTAAGCGGATGGGATTTGAAAGCCTCACTTTTGAAGACTTCGCCGCTAAAGGAACGATTGAAAGATTAAGATCTGGCAAACGCTATTTTATGCTCACGGTGGATGATGGCTTCGTCGATAACTATGAACTAATGCTCCCGCTACTGAAAAAGTATGGTTTTAAAGCGGTAGTCTATGTTGTTACAGGCGAAACCTATAACCGGTGGGATGTCGAAGCAAGTGAGAACCCAGACAAGCCTTTCCCACTAATGTCAGCAGAGCAAATTAATGCCATGGCAGAGTCTGGCTATATTGAGATTGGTGGCCATACTCTGACCCATCCGTTTTTGAGTAAGCTTTCATATCAAGAGCAAAAGAGTGAAATTCAACAAAATAAGCAAGCGTTAGAATCAATTATTGGTAAGAAGCTAACTTCATTTGCTTACCCGTATGGTGACCTAAACGAACACTCAAAAGAAATTGCCAGAGAACTCGAGTTTGATTTCGCGGTTGCGACCAATAGCGGCCCCCGCGCTTTTCACCAAGACCTATACCAAATCCGCCGTATTGCGATTTTTCCTAAAACCTCAGTGTTAGGATTGTGGAGAAAAGTTACCGGTAATTATGTATTTAGAAAAAATAAATAGAAGGTTTTTATGGCACATTTCTCTCTGCGTCTTCGCAATAAAATACGTATTGGGTCAGGTAATACTGTCGAAATTGGTGAGAAAACCCGTATCCGCTACTGTGACATCCATGTGACTGGTAGTGGAAATAAGTTAGTGTTCAAAGATGGTGCCAATTTGAAAGGCGTCTGCATTGAGTTAGATGGGAATGATTGCACGCTAATTATTGGCAAAGACTGCGTTATTGGTGAAAATTGCTTTATTTCTTGTCGGGAGCGAGGAACTCAACTTACGATAGGTGACAACTGTATGTTTTCACGCAATGTAAAAGTGATGACCAGCGATGGACATAACATTCTCAAGCAAGACCAGCGGATTAACCCAGCCAAAAGTATTCATATCGGCGATAACGTCTGGCTGGCAGACAACGTAACTGTGTTAAAAGGTGCGTCTATTGGCAATGGCTCTGTGGTAGGAATAAATTCGACTTTAACTAAAAGCATTAACCAAAACGTCGTTGCTGTAGGTAACCCAGCAAGAGTGATACAAGAAGGCTCCACCTGGGAAAATGAGCTTACTTATTAGGTTGACTCATTAGGTAGTTATTTATCTAGCAATAGGGCGCCTCCAAGCAATAGACTAATCAAATACACAATATGGCCATGCATAAAAGGAACATCCGTCAACGAGGCAATTGAAAATAGAACTAATATCGAGCAACAAAGTGAGTGATATATAAAATCTAACCCGTGACGATTAAAACGCACCATTGATGAAGCCAACCATACAATCACAATTAATAACCCAAGTAGCCCACTTTCTACTAGAATCTGTAAGTATTGATTGTGCAAATGTGCAAAACCTCTCGCCCATTTATCCGTAATATTATCCAAACGGTTTCTTAACTCATCGGATCCGATACCAATAATAGGTCCAGCTTTCATCATTTCTACGCTATTTTTCCATAAAGTTAAGCGAATACCGATTGATGTTCTATAGTCACCTTGACTAATCCTATGAAACTCTTGGGTTGTTCTCTCCCAGCGTTCTTGAACAGTATTGGTCGATGCAATACCAACAAATACTACTACCGCTAACGTCAGGCTTATAACGTTCTTCTTCGTTACACCATTAAAAGATACCTTGGTAATAAATAATGGTAATAAAGCAAATGGTAAGGCTAGCCAAACCCCTCTCACGTCAGTGAGTAGCAATGCATAAGTACAACCTAAAGACGCAATTACAGCGACAATCTTGACATACACGGGTAACAGGACCGTTCTCAGAACATACACACAACATAGCAACATGGACACACAATACAAAGCATACGGTATAGGATTAACACTCTTCCCAACTCTCCCATGCCCTAAAGTAAAATGCTCATAAATCGACCAACCACTATTTACAAGAGCAGAACCTAATATTAAATAAACAAATATTTTTTTATCGATTTTATTCCAAGGAACCATTGCCAAATACAATGTAGTTACTAGCAAAGACCTAGCAAATGAAAAGTCATCACCTCTCGCTATGTGTAATAGAGTGAAATAACCGATAACAGCACAAGAAGATTTAATGAAAAACTTAAATCTATGATTTTCAAAGTTATAACCAATTGCTTTTCTATAAAAAATCAAACAATACAAACAAACCAAGACAGTTAGTCTGGAAACGATAAATTTTGTACTTGGAACATTAAATATAACAGCAAAAACCATAAATGCTGGTGACAGCAAAAATAGCGTTTCAATATTCTTTTTCATTATTTATATCTATTATTATATATCTTCATCATCACCTTGCGGTAAATGACGTATAGTTCTCTTGTCAACTTTCTATAAATTGGTGGCTTTCTCTCTTCTCCAAGCTGAATCGTTGTATCAAAGTCTTGAATACTTTCGACCATACTAGGAGAGAAAAGGTAACTCGGCGTGTCATGTAGGTATAAAGAGCCTACATAGTTATCAACCGGAAGAGTCCACCGAGCACATCCATTGACTAACTTTTTGGCTGCAGATGGAGAAATAGCATAACAGAGTAAACCACCAAAATTGTTATCTAAAAAGCTAACCGAAAATTCGTCATTTTTTTCTTTTACGTATGCTTGGCTTCGTTCGCCTTTTTCCTGAAGACGGACAAATCCGTACTCTTGTGTCACTTTACTTATAGATTCAAAGAATTGGCTCAAATGAGGCCTTACGACAACGTCGTCCTCCAGAACAAGGAGCGGCTTATTTATATCAATGCATTTTTGCCACAGAAGGTAGTGGCTCGCATAACAACCCATTTCACCTTTTGAAGGCATGCGCCCATTAGTTAACCACAGGCGTTTGAAGTAATCATACTTAGCAAATAGTGGGTGAGGAGGTTCTGCCCGACCATCTACTGCATCAAAAAATTCGAACTCTAACCCTAAGGCATCAAGCTGTTTTTTTATGTTCTCTCTTCTTTCAGGCGAGCGTTTCAAGCTGATGACGCAGATTTTCATTGATTGATGTCTCACTTACATGAACTGATTACAGTAAACTGGGCGCTAATTAGACCATAATCGTGCTTCTGTTTGAATTATTTTCCAAGCAAGAACACGCATTATTGGTAAAAGTAGATAAAACCGTGACGTTATCATCACGTCAACAATATGCTATCCTCAACGTCGATTCATATGCAGATTACAGTTAGATGAAAATTCTTATCATTGGCCCATCGTGGGTGGGAGACATGGTCATGTCTCAAAGCCTTTATATATCGCTTAAAAACCAGTACCCACAAGCAGAGATTGATGTCCTTGCTCCCGCTTGGTGCAAGCCGATTCTTGAGCGTATGCCGCAAGTATCTCGCGCAATCGAAATGCCGATTGGACATGGTAAGTTTGACTTTTTTGCTCGAAGAAAAATTGGCAAAAATCTGCATAAGAATCATTACACCCACGCATTTGTATTGCCAAATTCAGCCAAATCAGCATTGATCCCAGTATTTGCGGGCATACCAAACAGAACAGGCTGGAAAGGTGAATTCCGCTATGGCTTGCTGACCGATGTAAGACCAGACAAACGCGTCTTCCAATATATGGTCGAACGCTATGTTGCCTTATCGTCTAGCAAAGTAACTATGCGACAAAAAGTGGAATTGAAGAACTGCCCAACGCCTAAGTTAACTGTCGATGCAGATAGTCAGCTAAAAGCCAAAATAAGATTGCAACTTACGTCCGACAAACCCATTATTGGTTTGTGCCCTGGCGCTGAATTCGGTCCTGCCAAGCGATGGCCTGATCACTATTATGCTCAAGTAGCCAAACACGCGATTGACTGTGGTTATCAGATTTGGTTGTTTGGTTCAGCAAAAGACCATCCTGTTTGTGAACTGATTCGCTCGGCACTTAAAGAGGATGAGCAACAATTCGTACATAATCTTGCTGGTCAAACATCATTGATTGAAGCCGTAGACTTACTCGCAGCATGCCATACTGTCGTCACTAACGATTCTGGTCTGATGCATGTCTCAGCCGCGGTTGGCTGTAATATTGTCGCCATCTATGGTTCAAGTTCGCCAGAATACACTCCACCGCTTACCGATAACCTTACTATGGTGCATACCGATATAGAGTGTCGCCCTTGTTTTAAGCGAGAGTGCCCATATGGACACCTTGACTGCCTAAATAAACTAATGCCTAAGCAAGTTATCGATGCCCTAAATATATTCATTGGAAAGGAAAATAATGAAACACCTTTGGTTTGAGAAAGGCGCTTATGCCGCAAAAAGTGCTCGTCGATATATTGAGGACGAGTTCGAACCCAAGAATATAAAAAAAATAGCCGTAATTCGTCATGCTGCACTAGGCGATCAAGTTATCGTGCGCCCTTTCTTAGTCGAAGCGAGAAAGTTATTCCCTAATGCTGAAATTACGCTGGTTACCGTTTCAAACTACCTATACGGAACCCCATCTGAGTTAGCAGATAGAACTATCGTGATGAAAAGTCGCGAAGACTCAAAAGGCCTAACCTTAAAAGAGAAGTTTCAAGATTACAATCAGCTTGAAGCGCAAGATATTGTTTTTGATGTTGCTGGAACTAACCGCTCCTATTGGATGACTTTATTAACAAAAGCAAAACTAAAAGTCGGATTTCCATACAAATCATTCTTATGCGGTACTTTATATAACCTCGCTGTATTCAGATCCGATTTCCAGCCAGAAGTGGAATGCATGCTCGATATGCTAAAAATCCTTGGCCATAACCCAAGCTACCCACTCAACTTCGCTTATCCGGATCACCGTGAACTAAAAGACTCCGAACAACCCTATGTGGTTTACTTTAGTGGAGCCTCACAGTTAAGAAAGATACTTTCTAAACCAGAGATGCGCGAGGTTATCGAACAGGCTATCGATCATCAACCAACTATCAAACACATTTTCCTTGAAGGGAAAAATGACTTTGAGAAAGGTGAATTTTTGCAAGATCTGGTTGATGCTGGCAAACTCACAATTCAACCATGCCTGCCGCTAGAGGAACTGGTCGAGTTTATCGCAAAAGCCTCTTTGGTTGTTGCGCCTGATACAGGAATACGCAATGTCGCGATATCAACACATACCCCCACCGTTGGTATCTTCTACGCTACAGTTCCATTCCGCTATACACCGCTGTACGAGAAGCATTGGGTAGTAATGAATGCCAATGGCACTAAACCGACCAGCGATCAGGTTGTTGAATCGATCGACCACGCATTAAAATCAAACGATAATTAAAGATAGGAAATTAAAATAATGAGCCAACTTAAGATATTAGTCGCCAATAGATTAATTCGCCTTACGGGAAATATTTTTAAGGTGCTTTCCTATCCGTTTCACTGGGTATTTCCCAAGCTTCGCTTTACAATTCCGGCCCACTCGCCAGCGAAAGTCAGACTAATTGGTGACAAGGCCATTCCGCGAACTATTTGGCAAACCAACTTTACCGATCAGGCAAGTCTTCCAGTTTACCTAAACTATCTTTTCAATCGCCTAATGTCATTAAACTGTGACTACCGCTACGTGAGTACTGAGGCTAGAGGAGAATTTCTAAAAGAGAATGCTTCCCCTGAAGTGTATGCGGCCTACTCTCGTCTAACCAATGGCGCAGCACAGGCCGATCTTTGGCGCCTCGTCGTACTAAATACACAAGGTGGTGTCTATATGGATATAGACGCTACGCTAGTTTGGTCTTTAGATAAGCTACTAGGTAACGACAAAGAGCTGTATATCAAAGTCAGCAACAACACTGAGATTACCAACTACTTTATTGCATCAGCGCCGAACAACCAAGACTTGCAAGCGACGATTGACCAAGTGGTTTATAACATCAACCACTATAAACCTGAAATGGGTGTCTACCACTCAACGGGCCCAACTGTGCTCAACCAAGCACTGCAAGATAAGCCAGTCAATACTCAAGATAGAAAATACGTTTGTATCCAAGGCAGCTTTACCAACGAGCATTTTCAATATATTGATAAACCACGTGGTAAGTGGACACACATTAACCCAGAAGATCTCGTTAAATAACTGTGCTAGCAAGATTTTTTTACTCACTTCTTTTAACGCTGCTTGCCCCGCTTCTTCTCTATAGTCTCTATAAAAAGAAGCAGGGGAAGCCAAGTGTGGGCCAAAGGTGGAAGGAACACTTCGGTTTCACTCCGTCTATTCCAAATTGCCACCAGCCGATTTGGATTCACGCAGCTTCTGTCGGTGAGACGATCGCTGTTACTCCGTTGATTAAACAGCTCAAGTCTCGCCATCCTGAGGTCAAGATTGTACTCACGACCACCACTTCAACAGGTGCCGAGCAAGCCGAACGGCTAGGAGATTTAGTCACACACCGCTATACCCCTGTAGACTTCTCTTTTGCGATTAATAAATTTATTCGAATCATCAAGCCTGCGCAGTTGCTTATTGTAGAAACGGAGTTGTGGCCCAATACGCTTAACGCGGTAAGTAAGGCCAATATCCCAATTACCTTGCTTAATGCGCGTTTATCAGCGAAATCGTACCGTGGCTATAAAAAAGTTATGCCACTGTTTACCCCCATGGCAAAGCAACTCTCCACAGTACTGTGTCAATACGATGATGATGCGACTCGCTTTGCTAAGCTCGGGGTTGCGAGAGAAAAGCTAATTGTTGCTGGTTCGATAAAGTTCGATATCTCGATTACGGAGACTGTTGTTGAGCAAGGCAATCGTTTGAGAGAGCAGTTAGGCAACGATCGACCGATTTGGATTGCTGCAAGTACTCACGATGGTGAGGATCAACAGCTGCTATCTGTTCATCGACAACTTCTCTCCTCCATTTCAGAGGCTTTGTTGATCCTAGTACCCAGACACCCAGAAAGATTTGCTCATGTTACTAAGCTAGCTCAAGAGCTGGGTTTCTCAACAGTGAGCCGCAGTAGTGGCAATGCAATCAATCGCGATACACAAGTTTATGTGGGCGATACCATGGGTGAAATGCTTACCTTGATGCAAGCCAGCGACGTTTGCTTTATGGGCGGTAGCCTAATTGGTAAAAAAGTAGGGGGGCACAACCTGCTCGAGCCAGCCGCGCTTGGTATACCGACTCTGACGGGCCCAAGCTATTACAATTTTACTGATATCACTCACGCTCTTGTCGCTGCCAATGCATGTAAAATCACACATGATGAAGCAGATATTGTAACGCAACTAACGGTATGGCTGACAGACAAACAGCAGCGGACAGCCTGCGGCCAACAGGCCCTATCTGTAGTCAATAAAAATACCGGCGCCATAAAACGATCTCTTGCTCAAATAGCTCTAGATTAGGAATTGAATAATATGAAAAAGCTAATCGTCGACCTAGACGGAACACTTACGCAAGCCAATACTTCAGACTATAGAAATGTCCTACCGCGCACAGACGTAATTGAGCAGTTAAAAAGCTATAAAGAGCAAGGTTTTGAAATAGTTATCGCCACTGCACGTAACATGCGTACCTATGAAGGTAATGTTGGCAAAATCAATATCCACACTTTACCCATCATTACCGAATGGTTAGACAAGCATAGTGTTCCTTATGACGAAATCATCGTGGGCAAACCATGGTGTGGTCACGAAGGCTTCTATATTGACGATAGATCCGTGCGCCCATCAGAATTCGCCAAACTAAGTTATGAGCAAATTAATCAGCTGTTTGAAAAGGAAAAACAATGTTCCTAATCATGTCTGGAGCCTACGTTGGCCAAGAGCTAGAATCAGAATTTGGACATATTCCGCCAAGTTTTTTACCACTTGGAAACCGACGCTTGTTTCAACATCAAATTGCTCTCGCTCCTAGCGGAGTCGACATCTATCTCTCAGTACCTGAAACTTACTCGGTATCAGAGCTGGATAAGAAATGGCTTGAACACCACAATGTAAAGCTAATCGCTACACCGGATAGCCTAAGTTTAGGCGCATCTTTAGTTGCCGCAATTAATATCAGTGGGCACTCACTGAATACACCTTTACATATCCTCTATGGTGATACGCTTTTTTCGCAGCTGCCTATCGGTGATGACATAGCTAGTGTGTCAACCGCCAAAGACAGCTATAACTGGGCAGTGTTGACTGACGATAAGGCTCATTGGCTCAAAGATGCCGAACAGCAACTGAACACAGAAACCCATCGTATCATTGATGGTTACTTTAAGTTCAGCCAACCACGTGAGCTAGTACGCTGTATTACCCAAAGTGAGTGGAATTTCATCGAAGGGCTCAATCGCTACCATCAATCCGTCGGGCTTACTCCAGTCGATGCTAATGGTTGGCTCGACTTCGGTCATGTAAACACTTACTACCGTTCAAAAGCAGAACACACAACTCAAAGAGCCTTTAATGAGCTGACCATAACACCAAAATGGATTGAAAAAGCGAGCATTAAAAACGATAAAATTGCCGCAGAGGCCAATTGGTTTGAGAAGCTTCCATATCCACTGCGAGGTTACATCCCACAGTATTTAGGCTGCAGTAACGAGCAAGGCAAAGTTTCTTACAAACTTGAATACCTACATCTTACCGCTTTGAACGAGTTATTCGTTTTTTCCAAATTGCCGACTCAAGTTTGGCAGCAAATCCTAACAGGCTGTATTGAGTTCCTATCTGCTTGCGGCAAACAGTTCGTTGAAGCGGGTACTCACGCTAACACCTTAGATGTTCTCTTTGGCGGTAAAACCCCTACACGCTTAGCAGAGTTCTGCCAAGCGCGAAATATCAATATTGACAGCAAATGGACTTATCAAGGCCAAACTGTAAGCTTGCAAGACGTCCTAGCATTAAGTGAAAAACATCTACCACCCCAACAAGATCAGCTTGGCGTATTACACGGAGATTTCTGCTTTAGTAATATTCTGTATGATTTTCGAGCGGGTAAGGTCAAAACCATTGACCCACGAGGGATGACTCCGGATGGGCGCAAGACTATCTACGGTGATATTCGCTATGACCTAGCCAAATTGAGTCACTCTATTTTGGGACTATATGACTGGATCATTGCTGGCTACTACGATGTTTCACTCGAGCAACAAAAGATCACCTTAACAATTGAAGATAACGGTGCCCATAGGGAAACACAGCAGGTCTTTATCCAATTGGTCGAGGAAGAGTTTAGTATTACAGCCCAGCACTTGTATGCCATGCAGATTCAGCTCTTTTTATCCATGTTGCCATTACATGCCGATGATAAGCGCCGCCAAGACGCTTTGTTCGCTAATGCTTTCCGACTGCATCAAATTTTACAGAGATTAGAACAATGATAGTGATTCCTATGGCGGGTATGAGCTCGCGCTTTTTCAAAGCAGGTTACACCAAACCTAAATACATGCTAGAAGCACATGGTGAAACGCTATTTGATCACTCGGTGAAGAGCTTTCGAGCCTACTTCTCTACGTTACCTTTTCTGTTTATCGTCCGAAATGTTTATGAAACAGAAGCTTTTGTTAAACAACGAGCACAAAAACTTGGGATCATAGAATTCTACATTGTTGTTCTAGACCAAGAGACAAGAGGACAAGCGGAAACGGTTAGTTTAGGTTTGGATCTACTAGAACAACAACGTCCAGACTATCAAGGTGCAATTACCGTATTTAACATTGACACTTTTAGGCCTAATTTTATCTTTCCTGACGTCAGTCATAAAGGCGATGGGTACTTAGAAGTGTTTAAAGGCTCTGGTGATAACTGGTCTTTTGCCCTGCCAGAAAAAGCAGGCTCAACCAAAGTCATCAAAACTGCTGAAAAGAATCCAATATCCGATCTTTGTAGTACTGGCCTTTATCATTTTAATCGCAAACAAGCCTACCTAGATGCCTATCAAGCTTATGTAGCCAAACCACAACAAGAGTGGGAAAAAGGTGAGCTGTACATTGCACCTTTGTATAACTTACTGGTAGAGCAAGGCTTAGAAGTTCACTACCATCTCATAGAGCGAAGTGAAGTGACCTTCTGTGGTGTTCCACAAGAGTACACTGACTTTCTAAACAGGTAGCGAAATGATTCAGATTACTGACCAAGACATCACCTTTGTTGTGCAAGGCCCAGTTCAAGCGAGCGGTGACCGGACTCAGATCTCTGGCATCACAAGAGAATGTCTGAGTTCCATCCGCAGCTATTTTCCGGCGTCGACCATCATCTTATCAACCTGGAAAGGTCAACCTCATCAAGGTTTGGATTATGACCAAGTGATAGAACTCGATGATCCAGGTTCAAACATCATCTTTCATGATGGAAAACCGCAGACCCTAAACAACAATCGCCAAATGGTCAGCTCTCACTATGGACTCAAAGCAGTAACCACTAAATACGCGGTCAAAATTCGTTCCGATAGCAAGCTTGTTGGTCGACAGTTTGTCGATTTATACTGCCAATACGCGGATCTACCAAGGCAAGAGTCGTTCTCCTTTTTTAACCAGCGAACCTTGACCAGTAGTACCTTCTTTATTTCGAGTCATCACGGCCGCCCTGTCTATTTTCATAAAAGCGATCTGTTTGACTTCGGACTCACAGAAGACTTACTCACCATTTGGTCCTCGAACTGGATAGAAGAGTTGAGCTTCACACTAAAACAAGGTTACAAAGCGCGCTACACCACGACCGAGCAGTTTTTAACCCTCAACTGGTTGTCCAAACTGATTGGCAAGCCACTTAAGATTAATAATCTGACGGGTGAAGACGCGGGGTTAGGTACTGATTTTTGGCCGCAGTTTATTGCCAACAACATCATAGTGGATGCACCAGAGAAGTTGGGGCTAGATGTCACCGAGAGATTTTATAAACGCGGTAATTTGGCCTTAGAGTACGACCTATCAGACTGGCTTTATCTCAACAATAAATCAGGTAAACCACGTGATACTAAACGTCTATATCGAAGCTATAAAAACCTTACGGGCAGCCTTTTGCGCAAGCTAAAAAGCTAGCTCTTTGACTGGTAGCCTTCAAGAAGAGGTTGCCAGTCATTCTGTTGCCACGAGATGTCACGCTTACCCACCTCTTTAACAAAAGATCGCTGCAATCTTTCTAGGTTGCCCTGCTTCCAGCTGTCGCCGGGTTGCTGGTAACACTTATCAAAATCGATGATCCATACTTGTTGTTGGTCATCAATCAAGATGTTGTGAATATTGAGGTCAGTGTGGTTGACTTGAGCGTCATGCATTTTTCGGATCTGTTGACCAATTTTTTTATACATCTCAGCGCCGAGTGGAGCTTCAGTTAAGATCGCGACTAAATCACGCGCATTGGCGATTTTTTCGCTCAGCAAGTCAGCGCGATAAGTGAAACCTGTGCGTATGGCTCTCGCAGCGAGAGGCTTAGGCACATTCACACCAGCTTCACGCAGTGCTTTGAGCAACTGCAACTCTTGGTAACAACGAGTATTCTCCCAGCCAGAAAACCAGTAACTGTCTGCGACCAACTTGCCAAACAGGCCGCCACGACGGTAATGGCGTAGCGCGGCCGCAACGGTCTCGGTTTGCACAAACCAAGTTGTCCCGCGACCTGCCGCACTGCCAATCACTTTGCCCGCTTGCTGCCAATACTCGGCATCAAAGGCTTTTTCTACTGGCTCTTTCAGTAGTTGTTCATCATACCAAAACGCTTGGTTGTTCTCGGTGACACTCTTCATTGTACTTAGCAACGCGACCTAAAATTGGCGAAAATCGGTTCTATTTTACATTTATTCGTTAGCTCTGCATAATTCGATATCACTAACAATGAGTTACTCAATGCTATGGCACTTTTTGATACCGCTCCACATTCTCTATGTATATTGCGCCTTTCTGCAATTGGCGATGTGTGTAATACCATCGCCGCGGTTCAGGCCATTCAAGAACAGTGGCCAAATACCAAAATAACTTGGATAACAGGAGCACTCGAAGCAAAGTTGCTTGAGAGTATCGATGGGGTTGAACTGATTGTTTTTGATAAAAAACAAGGCTGGCGAGCTTATCAGCAATTATGGTCCCAGCTCAAAGGACATCGGTTCGATGCGCTACTACATATGCAGTACGCATTCAGAGCAAGCATTGCTACATTAGGTATCAAAGCCAGATATAAGATCGGATTTGATGCAAAGCGTAGTCAAGATTTTCAAACCCTGTTTACCAATGTCAAAGTGCCCTCTCCGAGCAAGCCTCATGTCCTTGATGGGTTAATGGCTTTTGCTCACAAGATTGGTGTTGATGATATAACACCTAAGTGGCAGTTAAGTTATTCAAAGCAGGATGGCGTATGGGCACAAAGCCACTTAAGTACCAGTAAACGTAACTTGGTACTCGTACCCGGAGCAAGCAAGTCATATAAAAACTGGCATGCGCAAGGCTATAGCGAACTCATTAAGCATGCGCGAAGTAAAGGCTGGAATGTCATCTTAGCGGGCAGTCCGGCCAAAGTTGAAACGGATTTGGCGGAACAAGTTGTTGAACTGTGCCTAGGTGAGGTGACCAACCTTGTCGGACAGAGCTCATTGATGCAGATGCTCGCTTTATTAGACAAATGTGATTTAGTGATCGCACCAGATACAGGCCCAGCCCATATGGCGAATGCGATGAATACGCCCGTGATTGGCTTGTACGCACATCACAATCCACAGCGAACCGGCCCATATCAATACCTCGACTATGTGGTCAGTGTTTGGCAAAGGGCGATCGAAGAGCAAACAGGTCAATCTGCCGAACAATTGAGTTGGCGATCGCGAGTGAAAGACAAACAAGCCATGAACAGAATTACTTCTGATCAAGTCATCACTATGTTCGACTTGGTCTGTGAAAAAGAGTCATTATTATGAATCAAGCCAGTCAAAACCGAGCGACGATTGCCGCCGTCATTATTACCAAGAATGAGCAGGACAGTCTGCGCGATTGCCTAGAGAGTTTACGTTGGGTCGATGAGATCATCATCGTTGACTCAGGTAGTACGGATAATACTGAAGCTATCGCCCGTGAGTATACCGAGCATTTTTACGTTAATGCCGAGTGGCCGGGATTTGGTAAACAGAAGCAGTTGGCGCAAAGTTATGCCACCAGTGATTGGATTCTTGCAGTAGATGCCGATGAACGTATTGACGAGACATTGCGTGAAAACATCCTCACAATGCTAGAAAGCCCACCTGAAAATACGGTATATAACCTCAACGAGCTTACTTGGGTATTTGGCCGTTTCCTTAAACACTCAGGCTGGTACTACCGTCACGTACGCCTCTACCCAAATAAACTCACCAAGTACAACGACAACCTAGTACACGAGTCGGTGATTATTCCAGAAGGTTGCAAGGTGGCCGAGTTAGATGGCGATATTCTTCACTACTCGTATCAAAATCTAAATCACTACCTAGTTAAGTCGGCAGGCTACGCCAAAGCGTGGGCCGATCAACGCCAAGCGCGTGGCAAAAAGGCATCTCTGTCGCAAGGGATTATTCATGCTTTAGGTTGCTTCCTGAAAATGTATCTACTTAAACGTGGTTTCCTTGATGGCAAACAGGGTTTCTTGATCGCGGTGCTTTCTGCTCACTCGACCTTTGTTAAGTACGCAGATTTATGGGCACGCGATAACGATCCTCACTATAAGCAATAAGTCACCGTTAAGCGCATTAAAAAGGGCTCATCAGAGCCCTTTGTCATTTCAGTACTTGGTGTACCCAAGGTTTGAGCTGCTCTAACACTTGAGCAATATCAATACGCGCCATATCTTCCTGACTCGCTTTATCCTCCGCTTGCGGTGGGCAAAACGCGATATGCTTACCTTGTGAGTTAATCGGTTGCCAGCGCAGCGGTGTCGCAGAACGTTTACTCGGGAAGAATCCAACGGTAGGAACATCAATTGCTGCGGCGATATGCAGCGGTCCAGTAGAGCCAGCGATAAACATATCTGCGCACGCAATCGAGCAAGAGAAATCCACTAAGCCATCATTTTTGTCATAAAGCGCAGCACTACGACCGCTCACAGCTAATAATTGTTGCAGCTCAGCGGCTTTTTGCTCTTCACCAGGACCAGCGGTCAGTATCACCTCAAAGTCGCCCTCTAAGCCACCTACAAGCTGAGTGTACTGGTGCAATGATAAGTTATTGGCGCTGCCGCCACTTCCTGCATGCACATAAATCCATGGCTTATCAGCGTTCAAATCTAACTGCTGAGCCAGTTTTGATTTTTGTTCAGTAAGTTGCGGAGCAGTAAATGAAAGAAAAGGAGCAGAGGGCTCGACAATCTTCACGCCGTTATCCGTCAGAAAAGCGCGAATAAGATCGAGGTTATATTCAAACTCTGGTTTAGCAGATTGCGAACGCTTCTGCTTAATACGCTTATTGTAGAAAATCTGCGCCAGCTTAGTCGCGGGCGCTAAACGGTAAGGAATTTTGCCTTTCCAAACTAACTTGGCGTTATAAGTGGTTGAGAATAGATTGATTGAGGCGTCAAATTGCTCGGAGCGGATCTGCTTTATCAATTCGGTTTGTTTTGCTTTGTCACTTTTCTCTGTCGGGTCAACCAACACACTATCAATCCAAGGACATAGCTCAGCTAACGCCACCGTATAGTTAGGGACTAACGCAGTGATATGACTATCTGGTAGTGAGGATTTCAACATAGCAAAGCTTGGCCAAGCCAGCATGAAGTCGCCAATCTTATCGTTACGCACAACCAGTATTTTTTTCATCACTCTTTCCACACGGTTCTTTTGCCCCAATGATAGCGGCTTCAGTGGGTAATTGTGAGCCTTTTTGTTAGTATTGAAACAGATGGAATGAATTGAGTATCTTTATCGTGAGCAAAAAACGCCTATCCCGAGTGATTTATCCGGGTACCTTTGATCCTATTACCAACGGGCACTTAGATCTTATCGAGCGCGCAGCGGATATGTTTGATGAAGTGATTATCGCGGTCGCCGCCAGCCCAAGTAAGAACACCATGTTCACATTGGATGAGCGAGTTCAGTTTGCACAAACGGTGACAAAGCATTTGGATAATGTCAGCTCCAAAGGTTTCTCTGGCCTGTTGGTTGATTTTGCCAAGCAAGAGCAAGCTAACGTATTGATTCGTGGCTTACGCACCACTGTCGACTTTGAGTACGAGTTCGGCCTAACCAATATGTATCGTCGGCTGATGCCAGGTTTAGAAAGTGTCTTTTTAACCCCAGCGGAAGAGCACGCATTTATTTCGTCGACCATAGTCCGTGAGGTCGCTATCCATGGCGGCGATGTGACCAACTTTGTCCCTGAGGTGGTCGCTGAGGCATTAAAAAGCAAAGCACACATATAAAACAAGCGGCTGATTCGCCGCTTGTTTTACTTCTGGCACTGATTGCAAAAGAAGGTATTGCGTTGGCCAATCTTCTGCTCTTCGATTAGTTCGCCACACGTTGGACAAGGCTCACTCGCTTTACCATAGACTTGTAGCTCTTGAGCAAAATAACCGGGCTTACCATCCGCTTGAGCGAAATCTTTTAACGTTGTGCCACCTTGCTTGATTGCGGTATCGAGCACGCGCTTAATTTCATAGACCAGCCTTTGCCATTCGTTCGCGGTCAGCGTACCTGCTGATCGTGTGGGGTGAATTCCTGAGCTAAATAACGACTCATTGGCATAGATATTCCCCACCCCAACAACAATTTTGTTATCCATAATAAACTGCTTCACCGCGACACGCTTATTGCTCGCCTTTTCAACCATATAGCCATGATTGAACTCAGAGGTAAGCGGCTCTGGCCCCATCTTACCTAGTGCGGCGTGTGTGCCATCTTCAGTCCATAACCATGCGCCAAAACGTCTTGGGTCATTATAACGTAGCACCTTGCCGTTAGTTAGTTTGAGATCAACATGATCATGTTTAGCGGGTGAGATCTCGGCATCAAGTACTCTCAGAGAGCCAGACATCCCAAGATGGACAATCGCACAACCAACATCCGTTTCTATCAATAAGTACTTGGCTCGACGCGTGATGTTGCGAATCACTTGGCCTTGCATTTTTTTAAGATCCTGAGGAATATCCCAACGGAGTTTTGGCGTACGAAAGGTTATTTTAGCAACAGTCTCACCAACTAGATGAGGAGAAATGCCCATTCGGCTAACTTCAACTTCTGGTAGTTCCGGCATAAAGAGTTCCTAGCATAGAAATCGTAGCGCCTAGTGTAGAGTTTCTAGCCGTTAATCTCTAGGAACTAAATAACCACTATCCACCGAAATCGCTATCCACTTGTCTTGCCAGTTTTTTAACAACCAAAATTGCGAAGTTTGATAATACGTGATCCTTTGCGGCTCTTCTTGATCGAGATACCACACTTCAATTGAGCTCGGCTGACCTAACTGTGGCTTTAAGTTGGCAAAATTTTCAGGGCTGACTTCGGTTCCGACTAAATTCATCCAACGCTCAGCAAGCTCTTGTTCTGGAATCGAGGTATGAATGGTGCTGCGCCAGCGGCCTTGATTTTTCTCAAGCGACCAGTTGGAAAAGTACAAGGCTTGCAGATCGGCTTGCGGATTCAATAGATATGGGTGAGCACTTTCCACTACAGGTTGCTCAATCAAATACGTTTTAATTAGGGTCGGAAGGTTAAGCAAGGCAATAAAGGCAATAATGCCTAAGATAAGAATATTGTTCCAACGCCGACGGCGTGATGGTGAAACTCGCATATCATTTCCTTTAGTGAATGACCACTTAAGTATTTGAATCAGATACATCGAGTATAAATTGCAGCTAATAAAAAACCCAACCATATTGCTATGATTGGGTTTCAATTCACGCTTCCCGAGGGAAGTTCAAAGAAGAATCAATTACTTGATTTTCGCTTCTTTGTACATAACGTGCTGGCGAACTACTGGATCAAACTTTTTGATCTCAAATTTGCCTGGCATGTTACGCTTGTTCTTATCAGTCGTGTAGAAGTGACCAGTACCTGCAGAAGATACTAGACGGATTTTCTCACGTACGCCTTTCTTTGCCATTGTCTATTTCCTCTTAAACGTTTACGCCGTTTGCACGGATATCAACAAGAACAGCATCGATGCCTTTCTTGTCGATGATACGCATACCTTTAGCAGATAGACGTAGTTTAACAAAACGTTTTTCGCTCTCTACCCAGAAACGATGAGTTTGTAGGTTCGGCAGAAAACGACGCTTAGTAGCATTGCGTGCGTGTGAACGGTTGTTACCCGTTACTGGACGCTTACCAGTTACTTGGCATACTCGTGACATGAATGTCTTCTCCAAAATCGTTTCAGCTCGATATCAACCTTGGTGGCCGAACCTCTCTAGTTCTCAAAGAAGAATGTCGAGGTCTTATACCGCTATGGAAACCCATACAAGGCTATCAAAGGTCGCGCATTATACTAACTTGAGTACCATTGCTCAAGACCCGAACAGATCCTTTTTACAGGTTTTCGTGATCTTTTTTTAGGCAGAGCTGATTTATGTGCTAAAAAATGTCGGGGGATTGTAGCAGAAATCGGCGCTCTCACAACCAAAACTTAAACAAAATCACAGAAAATAATAGATACGAGTTCCTAGTACCTAGTTCCTAGAGAGATTACAGCTACTTAAGCACCCCGGATTTACTTCAAATCATCCAAGAAAACATCTTACTTATCTCACGGATTGAGCTATCTGTGCGCTTAACGTCTTCAATTTCAATCAACCCAAGCTAAAAATCATATCCAACCACGTTCTGCGAAGGAAACAATCTCTCCATCCCCGACCACAAAATGATCGAGGACACGAATATCGACCAATGCCAATGCATCACATATTCGACGAGTGATGCGGCGATCACTCTGGCTTGGTTCAGCAATACCAGACGGATGATTGTGGGCTAAAATCAAAGCGGCGGCATTATGCTCTAAAGCGCGTTTGACGATTTCTCTCGGGTAGACTGAAGCCGAATCAATCGTGCCTTGAAACAAAGGTTCACCACAAATGACTCTATGTTGGTTGTCTAAAAATAAGACAAAAAACTCTTCGCGCTGTTTATCTCTTAGTAAGCCAGAAAGATAAAGCTTCGTTTGCTCTGGGCTGGTGAGCGCTTCACCGCGCTGAAGTGCTTCGGCCAGATAACGTTGGGTCATTTCAAGTACGGCTTGCAACTGGACATATTTTGCGACGCCTAATCCTTTGTGGTGGCAAAAGCTGCTTAAATCAGCAGAAAACAGCTTTCTTAGCGAACCAAACTCTTTAATCAGATGGTCAGACAGCGCTAATACATTCATTCCCTGCGTGCCCGTTCTAAGGAAGATTGCCAGTAGTTCGGCATCGGTTAGCGCTTGTGGACCATGGGAAAGCAATTTCTCTCTTGGCATAGACTCTTTGGGTAGCAGCTTCATTTATCTCTCTTTATCAGGCAAACATCTCAGCACAGAGTAATGAAAGAGGCTTAGTCGCCATAATATAGAGTAGCAGTGTGCGAGCAGACAAAAATTAACCATGCAACTTGCGCGCGCCTTCAGTATGGCAAACTTTGCGCCATATCAAGCTTCAAAACGGCCAACTCACCTCCTCACCCTAGGCACATAATTGTCAGCCGTGGTATCTTACGGGCAGAAATTTTAAGGAAGATCATCATGCAAACACTCGCAGGTAAAAAGATCCTACTAGGTATTAGCGGCGGTATTGCTGCTTATAAATGCGCCGAATTGACTCGCCGACTCATCGAACGCGGTGCAGAGGTTCAGGTCGTTATGACCACCGCCGCCAAAGAGTTCATCACCCCGCTGACTATGCAGGCCGTCTCTGGCAGGCCAGTTTCCGATAGCTTACTAGACCCGGCGGCTGAAGCCTCAATGGGGCATATCGAGCTTGCTAAGTGGGCGGATTTAGTGCTGCTTGCTCCTGCTACGGCAGACCTCATTGCTCGTATGTCAGCTGGCATGGGCAATGATTTATTAACGACGTTAGTGTTGGCAACGGATTCTCCTGTTGCGGTATCTCCCGCAATGAATCAGCAGATGTATCGTAATATTGCCACCCAAGAAAACATCGCCACCCTTGAACGTCGTGGCATGCATATCTGGGGCCCAGCAGCGGGCGAGCAAGCGTGTGGTGATGTAGGCCCAGGGCGCATGCTTGAGCCGATGCAATTGGTTGAGCGTTGTGAGCTATTTTTTGCCGATAAGCCACTTAAAGGTAAGTCGGTTGTGATTACCGCAGGGCCAACGCGTGAAGCAATTGACCCAGTACGTTATATCTCTAACCACAGTTCAGGAAAAATGGGCTTTGCCTTGGCTCAAGCTGCTGCCATGCAAGGAGCACAAGTTACTTTGATTGCCGGGCCAGTCGCCTTAGCCACCCCGGTGGGTGTAGAACGCATTGATGTTGATAGCGCGCAAAGCATGCATGACGCGGCTCTAGCTCAAGCCACAAAGCATGACATATTTATAGGCTGTGCAGCGGTGGCTGACTATCGCCCACAAGCCGTCGCAGAGCACAAAATCAAAAAGACCGATGAGAGCGATCAAATGACTATTACCATGGTCAAAAATCCAGACATCATCGCCTCTGTGGCTGCACTTAACGAGCATCGCCCATTTACAGTTGGGTTTGCCGCTGAAACTCAGGATGTCGAACACTACGCACGAACTAAGTTGAGTAAAAAGAATCTCGATATGATTTGCGCCAATGACGTCTCCGTCGAAGGGCAAGGCTTCAATAGCAACAACAACGCAATCACCTTATACTGGAAAGATGGTAAGCAATCACTTACCCTTGCATCAAAGCAGCACATTGCAACACAAATCGTTATGACCATCGCGGAAAAACTAGAAGCGTAAAGCTCATACATCAGCTCTGTAAGAGTCGAACTTCGCGATAAATGGATTTGTCATAACTCATTTGGCTTTGAGGCACGCACTCAAAGCCTTTATTCAGAATGGTAACAATAAGGAAAAGGTTCATGGCTGGAACAAGAAAAACCAACCGCCGAGATGAAATTTTGCAAGCACTGGCTGAAATGCTGGAGTCTAACGAAGGGGCTTCACGCATTACAACCGCAAAACTGGCTAAACAAGTTGGCGTTTCAGAAGCCGCGCTGTATCGACACTTCCCAAGTAAAGCTCGCATGTTTGAAGGCTTAATCGAATTTATTGAAGAGTCTTTGATGTCGAGAATAAACCGTATTTTGGATGAAGAGAAAGACACCCTGACTCGTATCCGCTTAGTACTGCAATTGATTTTGGCTTTTGCGGAGCGTAATCCGGGCCTGAGCCGCATTTTGTCTGGGCATGCGCTAATGTTTGAAAATGAACGCTTACGCGAGCGCATCAATCAACTGTTTGAACGCATCGAAACCTCAATCCGTCAGATTTTGCGCGAGCGCATGCTACGTGAAGGCAAAGCTTTCCCTGTCGATGAAAAAGTACTGGCAGCGCAACTGTTAGGTCAAGTGGAAGGTAGCTTAAACCGCTTTGTTCGCAGCGACTTTAAATATCAACCAACCGCTAATTTTGAAGAATATTGGTCACTACTGAGTGCACAAATTAAGTAATCACTATGAGTAAAGATAAGTTCAATCAGGCACCGCCATTTTCCCTCTCTTTATTGCACCCTAAGTATTGGGGGGTATGGCTAGGTTTCGGACTGCTCGCCCTGATTGTCAACCTACTCCCTTATGCCCTTCTGCTACGTTTAGGCCAAAGCATAGGTCGCATTGGGATGCGTTTTGGTAAGTCACGAGTTCGAATTGCTCGACGTAACCTAGAACTTGCCTTTCCCGACATGGAGCAAGCTGAAATTGAACGTGTGGTTGAGGAAAATTTCAAGAATACTGGGATGGCGTTAATCGAAACTGGCATTACTTGGTTTTGGCCAACTTGGCGCTTCAAACGCATCTTGGTAGCGAAAGATGTAGAAATACTCAAACAACTCGACAAACAAGGCAAAGGCGCGCTGCTATGTTGTGTGCATGCACTCAATCTAGAGATTACGGCGCGCGCGTTTGGAGTATTAGGGTTGCAAGGTTACGGCGCTTACCGGCCACACAGCAACCCAGCCTACGAATTTATTCAGTATCGTGGGCGTACACGTAACGGCAACAAGCTTATCTACCGTACCGACCTCAAACAGATGATTCGCGTACTGCGCCAAGGGCACCGTCTGTTTTATCTGCCGGATCAAGATTACGGACACAACAAATCCGTTTTTGTCCCTTTCTTCGCCGTGGAAGAGGCATGTACAACAACAGGTACCAGTATTTTAGCCTACACCAGTAAGTGCGCTATTATTCCGGGTTCTGGCTTTAGAAACAGTGCAGGCCAGTATGAAATCATTGCCGATAAAGATATCGAGCCAGATTACCCGAAAAAAGATGAAACGGCAGCGGCGGCCTACATGAATAAATTTGTTGAAGAGATTATCATGCGAGCCCCAGATCAATGGATGTGGTTACATAAACGCTTTAAATCCCTTCCAGATCACAATCTGACCAACTCACGTTACCAATAGAATAGGCATTGCTGAATGAGCTCCAACGACAAAAACAGCACAGATAAACATCTCCATAACCCAACTTTTGAGTGGTCCTTTCTCCACCCGAAGCATTGGGGGACATGGATAGGAATATTATTTGCGGCACTATTTGCTTTTATTCCCTACCGCTGGCGTGACAATCTAGCGCGTAAATTATCAGTATTTGCCGTAAAGAAAAACGGCCGCGTCGTGCGTCGTGCACGTGTGAACCTTGAGTACTGCTTCCCAGAAAAGTCAGAGCAAGAACGTCAGGCGATCCTCGAAGAAACCTTCGTTAAAGCGGCGCAATACTTACTCGGTTATTCAGAGTTCTTAGTACGCTCAACCAAACACAATCAGAATCGCGGGATTATGATCGGCGAAGATAACATCTTGCCATTGCTTGATGCAGGGGAGAACGTCATTATCCTCGCGCCACACGCATGGGCAGTCGACTATCCGGCGGTAATGTTGGCGGCGAAAGGCTATAAAGTTACAACGATTATGAAGCCGCAGCGTAATCCAATTGGCGATTGGCTTATGCAAGTGCAGCGCATGCAGTATGGCGGCCGTATCTTTGCTCGTGAAGCTGGCGTTAAACCTTTTGTTCGCTCGATTAAAGATGGCTACCTAGGGTACTGGCTACCAGACGAAGACTTCGGCGCAGCAAATTCAGTGTTTGTGCCGTTCTTTGGCACGGAGAAAGCCACACTTAAAGGGTTTGGTAAAATGGCGCGCTTATCGAAAGCCAAAGTCGTGCCTATTCTGCCAGCTTATAACGACACTACAGGTAAATACGAAGTACACATTTTGCCTGCACTGGAAAACTTCCCAACTGGTGATGAAGAAACGGATGCGCGCGCAATGAACAAAGCGATTGAAGACTTAGTGCGTCCACGCCCAGAACAGTATATGTGGAACCTATCGCTACTTAAAACCCAGCGCGATGGCAGCGAGATCTACGATAACTCGCATAAGGGTGATGGAAGCAAATAGTCGTATTTAGTAGAAACAATTAAGGGTTGACGAGAAAACATCAACCCTTTGCTTATTGTCGTGTAACCTAAACCGTTAGATCCCGTACTCAGCGCGGTAAGCTTTAACAGCTTCTAGATGCTGGGCATCGGTACCTTTCTCTTCTAGGAAGGTCACTAGGTCAGTTAGGCTAACGATAGAGATAATCGCGCAGCCAAAATCACGCTCCACCTCTTGAATCGCCGATAGTTCACCTTTACCCTTCTCTTGGCGGTCAATCGCAACTAGAACACCAGCAAGATCAGCCCCATTGGCTTTGATGATCTCCATCGACTCACGAATCGCCGTTCCTGCGGTAATCACATCATCAACCAACATGATTCGACCTTCCAGTGCACTACCTACTAGATTGCCACCTTCACCGTGATCTTTCGCTTCTTTACGGTTAAAGCAGTAAGGCGTGTCGATATCGTGGTGATCCGCTAGAGCGACTGCTGTTGTCGTCGCAATTGGAATACCTTTGTACGCAGGGCCAAATAGTACGTCGAACTCAATGCCAGAGTCTGCCAACGCTGCCGCGTAGAAACGACCGAGACGCGCTAAGTCACGACCAGTATTGAAAAGACCAGCGTTAAAGAAGTACGGGCTCTTACGGCCAGACTTTAAAGTAAACTCGCCAAATTTTAGGACTTCTTTCTCTAGTGCAAACTCAATAAATTCACGCTGGTATGCTTTCATTTCTTTCTCTCTCATACAGTTTCTAGTCCCTAGTGGCTAGTTCCTAGAATCTTGTTTATTAAACTAAATCCTGATGACAGGAGTGACTTGCAAATAGGTTTCTTGAGAACTTTCCTAAGAACTTATCTCTAGGAACTTCACTTTAGAAACTTAAAAAAATAGCTTCCAAATGGAAGCTATTTAAAAAATCAATTTTCTAACGCCGCCTTCTGCGCCGCTACGATCTCGGTAATACCTTTGGTCGCCGACTCAAGTAACGTCATCAGCTCTGCATGAGTGAAAGGTTCACCCTCAGCGGTGCCTTGAACTTCAATCATGCGACCGTCTTCAGTCATCACCACATTCATATCAGTGTCTGCTGCAGAATCTTCTGTGTACTCAAGATCACAAAGAATATCTTCACCTAGAATGCCCACTGATACGGCTGCTACGTGGCCTTTCATTGGATTCGCTTTTAGCTTGCCCTTCTCAACTAAGTGTTGGAATGCATCCGCCATCGCTACGCTCGCACCGGAGATAGACGCAGTACGTGTACCGCCGTCAGCCTGAATCACGTCACAGTCAACGGTGACCATGATCTCACCCATGGCTTCCAGATCTACTACGGCACGTAGGCTGCGAGCAATCAGACGCTGGATTTCCATCGTACGACCGCCTTGCTTACCACTTGCTGCCTCACGACGCATACGTGAATGTGTTGAGCGCGGTAGCATGCCATATTCAGCCGTTACCCAGCCTTTACCTTGGCCTTTTAGCCAACGCGGTACGTTTTCTTCAACGGTCGCATTACACAGTACTTTGGTATTGCCGAATTCAACCAGCACAGAGCCTTCTGCATAGGCAGTGTAGTTACGAGTAATTTTGATTGGGCGAACTTGGTCCGCCTTGCGATCGTTTGGACGCATGGGCATCTACCTTAGTTGTCTATCTGCTGATAGGGGGAGACGAATTTGATTGGGGCAAGATTATAGCGAAGTTTGCCCATCAAAGCTATCTGTCTCGGATTTGTGCTACTATTGCTTCGCGTTATTTTCAAAGATTGATAAACAGGAAAATTCGATGATCTACAGTATGACAGCCTATGCACGTAAAGAAGTGAAAGGCGATTGGGGTACGGCCATTTGGGAAATTCGTAGTGTTAACCAACGCTACCTAGAAACCTATTTCCGCCTACCAGAGCAGTTCCGCGGTTTAGAGCCAGTACTACGCGAGCGTTTTCGTAAACGTCTTGCGCGCGGCAAGGTTGAGTGTGCGTTGCGCTTTGAAGCCAACCCAGCGGCGAAAGGCGAGCTAACCATTAACGAAACGCTCGCTAAGCAAGTGGTCAAAGCAGCAGAGCAAGTGATGCACATCACCGGTGAACTGAGTCGCATCAACCCATTCCAAGTGATGAACTGGCCGGGCGTAATGGAAACCCCAGAGCAAGATATGGATGCGGTCAACAAAGACCTACTTGCGGCGTTTGATGACGCGGTGAGCGAGTTTATCGAAGCGCGTGGTCGTGAAGGCGAAAACATGAAAGCGCTAATCGAGCAACGTTTAGATGCCATTACTGCTGAAGTAGTTAAGGTACGTGCGCGTATGCCTGAGATTCTTGAATGGCAACGTGAACGTTTGTTCTCTAAGTTCGAAGAAGCCAAAGTTGAGCTGGACTCATCACGTGTCGAACAAGAACTGATCTTACTGGCGCAGAAATCCGATGTTGCCGAAGAGCTAGACCGCCTAGATTCTCATGTTAAAGAAGCGACCAACATCCTCAAAAAAGGTGGCGCATGTGGCCGCCGCTTAGATTTCATGATGCAAGAGTTCAACCGCGAGTCAAATACCCTTGCTTCTAAGTCTATCAGTACAGATATCACGGCGTCAGGTGTCGAACTAAAAGTTCTCATCGAGCAGATGCGTGAGCAGATCCAGAATATAGAATAAGGTCTGACAGGATACACAACCATCTCACAAGCCCTGTAAATACAGGGCTTTCTATTTTTAAATACACACAAGTCCATAAAACGCCCTACACAGATCCAGATAAACGGGGGAAAGTGGGTAGTATTTCGCTATTGACTCCCCGTCACTGCGTAAAAGAGCAAAGGCACTCCCCACAATTAAAGTAACCGATTGATTAAATAATACTTTATCCCTACTAACTCAAAGGAATATCTATGGAAAACCTGACTGTGAACCTAGTAAAATCTTCAATAAAAAATGAAAATTTTGCTCGTCACAGTGACGGTGAAGGCTTTTATCTCATGATTCCAAAGAAAGGAGGCCCATTTGGATTCTTCGCTACACGCTGTTTAATAAGCACAAAGAATTGACGCTTGCTGAAGAGAGGCTACAAGCCTTTGATTTTCTAAAATAAATTAGCACAGACATAAATCCGATTGCCGAAAGAAACGAGATAAACAAGCCGAGATTATGGATGACTTGTTTGAAGACTGGCATAACAAATTAGTTAAACGCCTTAAAGACCCCAATATAACTAAGCGCATCTAGCAAAAAGAAATCGCTCCGCAGATTATGGAGCCGTCAATGTCAGCATATGTACCCAGTACACAATGGATGTCAAAGCGGCGCAACAGGAAGGTAGGAACGTAGCGACCATGACAGTTCCTAAAGGCGGTGAAAAGATTAAAACGAAGTAGGCCACCAGCAACGATAAACGCCATTATTTAAATCGCCTAACCATATTCAGACTTCAATATTCTCAGGCTCTCCAAGAACGACCTCAAGGAAAGTCGACGCAGTGGCTCCTGTTAATAAGTCGTCGGGAGATATCACCAATGGCACCACACTTAACGGCTTAATTTAGTTGGCGGTCACTTATGATGGCATGACAACTAAACCTTTCTTCTCCCTTAATAACTCCTGCATCCCCTGCTGTGATAACGGTTTACTAAAATAAAACCCCTGATAAGCACTAATGCCAAGGTCTCGCAGTAATTGCCACTGCTCTTTGGTCTCAACACCTTCTGCAATAAGTTTAATTTCAAAATTTTTTGCTAGCTCAATAAGTGACTTGACCATCAGGAGGGCTTGCTTGTCGACGGCAACATCTTGAATAAATGATCTATCTATCTTAATTTCATCGATAGGAAGAGCTCTTAGATAGTTTAGCGACGAGTAACCTGTTCCAAAGTCATCCAAAGAAATAGAAACTCCATACTGTTTCAATCGAGTCAATTTCTCAGTCGCATCTTTTACGTCTTGAATCAATAGCGACTCTGTAACCTCCACGATAAGTTTGGATTGAGCGATGTTATAAGCGTCGACAATAGAGATAAAATCTTCGACAAACTTATTCTGCCAAATTTGTTTTGCACTGAGGTTGATCGAAATTTGCAAATGTTCCGTATCGCTAGATGCCTGCCACCGTTGTAGTTGTTCACATGCTTGTTCCAGCACCATATTACCAATAGGTACAATTAGATTACTTTCTTCAATTAAATCAATAAATGCCCCTGGAGATAGAACGCCAAGTTCAGGGTGATACCAACGCATTAAAGCTTCTGCACCAGTAATTTTCTCGTTTTTATCGTATTGAGGTTGAAGATGAATCCGGAAGTCTTTGTTTTTAATTGACGTCTGCATGGCTTTTTGTAGTTCACTGGTATGACGTAATTCATCATACATATCCATATCGTATATCATTGCCGCATTCCCGCCGTTTGCTTTCGTCCGGTATAACGCGGTATCTGCAAGCTGCAGGGCCTCCCCGATCGACATCTCATCCGAGTTAAAAATAATCCCACCTATGCTGGCTGTCACAGCGTATTCAATGGCAAGACCTTGCTCCTCGCAATCTAGGTGGAAAACTTTTGAAAGATCATGAACAAGACCATTGGCATATTTTTGTGCGATCTGTAGCGCCAAAGATTTAGGTTCCCCGAGAAGCGGTAAAACAACGACAAATTCGTCTCCGCCAAAACGAGAAATCACCTCGTTATTTTTAATCGATGCTCGTAACCGATTCGCAACGGAGATCAAGAGTTTGTCCCCCATATGGTGCCCGTAGCTGTCATTAAGCAACTTAAATCGGTCCAAATCTAAAAATAAAACAGCGCTGTACACATTCTGCAAAGCGCTCTCATGAATTGTTTCATTCAATTCGATCTCCAATTGAGTACGATTAATTAAGCCCGTCAACTGGTCGTGATACGCTAGAAACTCTATTTTTTGCTGGTTATTTTTTTCATCGGTGACATCCTGAACAATACCAACCAGCCATAGCGGCTTGCCATTTGAATCAAGCTCAGCAACTTGCCCTCTATCCCATATCCAAATGACGCTTCCATCTGGCCGAATCATACGGAAATAGATGTTATATTCTCCTTCGTTTTGCAACATCTTTTCTAAAGACTCAAAAACTTTGGGCCGGTCCTCAGGGACAATACAGTTTTCAAACTCTTTGAACGTATTGTCGCTACGTTTGACTCCCGTAATTTGCTCCCAACGTTCATTATGCAGTACGACATTTGTTTGCGTATTCCATTCCCACATCCCTTCTTCAGAAACCTCAAGCACTTGCTCTAAGCGAGATTTATTGCGATCTGCTTCTTCTTTTAAACGTGTTATATCGGTAATGTCTTTGGCTAGGATTAAAACTTTCTCCTCGCCTTGCAAATCTCTAAATGGCACTTTGATCGAGTGAAAATGCCGAACCTCACCAGTATTCGTGTCTGTAGAAGATTCATAAACCTCCTCTTTTTCAAAACGACTAAGAATTGCTTGAACGTTTTGTAGAAAAAAATCCGCCTGTTCTTTGTTTTTAGTGAAGTAGTAATCATCTTTCCCCACCATCTCTTGGGGGGTCGTATTGTATAGTCTCGCAACAGCAGCGTTACAGAAAGTGAATTTACCTTCTGGATCTTTCACCACAAATACATCAGGAATAGAATGCAATATGTATTGAACCAACTGAGCTTGGGCATACTGACGACGTTTTACAACCCACAACAAAACACTAACGCAGACAGCATTCCCACCTATGATGAGAAAGACGTTAGAGGCTCCTATCAACTCGTCCACCACTAAATGCTGCAGTGTAACCACACTCAATGAGGTGAAGAAGATAAGAGCAACTGCAATTTTGCACAGCATCTTCAATGAACAGCCAATAACGTTATACATAAATTTATTTTCTCAACAGCAAGGGAATAACAGGGAACAAATTATTGTCATCGGTCACCGACATTCTTTTCCATATTCAAAAGATATCAATATAGAAACTCGACGGATTTAAGAAAGAACTAGCTCATTAGCCATAAACAATCAACCAAGTGAATTTGCCTGAAATGTAAGATGTTTGCTAAACCGTTGTAGTAGGTTCAACTACCAGACGATTTACTAAACCACTGAAGGGGATGGAAAAGTGAAGGAATTACATTACTTATGCAGACATTTTTAATCGACATTTGTATCAATACCCATATCATAAAAGCGGTGATATTACATTGATTTCATATCAGCATCCTCACCTGTATCACATATGAGAATATGTAATACCCGAATCATTGACCATAGCCATAGATCTTTCTAGCCTTTCAAAACGCTGGTTGTTTATGTTGTATTTAAGCCTAAGGAAAGGAGCTAAAGCATCTGCACATAACATAACCGCAAATTATGACCGTTCTACCCAAGTAGAAACGTTTAGACCAACTCTGTAAAAATACAAATAATTCAATTAGTTGAACACCACCAAGCATCTCGAATCAAAACTCAACGCTTTTTCAGCAACACAAAAAGCAAACGATCTCTCAAGGGGCCAGTTTACAGAATACAACACCAAATCTGTAATGCTAGTATCACCACCCTGCGAGTAAATATTGTCAGTTGTCCTGTATCGCTGAATTATGCTACTCTTCGCCTCCATTTTTCTGGCCTAAATTTCACCACTTAGGTGTGTTTATCCGGTCAGTGCTATCTTTAATTGTGTCAGTGCTCTCTGCTGACCATTATCAAACCAAATGTGGGATCGTACCTATGGGTAAAGGCACTCTATATATCGTCTCCGCGCCAAGCGGTGCTGGAAAATCTAGTCTGATTTCAGCCATGCTAGAAACCAACCCAACTTACGCGATGAAAGTGTCAGTCTCGCATACCACCCGTGGCATGCGCCCTGGAGAACAAGATGGTATCCACTATCATTTTGTGCCAAAAGAGCTGTTTGAAGAACTGATCGAGAAAGGCGAATTCCTCGAATATGCAGAAGTGTTTGGTAACTACTACGGCACGTCTCGAGTTTGGATTGAAGATAATCTCAATAAAGGTATTGATGTCTTTTTAGATATTGACTGGCAAGGTGCACGTCAAATCCGTGAGCAGATGCCATTGGCAAAAAGCTTGTTTATCTTGCCGCCTTCCAACGGTGAGTTAGAGCGTCGCCTTAACGCTCGTGGACAAGACAGCGATGCCGTCATTGCGAAGCGCATGGCAGAAGCAAAATCTGAAATATCGCACTACAGTGAATATGACTACGTGATCATCAATGATGATTTCGACACGGCCTTGATGGACTTTAAAGCCATCATTCGCGCAGAAAGATTGAAGCAAGACAAGCAAGCTGATAAATATAAAGGCATGCTTACCGCGCTTTTAGCTGAGTAAATTACCCGAAAGGCAAACAGATCCTAGACACTAGGAAGGGTCAGCCTGTATAATTTCTCGTCATTCAAAATTTTAGTTAACTAATTTGGAGTTCTCATGGCACGCGTAACTGTTCAAGACGCTGTTGAAAAAGTTGGCAACCGTTTCGACCTAGTTCTCATTGCGGCACGCCGCGCTCGTCAAATGCAAACTGGTGGTAAAGATTCACTAGTGCCAGAAGAGAATGATAAGCAAACGGTTATCGCTCTACGCGAGATCGAAGAAGGTCTTATCACTAAAGAGATCCTTGATGCTCGTGAGCGTCAAGAGCAGCAAGAGCAAGAAGCCGCTGAATTGGCTGCTGTTAGCAGCATTGCTCACAGCCGTTAATTAGACCTTATCGTCACTACAACTATCTTCCGGGCCTAAAGTTTGTATCTATTCGATAGCCTCAAAGACGTTGCCCAAGAATACTTACCAGAGCCTCAAATTGAGGCTCTGCGTCAATCTTATGTGGTAGCGAAAGATGCCCATGAAGGGCAAACCCGCTCTAGCGGTGAACCCTATATCATCCACCCTGTTGCTGTTGCTCGTATCTTGGCCGAAATGCGCCTTGATATTGAAACGCTCCAAGCAGCACTGCTTCACGACGTTATTGAAGACACTGAAGTCACCAAAGAAGAGCTAGAAACTCAATTTGGCAATACTGTGGCAGAATTGGTGGATGGCGTTTCTAAGCTTGATAAGCTTAAGTTTCGCGATCGCAAGGAAGCTCAGGCAGAAAACTTCCGTAAGATGGTGCTTGCCATGGTGCAAGACATCCGCGTTATTCTAATTAAGCTTGCTGACCGTACGCATAACATGCGCACCCTTGGCGCGCTTCGCCCCGACAAAAAACGCCGCATTGCCCGAGAAACGCTAGAAATCTACTCACCACTAGCGCACCGCCTTGGTATTCACAACATCAAAACCGAACTTGAAGAGCTTGGCTTTGAAGCCCTGTATCCGAACCGTTATCGCGTTCTGAAAGAGGTTGTGAGAACCGCGCGCGGTAATCGCAAAGAGATGATTCAGCGTATTCACGATGAGATTGAAGGTCGTTTAGACGAAGTCGGTCTCAAAGCACGTGTATTTGGCCGCGAGAAAAACCTGTTCTCGATCTACAACAAGATGAAGACCAAAGAGCAGCGCTTTCATACCATCATGGACATCTACGCGTTCCGTGTGGTGGTGGAAGATGCCGATACCTGTTATCGCGTTCTTGGTCAGGTGCATAGCCTGTATAAACCGCGTCCGGGTCGAATGAAAGACTATATCGCGGTACCAAAAGCGAATGGCTATCAATCGATTCACACTTCAATGGTTGGTCCTCATGGTGTGCCCGTTGAAGTGCAGATCCGTACAGAAGATATGGATCAAATGGCCGACAAAGGTGTTGCAGCTCACTGGTCTTATAAAGGTAACGGCGAACGTACGGGAACAACCGCGCAAGTCAAAGCCCAGCGTTGGATGCAAAGCCTGCTTGAGCTACAACAAAGTGCAGGTAACTCATTTGAGTTTATCGAGAACGTTAAGTCAGACCTATTCCCAGACGAGATCTACGTCTTTACACCAAAAGGTCGTATCGTTGAGATGCCAGTTGGTGCAACGGCAGTAGACTTTGCCTATGCTGTACATACCGATGTGGGTAACACCTGTGTTGGTGCGCGTGTCGATCGTAACCCTTACCCTCTTAGTAAGTCACTTAAGAACGGTCAAACGATTGAGATCATCAGTGCCCCTGGCGCTAGACCGAATGCGGCATGGCTAAACTATGTCGTGACATCACGCGCACGAACTAAGATTCGTCAGGTACTCAAAACCATGCGCCGTGAAGAATCGATTACCTTAGGGCGTCGCCTACTCAACCATGCGTTGGGTGAACTGTCGCTGTCAGATATCGACGAAGAAAATATCAGTCACGTTCTGTCTGATCTAAAAATTAAGACAATTGACGACTTACTGGCAGATATCGGTCTAGGCGAGTTGATGAGTATTGTGATCGCGCGTCGCCTGTTAGGTGATGCCGATGAGCTGACTGAAGTGGCAGGTAGCAGCGATGGTAAGAAGAAATTACCAATCCGTGGCGCAGAAGGCATTCTGCTTACGTTCGCCAATTGTTGTCACCCGATTCCAGACGATCATATTATCGCCCACGTATCACCGGGCCGTGGCTTAGTGGTACACCGTGAAATGTGTCCGAACGTCCGTGGCTATCAGAAAGAGCCCGATAAGTACATGGCAGTCGAATGGTCGAACGATTACGACAAAGAGTTCATTACCGAAGTCACTGTCGACGTGCAAAACCGTCAAGGCGCACTAGCTGAACTGACTAACGTAATTTCCAAGACTGGCTCTAACATTCATGGCCTATCAACCGAAGAGCGAGATGGTCGCCTCTACACAGTGACTGTGTTGCTAACGACCAAAGATCGGGTTCATCTAGCGGGTATCATGCGTAAGATTAAGTCGATGCCACAAACGTTAAGAGTTCGTCGCCGCAGAAATTAGATACAAAATCCTAGTTCCTATTGACTGGTTCCTAGAGGGAAACTTCTAGGAACTAGGCACTTCTTTTTATAGGTACTGACTTCTAGGAACTTAAATGAATTTAGAACGCTACCACCGTATTCAAGAGGTGCTCAAAGCACGCCAAGCGGATTTGACCCTCTGCCTTGAAGAAGTCCATAAACCAAACAATGTTTCAGCCGTGATCCGCACCGCAGATGCGACAGGAATTCATAAGATTCATGCCGTTTGGCCGCATCAAATGCGCACTTTAAGCCATACATCGGCAGGGGCACGCAACTGGGTTGAGGTTGAAACCCACGGCAGCATTGAGACTGCTATCACTGAACTAAAAAGTCAGGGGATGCAAGTTCTGGTCACCAACCTGTCTGATACTGCGGTAGATTTTCGCGATATCGACTACACCAAGCCAACCGCCATCATTCTTGGCAGCGAAAAAGTCGGCGCTTCTGAACAAGCTAAACAGCTCGCGGATCAAGATATCATCGTGCCTATGGTCGGTATGGTTCAATCGCTCAATGTTTCCGTCGCCAGCGCGGTGATTTTGTACGAGGCCCAACGTCAGCGTGCCGCCGCAGGTATGTACGACAACGACATCAGCTCCATCCCTCAAGAGACTATCCATCGCTTACTGTTTGAACGCGGTCACCCGGTACTGGCTAAAGTCGCAAAACGGAAAAAGCTGCCCTACCCTGAGTTGGATGACCAAGGTCAGATCATCGCCGATGAGGCATGGTGGGCCGAGATGCAGAAAAGATAATAGTTCCTAGTTTCTAGACCCTTGTTACTACTGGGGAATTTCTATGCACGAGAAACTGCCCTATCCACTGTACAAAAACACAGATCGATGGTTAACTAGTAGAGTTTGCTGTATCTAACTCACTGAATCACTTACTCTGAATAACGAGCGAGCTGTGTTATGTCCCAACTGCTATCTGCAATTCCGCTTACTTCTCTCACTGGTGTTGGTGCCAAGGTGGCAGAGAAGCTGACCAAAGTAGGACTCAACTCAGTTCAAGATCTGCTCTTCCACTTACCACTGCGCTACGAAGACCGCACTCGTATCTACCCGATAGTGAAACTGCACGCAGGTTTATGGGCAGCAGTACAGGGTAAAGTGATGAGTGTCGACACCTTGTTTGGTAAACGCAAAATGTTGTCGGTTAAAATCAGCGACGGCAACGGCACCATCAGCTTACGTTTTTTCAACTTTACTGCGGGGATGAAGAACAACTTCACTGAAGGCAAAACGGTACATGCCTATGGTGAAATAAAGCGTGGTAGCTATGGGCTCGAGATTGTTCACCCAGACTACAAATTTTACGCCCCCAACCAAACAACGCAGGTCGAGCAGACCTTAACCCCCGTTTATCCCACTACCGACGGCCTACGCCAAATTACATTGCGTAATCTAACCGACCAAGCGCTTGAGTTACTTGATAAAACCGCAGTACAAGAACTGCTGCCAAGTGGCTTATATGATCACCAGATCACTTTAGCCCAAGCATTGCATACCATTCATCGGCCACCACCCGGGATAAACTTAGAGCAATTTGATGAAGGCAAGCACCCAGCGCAAGTTCGTCTGATTATGGAAGAGCTGTTGGCACAAAATCTATCCATGCTCTCAGTGCGAAGTAAAGGTCAGCAAGACGAAGCTCTGCCGCTTGCCCCGAGTAACACACTCAAACAACAGCTGCTGGCTCAACTGCCTTTTTCGCCGACTAACGCTCAAGCTCGGGTGGTGAAAGAAATTGAACAAGATTTAGCAAAGCCACACCCTATGATGCGCTTAGTGCAAGGAGATGTCGGCTCAGGTAAAACCTTAGTCGCGGCCCTAGCGGCTTTGCGCGCGCTGGAGCATGGCTATCAAGTCGCCTTGATGGCACCTACCGAACTGCTCGCCGAGCAACATGCACTTAACTTTGCCAACTGGCTAGAACCAATGGGGATCAAAGTTGGCTGGCTAGCAGGCAAACTAAAAGGCAAAGCCAAACAGGCTGAGTTGGCGAATATTGCCAGCGGCGAAGCACAAATGGTGGTCGGCACTCATGCCCTATTCCAAGAGCATGTCGAGTTTAACCATTTGGCTTTAGTCATTATTGATGAGCAGCACCGTTTTGGCGTCCACCAGCGCTTAGAGCTGCGAGAAAAAGGCGCTAAACAAGGTGCCTACCCTCACCAGCTAATTATGACGGCGACACCGATTCCTCGCACACTCGCCATGACAGCCTATGCGGATCTAGAAACCTCAGTGATTGATGAGCTACCTCCCGGTCGAACGCCGATTCAAACCGTGGCGATCCCTGATACTAAGCGTGATGATATTGTCGAGCGAGTACGTAATGCCTGCCTAAACGAAGGCAAACAAGCTTACTGGGTATGTACGCTGATTGATGAGTCGGAAGTGCTTGAAGCTCAAGCCGCAGCCGATACGGCAGAAGAGCTACAGCGCAAACTGCCTGATGTAAAAATTGGCTTGGTACATGGGCGGATGAAACCTGCTGAGAAACAGGCAGTAATGCAGGATTTTAAAGACAGTAAACTGCACTTGCTAGTCGCCACTACTGTGATTGAAGTCGGTGTTGACGTGCCAAACTCGAGCTTAATGATCATTGAAAACCCAGAGCGCCTTGGCCTAGCTCAGCTCCACCAGTTACGTGGTCGTGTCGGCCGCGGTAGCGTTGCCAGTCATTGTGTACTGCTTTACCACTCACCGCTGTCAAAAACCGCGCAAAAGCGTTTAAGTGTTTTGCGTGAAAGCAATGATGGTTTTGTTATCGCTCAGCGCGACTTGGAAATTCGCGGCCCAGGGGAACTACTGGGCACCAAACAAACCGGCATGGCCGATTTTAAGATTGCTGACTTGGTGCGCGATCAACGCTTAATCCCAGAAGTGCAACGTATTGCCCGCCATATTCATGATAACTACCCACAAAACGCCAGCGCAATTATCGATCGTTGGCTCGGTGAACGGGATGTTTATTCGAAGGCGTAGAGTTTCAAGGAACTAAAACCCTCTAATATCCCATCCCATTGACTAGTCTTTAACCTTAAGAATCTCATCCCACGGCAGGCTTTCATCACCCAGCACGATGAAGTTCGGGTTCTCTAAAGTATCGCGCTCGTTGTAAGACAGCGGTTCAAGCTGAGTACTCAAAATACGCCCGCCAGCCTCTTCAACAATGCATTGGGTCGCAGCGGTATCCCACTCACCTGTGGGGCCAAGGCGCAAATAACAATCCACCGCCCCTTCAGCAACTAAACACGCTTTTAACGCCGCAGAACCCAGTGGTACAAGATCGTAGTTCCAGCCACTGCTCATACGGTTGGTGATGCGATTGATATCCTGACGGCGACTGATGGCGATAGCGATTGGGCTCTGCTTGCCATCATGCTGGTGCGTTTTAATCCGCACACTTTCGCTCATATCAGGTATCTTCCATGCCCCTTTGCCTTGATAAGCGTAGTACGTCACCCCTGAAACAGGACCATATACCACGCCCATTACAGGTTGGTTGTTTTCGACTAGAGCAATAATGGTGGCAAAATCACCGCTGCGGGCGATAAATTCTTGCGTGCCATCTAGTGGGTCAACCAACCAATAGCGATCCCATTGTGAACGCTTGTCTAAACTGATATCCGCCGCTTCTTCAGACAGCACCGGAATGTCCGGCGTCAAATCGGCCAGCTTCTCAACAATCAATCTATGTGCGGCGATATCCGCACTGGTTACCGGTGTTTCATCACTTTTGGTAAACGCTTGATACTCTTTCTTCTCATAGATATCGAGAATTAATTGCCCAGCACTACGGGCAATTTCGATCACTGCAGGCAAATGATGAGAAAGGTCTTCTTTCATTGGCATAAAAAATCCTTAGCGTTCTACGGCTATTTTCTCAGACCAAGTGGCTGAGAAACATGTTCATTATGGTTTTAAGATGCGTAGAGCGAGTAATAACGCGGTAATACTGCGCGCTTCACTAAAATCGAGGTGCGTGAGTAGCTCTTCAGCTTGGGTTAAAGGCCAACGCACCACTTCCAACGGTTCAGGTTCATCACCTTCCAATTGCTCTGAGTATAGTTGTTGGGCAATGAACAGAGTCATTTTGCTTGAGAAATAAGACGGAGCGAGCACCACTTCTTTTAACGGCGTTAACTGCTTAGCGCCGTAACCTATTTCTTCTTTCAATTCACGTTCTGCCGCTTGCTGTGGTGTCTCTCCTGGGTCAATCAACCCTTTGGGGAAACCAAGTTCGTAGCGTTCGGTACCCGCCGCGTACTCCCGTACCAACAAAATATCGCCCTGCTGAGTAATCGGAACCATCATCACCGCATTGCGTCCACTTGGCTTCATCCGCTCGTAAGTGCGCTGCTCACCATTGCTAAAGCGTAAATCCATCGCTTCAATTGCGAACAATCGAGATTGAGCGACCGTCTGTTTAGCCAGAATTTCTGGTGGGTTCCGTTTCGCCACGAGCTCACTCCTTTGCGTGCGAGGAAGGTACTAGACACAATTGCTATTGATTTTTAACTTGGTGCAAAAGTTCAACCTTCTTAATATATGAGAAATCTATCAGGTTTGAAAACAAAAAAAGGGCTGACATTTCTGTCAACCCTATGGATTTCATTCGCTTAAATACGTGATTAGTAGTAAGAGTGTTCACCACGATCGTGCTCAGTCGCATCGCGCACTGCAGACAACTCACCTTCAAACTGTTGCAGCAGCTCTTTTTCGATGCCTTCTTTCAGAGTGACATCAACCATAGAACAACCATTACAACCACCACCAAACGCTACAATCGCCACACCTTCTTCGGTGATTTCGACTAAATTGACATGACCACCGTGACCAGCAAGTTGAGGGTTGACCTGAGTTTGAATCGCATATTCCACACGCTCAACCAGCGGCGCGTCATCAGAAACTTTGCGCATTTTGGCGTTCGGCGCTTTGAGAGTGAGCTGAGAGCCCATTTTATCCGTCACAAAATCAATTTCTGCATCTTCTAGAAACGGAAGGCTAAGCTCATCGATAAAGGCAGAAAAGCTTTCGAACGATAATTCAGTGTCGCTAGACTCAACTGCCTCTGTTGGGCAGTAAGAAACACCACACTCGGCGTTTTGAGTACCAGGGTTAACCACGAACACACGAATATTAGTGCCTTCTGGTTGCTGACCCAGTAGATTGGCAAAATGTTTTTGGGCGGTTTCTGTAATAGTAATTGTATTTGACACGACGAATACCTGAGTAATTTTGTAGGCTATTAGTTGACCATTTTACTCCTCAAAACTGAGAGATCTAGCGTTTTAGTCAAATTATACTAATCGGCAGGTTCAGGAGTACGGCATAGGCAGTAAATATCAACACTTTTCACGCCCGCTTCAAGCAGTAAATCGCATAAATGCTGCACCGTACTGCCTGTGGTCACCACATCATCAACAATCGCCACATGGTCAACATTCACATAACGATTAAGAGTAAAAGCGTGGCTAAGATTACGCCTGCGCTCAACTTTGCTTAGCCCTTGTTGTTGCGGCGTTGCCCTTAGTCGTTTGAACAACGGTTGGCACGGCAGATTAAGCTGACGAGCCAGCGGCAAGGCAATTAACTCACTTTGATTGAAGCCCCGTTTTAGATATCGCCGCCAATGCAGAGGCACGTAAGTAATGAGTTGCGCTGGACGCTCAACACGCCCAGCCAGCAACAAACCTAGCTTGTTCGCATGCCAAAACTGACGTTCGTATTTAAGCAGATGGACATAAGTCGACAGTGGCTGTTGGTAGTCACCAAGACAATAGAGGCTTTGCCAACTCGGCGGTGTTTTTAAGCATTGACCACACTCAGCGACCTGATAGAGAGTCGGTAAACCACAGCGCTGGCAGCGTGGTACTGGGTCGAAATACGCGCTGCAGTAACCGCAAATACCACTACTCGATCTCGGCTCGGTTAACGGCAGTCGGCACACCTCACAATGCATAGGCAACAGGTCGGCGATGTATTTCACCACCCTTTGAGTTAACATGACGACTCTCCATTGACTCCCTATTGGGATGATTGTGTCGACTGGCTGGCAAACGAAAGGATGGAAAAAGTGCAGCAAACCGAGAGCAACGTTAAATCTTTGTATTGGCAATCCACAGGTCAGGGGGATGACCTGGTGTTACTGCATGGCTGGGGAATGAATGGCGCGGTTTGGCAACAAACTGTCAATGAACTTAGCCAACACTTTTGCGTCCATGTGGTTGACCTGCCGGGATTTGGTCACAGTCACCACACCAGTTTTGATACGATGGACAACCTTACCGAGCAAGTGCTACGTGATGCGCCCGATCAAGCGATCTGGCTCGGTTGGTCTCTCGGTGGTTTGCTGGCTACCCATATCGCGCTCAATCACCCTTTGCGGGTAAAAAAGCTGATTACCGTGGCAAGCTCACCCAAGTTTGCTGCCGAACGGCCTTGGCGCGGTATCCAACCCAATGTCTTAAGCGCCTTTACCGAACAACTGGTGGAAGACTTCCAGCTTACGATTGAGCGATTTATGGCCCTGCAGGCGATGGGCAGCCCTTCAGCCAGGCGAGATGTTAAACAGCTCAAGCAAGCGGTGTTATCACGCCCGACGCCCAACCCAACCTCGCTACTGGCAGGGTTGCAGTTACTTGCTGATCTTGACTACCGCAGCCAACTAGAAAGCTTAACTGTGCCTATGTTGCGCCTCTACGGTCGCTTAGATGGTTTAGTGCCCGCCAAAGTCGCCAGTGATGTCGATGCACTCTCGCCTAATAGTAAAAGTTTTATTTTCCCTGACTCGTCCCATGCCCCTTTCATGACCGAGTTAGAAGCGTTTTGCCACCAAGTCCAGCGCTTCATCACGTCTACAGCCCGTTAATGAACAATGTGCAAATAAATTAAATCTTGGCTAAATATTTATCTCAACTGGTCGATAAATAAACTAACCGAAAGAGTGGCTAAGGTCTTTTGACCTTGCTCTCCGGTTGGGCGTGAGGAGGTCAATGAATGCTCGTATCACCTACGAACGTAAGTGTTCCACTGATCGCCCCATCGGTTAATGTGCAAACGGAGCAAGCAGCGCGCGACAATAAAGTTCGTGAGCCGGTTGCCCCGACAATGGCATTGACCAAGAGCAACGCAGAACGAAAAGTAAAGGCTGACGATAAACGGCGAAGGCAATCATCATGGGATCCCTCAGAGCATCCAAGCTATGAGATGGAAGAAAGTGGTCATACCATTGCAGTTTCTCAGGAAGAACCTCAAGATACTCTTGATAGACTCTTCCAACTGCTGGCACTGGATAGTTATAGCGAGCATCAAGGTAAAGGCTACGCCATGCGTTTTCGCTTGCCGAAACGCTTAATCGATGCGGCGATAACGGACGGGATGATGGCGAAACGCAGAACCGTGATTAAATTTCATTACGGTGACGCTGTTGCCCCCAATACTCCGTCTGATGTCATTGCGGTGTTGTAGTACCTTGTCGTTCTCTGGTTCGATAAGGTTATGCCGAAAAAAATCCCCGCTCGTATCACGACTGCGGGGATTTATATTTTGGGCGCCTTAACGGTTAGCGTTTCGCTTTGGCAAAGGCCGCGGCAAACGCGCCGCCCATCGCACTACTGTTCGACGAGTCATCGCGGCGACGCTGCCCACCTTGCGCTTGACGCTGCTGACCACGCGGAGCACTTGAACGTTGCGGACGATTATCTTGTCCCGGTTCATCGGTCAAACGCATTGAAAGGCCAATACGTTTACGCTGCACATCGACTTCCATCACTTTGACTTTGACAATATCGCCCGCCTTCACCACTTCACGTGGGTCTGAGATATAGCGATCGGTCAAGGAAGAGATATGCACTAAACCATCCTGATGTACGCCAATATCGACAAAGGCACCAAAGTTCGCAACGTTCGACACCACACCTTCTAGCACCATACCCGGTTCGAGGTCAGACACTTGGTTGACCCCATCAGCGAAGGTCGCGGTCTTAAACTCTGGACGTGGATCGCGCCCGGGCTTATCAAGCTCTTTAATAATGTCCGTCACGGTTGGAACACCAAAGCTATCGTTGGTGTAATCCACCGCATGCAGACCACGCAGGAACTGACTATCACCAATCAAGGCTTTGACATCTTTGCGGTTTTTCTCCGCAATCGCTTTCACCACAGGGTAGGCTTCTGGGTGAACGGATGAAGCATCGAGTGGATTCTTACCATCCATAATACGCAAAAAGCCGACACACTGCTCAAAGGCTTTTGGCCCGAGACGAGCCACCTTTTTCAGCGTGGTACGCGTTTCAAAACGGCCGTTTTCGTCGCGATAATCGACAATATTCTGCGCCAAAGTACTCGATAAACCCGCGACCCGAGTTAATAACGCCGGAGAAGCGGTGTTGACATCAACGCCAACTGCGTTAACACAATCTTCAACTACAGCATCAAGACGCTTAGCTAACATCGACTGGCTGACATCGTGCTGGTACTGACCGACACCGATAGATTTCGGATCGATTTTCACTAGCTCAGCGAGAGGGTCTTGCAGACGACGGGCAATCGAAACAGCGCCGCGCAGGGATACGTCAAGATTAGGAAATTCATTCGCCGCTAGCTCTGACGCAGAATAAACCGAAGCGCCCGCTTCACTAACCATAATTTTCTGTACTTTGAGACTGCCGCGCTTAATCAAATCAGCAACAAAACTGTCGGTTTCACGAGAAGCCGTACCATTGCCTATCGCAATCAAGTCCACGTTATGCTTGCGCACCAAAGCATCGACAATCTGCGCCGATTTCTCATACTGCTTTTGTGGTGGGTGTGGGTAGATGGTCTCGGTCGCGAGCACCTTACCAGTCGTATCGACCACAGCAATCTTAGAACCCGTACGTAGACCGGGGTCGAGACCTAGCGTTGCACGCGGCCCAGCAGGCGCGGCCATCAATAGATCTTTCAGGTTAGTCGCGAAAACTTCAATCGCTTCGATCTCGGCACGCTCTTTCATTGCGCCCATCAGTTCGGTTTCCATATGCATCGAGACTTTGATTCGCCACGCCCAACTGATCACTTGCTTGCGCCACGAGTCAGCAGGCGCATTACTGAGAGAGATGCCGTAATGGTCACTAATGATGCTCTCACAGTATGATTGGCGCGCACCTTCTTCTTGCGCGGGGTCGGCGTTCATCGCCAGGGTTAAGAAACCTTCATTACGGCCGCGTAACATAGCAAGAGCGCGGTGTGATGGCACTTTACTCAGTGCTTCATTGTGCGCAAAGTAATCTTTAAACTTCTCTCCTTCACGCTCTTTGCCTTCGACCACTCGAGAGACTAACTCGGCATTGCGATTGAGATAGAGACGAATTTTCTCAAGCAAATTAGCGTCTTCGGCGATACGTTCCATCACAATCGCGCGCGCTCCATCAAGCGCCGCTTTAGTATCCGCAATCCCCTTGTCGGCATCAACGTAGCGAGCCGCTTCGCTCTCCGGTTCTGTTTGTGGCAGGTTCCACAGTGTATCAGCCAAGGGTTCAAGGCCTGCTTCAATCGCAATCTGGCCTTTAGTGCGGCGTTTCGGCTTGTAAGGCAAGTAAAGGTCTTCAAGACGGGTTTTGCTGTCGGCCTGAAGAATGTCAGCTTCTAGTTCAGTGCTCAGTTTGCCTTGTTCTTGAATCGATTTGAGAATGGTTTGGCGGCGCTCATCAAGCTCTCGTAGATAAGATAAGCGGCTATCAAGGTTACGCAGTTGAGTATCATCCAGTCCACCTGTCACCTCTTTGCGGTAACGGGCAATAAATGGCACTGTATTGCCATCGTCAATCAAGTTAACAGCGGCAGTAACCTGCTCGGGGCGAACACTCAGTTCCTGAGCAATCAAATTACAGATAGCTTGGCTCATCCGTTGAATCTCTTATTATGTTTAAACGTTAAATACATGGGGGTTTGACAGGTAAAAAGCAATAGTTTTTGTTACAGTTAGAAGGTTACGCAATTGTTTTGCCAATAGTTTGGCAATTTTGTGAAAGTTGTGTCAGAACTAGAAACAAGCTAGAACTTAACTGTGAAAAATGAAACTAACTTCGTTCAAGACCTGTGCGAATAACGAGTAGTTGGAACTGCGATGAAAAAAATCTTACTGGCCCTTTCGGTACTCTCTGTCTCTCTAGCCTCTCCGTTGGCCTTGGCTGAAAAAGGCGATGCAACAATCAATGCCACCACTCAGTCACCGGTTTATCGCCTAGATGATAAATTGGTTTTAGGCCGCGTCGAAAGCGTCTATCTCAACGAGGTAGAAGCACTCAAAGGTATTGCCTTTGCGGGAAAAATTGATACTGGTGCAGATACCACCTCGATGCATGCGACCAACATTCATATTGCCAGTTCTCATTCAGAGTTAAGCACCCTCAAAGATGAAAAACTGATGCAGGCCTTGGTCGAATTAGATGCCATTGATAGCGTCGATTACGACGACTGGGATGCCGAGCTATTTGCACCCTATCAAGTCGAAGTCACCTTTACCCTTTTGCACCCGCATACAGGCAAGAGCATCGAAGTCACTCGCCCACTTGATCGGGTTGGCATGATTCGCAATCGTACTGATGAAGACGCGATCCTCAGACCAACCGTATCTTTACCGATGACCATTGCAGGCACAACGGTGATGACTCAGGTTAACCTCACTGATCGCTCACAATTTTCAGCGCCAATATTAATTGGTAAAACTTTCCTTGATAGCCATGCTTGGGTTTACGCCGGGTACGATTACCTGCAAGAGCAAAAAGACGCCCAACTAATAGGTAAGAAAGAAAGCGTCAATATTGAGGGCGTGACGCAAAAAATCAGCTACTCGCTGAAAAACAACTACTCAGCCTTGCATGCGACTAAGGTCGAGGTCGATACCAACAAGCAACAAGTCTCTTTTGATATTGCTGACAGCCAAGGGGCAAGCAAAACACTAACGCTACCAATCGTGCGCATGTTAAATGTGGCAGGAGAGATGCGCCCGATGGTCTTTGTGTCTGTCGATACAGGCAACCACACTCAAAAGTGGCTAGTTTACTTAACTGATCGCAGTAAGTTCAGTACCCAACTGCGTTTAGGCAAAGAGACGTTAAATCGCCGTTTTGTGATCGACACCAGCGCTAAATCCTTGTTAGCCAGTAAGAAAAAAACTCTCAGCAGTAAGCCAAATGCTCTCCAAGTATCAGCCGAAGAGATGCTTGTGCTCGACGATATTAAGTTGGTTGCGACACCATCTCTAACCGTTAAAACGCCGCTACTCAAAGTGGCGAGCTTTGAGATTTTTGATAAGAAAGGCAAAGAGTTGGTGACCTACTACCTCACCAACTCGAATGGCGAGGCGACACAGTTTTCCAAGCCGATCAACAAAACGCTCAAAGTAGGCGACGACCTGCGCCCTGTGGTGTTTGGTACGTTTACCTTAGGTGGCGAGAAAGTTGAGCTGCCGTACGCACTTGATGTCCTAGACGAGGATGAAAGCCAAGACTACTTCATCATCGGTCAAAAGATGTCGCAAGATGGCGTGCTTATCAACACTCGCACTAACCATTTACTCGAGTCGTACCCACTGTTTAAAGCAGGCCATATTGAGGCGGCACAGGTTGGCGAACTCAAATTTCCGGTTAAGTTAGATACCGGTGCTGATGTTAGCTCCATCAATGCACAAAACATCAAACGCTTTAAACAAGATGGTAAAGAGATGGTCAGTTTTACCTATCAAAATGACTTAGGTATGGAGAAAGACTTCACGCTACCTATGGTCGACAGTATGACGATTCGGGCCAAAGAAGGTGAGCAGCCGACCCTACGTCCAGTGGTTGAAATGTACATTAAACTCGGTGATCTGGAGAAAAAGATTCGCGTCAATCTGCAAGATCGTAGCCGCTTCCACTACAGCATGATCTTAGGTAAGAACTTCCTCCAATATGGCGCTGTGGTTGACAGTGAACATAATTACATCCTCACCGACAAACCCGCTGGTGAAAAGTAATCTTCTCTAAGTCCCGCCTAGCGGGACTTTTTATTACGGCGCATGATTACTCAGCACTGTAACGAATGCTGTTAACGAACCACTCCTTGTAACCTTCAGGCGTTTTAACGCTAAATTCGTCATCCACCTGTTTCTTCAACAAGGCACGCGCCATTGGGGAATCGATCGAGATATAACCTTTGGCATCACCGTAAATCTCATCAGGGCCAACAATCCGAAACGCTTTCACTTCCCCCGCTTCATTTTCAATTTCTACCCAAGCGCCAAAGAAGACTTTCCCTTCTTGCTGCGGCGAGTAATCAACCACATTGACTTGTTCCAAACGCTTACGTAAGTAGCGCACTCGGCGGTCAATTTCGCGTAAGCGCTTCTTGTTGTATTGATAATCAGCGTTTTCACTCCGGTCACCGAGACTGGCCGCCCAAGTCACTTTTTTGGTCACTTCTGGGCGATCTTCTTTCCATAAAAAATCGAGCTCTTTCTTTAGTCGATCAAAGCCTTCGCGCGTTATTAGGTTCGTTTTCATATTTCTGACGATATTAAATTGAAGTTGCGATATACATTAGCTAAAAAGGAAATAAACGTTAACAATTCTTTGCACCAAGAGCCAAAGAACAATGTTACATTTCAAGCTGCGCAATAGGTGACTGTTTCTACACCCAGACGTTGCGCGCTGAATGAATAGGTGGAACCATTACATGCAAGAAAATCACAAGATCTTAGTTGTTGATGATGATGCACGACTTCGTGCTCTACTAGAGCGTTACCTCTCAGAACAAGGATTTCAAGTTCGTAGTGTTGCCAACAGTGAGCAGATGGACCGCCTGTTAACGCGTGAAACTTTTCATTTGATGGTATTAGACCTGATGTTGCCTGGTGAAGATGGCCTGTCCATCTGCCGTCGTTTACGTAACGCCAACAATACCATCCCGATTCTGATGCTAACGGCAAAAGGCGATGAAATTGACCGTATCGTTGGCTTGGAAGTCGGCGCCGATGATTATTTGCCGAAACCTTTCAATCCGAGAGAATTGTTGGCACGTATTAAAGCAGTGCTGCGTCGTCAAACAACGGAATTGCCAGGCGCACCAAGCAGTGAAGAGTCTGTGGTTGAATTCGGTGAATTTCGTCTCAACCTAGGAACGCGCGAAATGTTCCGCGGAGACGAGGCAATGCCACTGACTTCCGGTGAATTTGCGGTGCTTAAAGCCCTAGTCACCAACGCCAGAGAGCCAATGTCACGCGATAAACTGATGAACATGGCGCGTGGTCGCGAGTACTCAGCAATGGAACGTTCTATCGATGTGCAAATCTCTCGTCTACGCCGTATGCTTGAAGCAGATCCGAGTAAACCGCGTTACATTCAAACTGTATGGGGTCTCGGCTACGTCTTCGTCCCTGATGGCAAAGAAGCCTAAATCACAGCTAGCTTGATAGAGTGCGAGACCATGTCTCGCACTTTCTGTTTCAGCCTCACTCAATGTCCAAGGTCGGTGTTATGCGCAGTCGCAGTTCATTTACCCAATCGATTTTTATCTTCCTTACACTACTGATCGCAAGTCAGGTCTATTCCTACTACGCGGTATTTAACTATGCTTTGATGCCGAGCCTGCAGCAGTTCAACAAAATTCTTGGTCATGAAATCAATCTCATGCTTGATGACACTGAGCTGTCCGAAGATACGCTCTCTATGGATCGACCGTTGCGCCGCCGCGTATTAGAACAGCTCGGGGTGACGATTCACGCTGAAGATAGCCCGATCGCCGAGGAGTATCATCACGCCGTCGTGATTGATCTGATGAGTGAAGAGATGACGCACGAGCTCGGGTCACCAACCGATGTACGTATGATGCTCGGCAGCGAAAGCTACGTCTTGTGGATGAAGATAGACTCTCTGCCCGGATCGCTGCTACGTATCCCGCTTTCTGAGCTGCAAGAAGATGATTTTACCCCACTGTTTCGCAACAGCCTAATTATGGCCCTGTTGATTATCGCTGGTGGCTGGCTGTTCATCCGCTTGCAAAACCGCCCGCTGATTGCGCTAGAGAAAGCCGCTAAAGGTGTTGGTCGCGGTGAAATTCCACCGCCTCTGCCTGAAAAAGGCGCTTCAGAAATTCGTTCGGTAACACGCGCGTTTAACCAGATGTCAAAAGGGATTCAGGCGCTCGAAGAAGATAGAGCCCTATTGATGGCAGGCATCAGTCATGATCTGCGCACACCACTAACACGAATCCGCCTTGCCACTGAGATGATGTCTCCAGAAGATAGTTATCTGGCAGAGGGGATTATCAGCGATACCGAAGAGTGCAATGAAATCATCAGCCAGTTTATGGACTACTTAAAGCCGGTTAATAAACAGTCATTTGTCAGTGTAGATCTCAATGAAATCGCCAACGATGTCGCCTCTTCTGAGGGAGGCTATGAAGTGCAGATTGAAACTAAGCTCCAGCAACCACTGCGAGAAACACTGGGTAGCCCGATAGCCATTAAGCGCGCAGTCAGCAACTTAGTGGTCAATGCCATTCGCTACGGCAATGGCTGGATTAAGGTCAGTACAGGCATTACCGCAGACAACAAACTGATCTGGGTCAGTGTTGAAGACAATGGCCCTGGGATTGAACAAAGCCAGATTTCAAAACTGTTTGAACCCTTCACTCGCGGAGACACCGCACGTGGCAGTGAAGGAACCGGACTCGGGCTTGCCATCGTTAAACGCATTGCCAGCCAGCATAGCGGTTCGGTGATCGTCAATAACCGTAGTGGTGGTGGCTTGAAAGTTCAGATCAGTTTTCCCGTTATCAAGTAAAACGCAAAGGGCAGCTCAAACGCTGCCCTTTTTACCTCTGTTAACAGGCGCTCACAGCCGCCCTTGATAGCGAAACTGAAACTTACCTTCGCTGTCAGCCGGTGTTGGTAACCATTTTAACTGTTGTTCAAAAGCCGTCGGGAATTCAGCTTGCGGCTTAAACCATGCACTCGCGCTATAACTGTTATCTGGGTTGAGTTTGGCAACAAAACCGCTAGAGACTTGAGCGCTGTTTTGCTCACCTTCTACATCGAGCACGCTTTGCTGGCAGCTAAGATTCGCAATAACAGGGCCAACTTCTAAATCAGCGAGCGGCGTGGTGACGGTTTGGGTGTTCCACACCACACTGCCTAGCGCGCTTTGACAATATGGCGCTGCGTATGTATAGGAGCGCAGGTTCAATTCAACCTGCCCCGTCAAATCGAGAGGTATTGGCAATGGCGGCGCTAACGCAACCACTTTTTCAGCAGGCAAAGACGCAATCAGGTTTTCTGCGTACAAGCCAGATAACGAATAACCAACAAGGCCACGCCCCTGCAGTGACAAATCACTGCCACGGCCAAAGCGCACGTGTGCTTCAACGGAACCAGTGAAAAGCTTGCCGATATTCATCTTCCAGCTCAATGCGCCGTAATTTTGCCTTTGCCAGCTAATTTGCTGCGCAGAGCCCTGCCACAGAGTGCCTTCAATACCCGTCACGGTAAGCAGCTGAGGCAGTGGGAGCAGTTGAACAACAAACTGGGCCGGTAACGTCACCATGGCACTGGTCACAAATACACCGCAAAGAAACAGCCCCGATAACAGTGTTTTCTTCACCTAATTACCCTCTGCTCAATTGAAGTCGATTCACTTTAACCACACCTGCTTGATCGTCCTTGTCGATATCAAGAAACACCACATGAATGCCATGCGACTCTTGTAAGAAGGCAATCCAATTCATCAGTTGGTTGAAAGGCAATGGCGAGACCCATACCTGGAACTCTTCTCCACGCGGCTGAACGCGTATCAACTCAATTTTAAAGCGCCCTACACTGGAAGAAATCGCTTGGTTGAGTGGCATATTCGACACACTACGTCCGCCTTGCCCCTGATACTGACTGATTTCATCCGCTTTGCTCTGCACCCAAGATAGCAATTGCTTTTCACTTTGAATGCGCATTTTGGCGTTGTCCGCTCGCTCAGAGATTGGCGCGACAATCCCCCAATAGATGCCGCCAAGCACAACCAACAAGGTGCATGCCAGCACCAACCAGCGTTCTCGCTGGGAGATACTCAACCACCAAGTTTGTAAGGTATTGATTAATTTATTCACCGCGAGCGCCTCACAAAGGTTTTAGAACGAATGAGCCATTGACTAAGCTGCCAGAGCGATTCAACTGGCCCTGTTCAACGGCGAAACTTGCCCCCAACAACTGAGCCGCTTTTTCAAAGGTTTGAAAGTCTTGGCTCTGGGCCTGTAGGCGCACTTCGTTGCGTCCACTGTCATACTTAAAGCTGGTTAAACTCAAGCCCGGTACTTGGTTAAGTAATGGCGGCAACTTGACCATCACCCTGAGCATTTCACTTTGCTCACCACCGCCAGATAAACGCATCTGCTCACGTTCCATTTCACGTTTCAAATAACTGACCGTAGGAATTTTGCTTTTTCCAGGTAGCGATTGACGGAAGATGCGCTCACTCTCAGCGCGGTAGGCTGCAGCCTGAGCTTCATAGTTCTGAATTTTAAGGATATTGTCCGCAACCACCACGGCGAGCAGAAACACGGCGGCAATCGCGACTTTCTGCCAAATCTTCCAATAGCGACTCAGTGAAGATTTAGGCTTAAATTGCCCAGTCAACAAGTTAATCTTGCTGGTTACCGCTTGCTCAGCCAGTAGCTGCATCACCAGTTTCGGCTCAGCATGGGTCCATTCTTGTTGCTCATCGAGAGGTAATGAAGGGGGTAATGGAGAGTACGCCGTTAAAGGTAATAAGGTATCATCTTGCTTAACCCAGTCAGATTGCGCCACCAGCGCTAGCCAGTCATTGGTGACCGACATTCCGCTATAGGTTGATTTCTTGATCAGCCACTGCTGACCCAGCTCTACCGCCGACAGCCCCTCGTGATCAGGCAAGGCTAATACGTCAGGCATGACTTTTTGTATTTGGCAGCCAATGTCCTTGAGCGCCATCAGAAGTTGTTCCAACCATTGCGAATCAACCGCACACACCTGAGCACGCCCTTGCGCCTTATTCAAGATGGTAAAGTGCAATTGATCGACATCCTGCGCCAAATCGTCTTCAAGTACATATGGCAACATAGATTCAAGTTGTCGGCTCGCTCCAGCGGGAATCTCGACATCCGCCAGCACTAAGCTTTCCGCTGACAACAGGACGATAGTACGACGCCCTTCAGCATAAGTGGCAACCTCAGGCAAGGCTTGCAGGCTTTCCAGCTCGCCACTTGCAATCACTTCCTGTTGCAGTTCCGACCAAACTAACCACTGGATAGCTTGGCTGGAATTATTGCTCAGTCGAACGATCAGAAACTCGTTCACCGATACCTCCGAAGCGACGGCTAATCACCATCGCGGTTTGTTTATCATTACTAAATAGCAAGCTGCGGACTCTGACTCGCGACTCGGCGACGAGAAGTTCGACATCCAACTCAAAATAGACGCTCGTGACAGCCAAATAGCCTTTGCCTTTTTCACGCACTTCACCGACAACGTTGGCAAACTCACTTTCATTCAAAAAGTCATCAACACTCGCCCAACCATCGAACGGACGTCCTTCGAGAATCTGCCGCGCTTGATCTTCGCTCAAGGTCGGTTGGAACAGTGCCGCCAACAACGCGGCATGCTGTGGGTCTAGGGTGTTAATGTTTAACCTGTAATCTGAATTAGGTATCGCGCAGACGTAAGGGAGCACTTTCTCCATCACTTCACCAGAAACCTGATTAACTGTACGTAGTTCAGAACTATCTGCCAGTAAGCTGTTCGCGGCCATATACGCGGGCGACATAGATTCATAAAAGCTGTCTTCAACACCGACCGTTGAGTTAACTGATGTATCACTGTCGAGATATTCCCACAGTGACTGGGCGATGATTTCAGCCTGATAGCTATCAACCTCTATCAGCTCAAGCAAGCGCTGAAAAGACTCGACCAAAAAGGGGGATTGATCCGAGCCAGCAGCTACAGCTTCACCCGCCAACGCATTCAGATTGAAACACGCTTGCTGGTCCGTCAGTCGCCCTCGCATCGTGCCATAATCAAGTGGATAGGTTTGCTCTTCCAGTGCCCAAGGCTGTGAAAGGTTGATGGTATCTGAGTCTTTAAAGCTCTGCTCTATACCGACCTTAGCCAAGGCTTCAGCGCCAACGCTATACCAGTAAGCCTGCTGATAGTTTATCTGGTTGGTAGCACGCTGAAATTGACTGAACAAGCGATCAGCCATGCTCGCCGCAATACTCACCATTACAGCGAGCAGCAGTAAGATAATGATCAGGGCAACGCCGCGCTGCTTGCTAACCATCGGTATTCTGCTCCCCAGACACTTCTAACGTACCGCCCGATGTTAGGTAGATACGCTCTATTTTGCCGTAGTCGCTCAGCTCCAAACTCAGTGCAACCGCTTGTGGCAATGCGAGATTCGTTTCCCAATTTTGCTGCCACTCTGAGCCATCATAGAAGCGCATATCGAATGACTCCACATCATCGAGCAGCGGCATGCTAATACCTTCTTGCCCCGCAGGCGTGTCAACGTAGCGCCACCATATTCTTTGCAGCTGTTTATCTTTAATTCGATAGCCAACTTTGCTCACTTCACCGCGTGGAAACTGCTGCGAAGGGTTACGCCAGCCAGCCCGCGTAAACAAGACACCTTTGGCATCTGAGTCCAACAAGTAATCCTGCCATTGAAGCAACAACGGGGATGGATCTTCGCCATTGGTACGCGACTGACGCAAAGCCATCTGGCGAAAATCGTTATCCAAAAACACCAAGGCTCTCTGCAATGACTTTAGCCGCTCGCTACGCTCGATGGATATTTCATTGCTACGCTGGACTTGATTGAGCACCTGATAAGCGCCAACACTCAAGCTAGCAAAGATGGCAATCGCCACTAAGACTTCGATTAAGGTAAAACCTTGCGCCCGAACGCGTTTACTTGGCGACATAACTTCTTACCGTCACCACTGGCGAACCTTTCTCGCTGGCTGCAACTTTGACATCAAACGCCTGCAACAAATCGCCTGTGGTGGATACTGGTTCAACACTCCAATACCATTCTCGATCTGCCAGTGTCTCGGTACCCTTTTTCTTACTTGGTTTATTACCAGACAAAATGACTTGGGCGAGTTGATTATCAGCGACCATAGCAGCAAAGGTTTTCTCTTCGAGGAAGTTAAGCGTATTAATATGCTGGCTAACCGAACGCATAGTGGCAATGGCCGCAGTAGCAAAGATAGCCAAAGCAACCAACACTTCAAGCAGTGTAAAACCTTGCTTATTCTTGCTCATCACTTTCCCCAGGCGCTAACACGATTAGCTGGCCATTTTCTTTTGCCACTATGCGCCACGCATCATTTTGTGCGCTGCGATTTTGCGGGTAAATGGCAATAGAAAATGGCGTCACTTCGCCACTCGACATAATAAATATTTGTGGCGCTGGCAGCGTATTTTCTTGCTCCTCAAATTCGGCAAACATCTCCTCGTCAAACAAACTTCCTGGCTCAAATAAGCGCTCTTTATCCCCCCAAACATCGCCGCCGAGTTGCAACGCAATGGCTAAGTTATCGTCAAGTTTGGTCGAGTACGGAATGCTATGTTTATCTAGCTTATACCAGCCTTCGGACATCAACTGGCGAAACTCATAATTGGATTTTTTCTCATTAATTTGCAGACCAAAATCCTTGCCACTAAGCATCGCTTCTTCGTTGAGGAGTTGAATACGATGAAATAGCGCTTGAGCTTGTTTTTTTGCGCCATCTTCTGCACTAACGGGTAAAGGCGAAATCACCGCTACCGATGCCAATGACATAAGCACCAGTACCAGTAATATTTCGAGCAACGTAAATCCAGCAAGACGGCGCATACGGTTTCGAAGTCACGGCTAATTATTGGAAGTCTTGTAGGTTCCAGTTACCAATATCGGCATTGGCCCCTTCACCGCCTTCTTGCCCATCAGCACCTAAGGTAAAGATATCAACATTGCCATTATCACCCGGGCTTAGGTATTGATATTCATTACCCCAAGGGTCCGTAGGAAGACGACGAATATATCCGTCTTGAGGGTAATTTCGCGGTTCTGGACTGCTAGGCTTGGTCACTAACGCTTCAAGGCCTTGATCCGTCGTTGGGTAAACACTGTTATCCAACTTGTACATATCGAGTGCGTTCTCAAGCGCAACAATATCAGTAATCGCTTTTTGCTGATCCGCCTTCTCTTTGTTACCGAGTAGGTTAGGCACCACAAAGCTGGCCAAAATCCCTAAGATCACCACTACCACCATAACTTCGAGTAAGGTGAAGCCAGATTGTTTTGTCATTTTTTTGTTCATGTTTATCTCCACAAAAAACAGCTTAGCGATGCTTAACGCTGTTATGAACTCATTAAGTTATTCATTTCTAAAATTGGCATTAGAGTGGCCATCACAATAAACAGCACCAACCCAGCCATTAAGGCGATCAAGGCAGGGGTGAAGATCCCTAATGCAATATTCACTGTCGATTCAAAATTCGCATCTTGGTTGTCGGCTGCGCGCGTCAGCATGCTTTCTAACTCACCACTCTGCTCACCACTGGCGATCATATGCAGCATCATAGGAGGAAAAAGTTTGGTTTGTTCTAGAGCCCGACGCAGACTTGCCCCTTCGCGAACATTGTCTGTCGCAATTAAGACCTGTTGTTTGACAAAATGGTTCGACATGACATCCACAGCGACGCGCATGCCCTCCAAAATTGGAATCGCACTCGAAGTACAAATAGAGAGTGTGCGAGCAAAACGGGAGGTGTTAAGTCCGCGGGCGATCTTGCCAATCAGTGGCAAGGCAATCACTTTGCGATCCCACTTCAAACGTATCGCTGGCTTACTTAAGGCAAATTTAAACAGGTAACCTAACAGGCATACTGCGATCAATAGGTAGATGCCCCAATGCTGAATGAAGTCACTCGACGCCAATAAAAACTGGGTAGATTGAGGCAGCTCTTGACCCATTTGAACAAATTGGCCGACGATTTTCGGTACGACAGCAGCGAGTAAGAACGCCACAATACCGATGGCAAACACCACCAGCACAACGGGATAAATCAAGGCTTGCTGTAATTTGGAGCGCAGCTTCTGGCGGTTTTCGGCATAGTCGGCAAGACGCTCTAACACAGAATCCAAATGACCAGATTTTTCGCCCGCTGAAACCATAGAACGAAACAGCTCATCGAAGATGTGAGGAAAGTCGGCCAAACTGTCGGCTAAGGTGTACCCTTCGGTCACTTTGGCGCGCACCGCAAGCAGCATGGTGCGAATTCGAGGTTTTTCTGACTGCTCTGACACCGCCTTTAAACACTCTTCAAGCGGCATGCCCGATTGGACTAAGGTTGCGAGCTGACGCGTAATCAGCGCCAGATCCGGCGTGCTAATACCGCGTTTAAACTGAAACGTTGCTTGATTGGCATTCTTCTTCGCCTTTTGGCGCGCCTCACTCAACTCGACGGGAATTAAACCCTGCTCTTTAAGCCGTGCGCGCACCTGCCGTGCGGTATCTCCTTCGATCACGCCCTTCTTGGTTTTGCCTTTAGCATCCAGCGCTTTGTATTCAAATGCAGCCATTAGCTTTCCTTGGTAACACGCAGTACTTCTTCAAGCGAGGTCACACCCTGACGCACTTTGTTAAGTCCATCCTGACGAATGCTTGGGGTGTATTGACGAATATGTTTCTCTATCGCCTGCTCACCCGCTTCACTATGAATTAAGGTTTGCACCTCATCATCGATCACGAGCAGTTCATGAATACCTGTACGCCCACAATACCCCTTCGAGTTACAGGCTTCGCACCCTTCTGCTCGATAGAGTGTCAACTCATCATTGCTCTCAAGTTCAAACAATTTTTTGGTTTCGTTGTCCGCCTGATAAGGTACTTTGCAATCAGAGCATAAGGTTCGGACAAGTCGCTGTGCTAACACGCCTAGCAGTGACGAAGAAATCAGAAAGGGTTCAATTCCCATATCGCGCAAACGCGTGATCGCGCCAACGGCGGTATTGGTGTGTAATGTCGACATCACCAAGTGGCCAGTCAACGAGGCTTGAACCGCAATTTGCGCGGTTTCCAAGTCGCGGATCTCCCCGACCATCACCACATCTGGGTCTTGGCGGAGAATGGCGCGCAAGCCTCGGGCAAACGTCATGTCCACTTTAGGATTGACCTGGGTTTGACCTATACCATCAATATCAAATTCAATCGGATCTTCGACGGTAAGAATATTGCGCTCGTTACTATTAATCTCTGTCAGTCCGGCGTAAAGCGTGGTCGACTTACCAGAACCTGTAGGGCCGGTGACCAAGATAATGCCGTGTGGGCGCGAGATCATTTGCTGGAAACCATCGTGATTGGTCGGCGTCATACCCAGACTGTGTAAATCGAGTCGCGTGGCGTTCTTGTCGAGCAAACGCATCACCACACGTTCTCCATGAGAAGACGGCATAGTGGAAACACGCACATCGACCGCGCGGCCACCAATTCGCAATGAAATACGACCATCTTGCGGTACTCGTTTTTCAGCGATATCCAGTTTAGCCATTACCTTGACCCGAGAAACCAATAGCGGCGCTAACTTACGACTTGGCGAGAGGACATCACGCAACACCCCATCAACACGAAAACGGATCGATAAGCTTTTCTCAAAGGTTTCGATATGGATATCCGACGCCCCTTCCTTGATCGCTTCACCTAACATCGCGTTAATAAGCTTGATGATCGGTGCGTCGTCTTCCGATTCGAGTAAATCTTCATCCTGCGGCAGATCTTCAGCTAGCGAGAAAAAATCATCATTGTCTGCGCCAATATCTTCCATCAGCTGACGCGCTTCGGAAGAATCTCTCTGATAAGCCTCGGTTAGCTTGCCATCAAACGCTTCTTTGCTCAGCGCTTGCAAAGTAAACGCTTGCCCGCAAACTCGCTTTACTTCGACCAGCGCTTGAACTGAGATCGGCTCAACATAGTAAAGAGTCAGACCAGTGTCCGTCGTTTCAAGTACGAGCTTAAAACGATTCGCAAAGCTAAACGGCAAGCGCTTAAAACTTGGTGAAAACTCGACATCCATTACTGCGCACTCATCTGGTCAAGAAATGCCTGAATCTCCGCCGGGTGACCTATCTCTTCACCGTATAGTGGCAGCACTGGAATATTACCGTCATCCATCAACTTAAGGCCTTGATCGGCTTTATAGAGCTGCTCGGCACGGATGAAGTTGTACTTACGCTGGGTAATGCCATCGGCGGTCACCCCATCGCGAATGATGGTTGGTTTGATAAATACCATCAGGTTCTTTTTCTCGACCTGAGTACTGGTCGACTTGAACAGGTGGCCCAGGTAGGGAATATCACCCAATAACGGTACTTTCGATTCACTCTCTAACGCACGCTCATCAATCAAGCCGCCCAAGACAATCATCTGACCATCTTCAACCATGACTGACGTATTGAGTTGACGCTTGGCAAAACGTACGTCCACCGCACCATTGGCCCCCAGCACGTTAGACACCTCTTGCTCAATGTTAAGCTGGACTGAGTTGCCTTCATTAATTTGCGGCACAACTTTAAGTTTGATACCCACTTCTTTGCGATCAACGGTTTGGAAAGGATTGTCGTTATTTGAACCCGCCGCCGAGCCAGTAATGACAGGTACCTCTTCACCAACAATGAATGACGCCTCGCCGTTGTCCATCACAGTAATGCTCGGTGACGAGAGAATATTAGAGTTGGAATCGGTTGAAACTGCACTAATCAGCGCTGTCCAATCGCCCATCACGAAGCTCAATGCGGCGCCGTTTACACCACCAAGTGCAGAGGCAAGCGTCGAGTAATCGCCTTTTTCAGTGGTGGTTTCGTTGCGCAGAAAGTTTCCATCACTGTCATAAACCGCGGTCGTTGACGTGGTGTCTTTCGCTTCTTCCAAACCAACCATCACCTGCCCAATTGGCGCACCTGTATTGCCGTATTGAATCACAGCACCACTCTCTAACGAGCCCCACTGCACACCGAGATTGATACCATCGCCTTCCGCCATCTCGACAATTAATGCCTCGATCAATACCTGAGCACGGCGTATATCGAGTTGAGCAATAACATCTTGCAGCGCGGCCATAATGTCGGCCGGCGCCGTCAGTACTAGCGCGTTGGTATCAGGGTGAGCCGCAATCATCACTTCGCCGCGTTGTGCACTGCTCGATTGATTAGCGCCAGAAGACTTTTCTGCTTGAAGGTTATCGGACACGCCTTTAAGAACATCAACTAAGTTTTCGGCCTTAGCATACTTGAGATAAACGACGCGATTATTGCCTTTAGAGGCCATTTCCACATCCAACTGCTTAATCAATTTGCGCAGCCTGTGACGCACTTGCGGGTCACCAGAGATAAGAATTGAGTTAGTGCGATCGTCAGCGACTAGCTTAGGCTGAAGAAACTCAGGGGTGTTTTTCGCATCTGTGGTTTTATTGAGCGCTTCAACAATACGCACCATTTCAGCAGCCGAGGCATTTTCTAACTCAACCACTTCGATTTCTTTGTCGCCCGCTTGGTCTACCCGCTTGATGATATCGGCAAGACGATTAACCACGGCAGCACGGCCTGTGATCAAAATAATGTTAGCGGGGTCATAATGAACGACGTTACCGGAGCCAGCGTTGTCGTTAAGCTGGCGTAGCAAAGGAGACAACTCTCTTACCGAGACATTGCGCACCGCGACAACGCGAGTAACAACTTCGTCACCGTTAATCGTGCCATCACCCACCACTGGTACGGCTGAGGTTTTGGCATCTTTATCCTTAATAACCTTTAATATACCGTTGTCCATTTCAACCACAGCAAAACCGTAAACTTCCAATACGTTAAGGAAAAAGCTGTAGTACTGCTCTTCGGTCAACATGTCGTAACTACGCACGTCAACTTTGCCTCGAACCGAAGGATCAACAATAATGGTCTTTTCTAGATTGCGACCAACAATATTAATGAACTCTTGAATGTCGGTGCCTTTAAAGCTGGCACTATAGTCATTTGCCGCCACCGTAAAGGGTGACATTAATAAGCTTCCTGCTAAAAGCCATGCGCTTTTTTTAAGCCAATGGTTCACTTTGTACTCCTCGGATAGACTGACGCCCGCGCGACAACCTTATAATTCTATGTATATTTCATGTGGTTGACCGTTGCGCTCTACGGTTAGATTTAGCTCGGTCAACTGGGGTAAATTTCGCAATATTTCCCCCATCGCTTCGGTATCTTTAAGATCCAATCCATTGATTGAGATGGCGATATCACCGGATTCGAGGCCAACAGAATCAAACAACGCCCGGTCTTTGCCCGGAGAGAGACGATAACCTACCACCTCTTCGTCTTGTTTAACCTGCGACATGCGCACATATTGGAAGATCTGCTTAGCGTCTTGGCGAATTTCTTCGCGAATTTGATCCAATGACTCGAGTGAGGCTTGGCTCCCGACTTCTTCTTTAACTGCTGCCACGGCTACAGAAGAAGGCTGACTGTACTTCAACCCTTCCAACATCACCGTTTCGTTACGGCCTGAGTTTTCAATGATGACACGATCGGACTGCACCTGTATCAATTTGGCACGAGTGCCTTCTATCACCTCATTGATCCCGTAGGTTGCTTGTTTACCTCGGTTGGCGATCACAGCTAGGCTTTTATTAGCATCAGAACTGGTGACCACACCGACCAAAACAACACTTAAACGACTTTTAGGCGCGTCTTGAACTTTCGGTCGCTCAACCACAGGGGCATTAGCCTGATACTGGCCGAATAAGTGACTATTTTGTAGTTGAGAAATATCAACTTGCGAGCCGTTAGACGCGCCAGGTTTCTTCACACCACTTGGTTGCCACTGCACGACAGCAGGGCTAGTCCAAGGCTGCCAAATCATAGAGCCAGTAATCCACGCACTCCAGGCGAGTAGAACTATCATCACTGCATAGCTGACACGCTGCTGGACACTCGCGTCTTTGAGTGCTTCGCCAAATTTATATAGTGTCACTGCCCTGTTTTGCTTCACTCGCTGTCCCTATCTCGCTCGCTTGATGGCTTGTTACATCCACCATCATCATGTTCTGAACCTCTAACAACCTAAGTTACTGTTTGATTATCAAAGGTATAACGCTTCATTGTATCAACCAAGCTAAACACTAAACTACTCCCCGTGGCTTTATCGGTGCATAATTTTTATGATCTCGCTTGAAAAATGTCACATTCGTCACCATTGTTACAGCATCTCGATGGAATACACATCCACCACCTTAGAGGGCAATATTGACAATGGGTTCCCAAACCGAAGCAGTAAGACTCGACAAATGGCTATGGGCAGCACGATTTTATAAAACTCGCTCTATCGCTCGTAACATGGTCGATGGCGGTAAAGTTCATTATAATGGTCAGCGCAGTAAGCCAAGTAAGGCAGTCGAACTCGGTGCGGTGATTACTCTAAGGCAGGGGAATGAAGAAAAAACCGTGGTTATTGAGAAAATCTCTGACCAACGCCGTGGCGCTCCTGAAGCGCAAATGCTCTATTCTGAAACCGAAGAAAGCGTAACTAAACGTGAAGAAAATGCGCAACGTCGCAAGCTTCATGCACACAACCCAAGCCCTGAACGCCGCCCAGACAAAAAGCAGCGCCGCGATATCATTAAATTTAAACACCAATAAGCTCTACCAGATTTACGAGGAATCGCCACATGGCAAGCAATGTTTTAAACCGCTACTTATTTGAAGACCTTTCTGTTCGTGGCGAGTTGGTACAATTGGATGACGCTTACCAACGTATTATTTCTAGCAAGGAATACCCAGTCCCGCTACAGAAGCTGCTTGGTGAGCTATTGGTTTCAACCACACTTTTGACTGCGACGTTAAAATTCGAAGGCTCTATCACAATGCAACTGCAAGGTGACGGCCCTGTATCGCTCGCGGTGATCAACGGTGATCACGACCAAAAAATTCGTGGTGTAGCTCGTTGGGAAGGCGATATTGCTGATGATGCCTCTATCCATGACATGATGGGTAAAGGTCACCTAGTCATTACTATCGATCCTAAGAAAGGCGAACGTTACCAAGGTATTGTTGGCCTTGATGGCGACAACTTGTCGGAAATTTTAGAAAGTTACTTTGCCAACTCAGAGCAGCTTAAAACTCGCATTTGGTTACGTACTGGTGAACACCAAGGTAAACAACGCGCTGCAGGTATGCTGATTCAGGTAATGCCTGATGGTACTGGCACACCAGAAGACTTTGAGCATCTTGAGCAATTAACAGACACAGTGAAGAATGATGAGCTGTTTAGTCTTGAAGCCAATGAGTTGTTGTATCGTCTTTATAACCAAGAGAAAGTTCGTTTGTTTGAACCACAAATGGTCGAGTTCTTCTGTGGATGTTCGCGTGAGCGCAGTGGTGCCGCAATCGTGACCATTGATCGTGCGGAAATCAATGACATTTTGGCCGAGATTGGTTCAATTTCTTTACATTGTGATTACTGCGGTACGAACTATTCATTTGACGAAGCTCAGGTTTCTGAGCTGTTCGATCAGACAGATACCAGCAATAAAACACTGCATTAATTTTTACGGCATAGCAAGCCTGTAATTTACCCTTCAAAGGCCAGCTCAAGCTGGCTTTTTTTGTGATCCCCCCCCCGCTACACCTTACCTGAGCCGTAATAAATTAACTTGTTAATTTTAGTCAATTAATAATCCTTTTGCTCTAGCGCAATGCTTTGCGCACACGATAAACTAACTACGCCAGTATGTGATGCGTCGCTTAAAACCCCAGTGAAAATACGGATATTTTTTGAGCTATATCCCTGTTTTCTCTTAGGCCCATTGCTAGCATGGTGAGCAGATAACAATTAAAAAATTATTACAAAATCCCTACAAATATTCCTACAAGGAGCACCTATGACCGTTATGGAACATACAAAGGCTGCAACAATTGATCTTACCAAACACGGGCTTCACAACGTAAAAGAGGTTATTCGTAACCCAAGCTACGAAATGTTGTTCGAAGAAGAAACGCGCGCAGATCTGGAAGGCTATGAAAAAGGCGTGGTCACCGAACTAGGCGCAATTGCTGTTGATACTGGTATTTTTACCGGACGCTCACCAAAAGATAAATACATTGTTAAAGACGCAACCACTGAAGAGCATATGTGGTGGACATCTGATGCAGTTAAAAACGACAACAAACCTATCGACCAAGCGGTATGGAACGATCTCAAGCAGCTTGTAACCAACCAGCTTTCTGGAAAACGTGTTTTCGTTATTGATGGCTATTGTGGTGCCAACCCTGACACCCGCCTCAGCATTCGCGTCATTACCGAAGTGGCTTGGCAAGCACACTTTGTAAAGAACATGTTCATTCGTCCAACAGAAAAAGAACTCGAGACGTTTGAGCCAGATTTTGTGGTAATGAACGGCGCAAAATGTACTAACCAGCAGTGGCAAGAGCAAGGTCTGAACTCTGAAAACTTCACAGTATTCAACCTAACAGAACGCATGCAGCTTATCGGCGGCACTTGGTACGGCGGCGAGATGAAGAAAGGTATGTTCGCGATGATGAACTACTTCCTTCCTCTTAAAGATATCGCATCAATGCACTGCAGTGCCAATATGGGCAAAGAGGGCGATGTGGCTATCTTCTTTGGTCTTTCTGGTACGGGGAAAACAACCCTATCGACCGATCCTAAACGAGCTCTCATCGGTGACGATGAACATGGTTGGGATGACGATGGTGTGTTTAACTTCGAAGGTGGTTGTTACGCGAAAACCATTAAGCTATCTAAAGAAGCAGAACCCGATATCTATAACGCGATTCGTCGTGATGCATTATTAGAAAACGTCACCGTGCGCAATGATGGCTCTATCGATTTCGATGATGGTTCAAAGACAGAAAACACTCGTGTTTCTTACCCAATTGAGCACATTGAAAACATCGTTAAGCCAGTGTCGAAGGGCGGTCATGCCAATAAGGTTATCTTCCTTTCTGCTGACGCATTTGGTGTACTCCCTCCAGTATCGAAACTGACTCCAGAGCAAACGAAATATCACTTCCTATCAGGCTTTACCGCAAAACTAGCTGGTACAGAGCGTGGCATTACTGAGCCAACGCCAACCTTCTCAGCCTGTTTTGGCGCCGCCTTCCTAACGCTTCATCCAACCAAGTACGCTGAAGTACTGGTTAAACGCATGGAAGCCGCAGGTGCGGAAGCTTACCTAGTCAACACGGGATGGAACGGCAGTGGCAAACGTATCTCAATTCAGGATACACGTGGCATTATCGATGCAATTCTAGATGGTTCAATTGAAGATGCAGAAACTAAGCACATTCCAATCTTTAATTTGGAAGTACCGACCGCTCTGCACGATGTTGATCCAAGCATCCTAGATCCACGTGATACCTACACGGATCCACTTCAATGGGAAAGCAAAGCAAAAGATTTAGCTGAGCGCTTCATTAATAACTTTGCCAAGTACACTGACAATGATGAAGGTAAATCACTGGTTGCCGCTGGGCCTCAGTTAGATTAGTGACCTGCTTGGAAATTGTTAGCCTAAGCCCCTCTTTTGAGGGGCTTTTTGTTGCCTGAAACGTAAAAGTGTTCCAAGCTAGTAGCACTAATCAACGAGGGAAAGTGATTCAACGTGAAAAAAGCGCTCTTGCTGCTTGCTGTGCTAGTGGTCAGCACCATCACTCTATCGATAGTGGCTTTGTATGCCTTAATGCAAACCCGCTATGCACCTAACGTAATCACTACGCTCGTTGACAACCTAACCCCCTACAAAATCACTGCGACTGACAGCAAATACATCCCACCTTTGCAGTTAGAGCTTAGTAATGTCGAACTGCAACACGGTTCGAGCAGCGTACAACTGCCTAAGTTGAATCTATGGCTCAGCCAACTTCCTTGGCAAAACGGTAAATTGTCCTTTGACTCGATCTTGATTCAAGGTGCAAGCATAAATCTAGATGAGCTCAATTCAACACTGTTCGACGCGATGACCCTCCACCAGCTAGCGCTCAAACATGTCGATATCAATGCGGGAAAATGGTCGGCTCGCGGGGTGAATGCCCAAATAGAATCCCCGCTGTGGAGCAAGGCTGATCAGACTCTGCCTTTTGGCGATATCCAACTCTCGATCGAACAGTTATATATGCAAGGTGAGGCGCTGAACAAAGTGTTAGTGGATGCTCGCTATCAAGAGAATAACAGCACTATTTTTGGCAGTTCGTTTCATTGGCGTGGTGCCACTATTTCCGGTCAGGCAGAGCAATACCCTCAGGGGTGGTCACTGGTTAATGTCACTATAGATCAACTTACCTTGCCACAATCTTCGCAAATAGAGCAGCTCAGCGCGACCTTGCACAATCTTGATCTGCCTATTTTTCATATTAACAGTTTAGATATCCTCAGCAGCTCGTTCAATTATGGTCGATGGCGCTTTGAGCATTTAGACGCCTCGTTAGAGAACCTCAATCTCAACCAATCTACTTGGCAGCAGCAAGCAGGCTATGCTTCATTCGATGCAGAAAGTATCCGTTATGGTGAACTGCAACTTTTGTCTCCCACTGCGCAATTCGCGCTCGACAACCACACCCTCACGATTGAAGAGTTTGATACCGATTTCAAACAGGGCCGCATCCAACTTCAAGGCGAGGTGTCGCCGCAGGCTATCGCTCTGTCTATGTTGAAAATTCGTGGGGTTAAATGGCTCGAGCAAACCGCGCAGATCATTCCGGATTTAACCGCTATGCTCAGCACTCTCGACGCGCTGACTATTGAGCAGCTAGAAATCGACAATACCCAGCTAATTCAAGTCGAGAAGAAGCCATACTGGCAGGTTTCTGGTCTAACCGTCGAAGGCACAGATCTAACCTTGATCGAGCAAAGTAAATCTGGGCTATTGGCCGGTAAATTGGATGTCAGTGCCAATATCGCCAACATAGATAAGCTCATCACTACCCAGGCCCATCTGACCGCACATGCTACAAAGCAAAAGTTGGTCTTAGAGCGCGCCTTTATTCCGCTAGAGCAAGGTTATATCGAGGCGTCAGGTTATTGGGATCGAGCGACGCTAAGCTCACCTTGGGTGTTAACACTGCACGCCGATGGCCTGCCGCTTGAGCACTACTTTATTGAGCAAAACCTACCGTTTTCACTCTCAGGCCTGGCGGAAATAGACGTCCGTTTAAATGGCCTATCGGGTGATTACTCTATGCTGTCACACAGCCTCAGCGGAGCCGTGACGGGCAACATCCATCATGCGACACTTGAAGCAAGTAGCGTCGATGGCGAGACCAGTTTTAGCCAAGCCTTAGCCATAGGCCCGATAGAGATTACCGCTGACCGTGGGCGAATCACCTTGACCAGTCCCGATGGTCAGTCTCAGCTTGCAGGTGGCGTGGATTTAACCAAACCTCAATTTGCTACCTTGCTGCTTAAATCTCAGCAAGAGTGCGTTGAGCTATGGTCAGATATGATTAATGGTGCCAATGTGATCAAACAGACCTGCTCAAACAAATCAGGTTCGCAGGCAACCTCACAAACGGAGCCAGAATCTATCTCTAACGATTAAGACTCTTCAATGACTGACTGATAGTCAGGAATGAGCATATAGGTGCCAATAAACTCAACCGCGGCCTGATCACCACTATAAATGGTGACATGAATAACAATGCGCGCCTTGCGCCCTGAAGCCAAACGATCTAAGTCACCGCTAATACCATCAAGAGAGGTCGACGCAACGGGATTTTGCGTCACCGGATGGCGGTAACGAATGCGACTGTCGGCTAACACAATATCGCCACTCAAACCGCGCTCTTTCATCAACAACCACGTCATCCCCCAGCCCGTTAAGGTCGCCAGCGTAAAAGCTGAACCGGCAAACATGGTGTTGTGTGGGTTTAAGTTAGGGTTGAGCTGCGCACCACATTCAAACTGGTAGCCAGTGTATTGATTGATCTTAATGCCCATTTTGTCGCTGATAGGGATCTGATGTTCCCAGCGCTCTTGCAGCTCAGTACACCATTCGGGGTTGCGCAATACATTTGCCATTGGGTCAAGGTGTTTCACCATCTGCTGGTGTCTCACCGGGCCACGTTCATCGGTCAATTCACCACGGCGCTCGAAACCATTTTTCTCATAGAAGGAAATCGCATCTTCGCGCGCGTTACACACCAAACGCTTTGCTCCTTCTTGGCGAGCCAAAGACTCTAGAGCGACCAGCACCAACGAGCCCATCCCTTTACTGCGTCGGGAACCTTTTACTGCCATGTAGCGGATCTGGCCTTCGCTATCTGGGGTAATATACAAACGGCCGATCGCCATCGGCCTACCACGACCATCGACAATCATTCGATGGTGGCTCATAGAGTCATATTCGTCGCGCTCGGAACCAATCGGCATGCGCCATGGCTCACGCAGCATCTGCCAACGAAAGTGGTAGTACTTATTAAGTTGGTTGTCGGTTTTGGGCGTGATCAGCTTAAACATAAAAATCCTTTTATCGAGACGAAATCGCCTCGCTACTCAACTTATACCAATCGGGATAAATAGGTGATTAGATAATTGCGCAGGAAAAATCGCTTAGAGCAAGGCATAGATTGCAGCGAGCTAGTTGTCCTACCCACAAAATCTATAACGATGCTATCAGCGATTTTAACCAGCAAGAATGACCAGATATTTATTCTGCTTGGTACTATTATACTTGCAACCAGAAGGTCACGGGGCCGTCATTCACTAACGATACTTTCATATCCGCTGCAAAACGCCCACGCTCAGTAGGTAACACTTCTGCACAACGGTCAGAAAAATACTCATATAAGCGCTCAGCATCGGCGGGATGCGCACCACGAGAAAACCCTGCACGTGTTCCTTTCTTGGTGTCCGCTGGCAAGGTGAACTGGGAAACCACCAGCACTTTGCCGTCGACCTGCTGCACATTGAGGTTCATCTTATCGTCAGCATCACCAAACACACGATAAGTTGTAACGCGTTCAACAAGACGTTTTGCTTTTGCTTCATCATCGTCTTTTTCTACGCCTAATAGCACCAACAAACCTTGGCCGATCTCTCCGACGATTTCACCTTCTACGCGGACGGCAGCCTCACTCACTCTCTGGATCAGTGCTATCACTGTCTTTTCCTTTCAATTGCTTAATCTCACTGTTGGGTGAGTTTAGCATGTCTGACAACTCACTCCACTGGTCTCTCTCGCCGAGTGCTGCGGTAACCTCGGCACCGATCAGCACAATCAGCCAACATAAGTAGACCCAAACGAATAAAATTGGAATTGCCGCCAAAGCGCCATATATCAACTGATAGGATGGAAATTCGGTGATATAAAGGGCAAAACCTTTCTTACTCGCCTCAAACAATAACGCCGCGACTGTTGCACCAATGACAGCGTGGCTAAAGCGAACTTTCTTGTTTGGCACCAGCAGATACAATCCAACAAAAGCAAAGAAAGAGAGCAAGAAAGGCAACCAACGTAGCAGGAGGTTAAAAGCGCCCGAAATGGCCTCGCTCTCAAGTATTTTTAACGACGTGACATAAGACGTTGCCGCGATACTCGCCCCAACGAGTATTGGCCCAAGCGTGAGCACCATCCAATACATTGAAAATGAAAACACAACGCGACGCTTTTGAGTCACTCGCCAAATATAGTTGAGGTTCTTGTCGATGTTAGAGATCAGCAGTAACGCAGCAACAAAGAGAAAACCACCGCCAACCGCACTCATTTTTCCGGTATTGGCGACAAACTCCAATAAAGCGCCTTTGACGGTATCTCCCGCAGCAGGAACAAAGTGGGTGATGGCAAAATCCTGCAACGCTGTGCCCGCGTTTTCGAAAATTGAGAAAGAGGATAACACCGACAGTAACACCGTTAGCATTGGCACTATCGACAATAAGGTAATGTAGGCGAGATAGCCTGCGTTGACGTTAACTCTATCATGACCCATCCTAGTCAGCAGGTAGCGTGCAAACAACACAATTTGCTTGATCAAAGGCTCGATTTTCAACTTGTAACTCCCTAGCAACTCGGTCATCCTAACAATCTAATTCTAAAGGAAAGGGAACCATCATGCCGTACTTACTGGCTATTGTAATGTCGATTTTTACCCTAACGGGGTGTCAATCTGCCTATTACTCTGCAATGGAACAGGTAGGCTACCATAAACGTGACATCATGGTGGATCGCGTTGAAGACGCCAAACAATCGCAGCAAGACGCGCAACAAGAGTTTACCAGCGCGCTTGAAGCCCTTTCTGTGCTAACCAACTTCGACGGAGGTGAGCTAGAATCGGTCTACAACCAGATCAACGACAAGTATCAAGACAGCGAACAAGCAGCGCAAGAAGTTAGCGATCGAATTGCGGCTATCGAAGATGTATCAGATGCACTGTTTAAAGAGTGGCAAGACGAACTGGAACTCTACACCAGCAGTAAGCTGAAACGCGCCAGCGAAGTGAAACTAAAAGAAACCAAACGCTCATACAATACTATGCTAGCGGCCATGAAGCGTGCTGAAGATAAAATGACGCCAGTACTGAATACGCTGCGTGACAACACTCTTTATCTTAAACACAACCTCAATGCGAGTGCGATCGGCTCTTTGCAAGGAGAGTTTATGAGCTTAGAGCAAGACATCCAGTATGCGATCCAGCAGATGAACGCTGCGATTGCGGAGTCTGACAAGTTCCTTGAGCAGCTTAATCAAAAGTAGGGCCCTTTAACCTCCTCCCTGTGAGGAGGTGTTAGTTCGTCACCTCAAGATCTAAGGCCATTACTTGGCGAACAAACGCCACTCTCTCATCGACACTTGCCCAAGGTACTTCAACGACCTCATAACCCAGCTCAACGTAGGTATCAACAAGCACCTGATGAATATGCAATGCTTCTTCAAAGCTGTGGGGACGCACTTCATCCTCAACATAAATCGCAGCTTCAGGTCGGCAAGTGAACACCTGACTATGATACCCAGCGCTTTCAGTTACGAATGCTGGTTCAACGTTACAACCACCAACTTTCAGATAAGCCACGATGTCCGGAATTGCGCGATCAACAAAAGCAACATCGTTGTTCAGCGCGTCACGCTTCTGTTCGCACATTAAGTTGAGACATAACTTAGCGAACGCTGGTAGGTTGTTCCACGGCAAGATGCCATTGTCCAATTGACTTTGCTGTTCTATCAAAGAACGCGAACCTTCAGTAAAAGTGGCATAGCCTTGTTCGCCTAATGCCTTAAGTAACGTCGTTTTTCCTGCGCCAGGGCCACCGGTAATCACGATTGGCTTCATTTTCTTGGTTCCGCCTAAACAAAAAGCCCCAAGTTGGCTTCAACTCAGGGCTTTAATTGATTTAACAACTAAGTAATATTACTTAGCGTTACGTGCTTCACGCTTACGATCGCTTTCCGTTAGGAACTTCTTACGAATACGGATGCTTTCAGGCGTTACTTCTACTAGTTCGTCATCATCAATGAACTCTAACGCTTGCTCAAGTGTCATCTTGATTGGCGGAGTCAGTACCTGCGCGTCATCAGTACCAGATGCACGAACGTTGGTTAGCTGCTTACCTTTCAGTGCGTTTACTGTTAGGTCGTTGTCGCGACTGTGAATACCAATAACCATACCTTCGTACACTTCAACACCGTGACCGATAAATAGACGACCACGCTCTTGAAGATTAAACAGTGCGTTGGTTAGTGCTTTACCCGCAGCGTTAGCAATCAATACACCATTGATACGTTGACCGATGTTACCGCCTTTATGAGGACCGTAGTGATCAAATGTATGGTAAAGAAGACCAGAACCTGAAGTCAGCGTCATAAACTCAGTTTGGAAGCCGATCAGGCCACGAGATGGCATGATGAAGTCCATACGTACACGGCCTTTGCCGTCTGGAGACATATCTTTCAGTTCACCTTTACGTAAACCGATGTTCTCCATGATGCCGCCTTGGTGCTCTTCTTGAACGTCGATAGTTACGGTTTCAAACGGTTCCATCAACTGACCATCTTCTTCTTTGATGATAACTTCAGGACGAGATACCGCTAGCTCAAAGCCTTCACGACGCATGTTTTCGATCAGGATAGATAGGTGAAGTTCACCACGGCCTGATACGCGGAATTTGTCTGGATCGTCTGTTTGCTCAACGCGTAGCGCAACGTTGTGTACCAATTCCTTCTCTAAACGCTCAAGGATGTTACGTGAAGTAACGAACTTACCTTCTTTACCCGCGAATGGAGAAGTGTTTACTTGGAACGTCATAGTAACGGTTGGTTCATCAACTGACAGTGCAGGTAGCGCTTCTACTGCGTTTTGTGCACAGATGGTGTCAGAAATTTTCAGCTCGCCTAGACCTGTAATGGCAATGATATCACCCGCGTTTGCTTGCGCTACATCGTGACGCTCTAGACCTAAGTAGCCCATGACTGTGCCGACTTTACCGTTGCGGGTTTTACCGTCAGCACCAATGATCGTTACTTGTTGGTTTGGCTTCACGCTACCACGAGTAACACGAGCTACACCAATAACACCCACGTAAGAGCTGTAGTCTAGCTGAGAAACCTGCATCTGAAGTGGACCGTCAAGGTCAACATCTGGCGCATCAACAACATCAACGATTGTCTGGAATAGTGGTTCCATGTCTTCGCCAGTTTCGCCTTCTTCAAGCGTTGCCCAACCGTTTAGTGCAGAAGCGTAAACCACTTTAAAGTCTAGCTGTTCGTCCGTTGCGCCTAGGTTGTCGAATAGGTCGAATACTTGATCCATAACCCAGTCAGGACGAGCACCCGGACGGTCAATTTTGTTGATGACAACGATTGGCTTAAGGCCATGAGCAAAGGCTTTTTGCGTTACAAAGCGTGTTTGTGGCATTGGGCCATCAACCGCGTCAACGATAAGTAGCACTGAGTCTACCATCGACATGATACGTTCTACTTCACCACCGAAGTCCGCGTGTCCCGGAGTATCTACGATGTTGATACGGTAGTCATTCCAGTTAATTGCAGTGTTTTTCGCAAGAATGGTAATGCCACGCTCTTTCTCGATGTCGTTCGAGTCCATGACTCGCTCTTCAGCTTCACCGCGAGACTCTAAAGTACCTGATTGCTGTAGTAGTTTATCAACCAGTGTTGTTTTACCGTGGTCAACGTGCGCGATGATCGCGATATTTCTTAATTTATCAATCTGTGGAGTAGCCATGGATTTGATTCACTCGAATATGAGAAACACGCCTCTTAATATAGCTCAATTAAGAAGCGCGCTTACTTGATTAAAAAAACGGCCATAATGTACCAGATTCTGGCGAAAAACCCAGAAATATGTGATCTGATTCGCTCCATTTGCCAAGATATTTTATTGATGAAACGCAAACTCACTCCGAGTAAAGGTAAATCCCCATTGACATCAGTGGAAAAACTCGGCTGAATGAATAGCGATTTTGTTGTATCTTGGTGCAATCAAACACGAGAGCACCAAAACAGTGCAACAAAAGATCATTTTGGTGCAAAGCGATGCACCAATTTAAAACTAAATTGGCTAATTTATTGAAATTAATGGATTAATTTTTTTGGCACAGTTTTGGCTTTAATGAAATGAGCATCGATTAATACGATTGAAATGAAATTAATCAATGCTAGATTTCACTAACCGAATCAAGCTAACACCGCTTTAATAACACTGGAGGTTATCCAAGATGTCAGTAGAAAACGTTCTATCTCTGATCCAAGAAAACGAAGTTAAGTTTGTTGACCTACGCTTCACCGACACTAAAGGTAAAGAGCAGCATATCTCTATCCCTGCTCACCAAATCGACGCAGACTTCTTCGAAGAAGGTAAAATGTTTGACGGTTCATCAGTTGCTGGCTGGAAAGGTATCAACGAATCAGACATGGTAATGATGCCAGATGCATCATCAGCTGTGCTTGACCCATTCACGGAAGACGCAACGCTAAACGTTCGTTGTGACATCCTAGAGCCTGCAACTATGCAAGGCTACGATCGCGACCCACGTTCTATCGCAAAACGCGCTGAAGATTACATGCGTTCTACTGGTATTGCAGACACTGTACTTATCGGTCCTGAGCCAGAATTCTTCCTATTCGATGATGTTAAGTTCTCGACTGACATGTCTGGTTCTTTCTTCAAAATCGACGACGTAGAAGCAGCATGGAACACAGGTTCAGATTACGAAGAAGGTAACAAAGGTCACCGTCCAGGTGTTAAAGGCGGTTACTTCCCAGTAGCACCAGTTGACTCATCTCAAGACATCCGCAGCGCTATGTGTCTTATCATGGAAGAAATGGGTCTAGTAGTTGAAGCTCACCACCATGAAGTTGCAACTGCAGGTCAGAACGAAATCGCAACTCGCTTCAACACGCTAACAACCAAAGCTGACGAAATTCAAATCTACAAGTACGTTGTTCACAACGTTGCACATGCATTCGGTAAAACAGCAACTTTCATGCCTAAACCACTTGTTGGCGACAACGGCAGCGGTATGCACGTTCACCAATCTCTAGCAAAAGACGGTGTTAACCTATTTGCTGGTGACAAGTATGGCGGTCTATCTGAAACTGCACTTTACTACATCGGCGGTATCATCAAGCACGCTCGCGCAATCAACGCATTTGCTAACCCATCAACCAACTCGTACAAGCGTCTTGTACCAGGCTTCGAAGCGCCAGTTATGCTTGCTTACTCTGCACGTAACCGTTCTGCTTCTATCCGTATCCCTGTGGTACCAAGCCCGAAAGCACGCCGTATCGAAGTTCGTTTCGGTGATCCAGCAGCGAACCCATACCTAGCATTCGCAGCAATGCTAATGGCGGGTCTTGACGGTATTAAGAACAAGATCCACCCAGGCGAAGCAATGGATAAAGACTTGTACGACCTACCAGCAGAAGAAGCAGCAGAAATCCCAACAGTTGCAGAATCTCTACAAGGCGCACTAGCTGAACTAGACGCAGACCGTGAGTTCCTAACATCTGGCGGCGTTTTCTCAGATGACTTCATCGATTCTTACATCGCACTGAAATCTCAAGATGTACAACGCGTTAACATGGCAACTCACCCACTAGAATTTGAATTGTACTACTCTGTATAATCAGCTCTAGTACGCGATAACGCGTCGAGTTACATAAAACCAAGGCTCACCTCGCAGGTGGGCCTTTTTATTGTCTAAGCACCACAAAGCTTTGTTAGCATTAACCTTTTACTGACTTAGCGGCACTGTATGAATAACCTTTGCATTGTATTGTGGCTCATTACTCTCTATGTGCCTTTTTCTACTGCTCAAGCTATCTACACTTGGCAAGATGCAGAAGGTGTACGGCACTTTAGTGACAGTGAGCAAGATACGTCAGCGACAGAAGTACAATTGCAGAGCATTGAGCCAACTTCCTCTCTAACCCCAAACAAACAGATAGACAGCTCACAAACACAGTCAGTAGAGCAACTCAGCCCTCTCACAGTGCATATCCACTCTCCGCAGCACGGCCAGGCAATAAGAAGCAACTCTGGACAACTGACTATATCAGCTCAGTTGAGTCGTGATTTAGCGAAGCAGGAGATGCTGCAACTCATGGTGGATAACACAGCGTATGGCCCTGAAACTCGCGAACCAAGCTGGCCGCTTTTTAACCTTGATCGAGGCACCCACTCATTTACCATTCAAGTAGTTAGAGACGGCAAGCTTATTGCATTATCTCAACCTATAACGGTGCATTTACTGCGAGCAACGATCAATTCAGTGAAACAATAACCAAATTCCTAGGAGTTTCGCTCGTTTTCACTTCAGTTCTCACATTCAATGCGCCATACTTGAATACACGACGCACCACTTTGGTGCATTGCACAAATCAAGTTCAAGGATGGGGCAAAGCAGTGGATAGCGAACTCAACAATATTATTTTAAATCACCAAGTGACCGCGATTTTAATCATGAACGAGTCGCTTCAGGTCAAATACGCCAATCCTGCGGCTGAGCAACTGTTTTCACAAAGCGCTAAACGTATCGTCGACAATCCGCTCTCTCACCTAATTCAACATGCGTCAATGGATCTCGCTTTGCTATCTCAACCACTTCAGAGTGGTCAAAGCATTACCGATAGCGACGTCACTTTTGTCGTTGATAATAAGCCGTTAATGCTTGAGGTGACGGTCAGTCCAATTTCGTGGAACAGAGAGTTGATGTTACTGGTTGAAATGCGAAAGATAGGTCAACAACGCAGGCTTTCCCAGGAGCTCAATCAACATGCGCAGCAACAGGCCGCTAAGCTTTTAGTCCGTGGCCTTGCTCATGAAATAAAAAACCCTCTTGGAGGGTTGAGAGGGGCAGCACAATTGCTTGAACGTACACTCCCCGATCCCAATCTTGCTGAGTATACCCAAATCATCATCGAGCAAGCCGATAGATTACGCGCTTTAGTCGACCGGCTGTTAGGGCCACAGAAGCCCGGAAAGAAACGTCCAGCGAATCTGCATTTAATTATTGAAAAGGTACGCCAACTGGTTGATCTCGAAGTCAACCAAAGCGTCAGTATTGAAAGAGACTATGATCCCAGCTTGCCGGACATCTTAATGGATTCCGATCAGATTGAGCAGGCCCTGCTAAACATTGTCAGCAATGCCGGGCACATCCTCATAAATCAAGCGAACCCACAAATAACCATTCGCACCAGAACAGTGCATCAAGCCAACATACATGGTCAGCGCTGTAAACTCGCGGCTCGGATTGAAATTATAGATAACGGTCCGGGCATTCCGGGCGAATTACAAGACACTTTATTTTATCCCATGGTCAGTGGGCGAGAAGGCGGCACGGGGTTGGGGTTGTCAATCGCACAAAACCTGATCGATCAGCATCAAGGTAAAATTGATGTCGAGAGCTGGCCAGGAAGAACAACATTTACCATTTATTTACCAATTTAAACCACATTTAGTCGCATTGCTGTAAGGAAAACAATATGAGTAAAGGATATGTCTGGGTAGTCGATGACGACAGCTCCATCCGATGGGTGATGGAGAAAACGCTCTCTTCAGCCAATATCAAATGCGAAACCTTTGCCGACGCTGAGAGCGTGTTGATGGCCCTTGAACGAGAAACACCAGACGTACTCGTTTCAGATATCCGCATGCCTGGCATTGATGGGATTGAACTTCTTAAGCAAGTCCATGAACGCTCACCTGAGTTACCCGTGATCATCATGACGGCTCACTCGGATCTCGACGCGGCCGTCAACGCCTATCAAAAAGGGGCGTTTGAGTATTTGCCTAAACCATTTGATGTTGACGAAACATTAACGCTCGTCGAGCGGGCGATCACCCACCGTCATGAACAAAAGCAGGAACAGGCATCATTATCGGACGATAGCTACACTCCTCCAGAAATTATTGGCGAAGCACCCGCTATGCAGGAAGTGTTTCGTGCTATCGGACGTTTGTCACGCTCTTCGATCTCTGTACTGATCAATGGTGAGTCAGGTACGGGTAAAGAGTTAGTCGCACACGCGCTTCATCGCCATAGCCCGCGCGCGAGTAACCCTTTCATTGCACTTAATATGGCGGCGATTCCTAAAGACTTAATTGAATCTGAGCTTTTTGGTCATGAGAAAGGGGCATTTACTGGCGCAAATAACATCCGTCAGGGTCGATTCGAACAGGCCAACGGAGGCACACTATTTCTAGATGAGATCGGTGATATGCCGCTGGATATTCAGACTCGTCTACTGCGAGTACTCGCGGATGGTCAGTTTTACCGAGTGGGTGGCCATTCACCGATCAAAGTCGATGTTCGAATTGTTGCAGCGACACACCAAAACCTAGAAAAACTGGTTCATAAAGGCGATTTTCGTGAAGACTTATTCCACCGCCTCAACGTTATTCGTATTCAGATTCCAGCCCTACGAGAGCGTAAGCAAGACATTGAGAAGCTGACGCTGCATTTCTTGGCACTCGCTGCCGAAGAACTTGGTGTCGATGTTAAAACCTTGCATCCAAGTACGGTGGACACACTCAATCGTCTTGAGTGGCCAGGCAACGTTCGTCAATTAGAAAATATCTGTCGCTGGCTAACGGTTATGGCAAGCGGTACAGAAGTACTTCCCGCCGATCTTCCCACAGAACTGTTAGAAGATAAGACGCGCAACGCGACCTCGTCGTCCAGCTCTTGGCAACAACAACTGGCAACTTGGGCAAGAAGTTCGCTATCGCAAGGAGATACCGAGCTGCTATCTTATGCACTTCCTGAATTTGAACGTATACTTTTGGAAGCAGCATTGGAGTACACTAATGGGCATAAGCAAGATGCAGCAAAAGTACTAGGTTGGGGACGGAATACTCTAACACGTAAGCTCAAAGAGCTTTATTAACACTGGAAGGGATGTCACAACTTAATTGAAACCGAGGTGATTTAGGCAACACAGTTAACTTATTCGACTGAATAATAACGATAAATCACCTAGCTTTTTATCAATAGACTCGCTAGCATTTAGTAATGGAATAGTTACAAAGTAATGGATTAACAGAAGAGCACGGATGTCAGCGACCACCCAAATTACACTCAGAACCGCAGTAGTAATGCCTTTCGTGATGATTTTTATAATCACTATTGGTGTTATCGTCACGGTACAAAAAAATAGCTACGAGGAGATGGTTAGGGATGTTAGTGACAAACAACTCACCGCATTAACCGATAATGTCAATCTAGTACTGCACAGCTTTCTTAACGACCCTTTTCAAGCCAGCCTCAATTTAAGCCATTCTATCGGCTTTAATCACCTCTATACTCCCAACGATACCAGCAACATCGAACAGTATCTCAGAACTTCTTTTAAGAACCTGTACCACAACTTACCTCAACTGGATGTGATTGGCTTTGGTGGTGAAAGTGCTGAGTACGTCGGCTTTCGCAAAGAGCCCAACAACGATTACACCTTAATGGTTCAAGATAACCGCACTCAGGGAAAACTGGTCATTTATCGCGGTCAAACAATCAGCCAAGATATACGCTCTGTGTTTGAGCAATATGACCCACGTGTTCGACCATGGTACGCGCCAGTAGCGAAAAGTTTAACACCGATGTGGTCATCGATTTACGCTAATGCCGATGAAAGACAAGAAATAACGCTTTCCGCATTAACGCCTGTGTTTTATGCCGACGCTTTTCAAGGTGTGGTTGTTACTGATATCAAGATCGATACCTTTAATACCTTTCTAAAAAATCAGCAGGAACAAACCAATGCAGTGATCTACATCGTGGACGATAAAAGCCGCATTGTTGCGCAATCAACAGGTGGAAAAATTGTCTCTTGGGGGACGCCACAAAGTGAAAAAGGCGACAGACTATTAGCAACAGAAAGTGCAAATCCAGTCATCAAGGCCAACGCGGACTACTTCTCATCACACGACTTTCATCTCCAAAATGAACCGCAAAGATACCAGCTCGATATAGAAGGTGAGCGCTACTTCAATCACTTTACACCTTACATCGACGAGTATGGCTTGCAATGGTATATCGGCGTGGCCATTTCAGACACTCATCTACTTGGCAAGTTGCCTGAAAGCCAGCGTAATAGCTGGATCATTGGTATCATCGCGAGCTTTTTAGGCATAGGGTTAGGCTTAGTCGCGTTCAACCATATTGTAGCGCCGATCACATCAACCGTTTCAGCGGCTAAGCGCTTAGCCAAAGGGGATTGGGACAGCCACATGCCCAAACCTGGAAACATCTACGAAACGACGATGCTGGTCTATGCTTTCAATGAAATGGCCAATAACCTCAAGGTTTCCTTCCGCGCGTTACGCTCACAGCTGCTTTATGACTCACTGACTAAGCTTTATAGCCGTGAAGGGCTCATTGATACCTGTGATAAACTACCTATCCTCAACGGTTCTTTGATGTTGGTTGGCATCAACAAATTCCGAGACATCAATGACAGTATTGGTCACTACCAAGGAGACCAACTGCTAGTTGCCATTTCTCAACGGTTAAAATCTGTATTTAGCGGTGATTACTATCTCGCTAGAATTGGCGGGGATGAGTTCGCTATCTACATGCCAGCAGAGCAGAGTGACGAGACGTCTCTAGAAACGGCGAACAGAGTACTAAAGGCCTTTGCTGCACCTTTTGTCATTGAACAAGAGAGTGTGGTAGTCAGTGCGTCTGTTGGCATCGTAGAAAACGGCCCAGACGAAAACATGACCTTGTGGTTAAGAAATGGCAGTATCGCGCTGAGTAACGCCAAACAAGATGTCACTAACATCAGCCACTATCGACCAGAAATGGCCGACATTTCACGTAATCGAACCTTAATGCAAGCGAAGATCAAAGATGCATTGGAGCACAACGAATTTGTGCCTTTCTACCAGCCTCTTGTTGATCTTAAAACTGGCGAAGTTGTCGGGGCAGAAGCACTGGCTCGCTGGCTATCTCCATCAGCAGGATTAGTTTCACCGATGGATTTTATTCCTATCGCGGAAGAAAGTGGCCTTATTGGCGCTATCGGCGAACAAATTCTTCTGCAAGCCTGTAACGACACAGTCAAAGGTATGAAAGAAGGTAAATGGAATAGCGCTTTCCATATGCATGTTAACCTGTCAGTGAATCAGTTGTCTCAGCCTGACTTTATCTCCACTTTACAAAGAGTTCTGCAACAGTCGACGTTAAATGCTAACAACCTTACGCTGGAGATTACTGAATCACGTATTGTCGACAACGACCGCGTAACGATCCAAAACATGCAAGCTATCCGTGATCTTGGCGTTCATATTGCCATTGATGACTTTGGTACCGGTTATAGCTCCCTTGCCTACTTGCATAAACTGCCATTTAACTGTCTGAAGATTGATCGTACTTTCGTCAATAATCTCAACCCAGAGGATCTCGATACCTCAATCGTGGCGGCCATCGTTAATATGACTAAAGGCATGAAAGTCTCCTTGATTGCTGAGGGGATTGAAACTGACGAACAAGCAAAAATGCTAGCCAAACTAAACTGTCCACTAGGCCAAGGTTTCCTATACAGCAGACCTGTTCCATTTGAAGAGTGGCCAACAAATTTGGTGAGCATGAAATAAAGTTGCGTGACGAGCAAGAGTTCTCTATTTAAAGCACAGATTGATTATTGCCGAGCAGCTCTTTTCTGCTTGCTACATGGCAATCAAACATAAATTCCCGTCGATGAAGCCGTGGTCGACGTCGACGCTCTACAAGAAGCTATGAAAGACTTTTCGTCGCATCATAAAGCGCACTTTTGCTACCAAATACAGATCGGTTCTGTAAAGTCACTTACAGACCATCCATTGACACAATTTTCTAGATCATGGCGTTGTAGCATGCATCAATACTGATGACCCTGCGGTTGAAGGCATTACACTATCTTTTGAATATGATAGCAGCACCTCAGGCAGGACTTTCTCAAGATCAGAATCGCCAGACACTAATCAATGGCTTAGATATTTCGTTTAGAAAAAACAGGTATTATACCAATCTGAGTAAAAATATGATCTAATTGAGGCTGCTACATCTTCGTGATAAATGACGCTATGGACAGTCTCAATAACATTGATTTCAAAAAACTTGCTAGCCAACAAAAATCTATTCAAATGAAGATGCGATTGCTCGCATTGGCCCATTTTAAAGATGGTTACTCTCGGAACCAAATTGCTAAGTTCCTCAAGGTAAGCAGAACGAGTGTGAATAAATGGGTACAAACATTCCTTGAAGAAGGGCTTGGAATAGTTTCTTGGAATGCTCGGCCAGAGTCAGACAGATGTGTTCGAGAAGATGGATAGACCTGACCAGTTAATTTTCCAGATTGGTATTACGCGATATAGCCGCAAAGCGCACCCAATCAAGGAATGCAGACCATTGGAGCCGACGCCTGAGCGTCGGCTTTTTTGTATCTAGGATTCAATGTGTAATGAGAGATGCAATACAGGCAACTGTAGATTCAGTCAGATAGACTAGATACGAAAAAAGCCTCGCTATTTCTAGCGAGGCTTCTCAATGTGGCGGAGAGATAGGGATTTGAACCCTAGATACGCTATTAACGTATGCCGGTTTTCAAGACCGGTGCTTTCAACCACTCAGCCATCTCTCCACAAATTGTCATCATCAGATTAGTACACTGATGATGTTTGTTACCTGTAAAAAAAGTAACGGTAATTAAAGCCTGGCGATGTCC
>NZ_JXXV01000010.1 GCF_000967545.1 Vibrio galatheae | reverse complement strand
AACTGAGCTAGTGTCGCATTCACAACGTTTCCGTCGTTCAGGGCTGCGAATTATAAGAGCATTTTTTTGTGATGCAAGTCCTTCATGAAAAAAATGTCTGTTTTTTTCTTATTTGGACAAAAATCGCACATCGCCTATAAAAACAGATTGAAATTCAAACAATTTGTATTTCGCTAAAAATCATACTCACAATTTGAACACGACTCAAAGTGGGATATTGACCTGCATTTTTCTTGCTTCAACTCGCTGATGATTACGATTTTTTATATAACTACTGCTGATACTTACCCCTTATTGTCGTGTAAACCTTCCCTAGGTTAAGGATTCCTAATCCATGTCGCTTTATAAGACCTGTTTTAAAGCATGCTTTGCCATTGCAGTCTGCATGTTCGTTGTCGGTTGCGGTTCGATGCCCAAAACAGTGCGTAATCTTGGCAAAAGCGACGTTGATTTCGTTACCGATGTTCACGCCCGCCAATTAAAACTGCAAATGATCGAGCTAACGCGTAAACTTTATGTACGTAACCCAATCCAACTGCATAAGAACCCAGCAGCGACAATAGATAGCCGTATCAAACAGATTTTTGGATCAGAAAACAGCATTGAACTACCGCCACTGATTTTTGATGAGCTCAACGGCGTAACGGGAATTGATGCGATTTTGCTGAGTTTTGACGAGACGTTTCAAGGTGACCGAGTATTTGCCGCTATCGTTGGCCTCTCTGAAATGTTGCGCCGATCCTACAACCACCAGCAGGAATTTTTCATTCTGGATTCATTGGATGAGCAAGCGCTTTACAACAGTGCGAGAAACATAGAGATCTTTGTCTGGAGACTTTATCACCGCCGTGACCAATATGGTAATCCGCTGATCTACAGCAATGAGACCAATGACAATGGCGGAGATATAAGCTTTGACAGACTATTCACTAAGATGGTCATGATTCAAGATATGATGGCGTTGATCGTTGCAGATAAAACCAATCGTAGTATCACTAAAGTGGCTCATGGCGTAGCGCAGTTTGTTTTCCTACCAATCCCATAAACAATAATGCCAGCAAAGGTTGCTGGCATTATACGGGATACATGATTAGATTGAGATGATGGTTTGTCGGTAGTATTGCAACTCAGCAATCGACTCTCTAATATCATCCAACGCTAAATGACTGCCTTTTTTGCTAAAACCATCTAACACTTCTGGCTTCCAACGGCGCGTGAGCTCTTTTAGTGTACTGACATCGATATAACGGTAGTGGAAATATTCTTCCAGCTCAGGCATATGTTTGTATAGAAAGCGACGATCCTGGCCGACACTATTGCCACAAATTGGCGACTTCCCTTTGGACACCCACTTTTCTAAGAACTCCACGGTTTGACGAACCGCTTCTTGCTCATCGATATCACTTGCACGAACACGAGCGACAAGGCCGCTACCCGTATGCGTTGTCGTACACCATTCGTCCATTTTCGCCAACTCGACATCAGGCTGATGGATGGCAAGTACAGGTCCTTCAGCTAAAATATTCAATTCACTGTCTGTCACTATGGTAGCAATTTCGATGACTTTATGGGTTTCAGGGTCGAGTCCTGTCATCTCAAGATCAATCCAAATTAAATTTTGATCGCTAAAGGACATAAATCGTTGCCTATTGGTTTTAAGATAAAAAAGGTACTATACCCAAATTCCGATACCCAAGATAGATTGAGATGCACGCTGTCGCACAGGTATCACTCGATAAATTAATCAACTGAAGTAGAGAAACGTGGCTAAAAAGAAAAAGTTAACCAAAGGTCAGGTCAGGCGTGTACGCCATAACCAAAAGCGCAAACTCAAGCAAGAAGAGTCTGTCCAATGGGACGAATCGATGCTTGGCGGAAGCAAATCAGGCCTGGTTATCACTCGTTTTGGACAGCACGCTGATATCGAAGATCTCGAAAGCGGAGAAATCCAGCGTTGTAACTTACGTCGCGGTATCGAAACTCTCGTCTCTGGCGACAAAGTTATTTGGCGCCCCGGATTAGAAATTATGGAAGGGATCAGTGGAGTCGTTGAAGCCGTTGAACCGCGAACATCCGTTTTAACTCGTCCTGATTATTACGACGGCTTAAAACCAGTCGCCGCCAACGTTGATCAAATGGTGATTGTTTCATCCGTGCTACCTGAGTTATCACTCAACATCATTGACCGCTACCTTGTCGCGTCTGAAACTCTAAGCATTGCTCCTCTACTGGTGTTAAATAAGATTGATCTATTAGAAAAAGAGCAATTGGACGAGTACAAAACATGGCTTAGTGAATACCAACGTATTGGCTACAAGGTGTTGTTCGTCAGTAAACAAACCGGTGAAGGCATTGCAGAGCTTGAAGCTGAATTGAAAAACAGAATCAATATCTTTGTCGGACAATCTGGTGTGGGCAAATCCAGTCTGGTTAATGCTTTGATGCCACAGTTTAATGTCGAAGAAGGCGAAATTTCGGAAAACTCAGGCTTAGGTCAGCACACGACTACTGCATCACGCCTTTACCATATCCCAACTGGCGGTGATCTTATCGACTCGCCTGGGGTACGAGAATTTGGCCTGTGGCACTTAGAAGCCGAAGAGGTCACTAAAGCTTTTGTCGAGTTCAGACCTTTCTTAGGTGGTTGTAAGTTCCGAGACTGTAAACACACTGACGACCCAGGTTGTGTACTACGTCAAGCCGTCGAAGATGGAGAGATCAACGAGATTCGCTTTGAAAATTACCACCGCATTTTAGAAAGCATGGCGGAGAACAAGGCTAACCGACAATACTCTCGCAATAAAAAAGCTGATTTGTAACCACAAATTTGTAAGCAAACTATCGCAACTGCTGACTTTTGGCTGCAACTTGAGTAACATCTCGCGCCCAGAAACTAGACAATCATCAAAATAGCATTGGAATTGAACACAATGGATAAGATTAAAGTTGGACTGCAATATTGGATCCCACAACACGGTCTAACACGCTTAATGGGCAAACTCGCCTCTGCAAAAGCGGGTGGCCTAACCACCGCTGTGATTAAGTGGTTTATCAAACAGTACAACGTCAATATGGATGAAGCGCGTCACTCTGATCCAAAGCACTTCAAAACATTTAATGAGTTTTTCGTTCGCGAACTGAAAGAAGGTGCTCGACCTGTTGCGGAAGGCGCAAGTATCATCACTCACCCTGCCGACGCTTGTGTGAGCCAGTTTGGCCCAATTACCGATGGTAAACTGATCCAAGCCAAGGGCCACGATTTTAGCGCTCAGGAATTACTCGGCGGTGATGCCGCATTAGCGCAAGAATTTGCTGACGGTGAGTTTGCGACACTTTACCTCTCGCCACGCGACTACCACCGCGTTCATATGCCATGCGATGGCACTCTGCGTCAGATGATTTATGTACCAGGCGACCTCTTCTCTGTTAACCCATTAACCGCGGAAAACGTGCCAAACTTATTTGCACGCAACGAACGCGTAGTGTGTATTTTTGATACCGAGTTTGGCCCTATGGCTCAAGTGCTTGTCGGTGCGACCATTGTCGGCAGTATTGAACAAGTATGGGCAGGCACGATTACGCCACCTCGCGGTAACACAGTCTACAAATGGGATTACCCAACGGAAGGTAACAAAGCCGTCATTTTGAAAAAAGGTGAAGAGATGGGCCGCTTTAAACTTGGCTCTACTGTGATCAACCTTTTCCCTAAAGATAGCGTCAAATTTGATGACACAATGAAGCAGGGCGAAACCACCGTTATGGGCACAGCTTACGCTCATACAACGCAGGTTGAACCAAACGCAGAGTAATAGCTCGCTACTCTTCCTGAGCCTCGCTATCGCGGGGCTTTTTTGACTCAAAACAAATCTCTACCAACAATTCCAACTGTTTATCAAAATTCTAAACTGCGTCTAAGACCTTAAATCGATTGTAATTTAACCTAAAGACTAATTGATGCTTTTTAGGTACACGTTGATATGCCAAAGGTAGACTCGGGAATTATTATTAAGCTGCTGATCAGTTTCGGACTTCCAATCGGAGTGCTGTTTATGCCGATTGATTGGATCCCTATCGACGATCTCACCCTAATTCAGCATCGATTACTGGCGATTTTTTTACTCGCAGCTTTGCTCTGGGTATTAGAGCCAGTCCCTGTGTTTGCGACCTCGATTTTAATCATTGCCCTTGAGTTGGTGATGATATCCAATAAGGGCTTACATGTATTTCGCACGCCACCTCAAGGCCATGATCTCGGCGAACTGATGAACTACACCGATATTTTCAGTGCTTTTTCATCGCCGATCATCATCCTATTTATGGGGGGATTCGCGCTGGCTATTGCGGCTTCAAAATACGAATTGGACAACAACTTAGCTCGCGTTCTACTCAAGCCTTTTGGCCACCAGCCTAAATTCATCATGCTGGGGCTTATGCTCATCACAGCGGTGTTTTCGATGTTTATGTCCAACACTGCAACAACAGTCATGATGCTCGCTTTATTAGGACCTATCGTTGCATCCGCCCCCAAAGGGGATATTGGCATCAAAGCTTTGGTGCTGTGTATTCCTATCGCGGCAAATACCGGCGGTATTGCGACACCGATAGGCACACCGCCTAACGCTATCGCGCTGCAGTATCTGACCGGAGAAAACAGTATCGATTTTCTTAGTTGGATGATGATGGGTGTACCATTTGTGATAGTCCAACTCACCATTGCGTGGTTTTTACTGCAAAAACTGTTTCCCTCTTCACAGCAAACCATGACTCTAAAGCTTGATGGTCAGTTTCAAAAAAGCTGGCGTGCGATTGTGGTATACGCAACATTCGCCGGGACAATATTATTGTGGATGACAACGAAACTGCATGGCATGAATACCTATGTGGTATCGATTATTCCGCTAGCGGTGTTCACTTTAACGGGCATTATGGGTAAAGCCGAACTTAAACTGATCAACTGGGACGTATTGTGGTTAGTTGCCGGTGGTATTGCGATTGGTATTGGGTTAGATAAAACAGGGCTCGCCTTTGCATTGGCGCACGCCATAGACTATGAATCATTGTCACCAATGGCGGTAGTTCTGAGCATGTCACTGGTGTGTTGGGTGATGGCAAACTTCATGTCCAATACCGCAACAGCTAACTTACTCATGCCTATAGCGGCAGCGATTGGCGCTTCAATGGAGAGCTTAGCCGCGATTGGAGGACTACAAGGTCTGTTAATCGTGGTCGCTTTTTCAGCCTCTCTTGGTATGATTCTCCCTGTTTCAACACCACCGAACTCTTTGGCCTACTCTACTGGTCTTATTGAAAGCAAAGATATGGCCAAGTCGGGTGTCATTATCGGCATCATCGGCCTAAGTATTGTTTACGCTGGCACACTCCTCCTTACCTGAGTGAGTGCTCACATCCTTAACCACTTAGCACTATGACAGTCAAAGGCTAAACCCAAGTAGATAATTAGGTTTAGTCTTTGATTTCACCTTGTTTTAATGCATATTGTCAGCCTGTAATATTGCAAAATCACAAGGATTCGTGTCGATGGGTTATGAATGGCTGGCGTTGGCCGCGGCATTTCTTTGGGCGGTCGCCAGTTTACTCTCAGTGGTTCCGGCTCAGCATCTGGGTACCTTTGCCTATAGCCGATGGCGAATGGGGTGTACCTCTGTCATTTTGGGCACTATGGCGCTGTTTACTGGCGGCTGGGCAAGTGTCGAAACCAGTGCAATTTCGGCCATGATGTTGTCCGGAGTGATCGGAATTTTCATCGGTGATACCGCACTGTTTGCTTGTTTGAATCGTATGGGGCCGCGACAAGCAGGTTTGCTCTTCTCGTGTCACGCAGTCTTTTCCGCTCTACTCGGTTATTTCCTTTTTAGCGAAACCATGACCTCAATGGAATTGATCGGATCAGCATTGGTCTTTTCCGGCGTGTTAACGGCCATTTTTTTCGGTCGCAGAGGGCAAGCTAATAATCATCTAGAGTCAATCAAAGGCAATATCTGGATTGGTGTCGCCTTAGGGTTGGTCGCAGCGCTATGTCAAGCACTCGGTGGCATCATTGCAAAACCTATCATGCAAACCGCGATTGACCCCGTTGCTGCTTCTGCGATGCGTATGATGACGGCTTTTGTTGCCCACTGTGTGTTTTTCCTCAGTGGAGCACGCCTTGCTCGCGCCACTAAACCAATGAACGCAAAAATCTTCTCTATCACTGCGATCAACGGTTTTCTCGCCATGGCCGTCGGTATGACGTTGATCTTGTACGCACTGCAACAAGGCAATGTGGGCATGGTCGCACTGCTCTCTTCTACCACGCCTATCATGTTATTGCCTATACTTTGGATTTACTCTGGTAAACGACCTAATCGATTCGCTTGGCTCGGAGCGATAGTTGCTGTTGTGGGCACGGGAATTCTGGTTAGCTAGCTATTACAGCAATAGCTAATTCCCACTTTCAATTTATCTTTTAAGCGAGAAAATAGGCTTAGAAAATGGTTGCTACTGGTGGTTGAAGAAAGACTTACTATCAGTAAGGTGAAAAATAACAACAATATTTCGCACACAATATTTGATCTTAACCTACAGTTTTGGTTAAAAAGTGTAGTAAAATTACGCTAATTTTGTTTCTAAAGTTACTTTGAAATTTGACGAGGTCATCACTATGACAGCTAAGAAGCCAATGGCTCTAGTTATTCTTGACGGTTACGGTCACCGTGAAGATACAGCAAGCAACGCGATCGCAAACGCAAATACTCCATTCCTTGATAGCTTGTTTGCTAACAAACCAAACACTCTAATCTCTGCTTCTGGCATGGATGTTGGCCTACCTGACGGTCAAATGGGTAACTCAGAAGTTGGTCACACTAACATCGGCGCAGGTCGCGTGGTGTACCAAGACTTAACTCGCATCACTAAATCTATCGCTGACGGTGAGTTCCAGCACACGGCTGCACTGGTTGAAGCGATTGACGCGGCAGTAAAAGCTGACAAAGCTGTTCACATCATGGGTCTTATGTCTCCAGGTGGCGTACACTCTCACGAAGATCACATCTACGCAGCCGTTGAAATGGCAGCGGCACGTGGCGCAGAGAAAATCTACCTACACTGCTTCCTAGACGGTCGTGACACACCGCCACGCAGCGCAGAGAACTCTCTACAGCGCTTCCAAGACTTATTCGCGAAACTAGGTAAAGGCCGAGTGGCTTCTCTAGTAGGCCGTTACTACGCGATGGACCGTGATAACAACTGGGATCGCGTTCAAGTTGCTTACGATCTACTAACCCAAGCTAAAGCAGAGTTCACTTTCGATACTGCAGTGGCTGGTCTTGAAGCTGCATACGCTCGTGATGAGAACGATGAATTCGTTAAAGCAACCGCAATCAAAGCAGAAGGCCAAGAAGATGCGGTAATGGCAGACGGCGATGCCGTAATCTTCATGAACTACCGCGCTGACCGTGCTCGTCAAATCACACGTACTTTCGTTCCTGCATTCGACGGCTTCGAACGCGCAGTATTCCCAGCAATCAACTTCGTAATGCTAACGCAATACGCTGCTGACATCCCACTAACAATCGCGTTCCCGCCAGCCTCTCTAGAGAATACTTACGGTGAGTGGCTCTCTAAGCAAGGTAAGACTCAGCTACGTATCTCTGAAACGGAGAAATACGCGCACGTAACTTTCTTCTTCAACGGTGGTGTTGAGAATGAATTCGACGGTGAAGAGCGTCAGCTTGTTGCTTCTCCAAAAGTGGCTACTTACGACCTTCAACCAGAAATGAGTTCTGAAGAGCTAACTGAAAAGATGGTTGCAGCGATCAAATCTGGTAAGTACGACACTATTATCTGTAACTACCCTAACCCAGATATGGTTGGTCACACTGGCGTTTACGAAGCAGCAGAGCAAGCGATCGAAGCAATCGATGCGTGTGTTGCTAAAGTAACGGCCGCTATCGAGGAAGTTGGTGGTCAAATGCTGATCACAGCTGACCACGGCAACGCAGAAATGATGGTTGACCCAGAGACAGGCGGTACTCACACCGCTCACACTAACTTACCTGTACCACTCATCTACGTTGGTGACAAAGCGGTTGAGTTCAAACAAGGTGGTAAGTTGTCTGATCTAGCACCAACAATGCTAGCGCTAACTGGATTAGAGATCCCAGCAGAAATGACAGGCGAAGTACTGTTTAAGTAAGCCACATAGCTGACCAATAACAAAGCCCGAGCCGTCAATTGCTCGGGCTTTTTAGTTTTAAGGTAACTTTGACATTGGGCTTTCTTCTAGACAAAAGGTTTGGGTATACTGGAAGCTTCTCAAATAGTTAGGACATATTGGTAATATGATTAGCCCGCGAGTAAGGACTTTCATTTCCAGCAAGGTTTGGCTTGCTGTTGGGTTGATGCTATCTGCCTATGCAATACTGCCTAGCTACGCGGCAAGCAATGCCGAATTAAAAGGGGTAAGCGGTGAAATTTCGCGTCAAAAGCAATCCCTGACATCCCAACAGAAAAAGCTCGATTCACTGCAACAATCTCTCAAATCACAAGAAATTACCATTACCCGCTTAGAAGCAGAGATCAAAGCCACCAAGGCGTCTCTCGCGACCACCAATCAAAACATCACTCAACTTGAGTCCAAAGTGGAACAATTGGAACAGCAGAAGAAGGCCCAAAGTGACCGACTAGCCGAGCTACTCCAGATCTATTACGTTACGCAACGGGCGAAATCGTCGTCAAATATCCTCAACCAAGGCGTCGAAGAAGATCGCATCAGTCAATACTTCCAACACCTTGCTAAGCAGCGTGCTGCCACCATTAATGAGCTGGAAAAAACTGCCGAAGAGCTGGATAACAGTCGCGAGCAGCTCAAACTTGAAAAACAGCAGATCACGAGTTTACTTAACCAACAAACCAACAAACGGGATCAGTTAGCAAAAACGCAATCTCAACGTAAAGGTACGGTCTCTCAGATTCGCAAAAGCATCTCGAATGACAAAGTCTACCTGTCTGAATTGCAACGCAATGAGACGCGCTTAAAAGCAGAGATAGCCAAAGCAGCCAAGCGTAACTCCATCCCAATGGATGGACTAGCGCGCCAAAAAGGCAAACTGCCTTGGCCATTGAAAGGAAGCATTCTACATAACTATGGCACACGTCAGACTGGGCAGATCAATTGGAAGGGCATGGTCATTGACGCAAACTACGGCCAATCCGTTAAAGCCGTTTACTCTGGCACCGTGGTATTCGCTGACTACTTACGCGGCTATGGTTTAGTCATTCTCCTCGACCACGGAAAAGGAGACATGACTTTGTATGGGTTTAACCAAAGTTTGTTGAAAAAAGAAGGGGATAAAGTTTCCGCTGGAGAAAAAATTGCTCTTGCCGGCGATACTGGAGGCCAGCCACGTCCATCACTTTATTTTGAGATACGCCGCAATAGTAAAACCCATAACCCCAAAAGTTGGCTAACTCGTTAGTTAGCTAAGAAGAAACAGCATATATGATGAAAATGACGCCTAATCTGGCGTCATTTTTACTCTAATAAGAGACTAATACTCAACTCAGTAATACGCTTCAACTGCCGCAATAAATGCCTCTAACTGACTCTTTGCCAAAGCATTAATTCCTGCGGCGGCGGCTCGCCCACCTCCGGTGGCAAATTGTGAACAGATATCACCAGCGCCTTGTTTGTTATTCAGTGGGGCACGCAAAGAAACCGTATAGCTACCATCACGATTTTCAGTCAACACTGCGTGAGCTGAGTCGGGGGCTTGGTTGGCGAGCAAGTTACCATAGACACCACTGATACGACGTGAAGATGGCAAATCTGGCAGTTCAAACAGGGCCAGCTTTTCACTGTGATATAACGCATCTATCGCTAGCGCCTGTTCCATGTCTCGTTGATAAGCAGCACGCAGTAAATGGAAGGGTGATGTTTGATCAGCAATAACAGCAAATGGATCATCATAGCTCAAAAGTGCCGTAAACAAATCTGCGGGGTGAAAATGAAGGTCATCCAACTGAGAACCGTACCCATTGTAGTTAATCAAGGTGCCCAGTTCTTTTAGTTTCGCTTTCTGCTCCTCGCTCAAACCCGCCACATCGGCTAGCTCATCGGCTTTAGCAATCAAGTTATCACCATAAGCCGCCGTAATTGCCCATGTATGATAGCGACCAGTGAGTAGCTTATCGACAATCAAGGCAGTGCAGGTATTGGCGTCTAAATCGATATGCGCCTCTAGACTGTCGTGAGCTGGGATTAGCCCGGATTTATGATGATCGGCATAGAAGACTTTAGCCCCAGAAAACAACGCTTTTTCAAGACCTGCGAGATTCTTTTCCATTGAGATATCCAACACAGTAACCGTATCAGCTGCAGAGGTGTCAATTTTGTCGAGTAACTGAATATCCCGTTTCACTCCGGTAACCAAATTAGAAGATTTTGGCTCAGCCAAGCGTAGTTGCAGCAACGCAATGATCCCGTCGGCATCACCATTGAAGACGTCGAAGTGCATAAAATAAAACCCATTAAAATATCTCTCGATACTCTAATGGGTTAGTGATAGCTGAACAATCTCAATTGGTTATAAGTTGGAACCGTATCTTAAGCGTGAATCGCTTTCACGCCATCTTCAAGTAGTTGTAATTGCTCTAAGCCCTGTGGGGTTGCTTTAGGTTTTACTACCGAGATCATTTGCAACATGCCTTGGTGAATAACCTGTTCGGTAATCTGCGTTTTCGGTGACATGGCCGCTTGATACCCCAGCCAGCTTGACGCGATCATATGCAGCGTCGTCACTAAAGAGCGCATATCACTGTCATCAACTTGCACTAAATCGAGAGCAACAAACGCTCGCATAATGTTAATCAAGTTGGTTTGCAGCTTATCCTGCACTTGAATATATTCTTCGTGTAGCAATTCATCTCGCTGCAGGATTTCAGGTAAGTTGGCGTAGAAAAAGCGATACTTCCACATCAAAGTAAAAATGGAATCAAGATAGTGCTTAAGCAGAACTAAGCTCTCTTGTTGACCTTGAATCGGGGTAAAGCGTTCGAGTAATTCATTGGAATAGAGCGCAAAAATTTCGCGAACAATCTCTTGCTTGTTACGGAAGTGGTAATACAGGTTACCCGGACTGATATCGATATAGGCCGCAATATGGTTGGTGGTAATATTACGCTCACCGTGCTCATTAAATTGTTCCAGTGCAGCGAGCACTATCTTGTCGCGAGTCTTCATGAATGTTCCGTATTCCTTCTCTGTTACTATCGGCAGTATAGCGGCTAGTGTAACCGATAACAAAAAAGCGCCTGGTCGTATCAGGCGCTTTTTATCAATTACTCAATTATTTGTGGTACGGCTTGGATAATTCGTGCACCGCCTCAACAAATACGCCAGCATTTTCTGGTGGCACGTCAAGGTGGATACCATGACCTAGGTTAAACACATGGCCTGTACCTGCATCACCAAAACCAGCAAGGATAGTTGAAACTTCTTCACGAATGCGCTCTGGCGAGGCGTAAAGCATAGAAGGATCCATGTTACCTTGCAGAGCGACTTTATCACCGACACGTGCAACTGCGTCAGCGATATTGATCGTCCAATCAAGACCAACGGCATCACAACCTGTTGCAGCAATCTGCTCTAACCACATTCCGCCATTTTTGGTAAACAAGGTCACAGGCACACGACGACCTTCGTTTTCACGGATCAAACCATCAACAATTTTGTGCATGTATTGCAGTGAGAATAGGTTGTAATCACGCGGAGTCAGAACACCACCCCAAGTGTCAAATACCATCACAGACTGCGCACCCGCTTTGATTTGTGCGTTTAGATATTCGATCACGCTGTCTGCGAGCTTATCAAGCAGTAGGTGCAGAGTCTGTGGCTCGGCATACATCATTTTCTTGATCTTAGTGAACGCCTTTGAGCTACCACCTTCGACCATGTAAGTGGCTAGTGTCCATGGGCTACCAGAAAAGCCGATCAACGGTACATCACCATTAAGATCTTTGCGAATCTGGCGCACCGCATTCATGACATACTTAAGCTCACCTTCAGGATCAGGAATACCGATCTTTTCTACATCCGCTTTACAGGTAATTGGTTTATCAAATACCGGCCCTTCACCCGCTGCAAAACGCAGTTCAAGACCCATCGCATCTGGAATCGTTAGAATATCTGAAAACAGAATCGCGGCATCTAAAGGAAAACGGCGTAATGGCTGAAGCGTCACCTCAGAGGCAAGCTCGGCGTTTTTACACAAAGACATAAAATCACCCGCCTGTGCGCGAGTTGCTTTGTATTCTGGCAGGTAACGACCTGCTTGACGCATCATCCATACAGGAGTGTAGTCAACTGGCTGTTTTAGTAACGCGCGAAGATAGCGGTCATTCTTTAATTCAGTCATTCCGATTTTCCGATTTTTAGGCTCGTTTTTATTGGCGGCTATTCTAACACTGTTTGGCTCGCAAAAGCGGTGTGCTTTGCAACCTAGATCAAGTTATTAACTTTTAAATCAGTGCTTAATTTGCACCCACCCCGTAACAGTGTTAAAAATTTGTTTGCTAGCGAAAACTACAATTATAAACCGAGCACTCTGTGCTTGGCATCTCATAACGACATCTTACTTACCCCCTCCTTCTGGAGGGTTTTTTTTGCATTTCAAATAGATAGTTTAATTTCGTTTAACGTGTATTCGATCAACTGCCGAGCAATTGTTCCCTCTGGGGCGACAGGTGGAAGTGTATCGACGTCAAACCAACGAGCATCGCTGAGTTCACTATAATCAGGCTTTAATTCACCACAGTGATAATTCGCGACAAAGCCCATCATCATACTCGACGGGAAAGCCCACGGCTGACTACCAAAATAACGAATGTCTTTGACCTCTACCCCAGTCTCTTCTTTAACTTCACGCGCCACACACTGCTCTAGCGTTTCGCCCACCTCAAGAAAACCCGCAATCACGGTATACATACCATTACGATGTCTTGGATGTTGTGCAAGTAAGATTTGGTTCTCTTTGCGCACCGCAACGATAATACAAGGGAAAATACGTGGGTAATGTAATGTCCGACAGTCACCACATTGCATCGCCAATTGGTTGTGGTTGAGGTGATTTCGGCCACCACATTGAGGGCAGAAACGCAGACTCTGGCTCATGTGTCCATATTGAATAGCTTTACTCATCAGCAAAAATAACGCTTGAGGGAAATGAAGGCAGTCGCGCAATGAAGTGAGTTCTAGCTCTTGCGTCACATCCGCTTCATTGAGCCACATCAGTGGTAGATCATCCCATTGACCAATCTCTATTGCCTGCTCATAAGGTAAGTCTAAACTCTGTGCGCTCCCCATTGGAAGCTGGCCAGAAGATAGCCAAATCTCGCTTCCTGACACGACACACCAATAAGCATTCTTCGTACGGTTAATGTCACCTTTCTTTAACATGGACTTACCTCTTCGCTTGCAGTTCACCTATTTTACTGGCAATCTAAATTGATACCAGAGTTTGTAGTCCGGCAATTTTGAAACTATAAATTCTTGTAAGGACAAGAGGTTGTACTCTGTACGTGCTTTGGGAGTCAAAGCGTAATGGTCACCGGAGAAGTGATCCGATCATGAGGATATGGTCATGCTAAATAAATTCAAACAAACACAAGAACAATGGGGTGGTTCAAGTGAGGTCATTGACCACTGGCTTGAAACCAGACAGTCGCTAATCGTTGAGTACTGTAAGCTTGCCGCGCTGCAACCCTGCTCAACCAAAGCCTCACTCTCTTCTCTTCCTACCCCCAAAGAACTTCAAATATTTTGCCAACATCTCGTCGACTATATCTCTGAAGGTCATTTTAAGATCTACGATATGGTGATGGATAAGTGGCGCGCGACGGGTTTCGAGGCCACAGATGAGATTAATAAGGCTTACGGACAAATTGTCCTGACTACTGAACCTCTGCTCGATTTCACCGATCGCTACGCCGCCGTTAGCGAAGAAGACGACTTAGAATCCTTTGATCGTGATTTATCACTCATTGGTGAAACGATTGAAATACGCTTTGAGGTCGAAGATCAACTGATTCAATTGATTGCCGATAGCTTAGCGGTGCCGCCGGGCGCGTAACCACTTTGCATTCCTAGTGACTAGCAGTACAAATAATGCTTCTAGGAACTAAATGCTCTCTTCTATATCTCAAATACAAAAAAGGCACCCGAAGGTGCCTTTTGTCATTTCTTAGATCGCGATTACTCGCCTGCAGACTTATTCGTCTGAAGAAAAGCCAGCGTTAAGTAGTGCTGCAAGGTTGTCAGTCGCTTGTTCAGCTGAAGGACCTTCTTGCTCTTCTACGCGCTTAGCTTGACGATCTTGGTGGTAAGCGAAACCTGTACCTGCTGGAATCAGACGACCAACAATTACGTTTTCTTTCAGACCACGTAGCTCATCACGCTTACCAGAAACTGCAGCTTCTGTTAGTACGCGAGTTGTCTCTTGGAACGATGCCGCAGAGATGAACGACTCAGTCGCTAGCGATGCTTTAGTGATACCTAGTAACTCACGTTCGAAGCGTGCTGGCTCTTTGCCTTCTGCTTCTAGTGCACGGTTAGCAATCTTAACGTTCGCGTATTCTACCTGCTCACCCGCTAGGAACTCAGAGTCACCAGCGTGAGTAATAGTACACTTGCGTAGCATCTGACGAACGATAGTCTCAATGTGCTTATCGTTAATCTTAACGCCCTGGAGACGGTATACTTCTTGAACTTCGTTCGCGATGTATTGAGTCACAGCGTGGATACCACGTAGACGTAGAATGTCATGTGGAGACTCTGGACCATCTGCGATCACGTCACCACGTTCAACTTTCTCGCCTTCGAATACGTTAAGCTGACGATGCTTAGGAATCATCTCTTCGTAAGTGTCTCCACCTTCACGAGTGATTACTAGACGACGTTTACCTTTGGTCTCTTTACCGAAGCTCACAGTACCTGTGTGCTCAGCAAGAATCGCAGGCTCTTTCGGCTTACGTGCTTCGAACAAGTCAGCTACGCGTGGTAGACCACCGGTGATGTCTCGGTTACCGCCAGACTTCTGAGGAATACGTGAAAGTGTATCACCCACACCTACTTCAGCTCCGTCTTCGATGTTTACGATAGCTTTACCTGGTAGGAAGTAGTGAGCTGGCATATCAGTACCAGGGATCATTACATCGTTACCTTGCTCATCAACAAGTTTGATAGCTGGACGCATATCTTTACCTGCTGCTGGGCGAGCTGCCGCTTCAGTTACTTCGCTTGAAGAAAGACCTGTTAGGTCATCTGTTTGACGAGAAACTGTAACACCGTCGATCATGTCAACGAATTGGATGCGACCTGCCACTTCAGTGATGATTGGCATAGTGTGCGCTTCCCAGTTCGCTACTGTTTCACCAGCTTGAACTGCATCGTTGTTGCCTTTAGTTAGTAGAGAACCGTAAGGCAGTTTGTGTTTCTCTTTCGTACGGCCGAACTCATCAATGATAGTTAGTTCAGATGCACGAGAAGTGATAACAAGCTTACCGTCTTTGTTCGTTACGAACTTAGCGTTGTGTAGCTTAACTGTACCTGTAGTCTTCGCTTGGATGCTGTTCTCTGCTGCTGCAGTAGATGCCGCACCACCGATGTGGAACGTACGCATCGTAAGCTGTGTACCCGGCTCACCGATAGACTGAGCAGCGATAACGCCCACTGCTTCACCTTGGTTTACTAGGTGACCACGTGCTAGGTCACGACCATAACACTGTGCACAACAACCGAAGTCTGCATCACAAGTAACTACAGAACGCACTTTCATGCGGTCAACTGAGTTCTCTTCCATGATCTGACACCACTTCTCATCAATTAGAGTGTTACGTGGAATCAGAACTTCTTCAGTACCTGGCTTAAGAACATCTTCAGCAACAACACGACCTAGAGCTAGCTCAGAAAGTGCAACTTTAACGTCACCACCTTCGATATGCGGCATCATGTCAACACCTTCGTGGGTGCCACAGTCATGTTCGTGTACTACAACGTCCTGCGCAACGTCTACTAGACGACGAGTTAGGTAACCCGAGTTCGCAGTTTTCAGTGCCGTATCCGCAAGACCCTTACGAGCACCGTGCGTTGAGATAAAGTACTGAAGTACGTTTAGACCTTCTTTAAAGTTCGCAGTGATCGGCGTTTCGATGATTGAGCCGTCTGGACGAGCCATCAGACCACGCATACCCGCTAGCTGACGAATCTGAGCTGCAGAACCACGAGCGCCCGAGTCAGCCATCATGTAGATGCTGTTGAATGACTCTTGCTGCTCTTCTTCACCGTCACGGTTAATTACCGTTTCAGATGAAAGGTTTTCCATCATCGCTTTGGCTACGCGATCGTTGGTCGATGCCCAAATATCGATCACTTTGTTGTAGCGCTCACCCGCAGTTACAAGACCAGATTGGTACTGCTCTTGAATTTCGCGAACTTCTGCTTCCGCTTCTTCAATCTCAGTGTACTTCGCTGCAGGTACAACCATGTCGTCGATACCAACAGATACACCAGAAAGTGCCGCGTATGCGAAACCTGTGTACATGATTTGGTCAGCAAAGATTACCGTGTCTTTCAGACCAAGCTTACGGTACGCTTCGTTAAGTAGGTTAGAGATTTGCTTCTTACCTAGCTTTTGGTTAACGATGCTGTACGGTAGACCTGCCGGTACGATTTGCCATAGCATTGCACGACCGATAGTTGTATCAACCATCTTAGTCTCTGTAGTGCTATTACCATCTTCGTCAACAACTGTCTCAGTGATACGAACTTTAACGCGAGCGTGTAGCTCAGCAGTCTTAGTACGGTATGCCTTCTCAGCTTCAGCTGGGCTAGCAAGGTACATACCTTCGCCTTTCACGTTAATCTTGTCACGAGTCATGTAGTAAAGACCCAATACAACGTCCTGAGAAGGTACGATGATCGGATCACCTGACGCTGGCGACAGAATGTTGTTTGTCGACATCATCAGAGTACGAGCTTCAAGCTGTGCTTCTAGAGTTAGAGGCACGTGAACCGCCATTTGGTCACCATCGAAGTCCGCGTTGTACGCTGCACACACTAGTGGGTGTAACTGAATCGCTTTACCTTCGATTAGTACTGGTTCGAATGCCTGGATACCTAGACGGTGAAGTGTCGGTGCACGGTTCAATAGTACTGGGTGTTCACGGATAACTTCGTCTAGGATATCCCAAACGATCGCTTCTTCGCGCTCTACCATCTTCTTAGCAGCTTTGATTGTCGTCGCAAGACCACGAGTCTCTAGCTTGCTGTAGATAAATGGCTTGAATAGCTCAAGTGCCATCTTCTTAGGAAGACCACACTGGTGCAGACGAAGGTATGGACCTACTGTGATTACAGAACGGCCAGAGTAGTCTACACGTTTACCTAGAAGGTTCTGACGGAAACGACCTTGTTTACCCTTGATCATATCAGCAAGAGATTTCAGAGGACGCTTGTTCGAACCTGTGATCGCACGACCGCGACGACCGTTATCTAGAAGCGCATCAACAGACTCTTGCAGCATACGTTTTTCGTTACGTACGATGATGTCCGGAGCAGCTAGCTCTAGTAGACGCTTCAAACGGTTGTTACGGTTGATTACGCGACGGTATAGATCGTTCAGATCAGAAGTCGCAAAGCGACCGCCATCTAGAGGTACTAGAGGACGTAGATCTGGCGGAAGTACCGGAAGCACAGTTAGGATCATCCACTCTGGGTTGTTACCCGATTGAACGAACGCTTCAACTAGCTTCAGACGCTTAGTGATCTTCTTACGCTTAGTCTCTGAGTTAGTAGACTGAAGCTCTTCACGCATCTCTTCGATTTCAGCAGGCAGATCCATAGACGCAAGTAGGTCTTTGATCGCTTCTGCACCCATCTTAGCGGTGAACTCATCACCCCACTCTTCTAGACGGTCCAGATACTCTTCTTCAGTCAGCATCTGAGATTTTTCTAGATCAGTCATACCTGGTTCAGTTACTACGTACATTTCGAAGTAAAGAACACGTTCGATATCACGTAGAGGGATATCCATCAGTAGACCGATACGAGACGGTAGCGATTTTAGGAACCAGATGTGAGCAACTGGTGAAGCAAGCTCGATGTGGCCCATACGGTCACGACGAACTTTAGTTTGTGTAACTTCAACGCCACACTTCTCACAGATTACGCCACGGTGTTTTAGACGCTTGTATTTGCCACAAAGACATTCGTAGTCTTTTACTGGACCAAAGATACGCGCACAAAACAGACCATCACGCTCAGGCTTGAACGTACGATAGTTGATCGTTTCAGGTTTTTTAACTTCACCAAAAGACCATGAGCGAATCATGTCTGGTGAAGATAGACCGATTTTGATTGCATCAAATTCTTCGGTCTTATGCTGCGCTTTTAGAAAGTTTAATAAGTCTTTCACAATCAGCTCCTGTAAGGAGTTAAAAGGAGCTCACCCGCAAAAGTGAGCACCTTCTACCAAATAATCGCTTTTTCTATATAAGAAAGAAGGGATTACTCTTCGTCTTCTAGCTCGATGTTGATACCTAGCGAGCGGATCTCTTTCAACAGTACGTTGAACGATTCTGGCATACCAGGTTCCATGCTGTGGTTACCGTCTACGATGTTCTTGTACATCTTAGTACGGCCGTTAACGTCATCCGACTTAACCGTTAGCATTTCTTGAAGCGTGTAAGCAGCACCGTATGCTTCTAGTGCCCATACTTCCATCTCACCGAAACGCTGACCACCGAACTGAGCTTTACCACCAAGTGGTTGCTGAGTTACTAGGCTGTACGAACCAGTTGAACGAGCGTGCATCTTGTCATCAACAAGGTGGTTTAGTTTCAGCATGTACATGTAACCAACAGTTACAGGACGCTCAAACGCATCACCTGTGCGACCATCAAACAGCGTTAGCTGACCAGATTCCGGTAGGTCACCTAGTTTTAGCAGCTCTTTGATTGATGTTTCATTCGCACCGTCAAATACTGGAGTCGCGATCGGTAGACCACCGCGTAGGTTGCTGATCAGCGTACGCACTTCATCATCAGATAGAGACGCAATGTCTACTTGCTGACGAGTCTCACCAAGATCGTAAACTTTCTGTAGGAAGTCACGGAACTTAGCTAGCTCTTGCTGCTCTTTCACCATTTGGTTGATCTTGTCACCAATACCTTTCGCTGCCAGACCTAAGTGTACTTCTAGGATCTGACCGATGTTCATACGCGAAGGTACACCCAGTGGGTTCAGTACGATGTCAACCGGCTGACCTTTCTCATCGTAAGGCATGTCTTCAACAGGGTTGATCTTAGAGATAACACCCTTGTTACCATGACGACCCGCCATCTTATCACCAGGCTGGATACGACGTTTAACCGCTAGGTAAACCTTAACGATCTTCAGTACGCCAGGTGCTAGATCATCACCTTGTGTGATCTTACGACGCTTAGTTTCGAATTTCTTATCGAAGTCAGCTTTTAGCTCGTCGTACTGCTCTGCTAGCTGTTCAAGCTGAGTCTGTAGAGCATCATCTTCAAGCGTTAGCTCTAGCCACTTCTTACGATCAGTCGTGTCTAGTTTCGCTTCAGTGTAACCACCATCAAGAAGTACAGCTTTAACGCGGTTTAGAAGGCCACCCTCAAGAATCTGGAATTCTTCAGTAAGGTCTTTCTTCGCTTCTTTCAGCTGCATCTGTTCAATTTCAAGTGCACGTTTGTCTTTTTCAACACCGTCACGAGTAAATACTTGAACGTCGATGATCGTACCTGAAACTGAGTTTGGTACACGTAGAGACGTATCTTTAACGTCTGACGCTTTCTCACCGAAGATAGCACGTAGTAGCTTCTCTTCAGGCGTTAGCTGAGTTTCACCTTTAGGCGTTACTTTACCTACAAGGATGTCACCGCCTTTCACTTCCGCACCGATGTAAACGATACCTGACTCGTCTAGTTTAGACAGAGCAGACTCACCTACGTTTGGAATGTCAGCTGTGATCTCTTCAGCACCAAGCTTAGTATCACGCGCCACACAAGATAGCTCTTGAATGTGGATAGTTGTGAAACGGTCTTCTTGAACTACGCGCTCAGATACTAAGATCGAGTCTTCGAAGTTGTAACCATTCCAAGGCATGAACGCGATACGCATGTTCTGACCAAGTGCTAGCTCACCAAGGTCTGTTGAAGGACCATCAGCAAGAACATCACCACGCATTACAGGTTCACCCGGCATCACACATGGACGCTGGTTGATACACGTATTTTGGTTAGAACGAGTGTATTTAGTTAGGTTGTAGATATCGATACCCGCTTCACCCGGGATCAGCTCGTCTTCGTTAACTTTAACAACGATACGAGAAGCATCTACAGACTGGATTACACCACCACGTTTCGCTACCGCTGTAACACCAGAGTCAACTGCGATGTTACGCTCGATACCCGTACCAACTAGAGGCTTGTCAGCCTTAAGTGTTGGAACTGCCTGACGTTGCATGTTCGCACCCATCAATGCACGGTTCGCATCATCGTGTTCTAGGAACGGGATAAGCGATGCAGCGATAGATACAACCTGGTTAGTTGCAACGTCCATGTAATCAACATGTTCTCGTGGGTGTAGGCCAGATTCACCTTTCTGACGAGCTGTGATTAGCTCTTCAGCAAATGTGCCTTCTTCAGTAAGAACAGTGTTCGCCTGAGCGATAACGTACTGACCTTCCTGGATAGCAGATAGGTAATCTACTTCGTCTGTTACTACGCCATCTACTACGCGACGGTATGGAGTCTCTAGGAAACCGTACTCGTTACAACGCGCAAACGCAGATAGAGAGTTGATCAGACCGATGTTTGGACCTTCAGGCGTTTCGATAGGACATAGACGACCGTAGTGAGTTACGTGTACGTCACGTACTTCGAAGCCAGCACGTTCACGAGTTAGACCGCCAGGACCCAATGCAGAAATACGACGTTTGTGCGTTACTTCTGATAACGGGTTGTTTTGGTCCATGAACTGAGATAGCTGTGAAGAGCCAAAGAATTCTTTAACCGCAGCAGAGATTGGCTTAGCGTTGATTAGATCTTGAGGCATGATTGCATCAAGGTCACCAAGGCTTAGACGCTCTTTAACAGCACGTTCAACACGTACTAGACCTACGCGGAATTGGTTTTCTGCCATTTCGCCTACAGAACGGATACGACGGTTACCTAGGTGGTCGATATCGTCCACTTCACCGATGCCGTTACGGATAGCGATAAGCTTCTTCATCACTTCGATGATATCAGTTTCATCTAGTGTGCCTTGCTCTTGAGCATCTTCACGTTCGATAGAGCTGTTGAACTTCATACGACCAACAGTCGATAGATCGTAACGCTCTTCAGAGAAGAATAGGCTTTCGAATAGAGCTTCAGCGGCTTCTTTCGTTGGTGGCTCGCCAGGGCGCATCATGCGGTAGATTTCTACCAGTGCAGAAATACGATCAACAGTGCTGTCGATACGTAGTGTTTCTGACATGAATGGACCGTGGTCTAGATCGTTCGTAAATAGAACTTCTAGCGCTTTATGGCCAGCTTGAGAAAGGTTAGCAAGTGCTTCAAGAGAAATCTCTTGGTTTGCACCAACAATGATCTCGCCAGTCGCTTCGTTGATGTAATCTTTCGACGCAACTTTGCCTACGATGTACTCAACAGGTACTTCGATATGATCAACGCCATCTTTTTCAAGTTGACGGATGTGGCGTGCAGTTACACGACGACCAGTTTCAACATAAACCTTGCCATCTGCTTCGATATCGAAAGACGCAGTTTCACCACGTAGACGATCAGGAACAAGCTCCATCAATAGAGTTTGATCTTTGACTTCGAAGTTCACCTTCTCAAAGAAGATGTCTAAGATCTCTTCTGACGTCTTACCTAGTGCGCGCAGAATGATCGAAGCTGGAAGCTTACGACGACGGTCAATACGTACGTATAGGTTGTCCTTAGGATCAAACTCGAAATCAAGCCATGAACCACGGTAAGGAATAACGCGCGCATTATATAGAACTTTACCTGATGAGTGGGTCTTACCCTTATCGCTGTCGAAGAATACACCTGGGCTTCTGTGCAGCTGGGATACGATAACCCTCTCGGTACCATTGATAACGAAGGTACCATTGTCTGTCATAAGCGGAATTTCGCCCATGTAGACTTCTTGTTCTTTAATGTCTTTTACAGTACCTGCTGGCGCGTCTTTATCAAAGATAACTAGGCGTAGTTTTACGCGTAGTGGTTTTGAATAAGTTACGCCGCGGATTTGACATTCTTTAACGTCAAAAACTGGCTCACCAAGACGGTAGCTAACGTATTGCAGCTCGGAATTGCCGTTGTAGCTCTGAATTGGAAATACAGAACGGAAAGCAGCTTCAAGACCGTATTGACCTTCAGGATCCTGTTCGATGAATTTTTCGAACGAATCGAGCTGGATCGATAGCAGGTATGGAATGTCCAACACTTGTGGACGAGTACCAAAGTCCTTACGGATGCGCTTTTTCTCGGTATAAGAGTAAACCATGGGGTTCCTCAGCTCGCTGATAAGTGACCCAAACTGTCTCGAATCGCAATGAGACAGTGACTAACATCTGTTTGATCGTAGTGACATTTCATTAAGAGCTAATGAAATGTTTTTTGCTAGGAACTTGGGTGCTCAAACAGCGGAAAAATCACCCAACCCCTACAGCGCAAAAAGGCCGGTGGTTATAAAACCACCAGCCATTAGCCGTTAGGCTAAGAAACTATGCAATGATTACTTAACAGTAACACTTGCACCTGCTTCTTCTAGCTGAGCTTTAAGAGCTTCAGCTTCAGCTTTCTCGATGCCTTCTTTTAGAGGTGCTGGAGCACCGTCTACTAGAGCTTTAGCTTCTTTAAGACCTAGGCCAGTTGCGCCACGTACTGCTTTGATTACAGCAACTTTGTTACCGCCAGCAGATTCTAGGATTACGTCGAATTCAGTTTGCTCAGCAGCAGCTTCGCCTGCAGCAGCGCCGCCAGCTACAACAGCAGCAGCAGCAGAAACGCCGAATTTCTCTTCCATTGCTTCGATAAGTTCAACAACTTGCATTACAGACATTTCTGCAACTGCGTCTAGGATTTGCTCGTTAGTAATAGACATAACAATTCTCTTTTAAATCAACAATAAGTTTATTAAGCAACCAGAAAAAAGCAAGGCTTACGCCGCAGCTTCTTCTTTTTGATCGCGGATAGCAGCGAAGGTACGTACCAGCTTGCCAGCAGAAGCTTCTTTCATGCACATCATTAGGCGTGCGATTGCTTCGTCGTAAGTTGGTAGTGTCGCTAGTACTTCAGCGTCAGTTAGCGCGCCTTCAAATGCAGCAGCTTTGATCTCGAAGTCTTTGTTCTCTTTAGCGAAGTCTTTGAAAAGACGCGCTGCAGCACCTGGGTGCTCGTTAGAGAATGCGATTAGAGTAGGGCCAGTGAAAGTGTCAGTTAGACACTCGTAATCTGTACCTTCAACCGCACGACGCATTAGAGTGTTACGAACAACTCGTACATAAACACCAGCTTCACGAGCTTGTTTACGTAGAGAAGTCATCGCGCCCACTTCAACGCCACGAGAGTCAGCTACAACTGCAGAAAGTGCACCACTGGCAGCTTCGTTGACTTCAGCAACAATTGCTTTTTTGTCTTGAAGGTTTAAAGCCATCTTGGATTTACTCCTGGTTGTCGTTACACCACTCACTATTATCACAACAGTGAGAGCTATTGAGGTGCTTCCCAGAAGAAAGGTAACTATTTACATAGAGCTTTCTGTCAGTTCGGGCACCATCTACGTAGGAAGATTAAGTCTATTTCAAAACAGACACCTACGGTCTTGGACGGAGACTGGGTCATAATTCACAGCAAATTCAGAAAGAATTTAATGAACCAAAGTTCAGCCCCAACCACAAATATTAGGCGCGAAATTATACATTAATTTCACGCCTAAGCAAATATATTATGCTTGAGTGTTCAGGCTAGCCTGATCAACAGCAACACCAGCACCCATAGTAGTAGAGATGCTTACTTTCTGCAGGAATGTACCCTTAGCAGAAGACGGCTTAGCTTTCTTCAGAGCAACTAGAAGTGCTTCTAGGTTCTCTTTGATCTGCTCAGCAGAGAAGTTTGCTTTACCGATAGTAGTGTGGATGATGCCGTTTTTGTCGTTACGGTAACGAACCTGACCAGCTTTAGCGTTCTTAACAGCTTCAGCAACGTTAGGAGTTACAGTACCAACTTTAGGGTTTGGCATTAGACCGCGAGGACCTAGGATAGTACCTAGTTGACCTACAACGCGCATTGCATCTGGAGAAGCAACAACTACGTCGAAGTTCATTTCGCCCTTCTTAACTTGCTCAGCAAGATCTTCCATACCTACGATATCTGCGCCAGCTTCTTTAGCTGCTTCAGCGTTTGCACCTTGAGTGAACACTGCAACGCGGATTTCGCGGCCAGTACCGTGAGGTAGTACAGTTGCACCACGTACGTTCTGGTCAGATTTACGAGCATCGATGCCTAGGTTAACAGCAACGTCTACAGACTCAACGAATTTAGCAGTTGCTAGTTCTTGAAGAAGAGCTACAGCTTCGTTGATTTCGTATTCTTTAGTTACGTCAACTTTTTCGCGGATTACGCGCATGCGCTTAGTTAGTTTAGCCATCTTATTAACCCTCTACCACTAGGCCCATTGAACGAGCAGTACCAGCGATTGAACGCTTCATTGCTTCGATGTCAGCACCAGTCATATCAGCAGCTTTAGTTTCTGCGATTTCTTGGATTTGAGCGTCAGTTACAGTACCCACTTTTTCAGTGTTTGGACGACCTGAACCAGACTTAACGCCAGCAGCTTTCTTAAGAAGAACAGCAGCAGGTGGAGTCTTAGTTACGAACGTGAAAGAACGATCGCTGTATACTGTGATAACAACTGGAGTAGGTAGACCTTTCTCGATAGATTCTGTTTTCGCATTGAACGCTTTACAGAATTCCATGATGTTAACACCGTGTTGACCTAGTGCAGGACCAACCGGTGGACTTGGGTTTGCCATACCAGCAGCAACTTGCAGCTTGATGTAAGCTTCAACTTTCTTAGCCATGATAATTCCTAATTTTGGGTACGAACGCTAACCGTCTGATCAGCTCCCCGTTGATATAAAACTCGTTACTTTAGTGTCAGCCAAGCTGTCGACCAAAGTAATAAGGCGCGAAATTATAGTCATAATTCGCGCCTTATACAAGCCTAAAAAGGTGATTTTTTATACTCTTTAAATCCGAGTTTTAGTCCAGTTTTTCAACCTGACCAAATTCAAGCTCTACTGGTGTTGCACGACCAAAGATCGATACAGACACTTTCACACGACTCTTGTCGTAATCCACTTCTTCAACAGTACCGTTAAAGTCAGCGAATGGACCATCAGTAACGCGAACCACTTCACCCGCTTCGTACATAGTACGTGGGCGAGGCGCTTCACTTGCTTTCTCTAGACGGTTAAGAATCGCATCAGCTTCTTTATCAGTGATAGGAGCTGGACGATCAGAGGTACCACCAATGAAGCCCATGACACGCGGCACGCTGCGTACTAGGTGCCATGATTCATCGTTCATGATCATCTGAACTAGGACATAACCAGGGAAGAACTTACGCTCAGATTTACGACGCTGACCAGCGCGCATTTCAACTACTTCTTCAGTAGGAACGAGAACTTCACCAAACAGCTCTTCCATACTGTGCATTTTGATATGCTCGCGAAGAGATTGGGCTACACGACCTTCAAATCCAGAAAAGGCTTGAACCACATACCAGCGTTTTTTTGGCGCTTCACTCATGAATTAAAACCCTCTATACCCCAGTTACAAAAGAGACAAGACGAACCATAATGCCGTCAATACCCCAAAGCACTAGAGCCATTACAATACTTACAGCTAACACGATCAAAGTCGTTTGCATTGTTTCTTGGCGTGTAGGCCAAACTACTTTGCGTACTTCCATACGCGATTCTTTTGCAAACTCGATCGCAGCTTTACCTTTAGTTGTTGTAGCAGCAGCAGCAAGTGCAGCAGCGATTAGTACAACAACACCTGCAGCGCGAATCACTACAGACATTTCACCATACAGGTAATTACCCACAACAGCGGCAGCTAGCAGAACAAAAGTGACAATCCACTTGAAGATATCTGCGCCATTTGAGCTATCAGGAGTTTCAGCATTATTTGCTTTCATAAAACCAACCTGTCTAAGTCTTAATATAGACGACAACAACCCCGCTGTTGCAGGGCAAATCCATGAAACGACAATTTAAGTTAATTGACGTACTCTTTTATTGATTGAGACGCAACACCTCAATCAAAAAACCTGCTCAATGCCATATTGAATAAGAAAACAACAGACATTTTTTATAGTGCAGAAAAAGGGCATCAAATGATGCCCTTTTTGCTACTGGTTCGTCAAATCTTATTCAAAGATTTTCCGAAGTCTTTAGCTAATTCGGAAGAATTAGTCGAAGATCTTAGCAA
>NZ_JXXV01000009.1 GCF_000967545.1 Vibrio galatheae | reverse complement strand
CCTGGCGATGTCCTACTCTCACATGGGGAAACCCCACACTACCATCGGCGCTAATTCGTTTCACTTCTGAGTTCGGCATGGAATCAGGTGGGTCCAAATCGCTATGGTCGCCAAGCAAATTCTTTAATTCGGAAAGCTGTTTTTTCGTTCTGACACATTCAATTTGTTCTTGCTTTGAGTCCATCAAAACCCTTTGGGTGTTGTATGGTTAAGCCTCACGGGCAATTAGTACAGGTTAGCTCAACGCCTCACAGCGCTTACACACCCTGCCTATCAACGTTCTAGTCTCGAACAACCCTTTAGGACCCTCAAGGGGTCAGGGAAGACTCATCTCAGGGCTCGCTTCCCGCTTAGATGCTTTCAGCGGTTATCGATTCCGAACTTAGCTACCGGGCAATGCGTCTGGCGACACAACCCGAACACCAGAGGTTCGTCCACTCCGGTCCTCTCGTACTAGGAGCAGCCCCCTTCAATCTTCCAACGCCCACGGCAGATAGGGACCGAACTGTCTCACGACGTTCTAAACCCAGCTCGCGTACCACTTTAAATGGCGAACAGCCATACCCTTGGGACCGACTTCAGCCCCAGGATGTGATGAGCCGACATCGAGGTGCCAAACACCGCCGTCGATATGAACTCTTGGGCGGTATCAGCCTGTTATCCCCGGAGTACCTTTTATCCGTTGAGCGATGGCCCTTCCATACAGAACCACCGGATCACTATGACCTGCTTTCGCACCTGCTCGAATTGTCATTCTCGCAGTCAAGCGGGCTTATGCCATTGCACTAACCTCACGATGTCCAACCGTGATTAGCCCACCTTCGTGCTCCTCCGTTACTCTTTGGGAGGAGACCGCCCCAGTCAAACTACCCACCAGGCACTGTCCTCAACCCGGATAACGGGTCTAAGTTAGAACATCAACACTACAAGGGTGGTATTTCAAGGACGGCTCCAACGATACTGGCGTACCGTCTTCAAAGCCTCCCACCTATCCTACACATGTAGGGTCAATGTTCAGTGCCAAGCTGTAGTAAAGGTTCACGGGGTCTTTCCGTCTAGCCGCGGGTACACTGCATCTTCACAGCGATTTCAATTTCACTGAGTCTCGGGTGGAGACAGCGTGGCCATCATTACGCCATTCGTGCAGGTCGGAACTTACCCGACAAGGAATTTCGCTACCTTAGGACCGTTATAGTTACGGCCGCCGTTTACCGGGGCTTCGATCAAGAGCTTCGCGCAAGCGCTAACCCCATCAATTAACCTTCCGGCACCGGGCAGGCGTCACACCGTATACGTCATCTTACGATTTTGCACAGTGCTGTGTTTTTAATAAACAGTTGCAGCCACCTGGTATCTGCGACTTCCGATAGCTCCATCCGCAAGGGACTTCACCGTCAGAAGCGTACCTTCTCCCGAAGTTACGGTACCATTTTGCCTAGTTCCTTCACCCGAGTTCTCTCAAGCGCCTTGGTATTCTCTACCCGACCACCTGTGTCGGTTTGGGGTACGATTCCTTACAATCTGAAGCTTAGAGGCTTTTCCTGGAAGCATGGCATCAATGACTTCACATCCGTAGATGCTCGACGTCGTGTCTCAGCCTTATGAAGAGCCGGATTTACCTAACTCTTCAGCCTACGCACTTGAACCTGGACAACCGTCGCCAGGCCCACCTAGCCTTCTCCGTCCCCCCATCGCAATTGTAAGAAGTACGGGAATATTAACCCGTTTCCCATCGACTACGCCTTTCGGCCTCGCCTTAGGGGTCGACTTACCCTGCCCCGATTAACGTTGGACAGGAACCCTTGGTCTTCCGGCGAGGGGGTTTTTCACCCCCTTTATCGTTACTCATGTCAGCATTCGCACTTCTGATACCTCCAGCATGCTTTACAACACACCTTCAACGGCTTACAGAACGCTCCCCTACCCAATGAAGTAAACTTCATTGCCGCAGCTTCGGTTTATAGCTTAGCCCCGTTACATCTTCCGCGCAGGCCGACTCGACTAGTGAGCTATTACGCTTTCTTTAAATGATGGCTGCTTCTAAGCCAACATCCTAGCTGTCTAAGCCTTCCCACATCGTTTCCCACTTAGCTATAATTTGGGACCTTAGCTGGCGGTCTGGGTTGTTTCCCTCTCCACGACGGACGTTAGCACCCGCCGTGTGTCTCCCGGATAGTACTTACTGGTATTCGGAGTTTGCAAAGGGTTGGTAAGTCGGGATGACCCCCTAGCCTTAACAGTGCTCTACCCCCAGTAGTATTCGTCCGAGGCTCTACCTAAATAGATTTCGGGGAGAACCAGCTATCTCCAGGTTTGATTGGCCTTTCACCCCTAGCCACAAGTCATCCGCTAATTTTTCAACATTAGTCGGTTCGGTCCTCCAGTTGATGTTACTCAACCTTCAACCTGCCCATGGCTAGATCACCTGGTTTCGGGTCTATATCCAGCAACTCGACGCCCAGTTAAGACTCGATTTCTCTACGGCTCCCCTAGATGGTTAACCTTGCTACTGAATATAAGTCGCTGACCCATTATACAAAAGGTACGCAGTCACACCACGAGGGTGCTCCTACTGCTTGTACGTACACGGTTTCAGGTTCTATTTCACTCCCCTCACAGGGGTTCTTTTCGCCTTTCCCTCACGGTACTGGTTCACTATCGGTCAGTCAGTAGTATTTAGCCTTGGAGGATGGTCCCCCCATATTCAGACAGGATATCACGTGTCCCGCCCTACTCGATTTCACTGATGATGAGATGTCGGTTACGGGGCTATCACCCTGTATCGCGGCACTTTCCAGAGCCTTCACCTGTCTCATTAAAAGCTTAAGGGCTAGTCCAATTTCGCTCGCCGCTACTTTCGGAATCTCGGTTGATTTCTTTTCCTCGGGGTACTTAGATGTTTCAGTTCCCCCGGTTCGCCCTGTTAACCTATGTATTCAGTTAACAGTAATACCTTATGGTATTGGGTTTCCCCATTCAGAAATCCCAGACTCAAATGGTTGTTACTACCTAATCTGGGCTTATCGCAAGTTACTACGTCTTTCATCGCCTCTGACTGCCAAGGCATCCACCGTGTACGCTTAGTCACTTAACCATACAACCCCAAAGGGTCTTCTGTTTAAACAACCAAAGTTGCCTGCATTTTTATACATGCGCAGGCACGATTTTGCCGGACTCAAATATAAACATCACAACGAGTTGTGGTGTTTCCAAGAACACTTGAATGTGTGTTGGACCCTAATGAACAAGTCATTAGGATTTGAGAACTTTTAATTTGAATAACAACGCATCTCAATGAGATGGGGATTGTTGTTATTCGTCAGCTTTCCAAATTGTTAAAGAGC
>NZ_JXXV01000008.1 GCF_000967545.1 Vibrio galatheae | reverse complement strand
CCCGTCCGCTCCGCCACTTATATAGAAACCTCGCTAAGGCGAGGTTTTTTCGAATCTACAATTTGCAAGATTCTACAGGGGTGTAGCTCCAATTGGCAGAGCAGCGGATTCCAAATCCGCGTGTTGGGAGTTCGAATCTCTCCACCCCTGCCATCTTCAAGGCCTCAGTCTTTCGACTGAGGCCTTTTTGCTTCCACCAGTAATACAATATTGAGTCCTGGCAAGGCAGCGGATTCCACTGATATTCAAAGAAAGCACGTGCTAAGAGTTAGAATTTCTTCATATCTATCATTAACAAGTTATGTGCAGTTTTGCGTTAGTGTCGCTTGTTGAGAATTATTCTTACCAATCTGTTACAGTGAGTTACTTATTCACTTAATTTAATTGCCTTCAGTTTTTATGGAAATCTCTCGTCGTCATTTCGTTAAATCGGGGTTAGCGCTGTCAGCGCTTAGCATATTGCCAGCTTGTACTTTGACTCGTAAGGGCAAATGGACCTACGAACTTACCGCACAGCCTGCTAGCGCCGAATTGGTACCTGGCTATAAAACAGATGTTCTTGGTTTCAATGGTGAGATTCCTGCACCGACGATCCGTTGCCGTCAAGGGCAGGAAGTCATTATAAGATTCACCAATAAGCTCGCCGAACCAACCACCATCCATTGGCATGGTCTTAGAATTCCGATTGAAATGGATGGCGTACCATTTTTGAGTCAAGCTCCTATTATGCCGGGTGAAACTTTCGAGTATCGCTTTACCCCACCAGACGCAGGAACATTTTGGTATCACCCACATATGAACAGCGTCAAGCAACTGGGAGTGGGGCTAGTTGGTTTGATCATAGTTGAAGAAGCGAATCCTGTAGAGTTTGATGAGGAACACTCGTTGATGCTCAAACATTGGCATCTTGACAAGCAAGGTCAGTGGAAGGACTTAATGATTCCTCGCCTGAGTGCTCGCATGGGCACTCCCGGCGAGTGGAGTAGTGTCAATGGTATCCACGAGCCCAAATATCAACTGAAAGAAAATGCGACTACTCGTTTACGTATTGCGAATGTAGACAACACGATAACCTATCCGATTACAGTTGAAGGTGCAGATGCGTGGGTTGTAGCTATTGATGGTAATCCAATTAAAACGCCCTATCAGCTATCTCAACACAAAATTGGCCCCGGAATGAGGGTTGATATTGCTCTAATTGCTCCAAAGCAAGGAGAGCGTGTTTATGTTCGTTATATGAAGGGTAGATTTCCATTTCCTCTGTGCGAATTTGAGGTGATCGGCTCAGATCTTAACGATCAGCGAGCGATCCCCAAGTTACCGTTAAATCCAATTTCAGCACTTGATTTGCGTAATGCAGAAAATATTGATTTTGTCTTCGAATGGGAAGGGGCGGTCACGCCAGCAGCTAAAGATGGGAAAGCCGTACCTAAGTTCTGGTTAACCAATAAACGCGCTTGGGAGGGAATGACAAAGGAGAGTATTCCTGCACCACTGGCTTCGCTAGAACTAGGTAAAACCTATATATTCACTTTAAGGAATGTTACTCAATATCATCACCCGATTCATATTCATGGTCACACCTTTACTGTACTCGAGCTTGACGGTAAAAAGGTTGAACAACCATTCCATACTGATACCGTTTTACTAGGCAAAAATGGCACAGCGAAGGCGGCGTTTGTCGCTGACAATCCTGGCCGCTGGATGTACCACTGCCATGTGATTGAGCATATGAAGACTGGCTTAATGGGCTATATAGAGGTTAAGTGACAGCTGTAACTTTTAAAATCTAAAACTTTGATTGAGGTAAGTTCACTGAATTATTATCGAAAATCTAGTGTTAAAAGTTACAATAGAAGTAGTTATACAATTGGGGGAATCATGGGGCAACTTTCTATTCTCGGATTTATTGCACTCGGCGGGGCATTTGGTGCATGCTCTCGTTATCTTGTATCTGAACTGTGTGTTGCTTTGCTTGGGCGAGGGTTTCCATATGGTACGTTAACAGTTAACGTCGTTGGCTCATTTATTATGGGGCTGCTCATTGCCGCGTTTGAAAATGAAATTCTAGCTACAGAGCCCTGGCGACAAATCGTCGGTTTAGGTTTTTTGGGTGCTTTGACTACATTTTCTACCTTCTCAATGGATAATGTACTTCTTATGCAGCAGGGTGCATTTTTTAAGATGGGGTTGAACGTTTTGCTCAATGTCGTATTGAGTATCTCCGCTGCATGGATTGGCTTTCAATTACTAGTCAAAAGTTAACTTTGGATAGAATTTAGCTAAATAATATGCAATGCGGCTTGGTTTCACCAAGCCGTTTTTATATACTGATTTCACTTGTCGGAGTGCCATAAGGCTGAGACCGTTAATTCGGGATCCGTTGAACCTGATCAGATTAGTATCTGCGAAGGGAACAAGAGAAGATATCTACACCAGAATCTAATCTGGTTTACCTATCAAATAGTCGAATGTCGTTGTAGACCCATAGCATCAGCTTATCCGTCCATAATTCGATTCCTCTTGTCGCATCTTTCCGCCAAGCATTTTTATTACTTTTTATCTTAGAATAACAAAGCAAGGAAAAATGCTATGTCGAGTCGCAAGCAAGCGAGACTGGAAGCAAAACACTTTATTGATACCCTCTCGGTACAAGCCTACCCAAATTCAAACAAAGTTTATGTCGTGGGATCACGCCCTGATATTCGGGTGTCTATGCGTGAAATTTCACTGGCAGATAGCCTTGTTGGCGGTAGCAAAGATAGTCCCATTTTCGAGCCCAATCAACCTGTGCGAGTGTACGATACCTCTGGAGTATATACAGACCCTGAGCACACAATTGACCTCTACAACGGTTTACCTAAACTACGAGAAGCGTGGATTGAGGAGCGCAGTGATACCGAGCGATTAGATGATGTTAGTTCGGTGTACACCAAACAGCGCCTTGAAGACGACACGCTCAATGATCTACGTTATGGCAATTTGCCACGTATTAGACGTGCAAAAGAGGGTCGGTGCGTCACCCAGTTACACTATGCCCGCCAAGGTATCATCACTCCTGAGATGGAATATATTGCGCTGCGTGAAAACATGGGCCGTGCAAGATATCGTGACGATGTTTTAAATCAGCAGCATCCAGGTCAAAGCTTTGGCGCAAATTTGCCTAAAGACATTACCCCTGAATTTGTGCGTAAAGAAGTTGCCGAGGGCCGTGCAATTATTCCCTCAAATATCAACCATCCAGAGTCTGAGCCGATGGTCATTGGCCGCAATTTTCTCGTTAAAGTTAACGCCAACATTGGTAACTCTTCTGTCACTTCGTCAATTGAAGAAGAGGTCGAAAAGTTGGTGTGGGCGACTCGTTGGGGGGGAGACACTGTCATGGATCTCTCTACTGGCCGCAATATTCACGAAACCCGCGAATGGATTCTACGTAATAGCCCAGTTCCGATTGGTACTGTGCCAATGTATCAGGCGCTAGAAAAAGTCAATGGCATCGCTGAAGCACTCAATTGGGAAGTGATGCGAGATACCCTGATTGAGCAAGCAGAGCAAGGGGTTGATTACTTCACTATTCACGCAGGCTTGCTTCTGCGCTACGTCCCGATGACGGCGAAACGCGTCACTGGCATTGTCTCTCGCGGCGGGTCAATCATCGCTAAATGGTGTTTGGCGCATCATCAAGAAAGCTTCCTATATACGCACTTTCGTGAGATTTGTGAAATCTGCGCCAAATACGATGTGGCGCTTTCTCTAGGTGATGGGCTTCGACCGGGCTCTGTTGCCGATGCCAATGATGAAGCTCAGTTTGCTGAACTACGCACCCTTGGTGAGCTGACCAAGATCGCATGGGAATATGACGTACAGGTTATCATTGAAGGGCCTGGGCACGTACCTATGCACATGATCAAAGAGAATATGGAAGAACAACTAGAGCATTGTCATGAAGCGCCGTTCTACACACTAGGTCCACTAACAACAGATATTGCACCTGGTTACGACCACATAACCTCTGGCATTGGTGCTGCAATGATTGGTTGGTATGGTTGCGCGATGCTTTGCTACGTAACACCCAAAGAGCACCTTGGCTTACCCAATAAAGAAGACGTTAAGACAGGGCTTATCACCTACAAACTTGCCGCACATGCGGCTGATTTAGCCAAAGGGCATCCGGGAGCTCAGGTACGCGATAATGCAATATCTAAAGCTCGTTTCGAATTCCGTTGGCAAGACCAGTTCAACTTGTCACTTGATCCAGATACCACTCGTGCTTTTCATGACGAAACACTTCCTCAAGAGTCTGGTAAGGTCGCGCACTTTTGTTCTATGTGCGGACCTAAGTTCTGTTCAATGAAGATCTCTCAAGAGGTTCGTGAGTATGCGAAAGATACTGAGCAAGTTGCAGCAGACCAGGCTATTTCGATAAAAATGTTAGACGATCCACTGGAAGGGATGCGCCAAAAGTCTCAAGAGTTTAGAGCATCAGGATCTGAGTTGTACCATCCTGCGGCACATGCAGAGGCGAGTGAACAATGAGTAAAATATTAATCCCTTCGTCATTGATGGAATTAACCGGGTTAGTTCAACAATGTTTGTTGCTGGCGAAAGAACAGGGCTTTAGCATCGAAGAAGTTGAGTTAGGGGTTAGCGCAACACAATCTATTCAGCTTGTGGGTGACCAACAAGCTATTGAGATTGGTACCGACTTAATCGACGGATATAACGAACTATCTACCTATAGTTTTGCGCTTTTGTACCAAAGTGAAATATCACCAACGCAGTTTGAAAAACACTCATCACAGTCGATATTTGTCGGCATTGCTGACAATCAGATTGTCGATGGTAACGGCAATATTGGCCAGCTTGATATCTGGCGCCACCCGTTTAGCAATGAGATACGCGCGCTTTCTATCAAAACTGAGTTTACAACCACGTTTGTTCCGCAGCAGCATCTTGCTTGGGTCATGTGTTTGTTGGCTTTAGATTTCCCAATTGAAGATGCTTTAACGCTTGCCCGAGCTATGACAAATCAGCAGGCGCATGTTTCACGTGAAACACATTTTCCAGGAAATTGCGATTCACAACATTCAACCTTATTGGCATGTCAGTATACAGATTTCCCTACGCCTGTACTTGAAGACAAGCGTTTAGGTATTCAAGTGGGTTGGTCTGCGCAGGGTGAAACTGTCAGCTTTCCAACGTTACCTAAGCATAGTCTTGGTCTTTATCCAGTAGTTGATGATGTGAGTTGGATCGAACGTCTATTACCGCTTGGAATTAACACTATACAGTTGCGGATCAAGAACCCACATCAAGAAGATTTAGAGCAGCAAATCATGCGGGCGATTGAGCTTGGCCGACAATATAAGGCGCAAGTATTCATCAATGACTATTGGCAGCTAGCGATCAAACACGGTGCTTACGGCGTTCATCTTGGCCAAGAAGATATTGAGGAGTCAAACCTTGCTCAACTGAGTAAAGAAGGTATTCGCTTAGGGCTTTCAACCCACGGCTATTATGAGTTACTGCGTATTGTGCAAATTCATCCTAGCTATATTGCGTTGGGGCATATCTTCCCAACCACGACCAAACAGATGCCTTCTAAGCCGCAGGGATTAGTTCGTTTGGCTCTCTATCAAAAGCTCATCGATAGCATCCCTTATAGCCCAGTGCAAAACGGCGATCTGAAAAGTCGTTGCGTACTTGGTTATCCAACAGTTGCTATCGGTGGGATTGATCAAATAAATGCTGACCAAGTTTGGCAGACCGGGGTATCAAGCTTGGCGGTGGTGAGAGCCATTACATTGGCAACATCACCTCAAACTGTGATTGAGTATTTCTCACACTTAATGCAACCACGACGACTGGAGTTCATCGACGCAAACAGAAACTCAGCAGAGATTGTGAGAGGTGAGCATGTTGTCGGATAAAGCGTTTCTTCGTTACCAGCGCCAGATAGCGTTAGCTGACATTGGCGAACGTGGCCAAGATAAGCTTGGTAAATCGCATGTGTTGCTTATTGGTTGTGGTGGGCTAGGCAGCGCAGCGAGTTTGTACTTAGCAGCTGCAGGTGTCGGTAAGCTCGTCGTTGTTGATGACGATGAAGTTGATAGCAGCAACTTACAACGGCAGGTGATTTATCGTGAATCAGATCTACAGACTGAGAAAGTTTCAGCCACGGCGAAGCAACTCTTGCAGCTCAACCCTATGGTCCAAGTGCGTGCTCTGAACAAGCGATTGGACAAAGCTCAGTTGCAACTTGAAGTCATGCTGGCAGATGTGGTGCTGGACTGTAGCGACAACATGCCAACGCGTCAGCTAATTAATCAAGTCTGCTTCGAGCAAAGCACAGCGCTGATTTCTGCGGCGGCGATAGGGTGGCAAGGGCAGTTCGCTGTTTTTGATTACTACAAATCGCTAGACGGCAAAGGCTGCTATCGTTGCTTGTATCCCTTTGATGAAGTGGAGCAGAGACAAAAGTGCAGTGAGAGCGGCGTTGTTGGCCCAGTGGTCGGCACGCTTGGGAATTATCAGGCACTTGCGGCGATTCAAAAGCTGGCGTCAGGCAAATTCCATGTCGAGACAGGAAAGCTACATCTATTTGATGGCTTAAGCATGCAGTGGCAAATCATGGGAATAAGTCAAGATAAACAGTGCCAAGTTTGTGCTCTCAGCGAGAAGTAGAGTTTAGCCAGCAAGGTTAAGCAAATAACTGAAATAAACGTCGAATTAACAGAGTTGAAGCAATGACATTATCAGAGCAGCAAACATCACAACAACTTGTGACAGAGAAAGATGTCGTCACCATAGTCATTAATGAACAATCACATCAAGTCGAGTTCCAGTCGAATCTACAGCAAATTATTCGCCAATTTGATCTGCCTGAAATCGGCTGTGTGTTCGCGATTAACAACAATGTCGTACCGCGCAGCGAGTGGGCAAACACAATACTTTCACAGGGAGATAGCATCTCTTTGTTTCAAGCTATCGCAGGGGGATAAGAGCAATGCTAACCATTGGTGATAAACAATTTCAGTCAAGGCTATTCACGGGAACAGGTAAATTTTCCAACAGTCGCTTGATGGCACAGTCGATTCAAGCATCAGGTTCTCAATTAGCGACCATGGCCTTGAAGCGCGTTGATGTGAATAATCAACAAGATGATATCTTACAACCTTTAGTTCAAGCTGGGATTAATTTACTGCCCAATACATCGGGTGCCAAGAACGCCAAAGATGCCGTATTTGCAGCGCAGCTTGCTCGCGAAGCATTAGGCACAAACTGGCTAAAATTGGAAATTCATCCAGACCCTAAATACTTAATGCCCGACCCCATCGAAACCTTGGCCGCAGCCGAGCAGCTAGTCCGACAAGGATTTATTGTGCTGCCATATTGTCATGCTGACCCGGTTTTGTGTAAACGCCTCGAAGAAGTGGGGTGTGCTTCGGTAATGCCATTGGGTGCACCGATTGGCTCGAATAAAGGTATAGCATCTCATGACTTTCTAGAAATCATCATCGACCAAGCAAACGTACCTGTGATTGTGGATGCGGGTATTGGCGCACCTTCACATGCCGCGCGAGCGATGGAAATGGGTGCGGATGCCGTGCTGGTTAATACGGCGATTGCTGCTGCAAGCAACCCCGTCGCGATGGCAAAAGCATTTAAGATGGCAGTTGAGTCAGGGCGTATGGCATACGAGTCAGGACTTGCCGGTAAAGTTTCGCATGCAGTTGCATCGAGTCCGCTAACGTCGTTTTTAGATGAGTTATAAGCGCGAAGGGGGTAAGCATGAGTTTTGTTGAGCAATTCAGGCATCTCAATTGGGATGATATCTCTATGTCGATTTATGCCAAAACTAGCCAAGATGTTGAGCGTGCACTTAGCAAGCCGAAGCGCGATCTGGAAGATTTCAAAGCCTTGATATCTCCTGCCGCAGAGGCTTATTTAGAGCAGATGGCGAAGTTGTCATATTCGGCAACCCGTAAGCGCTTTGGCAACACCATGTCACTGTACATCCCGCTGTATCTTTCTAACCTGTGCGCTAATGCGTGTACCTATTGTGGTTTTTCTATGGAGAACCGTATTAAACGCCGCACGCTTAACAAGCAAGAAGTCGCAGCGGAAGTCGAGGCTATTAAACGGATGAAATTCGATAGTATCTTGCTGGTAACGGGTGAACACGAAACCAAGGTGGGCATGAATTACTTCCGTGACATGGTGCCGATGATCAAACAGAAATTCAACTATCTGGCTATGGAAGTTCAGCCGCTTGACCAAGATGAATATGCCGAATTAAAAATCTTAGGTTTAGATGCGGTGATGGTTTATCAAGAGACCTATCACCCGTCGACCTACGCAGAACATCATTTGCGTGGCAACAAAATGGACTTTGAATATCGATTGGACACGCCGGATCGTTTAGCGAAAGCGGGCATCGATAAGATTGGGATTGGCGCGCTAATCGGGCTAGAAGAGTGGCGCACAGATTGTTTCTATGTTGCAGCACATTTGGACTATTTAGAGCGCACTTACTGGCAAACGCGCTACTCGATTTCTTTCCCGCGCCTGCGTCCTTGCGAGGGGGCGCTTCAGCCAAAATCTGTAATGACGGATAAGCAACTGGTGCAATTAATCTGTGCATATCGCTTGTTGAACCCTGAGGTTGAGTTGTCGCTCTCAACTAGGGAGGCCCCTAAGCTTAGAGACAATGTTCTACCGCTGGGTATCACAAGTATGTCTGCTGCGTCTAAAACCCAACCTGGGGGGTATGCAATGGATGATGTTGAACTAGAGCAATTTGAAATCAGTGATGAGAGAAGTGCAGCATCGGTCGAGGAGATGATTAGAGCAAAAGGGTTTGACCCTGTATGGCGTGATTGGCACTCGGCATATTCGGGATAGAGTTAATCCTCAAAATGTGTTTCACGTGAAACACTGCGAAGAACATGTAGTAAGTTTTGAACTAACGTAAGGTTAGGCGAAATGAAATGGCTCTCCATCAGAGAGCCATTTTTATATAAGTAAACAAGTCGAAGGGTTATGAATGTGCGACTGGTGTTGTTGCTGCGCGAAGCCACTCTTTAACTTCACCTTCTACCAATGGGCCAATTTCGTCCCATACTTTTTGGTGGTAGTTATTCAGCCACGCGAGCTCAGGACGAGTCAGCATATCAAGGTTGATATTGCGCTTATCAATTGGACAGCGAGTTAACGATTCAAATGATAAAACAGGGAAGTCACCATTAGTTGGAGTTTCCACGACTAGTTCTAGGTTCTCAATACGAATACCAAATGCATCTGCACGGTAATAGCCGGGCTCATTTGAGAGTACCATCCCTTGTACAAGAGGCACATCAATCAGCCTTTTCGAAATGCTTGCTGGCCCCTCATGTACATTAAGGAAGTGGCCCACACCGTGACCAGTACCATGATCGTAATCATAACCTTCGGCCCATAAATGTTGTCGAGCTAATGTGTCGATTTGGAAACCACGTGTACCTTTCGGGAAACGTGCACGCGCTACGCCGATATGCCCTTTGAGCGCTAATGTAAACTGCTTGATCATTTCATCGGAAGGCTGCCCAATTGCGATTGTACGAGTGATGTCTGTTGTACCATCTAAGTATTGACCGCCTGAATCCACCAAGTAAAGCGTATTGAGCTCAAGCTTGCCAGGTTCTGGTTGGTTTTCATGGCTGTAGTGGCACATTGCTGCGTTGCTACCAGCGGCTGATATGGTATCGAAGCTCAAATCCATTAGAGTTGGATCTTCAGAGCGGAACGCTTCCAGTCTGTCTGATAGCGTGGCTTCGTCGTGTAGATTCCCTAAAGCAACTTCACTATCCAGCCAGCACAAGAATTTAGCCATCGCCACACCATCGCGGATATGACAAGCTTTCATCCCTGCAATTTCTACGTCATTTTTCGCGGCTTTGGGCATTAGACATGGGTCGGCTTTGCTTACCACTGAAGCGCCCGAATTTTGTAGCACCAGCTTAAACCATGCATTGCTGGTTGCTGGGTCAACTAAGACTTTTTTACCTGTCAGCGCTTCTAATCGAGCTCGCAGTGCGTCTGGGTGGTGGACGGTTACACCTACGCCAACATGCTCATCAAACTGAGCTGGCAGGCGAGCAGGGTCAAGGAAATACTCAACGCTTGAATCTGAATGGACAATCGCATGTGAGAGCAAAACTGGTAGGCGAGATACGTCGAGACCACGAACATTGAGTAGCCAACAGATTGAATCTAGCGCTGTGATCACTGCGCTGTCTGCGCCCGCTTGTTGGATTAAGTTGGCGATTTCTTGGCGTTTGTCAGCGCTCGATTGACCCACCGATTCGGTCGCCATCAGGAGAACGTCAGAAACCACAGGAGCAGGGCGATCATGCCAAAGCTTATCAATTGGGTTACTGTCAAGAATCTTGAGTTCAAGTGAGCCAGCAAGTTTAGCTTGTGCCATGTCTAGCCAAGCTGAACTGTGCATACGAGGGTCAATGGCCACAGATGCACCTTTTGCAAGATGGTCTTTAATCCAACCTAAAGCGGGTTCTTCAATTAGGTGACGGTATTCGAACAGTTCTGCTGGAACTTGTTTGGTCACTTGCACCGTATAACGACCATCAACGAAGATGGCGGCTTTGTCTTTAGTAATGACGGCGGCGCCTGCAGAACCGGTAAAACCTGTTAGCCAAAGTAAACGTTCGTTGTGGGCGGGTACGTATTCACCCAAGTACTCATCTTCATGTGGGATAAGTAGGGCGTCAATATTGTGTTGCGCTAACCATTGGCGAATGGCTGTTAGGCGCTGCTCTGTCGTTGTAAGCATCTAGGCTGATCCTTCAATTATTATGGTGTCCATGTCGATGAAATGACTTTTGGAGGACGTTGCGAATAAGCTACTCTTTTTACCTTCAGCCTGCAAATTATCTCAGTGAAGTGGTCTTATCGAGAATAATTTGTCGTAGCCAGGACAATGCTGGGTCATTCTCTCTATCTCTATGCCAAAACAAGGTATACGCCATTGGCGGAAATTCCAGTGGTAGCGGTAGAACGGTTAGATCAAGTTGTTTTGAGGCTAACTTGACGAAATGACTCGGTGCGGTAAAAACAAAATCGGTGTAGGAACACAGACTCGCGGCGCTGTTAAAGTCGGGTACGGTAATAGCGATGTCTCGCTCTTTGCCTATATCGGCAAGCCGGTAATCGAGCAGCCAACGTTCATTGCCATCGCATCTAACTTGCACGTGTCGTTGGGACAAATAGTTATCCAAATCCCAATTTTGACTCAGCGCAGGGTGTTGTTTACGCACCAAGCACATCTGTTCATCTCGATATATTTCCTGCTCACAAACATCGGATGGTGGCAGCAGGGTCAATTTGGCATCGTTGATATCTATGTCTTTGCCGGTAATACCAAGGTCGATTTCACCGCGTTGTAATTGCTTGAACGTTTCTTCCGCCCAGGCATGGGTGCTGATTGTTACCCCTGGTGCGCGTTTGAATATCTCGGGTAAAAAATGGGGCAGTATCAAAGGATATACGCTTTCAACCGCGGCGATTTGATAGCGATAGTCACTGGAACTGGGCGAAAACTGCTCAGGTTGAGTCAGCTGTTCGAGCTGATTAATTAGGATTTCCAGCTTTGGCTTTAAAAACAAAGCTTTTGGTGTCGGTTTTAGCCCGTGAGCGTGGCGTACAAAAAGTGGGTCATCAAACTGCATTCTGAGCTTAGCTAAACTTTTACTCACTGCCGATTGGCTTAAGCAAAGGCGATGTGCCGCACGCGTTACGTTTAGCTCTTCAATCAAGACGCGCAGACACACCAATAGGTTAAGGTCGATACGTGCTAACTTTTCTATGTTCATTTAGAAATTCTCATATGGAATAACATTGATGAGTATATGTCATTGGTTGGCATATCTAGTTTAGCTTAGTATGTCGCCAATTTCATCAATGCATCGGAGTCAAACGTGCAAGTGGCTAACACAATTCATCCTCGTAAATCACAATTAGTGTTACTTACACTATTGGTTCTGTTTAGCCCTCTGGCGATAGATATTTATTTGCCTGCACTTCCAATGATCTCTACTACGTTCCACGTGGAACACGCATTGGCGCAAGATACAATTACATGGTTTTTGTTTGCTATGGGTGTTGGCCAACTATTTGCTGGACCTTTAGCGGACAAATTTGGACGTCGAGCTGTTGCATTGGGAGGCGTGAGCATTTATGCATTGAGTGCTTTATTGGCGTGGAGTGCTCAAAACATTGAATGGATGCTTGTTTCTCGTTTGCTACAAGGCTTAGGTGCGTGTGCGACATCGGTAGCGGCCTTTGCAACAGTTCGCGATATTTTTGGTCCACAGAAAAGCGGGAAAATGATCAGCTACTTAAATGGAGCGATATGTTTTATACCTGCTTTGGCGCCAATTCTTGGTAGCTGGCTAACGCAACAGTTTGGTTGGCGTGCAAACTTTAGCTTTATGGCCGGATTTGCAGCGCTAGTTTTTGTTCTGTTATGGTCTGGTTTAAAAGAAACTAATCCTGCGTTAAGTAAGGAGCCTGTGTTTAAGCTCAATCGATATCTTGATGTGGTAAAAACGCCTTCATTCTTATTTCATGCGACGTTGTGCATGTTAGCGATGGCTGTGATTTTAGGATATGTAACGTCGGCACCTGTCGTGTTAATGGAAAACTTGGGTTTATCAATGGATCAGTTCACCTTCTGGTTCGGCATCAATGCTGTCATCAACATTGTCGCCTGTTTGAGCGCACCTAAGTTTATGGATAAGTACGGTACCCATAAAGCTCTCTCGGTAGGTATCATTACTCTCGCCATTGCTGGGGTAACTATGCTCGCACTGAGGGGGCAATCAACCGCTTTTGCATTTATGCTGCCTATCTTTATGTCGTCGATCGGTTTTGCTTGGATCTTAGGTGCTGCCGCTGGTAAGGCGTTGGCTCCATTTGGTGACAAAGCTGGGACTGCGGCTGCGCTTCTTGGCCTGTTTCAAATGAGTGGCTCTGGTTTGGTCGTTGGTACGGTGCAGCGCCTGAATATGGAACCTCAGATCATGATCGCGACCTTGATGTTAATCGTTATTCCGGCACTTGTTATCTTATGGTCTAAAGCAGGAAAAACTTGGCATCATGCAATGGCTTAGCGTGATTGCTAAGCCTTGATAATCTATAAAAACGCTGTATATTTGACCTTCCTACTTCGGGTTCCGCGGATTAAACATAGCGATGTCAATGACAACATACGAGATGGCTCGTGTATTGGAGCAGTTGGAAGACACTCCAGAAAAGATCATGTTTGGTAAACTCCTAAGTGAGTTAGGTAGCCAGAGCGGTGAGCGTATCCGCAGTGCTGCAAAGCAAGTACCGTTACCAGTGTTGCGTGATATGGTTTATCAGTTTCAGCAAGTGATTGATTCACGCAAAGGGGAGCTGGTTGAGTCTCTGGCAAAAGAGATTGCTGAGCAAGGCATTTCCGTTGATGACCTAAAGACGTATTTAGAATCGAAGTAGCGGTTTAATACTGCTGATAAATAACTCGCTGCGGCGAGTTTTTTTATGGGTTTACGTTACGATTAATCGGGTTTTGCAAAGAGATTAAGGTTTCCGTTGACTGAACTTCATCAATAGCTTGCAGCTTATCAATCAACACATATTGTAGCTCTTCAATTGAACGGCACATCAGTTTGACAAAAATGTTGTATGCGCCAGTGGTGTAGTATGCCTCGACGACTTCTTCCAGCGCGTTGAGTTTCTCAAGAGCAGAGTGATAATCACGAGCCGCATTAAGATTAATGCCGATAAAGCAGCACACATCGTAACCTAGCTTTTTGGTATCAACGATAACTTCAGTACCTTGAATAATGTCGGCTGACTTCATTTTTTCAATACGCACGTGGATGGTCGCAGGGCTAACCTCAAATTGTTTGGCCATTTCCGCGTAGGGTGTGCGAGCATCTTCCATGAGAGTCTTTAATATCGCCTTGTCTAAGTCGTCGAGTTTGATACCGTGTGCTTGCATGTCAGTCCTTGTAAATCAGCTTAACTTTGTTGATTAAGTACAAATTATCACCAGTAGTGATACAATTATATTCATACTTCCTTGATTTAGAGACTATTTTAGTGCGTTTTTGTCTCCTCCTTCTAGCCTTTATCATCAGTTTTTCTGCCCTTGCGGACGAGAAAGACGTGCTAGTTGTGCACTCATACCATCAAGGTTTGTTTTGGACAGACTCCTTTCAAGATGGCCTCGAAAAGCAGCTTAAAAGTGCTGATGTTGCTACCATTCGGGTTGTATATCTCGATACCAAACGGACACAAAGCGATGCTTACTTTGATCAGCTCTATTCTTTGTACAAAACGAAGTTTGAGCAAGAGCGTTTTAGGGCGGTAGTCGTCAGTGATAACAATGCGTTAAGCCTGATGAATCGCTTGGCCCCAGAACTTGGTAATACGCCAATCATTTTTGGTGGTATCAACGACTATGACCCTGCAATGTATCGCGCTCTCAATGCAACAGGAGTAACGGAAGATCTCGATTTATACAGCAATATTTCACTTATCGAGCGTATTCAGCCACATGTGAAATCCATCTATGTCATTACTGACCATTCTGTGACTGGTGAAGCTGGTCGTTCACTGGTGAAAAAATTTCTTGTACGTTACCCCCAGTATCAAGGCCGCGTCATTGCCTACACGCCAGATAAGTCTGAAGATCTTATTCAGTTTGTTGAGCAACTTGATGCGACGGCAAGCTTGTTGTTTGGCATGTATTATCGCGACAAAGATGGCTTGATCGGTAGTCAAAAGGATCAGTGGGAGCGCTTAAATACGATCTCTAAAGCGCCGATCTATATGGTTCATGATCTCGGTTTTGGCTACGGTGCCGTGGGAGGTGTTCTTCAGAGCGGTTATCAGCAAGGTCAACAGGCAGCACAGCTCTTATTGCGCGTGTTGGAAAACCCGACAGCGCCACTGCCAGAGGTAGAAGTTGGCAATCCGGAGATTCAGCTCGACTATCAAGCGGTTGTGAAATGGGGACTGGGCATTGAAGAGGAAGCCACATCTGTCGTCTTCAATCAGCCCCAGTCTTTTTCTGACCGCTATCAACAAGAGATTAAGCTTGTCGGCGGGTTAGTGGTACTGCTGTCATTTATTATCTTGGGGCTGATTTACTATCTGAGGCGTATCAAGCGCAGCGAGCAACAGGCCAGAGAGAGTCAAACCTTAATCGAAATGGTGTTTGACCAAAGTTATCATTTCATCGGTGTGCTTGATGGTGAGGGTTATATTGTTTCAAGTAACCGTAAACTGCACGACCTACTTTATGATCAAAACTTTAGTATTGAACGTCCAATATGGCAGCATCGTCATTGGGAGCAAAGAGCATCAGAGCAGCTCAAGCAGTTCTTTTCTGCGCAGCAGAATGATGCAATGGCACAGTTTGAAGCAGAGATTTGGCATGCTGATCAGGGCGCGATGATCCTAGAGCTATCGCTACGATTGATTCCAATGCTCAACGGCGAGAAGCAGTATTTGCTAGAAGCTCGTGATATTACTTCTCGTAAACTCACCGAAGAGCGATTGTTTCAACGTGAGGCCAATCTGAGCCATTACTATGATCAACAACCGGTGATGATGGTGACCCTTGATGAGCGCAATCGCATTCAGCAAGTAAACCAATTTGCCGAGCAGTTGCTTGGTTATCGCTCAGACCAAGTATTGGGTCATAGATTAAGTGAATTCTATTTTCACGATACGTCACTGGCACCGAGACAGGTATTACTGCAGCCGAAGCAGGCTATGAAAGGCGTATGGCGGCGTGAGATAGAATATCGACATGCGGACGGACACATCGTTTGGGTGCGTGAAAATATTCGCCCGTTAGCTGAGTCAGGCCACTTACTTATCGTCGGCGAGGATGTGACGGAGACGAAAACCCTCTCTGAACAATTACAGTATCAGGCAGAGCATGATTTGCTAACGGGAGCGTACAACCGTAACTACTTTGAAGCCCAGCTTGATAAAGCACTTCGTGAAGTTGAGAGTTATACCCGAACTCATGCCATGCTCTATATCGATCTCGACCAGCTCAAAGTTCTCAATGATACTGCAGGGCACGAGGCAGGGGATGCGGCAATTCAATTCTCAGCCAGCATGTTGGAAGAAATTCTGCCATACAATACGATTCTCGCCCGCATGGGAGGTGACGAGTTCGCTATTTTACTCAAGGATTGCACCGAACTCGATGCCAAGAAACTGGCGGCGACCATCATCAAAACGCTCAGTGAACACGCATTTGTCTGGGAAGAGATTAGCATCAACTTAAACTGCTCGATCGGTATTCGTCTGATTGACCACACGGCTTCTTCGCCACAAATGGTTCATGCGCAAGCTGATACAGCTTGTCATGTGGCGAAAGAAGAAGGGCGCAATCGCTACAGTATGTATTGTCTAGACGACAAAGAATTGCGTCGTCGTGAGCAAGAGATGGAGAGCGTCAATTTAGTCCACAACGCACTAGCCAACCAACGCATTGAACTTTTCGCTCAGCAGATTCTTGATCTGACGGGTGAAGAGCAGGGCATGCACTTTGAGATATTGATTCGAATTAAAAGCGCGGCTGGGGAATACATCTCGCCGGGGATCTTTATGCCAGCCTCCGAGCGTTACAACATTGCCCACTTGCTTGATAAGCAGGTGGTACATCAAACCTTAACTTGGTTTGAACAGCACCCACAGGCTTTGGCACAACTAGGCCTGTGCGCAATCAACTTGTCTGGTCACTCGATGGGCAACAAAGAGTTCATCGCTTATCTATTAGACAAACTCGAACAGAGCCCTGTACCATGCAACAAAATCTGCCTTGAGATCACCGAAACTGCCGCGATGAGCAATATGAATCAATCGATAGAGTTCTTCAGCCAACTCAAATCCCTTGGTTGCCGAATCGCACTGGATGATTTTGGCTCGGGTCTCTCCTCGTTTGGCTATTTGAAAAAGCTCCCAGTTGATATTGTTAAGATTGATGGGCTTTTTGTTCGCGATATTGATGTCAATGAAATGGACCATCTGATGGTACGTTCAATTAATGATCTCGCCAAACAGATGGGCAAACAAACGGTCGCTGAGTTTGTTGAAAATGCGCAAATTCTTGAGCAATTGATGGAGTTGGGTGTCGACTATGCTCAGGGGTATGTCATCGGCAAGCCGAAACCTCTGGCCGAGTTAGTGGCTGAACTTTCCCTCGCACAGAATGCTTAGTGAAGTGGCTCAAAATCCAGTACACTGCGGCGCAAAACTACGACCACTTTTAGGAGCACTGCGTGCAACTACAACTGCTTTGTGAAGACCAAACCCAAACGGAACGCTTTCTACAGCTGACACAGCGTTGGGGGTTAACTCATTGCGATGAGAGTGTGTTTGCTCTGGTACTGACAGAGCAACGCCTAGAACTTCGCAAGCTAGATGAACCCAAATTGGGCGCAATATTTGTCGATCTGGCTGGTGGTGCGGTGGCGCATAGACGCAAGTTTGGTGGTGGCAAAGGTCAGGCGATTGCCAAAGCAGCAGGGTTGAACAAAGGTGCGACACCAACCATTTTGGATGGTACGGCAGGGTTAGGGCGAGATGCGTTTGTCCTTGCGTCTCTAGGGTGTAAGGTGCAGATGGTTGAACGACATCCGGTTGTGGCGGCATTACTTGATGATGGTTTGGAGAGAGCGAAAGGCGACTCTGAGATTGGAGATTGGGTTACGGAGCGCATGTCGTTGATTCACGCCTCTAGCCACAATGCGCTTAATCAGCTTGCTCAAGATTCCGAATTTGTTAAACCCGATGTAGTGTATCTCGATCCCATGTACCCACATCCAGAGAATAAGAAAAAAAGCGCGTTGGTTAAGAAAGAGATGCGTGTATTTCAGTCTTTGGTCGGCGCAGATCTTGATGCCGATGGGCTGTTGGAACCTGCTTTAGCCCTTGCGGGTAAAAGAGTAGTAGTGAAAAGGCCAGATTACGCTGGCTGGCTTGATGAGCAAAAGCCAACGATGGCGATTGAGACGAAAAAGAATCGTTTTGATGTTTATGTTAATGCATCAATGACTTAGAAATTGTAGCTGTACTAGACTCAGTTTTATTCTTGCTAATTAGTCTTTGAACGGGTATATCTTACTAAGAACTATTCGTATTCTTAGCTGGAGTGGTCGTGTGGCTAAACGTTTTTGTAAGATGAACCGTAAACAGATTGCGGATAATTTGGGCGAGATTCATCGTTTGGTGGTTGAGCCTAAATACATCTGTCGTTCGTGTGCTCGTTCATCCGCTTCGAAAAATTCATTATGTAAGCCTGCTGCTATCCCTCCTCAAGTTTGCCAAGATAAACCTGCCGAGCTACAACAAAACTCTGCACTACTCGCGGAAGCACTGCCTGCAGCAACTTCGATTGCTGAACAACAGAAAGCGCTAGCGGTACGACGTGTGATAGACAGAGTCAAGCAACGAGCACAGCAGCAAAAAGGCGAACTCATGTTGAGCCAAGTCCCGCAAATAACGATAGACGCCGTTGATTTAGCAGATAAAAAATCACTTAAGCAGGCGAAAAAAGCGCTTAAGAAGCACTATAAGCAACAGAAAAAGCTCATTAAACTGGCGAAGAAACAGAACAAATTGATGCAAAAGCAGAAGAAACTTGAAGCTAAGGTTGAGCGAATTAACCTAAGTTCCGAGGGGGGAGAGCTGCAATTGACTAGCAACCTACACTAGCAATACTTACCAAAACCATGCCTTCACCAACCGAAAGCATGGTTTGGAAAGGCACTACCTTGTTGATGTCTGGTAGCTCTGTTCAACCTTACGCTTGACCCAAGTTTCGTTTACCCACAAAGAGAGCAAAATAATCGCTCCACCAATCGCTAACTGAGTAATATCGACATCTCGGTTCCAAATCACAATGTTGACGATAAGGCCTGCTGGTACCAAGGCGTTGTTCATGACGGCAAGCGCACCAGCATTGACCATAGTTGCGCCTTTGTTCCAAGCAAAATAGCCCAAGCCTGATGCAATAAGCCCAAGATAGATCAATACGCCCCATTGAGTGTTGGTTGTTGGCATCTTGTCTATGTTACCCATTAAGGCGAAAGCAACCGTTGCGACGCACAGTGCACCCAAGTAGAAGTAACCAAAGATAGCGTGCTGAGGCAAATCAACCTGATATTTCTCCATAAGATACTTGTAGCCAACCTGGCCGATCGCGAAACAGATATTTGCCCCTTGTACCACTAAGAAGCCGACAATGAAGTTATCATTGATGCCAGCAAATTTGATAAATGCAGCGCCTGCAACCGCAATGACAGCGGTCACCAAATACCAAGGGGAAAAACGACGCTTAAGCAAATCGTAGATCAGAGTGACATAGATAGGTGTAAAGACGGTGAACAGAAGCACTTCCGGTACCGAAAGCAGAAGGAAAGATTGGTAGTAGAAGCAGTACATCAAGCCGAGCTGGAAGCCACCTACCACCATTAATTTGGCAATCAACCCTTTATCGACTCCTTTAAATTTAAGGAATGGCAGGAAAACCACGCTCGCCAATGCGACACGCATCAGGACTGAGAACCAAGAATCAACCTGACCAGCAAGATAAACACCGATCAGGCTAAACGAGAACGCCCACAACAAGGTGACCGCAGATAAATACCCCATGATTAAGACTCATTATCAAAAACTATTGGGGCAGTGTATACCAAAGTTAGCGATCAATCAGTCTTTGAGTGGTACTACCAACATATCGACGGGTGAGCAGTTGATCAATTGGCGCGTTGAAGAGAGCAATTTGCTCCAAAAATCTTGATGATGACCACACACCACTAGATCGATATTGAATTCGTTAATCGTGTCACACAGCTCATTGCTTAAATCACCACTGCCAACCAGCGTATGTTTAATCGGGTAATCAGCATGGTCAGCGAGATCTTGCAGCTGTTTCTGTGACGCTTCAATCGCCTGATGTTGTGTTTCGGCTAGATTGATATCGATCAGCCCTGTGTAAAGCTCGGCGTAATTGACATCAATGTGGACAAAAGAGACAGAGGCATCCAGTGGTTTCGCCAACGATACCGCTTTCTCAACCAGTAATCTGCTGTCTTCTGAAAGGTCGATGGCCACCAAAATATGTTGATAACTCATAGTGCTATCTCCTGATATGGGTTCTAATTAAAGATTAGCACCTTGCATGAATAAATTTTGCTGAAGTGATCTCAGATCCACATTTGGTATACAAAGTGTTATGGTGATAAGCAGATGGTCAATTTAACTTCATAGACTTAGTAGGAGTAGTAGATGCTTTCTCAAGCAATGGTCGATCAATTGAATGAGCAAATTAATCTCGAATTTTTCTCATCCAATCTATACTTACAAATGAGTGCTTGGTGTGAAGACAAAGGTTTCGACGGTGCCGCGGAATTTTTACGCAAACATGCCGTAGAAGAGATGGAGCACATGCAGCGTCTTTTCACATACGTGAGCGAGACAGGTGCAATGCCAATCTTAGGCGCCATTGAAGCACCTAAGCACGAATTTAATAGTCTGGGCGATGTCTTCCGCGAGACATTTGAACATGAGCAGATGATTACTGAAAAAATCAACAAACTTGCCCATGTCGCGTTTACATCACAAGATTATTCTACTTTCAACTTCTTGCAGTGGTACGTTGCAGAGCAGCACGAGGAAGAGAAGTTATTTAAAGGGATCTTAGATAAGTTAGATCTAGTTGGCGAAGACGGCAAAGCGCTGTTCTTTATCGACAAAGATTTAGCAGCTTTGGCAAAAGAAGGTTCATCTTCGATCATGGATGCCCCAGCTGGATAATGTTCAGCAATAAGACACTCTAAGTAGATCGTCTTTTTCTCCGGGCATGCGCGAAGATGTAGGGAGGAAAAGATGATCAACGCTGACACAATTCTATTTGCGCTAATGATGGTGACGCTAGTAAATATGGCGCGCTACCTGACGGCGCTGCGTTCTCTGATTTACATCATGCGTGAAGCCCACCCGTTGCTTTATCAGCAAGTAGACGGCAACGGTTTCTTTACCACTCACGGCAACGTTACTAAGCAAGTGCGCCTATTTCACTACATCAAGAGTAAGGAATACCATCATCACCATGATGAAGTCTTTACCGGAAAGTGCGACAGGGTGAGAGAGTTATTTATTCTATCGACTTCGCTTCTCGCGGTTACCTTGCTGGCTGCGATGATTCTTTAGCTCAATTGGCATTCGGCATAAATGTCGTTAAAATAGCCGCGAAAATTGCTAAGGATGTGCACCACGCACATCCTTTTTTATTGGTTTTGGTTGAGTAGTTGTTCATGACAGAAAAGTTTGATGTCGTCATTATTGGCGCAGGTGCCGCTGGACTCATGTGTGCCGCACAGGCGGGTAAGCGTGGTCGTAAAGTCTTGGTGCTGGAGCACGGCAAAAAACCAGGGCGAAAAATCCTGATTGCCGGTGGTGGTCGATGTAATTTCACTAACTATGACGTGTCGGCAAACAATTTCTTATGTCAAAACCCTCACTTCGTTAAATCTGCGCTTTCTCAGTACACCAACTGGGACTTTATCGCTATGGTCAGCAAGCATGGTATTGAGTTTGAAGAGCGCGATCATGGTCAGCTATTTTGTGTCGGTGACTACAATTCCAAAGACATCGTCAAGATGTTGCTGGCTGAGTGTGACTTACCAACGGTAACGCAACGCTACCAGCAAGACGTCCACCATATTGAAAAAACCACGACAGGATTCGTGCTGCACTCAAACACCGATGTGATTGAGTGTGACTCCTTGGTGGTGGCAACGGGAGGGCTTTCCATGCCTAAACTCGGTGCGACGCCATTTGGTTACAAGATTGCAGAGCAATTTGATTTAAACGTGGTACCCACCAGTGCAGGCTTAGTGCCATTTACGCTCCACAAGGAAGACAAAGAGGCGTTTGCCGAATTGTCGGGCATCGCCATACCCGCAGAAATAACAGCCCAAGACGGCACAGTATTTAAAGAGGCGTTGCTGTTTACTCATCGTGGTTTGTCGGGGCCTTCCGTGTTACAAATTTCGTCGTTCTGGAAAGCGGGTCAAGCGGTTACCATTAACCTAGTTCCTGAAGTGGATGTTGATGAATTACTGCAACGTTCATTAGAGAAGCACCCCAATCAGAGTTTAAAAAACACCTTGGCGAAAGTGCTACCTAAGCGTTTAGTTGAGGTGCTAATCGAGCGTAAAATCTTCGAAGACAAGCCACTTAAACAATTTAATTCCAAGCAGCTCAGCGCCATAACGAGCCAACTAGAGAACTGGCAAATTGCACCCAATGGCACCGAGGGTTACCGCACCGCGGAAGTAACACTAGGTGGTGTGGATACTCAGCACATCTCTTCAAAAACCATGGAATGCAATCAAGTGCAAGGCTTGTATTTCATTGGCGAAGTTATGGATGTCACTGGCTGGTTAGGTGGATATAACTTCCAATGGTGTTGGAGTTCTGGTTTCGTGGCCGGGCAGTGGGTGTAATTTTCATCAAGGAATTGTGATTAGAGTTTATTCATTAGTACTACACTTATCTTATAAAAAAGTGAAGGGCATCTAAGGAGTAAACTCTATGAGTCAACAAGCACTGATCTCACGTATTAACGAGCTACCACGTATCGAAAGTGTTCTCCAAGAATTGCTTGAGATGGTAAACCGAGATTCAATCAATTTTGGCGAGCTAGCCCATAAAATGGCAATGGATCAGGTACTGTTGGCCAGAGTGCTAAGAATGGCTAACTCGGCACAATTTGGTGGGGTTAAAGGAGTAGCCAACATTAATGATGCAATTGTGCGCATCGGGATTGGTGCGATTCGCAATCTTATCTCTTCATCAATTCTCGCTTCAAGTTTCCCCAAAATTGAAACCCTCAACATTAAAGATTATTGGGCAGCGACATTTGAAATCGCCACCATCGCCAGCACAATCGCTAAAGATATTAAGCTAGACCCCAACGAAGCCTTTACTACCGGTATATTGCACAACATCGGCGAGTTAATGATCCACACGCTCGAACCGGAAAAAGCCATTTTAATTAGTCAGCGCGTCGCGAGCGGCGAAAATCCGGCTCAGGTTCAGCGCGAAGTACTGGGTGTCGATGCTCAACAGCTAGGCGCAGTGTTAGCAGAAAGTTGGAAATTCCCGACAGAGCTGGTGGATGCGATCGCCAATGTGAATCACCCCGGCAAAGCGGTTGAGTCAAAGCGCTTGGCGTGTTTAATGTATTTAGCCCGAGATGCTCACCAGCGCTGGGATATGATGTTCGATGAGAGCGAAAAGCAGGCGTATTTAGCGCGCAGCAAGGCGGCGGTGGCATTGCATGTTTCTCCGCAATTGGCGGTAAAAATTGATGCGGTACGTGGTCAAGGTAGTGAGCTAGCCTATCAACTGTTTTAGCTAGGCCAGCTTATGTTACGAGTTTGTTATGCTGACTGTTTGGTGAGATCTTTTTTGCCAAATTTGATCTGCTGGATCACTAACCCAGTAATAATCAACACTAAGCCGACAAGCGTAGATGAATGAATCTGCTCGCCAATAATGGTCGCCAGTAGCATCAGTGAAATAAACGGAGAGGCAAAGATCAGATTGCTTAGGCGCGACGTGTTCTGAGTGAGTTTCAGAGCGCTTAACCACAGCACGAAGGTGATACCCATCTCAAACAAGCCGACATAGCTCACTGCAAGCCAGCCTTGTAATGTAATCTGACTAAAACTCTCACCCTCATAGATGGTTAAGCCAAGGGCAAACGGAATCGCGACCAGAAAACCAAGTAAGACACCAACAACCGGATCGGCTTTGTTTTTGGTGTTAAGGATCCAATAGCTTGCCCACAATAAAGTGGAAAACAACGCCAATCCTACCCCAAGCGGGCTCTCAAAGTTGAGGCCGAGAATATCACCTTGCGTGGCGATAACAATCACACCTAAATAACTGAACGAGCACGCCGCCCAATCTTGCTTACGAATCTTCTGCCCTAAGAAAACCGCCGCCATCAACGTAAGAGTAATGGCCCAACTGTAATTGATTGCCTGCGCTTGGGAGGCAGGCAGCAGCTCATAGGCTTTAAATAAAATCACGTAGTACGCAAGCGGATTGATCAGACCCAGCAGGAGGTAATAGCCGGGGTTAGAGATAAAAGTCGTCGGCAGAGTTTTCAGTTTGCCTTGTGCAGCACAGATGACTAATAAGGCCAGAGCAGAGACGACACTAGCCACGGTGAGCATTTGAATGGGAGAAAACTCCGCGAGAGTAATTTTGAAAGCTGTGGCGACTGTTGACCAGAGTAAAACCGCTGATAAACCTAAGCCCAAAGCACGGCGCTCGTTCATGATCGTCCTTTAATAATGCCAACCCGTTTGCCAACTGGTGACGAGTTTGTCGTAGGGATAAAGCGCCTAGTCTAGCTGTTCGATATTACACCGACAAACTGGACATTTATCCAGTGCTAAAATACCATTGAAAGTATCTTATTCTGAATAGTTAAATCATTATTATGCAATGGATTCTTGAGCATCAAGGCATATTGATCAGCACCTTGGCCGGGGCAGTGACAAGCGGTGTCGCTGTTGGATGGTGGGTCAAACAAAAAATGCGTTTTGACAATCAGCTCCTTGAACAACAGTTAGAATCAAACCAGCAGTTGGCAAGTAATCAAATTAACCAGCTACAACAAGCGCTTAATGACGCACAACAAGAATTAGATCAACTGGATAGTGAGCGCGACAAAGCGGCGTATGAGATAAAACAGTCTCACGGTAAGCTCATGGCGGTGTTAGAAAAGTTACGCTATTTCGATGCGGTAAAACAGGAGCGCCAGCAATATGCACAAGACCTTAATCAGGCGCGCGAACAAAAGTCTCAGCTAGAAGCGCAGTTGCGTGAGCAAGAAGCGCGTCACGAACAACAAAACAAAGCTAATCAAGAAAAGTTGCAGTTACTCGAGCAAGCGGAAGAGCGTCTTAAGCAGCAATTTGAGCAGTTGGCTAATCAGCTATTTGAGGCGAAAACCGCTAAGGTCGATCAGCAGAATCGCCAAAGCCTAGACATTTTGTTGTCTCCGCTCAAAGAGCAGTTAGAAGGGTTTAAAAAGCAGGTCAATGACAGCTTTAACCAAGAGGCAAAAGAGCGCCACACCTTAGTGCATGAACTTAAAAACCTGCAGCGCCTCAATGAACAGATGACCAAGGAAGCGCTTAACTTAACCCAAGCGTTAAAAGGCGACAACAAACAGCAAGGCAATTGGGGCGAGGTTGTACTTGCTCGTGTCTTAGCTGAATCAGGCTTGCGTGAAGGGCATGAATATCAAACCCAAGTTAGCTTACAGAACGAGGCGGGTAAGCGCTATCAACCCGATGTGATTGTTCATTTACCGCAAGAAAAGCAGGTGGTGGTGGACTCTAAGATGGCGTTAGTCGCGTATGAAAGATACTTTAATGCAGAAACCGACGCACAGCGTGACAAGGCACTAAGTGACCACTTGCTTGCTCTTCGTGCTCATATTAAAGGGCTTTCACAGAAGGATTACCATCAACTCAAAGGGATTCAGAGCTTAGACTATGTGCTGATGTTTATTCCGGTTGAGCCCGCATTCCAAGTGGCGATTCAAGCGGATCCAAGTTTGGTCAAAGACGCGATGGAGCAGAACATCATTTTAGTCAGCCCGACGACCTTGCTGGTGGCGCTACGTACCATTGATAACTTGTGGCGCAATGATCGCCAGAACCAAAACGCTAAGTTGATAGCTGAGCGAGCAAGCAAGCTTTACGACAAACTACGCTTGTTTGTTGATGATATGGAAAATTTAGGTGGAGCCTTGGATCGCGCTAATCAAAGCTATCAAGGGGCGATGAATAAACTCGCCACAGGCCGAGGGAATGTTATTCGCCAAGCCGAAAGCTTTAAACAGCTCGGTGTAGAGGTGAAAAAGCCAATTTCAAGCGATCTAGCACAGCTTGCCCAACATGACCAAATCACAGAAAAGCCGCTGCTAGACAAAAATGACTCTTTCGCCCAAAGACATCCGGATGAGGATAAAGTAAACTAATCGCCCGCAGTGCTAGGCCTGTTGAATTACAGCACTGCTCGAAGAGGAATCATCATGACGGATACAAGCGTGCAATCGAATACAGCTTTAGAATCAAATGAAACCACGCATTTTGGTTTCACCACCGTAGCCAAAGAAGAGAAAGTGGCTAAGGTCGCTCAAGTGTTTCACTCTGTGGCGGCTAAATACGACATTATGAATGACCTGATGTCGGGTGGTATTCATCGCTTATGGAAGCGTTTTACTATCGACTGCAGTGGTGTTCGTCCTGGTCAGCGCGTGCTTGACCTTGGTGGTGGTACGGGTGACCTAACGGCAAAATTCTCGCGCATTGTCGGTGAGAAAGGTCACGTGGTACTCGCCGATATCAATAACTCAATGCTTAATGTCGGTCGCGACAAGCTGCGTGATAACGGTATCGTTGGCAATGTGCATTACGTGCAAGCCAACGCAGAAGAGTTGCCGTTCCCTGATGACTATTTTGATGCTATCACCATCAGCTTCTGTTTACGTAACGTGACCGATAAAGATAAAGCGCTGCGCTCGATGTTCCGTGTTCTGAAGCCGGGTGGTCGTTTGTTGGTGCTTGAATTTTCTAAGCCAGTGTTAGAGCCACTATCAAAAATTTACGATACTTACTCATTCCACCTTTTGCCAAAGATGGGCGAGTTGGTTGCCAATGATGCCGAAAGTTACCGCTATCTTGCTGAGTCGATTCGCATGCACCCTGACCAAGAAACGTTGAAAGGCATGATGGATCAAGCTGGTTTTGAACAGACTAGTTATTACAACCTCACAGGTGGCATAGTTGCGCTGCACCGTGGTTACAAGTTTTAAGGTTGGTTGATATGCCCTTTGAGCCTCTTGTGACCGCTGTCATTGAAACAACACTCAACACTCTGATTAACGATGACCCTGAATTGGGTCGTCGTCTTGCCAGACTTAAAGGCCAGGTTATTCAAGTTCACTTTAAAGAGCTGGATAAAACGCTGACTTTCATCTTTAGTCAGCAGATCGATGTGTTGGCCAATTATGAAGGCCAACCTGACTGTTACTTATCTCTCAACCTTTCGATCTTGCCTGAGTTACGTGAACAATCGAACATCACCAAATTGATTAAGCAAGACAAGTTGGTGTTAGAAGGGGATATTCAGTTAGCGCAGAAGTTTTCTCAGCTTATGACCGACTGTAAACCTGATGTCGAAGAGTGGCTGTCGCGAGTTACCGGCGATGTTGTCGCTCATACCGTGGTTCAAGGCGTTGCGAATGTCGGTCAGTTTCTGAAATCTCAAGCTCAAAAGCATCAAAGCCATATGGCTCAAGTGTTAACGGAAGAGTGGCAGATCGCCCCTGCGCCATTAGAAGTGGCGCATTTCTGTGACCAGGTGGATGAGGTGAAAAGCCAAGCATCACGTATTGAAGCTAAATTGAATCAATTGCTGGAGCGTGCATGACCCCAACAGAGCTGCGTCGCTTATATCATATCGTTCGAGTCCAGCTTGAATATGGGCTTGATGAATTACTGCCAACCCATCAACTGACCAAAGCGCCCCTGCTGGCGAGAAAAAGCCTCTTTTGGATTAAGAATCAACACCCAGATAAGCCACTAGGTGATAGGTTGCGCCTCGCCCTGCAAGAACTTGGTCCGGTATGGATTAAGTTTGGTCAGATGATGTCGACTCGCCGCGACCTTTTCCCACCGCAGATTGCCGACCCATTGGCACTCCTTCAAGATCAGGTATCACCATTTGATGGTCACTTAGCTAAGCAGCAAATCGAGAAGGCACTCGGTGGCCCACTGGAAACTTGGTTCGATGACTTTGCCATTAAGCCACTGGCTTCGGCTTCGATTGCACAGGTGCATACAGCGACGCTGAAATCGACTAACCAAGAAGTGGTATTAAAGGTTATTCGCCCAGATATTCGTCCGGTCATTGATGCAGATCTAAAACTCATGTATCGCATGGCGCGTATAGTCGCCAAAGCGCTGCCTGAAGCACGTCGTTTAAAACCAGTTGAAGTGGTGCGTGAGTATGAAAAAACGCTGCTTGATGAGTTAGACCTGCGCCGTGAAGCGGCCAACGCCATTCAGCTCAGACGTAACTTTGAAGGCAGTGAAGAACTCTACGTTCCTGAAGTTATTACTGATTTCAGTAATGAAACTGTCATGGTTTCTGAGCGAATATATGGCATCCAAGTTTCTGATATTGAAGGCTTGAAAGCCAACGGCACCAATATGAAGCTGTTGGCAGAGCGCGGTGTGAGCGTTTTCTTCACTCAGGTTTTCCGCGACAGCTTCTTCCATGCAGATATGCACCCTGGTAACGTTTTTGTCGAGCCTGAACACCCAGAAAACCCACGTTGGATTGGGCTAGATTGCGGTATTGTTGGTACGTTAAATAGTGAAGATAAGCGCTATTTAGCCGAAAACTTTCTCGCTTTCTTTAACCGTGATTATCGACGTGTTGCGGAATTGCATGTTGAATCAGGTTGGGTTCCACGTGAAACCAATATTGATGAATTTGAATTCGCGATACGCATCGTGTGTGAACCGATTTTTGCCAAACCGTTGTGCGAAATTTCATTTGGCCATGTGTTGTTGAACCTCTTTAACACCGCACGTCGCTTCAATATGGAAGTTCAACCACAGTTAGTGCTGCTGCAAAAAACACTGCTTTATGTCGAAGGTTTGGGTCGCCAGTTGTATCCACAACTCGATCTGTGGGAAACCGCAAAGCCTTTCTTAGAAGAGTGGATGATGAATCAAGTTGGGCCTAAAGCGGTGATTAATGCGGTTAAAGATCGTGCGCCGTTTTGGGCCGAGAAACTCCCTGAGTTACCTGAGTTGCTTTATGACAGCTTACGTCAAGGCAAGATGATGAATCAGAGAATGGACCAGCTTTATCAAGGCTATCGCTCAAGCAAAAGGCAGCAGGCAACTGGTAAATTTTTATTTGGTGTTGGAGCCACATTAGTCGTATGCTCGGCAATATTGGTTAACAGCACATATGAGCAGCTTTCGCTGGCCAGCGCCCTAGGTGGGGTCACATTTTGGCTGCTTAGTTGGCGAGCTTATCGTCAATAGACGCTAAACTCTTGAATTAAATTTGTTTAATAAGACCCGAGGTAAAAAGAATGGGTGGTATTAGTATTTGGCAACTTCTGATTATTGCTGTCATCGTCGTTCTACTATTTGGTACTAAAAAGCTACGTGGCATCGGTGGCGACCTAGGTGGTGCGGTAAAAGGCTTTAAAAAAGCGATGAGCGAAGATGAGTCTGACAAGAAAAAAGACGCAGACTTCGAACAGAAAGCGGTAGAGCAGCAGAAAACAGACGCGACTGCTGAAACTAAGAAAGACAAAGAGCAGGCGTAAATCGTGTTTGATATCGGTTTTTGGGAACTGGTATTGATATCTGTCGTCGGGTTGGTGGTTCTAGGGCCTGAGCGTTTACCTCATGCAATTCGCAGTGTGTCAAAGTTTATTGGTGCGGCGAAAAACATGGCGAATAGCGTCAAAGATGAACTCTCACATGAGTTAAAGGTGCAAGAACTGCAAGAAAACTTGCGTAAAGCTGAGCAAATGGGGATGGAAGATTTGTCGCCAGAGCTGAAGTCTTCAGTTGAACAACTCAAGCAAGCGGCGCAAGATGTGCAACGCCCTTATGCGAAGAAAAGTGATTCAGGCGACGCCACCAATAGTGATGTGGTTAATGTAGCGTCTGAATCCGTGCAAAACACTCATGACTCGCAAGGCGCGGTGGAAAGTATTACCACTCAAACTGCGCCACAGGCAGATAAAAAAGCCGAATAGTCTCACGTTTATAGGAGCTGCTATTAAGTGGCTCCTTTTCGATCTTATTGAATTGAGGTTTCCATGTCTTCTGTCGAGCAGACACAGCCTTTGATCAGCCATTTGCTTGAGCTGAGGAATCGCCTGTTACGCGCACTTGTCGCGGTGTTGGTGGTTTTTCTTGGTCTGATCTATTTTGCAAACGACATCTATGAGTTTGTCTCTGCGCCTTTGGTAGAACGCCTACCAGAAGGGGCGACTATGATTGCAACCGATGTCGCATCTCCATTTTTTACACCACTTAAACTGACCTTAATCGCGTCAATTTTTGTTGCGGTTCCGTTTATTCTTTATCAGGTATGGGCCTTTGTCGCACCGGGCTTGTACAAGCATGAACGACGTTTAATTATGCCACTTATGTTTTCAAGTTCGCTGTTGTTTTACTGCGGCGTTGCTTTTGCCTACTTTGTGGTTTTCCCATTGGTATTTGGCTTTTTTACCGCGATCTCATTAGGCGGTGTTGAGTTTGCCACTGATATTTCGAGTTATCTTGATTTTGTCTTGGCGCTATTTTTGGCGTTCGGTATTGCGTTTGAAGTCCCTGTGGCGATTATCTTGCTTTGTTGGACGGGGGCGACAGACCCTCAGAGTCTGAGTCAGAAGCGACCTTACATCGTAGTGGGTGCTTTCGTGGTGGGCATGATGCTAACGCCGCCAGATATGATCTCACAAACGCTACTTGCGATTCCTATGTGTTTACTGTTTGAGGTAGGGCTGTTCTTTGCGCGTTTCTATGTGCGTAAAGACAAGGACATTGAAGAATAAAAACTGTTGTGATTGAAAAAGAGCGGGAACTATCCCGCTCTTTTTTTGCTATTTACCAATTCTCTCAGCGAGAGGTTTGGCGGTAATACCATGTAATACCAAACTAAGGATGACCGTGCAGGTCACCGTCAGGGCGATAAACTTTCCACCCGGTAAATCGGCATCTAATACTATGATGGTGAAAACGATACTGGCTAACCCGCGCGGCCCAAACCAACCCATAAACCAGCGATGTCCTGCTGAGACAGACGTTCCTAAGAAAGATAGATAGATAGGTAGTATGCGAACCACAGTCAGGCTGACCAGTGCGTATATGATCATGTTGGCAGAGAAAAGACCGATCACTTGACCAATCACCGCAGCGCCAAACAATATCCAGGTTAGCATCGCTAATAGCTCGGCAATACTTTCGGTGGTTAATACCAACTGGTGTTTATGACGTGACGCTAAATGGCCGAATAGCAGGCCACCTGTAAAGGCGGCGATATAGCCACTGCCGTGTAGGGTTTGTGCTAAACCGAAGCTACAGAGGGCGATTGCTCCAACGGTAAGTTGTGCCCACACTTCACTTAACCAATCTTTACTTGCGCTCCATTGCAGTAGTTTGGCGCCGATAAAGGCCAGACTTAGCCCGACAATTGCACCAATACCCAGCTCCTCAACAAACACCATTAACGCATGGCTGGTGGTCAGTTCTGCATCGGAAGAACTGGTTGCGACGGCGATAAGAAGAAGTAATACAGGTACGCATAAGCCGTCATTGAGGCCACTTTCTACATTTAAGCCTTCACTCACAGGGGCGGGCACCTTAGGGTTAGAGATGACCGCTTTACCTAATGCTGCATCGGTTGCGGCTAACATAGTGGCGAGAATGGCCGCTTCGACAAAAGACAAAACATCCAATAACACCACCGCCGCAAGCGTGCCCAAAACAATCGCACCAGGCAGACCAAGCAGCAGCATTCTGATTGGGTACATGGCCTTTTGCTTTAATACTGCGAGATTGGAGTTGGCCGCGTCTGAGAATAGAATCAAGGCAAGGGTTAAGTCGGCAAACAGTCGTATCTCATTGGCTTGCGCTGAGCCGCCAATGACACCAAATCCATATTCACCCAGCAGTAAACCTAAACAGACATAGACAATCGGGCCAGAAATACCTGAATTCTCGATCCGCTTTGCTATCAGAGTGTAGAAAAACACAATTCCAGCGATCAGGCTCATTACGGCGTATATGTATTCCAGATCCATCGTCACTTCCTTATTTGATGGGCTTGGTGTGGCTAAAGATTGTTTAAGTTAAACAATATTTGAGCATTCTTGGTCGTTTGTTTATCAAGATCGGCAATGCTTGTTTCACGCAATTGAGCAATGCGTTCGGCAACCAACCAAGTATAAGCAGGTTCATTGCGCTTACCACGATGCGGCACAGGTGCTAGGTAAGGGCAGTCAGTCTCAAGGATGACGTAGTTCATATCTAAATGAGGGATAACCTTATCCATACCGCCATTTTTAAAAGTTGATACCCCACCGAGACCAAGATGAAAGCCAAGCCCATTGATCGCCTGCGCTTCTTCGAGACTGCCACCAAAACAGTGAAACACACCAGAGAGTGAACCATCTTGTTCTTGGCGCAATAGGGTAAGTGTTTCTTCAATCGAGTCGCGCGTGTGGATCACGACTGGAAGTTTCAGCTCTTTCGCCCAATTAAGCTGAGTAATAAACGCCATCTCTTGCTCTGCTTTAAAGGTTTTATCCCAATATAAATCAATACCAATTTCACCTACGGCGATAAAGTTATGCTTCTCAAACCATGAATGGATGATCGCTAGGCTTTGTTTAACGTCGCCATCAACATAGCAAGGGTGCAGACCCATCATAGAGCGGCAAACATCAGGATATTGAGCTTCGGTTTGCAGCATGGGAGCGATGGAATCTAAATCAATATTTGGCAAAAGAATCTTATCAATACCTTGTGCCAACGCACGCTGGACGACTTGGTCACGGTCAATATCAAACTCGGTGGCATAAATGTGTGCGTGGGTATCAATCATCATTTTTCTCGCTATCTGCTGTTGCTGAGAGTATACGGCAGTGTGAGCGTTTGGTCATTTCTTGCATTTTTCTGGGCTGACTCTGGCGTCATGATTTGGGAATGATATGATGCAAACCAAGCACTTTCACCACACAAGGAGAATAGAGTGTCAGTTTCGATTCAAGGCCAATTCCCTGGCCGTCGTATGCGCCGCCTGCGCAAGCATGACTTTAGCCGCCGTTTAATGGCCGAAAACCAATTGTCTGTAAACGATTTGATTTATCCTATGTTTATTCTGATGGGTAAAGATCGCCGCGAAACCGTGGAGTCGATGCCAGGTATCGAACGTCTATCGATTGACTTGATGCTTGAAGAGGCGCAATACCTCGCGCAGCTTGGTGTGCCAGCGATAGCGCTCTTCCCTGTGGTGAATCAAGATGCCAAAAGCTTGTGCGCAGCAGAAGCGTATAACCCAGAAGGCTTAGTTCAGCGTGCGGTGCGCTCACTCAAAGAACATGTGCCGGAAATCGGCGTGATCACGGATGTCGCACTTGACCCATTTACCACTCATGGTCAAGACGGCATCATTGATGAAGAGGGTTACGTACTGAATGACGAAACAACCAAGGTTCTAGTCAAGCAAGCGCTATCGCATGCTGAAGCTGGAGCTGATGTTGTTGCTCCGTCAGATATGATGGATGGCCGCATTGGTGAAATTCGTAAAGCGTTAGAGCAGGCTGGTCATATAAATACTCAAATCATGGCTTACTCTGCTAAATATGCATCGTGCTACTATGGCCCATTCCGTGATGCAGTTGGCAGTGCAAGTAACCTCAAAGGTGGCAACAAGAAAAACTACCAAATGGATCCGGCCAACAGCGATGAAGCGATCCATGAAGTGGCAATGGATGTCAATGAAGGGGCTGACATGGTGATGGTTAAGCCAGGTATGCCATATCTTGACGTTGTACGCCGTGTTAAATCTGAGCTTGAAGTGCCCACTTTTGCTTACCAAGTGTCTGGAGAGTACGCGATGCACAAAGCCGCATTTGCTAATGGTTGGCTAAAAGAGCGTGAAACGGTAATGGAGTCATTATTGTGTTTTAAGCGTGCTGGGGCAGATGGCATTTTGACTTATTTTGCTAAAGACGTCGCAGAGTGGCTAGCAGAAGAAAATGCCCAAGCGGCTACTTTCTTAAAAGACAGCTAACTACCAACACCGCAAAGACTTTAAAGGTTGGCCGTTGTCAGCCTTTTTTCGTTTTGGAGACCATTATGAGTGTGACTTATCGCTTAGGTACATTAGCAGAGTGCGTACAAGTGGTAGAGCAGATTACTGAATTTGCTCACAAAGAAACGGTTGAGAGCTTGTCGGCACGCTTAGCGGAAAAAGATCGCTCTCTGATTCAGATCGCACAACAAGGTGAACATTTACTCGGCTTTAAGATTGGCTATCAGATCGATTCGTCGACATTTTATAGCTGGTTTGGTGGCGTAACGCCTCTCGCCCGTAAAAAAGGTGTTGCGCAAAAACTATTAGACATTCAAGAAGCTTGGGCATTAGAGCAGGGCTGTAAACAGCTCAAAGTGAAATCGCGTAATCAATTTCCTGCCATGCTGAGTTTGTTGATAAAGAATGGTTATATCATTGAAAATTATGAAAAAAAAGAACCATTGATCGACAGTCGCATCCACTTTGTTAAGCCGCTTGAGCAGTGCCATAAAAATTAAATGATATTTATTCTTATTTAACTGTTGACGGATTAAATGAGAATGGTTATTATTTGTCTCGTCTTAGGGAATGAGAGAAGTTCACAAGGACGTGCTATTACCCAATTCATACTTGGAGCAGGTAATGACACCGAACTTAATTGAACTTGTACAAGTTCTTTTTGACACGACATTGCTCACATTGCTTCCAGTGTAATTTATAGCTTTATGGCAAAGCACCTCATTCACCTGAATTGCTTTGACCCCTTTTTGCTAGGCGACATCGAAAGATGTCGCTTTTTTTATGCCTGCTATTTTTCAGTGAACAAAAGGACACCAACAGTCTTTTCCACAATCAAAGATCGTCTTTAGATCGATCTTGGTACGATCGATCTAATTATTATCTTTTTTATTACAGTAGCTTATGTTGAATGACTGGTTGTTTTTAGCCATCTTTATATCCTGTGGGTAAATAATATAAACAGAGTTATCCACAGTCGTGGGGTTGGTGTGGTAAAGGAATAACCAAATGTGTGAGTCGAGATCAAAGAGTTAAAATGGATTCGCTGCAGCAGTCATGGCATCCTAAGCAGATCTTTTTGCATTTTCTTTGGATACGTAAAGACTATGGCTCACATTCCTGATAATCCGTTAATTCTAATCGACGGCTCTTCTTATTTATATCGCGCATTCCATGCTTACCCAGAAACCATGAGTAATGGCGAGATTCCGACCAATGCGGTATACGGTGTAGTCAATATGTTGCGCAGCATGATGCGTCAGTTTGCTTCAGACCGAATTGCCGTTGTGTTTGATGCGAAAGGTAAAACCTTCCGTGATGATATGTATCCAGAGTACAAAGCCAATCGCCCACCCATGCCTGATGATCTTCGTTGTCAGATCGAGCCACTGCATAATGTGATTCGAGCAATGGGGTTGCCATTGATCTGTGTTCCAGGGGTTGAAGCTGATGATGTGATCGGCACATTAGCTTATCAAGCCTCACAAGCCGGTATGCCTGTATTGATCAGCACCGGTGATAAAGATATGGCTCAGTTAGTGGATGATAACGTCACCTTAATTAACACCATGACCAATGTTGTCATGGATCGTGAGGGTGTGGTTGAAAAATTTGGTATTCCTCCTGAACTTATCATCGACTACCTGGCTTTAATGGGAGACAAAGTCGATAACATTCCTGGTGTTCCTGGAGTTGGGGATAAAACGGCCACTGCCTTGTTGCAAGGAATTGGCAGTTTAGAAAAGATCTACTCTAACCTTGATGATATCGCGCCACTTGGCTTCCGTGGTTCGAAAACCATGGCGAAGAAGTTAGTTGAAAACAAAGAAAATGCCATGCTTTCCTATGAGTTAGCAACCATAAAGCTAGATGTCGAGTTGGAAGAGAAATTCGACACATTAACCAAGAGCCTGCCGAACACGGATGAACTGGTTAAACTCTATGGTGGACTGGTATTCAAATCTTGGCTAAACGAGCTACTCGATGGCGGCACTGGTGTGGTTGAAGCCGATGAAAAATCAGGCGCGGCACGTCATTCCGCTGCAAGTGAAAAGGCTCCAGAGTTGAATGTCTCAGCGGTGAATATCGATCGCAGTCAGTACCAAACCATCCTCGATCAAGATAGCTTCAATACTTGGCTAGAAAAGCTTAAGGCCGCTGAGGTGTTTGCCTTTGATACCGAGACAGACAGCCTAGATTATATGGTGGCGAATCTGGTCGGTTTGTCATTTGCGACCGAAGAGGGGGTTGCTGCTTACGTCCCTGTAGCGCATGACTACCTTGACGCGCCACAGCAGTTAGATCGTGACTGGGTTCTTGCCCAACTCAAACCCATTTTGCAAGATGATACTCAAGCTAAGGTTGGGCAAAACCTCAAGTATGATGCCAGTGTACTCGCTCGCTATGGCATTGAAATGAAGGGCATTAAGCACGATACCATGCTGGCTTCCTATGTATATAACAGTGTTGGCGGCAAGCACGACATGGATAGCCTAGCACTGCGTTTCTTGCAACATAGCTGTATCTCATTTGAGCAAATTGCAGGTAAAGGTAAAAATCAGCTGACATTCAACCAAATCTCCCTCGATGAAGCGTCTCCTTATGCGGCCGAGGACGCAGATGTTACCTTGCGCCTACATAACCGTTTAATGGAAAACATTGAACAAGATGAAAAGCTTAAATCGATTTACCAAGATATCGAAGTGCCATTGGTGCCAGTGTTATCTCGCATCGAACGAACGGGCGTGTTGATTGATGATATGAAGTTGTCGGCACAGTCTCAAGAGATCGCTCAGCGCCTTGATGAGCTAGAGCAAAAAGCGTATGAGATTGCCGAGCAAGAGTTCAATATGAACTCGCCTAAGCAGTTACAAGCATTGTTATTTGAGAAGATGGGTTTACCTGTTATTAAGAAGACACCATCAGGCACGCCATCGACCAATGAAGAAGTGCTGCAAGAGCTTGCTCTTGATTACCCGTTGCCCAAATTGATTCTTGAGTATCGAGGCTTGGCAAAGCTCAAATCAACTTACACAGATAAACTGCCTAAAATGATTAACGCTGAAACGGGTCGAGTGCATACCTCCTATCATCAAGCGGTGACGGCGACAGGGCGTCTGTCGTCAACTGATCCAAACTTGCAAAATATCCCTATCCGTAACGAAGAAGGGCGTCGTATTCGTCAGGCATTTATCGCACCACATGGCTACAAGATCATGGCTGTCGACTACTCTCAGATTGAGCTACGTATTATGGCGCATCTGTCCGGTGATAAAGCGCTGCTGGAAGCCTTCCAACAGGGTAAAGATATCCACGCGGCGACTGCGGCCGAAATCATGGGCACCAGCATAGATCAAGTGACTTCAGAGCAACGCCGTCGTGCCAAAGCCGTTAACTTTGGTCTCATCTACGGTATGAGCGCATTTGGTCTAGCGAAACAACTGGGCATTCCACGTGGTGAAGCACAAGACTATATGAACAAATACTTCGAGCGTTACCCTGGTGTAATGCAGTATATGGAAGACACACGCAGTGCTGCCGCCGAGCAGGGGTATGTCGAAACTATCTATGGTCGACGTTTGCACCTTCCTGAGATCAAATCGCGTAACGCAATGCGCCGAAAAGCAGCAGAGCGTGCAGCGATCAATGCACCAATGCAGGGCACTGCTGCGGACATCATTAAAAAGGCAATGCTAGTGGTGGACGAGTGGATTCAAAATGAAGGCCAAGGTCGAGTTAAGTTATTGATGCAAGTGCATGATGAACTTGTATTTGAAGTGCAAGAGTCAGCTTTAGCCGAAATTGAAAGTAAAGTACAACAATTGATGGAATCGGCTGCCCAATTAGATGTCCCCTTAATCGCCGAAACAGGGCATGGTGACAACTGGGATCAGGCACACTAAGCATTATTTGCACTAAACTGGTGAAATAAGTTGAGTCAGCGCACAAACGCTGGCTTTTTTTTATCTCTAAATAAGATTCGGCATGGTAGGGCCAAATGTTGTTTAACAAAACTTTAATGAAAAAAAATTACAAAAAAGGGTTTTTCTTTCTGACCAATTGTTGTACATTAACAGGCGTAGGGTACAGAGGTAAGATGTTCTATCTTTCAGACCTTTTGTTTCACGTTATTGGATTAGGCTGATTCAGCCGCCCCAGTCAGTTTTTGACTGGGGCGTTTTTTATTGGGCGAAAGAAAAAATCCATAGCTATCAAATTATTATCTATATTCTCTCGTTTTCCTTAGCTTGCCTTTATTTATTCTCCACCACTTATTGTAAGTTTGCCGACCGCACGGTGAGCTGTAATCCAACGAAAATTTGTAAATTAATACCAATCACAGTTTGGTTATTTTGATAAAAAAACCAAATCTCAGAATTTATACTCTAATTTTTGATTAATCTTTTTATTTCAACTGGTTAGTCTGGGTTTTGTTTTCGGCAAGTGTTGAGGCGGCTAGATTTTAAGTGATTGATTTATAGCGTGGGATACATAATGCTTAACGCATAATAATCAATAACGACTATTTCTCTCCCGTTGCCCCGCCAGGATGGTGGGGCTTTTATTTTTTGATGGCGATAAAAAGCCCCGCCGTAATTAGGGCAGGGCCTTTGAGAGGAAACGAGGCGAGTTTACTCTTGTTCGCTATCGAGCTTCTCTTCTTCAGCAATCTCTTCGCTAATCGACTCTGCTAACGCTGGAGCAAACCATTGATCCAATTTATTACGTAGCGTATCCACGCCAATCCCTTTTAAGGACGAAAAAGCCGCAACGCTAACGTCGCCACCAAAACCTACCGCATCCTTCTTGATTTTCAGCACTTGCGCATTGCGAGCGCCACTCTTGAGTTTATCCGCTTTGGTTAATAGCACTTGAACGGGAATACCGCTATCAACGGCCCAGAAGATCAATTGTTGGTCGAGATCTTTCATTGGATGACGAATGTCCATCAGAACCACCAAGCCTTTAAGGCATTGGCGCTTTTGCAGATACTCACCTAAAGACTTTTGCCACTTCTTTTTCATTTCTAGAGGCACTTGGGCAAACCCGTACCCCGGCAGATCGACGATATGACATCCGTCAGTGACTTTAAAAAGGTTAATAAGTTGTGTACGCCCTGGTGTCTTACTGGTTTTCGCCAGACTGCGTTGGTTAGTTAAGCGATTTAACGAACTAGACTTACCCGCATTGGAGCGTCCTGCAAACGCAACTTCGATACCTTCATCTTCAGGCATATGACGAATATCAGGTGCGCTGGTGATGAAATGGGTGTTTTGATAATGAATTTTTACGCTCACTGTTAACTCCATCTCGACTTTGTGTAGTCGATTGATTACTTTTTTGTGAAATTGTGTAAAATAACCGTGCTCGGCATAAGGTCGCCTATTGTACCATGAGTGGCAACGCAGAGTGGTACCGGAAGCTTGATAATTATAATGGAATGTCATGAAGAAATTAGCGCTAATCTTGAGTCTTTTAGCCAGCTGCTCCGTGTGGGCCCAAGGTAACATTGAAGCTGGTAAAGCAAAATCCCAAACCTGTGTTGCCTGCCATGGTGCTGATGGCAACAGTCAACTTGCTATGTATCCTAAACTTGCAGGTCAGCATGCGAAGTATATCGAAAAGCAGCTGAAAGACCTCAAGCTAGGTATGTCTAGCAATGGTAAGCAAGGTCGTTATGACCCAGTGATGAGTGGTATGGCTATGCCGCTGTCAGAGCAAGATATGCAAGACCTTGCAGCTTACTACGCCTCTCTGCCTATTTCTAGCAATTCAACGCCAGAAAACGTGGTAGCGAAAGGCAAATCTCTTTATTCAGCAGGTGATGCAGAGCGTGGTTTAACCGCTTGTATCGCTTGTCATGGTCCACGTGGTAACGGCACTGAGCTTTCAGGTTTCCCTAAAATCTCTGGCCAGCACGCTGACTACATCAAAGCTCAGTTAGAAAAGTTCCGTGACGATAAGCGCGCGAATGATATGAATGAGATGATGCGCGATATCGCTAAGAAGCTGACTGATGATGATATCGATACTCTGTCTAAATACGTCGGTGGCCTACACTAAGCCCTACTGATTTGTTCGAGCATAAAGTGGTATTGAAAAGGTCCAGGCAGTTGTCTGGACTTTTTCGTTTGCGCAGGATCACAGTGTACAAAACGGGCTAAGGGTCATTATTTCCCTGACATTTGTAAGAGATCGACCATGCCTGTTGTCGTGAATCGCCAATGACTTGTTTTAAATTATTGAAATATAGAATGGGAAAATTGGAAGATAAAAAAAGTGACTTTTTTTATCTTGAGTGGATTGCCCCATTTTACCAACGCGCTAAAGTGTGTTCATCGGCGGGACGCTGATAAAGGATTCAAGACGAGGACGTCTCCACGGATGCAAGTAACGGACGCTTGGCAGTTGTTGGATGGATTCAAGGTAGGTAGGAAACCTATTTGATAGGGATGGTCGACTTGTCTAATGGTTTAAGACAGTGAAACGGATCAGGCTAAGGATTAGCCCAGACAGCAGGAAGTAAACGGAAAGCCAAAATTCACCAGGATGGTGGCAAACAACACTTTTGGCAGGGAAAGCACTAAAAACAAATGGAATATTGGTGCGCTGAATTCAGTGCCACACAGTTTTGCCGTCAGGCATTTAGAAAGCGATAGATAACTCTATCGCTTTTTTTATTGTTATTTTTTACGAATTGATGATTATTTGCGCAATAGTGCTCCACTCTAAGGCGACTTTCTGGTATGTTGCGCATCCCCGATTGAGGATAAGTTTAACGCACCCAATATGCACAGTTGCCCCCTTTGTCAAAGCTTGGAGACTCAGCACTACCATCAAGACAAACGTCGTGAGTATCTTCAGTGCCAACAATGTGAGCTTGTTTTTGTTAATCCAGAGCAACGCTTGGATGCAAAATCAGAAAAAGCCCACTACGATTTGCATGAGAATGACCCAAGCGATCAAGGGTATCGACGCTTTTTATCTCGGGTCGCCGACCCCATATTAGCGCGTATTGAGCCAAATTCTCACGGGTTAGATTTTGGTTGTGGCCCAGGTCCGACATTGTCTTTGATGTTGGAAGAGCAGGGACACACCATGAGTTTGTACGATATCTACTATCATCCAGAAGCCTCTGTGTTAGAGAGATCGTATGACTTTTTGACTGCCACGGAAGTGATTGAGCACCTTTATGAGCCCAATACGGTGTGGCAGCAATGGTTGAATTTAGTTAAGCCAGGTGGCTGGATTGGTTTAATGACCAAGTTAGTCATCGATGCTGAAGCGTTTGCCTCGTGGCACTACAAAAACGATCACACCCATGTGGTGTTCTTTAGTCGTAACACGTTTCGCTATTTGGCAGAGCGGGATCAGCTCAAGCTTGAATTTATTGGTAATGATGTAATTTTACTGAGGAAAGTCCAGTAATGAGCCGTAGTAAGAAATCTAGATCCGGTGGCAATGGCGATATTGTCGTTGTTCGCAACCGTAGTCAATCAGACGTTGAAGGACGTCTGCGTAAAAAAGAGAAAAAGCGCAAAGGTCTTAAGACAGGCGGGCGTAACTCTGAATCGAAAGAGCAGCAGCAACGTAGCGCTGGTCAAAAGCGAGATCCGCGCTTAGGCAGTAAAAAGAAAATTCCGCTGATTGTTGAAACAGCGAAGAAGCCATCTAAGGCTGAGCGTCGTGTCAGCGCCGAGAAAGAGCTGGAAATGCTAGAAAATGACGCGCAGCTTAATGTGTTGCTCGATCGTTTAGACAATGGCGACAATTTAGGTGCTGGTCTGCAAAAGTACGTCGATGAAAAACTTGCGCGTATCGAAGTGTTGATGAAGCAGTTAGGTATCTACGAGGATGAGCCTGAAGAAGAGCTTGAGCCAGAGATCGTTGAGCCTGTTGCTAAGAAGAAGCCAAAGCAGAAAGCGGAGTCAGATGATGAGCTTCTTTCTCAATTTGAAGACTTAGACTTGGACCAATTTAAAGGATAAGTGAGCACAATGAATGTAACCTTGTTAGCCATTGTTGGTGGAGCCATTATTCTGGGCTTAGCATCTTATGCGGGTTACCTTCTGCTCCAGCTAAAAAAGCAAAAGGAATTGCAGTTACAGCATCAGAAGTTGGCAATTGAAAAGCGCAATGCCAATATTTTTGAAAGCGTAAACGTCCTTTGTTTAGCGGGCATTCAGGAGCAGTGTGACCTGTCTGAAATCAGCATTCGCCTATACAACATCATGGATTATGTCCAAGGTGATGATCGTGTTGATTTTGAAAAAGAATTTCCAGCGACATCAGAGCTGTTCCATATTGTCACAGACATGGCTCGCGGTGAAGAGCGGCAAAAGCTCGCTAAGCAAGAGCGCATGAAGCAAAATCTTGAACGCCATAAAGCAGAGTCTCGTCTGCAAGAGGCGATCACTGAAGAGCTGAAACGACTGCAGAAAAAAGTTCAACCGCTCAACAATCAGATCAATATCCAAATGATCTAGATGGTGACTTTAGCTCGGTCACTTATCCTTTAGTGGGAGTGATCGAGTTATCAATTCTGAATTTTGCTACTCAAAAAGCAGTTTGTCCCACAACCAGTGTTAGCGAGGTGTGGCAAAATAGCCTGCTAACCATAATGGCTCATGTAGCCCAACAAAGTATTACAGCCCAAACGGAAATACCATCATGTCGCAGCATGTCGCAAGCCAGCAAATAGTCTGGGATCAAGCTATTCTTGATAAGTACAACTATTCGGGGCCTCGTTACACATCATACCCAACGGCTTTAGAGTTCCATGAAGCGTTCACCGTTGCTGATTACGACATGGCATGCACTCAGTATCCAGAAAGGCCACTGTCGCTTTATATCCATATCCCATTTTGCCATAAGCTTTGCTACTACTGTGGTTGTAACAAGGTGATCACGCGCCATGCGCACAAAGCTGATGAGTATTTGGATGTATTAGAGTTAGAAATCCGTACTCGTGCTGCATTGTTGCATGGGCGCGAAGTGACTCAACTGCATTTTGGTGGTGGTACGCCGACGTTTTTGACTAAAGCGCAAATCAGTCGTGTGATGACTATCCTCCGTGATGAGTTTAACTTCACGGGTGAGGCTGAAATTAGTATCGAAGTTGATCCACGTGAAATCGAACTGGATATGTTGGATCACCTACGTGAAGAAGGCTTTAATCGCTTAAGTATTGGTGTTCAGGATTTCAACAAAGAAGTGCAAAAGCTGGTTAACCGCGAGCAAGATGAGGCGTTTATCTTTGCTATGGTTGAGCGTGCTAAGCAGCTTGGATTCCGTTCGACTAACCTTGACCTTATTTACGGTTTACCAAAACAGAACAAAGACTCTTTTGCTCAAACGTTAAAGCAAGTGCTGCAAATGGAGCCGGGCCGTTTGTCGGTGTTTAACTATGCCCATATGCCTCAACTGTTTGCTGCGCAACGTAAAATCAAAGATGAAGATTTGCCATTGGCAGATGAGAAGATGGCCATTCTGCAAGATACCATCGCTACACTGACAGGGGCGGGTTATCAGTTTATCGGTATGGATCACTTTGCTTTGCCAGATGATGAGTTGGCTGTCGCGCAGCGTAATGGCGTTTTGCACCGCAACTTCCAAGGTTACACAACGCAAGGTGAAGCCGATCTGGTTGGCTTCGGCGTGTCGGCGATTTCCATGATTGGAGATGCTTACGCACAAAACCAAAAAGAGCTTAAGAAGTATTACGAGCAAGTGAATGACCTGCGTCATGCATTATGGAAAGGTGTTGCATTAGATAGTGATGACTTACTTCGTCGTGAAGTGATCAAGCAGCTAATCTGCAACTTTAAGTTGGATAAAACCCAGATTGAGTCAGAATTTAAAGTGACATTTAATGATTACTTTAAACAAGACCTGCAACTGCTTCAGACTTTTATCAACGATGAGTTGGTGCAAGTGGATGACAAACAAATCTGCGTGACCTTGCGTGGCCGCCTGCTGATTCGAAACATCTGTATGTGTTTTGATAAGTATTTAAGAGCGAAAGCAAGGCAGCAGCAGTTCTCTCGCGTTATCTAAATCTCGCCATTTATGAAAATATATTAAGCCACCTTAATCGGTGGCTTTGTTGTATCAGATACAAGGTTATGGTGCGATATAGGTGTCGTGCGCCATTTCCCATAACGCTTTGACCAATGGATTATCGAGTTGAGAGCGTTTGCAGCATACACCGAGCTTGAAAGGTTTAATAGAAGCCACTTTTAAACGCTCTATTTTCTCTTTGACCGGACTATTGTTGATCACCACATCCGGTGCGATACCAACTCCGCAACCTAGCGCAACCATACTAACGATAGCTTCATGCCCTGAAACTTGTGCATAAATATTAGGTTTGATCTTCATTGCTTTAAACCAAGCATTGGCTCGTTCTCGGGCCGTGCCAGATTCGGGTACGATAAATGGAATCAACGACCAATCGGGCTTATCTTTTTGCAACTCTTGGGCAAAATTGCTCACACCAACTGGCGCAATCACTGAAAGCGGGATTTCACTGATGGTTTCAAACTCAATTCGGGCAGGCAGTTGCTCTGGTTGGGCGGAAATGGCGATATCCACTTCATCGCTCAATACCTTATCGATCGCCTGAGCCGGATCGCCTGTGGAGAGTTTAAATTCGATAAACGGATGCTGAAGACGAAACTCAGACAGTAAGTCGGGGAGATGGCTATAGCTGGCGGTGACCGAGCAAAACAAGCGTATTTCACCTCTGAGCTCTTGTTCATGACCTTTTAACTGCGCATTGTAGTTTTGCCATTCACCAAGAATGTTTAATGCGACAGGCAGAAGCTTTTTGGCTGCTGGTGTCAATTCTACACTGCGGTTATCACGTACAAACAGCACCTGACCAGTGTCGTTTTCCAGCTTCTGGATTTGCCGACTTAGCGCGGAAGGGCTGATGTGCATGGCAGACGCGGTTTTTGCGAAGCTCTTACTATCACACAAATGAATGAATAGCTGCAGACATTTAATGTTCATGAAACAGTTATATCCTTGTTGCATTAATTGCAATTACTAATTGTGAATATATCACTTTAAGCAATTAAATGCCTGTTTTAGTATGAACTCATTCGGTCCACAAGCGACCGACCTCAACGGAAAAATTCTTTAAAGGAGCGCCCTGATGGCTAACTATTTCAACACTTTAAACCTACGCGAGCAGCTAGACCAACTAGGTCGTTGTCGTTTTATGGATCGCAGCGAGTTTGCAACAGAAGCGGATTACCTTAAAGGTAAAAAAGTAGTTATTGTTGGTTGTGGTGCTCAAGGCCTTAACCAAGGTCTAAACATGCGTGATTCGGGTCTTAATGTAGCATACGCACTACGTCAGGCGGCCATTGACGAGCAGCGTCAATCATACAAGAACGCAAAAGAGAACGGTTTTGAAGTCGCAAGCTACGAAACGCTAATCCCTGAAGCTGACTTAGTGATCAACCTGACTCCAGACAAGCAGCACACTAACGTGGTTGAAACGGTAATGCCACTCATGAAAGAAGGTGCTGCGCTGGGTTACTCACACGGTTTCAACGTGGTTGAAGAGGGCATGCAGATCCGTAAAGACCTAACCGTTGTTATGGTTGCACCTAAGTGTCCTGGTACGGAAGTTCGTGAAGAGTACAAGCGTGGTTTCGGCGTGCCAACACTTATCGCAGTTCACCCAGAAAACGATCCAAAAGGTGAAGGCTGGGATATCGCCAAAGCATGGGCTGCAGGGACTGGTGGTCACCGCGCAGGCTGTCTAGAGTCGTCATTTGTTGCAGAAGTAAAATCTGACCTGATGGGTGAGCAAACTATTCTTTGTGGCATGTTGCAAGCGGGCTCAATCGTTTCTTACGAGAAGATGGTTGCAGAAGGTATTGACCCAAGCTACGCAGGTAAACTTCTACAATATGGTTGGGAAACCATCACAGAAGCGCTGAAGTTCGGTGGCATCACGCACATGATGGATCGCCTATCAAACCCAGCGAAAATCAAAGCATTTGAGCTTTCAGAAGAGCTAAAAGAGCTAATGCGTCCACTATACAACAAGCACATGGATGACATCATCACTGGTCACTTCTCAAGCACTATGATGGCAGATTGGGCTAACGACGATGTGAACCTACTAGGTTGGCGCGCAGAAACGGGTGAAACGGCTTTTGAAAATTACCCAGCGGGTGATGTAGAAATTTCTGAGCAAGAGTACTTCGACAACGGCATCTTACTTGTTGCTATGGTTCGCGCTGGTGTTGAGCTAGCATTCGAAGCAATGACTGCATCAGGCATCATCGATGAGTCTGCGTACTACGAATCACTACACGAGCTACCATTGATCGCAAATACTGTTGCACGTAAGCGCCTATACGAAATGAACGTTGTTATCTCTGATACTGCAGAATACGGTAACTACCTGTTTGCTAACGTAGCAACTCCGCTACTGCGCGAGAAGTTCATGCCATCAGTAGGTACTGACGTTATCGGTAAAGGTCTAGGTGAGACTTCAAACCAAGTTGACAATGCGACGCTAATCGCAGTCAACGATGCAATCCGTAACCACCCAGTAGAATACATTGGTGAAGAGCTACGTTCTTACATGAGTGACATGAAAAGAATTGCTGTTGGCGGTTAATGCAATAACTCCAGGCAGACTGGAGTAATAAATACAAAATAAAACACAACATCTAATTAAAAGGCTTGGTCTCCGTTGACCAAGCCTTTTTGTTTTAGCGGGTGTTTGTGGCTAACTATGATAAAAAAGGCTGGCACCTAAATGCCAGCCTTTTTGAGCTCTGTTGGCGCTGTGACTTATTTGTCTGCTAGCTTAGTTTCAAGCTCGGCCAGTTTTGCTTCCATTTCGGTCAGCTTTTGACGAGTGCGCAGTAAGACTTGAGTTTGAACGTCAAACTCTTCACGGCTTACTACGTCTAGTTTGTTAAGTTGGCCTTGGATAACTTGGCGAACTTTCTGATCAACGTCTGCACCTAGCTCTTTCACTGGTGTCGGCATTGAATCATGAATTTGCTTAGCAATTTGCTCTAGTTTCTTTGGGTCAAACATGGTGACTAAAACTCCTATTTATTTGCCCTCATTCTATGTAATTGAACGCTGAAAGTCGCTAGGTAGAAGGTAAAAATTCGATCCTGTCAGCCCTAAATGACAGAGACAAAAAAGGCCACCGAAGTGGCCTTTAGTTTATCAACGGGTTACTTGTTCTCCGCCAATCCGCGACATGCTGCTTTCGCTTCATCAATGCGGGCAAGTTTCTCTAACTCTGTTTCTTCAACAAACACAGGTAAAGGCTTGTGTTTCTCAGCTAGGTAGCTGTAAATCACAGGCAGTACAAACAGGGTAAAGAGAGTACCAATCGCAAGACCTGCAACGATAACGATACCAATACTAAAGCGCTGCGCTGCACCGGCACCCGTTGCGTACATCAGCGGGATAAGACCTGCGATCATCGCCGCCGTCGTCATTAGGATAGGGCGTAGACGTACTTTTGCCGCCTCCATTACCGCTTCTGTCTTGCTCAGTTTATTGTGCAGTTGCTCTTCTTTGGCTACCTCACAGATCAAGATACCGTGTTTGGTAATAAGGCCAACCAGGGTAATCAAACCCACCTGAGAGTAGATATTCATTGAAGCTGCGCCCCATGCGAGCGCAATCAAAGCGCCACAGATAGCCAGAGGTACAGAAACCATAATAACCAATGGATCTTTCAATGATTCGAACTGAATCGCTAAAACCAAGAAGATGATCGCCAGTGCTAAGCCGAACGTTGCGTACAGAGCGCTGCCTTCGGTGACATACTGACGGGCTTCGCCCATGTAATCATGGCTATAGCCGCTAGGCAGTTTGTTGGTTGCGATATCTTCAAACCATGCGATCGCATCACCCATCGCCGTACCCGGTGAAGGAACCGCGCCAACGGTCGCTGAGTTGAGCTGGTTAAAGTGAGGTAGAGAACGAGGTTCTGCCACTACATCGATACTGATCAAGCTCCCCAGTGGGACAGCTTTGCCATCGGCACTACGAACATAATAGTTGTTCATTGATTCAGGGTTTAGGCGCCATTTACGTTCAACCTGAGGAATCACTTCATAAGAACGACCATTTAAGTCGATACGGTTAACATAACCATCCGCCATCATGGTACCCAAGGTGATACCAATATCTTGCATGGTTACACCGTATGCCCCCGCTTTATCCTTGTCGATGTTGATTTTCATGGTTGCTGAGTCGTAGTTCAAATCTAGGTTTGAGTAGACGAACATCGGGCTCGCTTGAGCTTCAGTAAAGACATCGGTAGCAATGGAGAATAAGCTCTCAAATGCGTTCGGGGTTGTGATAACAAATTGAATTGGCAGACCAGAACCTGCACCCGGAAGCTCCGGCATCTGGAATGCCGTCACGGCCATACCGGGGACGTTACCAACAAGTCCACCGACGCGGTTGGCGACTTCAGACTGGCTAGCTTCACGTTCACTCCAAGGCACCATTGATGCAATACCAAAGGCTTGGTTCGAGTTCGGTACACCGGTAAACACCTGCGCGTAGGCAACCTCTGGCTGATCAGACAGAATCTGGTTGACGTCGTTCATGGTATTTTGCATGAAGTCCAAGTTCGAGTTTGATGGCGCGGTACCTAGTAGCATGATTACGCCTTTATCTTCAGAAGGAGCCAGCTCACTCGGGATAAACTTAAACAACATAGGCAGGCTGCCGAACACTATGATGGCAAAAGCAATCACCACAGGACGGTGTTGCATAACAGCGTTAAGCATTTTGGCATAGCGGTTAGTCATACCATCCAACACGTGATGCACTTTTTGCTCAAACTTGCTTGGTTCTTCATTGGCCTTGAGCATTTTTGAACACATCATTGGCGATAGCGTCAGTGCCACGATACCCGATACAAATACCGAACCTGCCAGAGTTAAGGCGAACTCTTTAAATAGCGAGCCAGTAATACCGCCCATTAGTGCTATCGGCGCGTATACCGCACCCAGCGTTAGTGTCATGGCAATAACAGGCACGGCGATTTCTCGTGTGCCTATAATTGCAGCGCGGAACGGGGATTCACCCAATTTAATGTGGCGGTCAACGTTCTCGAGTACCACAATCGCATCATCGACCACGAGACCGATGGCCAATACCATTGCCAGTAGCGTCATCAGGTTCCATGAGAAGCCCATCGCCTGCATCACCATAGCAACACCAATCAAAGAAAGCGGGATAGTGATGATAGGAATGAGTACCGCACGGAACGAACCAAGGAATAGGGTAATAACGACAAGTACGATCAACGCAGCTTCAACGATGGTCTTGATAACTTCGTTGATAGACTCATTGATGGCGATCGTCGAGTCGTACATGACGTTCATCTTGATGGTGCTTGGTAGGTTGCGCTCTAGCTGAGGCAAGAGTTCAAGTACATCAGCTGCAATATTGATTGGGTTAGCACTTGGCGCGGCGTTGATAGCTGCAACAACAGCTTCCTGACCATTGGCGCTGGCACGGTAGATGTCGTGACTCTTCTCTAGCGAGACTTTAGCAATGTCGCTCAGGCGCGTGATATCACCTTCGTCTGAACTCACAACAAGGTTTTCTAGCTCGGAAACGTTTGAGACCTGAGTATCAGCGCTGCCGTTATAAAGCACGAACTCACCAATCGCCTGACCTGTCGCGGATTGGTAGTTATTGGCGTTAAGAACGCTCATCACATCCGTTGCCGTTAAACCTAACGCTGCCATTTTGGCGGGATCAAGCCAAATACGTAGTGCGTATTTCATACCACCGTAGAGATCAACCTTAGATACACCGCTGACAGTAAACAACTGAGGGTTGATTACACGCTCAAGGTAATCGGTAATTTGGCTCGATGATAATTCATCACTGGTGAAACCTATGTAAAGAACCGCCGTGGTGGAACCAGTAGACATAGTAACGGTCGGGTCTTCGGCTTCTTTTGGTAGCTGAGAGCGAACCGAGTTGGTTTTGGCTAAAATGTCAGACAGCGCCGCGTTAGGGTCGGTGTTTAACTTCATGTTGACGGTAATGGTTGAACTACCGAGAACGGAAGACGATGTCATGTAGTCGATATTATCGGCTTGTGCGACGGCTTGTTCTAAAGGCTGGGTAATAAAGCCTTGGATCAAATCGGCACTGGCACCGTAGTAACTTGTGGTGACTGTTACTACGGTATTCGTCATTTCAGGGTATTCACGAACCTGCATCTTGAACACAGCTTGGAGACCAAGCAGTGCGATTAAGAAACTGATCGATACCGCTAAAACTGGACGTTTGATAAAAACATCAGTAAAGCGCATGAGGCCTCCAATTACAGCATTGGTGTTTCAGCTGGTGGAGTAGTCGCATTGCTTTCTACTACACGTACTTTAGCGTGGTTGCTTAAGCGCACTTGCCCAGAAGTGACAACGACGTCGCCGGCTTTGACACCTTCTAAGATATGAGCAATATCGTTAGTGCGTTCGCCAACTTTAACCACTTGCTGTTTAACGCGCTTTTCACCATCTTCTTCACTGACGATGTAGACGTTGTCGCCGTACAAAGTGAAGGTGATAGCGGTTTGCGGCAAGGTAACCTGATTTTCCAGTTTAGGTAGGATGATGTTGGCACGAGCAAACATACCGCTACGTAGCTTACCGTCACTATTTGGAATGTCGGCTTGAACTTGGATTAAACCACTTTGAATGTTAACCGCAGGTTCAATAGCTGAAATAGAGCCTTTGAATGGGATTTCAGGGTAAGCATCGACAAAAATATCCACTTCTTGAGCAAGCGAGATACGTGAAATGTCGGTTTGCGGCACGGTGAAACGGAGACGCATTACGCTCGTGTCTTCAAGGCGGACAATATCGGTACCTGACTGCAGGTATTGTCCAAGGTAGACGTTACGAATACCGACTACGCCCGCAAAAGGCGCTTTGATTTCGCGGCGGTCAATGGAAGCTTTCAAGCTTTCAATATCGGCTTTAAGCGAAAAGTAGTTCGCTTCAGCTTCATCGTAGGCTTCTTTCGAAATAGAGCCTTTGGTGTAAAGCCCTTGGTAACGTTTGTATTTCGCTTCTGCGGCAGGCAATCTAGCTTGTGAGCTTTTTAGATTGGCTTTTTCTACTTCTGAATCAAGCAGTACTAAAGGCTGACCTTCTTCAACCTGAGTACCTGACTCGAAAGCAATTTTGTCAATCATGCCACTGGTTTCGTTAGCCACAGTGACGCCTTGGTTAGGTTCGATAAAACCAATAGCCTCAATGACAGGTACCCAATCGACAGATTGCACTTCTGTCACGGTAACCGGGAACTCGGGTTCAGGGCGGTTCGCCAAGTATTCAGCGATTTTCTGTTGTTTGAATAGATTGAAACCTATCACACTGCCGAAAAGCAGTATCGCAATAAGTAACATAAAGAAAGTCCACTTTTTCATTCTGATTAGAACTCCAAATTAGTGTTTTATAATCGCATCCCAACTGGCCTCAATCGCCGCGTCAATGGCATCTTGATCCAAGTGGTAATATCCGAGAGATTGTTTGCGTGCCAAAGCGACACTGACTTCTAAACTAAGTGCAGCCAACACTGGGTTATCTAAGGGTTTAAATATTCCTTGTTCCCGCCCTTCCGTGAAAAGTTGATCCACTTTACTGAACATTTTTCGTTCTATTTCTTTCGTCTCATGACTTTGAGCACAAGGTAAAGAGTCGTACTGAGCGCGATTCTTTAAGTTGCCGATGTTAGACCCAGAGAGATCGAAAATGTTTAACCACATCTTGCGAAATCTTTGTTTTAAGGTCATTGAATCTTCGACACCAGCTTGAACGACTTCAGCACTACGTTGTACGACGGCTAATCGAACTTGGAGCAATAGATCTTCTTTGTCAGAGAAATAGCGGTATATGGTTCCTGCTGCGACCCCAGCTTCCTTGGCCAACTTATGCATTGAGAAACCTTGAAAGCCTGACTCTGCGATCAGTTTTTCAGCGGCATCTATAATTTGTTGTCTTTTATCTACCATAGGATAAGAACCAGACAGCCTACATAGGGTGGGTTGTGAATGAACGTTCATTCATTATAGCCTAATAAGTCGGCGTATATGCAACAACTATTGCATGATTTATAAAAAAAAAGTCAATCACATGGCAGGTGTAAGCTTAAGCACGACGACGATAGGGTATAAACATAGCAATCTGCCTGTTGCACTATTATTATATGCGCCACCTTTTTCTGTTGCTGAGATGAACATGAAGCTGAACCCCAACCAAGATGAAGCCGTTAAATACGTCTCCGGACCGTGTTTAGTGCTAGCGGGCGCTGGCTCAGGTAAGACGCGTGTAATTACCAATAAAATCGCTTATCTGGTTCAGCAATGTGGCTACAAGGCACGTAATATTGCTGCGGTAACCTTTACCAACAAGGCCGCTCGGGAAATGAAAGAACGTGTTGGCCAGACATTAGGTAAGAACGAGTCAAAAGGCTTGATGGTATCGACGTTCCATACATTGGGATTAAACATCATTAAACGCGAGTATAAATCCTTGGGTTTGAAGTCTGGCTTTTCTCTGTTTGATGACCAAGACCAGATGGCGCTATTGAAAGAGTTGACGGAAAAGCAGCTCGATGGTGATAAAGATCTGTTGCGTCAGCTGCTGAGTACCATTTCCAATTGGAAAAACGATATGCTCACACCAGAGCAAGCCAAAGCTCGGGCACAGGGTGAGCAACAACAACTGTTCGCGTTCTGTTTTGAAATGTACCAAAAGCAGATGAAGGCCTATAACGCGCTGGACTTTGACGACTTAATTTCACTGCCCGTGTTGCTGCTCAAAACCAATCAAGAAGTCCGTCAGCGCTGGCAAAATCGAATTCGCTACTTACTCGTCGACGAATACCAAGACACCAATACCAGTCAGTATGATTTGGTAAAGTTGATCGTGGGTGAGCGTGGTCGCTTAACTGTTGTTGGTGATGATGACCAATCAATCTATTCTTGGCGTGGCGCTAAACCACAAAACTTGGTCTTGTTAGGTGAAGATTATCCCAATTTACGTCTAATCAAACTTGAGCAAAACTATCGCTCCACGAGCCGCATTTTGCGCGCCGCCAATATTCTTATCGCCAACAATCCTCACGTGTATGAAAAGTCGCTGTTTTCAGAGATTCCTGACGGAGAAAAACTGAAAGTTCTGCTGGCGAAAAATGAAGAGCATGAAGCTGAGCGCGTTACTGGTGAGTTAATCGCGCATAAGTTCCTCAATCGAACCGACTATAAAGACTATGCCATTTTATATCGTGGTAACCACCAGTCACGATTGATAGAAAAATCGTTAATGCAAAACCGGGTTCCTTACAAATTATCTGGCGGAACATCCTTCTTTGCGCGAGCGGAAATTAAAGACATCATGGCCTACTTGAGGGTGTTGGTGAATCCCGACGACGACAATGCATTTTTGCGTATCGTGAATACACCCAGACGTGAAATTGGCCCTGTCACATTAGAAAAATTGGGTAGTTACGCCAATATGCGTGGTAAAAGCCTGTTTGAAGCCAGTTTTGAATTGGGACTTGAGCAATCTTTGTCTGGGCGTGGGTTGGAAAACTTGCGTCGTTTTACCGCGTGGTTGGTAAAAATCGCTGATCAAGCTGAGCGAGGAGACACAGTCGAAGCGGTGCGTTCACTTGTGCGTGATATCAACTACGAAGATTGGTTGTACGAAACTTCGTCAAGCCCCAAAGCGGCGGAGATGCGAATGAAGAACGTATCGGATCTCTACTCTTGGATAGTGGCAGACCTTGAAGGTGATAACTACGACCAAGAAAAAAAGAGCATTAAAGAGGTGGTTCAGCGCCTAACTCTGCGCGACATGATGGAGCGTGGAGAAGAAGACGATGACAGTGATGCGGTGCAATTGATGACATTACATGCATCGAAAGGTCTCGAGTTTCCATATGTTTATCTGATAGGCAGTGAAGAGGGGATCTTGCCCCATCAAACTAGCATTGATGAAGACAACGTCGAAGAAGAACGGCGCTTGATGTATGTAGGTATTACTCGTGCTCAACGCGAACTGACATTTACTATGTGTAAAGAACGTCGCCAATATGGCGAACTGATCAAGCCAACTCAAAGCCGCTTCCTCGATGAATTGCCTTTTGATGATGTGGAGTGGGAGCAAACCAAGAAGCCTGTGACGCAAGAAGAGCGCATGGCGAAAGGTCAGGCGCACATTGCAAACTTAAGGTCGATGTTTAATAAGAAGTAACAATAGGCGCTATCCACAAGAAATAAAAAAGGCTTGGTCAACGCCAAGCCTTTCTATATATAAGAGGACTCTCTAAAGGCCCGCAATCATATGCTCAATAGCGGCAACGATTTCATCGTCCGAACAGTCCATACATGAACCTCTCGCAGGCATCGCATTAAAGCCATTGATCGCATGGTTTTTCAACACGTCTTTGCCTTGTGCAATTCGTGGTGACCAATCACCTGCGTTGCCCATTTTAGGTGCGCCGCTCACCCCTGATGCGTGACATGCAATACAGAAAGTACCGTAGACAGTTGCGCCATCACGTGGACCAGTAGGTTCTGCTTTGACTGGTTCGGCGCCTGCTAGGTAAACATCACCTACAGGTTTGATACGTTCTGCAATTGCATCATATTCTTCTTGGCTTACATTAGCTGCAAAAGTGGCGCTAGAAAAAGTGATCGCAGCGACCAAAGCGGTTAACATTTTTCGAGACATATCCATTAAACTCACTTTACATTCCTGAAGGTAAATTCGTGCTTACCTATTATTAGAGTGGGGCTTGACCAACAGACATACGCTGCTTTAAAGCGTGCTTAGCTGTTAAATCAATGTAAATAATGGGTGATTATATCCTGTTAAGTTGTTGCAATAAACAACAAGTTACCTGCTTTATAGCGGGTATCTAATGGGAAATAGGGGTTTATCACACTTTATTTGCCGAAAAAGGCACCAAACGATAAAAAAAGTTGAAAAAGTACTAGACGGCATAGTGTGATATACGTATTATTCCACTCCGCCGATAGGGCATGCGCCCGTAGCTCAGTTGGATAGAGCGTTGGCCTCCGGAGCCAAAGGTCGAAGGTTCGAATCCTTTCGGGCGTGCCATGCGCCTAAAGGTATATCGGTAAAAATCAGTGGTGGCTATAGCTCAGTTGGTAGAGCCCTGGATTGTGATTCCAGTTGTCGCGGGTTCAAGTCCCGTTAGCCACCCCATTTATTCTGGTAGCACAGCTTCCAATCTTGATAAATTATCAGGATAAAACAGCTTGTCGGTGAATAGCGCAGCTTGGTAGCGCATCTGGTTTGGGACCAGAGGGTCGGGGGTTCGAATCCCTCTTCACCGACCACTATTTCGTTTTTCGCTATAGCGATGAACACTACAATTTGATGGTGGCTATAGCTCAGTTGGTAGAGCCCTGGATTGTGATTCCAGTTGTCGCGGGTTCAAGTCCCGTTAGCCACCCCATTGTTTAGGTAACTTCGGTTTCCTGTCCTGTTTAATTCAGGACAAAATACAAGTCGGTGAATAGCGCAGCTTGGTAGCGCATCTGGTTTGGGACCAGAGGGTCGGGGGTTCGAATCCCTCTTCACCGACCACTATTAGAAAAGCCGTAGCAGAAATACTACGGCTTTTTTACTTTCTGTGTATTTAGGGTTTGATTCGAATCCTGAGTGGGGTTCGCCTGACGTTCAAGGAATAGCTCTTCACCAACCACTATTGAAGCCCTAGTCGAAAGACTAGGGCTTTTTACTATTTGAAATATAACAAGGTTCGAACCCAAGGCGGGGTTCGTCTGATGTCCAAGGAATGTCTCTTCACCGATAACTATTGGGAAGCCTCGTCAGAAATGACGAGGCTTTTTTCGTTCTGATTGTAGTTATATGAACCTTGGGTGGGGTCCGCCTGCAGTTCAAATAAGGCCCCTTACTGACCGCTGTCAATCATAGCGACCTTTGCTAAATTTCCCTTATCTATATACGCTAATAGTTAATCAATTATGCGTTTAAATTATGCGTTCGTTATTGCTAGATAATTAAGTTTATCTATAAGAGGTTTGTGGTGTTTTATTTTTGTTATTTGCTTATATTGCAGTTTAAATAACTGGTTTTATGTTTTTAAACTGGATTGGTGTTTTTATTTTGTTAATTTGTCGCGCGTGCTTTTGTTGAATTAGTATTCATTTATGCTTGTGGCCAAAATAAATAACAAATGACCAAACTCCTCTTTTTCATTGCTCTCTGACCCATTTGTCTCTCAGGTATGACCAATCGAAGATATAGATTGATTGCATATTTATTTTGCGATACTGCTTGGTTTTTGTTCTATTTCAACTTTTTATCCTATCTTTGTTGCTTTTCTGTGAATTTTTTGCCAAATTGATGGCCTTGTAAATAGCCAGAACGTTATTCTGGTATGAATGGATTCACTTTCAGACAGGGCAGAAAACTGCCGAAGCAGTAGAGGTCTGGTAATGTCACTTTTAGAAGTTAAAAACCTTCGAATTGAGTACCCTTCGCGTCATGGTGTACATGCCGCAGTTAAATCACTCTCCTTTAATATCGAGCGTGGAGAAATCGTCGGCGTTGTTGGCGAATCAGGCGCAGGTAAATCAACGGTTGGTAACGCAGTTATCGATCTTCTTAGCCCCCCAGGTCGTATTGCTAGTGGCGATGTCTACCTTGACGGTGAGCTTATTTCTGGTTTAACGCCAGAGCAAATGCGTACGGTTCGTGGCTCTAAAATTGGATTTATCTTCCAAGATCCAATGACATCTCTAAACCCTCTGTTTACCGTTGAACATCAACTGAAAGAAACAATTCATGCCAATATGAAGGTTTCTGACCAAGAGGCGTACCAAAGAGCGCTCTCTTTAATGGAACAGGTGGGTATCCCACAACCTGAAAATCGATTAAAACAATATCCACACCAATTTTCTGGTGGTATGCGTCAGCGCGTAGTTATCGCCATTGCCCTTGCGGGTGAACCTGATCTGATTATTGCCGATGAACCCACGACGGCATTGGATGTATCGATTCAAGATCAAATTCTTAGTCTTATTCGAGAGTTGTGTATAAAGAACAACGTTGGCTGTATGTTGGTTACCCATGATATGGGCGTAGTTTCCAACGTTACAGACCGCGTGGCGGTAATGTACCGTGGCGACTTAGTTGAGTTCGGTCCAACGGCGAAAGTGCTTGGCGATCCTGACCACTCATACACACGTAGTCTTATTTCTGCTGTCCCTCGCTCTGATATGAAATTGGATCGTTTTCCTTTGGTTTCATACATCGAAGAAGCACACGAGATGGAGCCTCTGGATGTGAAAAATCATTGGTTGGGTCAAAGCCAGGATCATCGAGAGTACACAGGTTCACTACTCACAGTAGAAAACGTTAATCTACGTTTCGTGACCAAAGATTCTTTGTTTGAAAGTCGCCGTGAATATGTCCAGGCTTCAAATAATGTCAGTTTTGAAGTGTTCGAGGGTGAAACTTTCGGTTTGGTTGGCGAGTCCGGCTCGGGCAAATCAACTATCGCGCGTGTGATTGCTGGTCTTTACGCCCCCAACTCAGGCAAAGTGACCTTTGAAGGTGTTGATCTAACAGCGTTGAAGTCAGAGAAAGAACGCCGCCCGATGCGTCGCCAAATGCAGATGGTGTTCCAAAACCCATATACTTCAATGAACCCGCGGATGAAGATTTTCGACATCATCGCAGAGCCTATCCGATTCCATAAACTGACCAACAGTGAAGCGGAAACAAGACAGATCGTTAATGACCTGCTTGAGCATGTTGGTCTGGGTAAGATGGCAGGGGTGAAATACCCGCACGAATTCTCTGGTGGTCAACGCCAGCGTATCTCGATTGCGCGTGCACTGGCAACTCGCCCTCGTTTATTGATTTGTGACGAACCTACCTCAGCTCTTGATGTGTCGGTACAGGCGCAAATCCTTAACCTACTTAAAGATTTACAAGATGAGCTAAATCTAACCATGCTATTTATCAGTCACGATTTACCCGTTATTCGTCAGATGTGTGACCGAGTGGGTGTGATGCAGATGGGCACATTATTGGAAGTTGCCCCAACAGAACAGCTATTTAGAACACCTCAACACGAATACAGTAAGCAACTGATTTCATTAATGCCTGAATTCACAGGCTTAAGAGAAGAAGTAAAAACGGCATAAAGTCGTAAATCTTTCCCGTCGTCGTTATGTCGACGGGGTATAAACAGAAGCAAATACAACAACTAGGGATGAATCCCGCATGAAGGAGTTATGCATGAAAACCATGAAAAGCAAACTAGCAGTGGCTTTAATGGCAGCAGGCTTGAGCTTTAGCGCAGCTGCAGCAGATATTACCGTCGCTTATGACGCAGACCCAGTATCACTTGACCCGCATGAGCAGCTTTCTGGCGGCACACTGCAAATGTCTCACATGGTGTTTGATCCACTAGTTCGTTACACACAGAAGTTAGATTTTGAACCTCGCCTTGCAGAGAAATGGGAACGTGTTGATGATACAACATTCCGCTTCAAACTGCGTGAAGGTGTGAAGTTCCACTCTGGTAACGAACTAACCGCTGATGATGTAGTTTGGACGTTTGACCGTCTGAAAGACTCTCCAGACTTTAAAGCGATCTTTGAACCGTACGAGAAGATGGTTAAAGTTGATGATTACACGGTAGAGCTTGTTTCTAAAGGCGCATACCCGCTGGTTCTTCAAACCGCGACTTACATCTTCCCAATGGACAGCAAGTTCTACTCAGGCACAACGGCTGATGGCAAAGACAAGGGCGAAGTGGTTAAGCACGGTAACTCTTTTGCTTCAACCAACGTATCAGGTACTGGCCCATTCGTTGTTACTTCTCGTGAGCAAGGTGTAAAAGTAGAATTTGAACGTTTTGACGGTTACTGGGACAAGAACACTGGTAACGTAGACAAACTAACACTAGTACCAATCAAAGAAGACGCAACTCGCGTTGCAGCACTTCTTTCTGGCGATGTTGATATGATTGCGCCAGTGGCTCCAAACGACCACAAGCGTGTACAAGATGCGAAGAATGTCGATCTGGTTACTCTACCAGGTACTCGTATCATCACGTTCCAAATGAACCAAAGCAGCAACGAAGCACTTAAAGATGTTCGCGTTCGTCAGGCGATTGTTCACGCAATCAACAACGAAGGTATCGTTAAGAAGATCATGAAAGACTTCGCTACAGCAGCGGGTCAGCAAGGCCCTGCAGGCTATGCAGGTTACAGCGCAGATCTTGTTCCTCGTTACGATCTGAAGAAAGCTAAAGCTCTGATGAAAGAAGCAGGTTACGAGAACGGCTTTACGCTAACTATGATGGCGCCAAACAACCGTTACGTGAACGATGCGAAGATTGCTCAGGCAGCTGCAGCAATGCTATCTAAGATTGGTATCAAAGTTGATCTTAAGACTATGCCTAAAGCGCAATACTGGCCTGAGTTCGACCTATGTGCAGCAGATATGCTGATGATTGGTTGGCACTCAGATACAGAAGATTCAGCGAACTTCTCTGAGTTCCTAACTATGACTCGTAACGAAGAAACGGGTAAAGGTCAGTACAACTGTGGTCACTACTCAAATGCAGAAGTGGACAAGCTAGTAATGGATTCAAACGTAGAAACGGATCCTGCTAAGCGTGCACAGATGCTACAACAAGTAGAAACGACGCTGTACAACGAAGCTGCGTTTGTTCCTCTACACTGGCAGAACCTCGCATGGGGCGCAAAATCTAACGTAGATATCGCTCCAATCGTTAACGCGATGAACTTCCCTTACTTCGGCGATCTAGTGGTTAAATAATTAGGTTGAAGTAAGTTGGGCATCTGCATGATGCAGGTGCCCACTAATTTTTTGGTACTTAACTTTGTTTCAGTCGGGTTAGGTGCCATTTTTAAGACTGAAGATTGCGACCAAAGACTCTTTGGCTTCGCAGGCTGAAATCTATGGAAAGTTAAGGGGCAAGGAATGTTTTCGTTTCTGGTCAAGCGCCTGTTTCAGGCACTGATAGTGATGTTTGTGATCAGTCTAGTGGCGTTTGCCATTCAGGATAACTTAGGTGACCCATTGCGTGAGCTGGTAGGTCAGTCGGTTTCAGAAGCCGAACGACAAGCTCTGCGTGACGAACTAGGTCTGAATGATCCCTTCATTACAAAATACACTCGCTTTGTAAGCTCTGCGATACAAGGTGATCTTGGTACATCCTATTTCTTCAAGCGCCCAGCGGTTGAGGTGATTCTTGATAAATTGGTCGCGACATTAGAATTGGTTTTCGGTGCCACTCTGATCATTGTCGTTTGTTCGATTCCGCTTGGCGTCTACTCGGCTATTCACCCCAAAAGTTTCTTCACCAAACTAGTGATGGCGGGAAGTAGTATCGGGATTTCGATTCCTGTCTTCTTGACGGCCATTATGCTGATGTATGTGTTCTCTATTGAGCTAGGTTGGCTACCTTCTTATGGTCGCGGCGAAACAGCCAACCTATTGGGTTGGGAGTCAGGCTATTTCACGCTGGATGGCTTAGCACATTTAATTTTGCCATGTATCGCTCTTGCGTCGATTATGTTGCCTTTGTTCATTCGCTTAGTTCGTTCTGAAATGCTCGAAGTACTGAGCTCTGAATACATCAAGTTTGGTAAAGCGAAAGGTCTCGCACTGAACAAAATTTACTACCAGCATGCATTGAAAAACACTATGTTGCCTGTTCTTACCGTTGGTGGTGTGCAAATCGGTACTATGGTTGCTTACACCATATTGACTGAAACTGTTTTCCAATGGCCGGGTACTGGCTTCCTTTTCCTTGAAGCGATCAACCGCGTCGATACGCCGCTAATCACGGCTTACGTCATCTTCGTGGGTTTAATTTTCGTTGTGACCAACACAATTGTTGACTTGCTTTACGGCATCATCAACCCAACGGTCGATCTAACAGGTAAAGGAGCATAACCATGAGTCAAACAGCAGCTGCTCCTTCACGTTGGGAGCGATTCAAACAATCGGATTTCTTGTATTACTTTAAACGCGATAAAGTCGCTATGGCGAGTTTTACTGTGTTCATGATGTTTTTGGTGATGGCGCTGGCTGCACCAATTCTGTCTCCAACCGATCCATACGATCTGGCGTCAATTGATATTATGGATTCAGAGCTACCTCCATCATGGATGGAAGGTGGTGATGAGCGTTTTGTCCTAGGTACAGATGAACAGGGTCGCGATATCCTATCGACTATTCTTTATGGCTCACGTCTGTCTCTAAGCATTGGTTTCTTAGCGGTAGGCTTACAGCTTGTGCTAGGGATTGTGATTGGTCTGTCAGCGGGTTACTTCGGTGGCCGTATTGATAGCTTCCTAATGCGCTTTGCTGATGTTCAGTTGTCATTTTCAACCATGATGGTGGCGATCATTGTGTCGGCGATTTTTAAAGCCAGCTTTGGTAGTGATTTCTACAGTCAGTATGCGGTTGTTATGCTGGTAGTCATTATCGGCGTTGCGGAATGGCCTCAGTATGCTCGTACTATTCGTGCTTCAGTGTTGGCAGAGAAGAAGAAAGAGTATGTTGAAGCGGCACGCGTAATGGGCTTTAAAGCACCGCGCATTATGTTCCGCCATATCCTGCCAAATTGTCTATCGCCAATCCTTGTTATCTCAACCGTACAGGTGGCAAACGCCATCATGTCAGAAGCGGCACTTTCTTTCCTAGGCCTAGGTTTGCCAGTAGACCAACCTTCGTTGGGTGCGCTCATTAGTATTGGATTTAACTACATTTTCTCAGGTGCGTGGTGGATTACTGCGTTCCCAGGCGTTGTATTGGTAACATTGGTGTTGGTTATCAATTTGCTTGGTGACTGGTTACGTGATGTATTTAACCCTAAAATTTATAAAGGGTGATCCAAGCCTAAGATTTGATTATAAAAATCTCACTACACTAAGAGCCGTAAGTCATTACGGCTCTTTTTTTGCATTCTCAATATCAGGGCGGTGAAACGCCAATAAAGTCACTATAGTGATCGACCAAAGTGGCTAAACTTGACGTTAAGTGTAAAGGGTATGGATATCAATATGGCCGCAAAGCCAAAACAAACATTTTGCAAGTGTTGGACTCTTGTCGCAGCATTGGCTTTACCTCTGTTTTCAGCACCAATCTTAGCTGACGAGTTTCTATGTGATGCGACTCAGGCATCGACTAACGAGTTACCATTGCTAGATAAGACCTGTCCTGTTGGACAAGGATTGTGGGGCAAATCTCAACCGCGTGGGCAAGAGTCAACGTTCTGGATTCAGTGTGGTGTCTTCAGTCAGCCACTGCCTGTGGCAAAAGCGAAAAAACTTTATCAACATATCTCAACGGACGTTTGGGCAAAGCCTGAAGACAAGGCTTACCGCTGCTTGATTGGTCCCTACCAAGATTTCTCCCAAGCTAAGCAAGATTTAGCTAGAGTGAAAACGGAGCCGGGTTATAAAGAAGCGTTCATTCGCGAAGTGGTGAAAGGGGCACCACTGAAAAAAGCGGCGGTCAAACCACAGCCCAAACCTAAGCCGAGTAGCAAAACAAAACCTCAAGCGACCACTGTGATTCCTGCACCCGTAATGGCTCAGCCAGAACCTATTGCCAGTGAGGTGGTAGCTGATGCGCCGCAGCCGAATCAATCAGACGTTGCCATTCGTTTAACGGCATCGGTATCAGGCGTGGAGTATAAAGTGCCATACAGCATGTTTAGCAATGATCAGTTTTATATGGAGCACAACTTGCCTTGGAATCGACTTGACTACGAGGGAGCATATAAAACCTGTTACCGATTAGGAATGCGCTTAGCCAGCTCTGAGGAGTGGCAGGCTTTACTCGATTCTGATGTCATGAAGCAAGATAACTGGCCGATGCACTTGCCTTATTGGGGCGCAGAAAAAACAGGGCTATTTACCAGTGGTAAAGTCAATCAGTTAAAAGGCACATCGTTATTGAATGTTGTGTGCGTCAAGTAACCGTATGAATCATTAGCGTTGCGCTATTGATTTTGCTGTTCGGCCTCTTGGAGTAACTCGAGGTATTTCTTTTCTACAAACTCTTTTTCTTTACTCATATGGGCAAGCTGCTGCTTGGAGGTTTCTAGTTCTGCCGCCAAGCCTTTTGTATCTCCTGCCGAGGCGAGCTTCTGTTTGTATGCTTCGATCTGGTCTTGCAGCTGCTTTTTCTCTTGCTGAAATTGCTTGGCTAAATTTTCCGTGCCACCAGACTCGCTGATTTGGATATATTCCTGCTCTAGCTGTTCAAATTGCTTCTCTAACTGCTGGTTTTCTATCTGTAGACTTTCTACCGTATCACTCTGTTTCAATAGTCGGCTTTTCGCTTTCTGTAGCCCGCGGACACTTTTGTCTAAATCTCCTTTTAGCTTTTTGATTAGGCGGTGCGATTTACTCAGTTTCTGGTTTAGCTCATCAATAGATTCTTGCTCCTGTGCACTCAATTCACCATTAGCGGCCTTTATTTGTGATACCTGACTTTCTAGTGCTTGTTGGATGATGATTAAGTCATTGAGCGTGGCATTGTTATCATCGGTGTAGTTGAGGGCGTTGTCGACAGACTGTTGGCACAACTCATAGGTATTGTTGTCCATATCGCGTCCTGTGACGATTTGGCGGGCAAAGTGGCGAAACTCACGTAGGATTAAAAGCAAAATGACAAACCATACCAGCAGGATAAGCAACCCAAAATCGACGGCGAGAGCCAGTAGGTTTTCTGAAGTTAATAGTGGCGTTAAATCCATCTCTTACCACGCAAGTTAAGCTATTCATGGTTTGTAAGTTTAGTTGCTTGAAGGAAATGTGCCTATAATTTAGACAGTTTAGTAGGGTAGGTGGCGAAAAGCGGTGAAAATTCTGATCGTGGATGACAGTAAAGCGACATTGGAAATAGTCAGGCGGGGTTTAGAGAGCTTTGGCTATTGCCGTTTATCGATTGAAAAAACCTGTAGTGCGACCCAGGCACTAGATATAGCGAAACAGTGGCAACCAGAGATAGTGCTGACCGATTGGTATATGCCTGATATGACTGGACTGACGTTGACCCAAGAGCTGATGAAGCTTGACCAAGGCATTAAGGTAGGGATGATTACCACGGTCGATGATCCTAACCAAATCAATCAAGCGAAAGGAGCAGGAGCGAGTTTTGTGCTAACGAAGCCCTTTGAAGACGATGAGTTACATCGTTACTTGCTGCCGCTGGTGCAGGGGGCGGAGGAGAGCAAAAAAGCGTTAGATTCGATTAGCGAGGTGCAAAAAGAGTTGGCGCTGCCCAAATTATCTCAACTAGAAAAGCTCCTGCAGCGAGAGTTAGGTAGCAGTTTGACGCTGTCGAGTATTCCTCCTCAGACTTTTGATGAGAGTAAGATACCTTGTTTGTTAGCCGTGTATGAAGATAGTGCAACTCAACGACCAAGGGCGGTTGCCATGCTTGATTTAGATGCGATTTGTGTTTTATCTCAAGCAGGGGCGTCCATCTCACAAGCTGAAATTGAGCAAGTGCTTAAAAGCCAGCTCGCGAGCAAAGGTGTATTAGATGCTTGTCATCGTGTCTTAGATCGTTCAGCGCTGGCCTTTTTAGATAGCCAAACGCGCAAAAGTCTACGTTTGAAAAACATCAGTTTTGTTCCGAGTGCCTTCGATAAACTGCAGACCTTATATGAAAAAGAAGCCGACAAACGGGTTGATTTCAGCTGCGCATTGAATGAATCATTGACTGGCAAAGTCACTTTAGTTGGCTTCTAAATACTAGACAGCATAAGGACGTGTCGCCCTTATGCTTGAATATCACAGCCAACAGCGCACGACGCGCTGCTATCAGTTAAATTTACTTTTCATCATCAGCATTAAAAAGTACCCACTGCCAATAATGGCAACTAAGGTTCCCGCTGCGATTTGACTTGGATAGACCGCTATTTGACCGAGCCAGTCAGCCCAAATCATCAGAGCGGCACCGACTAAGCCTCCCACTACCAACTGCTGCTTTATACTGCGTGCACCGAGCATCATTGCCATGTGCGGGGCGACTAAGCCAACAAAAGAGATCGGCCCCACCGTGGCGGTGGAGAGGGCACATAACAGCGCGACCACAGTCAACAGCAAGGTGTTGGCCGTCATAGGACTCAGGCCACGAGCGTGAGAGAATGCACGGCCGATGGAGATCAGAGTCAGCCAGCGGGAAATGGCAAACACAGCCATAACCAAAATCACAACCGAGGCGGCAAGCCACAACGCCGTTGAACCAGTGACTCGATAAGTTGAACCGGTTAGCCATAGCAGGATGTCATAACTGTCCCCAGAGCCTTGAGCTAAGGCAAATTGCACTAATGCTTCTAATAGTGCAGTTAAGGCAATACCAGACAAAACAAAATTGGATGGGTTGAACTGACTGCGCTTACCAATTAACAGGAGTAACATCAACACCGCGAGACTACCCATAAAGGCAATACCCCAGTTAAATGCCGCAAGCGTCGAACCTAACACAACCCCAGTCACAATAATCGCGAAGGTTGCTCCCGATGAAACACCGAGAATGTCTGGGCTAGCCAATGGGTTATAAACAATGCGCTGTAAGATAATGCCTGCGACAGAAAGGGCAACGCCCACTGATACCGCAGTAAGTGCTCTTGGCCAGCGTAGCTGCCATTGAAATTCACCTGGGGTGGCGACTTGGATCCCAGAAGGGCCATGAGTAATAAAGGTGTAGGCCAATACACCGACGAAGATTAAGCTGGCAATGCCCGCCATTGTTAGCCGAGAGAGGTGACGCGTCCCTCGGTTCATCGAAAGATTGAGCTGGTCGGTTGCGGAAAGCTTTTTACGCGTAAACCATATCAGCGCTGGTGCACCTATTGCAGCGGCTGTTACTCCGCTTGGAATGGTCTCTTCAAGCCATAAACTCAGTACCACCGCGACTGAATCGGTGACCAATAACAGAATCGCTCCGAGCAGCAGGCTGCTAATGAGTTCATCACGTGGCGTTCTTGCGCCTAATGCTCTGGCGATATTGGGTGTCAGCAGGCCGATAAAGCTAATAATACCCACAGCAGTAATTGAGGCGGAAACGAGCCATATAGCGAGTAACATCAGACCAGCAAATGCCGGCATCACGGAAAGGCCGCGTGCGGTTGCTCCTTCTTGGCCGAGCTTAAGCACAGTAAGAATTCTTGGTGCCACGATAAGGATAATCACAGCAACGGCAGTTCGAGGCAATAACCATATAAACCACTGCCAACTGTACTGGGTGAGGTTACCAGCGCCCCACATAAAGATATTTTGCGCAAACTGGGCATTCAAAATAATGATGGCAGTGGCGACCGAGCCGAGCAAAATATTGATCACCATACCTGACACCACTAGGGGTAACCCGGTCATATTGCGCACACCAGCAATAGAGACGATCAAACCAAATGCCACCAGCGCACCTACCATGGCGGCCAACGCAGAGTAATCGGCTACCCAGTCGACAAACCAGATATTCACGATAACTAACGCCAACCAAGCGCCTGATGAGGTGCCGAGTGTCAGTGGTGACGTGAGATTGTTTTGCGTTAACTGTTGCATCAAGCTGCCGGTTAGACCAAGCATAGCGCCCACTAGCAGCGTGATACATAAGCGAGGGAGCTGAGCTTGGACAAAGAAGACATCGCGAAAATCATTCGCTGCCTCGGGTTGTACAACAAGTTGCCATTGAGAGGACAAGGATAAACGGGTATCGATTTGCAAACTGACGACACCAAGCAGAATCATCAGTGTGAGGTAGGCAAAATAATGTAGAATTTTCATTGCGTTGCAGCCAATTCAATTAAACTGTCAGTGATGGCTTGGGCGGTATAGTGCAAAGACATTGCGCCTCCATAGGCCCACACGGTGCGAACTGAGTTTACCTGTTTGCGTTTTACGAACGGCATCGCCTGCCACAAAGGAGAGTCCTTAAGCTTGCTCTCTTGTGGAAACGGCAACACATACAACACGTAACTGTCAGATAAATCTTGCAAGCGATTGATGCGCTCTTGCTTTATGCCCCAAGCCCGAGCAGAGACAGAAATGGGATTGGTTAGGCCAAGCTGCTCAACAACATAGTGCGTCGTTGAGTTTTCAGTAGCAAGGAACACGGTATTGGGTGTCGAAAACCGAATCACCAGTACGCTGAGAGGTTGAGAGTAACTCTGCGCGATTTGCTTGCGCATGTGAGCCAATGAGGCATCAAGCTGCGCCAACTTTTGCTCTGCCAATGACTGTTTGTTAAACAATTTTCCTAGGGTACGGAAGTGTTTAATTGCGGTTTCAGCGGCAGCCTCATTTTCAGAAAAGTTCGGTAAATAAATTACGGGTGCGATCTGTTTGAGCAACGGGATCAAATCACGTTGTGGTGAAGCGGCAAGAATGACATCGGGCTTTAAGTTAGCAATTTTCTCTAGGTTGGGTTCAGAGCGTGTGCCGATATCTTCAATCGAATCCGGTGCCAAAGGGTTGACCACCCAAGTGCGGTATCCCGTTAGGTTGGGTGCCGCAACGGGGATCACCTCAAGCGCAAGAACTTGCTCCAGAACATCCCAGTTAAGTGCAACGACTCGCTCAGGCGCTTGTTCAAATCTATGTGTGCCATAGGTATCTTGAATCTCAATCGCAGCGTGAGCAATGGTCGAAAAAAGAACCAAACACATCAACACGTTAAGCCACAAGAGAGTATTTCGAATCACTATGCGCATACGACGGCGACCTTTTGGCTGGCAACAGTGTCTGCAGGCGTTGGGTGATCGATCAGCTTGATTGGTGATTGATAAAGCGCCGATAGCCTCTCTTCATTGAGCAGTATTTCGGCACTGCCTTCAAAGGCAATCTGGCCTTGTTTTAACGCGACAATATGAGTGGCATAGCGCAAGGCTAAATTTAAGTCGTGTAGTATCACGATAATGCCCACGTTTTCCGTTCGGTTTAGCTCTGACAATAAACCCATCAATTGAAATTGATGGTGCACATCCAGTGCTGATGTTGGTTCATCTAGGATTAAAATCGGAGACTGCTGGGCCAACAACATGGATACCCAAGCGCGTTGACGTTCGCCACCGGAAAGGTCATCGGCTAAGGATTTAGCAAAGGGTGTCACGCCCGTACGCAGCATTGCGTCACTGATAATCTGTTTATCCTCGGCATTCCAGCGACCCAACGCACCACGCCAAGGAAAGCGTCCTAAACGGACTAACTCTTCGACCGTCAAGCCTGCTGAAGCCGGTAGCTTTTGCGGTAAATAGGCAATTTGCTTTGCCAGTGCTTTGGTTTTAAAGCTCGCGAGGGGTGTTTTATTGAGCGCGACGCTGCCACTGTCGGGAGCCATTTGCCCGGAAAGTAGGTTAACCAGCGTTGATTTTCCCGAGCCGTTGTGACCTAACACGACGGTCAGCTCATTGGTTGGAATCGAAAGGCTGTCAATGCTGAGGATCGGGCGTCCACCGCGAACAACCTGAATATTAGAGAGTTGATACATGGAAGGATCTGCAAAGAAGACTCCCCTCGAGTGAGGGGAGTGGATATTAATTACCAGCGGTAGTTTGCGTTTAGCATTACCGTACGTGACTGGCCGTAGTAACAGTTGTAGTTGCACACAGAAACATATTCTTTATCAAGCAAGTTGTTGATGTTCAACTGAGCTTGCCATTGTGAAGTGATGTCATAAGTGGCAGCTGCATCCCAAAGGGTCACACCCGGAACGGTCGCCGCCGTGTTATCTGGGCTGTCTTTAGACTCGCCGATATAACGTAGACCGGACGCAATAGTTAGCCCATCAACTAAGGAGTATGCATCGTAGTCAAGCCAAAGTGTCGCTAGGTGTTTTGGATAAACAGCGGCTTGCTTAAACTCGTTGCTGTTAGTGACATTGGTTTTGACGCTGTTGTAGGTGTAGCTTGCTGATACTTTGACCGTATCGGTTACTTTACTAACAGCTTCAACTTCAAAGCCTTCAGAGTGAGTTTCACCCGATTGCGTGGTTAAACTACCTTGAGTTTGCAGGGCATTTTTCTGGGTAATATCAAATAGTGCGACATTGATGTAACCATCGATGATTGATGGTGTGTATTTGACACCTAGCTCGTACTGCTCACCTTCGAGTGGCTTATACGGCTTTTTAGTCACTGGGTCGATCGTACCAAGAACTTCAAATGACTCAGAGTAGCTAATGTACGGTGAAAGCCCATTATCTGCTAAGTACATTAAGCCAAGGTTCATCGACAGTTGGCTTTCGTCTACGGAATCTTTCGTTGAGCTGGTTAGGTTTTTGTTATCGACTGAAACCCAATCGTAGCGAGCACCAATATTGGCAATCCAGCGTTGTTGGAAGTTCAAATTGTATTGCGAGTAGAGACCAACCTGAGATTTATTGATTTCTCGATCTACGTTGTTCGCAGGATCCAACGGAGTGTAGTTGCCATACACTGGGTTCATCGCATCGATTTGGCTAAACCCATAGTTGTCTTGCTCGGCACCCTCAGTCTTACTGTACTGGAGGTCTAGGCCCGTTAGGACAGTATGTTCTGCACTATCAGTAAACCAGTTAGCAACCGCATTGTTATCAAACGCGAGGCTTTGGTTTTTTCCATCACGGAATACGACGCCACGGTATAACTGGTCAGAGTCTGGTGTGTAGTTAGTAAACGCATAAACGCTGCGTAAGAATAATTCGTTGTAGCCGTAATTAAAGTTTTGATTCAGTGTCCAAGTGTCGTTTAAGTAGTGCTTTAACTGGTAACCAAACGAAATCTGCGTACGTTCATACTTATCGTAGTCCGGCTCACCATAATTGGTGGATGGGTCAATTTTGCCAAAGTCTGATTCGAGCAAAGTGCCGTAAATCGGGAAGAACGGGTTGGTTGGTATACCATCGTCTTGGAGATAAGTGGCGAGTAACGTCAACTCAGTTTTTTCTGATACATCAATCTCAAGGCTTGGTGCAAGGTAGATGCGATCGGTTTCCGTATGGTCTAGCTCACCGTCTGTAGAGCGAAACTTACTGACAAGGCGGTAACGAACAGAACCATCGTCATTGGCATCACCAGAAGCATCGACAGCAACGGCTTGATGATTTTTGTTCCCCAGCTCAAGGCGAAGTTCGTTGCTTTGAGCTGAACTCGGTTTTTTCTGAACGGCATTGACAATACCGCCTGGCGCCGACTCACCATAAAGAATCGCGGAAGGGCCTTTAATGACTTCTACGGCTTCTAAGCCATATGGTTCAAGTAACCAAGTGTAGTACCCATCGCGGAATAGACGGTTGCCGTCGAGGTAGGTGGCCGCTTCAAAACCACGAATACCTATCCAATCCGTATCGTTGTCAGCACCGTATGGCTGTGCAGTGACGCCCGACGTGTAACGCAACGCTTCATCCAGTTTTTGCGGAGCGCGTTGACGCAGTTCGTCTTCACTGACAATCGACACCGATTTTGGTGTTTCTGCTGCTGGTGTTTCTACTTTCAATGCCTGAGCCGTTACTGTGATGGTTTCCATCTGAGTAACGTCTTCGTCAGCGTGAACAGTCAGCGCAACCACTGCAGCTGCTGGGGTTACAGCATAGACGATTGCATTTCTAATCGCCGCTGTAAGCATGTGAGTTTTTATCATGATTGTATTCCCGACAGTCATATCTAAATAGTAAGCTTAATGGTAATTGTTATCGTTTCTTCTTTTATTTTTGACATTGTACTGACTTTTCTGTCAAAAGATAGTACAAGGGGCACAAATTTATTTTCCAGACTTGAATTACCACTATGTTTAATTGGTTTGAAAAACTGACCCAACCCTTTCCTAAAATAGAGACGGCTAAGCCGCCGAAAACCCTATTCGGCTTTTGTCGCTTCTACACTCGGGGCTTTGAGCTGCCTTTGGCTGTGATGGCGGTGTTGAGCGCCTTGATCGCCATTACCGAAGTAACGCTGTTGCGATACATGGGGGAGTTGGTTGATATCTTAGCCAACCAAGAACGCGCTACGTTCTGGCAAGATCAGGGCGATCGCATGTTGATGATGATGGGCTTGGTTGTGGTTGTTATGCCGCTGCTTGGTATATTGCACTCCATGATCATGCACCAGTCGCTGCTGGGTAACTACCCAATGTCGATTCGCTGGATGATTCACCGTTATTTGCTCAAGCAAGCGGTGGGCTTTTTCCAGCGCGACTTTGCTGGTCGCGTGGCGACTAAGGTCATGCAGAGTGCGCTTGCCGTTCGAGAAACCGTCATGAAGCTGGTGGATGTGCTGGTTTATATCACGGTTTATTTCCTGTCGATGATCTGGATGGTCGGGGAATCGGACATTCTGTTGATGCTGCCAATTGTGGTATGGCTGTGCTTGTACATAGTGATCCAGTTCTATTTCATCCCTAAAATGAAGCAAGTGGCGACTGACCAAGCCGATGCGCGTTCGGTGATGACAGGGCGTATTGTTGACTCATACACCAACATTTCTACCGTCAAATTGTTTGCTCACTCTCAGCGTGAGTTGGATTATGCCGAAAGTAGCATGAAGCAGTTTTTGCAGACCGTATATCGCCAGATGCGCATGGTTACCTGCTTACTGTTGAGTGTGGATGTATTGAACTACGTACTATTGCTTTCTATTAGCGTGTTGTCCGTTTTACTGTGGCTGGATGCAGCAGTGACCATTGGGGGTATCGCGGTGGGTATCAGTATCGCTTTGCGCGTTCAGGGGATGTCGAAGTGGATCATGTGGGAAGTGAGCGCACTGTTTGAGAATATAGGTACCGTTGTTGATGGTATCAACACCATTTCAAATGATGTCGAAGTCAAAGATGTGCCCAATGCCAAGCCAATGCAAATCACCCAAGGCGACATTCACTTTGATCAGGTTGGCTTCAATTACAATGACGAGAAGGCGGTGTTCGAGAAGCTGGATTTGAACATCAAACCGGGTGAGAAAGTTGGTATTGTTGGCCGCTCTGGTGCCGGTAAGTCAACCTTGGTTAACCTGCTGCTGCGTTTTTATGATGTTAACAGCGGAACGATTCGTATTGATGGGCAAGATATTTCTCAAGTCGAGCAAGAGTCATTGCGCCAGCACATAGGCATGATCACCCAAGACACCTCATTGCTGCATCGCTCTATTAAAGAGAACATCTTGTATGGCAACCCAGATGCGTCAATGGAAGCTGTGATTGAAGCCGCGCAAAAAGCTCACGCGCACGAGTTTATTGCTGAGTTGAAAGATGAGCAGGGTAACTCTGGCTATGACGTTGAAGTTGGGGAGCGAGGAGTCAAGCTGTCTGGTGGTCAACGCCAACGTGTCGCTATTGCCCGAGTACTACTGAAAAATGCGCCAATACTTATCATGGATGAGGCGACATCAGCCCTAGACTCTGAAGTTGAGTCAGCGATTCAAGAGAATCTAGATGTTCTGATGCAAGGTAAAACCGTCATTGCGATTGCTCACCGCCTGTCAACGATCGCGGCGATGGATCGCTTAATCGTTATGGACCAAGGTAAAATCATCGAGCAAGGCTCACATCAACAGCTACTTGAACTCGGTGGGGTTTACGCCCAGCTATGGCAGCATCAGACGGGTGGGTTTATTCACTGATTGTGACTTAGCCACTTGTGCCAGAAGGATGTAAACCTTGGGGCGAAATAAAAATAAGGGCGATACCTAGGTATCGCCCTTATCTATTTTGATTACGTTATATTCAATGTGAAAACTTAAATAAGGTTCTGAATATAAATGAGTTTATCTCATGGTAACGAACTCTTCGCTGCCCGTTGGGTGGATTGCCACTACAGAGTCGAAGTCTGCTTTGGTTGCGCCCATCTTCATCGCAACGCCAAAACCTTGAATCATTTCATCGACGGTGAAACCAATACCGTGCAAGCCCACAACCGTCTCTTCTTCACCTGCACAAACCAGTTTCATTTTACATGGCTGACGGTGCTTAGTTACAGCCGTGTACATCGCGGTAAAGCCAGAGGTATAGACTTTGATATTGTCTTTACCGTACTTCTCTTCCGCTTCTTGAGTCGTTAGGCCAATAGTACCGATAGGTGGGTGGCTGAATACCACAGTTGGAACTAGGTTGTAATCCATTTTTGCGTTTGGCTTGTTATTAAACAAACGCTCAGACAGTTGACGACCTGCTTTAACCGCGACAGGAGTCAGCTCAATGCCGCCTTCCATGATGTCGCCAACACAGTAGATACCAGACACATTCGTTTGTTGGAACTCATCAACTTTGATATAGCCTTTGTCATTGGTTGCTACGCCAGTTGACGCTAGGTTGATCGCATCCGTTGCAGGGTGACGACCGATCGCCCAGATTAGCTGGTCAACGTTTTGGCTCTCGCCGTTTTCTAGATGCAGAGTCAGGCTGCCGTCTGCTTCTTTAACGATTTCTTTTGGTACAGAATGGGTGTGCAGTTTTGGCCCTTCTGCATCCATTACCTCAACTAACGTCTCGATGATCATTGGGTCAAAGCTGCGTAGCGGGGACTCTTTACGCACAAATAGGTGCGTTTCTGTACCTAGCGCATGCAGTACGCCAGCGATTTCTACTGCGATGTAGCCCGCGCCAACAACGGCTACGCGTTTTGGTTGCTCGGCGAGATCGAAGAAGCCGTTTGAGTCAATACCGTACTCAGCGCCAGGAATATTAGGGATAGTTGGACGACCACCCACGGCGATCAGGATGTGATCAGCTGTGTAGTGTTCACCATTGACTTCGACGGTTTTCTCATCGACAAACTTGGCAAAGCCGCGAATCACATTGACCTTGTTATTGCCAAGAACGCGATCATAAGATTGGTGGATGCGACCAATGTAAGCCTGACGACTCTCGACCAATTTGCCCCAATCGAAACCTTTTACATCTACATCGAAGCCGTAATCTTCAGCGTATAGATTCATTGCTTCAGCGATTTGCGCGCCGTGCCACATGACCTTTTTCGGTACACAACCGACGTTGACACAAGTGCCGCCTAGGTCTTGAGCTTCAATCAGTGCTACTTTTGCGCCATACATAGCAGCGCGGTTAGCTGATGCGATACCGCCGCTGCCGCCGCCAATACAGATGTAATCAAAATGAGTCGCCATTACTTTCTCCGAGCTTATTAATTTATTGATCGCTACATGAGTATATAGGGATGAATTCGTGCGAACTCAATCCATACCTCACAGCTGTCCTTGTCGTCTATCATAAATCGACTCTGAACGATTTCCCAATGAGAAAAAGTGAGCAGGGTTATGACAAATAGCGATAAAGCAGAGTCGCAGGCCTCTGCTTTATCTCGGATGGTTTATTCGGGAACAATCCATTCCACTTTAAAGTGACCGGTTGCCGGCGCAATCGCTTGTTTTAAAAACGGAAGAATTTCGTTCATCTGGCTTTCAAGCTTCCATGGCGGGTTGATGACAATCATGCCTGATGCTGTCATTCCGCGTTCATTGGTATCGGGGGCAACACCGAGCTCTATTTGCAGAATCTTACTAATGCCAAGGCCTTGCAGCCCTTCAATCATGTCTTCAATATCGTAGCGATTAACCACAGGGTACCAAATTGCGTAGATCCCAGTTGCCCAGCGCTTGTAGCTTTGATAGATGGCCTGAACCACGTCACGGTACTCTTTGGCTAATTCGTAAGGCGGATCGATGAGGACTAAACCACGGCGCTCTTGCGGCGGTAAGCTCGCTTTGAGGCGCTTAAAGCCATCTTCTTTAAAGATGCTGACTTGACGATCACGGTGGAATTCTTGTTCGAGTAAGGGGTAATCACTCGGATGCAGCTCCGTCAGCACCATGCGATCCTGTGGGCGTAAGTGAGCACGTGCTACGCGTGGAGAACCAGGGTAGTAACGTAATGAATCACCGTTATTGAGGACTTTTATCGCGTCTAAGTAACTTTGAATTTCTGCAGGAATTTCATTTTGTTGCCAGACACGAGCGATACCTTGTTTGTACTCGCTGGTCTTTTCTGACCATTCATGGGTCAAATCATAGCGACCAACACCAGAGTGTGTATCGTGGTAAACAAACGGTTTCTCTTTCTGTTTAAGAGAGTTAAGAATAAGGCTTTGAACGATGTGTTTAATCACGTCGGCATGGTTGCCCGCGTGAAAACTGTGGCGGTAACTTAACAAAATGACTCTCTCGAAATGGTGTTTAAACCATATTGAAGTTAGGACGAACAATTCGCTGATTATATACCCAGTGGCAAAGCGATGCTCGCATTTAGCGACAACTTAGCCACCGTCTTCTATTGAAATATCCAGATCGAACCTATATTTAGTCTATAAGACGTTGAATATACGAAACAGACGAACCCGCTAGTTCGCTTGCCAACAAAAGGAATGATTTATGTCCAACCCACTGCTTAGCTTTACCGATTTGCCCCCGTTTTCAGATATCAAACCGGAGCACGTTGAGCCAGCTGTCGAGCAGGTGATCGCCGATTGCCGCGCTAAGATTGATTCTGTGTTAGAAGGTAATACGCAACCGTCATGGCAAAACGTAGTTGCTCCGATAGAAGAAGTGGATGATAGATTAAGCCGTATCTGGTCTCCGGTCAGCCATTTGAATTCGGTGATGAACAGTGATGAGTTGCGCGAAGCGTATGAAAGTTGCTTACCGCTATTATCAGAATATGGCACTTGGGTTGGCCAGCACAAAGGCTTGTTTGATGCCTACAAAGCAATCAAAGCGAGCAAGGAGTTTGATTGTTTGAGTCAGGCGCAGAAGAAAACCATCACCGACTCGTTACGTGATTTTGAACTGTCGGGCATTGGTCTTCCTGCTGATCAACAGCATCGTTACGGCGAGATCAGTAAGCGTATGTCGGAGCTCGGCTCTAAATTCTCCAACAACGTCCTAGATGCGACTATGGGTTGGAGCAAGCATGTCACCGACGAGAAAGATTTGGCGGGCATGCCAGAGTCTGCATTGGCGGCGGCGAAAGCAGCAGCACAAGCGAAAGAGCTTGATGGCTACTTGTTAACACTGGATATCCCATCCTACTTACCTGTGATGACATACTGCGATAACCAAGAACTGCGTAAAGAGCTTTACGAAGCGTATGTGACTCGAGCATCTGATCGTGGTCCAAAAGCTGGTGAATGGGACAATACCGAGATCATCAACGAACAGCTTAAACTGCGCCATGAAATCGCACGTATGCTCGGTTTCAACACCTACAGTGAAAAATCTCTGGCGACTAAGATGGCAGAGAACCCTTCTCAGGTCTTGAGTTTCCTTAATGATTTAGCCAATAAAGCAAAACCACAAGGTGAGCGTGAAGTTGAAGAGCTGCGCCAGTTTGCGCAAAGTGAATTTGGTGTTGAAGCGCTAAATTTATGGGATATCGCTTACTACAGCGAGAAACAAAAGCAGCACTTGTTCCAGATCTCTGATGAAGAGCTGCGTCCTTATTTCCCTGAAGCGAAAGCGGTCAGTGGTCTGTTTGAGGTGCTAAAGCGCGTGTTTGGCATGACAGTACAAGAGCGCGAAGGCGTTGATACTTGGCATGAGTCCGTGCGCTTCTTTGACATTTTTGATGGCGACAACACTCTGCGTGGCAGCTTCTATCTTGATTTGTACGCTCGTGAACATAAACGTGGCGGGGCGTGGATGGATGAATGCCGTGTACGCCGTATTAATGCTAATGGCGAGCTGCAAACGCCAGTGGCGTACCTAACCTGTAACTTCAACCGCCCAGTGGGTGATAAACCCGCGTTATTTACCCATGATGAAGTCGTGACTCTGTTCCACGAGTTCGGTCATGGCATTCACCATATGTTAACTCAAGTGGATACCGGGGCGGTGTCGGGTATCAACGGTGTGCCTTGGGATGCGGTAGAGTTGCCAAGTCAGTTCTTAGAAAACTGGTGTTGGGAAGAAGAAGCGCTGGCGTTTATTTCTGGTCACTATGAAACCGGAGAGCCGCTACCAAAAGAGATGCTAGAGAAAATGCTCGCGGCGAAAAACTTCCAGTCGGCGATGTTTATTTTGCGTCAGTTAGAGTTTGGCTTGTTTGACTTTACTCTCCACACTGAGTTTGACCCAGAGGTTGGACCACGAGTATTAGAAACTTTAGCCGAGGTGAAATCTAAGGTAGCGGTGTTGCCAAGCCTAGAATGGAATCGTTTCTCACATAGCTTCAGCCATATCTTTGCTGGAGGTTACAGCGCGGGTTACTACAGCTACTTATGGGCTGAAGTCCTCTCTTCTGATGCGTTCTCACGTTTTGAAGAAGAAGGCATCTTTAATACCGAAACCGGACAAAGCTTCTTAAACAATATTCTTGAAATGGGTGGCAGCGAAGAGCCGATGGAACTGTTCAAGCGCTTCCGTGGTCGTGAACCACAGATTGATGCTTTGCTGCGTCACTCGGGAATTGCAGCTTAACTTAGGTCATAGTTTTGCTAATTCGAAACCGCCGCACTGATACAGTGAGGCGGTTTTTGTTATTATGCCAACCATTAAGCACGCGGAGGTTTTTATGCTGATGAAAAGAGTTTTACTGGTTGCGGGTTTGCTCATAGTTGTCGCGGGGTGCGCTGAGCTTAAGCAGGCAGGTACAGAAGTGGGGCACGCAACTCGCGATGTTACCACGGCGATTGGCCATGCGACGCGCGATACGACGAAAGCCATCGGACACGCTTCACGAGATGCGGTCAACTCAGTCAAAGATGATTTGAGCGAAGACTAAACCAATTTGTCGCGCAGAAGTTTATCTAGCGACAAACTGCCAGCTCCCCAAACACAAACGATAAATAGCATTAGCCCCCACAACTGATGGTCGTAAAAGCCTTTTTCCCACAACGCCGGGTAGGATACGACGGCGAAAATATTGAACACAAACAGCATCGCAGCCATCGGACGTGTCATTAAGCCGATAGCGAGAAAAACGGGCAGAGCGAGTTCTGCGCCAGTACCAAGATAGGCGGCCAACTCCCACGGCAGGATCGGTACCTGATATTCGTATTCAAACAGAAACAAGGTACTGTCCCACGAAGCAATTTTTGTCAGCCCGGAATTAAAAAATACCCATGCCACCCAAAGTCGGCAAAACAGCAAAAGTAGTGGCACTACACCCATTTGCAGTGTGTTGACCCAGTTATCGTAGCTAGCGAGCATATTGTTGATCACACGCGACATCATATTATTCCCCTAATTCGGTCAGCGTAAAACCAGCCAGCAATTGATGCTGAGTTAACCAATCCAAATGACCCAGTAGTGACGGTGGAATTTCACCAAGCGTCTTGCCTGATTGCAGATGCTCGATGAGCTGAAAAGGGGCTTCATCTAGGGCTAATGTCCACACGCCACTTTGTGCTGAACTCACCACAATACCCTGTTCTGCTTGCTCTAGATTTAAATCGTCGAAGTTGTTGGTGTTAATGGCTTCTTGTAGCGAAAACAGCGCGTAACACGACTGAAAAGTGGTCACGCCAGGTTTGAATAACAGTTGGATGCGCGCTTGATCTTGAGGTGAAACGTGGGCTAGTTGATCGAGTGGACGTAGATCGCTAGCTTGATCTTGCTGATTGCTCAACTGCCTAGCTAGGTCGATTTGCCACTCATAACGAGCGACTTCAAGACTATAAGGTGCCGCTTCAACCACGGCAGGGAAGCGTTTGATGGTCTTATCAAAATATTGGCCATAATGGCTGACATCACCGTTTTCTAACGGGTTGCTGAGCACATGCTGACGCGCGACTTGCGCAAAACATTCTTCTCCCCACAATGCATGCAGCATAGGGTAACTCGCTTGCAGGACTTCGCTGAGGCCAATAATGAAATTATTGCGGTAAATCTGCATGCGTTGATCTGCGGTGAAATTGCCGCTGTGAATGTCGCAATCCTCACCGGTCGCTTGGTAGTGCAAGGCTCTAGCAAAGGTGTTTTGTAGCTCAGCAAGAGACGGAGCGCAGTCTAGTGTCATGAGACCTTCCTCCGCGAGCCTTGATTTTGCTCAAGGTAATGGCTTGCTTTTGCAGCTTCGCCGAGTAACACCTCAGGAGACGGGATGTCTAAATCCCACTCGATCAGTGTGTGTCTTTCACCGTAGTTTTCTAGCCAGTATTGGTACAGTTGCCACACTTCATCGCTGACTGGACGACTGTGAGTGTCAATCCAGATCTCCCCCTCATCAAGCTGTTTAACGGTAAAGCCTGCCAAATGAATTTCATCCACGGCATGAGAGGGAATCGCATCGAGATAGTGTCGGCTGTCAAATTCATGGTTGAACGCCGAAACATGTATATTGTTTAAATCCAGCAGTAAACGACACTCGGTACGCTGTTGCACTTCAGTCAAAAAATCCCATTCGTTGATGGTGGAATGGTTGAACTTGACGTAACTGGAAGGGTTTTCGATCAGGATTGGGCGTTGTAGCGTGTCTTGCACTTCCAAGACATTACGACAAAAAACCGCTAAGGCTTCTTCGGTATAAGGCAGCGGCAATAGGTCATTGAAATAGTGGCCGCCATTTTCGCTCCAACTTAAGTGGTCAGAGACCAAAAAGGGTTCGAGCTCGTTAATCATGCTTTGCAGGTGTTTAAGATGGTCGCGATTGACACGTGCCACGCTACCAAGGGAGAGACCAATCCCATGACAGCTGATCTGATAGTCGTTGGCTATCTGGCGTAGTGTTTGACGCTCAGCCGAATAGGGCTGAAAGTAATTCTCACTGTGCACTTCAAGCCAAGCAAGCGCAGGTTTATGCTGGCTAAAATAATCAAGGTGTGGTGAGCGTAACCCCACCCCGACTTTATGATGAAAATGATCGGTGTTCACAGTATGTTCCTTGAGTATCAAAGCGGAAAAAGTAAGGCGGCTTGTTGAGCATTAAGCCGCCCAAACTCGATTAAGACGACTGAGTGCTACCACCCGCCAACTTACCGCATAGTCCTTTTGGTACCACGACGAAAGCGTCGGTTTGGTTGTCTTCTTTTGATGTGCCTGCACACGAACTTGCTTTTGTTGCACAGTCATTTTTGCCTGCTTTTGCGACGCCATAGCATTTTTCTTTTTCTGCCGCGACGGCTGGTGCTGCTGTGAGCATAGTGCCACCAAGCGCGATTAAACCAGTGACAGCAGCAGTAACAGCAAGATTAGACTTTTTCATAGTAATTTCCTCAGACTTATTCCTTTACTTAGGGTAGGCAAGCGAATCATGAAGCAATTCATCAACTTGCTTAGTTAAGAGGAAAGAATAGGTGTTGAAAAACTTTCAAAAATTTATAAAAAGTTGGTTTTTTATTTGTTGTGCTTATTTAAATGCTTGATTTAACCGCAATTTGACTGGATGAATTTTTTCTCTTTTGTGCCAGCACTACAGCAAGGGCACTTGGCAAAGTTTCGCTTGCCCAGCTCTGCTCCTAGCATCTTGAAGTCACTCGGGTATAATGCCATTTCATGTATAGATAACCAGTAGCTGAGCACCCAATGGATCCTTCATTACTTCTCGATGGCCTGAATGACAAACAGCGTGAAGCCGTTGCCGCCCCCCTAGAAAACTTACTTGTGCTAGCGGGCGCAGGGAGTGGTAAAACACGTGTGCTAGTCCATCGCATCGCGTGGTTAATGTCGGTTGAGCAAGCGTCACCGTTTTCGATTATGTCGGTTACCTTTACCAATAAAGCCGCAGCAGAAATGCGCGGACGTATTGAAGAGCTGATGATGGGCAGCGCGTCAGGCATGTGGAATGGGACTTTCCATGGTATCTGCCATCGAATTCTGCGCGCTCACTACCTAGATGCTAAGTTACCGGATGATTTCCAGATCATCGACAGCGATGATCAACAGCGCTTGCTGCGTCGTTTAATTAAGGCGCAAAACCTTGACGAGAAGCAGTGGCCTGCTCGTCAAGTGAGCTGGTGGATCAATGGCAAAAAAGATGAAGGTTTGCGCCCTAAGCATATTGATGCCTACCATGACCCAGTCACCAAAACCTACCTTCAGCTCTATAGCGCCTATCAAGAAGCGTGTGATCGCGCCGGTTTGGTCGATTTTGCTGAAATTCTTCTTCGGGCTCACGAGCTACTGCGTGACAATAAGTTTGTTCGCGAACACTACCAAGCACGCTTTAAGCATATTCTGGTCGACGAGTTCCAAGATACCAACAACATTCAGTACGCTTGGCTACGTATGATGGCTGGCCCGGATTCACACGTGATGATCGTTGGTGATGATGACCAGTCTATCTATGGTTGGCGCGGGGCAAAAATTGAGAATATCGAGAAGTTTACCCGTGAGTTCCCAAGTGTGAACACCATCCGTCTTGAGCAAAATTATCGCTCGACCAAGACCATCCTTGAAGCTTCTAACACTCTAATTGCCAATAATACCGAGCGTATGGGGAAAGAGTTGTGGACCGATGGCGCTGAAGGTGAACCTATCTCCGTTTATTCAGCCTACAACGAATTAGATGAAGCCCGTTTTGCCGTTAACAAGATCAAAGAGTGGCAAGATAAAGGCGGTGCTCTGAATGATGCTGCGATGCTGTATCGCAACAATGCTCAGTCACGTGTATTGGAAGAAGCCTTGATTCAAGCGGGGCTGCCGTATCGAATTTACGGTGGCATGCGCTTCTTCGAACGCCAAGAAATTAAAGATGCGCTGAGTTACTTGCGCTTAATGTCGAATCGCAACGATGACTCTGCGTTTGAACGCGTGGTGAACACACCAACGCGTGGTTTAGGCGACAAAACGTTAGAGACCATTCGTTTCGCTGCGCGTGATCGTGGTTGCACCATGTGGCAGGCGAGTGTGGCCTTGATCGAAGAAAAGGTTTTACCTGGTCGTGCCGCTGGCGCGTTGAGCCGCTTTGTTGAGCTGATTAACGCACTTGAAGATGATACGTATGAACTCTCTTTGCATGAGCAAACTGACCACGTGATCAAGTACTCCGGTTTGTTTGCTATGTACGAGCAGGAAAAAGGCGAAAAGTCTAAGGCACGTATTGAGAACTTAGAAGAGCTGGTAACGGCGACTCGTCAGTTTGAAAAACCGGAAGAAGCCGAAGAGATGCCACTGCTGACGGCCTTTTTGACTCATGCTGCGCTGGAAGCGGGCGAAGGCCAAGCGGACGAGTTTGAAGATGCGGTTCAACTAATGACACTCCATAGTGCTAAAGGTTTGGAGTTCCCGTTGGTATTTATGGTTGGGGTTGAAGAGGGGATGTTCCCAAGCCAGATGTCGGCGGAAGAAGCGGGGCGTTTGGAAGAAGAGCGCCGTCTTTGTTATGTCGGTATGACACGGGCGATGGAAAAACTCTACATAACCTATGCAGAGATGCGTCGCTTGTATGGCCAAGATAAGTACCACAAACCATCGCGTTTCATTCGTGAACTCCCTGAAACCTGTTTAGATGAAGTGCGAATGAAAGCTCAGGTGAGTCGGCCTGCCAGCTCTGGCCGTTTTAGCCAAACTGTGGTGAAAGAGAGCTTCAATGAAACCGGGTTCAGTTTAGGTTCTCGTGTGATGCATCCTAAGTTTGGTGAAGGCACCATCATTAACTTTGAGGGCAGTGGCCCACAAAGCCGAGTACAAGTGGCGTTTAACGGTGAAGGCATTAAATGGCTAGTGACCGCATACGCTAAGCTTGAAAAGATCTAGTTTTATTCGCCAGACACAGCGAACAAAAAGCGCCAACAGTAGTTGGCGCTTTTCGTTAATAGGTGTAGTCGTTGCGCTCACTAGGTTGGGTCGAGAAGTATTCAATAAATTCGAACTGAACATTATTCCCTTCTACATAATACGCACTTTGTCTATGTGGGTGCTCTCCCCCAAAGTGATCGACTTCATAACTCTGTTGACGCAATCTTTCTATGAGGGGGGGAGTGCTGGGACAACAATGCCAAGGTGTTTTACGCCCGTCCACTGGCCAGTCCATTCTTTTGCTCGACCATCGCCACCAGACTGAACGGTAATGTAGTTTTCATCATCACCAACATGAAACCAGTCGACGGTTTGCCCAGTGGGAGCATCCCATTCGCCAGTACCACGAATTTTCCAGTCAGGAATGGCAGTCAGTAAAAATTTAACGGTATCTTGAGCGTCGACGACGCTAAGGTTGGCGTGTTCTAAGTAGTATTTCATAGTTACATCCTTGTTGAGTTGTTGAGTTGTTGAGTTGTTGAGTTGTTGGGATGTAATGACTGTAAAATCTCAAGCTTAGTTGAGGTCAAGCCATGATATGAAATTAATTGAAATTTTGATTCGATGAATAAAGAAAAACCCCGAGGGCCAAAGCCCATCGGGGTTATAGTCTTACTCGCAGCAATCCGGCTACTATAGGTGCTCCATGCATCTAATCCTTGATAGTATGCTGACGTCCTTCAGCTTAGTCCATTCATCGCCATCCTAGCGGTGTCCTTGACCCTATCCTGGTCTGCTAACAATCCTCGTTAGCTCACTTCGCTTGTTCCTTGAGCGGTGTCCTTTTCATCATCCTGATGATAAGTCCTTTCCTCGTCCAGAGGTGTCCATTTCCCATCCTTAGTAGCAACCATCCTAGTTACTATTGCGTCCGTTCAATGTCCAATTCGCTTTCCGTGCCGATTACTCATCCTAAGCAACCGTATCTTCTTCCTGAAGATTACCAAATCCGTGGTAATTTCCTGTTCCGTGTCAGCATCCTTCCGACACAATCCATATTACGCGTTTAACGATATTGAGCAATATGACGCAAACGATTTTCTACATAAAAATTCGATTATTTTGTATACGTATTTATGCTAAACAATCACTTACGAAAAGTGGTTCTCATTTTTCTCAGCAAAAAAGCTATATTTACTCACTTGCTTGTGCGAGATCTCGCACAAGCAAGTGAGGCGATCGACGCATACCCATTTCAAACCTTTGTTCAATTTAGAACCGTTGTGCGATTGCTAAGAGTGATTGCCAGAGAATAGTCACGCCAATCACAGTAAATAACAGGCCACATAACAGGTTGATATACACGGCCATGGCTTTGATTTTGTTCTGCATACGCTGAGTGGAGAGCACCCACGCCAGAAACGAGAACCATAGTAACGACAAGCTCCAGAGAATCACCAGTGCTATGCCTTTGCCACTGAGCGACATTGAAGCAGGAACTAGGCTCGACATCAGGCTAACGAAAAATACCAGTGCTTTCGGGTTGAGAATATTGGTGGCAAAGCCGCGTGAAAATGCCTCACGCCTATTGCTCAGCAGCAGGCTTGGTTGTGCAGCCTCCGTATGATTGATCTTAGGCTGACGCAGACTCGACCAGCTAGCCTTGAGGGCACCATAGCCAAGGTAAGAGAGATAGCTACCGCCTGCCAGTTGCAATAGAGCAAACACGATCGGCTGCTGATGAACCAGATAACTGATGCCAGTTAAGCTGAGGATCGAGTGCAGCAGGATTCCACAGGAGAGTCCAAGTGCAATGTACAGGCCGGTTTGGCGTCCGTAGCGAGTGGCATTTTGCACCACAAGCGCAAAGTCTGGGCCGGGGCTCATTAGTGCGACAAAGTGAACCACTGCCAGAGTGGTTAAGATAGTAAGTTCGTTCATCAGGCTCGTCTATTTATGGAAGATGGTATGAGTATGCCAGCTTTACCAAGCCGAGATTGTAAAAAACTGACACTAATTAACTTGTGATGGATTGACACCATAGGTCGATTTAAAGGCTTTGCTAAAGTGGGCTTGATCATAAAACCCGACTTGGTGCGCCACCTCTGTGCCACTGATACCTAGTTTTAACAGTTTCATTCCTTGTTCCATCCGCAGTCGGCTTAACCATGCGTAGGGTGTTAAACCAACTTTGGCTTTAAAGTGGCGTTGAAATTGGGTTGGACTGAGTTGGCACAGTTGCGAAAGTTGTTCCAACCTGACTGGTTGGTCGAGGTTGTGGAGCAAATATTCTTTCAAACTTTCCATCGACTGATTGCCGAGCGGGACAGCACGCTTTTGTTCTAAGCCCACGTAGTGGCTAAATAAACGTTCAAAGCCTTCATAGGGTAAACAGTCTTTCGCCAACTGGCTGACATGATTGGTCGCAAGTAACTGGTGCAACTGGCTTAAGGGTTGAAAGACTTGTTGGTCCGAAATAATCAACTGCTTGAAATGAACTTGGCTGGTCGATTGTTTTAACTGGGCGAGTTCACTTAGCCAAGTTGGGTCTATCTCGAACACGCGAGTTTGGTAGCCTGAATCAAGCATCGATTGGCCGTCATGTAGCTCATCGGGTGGCATGAGCACTAATTGCCCTTGCCCCACATAATGACTCGCGCCTTGGTAATGGAATTTTTGTTGGCCAGCAGTGATAAGCCCAATATGAAAATCAAGATGATAGTGGCGTGAGAAAGCAAACGACTGATAGTTCGCTTCAATCAAGCTGATCTCTTTGTTTTCTGTTGAGTGGTAATTGACCTTATCCATACAAATAAAAAAGCTTGGTGATTATTTCACCAAGCTTATCTTTAGCTGTCGCGAATGTCTTGTAAAAAACGATCAGTGACTTTTTAGTGCTTGCTTAGATTGTCGATTGTTGCGTAGACCATCAAAGCTGAACAACACCAACGCGCCCCAAATAAAGGTAAAGGTGATGGCTTTATCGAGTGTGAAGGACTCGCCATACACCAAGACCGCAAGTAAAAACATCAAGCTTGGTCCGATATATTGAAAGAAGCCTAAGGTTGAAAGCTTTAGCCTTGTCGCTGCGCCCGTAAAGCACAATAAAGGCAGCGTTGTCACAATGCCCGCTGCTATCAACAGCAGATTTAGGTTGAGTGAATTGTGCATGAACTCGGAGGTTGGCGAGTCAGCAATCCACAGCAGATAAATCGCAGAGGCAGGCAGCAAGACCAAGGTCTCGATAAACAAACCGGTTTGAGCTTCTAGGCTGACCTTTTTGCGCAATAGCCCATATAGGCCAAAGCTAAATGCAAGTGCCATCGCGACGATAGGAATCGAGCCAAACACAAACAGCTGAACTAAAACACCACAAGCGGCGAGGGCGACCGCGAACCACTGCAGTTTACGCAGTCGTTCACCGAGAAATAGCATCCCGAGCACAACGTTAATTAATGGATTGATATAATAGCCAAGACTGGCATCAAGCATGTGGTCAGCGTTGACCGCCCAGATAAAAATAAGCCAGTTTGCGCCAACCAAAATCGCTGTGGTGATCAAATACGTGAGTTTTTTCTTTGAGGTGATTACATCACGAACATTGCGCCAGCGGCGACCAAAGTGGAGTAATGCGGCCAGTAGGAAGAAAGACCACACCACACGGTGACTCAAGATCTCTAATGGAGATACCTCTGCTAAGGCTTTGAAATAAATAGGGGCGACGCCCCACATGGTGTAGGCCCCAATAGCAAGAAAGACACCTTGTTTTGCTCGCTGTTGTTCTTCTGGAGTCATTTAGCTTTTCTCGATCATAAATTTTACAAATTGAAACATGCAGTATAAGGAGCATATTCCGAATCACCTAACAATTTGCAGTTTTATTCACCGTTAAACCCCACTACAATGTGCCCCTTACGTTTTATGCGTATCTGCCCTGCAACCCTACCGAGATAGTTCATGACCTCAACACTTTTAGCTCAACAACCTTCAGCCAATTTGCCAGCGCCGCAAAGTATTCTGGAAGATGTCTTTGGCTATCAGAGCTTTCGTGATGGTCAGCAAGAGGTGATTGAGTCAGCGCTATCAGGACAAGACAGTTTGGTGATCATGCCAACGGGTGGTGGGAAGTCGTTGTGCTATCAGATCCCTGCTTTAGCTCGCGAAGGGTTAACCTTAGTAATCTCACCATTGATTTCGTTGATGAAGGATCAGGTTGACCAGCTCAAGGCCAACGGTGTCTTGGCTGAGTGCGTCAATTCGACTATGCCACGAGAAGAGCTGATTTCGGTTTATAACCGCATGAATTCCGGCGCTTTAAAGCTGGTCTATGTCTCTCCTGAACGTGTGTTAATGAGAGACTTTATCGAACGCTTAGAAAATATTTCATTGTCTATGATTGCCGTCGATGAGGCGCACTGTATTTCTCAATGGGGGCATGACTTTAGACCTGAGTACGCTTCTTTAGGTCAGCTCAAACAGAACTTCCCGCATGTTCCGGTGATGGCGCTGACTGCAACCGCTGATGATGCGACGCGCAGCGACATTATGCAGCGTTTACAACTGCATGAACCGCATACCTATTTGGGCAGCTTTGACCGACCCAATATTCGCTATACCTTAGTAGAAAAACATAAACCGATATCTCAGGTGGTCCGTTTTCTTGAAAGTCAACGTGGCAATTGCGGCATCATTTATTGTGGCAGCCGAAAAAAAGTCGAAATGGTGACGGAAAAACTGTGCAATAACGGTCTTCGTGCGGCGAGCTATCATGCTGGACTTGAGGCCGACGAACGCGCCTACGTTCAGGAAGCCTTTCAGCGCGATGATATTCAGATTGTCGTGGCGACTGTCGCATTTGGTATGGGTATTAATAAGCCCAACGTACGCTTTGTTGTTCATTTTGATATTCCGCGCAACATCGAATCTTACTATCAGGAGACGGGGCGTGCAGGACGAGATGGTTTACCTGCCGAAGCCATGATGTTGTACGATCCGGCGGACATCAGTTGGCTGCGCCGTATGCTGGATGAAAAAGACGAAGGCCCACAAAAGCAAGTTGAAGCGCACAAGCTCAATGCAATGAGCGCCTTTGCTGAAGCGCAAACTTGTCGTCGCCAAGTACTGCTTAACTATTTTGGTGAGTATCGTGAAAAGCCTTGTGGCAACTGCGATATCTGTTTAGATCCCCCTAAGCATTTCGACGCGACCGAACAAGCACAAAAGGCGCTCTCTTGCGTTTATCGTGTGAACCAAAGCTTTGGCATGGGCTACGTGGTTGAAGTTTTACGTGGGATGCAAAATATTCGTATTCGAGAAAATGGTCATGACAAACTATCAACTTATGGGCTTGGGCGTGAAAACAGCCACGATTACTGGGTGAGTGTTTTTCGTCAGCTTATTCATAAGGGATTGTTATTCCAAAATATTACCCGCAACTCTACCTTGCAACTGACGGAAGAGGCTCGGCCATTGCTGCGCGGTGACATGTCGTTACAACTGGCGGTGCCGCGCTTGGATACGGCCGCGCGCGCGGCGAAGTCGGACAAACTGTCGAGCAAGAATTACGATAAAAAGCTGTTTGCCAAACTACGCAAGCTGCGTAAGTCTATTGCGGATGAAGATGGATTGCCGCCCTATGTCGTATTCAGTGACGCGACGCTGATTGATATGGCTGAGATATTGCCGACCTCCTATGGCGAAATGCTTGCCGTTAATGGCGTTGGCCAACGCAAGCTTGAAAAATACGCGGATCCTTTCTTAGATTTAATTCAGGAGCACTTAACTCATCATGGCTGATACACACACAGAGTTTGGCTTAGTGGAATACCACGCTCAAGAGGGACGCCTCATCATTCGCACGCCGCGCTTTGATTTTGATAGCTTTCCCCAACTTGCGGATAAGTTGGTTGCTTTGTTGTCTGCCTCGGTTGTGGAAAAGCAGTGGGATGCGGATATTCACTCTTGGCTGATTGATTTTGAAGGCTGTCAACTGTTCTTAAAATCAGAGCATTACAGCGAAAGTGTCTGGTTTGAAGCGCTGATGATTGAAGAGTCTCAACAAGAACTCGATTTTTTAGCTGCGTTACTTAAGCGCGGTTTTTAAGCCCAGTTCGCTCCGCCAACGATTGCTTAATGCTAACCAGTTGCAGCTAAGATTGGTTAATGTATAATCGCCCGCCGCGATATTCATCACAGTAAATTATCGCGGAAAATTTCATTTAACATTGTTGGTAAGAATCTTTCCTTGGCTTGGAATAGGTTCGATTTGGGTTCCCTCAACCCCAAACCAAACTAAAAAGGTAACGCATGAGTAACTTTACCCCTGCGCAGCAGCGCAAAGCCCTTTTTCTATTAGTTCTGTTCCACCTGATCATCATTGCATCAAGCAATTATCTGGTTCAGATTCCTTTCACTGTTTTCGGTTTCCACACCACGTGGGGCGCATTTACGTTTCCATTTATCTTTTTGGCAACGGATCTGACAGTGCGTATTTTCGGTGCCCAGCTTGCCCGTCGGATTATTTTCTTGGTCATGCTTCCAGCATTGGTGGTTTCCTACGCTTTATCCGTGCTGTTTTATGAAGGTGCATTCCAAGGTCTCAGTCAGCTCGGCGAGTTCAATCTGTTCGTAGCGCGAATTGCGATCGCCAGTTTTATGGCCTATTTGCTTGGTCAGATATTGGATGTGCAAGTGTTTAATCGTCTACGTCAGCTCAAGCAGTGGTGGGTCGCGCCAACTTGTTCGACCCTGTTTGGTAACGCGCTTGATACAATCGCTTTCTTTGCGATTGCTTTTTACCAAAGCCCAGATCCATTTATGGCACAGCATTGGACGGAAATTGCCTTGGTCGATTATGGTTTTAAGCTGGTGATTAGCTTAGGCTTGTTTGTCCCTATGTATGGGGTGTTACTTAACTACTTAGTGAGAAAACTCACTGCAGTGAACCCAGAATTCAAGATCATTGGCGCGAACTAGTTTTGGTACAAATAGAAAGCCCGAGGGATGTTATCTCTCGGGCTTTTTTGTATTCATTGAGTCTGTCGCTAACGGATTAGTATTCAACAATCGATAGTGGCCAACCAATATCACTTTGGCGGTTAGCTTCGATTTCAAGCTCGGCCGCGGTGAGTGGATTCGCTTTAAGCCATGCGGCCTTGAGTGTTAGCGTGATTTTGTCATCGTTTGAGCTGATGGTGATATGTGGCTCAAGGTCTGAATTACGCCTGTGTGTGAGCAATACGGCCAAACGTAACAGGCGTAGGACACGTTTCGCACTAGTACTGGATAGAGCATGTTGCTCAGGCAGAGAAGTCAGTTGTTCACGATAACGGCGAGTAAGCTCGCCCAGCAGATGTTTCTGCGCACGGGTATAACCCGGTAAATCGAGATTCTGCAGCAGATAGGCACTGTGTTCGCCGCCTTTCTTGAAATCAATGGTTAATCCGATTTCATGCAGTTGCGCGGCGGTTTCCAGTAGCACCCCAGCGTGAGGTTCTGCTATCCAGTCTGGCTGGCAGTCACTCAGTAGTTTAGCTGCCATATCAGCGACTTGCTGGGCGTATGCCACATCCATCTGGTAACGAGTCTGGACGCTGGCAATGGTTCGGGCGCGAATGTCGTCTTGCTTTAGCTCATCGACCATTTCGTACACCAAGCCCTCACGTAATGCCCCTCCAGCGAGTGTCATTGACTCAATCTCAAGTAGTTCAAAGATCGCAATAAGAATAGATAGACCACTCGGGAACACTAATGCGCGCTCTAAAGTGAGTCCTTCAATATCGAGCTCTTCGAGGTGATCCGCCAGCATGGCTTGCTTTTGCAGACGCTTCAATTTGCTGTGGGTAATCACCTCGTCCATACCTTGCGCGAGCATTATCTCTTGCAAAGCTTGAACGGTGCCCGATGCCCCAACACAGACATCCCAGCCGAGTTGAGTGTATTGCTCTAGTATAGGTTCGAGTGTTTGTTTGGCCGCTTGAATCGCGTTGTTGAAATTGGTTGCGGTTAACTGACGATCTTTAAAGTGATGTTCCAGCCAGGTTACACAGCCCATCTTAAGGCTAGTCAGCGCTTTAGCTTCAAATCCTTCACCAATGATAAGCTCAGTACTGGCACCCCCGATATCAACCACCAAACGACGACCACTACCTCCCGAGGTGTGTGCGACCCCTCGATAGATGGTCGCAGCTTCTTCTTCGCCACAGATCACTTCAATTTTATGCCCGAGGATCTGATTCGCCTTTGCAAGAAAAACATCAACATTGGTTGCGGTGCGAAGTGTCGCAGTACCGACGATGCGAATGTTTTCTTTAGGAATATCTTGCAGTCGTTCTGCAAATAGACTCAAGCAGTCCCACCCGCGTTGCATAGCTTCTAGGCTGAGTGCATTGTGTGCATCTAAACCTGCCGCAAGACGAACTTTGCGTTTAATTTTAGCCATCGTTTGTACGCTGCCATCAATGTGACGCACAACGAGCATATGAAAACTGTTCGACCCGAGGTCGATGGCAGCATAAAGCGGAGATGAAACGGCTTGGCTCATAGACGACTTACGAATCCTTTTGTTGACGTGGACGAGAGCGGTTGTTGTTACGACGATTGCCTGAGCGTGAACCACCAGTGTTAGTACGACGCTGTTGCGGACGGTTAGAACGCATACGAATCGGTGCCGGTAGATCTTCAATCAAAGCACTTGGGTCGTAGTCTGACACGGGAATTGCGTGCTCAATATACTCTTCAATCGGCGGTAGGTTAATTGCGTAGTCTTCACAAGCAAAGCTAATTGAATGACCACTTGCGCCAGCACGACCTGTACGACCAATACGGTGTACGTAGTCTTCACAGTCGTCAGGAAGATCAAAGTTAAACACGTGAGTCACTTGTGGAATGTGCAGGCCACGTGCTGCAACGTCCGTCGCGACAAGCAAATCAACATCACCTTTAGTGAATTGCTCTAAAATGCGTTCGCGTTTTTTCTGTGGAACATCGCCCGTCAGTAGACCTACGCGATGACCATCTGCCGCGAGATGCCCCCAAATCGACTCACACTTGTGTTTGGTGTTGGCAAAAATAATCGCACGTTCTGGCCATTCTTCTTCAATAAGCGTTTGCAGCAGCGCCATCTTGTGTTCATTCGATGGATAGAAGAGTTCTTCTTGGATGCGGTGTCCTGTTTTCACCTCCGGCTCAACAACAACGTGTTCTGGGTTGTGCATGTGCTCGAAGGCCAGTTCCTGTACGCGGTAAGATAGAGTCGCGGAGAACAGCATGTTCAGACGCTCTTTTGGTTCAGGCATTCGGCGGAACAAGAAACGGATGTCTTTAATGAAGCCGAGATCGAACATACGGTCAGCTTCATCAAGCACAACCGCTTGAATGTGGTTAAGGTTAAATACCTTCTGTTTGTAGAAATCGATAATACGGCCAGTGGTGCCAATGAGAACATCGACTCCTTCTTCTAGTTTGGCAAGCTGCTTATCATAGCTCTCACCACCGTAAGCCAGCCCTGCTTTAATACCCGTGCTAGCAATCAGTGGTTCAGCATCGTTGTAGATCTGAATCGCTAATTCACGCGTTGGCGCCATGATGATGGCACGCGGCTGTGATGGCTTACGTCCTTCGTGTTCTGGCGTAGTCAGTAAGTGGTTAAAAGTAGCAGTCAGGAAAGCGAGTGTTTTACCCGTACCCGTTTGGGCCTGGCCTGCGATGTCTTGGCCGGTGAGCAGGACCGGCAACGCCAAAGCTTGGATCGGGGTACAAAATTCGAACCCTTTTTTAACCAAACCTTCAGTAACTTGGGGGTGTAATCCCAAATCGGCGAACTTTTGCTCTGTGATATGCGTCTTTTTCATTGTTATAGAATATCAGCTAAAGCTTGCAATACGAAAGTAAATACATTCCAATAGGGCATCTATTTACTGGTTATCATCCAACCAGTTTCAGAAAAACACATTGGAGTGGAAGATGAGTGACAAGATTTTGCAGCTGACTGATGACGGTTTTGAAAACGATGTAATCAATGCTGCAGGCCCGGTACTAGTGGATTTTTGGGCAGAATGGTGTGGTCCTTGTAAGATGATTGCGCCTATCCTGGACGAAATTGCCGACGAGTACGAAGGCAAACTCACTATCGGTAAACTAAATATCGACCATAACGCAGGTACTCCACCTAAGTTTGGTATTCGCGGTATTCCAACGTTACTACTTTTCAAAGACGGTAACGTAGCAGCAACAAAAGTTGGTGCGTTGTCTAAAACTCAACTTAAAGAGTTTCTAGACGCGAATCTATAATCGCAGATGAAATGAGACCGTGCATTTTAACCCATGCACGGTTTTGTTTTTTGAACACCAACAAAATCTAGACTAGGCTAGTATTTAGTGCTAATTTATCGCACGTTAAATAAACAAGTTTCTCTTCTTGGTCGATCCTGTGACCAAATTCATCTTAATTAAATAACAGATCCTATTTTGACTAAAAAAGTATCCACCACCATGAATCTAACAGAACTGAAGAATAGACCTGTGTCTGATCTTGTCAAACTTGGCGAAAGCTTGGGCCTTGAAAACCTAGCTCGTTTAAGAAAACAAGACATCATCTTCGCTATCTTAAAAGCTCACGCGAAAAGCGGCGAAGACATTTTTGGCGACGGGGTTCTGGAAATACTTCAAGACGGTTTTGGTTTCTTGCGCAGTGCAGACAGTTCTTACTTGGCAGGCCCAGATGACATCTATGTATCTCCAAGTCAGATCCGCCGTTTCAACCTACGTACGGGTGACTCGATTGCCGGTAAGATTCGTCCACCTAAAGACGGTGAGCGATACTTTGCTCTATTAAAAGTCAATACAGTTAACGATGATAAACCTGATAACGCGCGTAACAAGATTCTATTTGAAAACTTGACGCCGCTGCACGCCAACGAGCGTATGGTGATGGAGCGTGGTAATGGTTCGACTGAAGATATTACAGCCCGTGTCCTAGACCTTGCTTCACCGATTGGTAAAGGTCAGCGTGGTCTGATTGTTGCGCCGCCAAAAGCGGGTAAAACAATGCTGCTGCAAAACATTGCTCAGAGCATTGCTTACAATCACCCAGAATGTGAACTTATGGTACTTCTTATCGACGAACGTCCAGAAGAAGTTACAGAAATGCAGCGCCTAGTAAAAGGCGAAGTGATTGCTTCGACTTTTGATGAGCCTGCATCTCGCCACGTTCAAGTTGCTGAGATGGTGATTGAAAAAGCGAAACGTCTTGTAGAACACAAGAAAGACGTCGTTATCTTGCTTGACTCTATCACTCGTCTTGCTCGTGCATACAACACGGTTGTTCCTTCATCGGGTAAAGTACTTACTGGTGGTGTTGATGCCAATGCTCTGCACCGTCCTAAGCGTTTCTTCGGCGCAGCACGTAACGTAGAAGAGGGCGGTAGCCTGACAATTCTGGCGACTGCACTGGTCGATACAGGCTCTAAGATGGATGAAGTTATCTACGAAGAGTTTAAAGGTACAGGTAACATGGAAATTCACCTGAACCGTAAAATTGCCGAGAAGCGAGTCTTCCCAGCTATCGACTTCAACCGCTCAGGTACGCGTCGTGAAGAGCTGTTGACTAAGAACGAAGAACTGCAGAAGATGTGGATCCTACGTAAGATTGTTCATCCTATGGGTGAAATCGATGCGATGGAGTTTCTAATCGACAAGCTTGCAATGACCAAAACTAACGATGAATTCTTTGATGCGATGCGTCGTCAGTAGTCAATAAATGTATTTATAAACGCCACCGATTTCGGTGGCGTTTTTGTTTGCATTATCTATTGATAGCGAGCACAATGGTGCAATATGTTACAAGGAGGTTAACATGCAACAAGGAATGTTGTCGTCGGTACTCCTGTCTATCGCACTTCTTACCGGAGTACCCGCCGCCGCAACTGAGATGGATCCTCAGCGTGTCGAGCAATGGCTACAAGAGCCCCAAGTTCACGATAAAGTCGCGGAGCTGCTTCAGTATGCCATCGAAGATGATACTGATGGTCTCAATTTTGCCCTGCAAAGGCTGGCACTGCCCGTGCAAGAGGCATCTCGCTATTTACTGCTGAAGAAAGTCGAAGAGCAAAATCTGATTTTGACTCCGAAAATGGCGATCTTTGTTGAAGAGCAGCAATCTATGGTGCCGACTTACCAAGTATTAGAGCGCGGGGATGGCTACGAGTTTTCTATTCCGGCTTTTAATTACCCCGCAATTGCAAATCGTTTACTTAAACAGTGGCGACAAGATCAATCGACTTTGACATTTATACTCGATGCTGAACGTGGTGAGCTGATTCTAAAACAGTGGTTATCGGGAAGTGATTATCAAATTCAGGCACGTGAAGCACTTTTGATTCGAGAGCTAGATAGTTTATCCCCGCAAGCTGTAGATAAATTAGCCAAGCAACTGACCCAAGCTGCGGTGGTCAGTTGGCTTCCCTCTTCACAGGTGATGGTTAGACTGGCTCAAGTGAGTGAAGATCCCGAGGTTTATAAATTACTGTGGCTGATGAAAGCGGATTTTCAAAGCGAGTCAGAGTTAGTCCGTCTCGCTCAAGTGGCGGATAAGTTCTCTATCGAGCAAGTGATGCGAGCGTCAACTAACCCGAGCTTACAAGCACGAGCCATCACTGAACTGACCAAAGTGAAACCAATGTCGGGTGAGGTAAAAGAGTTTTTGATCGCGCGGATGGCTTCGTCAGACGACGCGAAATTTATTGCTGGAGAGTTGGCTCGTCAAGGTTATCACTCTTGGCTCGAAGAGTTGGCAAGCAACAATCAAAAAGTAAATAGTCGCGCTATATTAAGTGTACTGAGCCAGTAATATTACGACATATAACCACATCAAAAAGAGGGACCGAAAGGTCCCTCTTTTTGTTATACTGCCTGCAAATTAACCAGCCATTATTAGGTCTATGAGTTTTAAGGATTTACGCGACTTTGTCGCTCACTTAGAAAAGCAGGGGAAGCTAAAACGCATCTCCCACCCGGTTGACCCCGATTATGAAATGACGGAAATCAGCGACCGAACTCTAAGGGCTGGTGGACCAGCTCTGCTGTTTGAAAACCCTATCGGCTATAGCATGCCAGTATTGACCAACTTGTTTGGTACTCCTGAGCGCGTGGCTATTGGTATGGGACGTAAAGACGTCAAAGAACTGCGTGAGGTCGGTAAGTTGCTGGCGTACTTAAAAGAACCTGAGCCACCTAAAGGGTTTAAAGACGCGCTCGATAAGCTGCCAGTTTTTAAGCAAGTGCTGAATATGCCAGCGAAACGGCTACGTAAAGCAGCGTGTCAAGAGATTGTCTGGCAAGGTGAAGAGGTCGATTTAGATAAAGTTCCGGTTATGAGCTGTTGGCAAGGCGATGTCGCGCCACTACTCACTTGGGGATTGACAGTAACTAAGGGGCCAAATAAGAAGCGCCAGAACCTCGGAATCTATCGCCAGCAAAAAATCGCGAACAATAAAATCATTATGCGCTGGTTGGCCCATCGTGGTGGAGCTCTAGATTTACGTGACTGGATGGAAACTCATCCAGGCAAGCCTTTCCCTGTTTCCGTCGCTTTTGGTGCTGACCCTGCTACTATTCTTGGTGCGGTAACACCGGTTCCAGATACCTTATCCGAGTATGCTTTTGCAGGATTGCTTCGCGGTAAGAAAACAGAAGTTGTTAAGTCTGTCAGCAACGATCTTGACGTACCGGCCAGTGCAGAAATCGTCATGGAAGGTTATATCGACCCAACCGAGTTTGCTGATGAAGGCCCTTATGGTGATCACACTGGCTACTACAATGAGAAAGAGAAGCACCATGTGTTTACTATTACTCATATCACTATGCGTAAAGAGCCTATCTATCACAGTACCTACACTGGACGCCCACCCGATGAGCCAGCGGTTCTTGGCGTTGCTCTCAACGAAGTTTTTGTCCCGATTCTGCAAAAGCAGTTTCCTGAAATAGAAGACTTTTATCTGCCGCCAGAAGGTTGCTCGTATCGAATGGCCGTCGTCACCATGAAGAAGCAGTACCCTGGTCATGCTAAACGGGTCATGATGGGCGTTTGGTCTTTCTTACGTCAATTTATGTACACTAAGTTTGTTGTGGTGTGTGATGAAAAGGTTAACGCGCGAGATTGGAATCAAGTCGTAGCAGCCATGACAGAGCATATGGATCCGGTTAAGGACACCTTGTTTATCGACAATACGCCAATTGACTCGCTCGATTTTGCATCGCCAGTGGTCGGCTTAGGATCTAAGATGGGCTTGGATGCAACAGTGAAGTGGGATGCTGAGCTGGTCGGCGTACCGTCATGCGAGAAAACCGACGCTCAGTTGACTCATTCAGAGCTAACTTCTTTCATTGAGCGAAACCCAGCCGTTATCGATATCTATATTCCGCCAACCGCAATCAACAATAGCTTTGCCGTCGTTACCCTAAACAAACAAATTGCCGGCCAGTCACTACAAATAGCGGAAAAGGTAGAGCAACTACTGCTAGAGCGTGGAACACCTAAATTTATCGTGTTGTGTGACGAAGATGTTGATGCCAAAGATTGGAATGACATTATTTGGGCGATCACCACTCGTATGGACCCTGCGCGTGATACTAAGCAAATTGAGGCCAAAGAGAATCGAGGATCTTGTCTGGTTTTAGATGCAACCAATAAAATTGAAGGTGAGGAAGTCGCTCGCGAGTGGGGGACACCGATCAAGAAAGATCCACAACTTGTAGCAAAAATCGATGCGATGTGGGATAAGTTGGGTATCCTATGAAGCATTCCGTCATCTTGTTGCCTGAAAACATCCAATTCGAAGTGCAAGATGGACAAACGGTGTTGCAAGCGGCGCTCAACAATAATATCCGCTTTCCCCACCGATGCCAGGTAGGTGCATGCGCTGCCTGTTTATGTCGTAAACTAGAAGGGACAGTCTCGTATCACCTTGAACCTATGCTCACTGAGAAAGAGCAACAACAAGGTTGGATATTTGCTTGCCAAGCCTTCGCAGAAAGTAAATTAGTACTTACTTTTGATGAGTAAGTAAGAGGAACACCATGACTATTCAATGTAAAGTAAAGTCAATCCAGCCTTTGGCTTGCAATACTTATCAAGTTCTATTGCACCCAGAAAGCCCGGTTAGTTTCAAAGCCGGTCAGTATCTTATGGTCGTAATGGGTGAAAAAGACAAAAGACCATTTTCGATTGCAAGTAGCCCTTGTCGCCATGAAGGTGAGTTGGAGCTGCATATTGGTGCAGCGGAGCAAAATGCTTACGCCCACGAAGTTGTGGAAGCAATGAAAGCGGCACTAGAACAAGGTGGCGATATCACCATTGACGCTCCTCATGGTGAAGCTTGGGTCAAAGAAGAGAGCGAACGTCCAATCCTGCTGATTGCGGGTGGGACAGGTTTTAGCTATGTGCGTTCGATTCTTGATCACTGTATTGCACAAAATATTACCAACCCTATCCATTTATACTGGGGCGGCAGAGACGAGCAACAACTTTATGCAAAACAAGAGTTGGTACAAATTGCCGATGCTCACCGTAACGTTACCTTTGTGCCTGTTTTAGAAAATGCGCCAGCAGATTGGCAAGGCAAGGTGGGAAATGTTCTGCAAGCAATCGATCAAGATTTTGATTCGCTGGCAGAGTACGATATCTATATTGCTGGGCGTTTTGAAATGGCAGGGGCTGCGCGTGAGCAGTTTACTCTAAACAAGAATGCGCAAGCTGACAGAATGTATGCGGATGCTTACGCATTTATATAAAGCGTAAGAAAATTGGTCAAAAAGGGAGCGATCTGCTCCCTTTTTTGGGGCTTTTGCATACAAACTCACCAAACAGTCACTTTTTTCTATTTTATTTGCAAAAGAGCTTGCGCTTAAATCTCAACTTCCTATAATGCGCATCCACTGA
>NZ_JXXV01000007.1 GCF_000967545.1 Vibrio galatheae | reverse complement strand
GTAAGATGGTGCCCCGGGCCGGACTTGAACCGGCACAGCGCGAACGCCGAGGGATTTTAAATCCCTTGTGTCTACCAATTCCACCACCAGGGCACACAAATCTTAATTTGTGATGCCTTTACTGAAAACGTAAAACACCATCTAAAATATCGACATACAATCAATATTAACAAAAATTTGGAGCGACACACGAGGTTCGAACTCGTGACCTCAACCTTGGCAAGGTTGCGCTCTACCAACTGAGCTAGTGTCGCAAATGGAGGCGCGTCCCGGAGTCGAACCGAGGTCCACGGATTTGCAATCCGCTGCATAGCCACTCTGCCAACGCGCCTTATATCAACGCTTTAAGTCATCTACCGTTGCGTTGGCTGCATACTCTACGGATTGAGCAAAGAGAGTCAAATAAAAATCCGGTTTTTTATTTTGTTTGCTGAGTTTTAAAGCAATATGACGCTTGTTTGATCGCGTTTGGTTATTTTTACGTCTAACCAATGCCCAGTTCTAAACGTGCTGCTTTAGAAAGTTTCTTAGCAACGAGTTGATAAGACCGTTCACACAAGTCTTGCACCAAACCATCTTCCACATCACCAGGGTAATAGATTGTCACCCAATGCCGCTTATTGGTATGGTAACCAGGAGTAATATCAACAAACTGCGACGTCAGCACCTCGCCATCTTCTGGAATGATTTTGACCGTCACGTATTCTCTTCCTTCGCGCTTGGACAAAATGGCGAACATCTTACCTTTCACTTTATACACTAAGGCATCTGGCCCAAACGGGTAGTCTGATTCAGCACAGTTAAAGCCATCGAGATAGTTGGCCAGTTCAGTATTATTCATTTTAAGCCCTCAAATGAGAAAGGAGCCCAACGCTCCTTTCTCGGTTATTTCGCGGCCAGAGCTTCACCTTGGAATCTAATGCCCTGCCAGCCAAACTGAATAAAATTACGAATATTGGCGTGATCTTGACCTTCTGGATGGCCCAATACGTCTTCACGATAAAATTTACCAAAGCAAGCCAAGGTTTCTGAAGGCGCAAGTTGGTTTAGAAGGGCAAAGGCAAAGATTTTACACGAGCCATTGTTTTGATTCGCGTCATTGAGTGTCTCACCATTAACAAACGCCGTCGGGGTGAAGTCATAGTTGGCATCAATCACTGCCATTGTATCTTCAAACTCAATGCTGCTTGGTGATTGGGTCAGGTTACCAAGAAATAATTTCAGATCCATATGTTGTCTACTCCATTTGATTTGGTTTGAGTCTATGTCAATTAACTGAACAACTTCAAGATTGGATATAACAACATAGCTGCATTGCTAACACGGTTCAAAATTATTTGTGTAAAACAAAAAGCTCTTTCGTTATGAAAGAGCTTTAAGCGGAAAGTTACACCACTCGCCTTCAATATTTAAATTGGGAGACCTCGGTATTGAGGCGATCCGATTCATTTGAAATGCCCTGTATAACGTCATCAACATCCTGTACTTGAACGGACACAGCCGAGGAAGCGTCAGCAATTGAAGTAATGCTGCCACTTATCTCATCTGTCACCGCCTTTTGCTCTTCGGTTGCAGCTGCAATTTGAATGTTCATTTCATTAAGTTCATTGAGCATGGAAACAATTTGTTCAAGCATTTGAGTATTCTTGTCACAGGTTTCAACGCCGTCTGCAACTGTGCTGTTCGCATTTTCAATACTATGAGAAACACTATCGGTCTCGCGCTGCAGTGATTCTATCTTGGCTCGGATTTCCTCAGTAGAGGTTTGTGTTCGTCCGGCGAGAGAGCGCACTTCGTCGGCCACAACCGCAAACCCTCGTCCTTGCTCTCCTGCCCTTGCGGCTTCAATGGCAGCGTTCAGTGCAAGCAAATTGGTTTGCTCAGCAATACCCTGAATCACGTCCAATACTTCAGCAATGGAGTTGGTTTCATGGTGCAATCTTTGAATCGCTTCTACGGCGGTTTTCATTTCGTCATCTAAGCGAGAAATTTCGTTCCCCAAGCTTTGCCCAACTTGGACACCTTCGCTACCCGTGTCATTGGCATTTCTAACGAATTCCGCAGCACGTGAAGCAAACTGTGCGACCTCTGCAATTGAAGCGCTCATTTCGTTAACCGCGGTGGCGACAGATTCGGTCCTATGGTTTTGATCGGCAACGGAATCACGCGCTCGATTCATGTTCCCCGCCATACTTCGCGTATTGCTATTGAGGTTATTGGTCGTTTGCGCGAATTGGCCGATGATATCTTGTAAGTGAGCAAATAGCGCATTGAGCGATACCGCCAGATCGGACATTTCATCCTTACCCGACTCTTCAAGTCGCTGAGTAAGATCATTATGCTCAGCAATCTGCTGAACTTTTTCACTGGCGAGTTTAATCGGCTTGGCAATGCTGTAACCCAACACATAAGAGATAGCAATGGCAACAGCCACCACCACGACAATGCTGCTGATGACAGTGATCAAAAGCGAGTGTGTTAACACATCAAGGTCACTTAACGCTTCTTGCTTATCTATCTCAGTAACAAGTCCCCAAGTCAGGCCCGCCACACTCACGGGCGCATAGGCAGAAAGTACCTCTACGTTACGGTAATCTTTAATTAAATCCGATCCGCTTTGCCCTTTTAGAGCAAGCTTAGACGTTGGGGTAACCACAGGCTGGCGATCTATTGCCGACGACTTTGCGCGAATCTGTGCTAACACAGACTGAGATACACCAGATTGTGCCATTGCAGAGAAATAACTTTCTGGCTCTTCCATCAGAAAACGCGACTCACTGCGAAGCAAACCATCTTGACCAACAAGGTAGGTTTCACCGCTGCTACCGAGGCCAGCATAGTTCCAATCACCTCCAAATGTCATGATGTGATTGATCTCATCAACCGGCATTTGGAAAATCAACACACCAAGGGTTTGACCTGATTGTTTAATCGGGGTAGCGATAAACGACGCGGCAGCTTCGTAAGATGGGTAATAAGGCGAAAAATCTTCGAGATAAAATTGATTCGCTGGTAAGTTCAACGCCTGCTTATATGCCTTAGCAAGGCCACTATTAGCATAGGGGCCGTTGTTTAAATTCGACGCATAATCGAGCTCTTTAAACACCGAGTAAACAACATTACCCTCTTTATCGACCATAAAGATATCGTAATAGCCAAATTGTTCCAAAAAGCCTTTGATGCTGGGGTGAAACCTTGCATGAACAGAATCATACTCAGCCCCTAAAGAGTCACTGACTAGCTTATGCTTTTCACCCGATGGATGGGTATTATGGGCAATGTAGCGAGCTTGAAGTGCCTTTCCTTGCCTAGACAACATGTTGAGTTTTTGCAGCTCATTGGCCGATGTACCGTTGGCTTTTTGATAAGAAGGCGCAAAACTTGATTGATAGTATGAGCTTAGCTGGTCTAAATCACTTTTAGACACTTTCTCAATCGGGTATTTCTGGAAGGCTTCACTGAACGCAACAATAGCTTCTTGTACACCAACTGAATTGGCCGTAGTCACGATTTGACCACTTATCTGGTTAAAGTAGCGTTCTATTTCAGCTTTTTTGATTTCTCGCACTGAAATCAATTGACTGTTTGCTCTTTGATACAACGCAGTTTCAGAAAGATCAGATGAACGCCACCCAACAATCACACCCGTTGCAACTACCGCCAAAGAACATAATAGTGTCGATGCCAACACTATCTTAGTAGCAATTCTCATAGAACCAACCTCACAGAATTTCCTTATATTTTTTATTTAGTTAGAACATGTAACAATGAACAACCGAGTTCTAACTCTTCCATCTTACTAGTGTTCCTGAAGCACAAAGATTCGGTGCTCGCAATAGCGATAGGTACACTGTCCTGTAAGTGTATACACAAAATCTAAACTTTTCGACGAAGTAGAAAAATTAATTGATAGAAAAGTCATTTTCTAATTTTATTCGACGTTACATTCTGATCCCGCCATCCACCTCGATAACCCGCCCATTGATATAGTCGTTTTCAAACATAAACCGGACTGTATTGGCGATCTCAGCAGTTTCGCCCATTCGGCCTACGGGGATCATCGACTCTAATCGGGTGATAGCTTCAGGCTTCATTTGTGCGGCCATCGGCGTTTTAATGACCCCAGGTGCAATAGCTGCGGCGCGAATACCATACTTTGCCAGTTCCTTAGCCCAGGTTGTCGCCAACGCGGCGACGGCGGCTTTCGACGCTGCATAGTTGGTCTGCCCAATGTTCCCAGCCCGAGCGACACTAGAGATATTAATGATCAGTCCTTTGCGCTCAGTTTGAATCATGCGCAGTGCAGCTTCACGACCACATAAGAACGTGCCGGTTAAATTGACATTGATGACCGAATTAAATTGTTCGAGCGACATCTTGCTCGTCTGGCCATTTTTCACCTTTACCAGCATACCATCTCGGAGAATACCCGCATTATTCACCAGCCCATCCAAGTGACCAAAGTCAGTGACAATGTCACTAAACGTTTGCTCGACTTGCGCCTCGTTAGTGACATCGGCGAGGTAATTCAACGCCTTTGCCCCTAACATATGACACTGATCTTGGGTCTGTTTTAACGCATCGTCATTCACATCAATTAGAGCTAATTCTGCACCTGCATGGGCTAATGTCACCGCCATCATTTGACCTAATCCCTGACCAGCACCTGTAATCGCAACAACACTTTCCTTTAAGTCCATAGCCAAACTCCCTCTACTTGTTGGCTTTGCTCTGATAGAACTCAAACAAGCTGGAAAAATCGAGCTCCTCGTTACCTTGCATATTGTGCAAAGCATACAAATTTCGAGCGAGTGCTCCCATTGGCACCGACGATTGACTCTTGGTCGCGGCTTCTAATCCTAGACCAAGATCTTTGAGCATTAGCTTACTCATAAACCCGGGCTGATAACGATTCGATGCGGGCGCATTTTCCATCACGCCCGGACATGGATTATAGAGTTCCAGCGCCCAGTTTCGTCCTGAACTTTGCAGCATGATATTAGACAGCACTTTGGGATCTAACCCGTTGTCGATACCTAAATTGAGAGCCTCACACGTGCCCGTCATTAAGATTCCCAGCATCAGGTTGTTACAGATTTTACCCATTTGCCCACTGCCAGTTGGGCCAGCGTGAAAGATGTTCTTACCCATGTGTTGCAACACTTGCTGCGCTTTGTGGAATGATTCATCACTGCCACCAACAATAAAAGTTAAGGTGCCCGCCTTTGCGCCCGCGACACCACCAGAAACGGGCGCATCGGCGAAATAAATCCCACGTTCTTGAGCGGCGTCACCCACCAAACGTGCGGATTCAGGATCGATAGTGGAAGAATCAATAATCAAGGTTCCCTGCTTGATATGAGTGAGCAAGCCTTGCCGATCAGAGCTACCGAGATAAACCGCTCTGACGTGCTCACCCGCAGGTAACATGGTAATCACTACGTCGGCATCTTCGACCACACTTTGCAGATCTTGGCACACCGTTGCGCCAGCGTCTGCCAGAGGCTTAGCGAGACTGTCGACTAGGTCATAAACTTTGACGCTGAGTTTGGCGTTAAGCAGATTAAGTGCCATTGGTCCGCCCATATTACCTAAGCCGATAAATGCGATGGTTTCCATGCCGAATGCTCCTTAGTAGTGTCCAAGTTGGGATAGAGGGTGAGAATCTTGCTGCCACAATGAAGTAAACAGACTATCAATGACTTTTTCATCCACCTGAGCGACATGTTTAAACCGCCAGTTGGGCTGATTATCTTTGTCGATTAAGCGTGAGCGAACTCCCTCTCGAAATTCACCTAACAGGGCACAGCGAAGCGAAAGGTCCAGCTCTAAGCGAAAACAATCTGCCAACGATAAGTGGTGATATTGCGTCATCTGTCGATAGCAAATATGTGCGGTGATGGGGCTTCCCGACGTCAAGTTGCTTTTCGCCGTCGCTAGCCAAGCTTCATTGCCAACAATCGCATTAATACTATCGACCACTTGAATCACGCTATCCGCCTGACAGGCAGTCTGGATCTGACTGAGATAGGGTGAAATCTGTGGATCAGGTTGATGTCCATGGGCTTCGGCCTGAAACGCTTCTAGCATCTCAGTAACCACTTCATATTCATCATCAACACATTCCCAATCCGCCACTTGAAGCTGTTGGAGCAACATAGCTTTGTGTTCGGGTAGCACGAGATGATCCGCAAGATGAAGTGAAAGCGCGTCGGTCGCGTTTACCATCATTCCGGTTAAACCGAGAAACAAGCCAACCCCTTGATCGAGACGATTAAGAAACCAAGTTGCGCCAACATCCGGATACAGGCCAATACTAATTTCTGGCATCGCCAAGCGAGAGCTGGGCGTGACGACTTTGTGGCTCGACCCCATATACAGGCCCATACCCCCGCCCATCACAATACCTTCTCCCCAAGCGACAATCGGCTTGCAGTAGGTGTGAATCAGGTAATCACACTGATATTCAAGCGTAAAGTACTCACAGCAAAAGTCGGTAATTTCATCATCGCTGGCGTCACGCATGACGTGGTACATGGTGCGCACATCCCCACCTGCACAAAACGCCTTGTTGCCTGTTCCTTCAATTAACACACAGACAATCGCATCATCTTCGTGCCAGAGTGTCAGTTGCTGCTTTAACGCTTTAAGCATATTGAGTGACAAAGCATTGAGTGAGTCTGCATTGTCTAATGTGGCGACTGCGATCTTGTGTTCACTGTCGCTGCAAGGTAATTCGCTGAACTGAACTGAACCGCTCATATCACGTCCTCCTCAACCTATTTGTTCTGCCATTCAGGTCGACGTTTTTCTAAAAAGGCATTCACACCTTCGGTCTGATCTTGGGTATCAAATAGGTGAATGAATAGCTCTCGCTCTTTGACTAATCCATGTGATATAGGATTAGAGCGAGTGTTTTGAATTAAGGTTTTACAGGCAGAAACCGCTGGCGGCGCCTGATTGGCGACCATTGCGGCTAATGCCATTGCCGCCTCAAGTGATTTTCCTAGCTCAACCACTTCTTCAACAAGGCCAATGGTGAGCGCCTTTTCAGCCGTAACTTGCTCACCACAAAGAATGATCCGTTTCGCCCACCCTTCACCAACTAATGCGGTTAAATTTTGGGTACCTCCCGCACATGGCAACAAACCGACTTTTGCCTCGGGTAAGGCTAACTTAGCTTGTTGCTCAGCAATGCGGATATCGCACGCCAGTGCAACCTCAAGCCCACCACCCATTGCATAGCCATTGATCGCTGCGATGGAAACCCCGCGAAACGCACTTAACGTTTCAAACGCTTCACCAAAAGCACGGGCCATTTCGGCAGCAACGCGAGTATCACCTGATGCAAACAGATTCAGATCGGCTCCTGCGCAAAAGAATTTCTCTCCCTGCCCGGTAATAACAAGCGCATAGATCTCTGGGTTTTGATTTAAAGCGGTGACCAGATCTTGCAGTTGATTCAGGCTCTGTTTTGTCCACGTGTTTGCCGGCGGGTTGTTCATGGTAATGAGCGCAACATGCTCAATGATTTCGCATTCGATCTGACTGTGTGTTTGCTGTGACATAATTCGCTTCCCCCTAGAGTATTGCCGACCCTTCACTTAAAAGGCGCCTTGCGATAATCACGCGCATGATCTCATTCGAGCCTTCTAAGATTTGATGGACGCGCACATCACGAAAGTAGCGTTCCATTGGGTATTCTTTGATGTAGCCGTAGCCGCCATAAAGTTGCAGTGCTTGATCGCACACCTTGAACCCAATGTCAGTGGCAAAACGTTTCGCCATCGCGCAGTACGCCGTTGCCTCGCTATTACCATGGTCAAGTTTGCTCGCAGCTAAACGCACCATCTGCCTTGCCGCTACGAGTTCTGTTGCCATATCTGCCAGCTTAAACTGCACTGCTTGGAAATCTGATATCGCCTGTCCAAACTGCTTACGTTCACTGACGTATTGAATTGCTTGATTCAACGCTTGCTGCGCGGTACCCACCGAGCACGTTGCAATGTTAATCCGCCCACCATCCAATCCTTTCATCGCAAAAGCGAATCCCTGCCCCTCTTCACCGAGTAAGTTGTGTTTAGGAATCAGCACATTGTCAAAAGTAATACTGCGCGTCGGTTGCGAGTTCCAACCCATTTTGGGTTCCTTGCGACCAAAGCTCACTCCATCACTATTGGCAGGAACCACAAAGGCAGAAATGCCCTTTGCACCTTCACCGCCCGTCCTCACCATGACAACCAGAACCTCGGTTTCTCCCGCACCCGAGATAAATACCTTAGCGCCGTTAATCACGTAGCCTTGATCAGTCAAAGTAGCGCTCGTACCAAGCGCAGCGGCGTCAGAGCCGGCATTGGGCTCGGTGAGACAATAAGATCCAAGCCACTCGCCGCTAATCAGTTTGGGACAGACGGTTTGCTTGACAGTCTCGCTGGCAAAACTGCTCACCATCCAGGTCACCATGTTGTGGATGGTCATAAACGCCGTGGTAGAGGTGCACCCCATCGCCAACTGTTCAAAGATGATTGATGAATCTAAGCGGCTTAATCCCAGTCCACCTTGCGCTTGTGGGGTGTAAAGACTTAAGAAACCGAGCTCACCCGCTTGTTTTAGCACTGGCTTAGGGAATATCTGTTCTTCATCCCACTTGGCCGCATTGGGTGCCAGTTGATCTCTAGAAAACTGCGCGGCAAGATCAGCAAAAGCTCTTTGATCATCATTCAATTCAAAGTCCATCTTCCCCTCCTATCGCAATTGGATGCTCATATTAGGTCCGGTTGGAATATCGTCATCAAACCAACGCGCAGTCACGGTTTTTGTTTCGGTGTAGAAACGTACTGCTTGCTTGCCGTAGGCATGGAGGTCACCGTAAAAACTGCCGCGCCAGCCAGTAAATGAGAAAAATGGTAACGGCACTGGAATTGGGACATTAATCCCGACCTGACCAACCAAAATTTCATGTTGATACTTGCGCGCAGCAGCACCACTGGCAGTAAAAATCGAGGTACCATTACCATAAGGATTGTTATTGATAAGCTCGATCGCCTCTTCCAATGTGTCGACTTCTAAACACACCAGTACTGGGCCAAAGATCTCTTGTTGATAGATAGACATGTCGGTGGTGACGCCACTAAACAAAGTCGGCCCCAACCAATTTCCATTAGGAAACCCTGCTACGCTACATTGGCTACCATTTAGCTCACATTTCGCCCCCTGAGCTATCCCTTGTTCAATTAAGCGGATCACCCGCTGTTTTGCTTGCTCGCTGATAAGCGGCCCGTATCCAGCCTGCTCATCGTTCCAGGCACCGGGCTTAACTTTGGCTAATTCGGTCGCTAAATCGCCTATCCACTCTTTCGCACTGCCGACAAATACGGCCACAGAAATCGCCATACAGCGTTGCCCAGCCGCGCCCACCGATGATCCGACTAAATTGTTAATCACTTGCGCCTTGTTAGCATCAGGCATGACCACCATATGATTTTTCGCCCCTGCAAAGGCTTGAACCCGTTTATTATTGGCGGTTCCTGTGTGGTAGATATACTGGGCAACGGGTACCGAACCGACAAAAGAGACCGCTTTAATCTGCGGGTGCTCAAGTAGATAGTCCACCTGCTCTTTACCCCCATGTACAATCTGTAACACACCTTTAGTCGCCCCCGCCTGCTCAAATAGCTCTGCCAAGCGCATCGCGGTCAGTGGCACCTGCTCTGAAGGCTTGAGAACAAATGTGTTTCCCGCTGCAATGGCAAGTGGGAACATCCATAACGGAATCATGGCAGGAAAGTTAAACGGGGTAATACCGCAACAGACGCCAAGCGGTTGGATCAGTGAATAGGTGTCGATATCGGTCGCGACATTCTCGACGGTTTCGCCCATCATATTGCTGGCAATGTTCGCCGCCTGTTCGACCACTTCGATACCTCGCCAAACATCCCCTTTAGCATCAACGGTCGTTTTACCGGTTTCCTTCGAGAGCAGCATCGCAATCTCATCATGATGCTCTTTGAGTAAGTGCTGATATTTGAGCATCACCCGTGCTCGCTCCGACACAGGCACATTTTTCCACTGGCCAAAGACACGTTGCGCATCGCAGATGGCATGCTCCATTTCTTGGTCTGTCGCACAGGGCACTTCAGCAATCACGGCGTTGGTCGCGGGGTCAGTGACCTCAATCCATTGACTGGTTTCAGAATGGCAAAACTCGCCTGCAACAAATAATGGAACTAGCTGTGTCATGGTGATTTCCTTCACTTAATCATTAAACTGGGACTTCGACTGCGATGGCAGTGGCTTCACCGCCACCAATACAGATAGCCGCGATGCCTTTCATTGATTTACGCGACGCAGGATCGCCATCGACCCCATATGCCTGTAGCTGGCGTAAGCTGTAAATTAACGTAGTGAGAATTCTTGCCCCGCTCGCACCAATGGGATGACCTAAGGCGCACGCACCGCCTTTAATGTTGACTTTACTGCTATCGAGCCCAAGCTCCTTGAGCACAATCTGAGTCACCACCGCGAATGCTTCGTTGATTTCCCATAGGTTGACGTCACCTACTTCCCAGTCGAGTTCAGAGAGTAGCTGCTCAATCGCAAAGACGGGGGCGATGGTAAATTCGCTTGGTTTACGAGCATGGGTTGTATGTGCTTTGATTACCGCCAAAGGTTGTAAGCTGTGTCTTTTGGCTTGTTCAGCTTCCATCAGGAGTAATGCACTTGCGCCATCAGAAATTGCGCTCGAGTTAGCCGCTGTGATTGAACCATTGTCGGAAAAAGCCGGTTTGAGCTTGGCGATCTTGTTTGGGTCAATGGTGCGCGGCAGCTCGTCGTAATCTACTACCGCGCCATTTGCTAGTTTCATTGGTACGATTTCAGTGCTAAACATGTTCTGCTTATCGGCAGCCAGCGATCTTTGCACGGATTGCTGCGCCCACTCATCCATTTCAACTCGGCTAAATTCAAGTTTATCGGCTATTTGCTGAGCGTAGATTCCCATCAACTGCCCTTCATAGGCATCCTGAAGGCCATCTAAAAACATGTGGTCATAGGTGGTTTTGTGCCCCATCCTCATTCCGCGTCGAGCATCAGTCAGCAAATAAGGCGCATTGGTCATGCTTTCCATGCCACCAGCCACCGCGCATTGGAGTGTGCCTGCCCGGATTGCATCATAGGCCAGCATCACCGACTTCATACCCGAGCCACACACTTTGTTCACCGTGGTACACGGCGTGCTTTGCGTCAAACCACCATTAAGCGCCGCTTGACGTGCTGGCGCTTGACCACATCCAGCCGGTAATACACAGCCCATATACACTTCGTTGACCTCACTGGCTGAGATTTGCGCTTGTTCCAAAGCCGCGCGGATTGCAGCAGCGCCCAGTTGCGGCGCCGAATACTCCGCCAACAATCCTTGAAACTTGCCGATGGGGGTTCGTTTGGCTGACACAATCCAAATCTCTGTGGGTTCCATTCCATCACTCCTTTAACTTAACTAGGTAAGTTAATCGCCATCTGTATCCTGTAGTGCCTGTCCTGCACGTCGCTAATTTAACCGACAGGATGAAGCTCAATCTAAAGCTTAATTTCTTGACGTTTACGTAAGCATAGCACTAACATTTACGTAAACGTAAAGAAACAAAATAAAACGATCAACTTAGGCACAAGTCAGACCTATTGCGCCGCATTAAAACAGCCAAGAAATAGTAGGAATTTAAGCTCAGTGGAAAAATATAAGATCAGCGATCTAGCAAAAGAATTCGATATAACAACAAGAAGCATCCGTTTTTATGAAGACGAAGGGCTAATACAACCAGATCGCAAAGGCAGTATGCGTATCTACAACCGGCGGGATCGCACACGCTTAAAACTGATTTTGCGCGGCAAAAGGCTCGGTTTTTCTCTGGCTGAAATTCGTGAGCTGTTTGAGCTGTATGATTCTCATCAAGGTGAGACTCAATTGACTGAAATGCTGAAGATTATAGACGAAAAAGAAGCGGTGCTGATGCGCCAACTCGATGACATTAAGAACATGCTTGACGATCTTAACACAGCGCGAGAGCGGTGTGAGCAAGCATTAGGCGCTAGCCAAATTAACTAGCCTCTCCGTCTTCGAGTCACAATTTGCAAAGGGTTGCCGCGCAACCCATCGCTCGGAGGCGTTATGTTATCTCAATACTCCCCTCTCAATTTTGGTTTGAGTGAATCACTCAACCTACTGCGCGAACATGTTTCGGGGTTCGCGCAACAACATATCGCCCCACTTGCGGCAGAGATTGACCAAGCCAACGCTTTTCCCAACCATCTGTGGCCATTGCTCGGCGAGATGGGGCTGCTTGGTGTTACGGTGAGTGAAGAGTACGGCGGCGCCAACATGGGTTACCTCGCACACGTGATTGCGATGGAAGAAATTAGCCGCGCCTCTGCCTCTGTTGCGTTAAGTTACGGCGCTCACTCCAACCTGTGTATCAACCAAATCGATAAAAATGGTTCCGATAGCCAACGTCAGCGCTACTTACCTAAACTGGTCAGCGGTGAACATATTGGCGCTTTGGCAATGAGTGAACCCAATGCAGGCTCAGATGTGATCGCCATGCAGCTTAAGGCAGAGTTAAATGGCGACCACTACTTACTTAATGGCTCAAAAATGTGGATAACCAATGGCCCAGATGCCGATGTGATTGTGGTCTACGCAAAAACCCTGCCCAGCCAAGGTGCGCATGGGATCACGGCGTTTATCGTAGAGAAGAGTTTTCGCGGTTTTAGCCATGCACAGAAACTCGATAAGCTCGGTATGCGTGGCTCGAACACTTGCGAGTTGGTGTTTGAAAACTGCGAAGTCCCGCGAGAGAACGTGCTAGGTGAAGTCAATCATGGTGTGAAAGTACTCATGAGCGGGCTCGACTATGAACGAGTTGTTCTCGCCGCCGGGCCGCTTGGAATCATGCAAGCCTGCCTCGACTTAGTTATCCCTTACATCCACGAGCGTAAACAGTTTGGACAGTCGATTGGCGAGTTCCAACTAGTGCAAGGCAAAATCGCTGATATGTATACCCGAACTAACGCCGCGCGCGCTTACCTGTATGCCGTTGCCAATGCCTGTGATAGAGGCCAGCCAACCCGCAAAGACGCAGCGGGTGCAATACTCTACTGCGCCGAACTGGCAACACAAATCGCCCTAGACGCGATACAGCTACTGGGGGGAAATGGCTACATCAACGAGTTTCCCGCCGGCCGTTTGCTAAGAGACGCCAAGCTATACGAAATTGGCGCTGGTACATCTGAGATACGTCGGATGCTCATCGGTAGAGAGCTGTTTGAAGAAACGCGCTAGTGAGGTCGATATGCCCGTTATAAAATCAAAGATCAAAACAGATGCCCCACTCTACGCCGACAACTATTCGGCAATGGTTGCTCTGGTCGATAAGCTACACAATGACATCGCTCAACTGAAACTCGGCGGCGGTGAAAAAGCGCTCGAACACCAGCGCAGCAAAGGAAAACTTCCCGTTCGTGAACGGATTGACTTGTTGCTTGATGAAGGGAGTAACTTTCTCGAAATAGGTCAATTCGCCGCTTGGCAAGTATACCAAGACAAGGTGCCCTGCGCGGGAGTTGTTGCTGGTATCGGTCAAATCAGCGGCCTACAATGCATGGTTATTGCCAACGACCCTTCCGTCAAGGGCGGCACCTATTACCCACTGACGGTCAAGAAACACCTCAGAGCCCAAGAGATTGCCCAGCGTTGCCATTTACCCTGCATTTATCTGGTCGACTCAGGCGGCGCAAATCTCCCCCATCAAGCGGAAGTGTTTGCCGACAAAGAACACTTTGGGCGCATTTTTTATAATCAGGCGCGCATGTCAGCGCAAGGCATTCCACAGATTGCCGTGGTATTAGGTCTGTGTACCGCAGGAGGTGCCTACATTCCGGCGATGTCTGACGTCGCAATCATAGTCAAACAGCAAGGCACCATCTTTTTAGCCGGGCCGCCACTAGTCAAAGCTGCAACGGGTGAAGTCGTGACTGAAGAAGAGCTAGGTGGTGCCGACATCCACTGCCGAAAATCTGGCGTCGCGGATTACTATGCTGACAACGAGCAGCACGCCATGCAACTTGCCAGAGAGGCGATTGCCAACACTCAGTTAAACCCTCCTGAATCTAAGCCACAACAGACAATAAACGCGTCACCGCCAATCTACTCTGCGGACGAGATTTACGGTGTGGTCAGTGCCAATCTGCGTCTCTCATTTGATGTGCGTGAGATCATTGCACGCATTGTCGATGGTTCGGAGTTTGATGAGTTTAAAGCGCTGTTTGGCGCCACCTTAGTGTGTGGATTTGCCCGGATCGAGGGACAACTGATTGGTGTTATCGCCAATAATGGCGTGTTGTTTTCAGAATCTGCACAAAAAGGCGCACACTTTATTGAGTTGTGTAGTAAACGCAATGTTCCGCTGCTGTTTCTGCAAAACATCACAGGCTTTATGGTGGGCAAAAAAGCCGAAGAGGGAGGCATTGCGAAAAACGGCGCGAAACTGGTCATGGCCGTTGCCTGCGCCGATGTACCTAAATTCACCGTCATCATTGGTGGCTCTTACGGCGCTGGAAATTACGGCATGTGTGGCCGAGCTTATGATCCGACTATGATGTGGATGTGGCCTAATGCACGTATCTCGGTGATGGGCGGAGAACAAGCGGCTGGTGTGTTAACCCAAGTGAAACAGCAAACAATGAAACGACAAGGCGTCGCTTGGCCGCAGGAAGAAGAAGCACAATTTCGTAGCGAAATACTCGATTTGTACGAAACCCAAGGTCATCCATACTATGCCAGTGCTCGGCTTTGGGACGATGGTATTATCGATCCAAAACAGACACGTACCGTATTAGCCCACGCGTTAAACATAGTGCGTCACCTTCCAAGCCGTGACACTCAGTTTGGCATTTTTAGAATGTGAGGTCTGTGATGAAACAAAACGCTCAAACGGCCGACAACCCGCTATTTGTCAATATCGATGAGCTCGGCATCGCCACTATTTCGCTTAATCGCCCAGACTATGCCAATGCGTTTAATGCTCAGGTGATCACGCAATTTAATGCCGCACTCGATACCCTTTCCGCTAATAACAAGGTACGAGCACTTGTTCTCGCAGGTCATGGCATGCATTTTTCAGCAGGAGCCGATGTCGAGTGGATGCGCTCGATGGCAGCGAAAACCCAACAACAAAACCAGCTTGACGCCTTTCAACTCGCCACTTTGCTCGAAAAACTTGATGGCTTTCCTCATCCTAGTGTCGCGTTAGTACAAGGCTGTGCTTTTGGCGGCGCACTTGGTCTCATTTGTTGCTGTGATATGGTGATTGCCAAAAAAAATGCCATGTTTTGTCTGAGTGAAGTCAAACTCGGCCTTGTTCCCGCTACCATCGCGCCTTATGTTATTCGTGCTGTAGGCGTCAGACACGCACGGCGTTACATGCTTTCGGCTGAAAAAATAGACGCAGCTACCGCTTTGTCGCTCAATATAGTTCATCAGATATGCCAGTCGGACAGCCTAGAAAATGACGCCTTGAATTGGCTCCAGCCGGTATTAACCCATAGCCCTCAAGCACTAATCGAAGCAAAGAAGCTCTGTCACACTTGTCACAATGCCCCGATTGACGAAGCAATGAAACGCTACACCAGTGACCTAATCGCTAATATGCGGGTCTCACCTCAGGGACAAGAAGGCCTAGCCGCATTTCTCGAAAAGCGCGTACCGAACTGGTACAAGCTGGATGGAGAGAAATAGATGATGAGCCATACAAACATCTCGTTGCCAGAGTCGGTAAAAATCGTAGAAGTGGGCCCTCGCGATGGTCTTCAGAACGAGGCTGCACTTCCTCTCGAGGTTAAGATTGAGCTAGTCAATCGCTTGTCCCGCACAGGACTCAAACACATCGAGTCCGGTGCATTCGTGTCAGCGGCCAAAGTACCACAAATGGCCAACTCAAGTGAGGTGTTCGCTCGCATCTCGCGCCAACCGGGAGTCAACTATTGCACGTTAACTCCCAATGTTCGCGGGCTTGAATCGGCGATTGCCAGTGGAGTAAACCAAGTCGCGGTGTTTACCTCAGCATCTGAAGGCTTTTGCCAACGCAATATCAATTGCTCTATTTCGCAAAGCCTTGAGCGATTTAAGGACGTTATAGCGTTGGCATCCAAGCACGCAATTCCCGTGCGAGGCTACCTCTCGTGTATTGTTGATTGCCCTTACGATGGCGCGACTCACCCCAGCCAAGTAATGAGTATCGCCAGAGAGATGTTAGACATAGGGTGCTGTGAAATATCTCTTGGAGATACAGTGGGTACAGGTACGCCACTTAAGATAGCCAAGGTTATCGAAGCCGTGTTGAGCCAGGCAAAACCTGAGCAAATTGCTGCTCATTTCCATGATACATACGGACAAGCACTCGCCAACCTATATCAAGCACTGCAAATGGGAATAACCAGCATAGATTCCAGCGTCGCCGGATTAGGTGGATGTCCCTACGCGTATGGCGCTGTGGGTAATGTTGCCACAGAAGATGTTCTCTATCTCTGCCAAGGACTTGGCATTTCCACGGGCATCAATCTCAACCAGATGATCAATACCGCTTGGTTTATATGTCAACATTTGAATAAGCGACCCACATCAAAGGTCTCCCTTGCTGCTGAACATAAATTGTTCAGCTAAATATGTGTCTAACCTCCAATTTTTCACTTTTCCATCTATAAAGCGCGTGAATTCACAAGATTAAATGTGTTAAGTATTAGTATTACTTGAACCAAAGTCACAACATAGACGCAGTTTCCATTCCCAATCTATGTGGCACTCTGTTACAGGCTCACGACGTACAATAATGAACATATTAGTGTGTGATGACTCAATAATTGCACGAAAATCGATTATTGGCAGAATTGCTCCATCAGCGAACATTACCATTCATCAAGCTGAACATGGCAAACAAGCGCTCGATGTAATGCAAGAGCATAATATTGATCTGTTGTTTCTCGATCTCACCATGCCAGTCATGGATGGCTTCGAGGTGCTTGCGTCAATGCCAGTGAGGCCACACCCGACTCACATTGTGGTTGTCTCAGGTGACATACAAGCTGAAGCCAAATCGCGTTGTGCCGACTTAGGTGCTGATGATTTTATCGAAAAGCCATTTGTCACTTCCGATATCACTACTCTGTTTGATAAGTTCGCGATACCGCTGAGACAGACTGACGTGCGACCAACTCACCAAGGTCGTAAACCAATTGATCTCATGGCCGCTATCCGAGAGCTGAGTAATATTGCTTTGGGTGCCAGCGCCGCCTTGATATCCCAGCAAATGGGTCGCTTTATCGAGATGCCATTGCCCAACGTCGCATCTCTTCATCAATCTGAGTTGACCATGACGGTGCAAGATATTGTCAACAGCTCTCAGTCACGTGCAGTGTCTCAGCGCTTTGTTGGTAATGGCATCAATGGTGAAGCCTTGGTGTGTTTGCATGGTTCAGGGTTTGAGCTTTTAGCCAGTTCCGATGACGATGAAGGGGCGAGCTCTGTCAATGAAGTCATCTTAGATTTGTCTAACCTACTGGTTTCTTCGTTTCTTAACTCATTTAGTAAACAGCTTGATATCGCCATATCCCTGCGCCAACCGATCGTATTAGAGAAAGATTTTCTGCAAGTTTCTCTTAGCTGCGATCAGTTCCTCAAGGGCTACGAACAAGATATTTTCACCATCGAGTTTGTGTATAAGGCAGAAAACCTTGATATCGCCTGTGACATTATCTTCTTGATGGATTACGAATCTGTAAATGCGATAGAAGATATTCTGGAGAGTGTACTATGACGCCCACTACGGACATCGGCGATCTACATTGGGTGATGCAAATCCTTGGTGATTTAGATGCCGGACTTATCGTTATTGATAAAGAATATAAAGTCTGTGTGTGGAACACCTTTATGCAGTCATACAGTGGTATCCGCGCGGAAGAAATCGTCGGAAAGTTCCTGTTCGAAGCCGTGCAAGATCTACCTGAACTATGGCTACGCAGTAAAGTCAGCACGGCATGTACTCTCAACAGCCGAGGGTTCTCATGTTGGGAAGATAGACCCTATCTGTTTAAGTTTAAAAACTTTAGTCCGATTTCAAACGGCCTCAAAGAGATGCGGCAAAACATCACATTCTCACCCCTGACGTCAGTCAATGGCGAAGTCTCACACGTGAGCATCATCATCAATGATGTTACCGATATTGCGAAAAACAAAATTCATCTCACCGATTCAAACCAGAAACTGTCCGATCTCAGCAGAACTGATGGCCTGACTAAACTCTTCAACCGCGCTCACTGGGAAAACTGCTTACAAAGAGAGTTTGAGAACTGCCAAGTAACAGGAGCGACCTCGTCGTTGGTGATTTTTGATATTGACCATTTTAAAAGAGTCAACGACACCTATGGTCACACGGTAGGTGATCATGTCATACGTCACACCGCTCAAGAGCTGAGGAAAGCATCGAGAGGATCCGATATATGCGGCCGCTTCGGCGGCGAAGAATTCACAGTGCTACTTCCCGGGACGTGCGCGACTCAAGCGCTCTACTTCACTGAACGGCTACGTAAACGCATTGAGAAATCGGTTGTCGACTACGAACAATACTCGGTCAAATATACGATAAGTCTTGGTGTTTGTGAGCTGTCACCGTATCAAACCAGTCACCTAACGTGGTTAGAACATGCCGACAAGTCGCTCTATTTTTCCAAGCAGACTGGCCGCAATCGTTCCACAGTGTTTGATCCCGCATTGATTAGATAGCGCGAGAATGAGACGACTTGAGCGAGCATCGGGTGTTGATCCGCTGTTCGCCAGCATGTTGGACGCGATCTTATTGATATAAAACCATTTATGGCAAGATACTTTACCCATACAGGGTTTGTGGTATCACCTATTTCGTTGCTATATTGACTAGACTTCCTTTTACTATATTGGAGTCACCATGCGCTACTTATCGGCCTGTTTTACCTTACTTTGGCTACTATTTCCTCTTACTTCATTCGCCGCGCTCCCCTCGCCCGAGCAAGCGACTCAGATCGTCGAACAATCCGATCAGGCAATGCGGGGTGAGTCTAGCTATACCGTTTCGACCATGGAAATAGTCCGCCCTGAATGGACTCGCTCTATGAGTATGAAAAGCTGGACCAAGGGCAAAGAGCTGTCGATGGTGCTGGTTACCGCGCCCGCTAAAGATAAAGGCAGTGCCTCTTTGAAGCGTGAACGAGAGATGTGGAACTGGGTGCCAACCATAGAACGAGTGATCAAAATCGCGCCCTCAATGTTGAGCCAGTCATGGATGGGATCAGACTTTACCAACGACGATTTGATCAACCAATCCTCAATTGTCGTCGATTATAGTCACGCCGTTGTTCGCCAAGATAACTTCGATAACGATGACGTTTGGGTTATTGACGCCGTAGCCAAGCCAAATGCACCTGTCGTGTGGAGTAAAGTGCGACTTTGGATTAGCAAAGAAAATCATCTGCAGCGAAAAGTTGAATTCTTCGATGAATTCGAAGACTTAGTCAACGTTATGCAAACCTTTGATATCAAAGAAATGGGTGGACGTTTACTTGCGACAAAAATGGAAATGATTCCGGTAGACAAACAAGGACACAAAACCGTTATGACTACCCATCAGGCGCAGTTTGATTTTGATATCGGCGACGATTTCTTTTCACTCAGTCAGATGAAATCGCTTAGGGAATGAACATGCTGATTCGTTTGGCTTGGCGTAACCTTTGGCGGCAAAAAAGACGCACCATTTTGACTGCGTTTGCCTTGGCACTGGCGCTGTTTTTATCGTTACTGACACGTAGTTTTCAAGAAGGCAGTTACAACGCTAACATTGAGAATTCCGCTCGCTTTTATACTGGTCTTATTCAGTTACAACACCCGGAATTTGCTACCTCCAACAGCATCGATGATGTCTTACCACAAACCGACGCCTACATTCAGGCAGCGCGTAATAACCCCAATGTCGAAAGGATACTCCCGCGAATTGAGTCTGTCGCTTTGGCCGGAGCGGGAGAACGTTCGAAAGGCGTGATGGTGCTAGGTGTTGATCCACTTAAAGAGGATGAGTACTCACGGATAAGCGCCAAATTAACAGAGGGACGTTTCCTCGCGGCCGACGACAATGCGGTCCTTGTCGGCGAAAGTTTAGCCCAATACTTATCCTTAGCTGTCGGTGATGAACTGGTGCTGTATGGGCAAGGCTATCGCGGGCAAACCGCCGCCGGATTATATCAGGTTGTCGGTGTCCTCCACTTCCCGCTGCAACAGCTTGATAATCAGTTGGTCTACATGCCCATCAAAGCAGCTCAAGCGCTCTATTCCACCCAAGAGTTGGTCTCTAATTGGGTGATTGATGTCAAAGACCTCAGCCAGTTAGACAACACCGCTTTCGAACTGCGCCAAGAGTATCAACCGCAGGCGGTAGTGAAAGATTGGCAAACCCTCTCCCCGGAAATGGCGCAACAGATCTTAATGGATCGCACTGGTGGCGTATTCCTCGTCTACGTCCTTTATGGCATTGTCGGTTTTGGATTGTTTGCCACGGTATTAATGATGACGCTTGAACGGCAACGGGAGTTTGGTGTCATGCTCGCAACCGGATTGGTTAGATCTAGATTAGCAACACTGATCTTAGTTGAATCGCTATTTATTGCCGCCATTGGTGTTGCTTTAGGGCTAACACTCAGTGCGCCCGTTCTGGGCTACTTCTACTTTAATCCGATTGAAATCACCGGCGAAGCGGCGCAGCTAATGCTCGATTCTGGCTTTGAGCCGATCGTTCCTGTCGCCATTGACTCCAAACTCATTTTGGCTCAGGTACTGAATGTGTTGTTGATTATGGCGCTGTGCCTTGTTTATCCGTTAATCCGAATTGCTAAGCTGAATGTCGCCTCGGCATTAAAAGGAGGTGCGCATGCTCATTAAACTCGCATGGCGAAACCTGTGGCGCAACAAGCTGCGCACTTCAGTGATTATCGGCGCTATGGTGTTTGGCTTGGTTGGCGTGGTTACCATGATGGGCTTTATGACGGGGTTTGTAGATAGCATGATCAACAATGCTATCCGTTGGCAAACCAGCCACCTTCAAATACACAACAGCCAATATATCGTCAATCCAGACATTAGCGAGCAGATAACACACGGCGAAGAGTTGGTTACTAAACTGAGTAAAATTAAGAACATCTCGGCGATTTCTGCCAGATTTATTGCCGATGGTATGGTGGCCTCAGCGCGCAGCAATCGCGGTGTGCGCATTGTGGGAGTAAATGCAGAAAAAGAAGCGCTCATCACACCATTAAAACAGCATATAACCTCGGGGGATTGGCTCGATTTGCCAGGCCGAAACCCTATTCTGGTATCAGAAAAGATTGCCGAGCGACTCAAGCTCAAAGTCGGTTCCAAGGTCGTACTCACGTTTACCGATAACAATGGTCAAGTAGTGGGGGCTGCCTACCGCGTGCGTGGCATTTTTAAAACGCCATCGAGCACCTTTGATGACAGCAACGTATTCGTGCGCCGAGCCGATCTACAGGCCACCGCCGGCATGGAAGGCATCCATGAGATTGCGCTTGTCCTTCATAACCTTGATACACTGAAAAGTACCCAACAAACAATCCAAGCTGTCGTCACAAACATGGAGCAGTCACCTCAGGCAGCCACTGTGCGTAACTGGCAACAGATTCAGCCTATGCTGTCGACCATGATGGATACTATGGATGTCAGTAATCGGGTGATCATCATCATTTTTGTCGTCGCAATGATGTTTGGCATTATCAATATTATGTTGATGTCAGTATTCGAACGCACCCAAGAATTCGGTGTGCTAATGGCGGTTGGCATGCAAAAGCACAAAATTTTTGCGCTGATCATGTTAGAGACTCTCTACTTGGGTATCACAGGCGCGATACTCGGCATTGTTGTCAGCGCTATTCTGACCACTGTGCTCGGTCAAGTGGGTATCTCTTTAGCGAGCATGTCAGATGGTCTCGGCGCTTATGGGATTGATACCTTACTCTACCCGAGAGTGACCGTGGTCGAATATCAGATGATCTTTGTTACCGTATTAATGGCTAGCGTGATCGCCGCCATTTACCCTGCAAGACAAATACTCAAACAACGCCCAGTAGATGCCATGGCGGAGAAGAATTGATGACGATAAGACTTAAGCAGCTTTATAAGACATACAATCAAAACACCGACTACCCTGTTCACGCCGTGCAAGATGTTAACTTAACCATAGAGCAAGGCGAGTTCGTTGCCATAATGGGTCCGTCAGGATCCGGCAAAACAACCTTGCTCAATTTAGTTGGAGGCATTGACTCTCCAACGTCGGGTGAAGTTTGGATTGATGATGTCGACATTAGCACTTTGCCAGAAAAACAACTGATCGCCTTTCGCCGCGACCATATTGGATTCATTTTCCAAGATTACAGTTTGCTGCCCGTACTCACAGCGCTAGAAAACGTTGAGTTTGTCATGCAGCTCCAAGGCCACAAAGAATCGCAATGTCGAGAGCGTGCCCTTGGTTTGTTAGAGCAAGTAGGACTAAAAGATCAACAAGACAAAGTGCCACGTAAAATGTCTGGTGGGCAACAACAACGTGTTGCGGTTGCCAGAGCGCTAGCACCAAGCCCAAGGTTTGTTATGGCCGATGAACCGACTGCAAACCTAGATGCGAAAAGCACAACAGAGCTGCTTGATATCATGCAGCAGCTTAACGAAACTGAAGGGACGACGTTTATTTTTTCCACTCACGATCCGCGCGTCATAACCAGAGCGAAACGGGTGATTGTGTTTGAAGATGGAAAGGTGTTTGAAGATAGAACCGTTGACCAGACAAGTCATTCTCGATCACAAGCGGAGTCGGCAAGCCTTGCCAATGAGGAAAACGCGTAATGAGGCGCGACTCTTACCTAGGTTGTCTTTGCCTACTGGCTACAAGTTTTTCCGCTGTGACTGCCGCGCAAATTCCGGGGCTGGAACCTGAAAAAAAGTGGGATTTATCTGGCTACATCAAGTATATGGCAACTTACTCACACGCGGATGATGACAGTGATTCACTCGATCATCTTGTTCATCAACGCTTCAATTATGAGTACCGCTTTGACAACGGGCTGAGTTTCAATGCCGCACTACGTAACAGAGCGTTAGCTGGAGACAGTTTAAACATCCCTTACTATGGTGATTATGTCGCCTTCGATAATGGTTATTTTGATCTGAGTAAGAATCTAACCGACAGCAGCGATCTGATTATCAATAGTCAACTTGACCGGTTGTACCTTGATTGGCAGGGCCAAGATTGGCGCGCTAGAGCTGGACGATTTCGCGTCAATTGGGGAATCAACAATGTATGGAACCCTAATGATCTATTTAATGCCTACTCCATCTATGATTTTGACTATGAAGAGCGTCCCGGCACAGATGCTCTCATGATGGGGCGTAAGCTTGGTTATGCAGGAGGTGCGGATGTCATCTTTAATCCTAACACTAACAGCCACTTAAATAGCTATGCCGGACGTTATTACAACAATAAACAAGGTTGGGATTACCAAGTCATTACTGGCAAGTCTCTAAACGACTACGTGCTCGGCGCAGGTTTCGCAACCGACGTTAGCGGTGCGGGAATCCGTGGCGAGATAACTGGGTTTAAGCCGCGCGAGATGAATTATCAAGGTGTTGAGCAGCAGCAGACAGTAGTAATGAGTTTGGATGCGGACTATAGCTTTGGTGGAACACGCAACTGGATGGCACGCGCCGCTTGGCTTTATATTAGTCATCCACTGGATGTCTCTAGCGCTCAAGCCTATCTTAACCTACCGCTCAGTGCGAAGACCTTAAGCTTTACAAAAAACACAGGCTATGCCGATGTTAGCTTTGATTTAACGCCACTCAATCGCATAACGTTGTCAGCAAGTTACTACCAAGACAACTCGTATTTCGTCGGCCTATCTAACAGCTATTCACTAGCCAACGATTGGCAGCTACTTGCAGTGCTACAACGATTTGATGGCAGTGACAACAGTTTATTTAGCGAGACACCAGCAACACTTTTGTTTGTGAATATTAAATGGAGTTTTTAGGCTCGATGATGAATTTAATACAAGAGAGACTCTGGAGCGTACTGCGAGAATAGAGCACTACAATTATGAACAATTCATTTCTCATATTAAAGACCTTGAAGACTCTATAGCAACACAACCCAATTTCAACGTTACCCTTGCTACTCCTAAGAAGAAAAAAATAAACGAAGCGGCTATGCACCACTTCGTTTATCCCGAATCTGTAGCTAGTAGAGGAAACAACTAATCACTAGAAGCTTTGAGTATCAATCAAACCGCTACTAGATGGGTACACAGATTTCAATGTTTATAAAGGTATACGTGACCATTTTTCTGTGCACGGATTGCCGATACACTCCCATTAGTCGCAACAGTTGCTGACGTTCCGTCACTAGGTGAATTGTAATCCATCGCAGGTAAACTAACCTGAGATGCATTAACATCGGTCGCTGATAAATCAAACAGATAAGCATTGACCTCAGCACCATTTTGGTTAGTTCCGACAATAGCATAATCTCCCCCCAGTGATAACGTATTACCAAACTCTAGGCTGCTTATCTCTCCTTCAGCAGGAATGAGCTGGATAGGGTTGTTCGCTGTATTGGCGATGTTGTCGTGATCAATTGTATAGAGCCAAGCTGTGCCTCTAGCATCAAAGCCGTTCGCGTCATAATTGGGTTGACCAACTAGGATATAGTCATCGGAAATCGCGACGCGATAGCCAAACTCTTCAAGCCCCCCTGTAATTTCTGGTGGAGTCAGTTTCAGCACTTGGGTGACATTAGTGAGATCCGTGCTTCCAATCTTATAAACATAGACTGCACCATTACTATTCATACTAGAGGCACCGACGACAATCAGATCCCCATTCGTATCTACTGACTGTCCAAATGCACTAGCAGAATGGTTATCTATAGGATTTAGAATCACTTCGCTATTAACTGTATTGGCGATATCGCTACTATCAATTTTGTACAGATACGTTTGACCCCCACCTGATTTATTATTAGCCCCGACAATAAGGTATCCATTCTTGACTATTACATCGATTCCATATTGATCTGATAAACCTAAATCGGTTGACACAATTTCAGTTTGATCGTTGTTGGTATTTGATATGATATTGGGGTCAAATTTAAACAGTGTTATAGTGCCTCCACCTTTTAGAGGGGTTCCAACAACTACATAATTATTGTCCATAGAGACGGCATGGCCATAAAATCCCGAGTCTGTAATAGAGCTGGAAATTTCCACAGCAGAAGAACTAATATCGCCTGCTTCTAGATCATAAATCCAAACCTTATTATCACTACGGGAGCCAACAATCATATAGTGACTATTTAAATAAATATCTTTGGCATCCACGCCAGTACTTTTAGTAGCAGGTAGCGTTAACTGAATTTTTGAATTCGCTAAATCATTGATAAGAAAGCTTAAGCTAGAACTACTTGATATACTCCCAGCACTAGCGGTGACAGCTAACACTTCCGTCAATTGGGATGCTGTAGAAGTATAATTGCGTTGTGGCATCAAGTAGGTAAAACTGATACTCCTGCCACTAACACTAATATTGCTGGTAGTCGCACCTATGTAAGAGGAAATACTTACCCCTGAGCTATTTATATCTTTATCGAAATTGAGTGTTAGACGATATTCGGTACCAACATTCAATGCTGAGCTAGTGGTGATTTCAGTGGTATTTAGATATAAAGTTTGCAAGACTGCAGCACTATCACCAGTACCTGTATTTGTATTGTCACTTGACTCTAGCGGCACTCCAGATTTCCCAGAGGCTTTAACTCGAGCCGTAGTGGCATCCAAGTGATTTTTGGCGTCCTCTTGAGAAACAAGAGACTTACTTGCTTTTCCTACAATATCTACAATATCGTCTTCTGTTAGTTTAGAAAAGTCTACCTCCGTGCTACCTACATGTTCAGTAATAATAGACAAGCTATTGGCGCTAAGGTATATACCGTTGGAGCTATCATCATCGTCGTCCAAAGACTGCAGCAACTGAGCCATTAGCAATACACTTTCGTTGTCCGTTTCATTCCGATCTACACCTAATAGATCCTGAACCAGCACAACATTATCGCTCTCCATCACAGATACTTCACCAATTTTTAAACTGCCAGTATAAAATTGTATTGGGCTGCCCACTGGGCAAGTAAACTCCCCATCTTCATTTGTGGTTCCTGAAATTGAACCGCAACGATATTCAGCATTACCGATAGCAGAATCAGCCAAAACACCTGTTTCTGTTTCATAAGTTGTCCCCCCTCGGCAGCCAAATAAAACGGACAAAAGCAGCGTGGACGACAGCAAGTAGCTTTTCCTTGTTGGTAGAACTTTATTCATCAAACAACCTCTAATATCATGTACATCATTCATAATCGGAAATATTATTATTTTATTTATTGCTGGTTATAATCGCGGGCAGAGTATAATCAGAAATATCGTAGAAATCACCACACTTTCTGTGAAAATAAAGGTCATAAATTCCATACTGACGAACAATAATAGGGAAGGCGTTTTAGGTAGTTTAAGACAACTCTTCGATCTAAAAATCAAGTTAGTAATGTGTATGTTGAAGAATCCTTTAGCAGACCAATGTACGCAGAAAATGATTTTCAATGGCAAAGAACTTACACTTCGGTCTACCCATTCAATCGATTCTTAACCTCATCAAATGAGCGACATAACACCGTAGTCAGCTTACAGCGTTTCAATTATTTTAGCGGAATTGTAAATCCATTCACTTGACGGCAATTAGCTCAACAAACGATTAAAGAAGTAAATACTGAGATAATATAAGGCGATTTCTCATAGCTGCATCGTGACCGCATCATCGTGTCACTTGCAAACTGATATATCGTGCATTTTTAGTGGAAGACATTGAATCTGGAGCGTACTGCGGGAATCGAACCCGCATCATCAGCTTGGAAGGCTGAGGTAATAGCCATTATACGAAGTACGCATTGATGTGGTAAGACTTAAGCGACTTGGAGCGTGCAGCGGGAATCGAACCCGCATCATCAGCTTGGAAGGCTGAGGTAATAGCCATTATACGATGCACGCATAATCGTAAAGTCGATTTCAATATGCCACAGATAACTGAAAAGAAAAGCGTTTTCTACCAATATATGAGTTAAGTGGTGAAGTTAGCAGCAATTTACCTATCGATTGCTGGTTTTGCACTCAGGCGCGGTGATCCATGCGTTTTGCGGTGACGCGATCTTTGCCTTCCGTTTTCGATTGATACATCAGTTTGTCGGCATCAGATAAAGAACTGCTTAGTTGCGCTTTAGAATAGTAGGCACAGCCTAAGCTGACCGTCACCTTCAAATCAGGGTATTGTTGCAACCTGACTTTACGAATTACGTTGCAGATTTTTTCAGCCACCGCTAACGCTTCTTCAAAGCGAATACCACTTAGCGCAACTGCAAATTCTTCCCCGCCGACTCGGCCCATGAGATCGTTTTCTCCAAGAACACCACTCGCGGCGTGAGCGACACTTTTTATCACTTCATCGCCCGTTTGATGACCAAAGTTATCGTTCACCTTCTTGAAATCGTCTATGTCGAAAACCATCACCGCAATCGAACCACCAGCGTATAACCAATTTTGAAATTCTTCGAAGAAGTGGCGGCGATTACTCAACTCGGTCAGTTGATCGGTTTCTGCCAGTTTTTTGAGTTCCATATTGGCCTGTTTAAGCGCACGTGTCCTGACTTTAACCGTTAAATTTAGTGCCACAATATAGGCTAGTGTTGCCACTCCGATAATCAGTGCGGCAATCGGAAATAAGTATTCGGGGTAAACCGTGCTGACATACATCCAACGGTTAAGAACTTTTTGCTTATCATCAACACCAAAAGTGTTCATCCCGCGTGTTATTTGCTGTTGCAATTCTTTATTACCTTCGGCAACAGCGGCACGTAGTTCGCCCGAATAGAGATGTCGTACACCCACAAAACGCTGTGGGTCACGACTGCTAAACAGATAAAAATTGGCCACTTGCAGCTCGGCAACGAACGCATCAAGCTCGCCGTTAAACGCAGCGTCAATCATAAGTTGATTGTTGGCATAACTGTTCAAATTTAGGTTGGGGAAATGGCGCTGAGTGAACTCTTCTTCATAGCCGCCAGTCACCACACCCACTTGATATTGATGCTTACCCAGCATAAATTCATCCAGATCTGTCCCAATCAAGTCTTGGTTAATATACATCTGGGTATCAATGGTAATAATTTCGGGGGCGTAATCTAAATAGCTGTCGCGTTGTTCAGACCACAATAACCCAGCATGAATATCGGCTCGACCATCTTTGACAGCGTCTAATGAGCCTTGCCAGTCGAGCAGCAGAAACTCTATCGCGACCGCATTTTTGCGTCCGTACTCTCGCCAATAATCAATCAAAATACCATCAGGCTCACCTTTTTGATTAATAAAGGAAAATGGCTTCCAAGCTTTAGAGTTGGCGACAACCAGTTTCTCTTGATGATCAGCATGCGCACCAAAAGTGATTAACACTGCGAGTAAACCAATAAAAAGTCGAACCACACCTATCCCTGCCAAAAGCGAGCGCTACAATGCCATCATTGAGCGGTAAATAATGATTATCGATAAAAAAAATGAGACACCCAATAGCATCTCATTTTTCATTCACGTTTACGTGGTCTGAAAGCGGCTCATTTCTCCATTGAGCTCATCGACTTGACCTCGCACCTGATTTGAAATGTCAGACGAGGAGTGAGAGATTGCCACCACACCGTCGACCGAAGCAATCACCTTGTTCATCAGGGATTGAATTTCGTCTGTCGCATCAGACTGTTGCTGCGCCGAACTCAATAAATCTTGCATCTGACGATTGAGCTCTTCAATTTTCTGCGTTGTAGAGCTCAACGTGCCGTAGGCCTGCTCTGTATGGTTGGCTCCTTCTTCTGCCAACAACTTGCTCTTGTCAATTTCTCCGACCACCGCAGCCGTCGAAGATTGTATTGCGTTGACAATATTGTTGATCTCCGTTGTCGACTCCGTCGTTCGTGTGGCTAATAAGCGGACTTCATCAGCCACAACCGCAAACCCTCTGCCATACTCTCCTGCTCGCGCCGCTTCAATGGCCGCGTTAAGCGCTAATAAATTGGTTTGCTCAGCCAATCCTTCGATAACTTCCGTGACACGACCAATTGCTTCACTCTCTCGGCTTAACTCGTCGACTTGTTCACTCGCTTTTTCAATTGTGGCGTGCAGTAGGCCAACCGTATTCTTATTTTGATCCAGCGCGCGTGAACCTAATTCAATTTGCGCACGTGATTCAGAAAGCGCACTCGCAGACTGCTCTGCTTGTCTCGCAGTATCAGTTGCAGAGTGACTGACCTCAGCGACCTGCTGCCCAACCAGTTCCATGGTTGATTTTTGTTCATCAACCTGACTGACCGTTTTCGCGTTGGCTTCAAGTAACGAATGCATGCTGTTACTGACTGTCGAGGCTTTGCTACTTACGCCTTTGACAATATTCGCCAGCTCATCGTTCATTTTGTTGATTGAGCGCGTTAAGCTGGCAAGTTCATCAGAACCATCAATAGAGAGAGACTGCTGAGAAACATCACCATTAGCAATCGACTCTGCACGTCGCGAGATGATCTGTACCCGACGACCGATACTCTTACCCATAAAATGAGCAGTAGTCACTGCGACTACCACAACCATCGCAATAGAGACGATCAGAAGCGTAATCACACTTGTTACAGAGTGGAAAATTCCTTGGCCACTTTTATCTGCTATGGCTTGCTGACGATTAATGACCTGATCGAGATTCGTATTTAACGCGCTCACCGCTGGCACCAGTTCATTGGCCATTTTTTGGTTGGCAATGTTCCAGTCACTTGAACGCCTTAACTGGACGACTTGTTCGGCCAAAGGGAAATAGAGCTGTTGCATCTCTTTGAACAGTTCCCATAAACCTTTATCACTACTTGAAAGTAGCGCAAGTTTCGAGTCAATTTCCTGCACCGACTTAGCGTGAGATTTTAAGAAGTCTTGGTACTTATCTAAGTGGTCTTGTTTGCCATAGAGCAGAAAATCACGCATTGAAGAGAGTGCATTGGCGAGAGAGTTATAACTGTCGGCGTAGAGTCTTAATAAACGTTTACGCTCTTCACCCTCTTTATTGCCAGATTCGTCATTAATTAAACCTTGGAGTTGATCGAGAGCCACCTCAGCAATGGGTGCGGCTTCATTGATAAACAACGAGTGCGCTGGAAGGTTCTCATCACTATGACTGAGCTCGGAAATTTCATTCAATGACTCTGCGACCACTGCCCACTGCGTTAACGTTTGTTGATAAGCTTCAGGTGACAACAACGGCTCTAGCGTCGGTAATGACTCTTCTACGTTAAGGAGAGTTTGATCCAACTTCGCTTTTTCTGCTTCCCCTTTGACTTCATCGCCGCCGAGCAACATGTAGGCTCTGAGCGCCGATACTGTCGCATGAATCGATTGTTGAATGGATCGCCCTGCATCGACGGTTGGCAAATCGCGATTGAGCAATGAGGCGGTGTGAGTTTCAACGGTATTTAGGCTGCGATAGATAAAAAACGCAGAAACGATAAAAAGTACTGCAAGTGACAGAAAACTGAGCTGTAACTTCCCTGATATCGTGAGTTTCATCCTTCAACTCCAATTAGTTAGCTATTCCTTACTATAGCGTTTTGAACATTATTGTTAAATATATGTATAAAGAATTTATGAGCTTGGTTCGGCTACTTTATTGCTCTCTAGCAATATATCTGTAGGCGTATATTGAATGCGACTGAACCTGTCCCGACCAAAAGAGTAGGAAACAGACAACACTACATTATGGCTACCATCTTCCGAGAATTGCCCTGCACCAAGATTATGTATGTACTGATACCCTGTTGAGAGATGAAAAAATGGACTCGCGGTATAGCCGATCCCAACTCCTCCTAAAGGTGAAAAGCCACTGCTTTGTTGTCTGTTCTGATCGACAAATACGTTATCACTCTCCCAAAAGCCTACACCTACGCTACCGTAAATATTAACGCTATTACTAACATACCAATCGTAGCGAAAAGTACTCTCGATTAGAGAGGTATCCATATCAACCGCTATAGCCTGAGAGGACTTATGGCTTTGATATCCTGCGTTTATACTCCAAGAGTCAGAAAATTGTAACCCGCTATAGAGACCAAATATATCGCTAACAGGTTTAATAAGGTCATCATTATTGAGCTGCCACTGATACGAATAATCTAGGTTCTTCTGTTCCTGTGAAAATGCGTTATTCTTTACTTCGTCAGCATAAATGTTTGACGATAATATACCCAAAATAATCCACCACTTTTTACAGCCAAACATTTACAACAACCTATAGAGTTAATCATTACTTGGAACAGAAATCTAAATTCCATATATAGTGATTAATTTCATTGGCAATTAATATCATCTATAGACTGATCATCTTGTAGTAAAATTCTGACATTACTAAAATGGACACCTAACGGGGTCTTGCCTTCTCTTTCAAGATTCTAAGTTTTATATCTGTCGTGAATACATTCATTAGTCACTAGTTAATTCCCAGATCCTATTCGGTTCAATACTCTCGTTAACTAGCAGCTAGACATTTCCCTAGCCTGCTCAGGCTATCTACACCAAACTGACCAAAATCGTAACGTAAGGATGTAAAAAGGAACTAATCTGCCTTATTGAACTAGCACGTTATCGACGCCTAGGTGAGTTCGAACTGATTCAGAAGGGAAGAGCGAGCGATTCTTTCGATGCACTGATATCTGTCTGGCACACTTTCCTAATCGGCAATCGTGAATTGCCACACTTTCCGTAAGAATTGTATTACATTCATCTCATAAATTATCGCATGGATGCCCTTCACTATTAGAATGAATCAGAGAGCATAAAAATGAAGTCAGCACTAAAAACGTTAATCATTGATCGCCAACCATTATTTCAAGATGCATTGGAAAACGTTATTCATCAAATATTGCCTCATGCACAGGTAGAAAAAGTTTCGTCTTCACTTGATGCCCTACAATATTTAAGACACGTTAACTGTCAGTTAATCATACTTGACGTAGAGTTAGAAAACTCTGATGGTTTCGAGTTTGTGCGTCGCGCTAGAGCGCGAGGGTTTGCTGGAAAAATCATCTTTATTTCAAGTCATAATCATCCACTATATTCTGATACAGCTCATAAAATAGGTGCCAATGGATTTGTCCTTAAAACGGAACCAGTGACAGCAATTGGCGACTCAATACGCAGTGTTTTACAAGGCTATGCTGTATTTAAGCAAGATGGCTGCCTATCAGGTACACATCCTGCACTTTCCAGCCGCGAAACCATTGTTCTCAACTACTTAATTCAAGGATTTTCGAACAAACGTATCTCAGAAGTGTTATCGCTTAGCTCGAAAACCATCAGTACGTACAAAACTCGAATTCTTTCTAAATACAAAGTTAAATCGATCATTGAGTTAACAAAGTTGAGCGGTCAGCTCGTAGCCTAGTGCGGTAGTTTACTTGCCAGAGGCAGAGATAATGGCTAAAAAAGGTGTTGCTTCAGTTTTTCGTAAAGCAGTTTATGCAGGGGACTGTTTCGGTGTGTAAGACGAGACACGGATACAACATTGGGCAGCCCTTCACCCATCATCTCACTGGGGATATCCTTCACAGACAGGTATTCTCGCTGTGACAACGACGCTAAGTTAGGAAGAAAAGCGGCGTACTCTAGTTCTTCCAGCATCTCAAATAAGCAGCTCATCTCATCAACAGTCACTATTTTATCGACCTGAATACCGTACTTTTCCAACTGAACACTAATTGCTGCCTGAGAATGCCTCCACCCCTTCACTTCCATCATCACAAACGGCATTGCAAAAAGCTGTTCTAATGTTCTATGTGAGTAACGTTTGGCGCAAACAATACTTGCCTTGCACTGGCCTAAAGTTTGCTGAAAAAGGCTCTTAGATAAATCCTCATTAAAATACTGGACGCCCATTTCCACTGTACCTTCCGAAATTAGCTTGGCTGAACTGTCATTCCAGTTCATAAATTCTATTGTTGCATTTGGAAACGTGGACAATAGGTCAATCAGGAGCGACTTCCCTATGAGATATTGAACAACACTAGGTATTGCCAATTTTATAGGCTTGTCATAGCAGACAGGATCAAATTCCGTTCCCTCAATAGACTGCTTTATCACCTCCAGCCCGCGTTCAATGCCAGGCAAGATTCTTAGAGTAAAAGACGTAGGCTCCAATTCATGGGAACCTCTTACAAAAAGAGGATCGCCTAACTGCTCTCTCAACTTAGACAAGTTTTTACTAATAGCACTTTCAGTTTTGTCTAACTCCTGAGCAACCGCTTTGAGTTGTTTATGTCGAGCAAGCAACAGTATTACTTGAAGTAAATTAAGATCGAGATCAGATCTCACAATAACCGACCGTTATATTCATAAACTATAAAATAACACTACTATAACGCCGAGGTTACATCCAGGTATTAACAAGCGTCACATAAAAGCCTCGTGAGATAAATATTTTAGCCTCAGGTTCCATCTTAAATCTGACAGAAATAACGACGAACTCTTCTCTATTTTGTGTAAGAAACTCCCTACAAAAAACAAAAATAATCTTTAAAATCAAATATTTAAAAAATCCACAACCAGAGCTAGAAATTGACATCTATCACATTATGCATAGGATCTACATTCAATATATTAGGAAGGTGTCATGACTCGAAAATTTCAAATACGATACATCGTTTTTATCACTCTATGCTTAACGTTTTTGTCACTCAATAACGTTGACAATGCATATGCTAGTAATAGCCGTCTGAATGTATCTGAACATGAAAAGAACTCGACACTAGTCTTTGGCACCGTTACGGATACGACTAATAGTGACACATCAGTGGATATGGGTGATGCATTCTTTCGTATCAATCATGACTACCTAGTAAATATCGGCAATGTCCTCGATTTCGAAGTAAGCCTCAAAGCCTACCCTACGGTGTCCGCTCTACTAAAAGGCGTTGAATTGGGTGAGGTCGTGGGTGCCGTAGGCTTTAGTAAAACGTCTGCAAGGGAAAGCAAGTTTATTTTCTCAAACCCATTTTTTACCAGTAACGTTTCCGTGTGGTATGCAGACAAATATATGGAAGAAAAAGGGGCAAAAAACCTAACTTGGGCATGTGTGGAAGGGACATCTTATTGCGAACAACTAACTAGCTTTGGCATAAGCAATATTTTCTACGCCAAAAACTTATCACAAGCGACCGAGTCCGTCCTATCTGGAGACAGCGATGCCGTTATCTCCAATTTCGTCGTGCTTAACAAATTTCTAGATAGCCAAGATATTGTCAAAGGTACCCTATCTACGCCAAAGTGGGTGAAAAATGAGGAGGTTCGACTCATTACAACGCAGCGATACGCTCCACTAGTAGATAAAATAAACCAAGTTCTCGACTTAGAATCAAAAGGAAGCAATATACGTTCGATCGCGTCTGATAACCTATACCATACGGTAGAACTGAAGCTTAATGATTACCAGGCAGCAGACGAATATCACCAATCAGTTACCTACAGTGCCGCCGTTGACGCTTATCCATTTTCCTACATTGGACAAAATGGTCAGATTGAAGGTTTTCTCAAAGATTTCTTTCAATTGCTGAAATCTCGAACCGGGTTGGAATTTCAACACGTAAAGCCAAATACCAATAACAACCAGCTATCGTCTTATAACACCGATTTAGTCCCTGTGGCTTATACCGAGTATGAAAAAATTGAGAAATGGCAGCTAACTCGTCCTTTTCTAACTATTAACTATGTCGCGCTATCACGTGACGAAGATAGCACAAGTGCAAATACTAAAGTCGACACTATTGGCCTGTTTACAAGTAGTGAGCATCAAGGTTTTGTTCATTTAACTGGCTGGCGAGATAGTAAAATTAAACAGTATGAAACCATTAAAGAACTGCTTACCGATTTAAAACGTGGAGCCGTTAAGTTTGCCTATGTACCTGAAGATATTGCACACACTCTAGTGGTACGCAATGACTTAGGAGGGTTAGACATGAATGGATACGAGCCTCTTAAGATCAATCTGGCTTTGGCAGTGAAAAACTCACCTAAGTTGAAAACCCTTCTCGATAGCATCTTTACTACTTTGGATGTGAATGAGATGAATAAGCTAATGCGAAGTTATCGCCAAATTAATTTCATCCATGGGTATGACGACAAACAAGTCATAACCATAGCTGCCGCAGTATTAATATTAATGCTTCTTGGCTGTGCATTGTCTTATTTTATCGTGTCGAACCTCAAGCTGAAAGTCGGGCTCGCAGAAGCTAATGCTAATCAAGAAGAGAACGAAAAAGAGTGGCTCAAAAACATTATCTCCGAGCTCGACAGTTGGGTGTTCATTCATGACAGTCAAAACCAAATGGTACTGAGCAATTGCGCTCATTTTAAAAATGGGGACTGCAGTGGTTGTAGTGTGGCAAGCCGAAGTGCTCGTTCGCCTCTCGTTGACAACAAACAAGAAGTCGTTCGAGTACTCAGTGGGCAAACAATTGCAGACTTTCATCAAGTGCAAGACTGCCGATTATCTGTTTCACACATTTTTCGCCAACGGAAAGCGATTTCTTCACCTCGCTCATCAAATCGTTTTGTCTTAACCATTCTTAACGATATTACGGAGCACAAAACTAGAGAAGCGGAACTAACAAAGGCACAAGAGAGCGCTCAAGAAGCGGTTGTCTCACGCGAGCGATTTCTTGCCACTATGAGTCACGAGTTACGCACACCTATCGCGGCAGTTCAGGGGTTGTTGGAGCTCATGCACCTAAGACCTCTAGAAAGCGAAGTACTTGAACTTATTGATCAAGCAAAACAATCAACCAGACACTTGAATAAACTCGTGGATGAGGTCCTCGACTTTTCCAAATTACATTCAGATCAGTTGAGTATTAACCCGGTGGAGACTGACCTATTGGAAACAGTAGGCACAGCTATACGTTCCTTTGAAGGAGCGATTCGAGCCAAAGAGCTAGATTATATTGTCGATATAGCCCCATTTTCTCAGCATCATGCTGTCATTGACGATGTCCGCTTAGTGCAAATCATTAATAACCTAATGTCGAACGCCATCAAATTTACGTCAAGTGGATTCATAAAAGTTGAAATGTCAGTAAGTGGTCAGGCTTTGTCCATGACCATCTCGGACAGTGGCATCGGAATGACACCTGAGCAAATTGACAAAGTATTGAACCCTTTCACACAAGCAGATAACGGTGTGACACGACAATTTGGTGGCACTGGCCTTGGTTTAAGCATTGTGGACAAACTAGTAACTTGCATGGGTGGCACACTCGTCTTAGACAGCATCCTTAACGTTGGGAGTGTTTTCCGCGTACAGCTACCGATTGAAGTCAGTCCTTTTCATGGCGCGGCAATAGAAAACGCGACGTATAGCGAGAACCTTCCAACATGGCTAGCTCAATGGTGTCGAGTGTGGGGGTTGACGCCGAGCAACGACAACGCAAGTCTGCTGATGTTAGATGAGCAAACGCTCGCGATCCGAACTTCCAAAGACAATTTATATGAGATGAGCGCAGTGCAATACCGCTACCCTCACTTGGTTCATAGTGCCTTGTCAAAACTTGGCTCTTCAAATAGAGCAAGCGAAGAGGTCGCAGTTATAAGTGTTGATAAAAATCATGCAGGAACACCCCAAACACTTCCCTTACGTGGAAAGGTTCTGGTCGCTGAAGACAACCTCATCAACCAGAACATAATTGCTATGCAACTCTCCGAACTGGGCGTTGAGGCAACAATTGTCGATAACGGCCAGCAGGCATTGAACTACTTACGTAGCAACACTGACTTTAATGCTCTACTCACTGACTTCCATATGCCAATCATGGATGGGTTTGAGCTGACACGGCATATTCGCCAAGACGAATCACTATCTAGCTTGCCTGTCATCGGCCTTACGGCGGAAGACTCGCGAGTCGCTCATGATCTAGCGAGCCGTAGTGGTTTAGACAAAGTGTTGTGTAAACCATATAGCATGCTTGATCTGTATGCAGTGCTTAGTAACTACTTAACGCCGGCTAAATTTAACACCGCCACCCCCGTAGTACCGGGCTGGCTAGAACCTTTTACAAATGAGCAGAGACTAGAGTTTTCGGAGTTGTTTATATCTACGATGAGCCAAGATCTAAACAAGCTCAGAGCGAGTAGCGACGACAACGACCAGCGGCAAGCCATTCATTACATAAAAGGAGGATTAGCAGCAGTCGGGCTAACATCACTCGTTAATGATTGCCAAAGCATCGAGAAGGCTACACCTAAAACTTTTCCAGAAAAGGTGCAATTTTTAATCGAACAACTCACTAAAGAAATAGATGCCGTAAAACATTGGAGAGCTTATCAATGAATAAAAATATCAACGTGATGCTCATTGACGATCATCCCCTACATTTGAGAATGCTTGAGTGCACGCTACGTGAATTAGGCGTGACAGAAGTACACAGTTTTACTTCTGTGAATGAAGCTACGCAAGCACTTGATAAGAACCAATATCATCTTATTCTTTGTGACCTAAGCATGCCAGAACACGACGGCATTGATATGCTGGAATTGTTAAATGAGAAAGATTTTAATGGGAATGTCGCGATCATCAGTGGACTAGATCAACCCGTTTTGTCGACGGTGAGGGAGATGTGTCGTGGCTTTAGCTTCAACTTGATAGCACAAATTAACAAACCATTTGTGGTGGATGAGATCAATTCACTGTTTACGCCTCAGCAGGTAAAAAGCCATAAAACCGCAGCTCCCGCATTTAAGGTTAATGATGCAGCATTTTTATACGCTTTAGCGGATGGGCAAATTTGTAACTATTATCAGCCTCAAATCTGCATTAAAACCGGAGAAGTGATCGGAGTAGAAGCTTTGGTTCGCTGGCTACATCCTTCACATGGCGTCCTGTTTCCGAACTCGTTTTTACCTATAGTCCAGAGCTGTCAGCTCTCCAATGAGCTATTTGAAACCGTCTTGGAAAATGCGTTATCAGACATGCAAAAAGGACTATTACCGTACAAAGTGTCAGTCAATGCAGACCAAGCAAACTTAGAAAACCCTGACTTTGCTGACCAAGTAATGAAAATGTGCCGTCAATATAGTATTGACCCAAATAGACTCACTATCGAGATTACCGAAGAATACTCATATAGGAAAAGTCGTTCGCTCTATAAAAATCTCGCGAAGCTTAGAGTCAACCATATCAATGTATCAATTGATGATTTTGGTACTGGCTATTCGTCGTTAGAGAACCTCTATGCATTTCCGTTTAACGAAATAAAAATTGACCGAAGTTTTGTATATGGAATTGAAGATGATGAGAAGAAACAGCGTATCGTCACTTTAATCTGCAATTTAGCACGAGATTTTAGCATTAACGTAGTCGCAGAGGGGATAGAGACAGAAGCGAGTAAAGACATATTACATCAACTTAACGTGAACGTACTCCAAGGTTATTTGATTAGCAAACCCATTCCTGTGTCGGAAATGAAAACGTTTCTAGGCCAATAAAATGAGTAACTTACATTGTTTAGTTTTTGACGACCACCCCTTAGTCGGTATCGCAATCCGTGAAACTTTATCCAAAGTAGATTGTATCCAAAGCATATCGGTAGCACACAACACCAAACAGGCACTACAAGCTATTAGGTCAGGAGTGATTAACTTGCTCATTTTGGACATCAATCTTAATGATGTCGATGGGTATGATTTTTATCGAAGAATTAGATCTCATGATTATTCAGGTAAGGTTCTATTCTACTCCGCGGAAGAAAGCCCTTTATATAGTGATATGGCTTTTAAAGCGGGTGCAGACGGTTATGTGTGCAAGTCGGAACATCCGCGAATACTACGCGATGCTGTAGAAGGGATTTCAAACGGCTATACCTTTTTCAAATTTAAACCATCCCCAAACCTTGATCGAGAAAAAGTCGAGCTTTCAAATCGAGAGGCAATGGTGATGAACTATTTATTGCAAGGAAAAACAAACAAAGAGATTGCTCATATTTTATCTATTAGCGACAAAACTGTGAGCACCTATAAAAGACGTCTTTTGGATAAATATGGCGTCAATAATATAATAGAGTTAAATAAAGCATCAACATTATGAAAAAAATAAAATTAAATCGTGCCAACTTGATAATAAAATCATTGATGATTGCGTTTTTTACATACTGGGCAATATTATTTTCATACTCTTACCTAGAATTAGAAAAAAACAAATCACAATTCAAAATGGTAACGGACAAAGTAGAGAGCCAGAAACAACTTTTAACCTATACCACTTTGTTTATAAATACCATCTTAAAAGTGGATAGAAGCAATTTAAACCACATGTTTTCAGATACAGAAAAACCAAAACTAAACACGTATATATACCCTATAAAGGGAAAAGAAAAAGAACTAAATCCGACTGAAAAACTAATCACCCTGTCAACTATGTATTCATTTAGACAGTCAAATAGATACTTGTTTAATACTGACTCATCTATATATTTGCAGTCGTATTCAGATAATAGAAAACTTATCTTTTTCAATGATGTTGGAAATGTAACATTAGCTGACGAAGCACACCACGACGAACGCTGTTTGAAATATAAATTATGCTCAAAATTCTCCACAAAAGACCAGATTTCTGATGGAGTCGTCGTATCAAGAGTATATACAGATATGATATCTGAGTTACCAACCGTTACTCTTTCAAGTCCAATCTTTGATAGCTATAATATAATCGGAGACCTAAGCTCAGATTTATATATATCGGGGAATTATTTTGACAACAAGGCTACATTTAGATCGGGTGATATAGGAGATATGAACTATATCTCAATAAATTATCCACAATACCCTCTATCAGAATTAGGGTTTCGATCTAATTACGTTATCGATAATAAAACTATTTTGGTATATAACTACCCAATTAGCAAACCTTTATTGGAAACAATCTGGGTATTTTATTTTGTATGGATTGTATGTTTCCTACTTATGAATCACTATCAAAGATTGCGCCACACCAAAGTTAACTTCCATAAAATCTATGAAGATTCTCAGCGTGACGATGTTACAGGATTATATAATCGCAAAGTGTTTAATTCTTCTAAATTCCTGAAAAGAACTCATGATAAAACATTAGCGATAATAGCAATTGATGGGAACAAACTAAAAAAAATAAATGATGAGTACGGGCATCACATTGGTGATGAAGCCATCAAACATATTGCCAATTCGATGAAAGTCACTTTCCGAGAAAATGATTTTCTGGTGCGTTTGGGGGGGGATGAGTTTGTCGCAATTTTACCCGACTGCACTTCGTCACGTGCATTTGAGTTAAAAGAGCAGCTTAAAAACCATGTACCAAGCAAAAAGCTTAAATACGCCAATATAGAAGTCAACGTAAGTGTTGGTGTCGCATTTAAATCTCCGTCTGACGACCTAGAACAAGCCCTCATTTTAGCCGATGAGAATCTTTATTTAGATAAGAATAATAGGTATGACTAATGACAAGTTACATAGATGACATCAGCTCACTCGACCATTTATTCTGGTTAGAAAACTATGACTCTGCATCTCAGAAAATGATAGCCAACTGTTACGTAGATTCAATGGAAGAAGACCTCGATACTTTAATCACCGCCATTGCACATCAAACACCAGACTCAACTCGCAATCAATTGCATAAAATAAAAGGTGGACTGGCTATGATCGGCCACATGGCGTTAGCCGACGCAGTCAATCAAATGATAGGTGCTATTGATTCAGAGCTTTGTCGTACCAACTGGCCAAGGCATAGGCATGAGTGCATTCAATTGTCCAAGATAATCGAAGAGAGTATTCGAGTGATGAAAGCTTGGCTAAAAGATCATAACGAGGTCAATGCATGAACACTTTAAAATGTTCAGAACTTAAAGTTCTAGTCGCAGATGACTCTAGGCTAGTTTGTAGCTCTATTGTACTGATATTGAGGGAAATTGGCTTCAACGATATTACATGCGTATATCGGCCTAAAGAGGTTATAAATCAGTGTAAACAGACTTCGTTTGATATTGTTATCTGCGATGTTAACTTCAACAGCCAAATTAATGGCTACCAGCTGCTTGAGGAACTAAAACACTTAAAATTATTAAAGAGTGACGCTTTTTTTGTGTTTCTGACTGGAGAGAACCAGCCTCAAATAGTTAGAACTATTATAGACAGCAATCCTGATGATTATTGGTTAAAACCTTTCAACAAACCATTCTTGTCAAAACGGCTAACATCTGGACTAAAACGTAAAAAATCATTGTCTACGATATACTCTTCTATACGTTCGGAGGACTATACTAAGGCGATACAGGAATGCGATGAACTATTACCTTTTCACTCACAATACACACGTTTAATTGGAACCCTTAAGGCGCAATGTTTAGCGGCAATGAAAGAATTTCATTCGTCAGAAAATCAATACAAACATCTTATTGAAAATTATGATAACGATGTTTTAAAACTATCTTTATATAAAGTACTAATTGAACAAGACAAAAGCACAGAAGCTAAAGAAATACTAAATACAATTTCCAACAAAAATAACAATCCTTATTTTCACGACGGAATGGCAGCATATTATATAAATAAAAATGATATAGAAAACTCTATTTACCATCTAAAACAAGCCACAAGATTACTTGAAATAGGTACTGATAGAGAGTTACTGATATCAAAGTTGTATTTAGTTATACATGATTACGAGTCAGCATTTGAATATATGAAAATATATTCTGATAAAAATGAATATACATTTAGAAATAATGAATACAATAACTTAAATTACATACGACATTTTCTTTTACAGTTTGACTACAATATCAACCCAAAAGTTTTTAAGTCTAAGCTTCATCTAATTGATAAACAAATGAACCTACTTGAAAACTGCAAAAACATGAACATCCAAAACACACTAATTCAGGCACATATAAAGTTACTTACCAAGGATATATCAGGTGCTACTGGTTTAATAACAAATTTAGATAACACTGAAGGATTACACTATTATGATTACTTCCACTGGGCGTTTCTACTAGATGAATTATCTATATTCAAAGAAATACCGACCATCATAAACAAAGCAAAATCAGCCATAGAAAATGAAAGTGATTTATATATAAGAAAAATTCAAGAAATAATGTTAACTAATTTCAATTATTACATCATAGAAAAGAAAAACAAAATAAATAAAGCAAAATCTATAATAAAAAATTATAATACCGATAATGCTAAAAAGCACAATCTTTACTTAGAACAGTATACAAATTTAAAAAAGTTGATGCCAAACTCTTCGAAAGTTAGCTTAGCAATCATAAAATTTCTAGCTGCCAATAAAATTGATATTGAGAACTACCGTGAAATGTTTAACTTACTCACAAATTGCCACCATGTAGTGGATGCACAAATGTCAGAGCATGAAAAAAACATTAAAAATTACAAAACTCTATACAACAAAGCAAAAGAGAACGTATCTGCCTTTATCTAGAGTATGGAGGCTCCGCTTGCAATGATGTCAAACCGAGATAACAGAGAATGAACTGTCGCTATAATTTTAGAAGTAAATCAGAGCACTCCCACTACGCTATTGGAGCCTCTGACACCAGCTTCAACATCAGCGCTTCTCGGCGCAATTCTAAGATATCTTCAATGATTCTCTCTTTGGCATTCAAACCAAAATGCTCGGCGTAATTTTTAATGGTTTCGATTTCCTGCTTGTTGAGTTTGTAGACATTCTTTTTTAAGAAGGCTTCCGCTTCGCTTTTTATATAGCCGTTGCTTTGCAACTCACTAATGATCACTTCATCTAAGTTGTGGGCTTTTCTTGTCATTTTCGTCTGTTCTGCTTTTGCTAGGCAACTCAACCATTCGACTTATATCAATCAAATGGCATTTCTGGTCGCATAACTTAATGGCCGATTATGACAGACAAGTGACATCAGCAGCAGATGAACAAAAATCAGACTTCTTTAGTGTGTATAAATATTTGCGTTGAACAAATAACCACCGTTTAGTCTACAAAAATTCAATTCTTCGTCATGTTTTACTGGTCATTTCGTAATCGCACAGTTTTATATATCAGGAAAAATTGCCAGACATATGACCATCTTCATCAATTAAAACATCGCATTAAAACCAACCATCACACCAAAACTAGTTAATAAGTTCAAAATAACACTTTAAAGTCAGCGAAAATCAGAATTGTTTGCTAGATCAAATTTTCCGTCAAAGATGTTGCTTAGGTATTTATAAAATGAATAATAAACAAGGTTACACAAATGTAACAAAACACAACATCATATAAATATTATTCATATAAACACCTATTCACAGGCAGGAAAAGCATGACAAAGCGTATTTCGCTAGCCGTTTTGGCGAGTCTATTTGCAGGTAGCGCTGCAGCATCCAGTTTGGATGACAAAATCAACGAAGTCGTTGCACCTATCGTCAACCCTTTTGTAGGAATGATCTTCTCGACTATTCCTTTCCCTTTTACAGACGTACAGGTACCGTGGATTGTTCTTTGGTTAGTGGTTGCCGCTAGCTTCTTTACTTTCTACTTGGGCTTCATTAACTTCCGTGGCTTCAAGCATGCGGTAGAACTAGTTTCAGGTAAGTTCTCTGATCCTAAAGCAAAAGAAGAGGGTGAGGTTTCTCACTTCCAAGCTCTGACCACAGCACTTTCAGGTACGGTTGGTCTGGGTAACATCGCTGGTGTGGCTGTCGCCGTTTCTATCGGTGGTGCAGGTGCAACGTTCTGGATGATTCTTGCAGGCTTACTTGGTATGTCGAGCAAGTTCGTAGAGTGTGCGCTTGGTGTTAAATACCGTAACACTAACCCAGATGGTTCGGTGTCTGGTGGTCCAATGTACTACCTAAGCAAAGGTCTGGCGAATCGCGGTAACGCAGCGTTTGGTCGTACACTCGCGGTACTCTTCTCTGTGTTTGCGATTGGTGGTTCTCTTGGTGGCGGTAACATGTTCCAAGCTAACCAAGCGTTCAAACAGGTAGTAGGCGTAACAGGCGGTGATGCTTCTTTCTTCGCAGACAAAGGTTGGCTATTTGGCCTAATCCTCGCTGTGATCGTTGGTATCGTCATCATCGGTGGTATCAAATCAATCGCTAAAGTAACTGAGAAAGTTGTTCCATTCATGGCAACAATCTATGTTGGTGCAGCGCTTATCATTATCCTAATGAACTTTGACCGTATTGACGATGCGTTCTACGCAATCTTCAACGGCGCATTTACTGGCGAAGGTATTGCTGGTGGTGTGATTGGTGTTCTTATCCAAGGCTTTAAACGTGCTGCGTTCTCGAACGAAGCCGGTGTTGGTTCTGCGGCAATTGCGCACTCAGCGGTTAAAACTAAAGAGCCAATGTCTGAAGGTTTTGTGTCTCTACTAGAACCGTTTATCGATACTGTTGTTATCTGTACGATGACCGCTCTTGTTATCATCATTACCGGTTACCTAGACACGGATACTGGCCTAGCCGGTGTTGAACTGACTTCAGCGGCATTTGGTAGCGCAATCAGCTGGTTCCCATACATCCTTGCGATTGCTGTTGTTCTGTTCGCATTCTCAACTATGATCTCTTGGTCTTACTACGGTCTGAAGGCTTGGACTTACCTATTCGGTGAAAGCAAAACAGCAGAGCTGATCTTCAAAGTGAAATTCTGTGTCTTTGTTGTTATCGGTGCGGCGATGAACCTAGGCCCAGTTATCGACTTCTCAGATGCGATGATCTTCGCAATGGCGCTAGTGAACATTGTTGGTCTTTACATCCTTGTTCCTGAAGTGAAACGTGACCTAGCGGATTACCTAGAGCGCTTCAACGCAGGTAAAGTGTACAAAGTACAACAAGAGAAAAAATTAGCTGAGCAACCAGAGTAATCAAGTCGCTCAAGCTAACATTGATTAAAAACAGCAGACTCAGGTCTGCTGTTTTTTTATGTCCTAAATTCCCCATATTGCGCGGACAATGTGTCTGATACCAAGCAAAAAAAACCGCGCTGTTACAGCGCGGTACCTTGGGCTCGGTAATAACAGGGGTACTTCTTTTATAATTGATCGTTTAGTTATGCTTTTAGCTTCAAGCGCATAGCGTGAAGCACTGGCTCGGTGTAACCATTGGGTTGAGCGCAGCCTTCAAACACCAACTGACAAGCCGCTGAAAAAGCTATACTCTGCTCAAAGTTAGGTGCCATGTTGGTGTAATTTGGATCGCCCGAGTTTTGCTGATCAACAACGGCCGCCATACGTTGCATGGTGTTCATCACCTGACGCTCATCACACACACCATGGCGAATCCAGTTGGCAATGTGCTGGCTAGAAATACGCAATGTTGCTCGGTCTTCCATCAAGCCAACATCGTTGATGTCAGGCACTTTAGAACACCCTACGCCTTGATCAATCCAACGCACTACATAGCCAAGAATGCCTTGAGTGTTGTTATCAAGTTCACTTTGAATCTGTTCGGGTGATAGCTTTTGCTTACCTAACAGCGGAATCGTCAAGATGTCATCGACGTTGGCGCGCATGCGTTGACGAAGCTCTTTTTGACGACTTTGAACATTCACTTGATGGTAATGCAGTGCATGCAATGTTGCCGCTGTGGGTGACGGCACCCATGCCGTGTTTGCGCCTGCCTGAGGATGACCAATTTTCGCGGCCATCATCTTTGCCATATTATCGGGCTCTGGCCACATACCTTTACCAATTTGCGCCTTACCTTGTAGGCCACAAGCCAAACCAAGATCGACGTTTTGGTCTTCGTATGCACCAATCCACGTCATGGTTTTAAGCTGTGCTTTAGGGGCAAAAGGGCCCGCTTCCATACTGGTGTGAATTTCATCTCCCGTTCTGTCTAAGAATCCAGTATTGATAAACACAACTCGGTCTTTTACTGCACGAATACACTCTTTCAAGTTAACTGAGGTACGACGTTCCTCATCCATAATGCCAACTTTTATCGTGTATCTCTCTAAACCTAACGCATCTTCAATACGTGTGAACAGCTCGTTGGTAAACGCCACTTCCTCAGGACCATGCATCTTAGGTTTTACAATATTGATGCTTTTCGCCGTCGAGTTTTGGAACGGACTATTGCCTTTTAAATCATGCAGAGCGATCAACGAAGTGATCATGCCATCCATAATACCTTCTGGCACTTCATTACCTTCCGCGTCAATAATCGCCGGGTTAGTCATTAAGTGGCCGACATTACGGATAAACAGCATGCTGCGGCCTTTTAACGTAATTTCTCCACCCGAAACGCTGGTGTAGTGGCGATCTGGATTGAGACGGCGTACTAGAGTTTTACCATTCTTTTCGAGAGACTCTTGCAGATCGCCTTGCATTAAACCAAGCCAGTTTCGATAAGCCAGGGTTTTGTCTTCACCATCCACCGCAGCGACAGAGTCTTCGCAGTCCATGATGGTGGTTAATGCGGCTTCCACCAGCACATCTTTGATACCTGCGCTATCTACTTTGCCAATAGGCGCGGTCGGGTCAATTTGAATCTCTATATGTAAGTTGTTGTTCTTTAATAGAATGCAAGATGGAGCATTAGCATCGCCCTGAAAGCCAATGAACTGATCACTGGAGACAAGCGTCACTTCTTCCCCATTGGCAAGGGTCGCAATTAGGGTATTGCCAATGCTGACATTGCTGATGCTGTATTGCGTCACCTCTTTGTGAGAGGCGCCATGCAACGGAGCGGCTTCATCAAGAAATGCACGCGCATAGGCTACGACTTTTTCGCCACGTACTGGGTTAAAACTTCCCCCTTTCTCTGCGCCTTCGCTTTCGCTAATCACATCAGTTCCGTACAGCGCATCGTAGAGGCTTCCCCAGCGCGCATTCGCTGCATTGAGTGCAAAACGAGCATTCATGATAGGCACAACCAGTTGCGGCCCTGCTTGCGTCGCTATTTCGGGCTCAACGTTAGCCGTAGTCACTTCAAAGTCGTCACCTTCAGGTACTAGGTAGCCGATATCTTGCAAAAACTGCTTATATTCTGCCGCATCAAACGTCTGACCTGCTCTTTCTTGGTGCCAAACGTCGATTTGATGTTGTAGATCATCACGCTTGGTTAATAGCGCGCGATTTTTAGGCGCGAGATCCGTGAGGATAGATTCAAAAGCGCGCCAAAAGTCTTCAGCACTAATGCCTGTTCCCGGAATCGCCTGCTCATTAACAAATTGGTAGAGGGTGCTATCAATGTTCAAGCTTCCCTGTTGAATACGATCGCTCATAAACTCTCTCTAAAATTAACCAATGATTACTAAATAAACTTACGTAACAGATAAAAATTTAGCTAATTTATGCCACTTATAGTCGACATAAATAAAATAAATACCTCTATTTTACTCTGTTACACCACTTTCAATCTCGTTGGCAACGCTCTTAATCAAGCGCCGCATCCATTGATGATCTGGGTTGCTTTGCACCAGTGGACTCCATGCCATCTTCACTTCAAAAGGTTCAATCGCAAATGGCGCAGGCTTAATGAGCAACTTGGGATTATTGCGTTGCAACTGAGCCGCTTTGGTCGGTATGGTCAAAATCAAATTCTTCTGCTGGGCAAATAAAATGGCGGATAAATAGTGACGGGTGAACACGGTGATGTTGCGGGTTTTGCCAATCTTCATCAATGCATCATCGATCCAACCGAGTTTTTGTGCCTGATTCGGATTGATCCCCACTCCCGTCCCCATTCCGGTTTTGCTCACCCAAATATGTTGCGCTTGAAGATAGGAAAACAGGTCAAACTTATCTGCAATTGGATTATCACAGCGGAACAGGCACGAGAACCCGTCGTGCCAAAGGCTCATCTGGTGAAATGACTGCGGAATATCGTCGAATCGGTTGATGATGATATCGACGTTGCCTTGTTCTACATCTTGATAGCTAACATCACTGGGTGTCATGATGTCCAAGCGAATTTTGGGTGCTATCTCACTTAAGCGTTTTAGCAGTGGCTGAATCAAGGTCGATTCAGCGTAGTCACTGGCCATAATTCGGAACAATCTCTCACTGTCTTCTGCGTTGAACTCAGTGCTCGGTTGAAGCGTTTTTTCTACGTTGGCTAAGATATTTCGAATCGTCGGCTGAAGTTTTAACGCGCGCTCAGTCGGAACCATTCCTTCACTCGTTCTGACCAGTAACGGGTCTTCGAATAGATCGCGTAATCGACGTAGTCCGTTACTCATCGCAGGTTGAGTAATACCCAGTTGGTTAGCCGCTTTGGTAACGTTTCGCTCGCGCAACAACATATCTAAATACACAAGTAAATTAAGGTCTATTCGAGCAATATTCATAAAAAAAATACCGAATATAATAACTATAAATTAACAAAATCATCACACATGTGACTACTATTTGTCCACAACAAAAAGAAAACAGGTCATCCAATTTGGAGCATGAAGTCCCTGATAGATGACCAACAATTTATCCAAACCTATCCAACGTGAAACTAAGGAACAGTTATGTCGCAAATTACTCAAGATATCGAGAAGATCGAAATTGCAAAACGCGCTGCTGGTGCTCCATGGGATGCCATTGATGCTGAATCTGCGGCTCGCATGCGTGCTCAAAACAAATTCAAAACAGGTCTAGATATTGCGCAATACACGGCAGATATCATGCGTGCTGATATGGCGGCCTATGACGAAGACAGCGCTAACTACACGCAATCTTTAGGTTGCTGGCATGGTTTCATCGGCCAACAAAAAATGATTTCGATTAAAAAGCATTTTGGTGGCAACACAGATCGTCGTTACCTTTACCTTTCAGGTTGGATGGTTGCTGCGCTTCGCTCTGATTTTGGCCCTCTGCCGGATCAATCAATGCATGAAAAAACCTCAGTTCCTGCGCTTATTGAAGAACTTTACACTTTCCTTCGCCAAGCGGATGCACGTGAACTCGGTGGCTTGTTCCGCCAACTCGATGCAGCACGCGAAGCAGGTGACGTTGCACTTCAAGACCAAATTCAAGACCAAATCGATAACCATCAAACACACGTCGTGCCAATTATCGCCGATATCGACGCAGGTTTTGGTAACGCAGAAGCCACTTACCTGCTGGCGAAGAAAATGATTGAAGCGGGCGCTTGTTGTTTGCAGATAGAAAACCAAGTAGCCGATGAAAAACAATGTGGCCACCAAGACGGCAAAGTAACCGTACCGCACGCAGATTTCCACGCCAAGCTACGTGCACTGCGTTATGCCTTCCTAGAGCTAGGCATCGACAACGGCATCATCGTGGCACGTACTGACTCACAAGGCGCGGGTCTGACCAAAGAAATCGCCGTAGTAAAAGAGCCTGGTGACCAAGGTGATATCTACAACTCTTACTTAGACGTTGAAGAGATCGATGTAGCGGATATGAAGCAAGGCGACGTATGTTTCAACCGCGACGGTAAACTGGTACGTCCTAAACGTTTACCTTCTGGTTTGTATCAATTCCGCTCAGGTACAGGTGAAGATCGCTGCGTGTTTGACTGTATCGAAGCCATTAACGCAGGCGCTGACCTACTGTGGATTGAGACTGAAAAACCACACATTGGTCAAATTAAAGAGATGATGGATGGCGTACGCGAAGTTCACCCGAGCGCTAAATTGGTTTACAACAACTCACCATCTTTCAACTGGACACTGAACTTCCGTCAGCAAGCTTATGATGCAATGGTTGAAGAAGGTGAAGATGTATCAACATACGAGCGCGCAAATCTAATGAGTGCAGAGTATGACGAGACGGAACTAGCCAAACGCGCTGATGACAAGATCCGCACCTTCCAAGCTGATGCAGCACGTGAAGCGGGTATCTTCCATCACCTAATCACATTGCCAACGTACCATACCGCTGCACTGTCTACCGACAACTTAGCCAAAGAGTACTTCGGTGAACAAGGCATGCTGGGCTACGTTAAAAACGTTCAACGCCAAGAGATCCGCCAAGGTATCGCGTGTGTTAAACACCAGAACATGTCGGGTTCAGACATCGGCGATGACCACAAAGAGTACTTCGCAGGTGAAAACGCACTGAAAGCAGCTGGCGAGCTAAACACTTCTCATCAGTTCGATTAAGTGACCTAGCCTTTTAGAGAGTGAGATTACGACCCAAGACGCAATCTCGCTCTCTACTTCTTTTAGACTGACCACTGCAATATTTGTGAGGATGCTTATGACTACTGTTCCTACCTATCTACAAGACGCGACCGAATTACTTTCAACAGATGGCTTTGCAATCGGTGATGTTTGGTATCACGGCACGTCATCTGCCCTGCTCTCTTCTATTCAAGGCCAAGGACTCAAACGCTCTGGCGACAAAGCCCTCAACCAAGTAGCACAAAGCACCATGGCGACCATAGGCAACCACTACAGCGAGTCTGAAGAGCCAGTATTTTTAACCCAAAGTAAACAACTCGCGTACTACTGGGCACAGCAGACCGTTCGTGAGCGCAGTGTTCGTTTTGACGGTAATGAAGAGCCGATTGTTTTGGCTGTTAGTCTATCAGATCAGCAGCGTGAAAAGATAAAACCCGATGTCGGTGCTATGAGCTTATTGATGATGAGTATCGGTGAACAATTTATGGCACATTTGACTAAGATTTATCAAGATTGCAACCTTGATGGCCCCGATATTGACCTTCGCAGCGCCGATCGAATGGACTATCTCAACAAATTAGGCATGGCATATATCGACCAAGACATTAACCGCGCCTGTGTGGATGTTGTCACGGCTTAACAGTGGCGATTTCCGAATACGCACCCACTGGATATAGCCCGTGCTATTTGTCTGTTTAAAAACAGTGTTTTTACATAGATGTTTGTATTAGTAAACCACTATTGAAAGTTGAGTTTAAAAATATTTGTTGTTAGATTGTCTGAATGAAATTTGCTTCAACATCTACATCATCCTTCTTCTGGTGGCGCTCAATTTAGAGCGGCACGGAATTCTTACATTCTTTAGCTGCTGGAAGGTAGCTCAGACTGTAATTTCTTTTGTATCTCCAGTAGCGATCTATTTTAACTAGGAGATTCCCCATGAATACAAAACAAAATGCCGATAAGCCGGAAATTATTTTAACTGGTGATAGAGCCACAGGTCCGTTGCATCTTGGTCACTATGTCGGTTCTTTAAAGCAGCGCGTAGCATTACAAACAATTCACGAGCAAACGATCCTTGTTGCTGATATGCAAGGTCTTACGGATAATGCTCACAACCCCAAAAAAGTATCAGCTAACATTCTAAATGTCGTTGCTGACTATCTAGCTGTTGGGATTGATCCCTCTAAAACAACGATTTGCCTTCAATCACAACTCCCCGCCCTTGCCGAGTTGACAATGTATTACAGCAACCTTGTAACCATCAGTCGGCTAGAGCGAAATCCAACAGTCAAAAGTGAAATACAAAATAAAGGATTTGAGCGTTCTATCCCAGCAGGCTTTCTAACCTATCCCATTTCACAAGCTGCTGATATAACAGGATTTAATGCATCTCTAGTTCCAGTTGGAGATGACCAGTTACCAATGCTTGAACAAACTAATGAGATAGTGAGGAAGATTAACTCACTAGCAGGGCGCACTGTTTTAAAGGAGTGTAGCCCTTTGCTAAGTAACGCACCGCGACTTCCGAGTACAGATGGAAAAAGTAAGATGTCTAAATCGATGGGCAACGCTATTAACCTTGGGGCAACTGAAAAAGAAATCTCCGCTGCCGTAAAATCGATGTATACCGACCCTAACCACCTCAAGGTTGAAGATCCTGGTAATGTAAAAGGAAATGTTGTGTTCACTTATCTCGATGCTTTTCATCCTGATAAAGACTACATTAAGCAACTCAAAGCCCACTATCAACGTGGAGGTCTTGGTGACGGCACGACGAAAAAAATACTAGAAGAATGTTTACAGGATATGCTTCGACCAATAAGAGAGAAAAGAATAGAATTTTTAAATGATAAAGCTCAGCTAGTCGAAATTTTAGCTAAGGGAAGCCAAGTATCTAGAGAAAAAACATCACAAGTACTTTTTGACGTGAAAGACATTTTTGGGCTAAATATTTTCTGAATATCTTGTTTGCAACAGCCAGCTTCTGGAGTTTCATTAGCCGAATCTTTGGAAGCTGCTTCTGTAAACGTGATAGTGTCAATCATACGCGTTTCGTGGAAACAGAGAGTGTTGGTGCTCATTCATGTTCTAAATTAATTCAGAGCCAATCTCTGCAAAACGACTTTTGCCCCAAAGTTTGTTAGGGGCTCTTTATGAAACAATATTTTCATAAGCGCCAACGTATTATTCGTTGGCGACCACTCAATAAGTTACGCCATCTATTTTTGTGTCGAGAATCTTGCCTGATAAGGCGTTAATTCATTCCCTTCCATCGTTAAGGGAGCGTATAGATTAGGTCTACGACCTCTGATCCAGCGTCTGCCTGTACACATATTTAGATCTTTCGCATTGAGATCGGCAATAACCATATCATTATCGATGCAGTCAGTTTCAGCGATAATTTCACCATAGGGATTGAGCACCATTGCATTCCCCGTTCTAACTTCATCCATATCAACCCCAACACCGTTACTAAATATCAGGAACATACCATTGTCATGGGCACGCGCGGGTAGCCAACGCATTAACCACTTTCTTCCTTTAGAACCTTGCATTTCAGAACGAATCGAATCTGGATCTTGGTGACGATTATGCCAAAGCTGGGGATCAATCAACCCCATCGCATTTGGGCTGCGAGAGTTTGTTCCGCCTGTTTGATGAGGCGCGACTAGTATATCAGCCCCTTTTAATGCTGTGATTCGAACATTCTCGACTAAATTATTATCCCAGCAAATCAGGATTCCTACACGGCATCCATGTGGTGTATCAAACACAGTGTATTCATTGCCACTTTTCATGTGTTCGCTGACAAACGTATGCAGCTTTCTGTGTTTGGATATCTGGCCATCAGGCATTGCCATTATGTAAGAATTGTAGAGATTTCCGTGCTTGTCCTTTTCAATTAAACCTGCGCCGATGCTGATTTGGTATTGTTCAGACATTTTTAGCAAGCGTTGAGACGTTTCCCCTTGTGGAATGAACTCGGACAAATCATTGATCTCAGATTTCTTGAGTTTCGAAACATGCCAATAACCAGTCACACACATTTCAGGGAAGGCGATAATTTTTACCCCTTGTTTAGCTGCCTTTTCTACGTAACTTTGAATGACCGATAAGTTGTAGTTTTTGTCGTTCGCATGGTGGTTAAATTGGACAGTAGCAACACGGATATCTTTCATAATTGTTCCTTTTACTTGGTGAATATCAACTATTTTAAAAAGCTCCTTTGATTCCGTATAATGAATAAAATTCCTATAATTAATGAGTGCATGGAATGGATATTGTTGATTTACGCACATTCTGCCAGTTAGCGGTGGATGGTAACTATCGAGTAGCTTCAGAGCACTTACACATCACTCAGTCAGCTTTAACTAAGAAGATTCAGCGCCTTGAAGCTTTTTGTGGAGTGGTTTTATTTGAGAGAGGAAGACAAGGGGCCAGTCTAACTGCGGCAGGCGTAGCTCTTTTACCTGAAGCGCAACGAATTGTATCGAGTTTTGAATCTTATAAATCTCTAACTCAACGAGTCGCCAAGGGAATGGCAGGAACTCTCAATATAGGCTTTGGTATATCTTCCTACCATCTTGCACCAGATTACATAGCTAAGTTTAAAAAACACTACCCAGAGATCCACATTACACTTAACGATATACCATCTCAAAAGCAGTCAGAATTCTTACTTCAGGGAGATCTTCATCTCAGTTTTAGTCGACTACCAACTGTAGCTCCGCTGAAGGGCATGAAGCTCTGTACAGATCAATTAGTGCTTGCGATACATAGAAGCCAAATCATAGACAAAAACAAATTATGGTCTTCGTTAGATTCAATCGATTATTTACAGCTTAACCCTGAGCGAGGTAAGGGGCTAAGCCAACAAATAAAAATGCTATTGGAGGAGCATGAGAAAAAACTGAATGTAGTTCAGGAGGCCGATGATATTCAAACATTGTTGGCACTCGTATCAGCAAATTTGGGCTTCACTATTGTTCCTGCAAGTGTAAAGCATATTGCGAATGAGCATGTCGCTTTTTGGGAACTGTCAGGGGTAAATAGCTCATGGGATGTTGGCCTAATTTGGAATGAGCAGTTAGAGAGCTTTGCAAAAGATAATTTCATACAATTTGTTGAGAAGATGCAAATTGAACGTAGTTGATTCTATAGGTGAATGGCCACCGAACTCGTAGACTGTAGTAACCTAGATTTTCCCCTACCTCAGTTTATCTGAACTGTATGACCTAGAGTTCCAACTCTAAGCCATTTTTGTCCAAAAGTGAGCTACAGGGCATCCGTTTCCAACACACTAAAACCCCGCTAACTAGCGGGGCTCAGAATATTTGGCAATTCGTATTTTTGTGATTACAACGCGAAGCTAAAACCCAAGTTGTAGTCATCGTCATTTTTAGCGGTGAACTCTTTATCTTCACTACAGGCGATAGAATGGCCTTGTGCATCGCTGCGAATTAGGCTCAACCAGTGGCGAACGCCTGATGCATGGCATTTCTCTGTTTGGCTGAATGTGGTGCAGGTTTCTAATTGAATATCTTCAATCTCAACCAGTTCTAGGTTTCCGGTGCCTTTGCGTTTGCCTATGGTTACTTCTACATGGGTGCCGCTCTCATCGCGAAATAGAATCGCTTGTGGCGCACATTTTTCACCTGCGTAAGCGACAAAATGCTTGGCTCTTTTTAGCCCAACATGCTCGCCGTTTTTAAAGTAAGCTTGCACGTGGCGGTAGTCAATTTCATAACTAACCACATCTTCATGCGAGCCACGCTCGAGGGGGAATAGCGTATCAAGCAGTTGTTTTGCCATCTTCTGTTTCTCTAACTGTTCATCCACTTTTACCATTTCCACAGCAAAGACAGCTTCAGCGATAAAGGTAGAGTGGTTTTTATGTATTTCAGTTTTATCGATTGTCAGCATGTTCATAGTCTTTCCCTCTGAGGCATTGGCGTCTTGTTAGAGTCTATTTCCTAAACGCTTGTTTAAATTTGTTGGCGAGTTGTGCTTTGTATGACAGTTAGATTAATCAATTTTTAACAACAATTTCACAAAAGAAATTTAACAATGTGAATTTTACAAAACAGTTCTGTCAAAAAACTCTGCTCGTTTTCCTGTTTATAAGGCAAAAAATGCGGCAATCGCAGGCTTTTTTCTCTCAAACCAATATTCTGGTAACAATTACACCAAAAGTATGAATCACTAATCCTTAACAAGTTGAACGCTAAAATCTGGTGCTTTTCTCCACCACTTCACCAAGTGTAAGGTTTGCTTTACTTGGCTAGATGCGATTAGCTGAGCGAATTTTAACATTTTGGTTACACTTACCTTTAAGGATGAAAGTTGAAATGGTGCTCTGATTAAAGGTGAATTTGTAGTGAAAAACTGCAACACCGAAGTAAACCACAGTAGGTTGTTTTAGCTTTCAATAACAAGATGTATGAAATTTAAATATCTATCTTGGCTTATAAAGATCGAAACATGGTCATTGAGTCATAAGAGGTTGATCTAAGGTGCGATCCACCGCAGGCCAACAAGAAGGAGATAGTAATGAATGTTCAGACACTCCCCATGCTGCGCTTTATTGACCATAGCGGTGAGCCGGTCAATCAACTTCCGGCGTGGGCAGACTTACCCACTTTGACCCACTTTTATAAAGACATGCTGCTTACCCGCACTTACGACAATAAAGCGGTCGCCTTGCAACGGACAGGCAAACTGGGCACCTATCCTTCTCATCTCGGTGCTGAAGCCTTTGGTATAGCTATCGGCCATGCGATGCATCCGCGCGATGTGTTTGTCCCCTATTACCGTGACATGCCAGCAATGTGGGTGCGCGGGATCCCGATGGAAAAGAACCTTCAATATTGGGGCGGTGATGAGCGAGGCAGCGATTTTCATGTCATGCTAAATGATGGCACAGAGCCTGAACATTGTCGCGACCTACCGTTTTGTGTACCCATCGCAACTCAGTGTACCCACGCAGTCGGTGTCGCTGCTGCACTTAAAATAGAAAACCATCACCACGCCGCTTTAGTCACCTGTGGTGATGGCGCAACCTCTAAAGGTGACTTTCTCGAAAGCATCAATTGTGCTGGCGCTTGGAACTTACCACTGGTGTTTGTCATCAACAATAACCAGTGGGCGATATCGGTGCCGCGCGCTCTGCAATCGTCGGCAGAGTTCTTATCAGACAAAGCGAAAGGCGCAGGTATTCATGGCATCACTGTCGATGGAAATGACGTGGTTGCTGTCCACGACACTGTCCTTGCCGCGCTCGACCGAGCAAGAAAAGGCAAAGGGCCAACACTGATAGAAGCAGTTAGTTACCGCCTCAGCGACCATACTACCGCCGATGATGCCAGCCGCTATCGTAGTGACGACGAACTGCAGCAAGCATGGCAATTTGAACCTGTTAAACGCCTCAAAACCTATTTGATCAACCAAGGGGCTTGGAGTGACGCCGAGGAAGAAGCTTGGCTACTCGATTGTAAAAAACAGGTCGAACTCGCCGTTGAGCACTACGTTAACCTGCCTCCTCAAGCCCCAGAAACGGCATTCGATTATCTGTATGAGCATGCGCCAGCCGAGTTAAATCAACAGCGAGACGCGCTCATCAACAAAGCAATGCGCATGCAAGGAGGCAAACATGGCTGAGTTGACTCTTGTCGAGGCAGTAAACCTCGCTCTGCATCATGAAATGAGCACAGACCCAAGCGTGGTGGTTTTAGGCGAAGATGTGGGTGATAACGGCGGTGTATTCCGTGCAACAGTTGGGTTGAAAGAGAAGTTTGGTCTTAGACGCGTGATTGACTCACCGCTCGCAGAAGCCTTGATCGGAGGTGTTGCAGTCGGTATGGCAAGCCAAGGTCTAAGACCCGTCGCTGAGTTCCAGTTCCAAGGTTTTGTTTTTCCCGCCATGGAACACCTAATGTGCCATGCCGCGCGAATGCGTAACCGGACTCGCGGCCGTTTAACTTGCCCAGCGGTATTTCGCGCTCCATTTGGTGGCGGTATTCATGCACCAGAGCACCATTCTGAAAGCGTAGAAGCGCTGTTTGCCCACACAGCGGGTTTCAAGGTGGTGATTCCGTCTTCGCCGCAACGCGCTTATGGATTACTACTTGCGGCCATTCGCAGCAACGATCCAGTGATGTTCTTTGAGCCAAAACGAATTTATCGCACCGTTAAATCGCAAGTGGTCGATAGTGGTGAAGCCTTACCACTCGATAGCTGTTTTACGCTCCGTAAAGGGCGTGACATAACGCTGGTGACTTGGGGAGCGTGTGTGGTTGAGGCACTTCAAGCCGCTCAGACACTTTCAACGCAAGGTATTGAAACCGAAGTAATTGATTTAGCGTCAATTAAACCCATTGATATGGACACCATCATCCGTTCGCTAGAAAGAACTGGCCGCTTATTGGTTGTCCACGAAGCGAGTCGGACTTGCGGTGTTGGCGCGGAAATCCTTGCTCGCACCGCTGAACAGGCGATGTGTTTGCTCAAAGCGCCACCGCGCCGAGTCACAGGAATGGATACCATCATGCCTTATTACCGCAATGAAGATTACTTCATGATTCAAGAGCAAGATATCGTGCTGGCGGCACGCGAACTGGTGGAGGGTTGGAAATGAAAAGCTTCTTATTACCTGACCTTGGTGAGGGCCTCGCTGAGTCTGAAATTGTCGAATGGCACGTGAATGTTGGTGATACTGTCGAGCTTGATCAAGTGGTGTTAACCGTCGAAACGGCCAAAGCCGTAGTTGAAGTTCCAGCGCCCTATTCTGGCGTGGTTATGAGCCGACACGGTGAGGCTGGCGATGTGATTAATATTGGTTCGCTACTGCTTGAGATTGAAGAACAGCCTGAACTGGTTGGCTCTCAGACGAGCCAAGCCAAACAGAAAGATGCCGCGACTGTAGTCGGCAACGTACCGCAAACCACCCATCAGGTGAATGTCGATGATTTTTGGGTTGGCAGTACCCACAATCCCTCGTCCGATGCTTTAATTACCGCACTACCATCAGCGCGACTCCTAGCAAAAAAACTCGGGGTCGAGTTAAAGACGATTGAAGGTAGCGGTCCAAATGGCATGATTACCGACAGCGATATCTATAGCGAAGCCAGTAAACAGAGCCCTGGCACTGAAGTGCTAAAAGGGGCGCGCAGGACCATGGTTTCGACCATGTCTGAATCGCATCACCAAGTTGCCGCTGTGACCATTACAGAGGAAGCAAGTTTAGCCGATTGGCAACCGAACGAAGATATCTCTGGCCGTTTAATTAAAGCCGTCGTTTACGCCTGTCAACAAGAGCCCGCGATGAACGCTTGGTTTGATGCCGAAACCATGACTCGCTGCGTACACAGTCGCGTCAATATTGGGATTGCTGTCGACAGCAGTCATGGCTTGTATGTCCCTGTGTTAAAAAATGCGGATCAACACCAAGGCGACCAAATCCGTCAATGGCTCAACCAAACTGTGGATGGCATCAGAGCAAGAAAAATTGGTCGAGAAAGCCTGCAGAATGCCACCATTACCGTGTCTAACTTTGGTGCCATCGCGGGCATTTTTGCCACTCCGGTTGTCTCTCCTCCGCAAGTGGCCATCGTCGGTGCTGGACGAATAATTGAGCGGATGGTGATGCGCAACGATATTCCCGCCGCAGTCAAAGTCATGCCACTCTCGATTACTTTTGACCACCGAGCATGTACGGGTGGCGAAGCTGCGCGCTTTAGTAAAAAATTGGTCGAACATCTACAAAAGCCAAGCGCTTAGGCTTAATCAATAACAAAGGGAGCACGCTGTGTGCTCCCTTTTCTGCGTTGTCACTCCTTTCGATATTCTACCGCTACACTGCCTCAATCAATTTAGGTAGAATTTCGAACAGGTCACCAACTAAGCCGTAATCGGCGACTTCAAATATCGCCGCGTCCGGATCGCTGTTGATCGCAACTATCACCTTGGAGTCTTTCATTCCGGCTAAATGCTGTATTGCGCCAGAAATCCCCACCGCGATATAGAGACTCGGCGCGACAATTTTGCCCGTCTGACCGACTTGGAGGTCATTGGTGACAAAACCAGCGTCAACTGCTGCTCTGGAGGCACCAATAGCACCGCCGAGCTTATCTGCTAACGTTTCAATTAGGGTAAAATTTTCTTTGCTACCAAGGCCTCGCCCGCCAGCGATCACCACATCGGCGCTGATCAAATCGGGGCGACCACAGACTTGGTTTTCTCGACTGACCAAACGCGTCCCTTGCGCATCAATCGGGCAATCTAGGGTAACAATATTGACAGGACTGCTGCCATCTAGGCTCATTTTGTCAAAAGCCGTTGAACGCACTGTGATGATTTTTAGCGCATCATCGGAACGCACTCTCGCCAAGGCGTTGCCAGCATAAATCGGACGAAGCACCGTATCAGCACTTTCAATCGCTATCACATCCGACAACATCTCAACATCAAGTAAAGCGGCAACCCTAGGTAGCAAGTCTTTGCCAAAGGTGTTAGCCGGCGCAAGAATATGGCTGTAATCACTCGCGACCTTGTTAACCACTTCGGCAAGGTTTGCGCTTAAGCCATCTTGAAGATTGGCATCATCGGCAACCAGCAGTCGCGTTAGCAAATCGCATCTTTTCAGTGACTCAACCACCGCGCTGCACTCAAAGCCCATGACTAAAGCGTCAACTTCGCCACTGACTGTCTTCTCGATCAATTGCTTTGCCGCAGATAACGTAGCAAGCGTATCTGCCGCCACCGTTTGATTGTCCTGCTGTATCAGCACCAGAACCTTGCTATCACTCATCACAACCTCCCTACTGGATGACTTTGGCTTCGTTGCGCAGTTTGTCAATCAGTTGCTCAACACTGTCGACCATCACACCCGCTTGTCGCAGTGAAGGTGCCAATACTTGCAAAACCTGCTGAGACGGTTTGAGTGCGACGCCCAAAGAAGCAGCATCAATGATGTCTAACGGCTTTTGCTTGGCCTTCATAATATTGGGCAGTGACGCGTACCTTGGCTCGTTCAATCTCAAATCCGTACTGACCACAGCAGGTAACGCGATTTGCAAGGTTTCTAAACCACCATCAATTTCTCGTGTAACCAAAGCCTGCTCACCGTTAATCTCTAGCTTGGAGGCGAAGGTGGCTTGCGGACATTTCATCAAACCCGCTAACATTTGAGCCACTTGATTGTTGTCGCTGTCTATCGACTGTTTACCCAACAACACCAGTTGAGCTTGCTCTTGTTCAGCGATGACTTTGAGTAATTTCGCCACCACCAATGGCTGACAAGTTTGATCGGTTTCAAGGTGAATCGCGCGATCTGCGCCCAGGGCTAACGCGCTCCTAAGCTGCTCCTGACATGGGGGTGACCCAATGGATACTACAACGACTTCACTTGCGTTGCCGCTCTCTTTAAGGCGTATCGCCTCCTCGACGGCAATTTCGCAAAACGGATTCATCGTCATTTTGACGTTGTTAGTCTCTACGCCCGAACCATCCGAATTAATTCTAACTTTGGCGTAAGGGTCAATAACACGCTTGATGGCAACCAAAACTTTCATAACTGGCTCCAAGAACAATGTATGTAGTTTGAGCTTAGTAAAGTTTACGTTTACGTCAACTGCAGCTACATTTAATACACAACACAGTGTGGAGGTTGGTGAAGATGGAAAGAGAAAGCATGGATTTTGATGTCGTCATTGTCGGAGCTGGGCCCGCTGGATTGTCGGCCGCATGCCAACTTGCTCTGCTCTCTAGGCAGCAGCAAACACCTCTGTCGATTTGTGTGGTCGAAAAAGGGCCGGAGGTGGGTGCGCATATACTCTCAGGTGCGGTCTTTGAAACTACTGCGCTGGATGAACTCTTCCCCAACTGGCGAGAACTGGATGCACCAGTAACGACGCCTGTCACACATGACGAATTGGTCTATCTCACCACTGACCACAACCACATCCGAATCCCCCCACTCTTGACGCCATTGGCCATGCGAAATAGCGACCAAAATTATGTCATCAGCTTGGGTAAATTGTGCCGCTGGTTAGCTCAGCAAGCAGAAACACTCGGGGTTTCCATCTTCCCCGGATTTCCGGCAAAAGAGGTCTGCTTTGATGATAACGGCGCGGTGACAGGAATCATCACCGTTGATATGGGATTGGATAAAAACGGCGAAGCAAAGGAAACCTTTCAAGCAGGGATTCAACTCAATGCCAAACAGACTATTTTTGCCGAGGGCGCGCGAGGCCATCTAGGCAAACGTCTGATTAGTCACTTTACGCTCGATAAAGAGAGCCAACCTCAACACTATGCTCTGGGTATTAAAGAAGTGTGGAAACTGCCTGACAACGACGAAAGATATCAGCCGGGTTTAGTGTTGCACTCAACAGGCTGGCCACTGAATGATTCCTATACCTCAGGTGGTGGATTTCTTTATCATCAAGACGACAACTTAATTGCAGTCGGCTTGATCACCGATCTTAATTACCGCAACCCTTACCTTAGCCCTTTTGAAGAATTTCAACGTTTAAAACACCATCCTTGCTTTGCCAAATTTCTGCGCGGTGCAGAGCGTATTTGTTACGGCGCGCGTGCGCTGGCTAAAGGTGGGCTGCTTTCATTGCCTAAGCAGCAATTTGCTGGTGGATTATTAATCGGCTGTGATGCTGGAACGCTTAACGCAGCGAAAATCAAAGGCTGTCATACGGCGATGAAGTCTGGGATGTTGGCGGCACAAGCGGCTTTTACAGCGATCAAAAGCGGCAACTCAGAGGCAGACTATCATGCTCTGTTTGTCGATTCTTGGCTGTATAAAGAGCTCGACCTAAATCGCAACTTTCCCGGCGCGATTCACAAATATGGAGCGCTCGCAGGTGGCGCTTTGTCACTGTTTGAACAGAATGTCTGGCATAGGATATCGGGCGGCGCTCTCAGCTTAGACATAGAAGATCACCACTCAGATGCAACGGAATTGCATGACTTGTCGCGCTCAACGCCGCTCATCTATCCGAAAGCAGATGGTGTACTCAGTTTCGACAAACCTTCTTCAGTCTACCTTTCTGCCACATTTCATGAAGAGAACCAGCCTTGTCACCTGTTATTAACAGACCCAGAGCTTCCCATTAATGAACACATCCCTTTGTACGATGAGCCGAGCCAGCGTTACTGCCCTGCTGGCGTTTATGAAGTGATCGAAGTTGACGGCCTACGTAAACTACAAATCAACGCAACGAACTGTTTACATTGCAAGGCGTGTGACATCAAAGACCCTTCCCAAAACATCAACTGGGTTCCACCTGAAGGTGGTGGGCCAAATTATTCGGTCATGTAGCACTGCCACGCCTTGCGAGTTTATCGCAACTCACTAGCCCTTCATCGCTGGAGGGCTGGTTACCTAACCCAGTTACATTTTTCTCGCCCCGTTACATTTAACATGTTGAAAACCAGCAGAAACATAAATTCAACAATTTTAGAAAATTATTAGATTAAGTTGAAAAAGAGATTCCAATCACATTTTATTTGGTTATAATTCGCGCCTTTGCGCCATATGTTGATAAACGCAAACTTAATTTGAGTAATTGAACTGTTAACCGATCCTCATTTTTGGGGACAAACGAGAAGAAAAATGAGCAAGATTGATAAAGCTATGCGCATCCTGCTAGCGGGATTCTGTATCAACCTCTGTCTTGGCATCTTGTATGCTTGGAGTGTATTTAACAAAGCACTAGTGACGGAGTCAGGTTGGAGCGCAGCAGAAGCATCTGCACCTTACGCGACAGCAACTATCACTTTCTCTATCTGTCTTCTTGTCGCTGGTATCTTGCAAGATCGCATGGGCCCACGTCTGATTCTTATCTTAGGTACAGTTCTAACTGGCCTTGGCATGATCGCATCGGGTTTTGTGGATTCACCGCTGATGCTAAACATCACTTTCGGTGTGGTCACAGGTGCTGGTATTGGTTTTGGTTATGCATGTCTTTCTCCTTCAGCAATGAAGTGGTTCCACGCTTCTAAGAAAGGGATGGTTAATGGCATCATCGCAGCAGGCTTTGGTCTGGCGGCAATTTACCTCGCTCCTGTGACTGCGGCGCTAATCGACAGCATGGGTATCCAAACCAGTTTCCTAGTGCTAGGTGTTGGTATCCTTGCGATTGCCGTTCCTCTTGCAGCGACAATCAGTAACCCACCAGCGGGTTACACGCCAGCAGAACCAAAAGTGAAAGCAGGTCAAGCGCCTAAGGTTGTTAAAAAGTCTGACGACCTCACTTGGAAAGCAATGCTTAAAACGCCGCAGTTCTACTCTTTGTGGATCATGTACGCGTTTGCCGCTTCTGTTGGTCTTATGATCATCGGCAACATCACGACGATTGCAAGCGTTCAGGCAAACTTGCCAAACGCGGTATACCTAGCGTCTATCTTAGCGGTATTTAACTCAAGCGGCCGTGTTGCGGCGGGTATGCTTGCTGACCGAATCGGTGGTGTACGCACTCTGCTACTTGCGTTCGTACTACAAGGCATCAACATGGTGCTGTTTGCAACCTTCAAATCTGAATTCACTTTAATCATTGGTACTGCTATTGCCGCAGTAGGTTACGGCACTCTTCTCGCTGTATTCCCAACACTGACTGCTGAATTCTATGGCCTTAAGAACTACGGTACAAACTACGGCGTACTCTACACCGCATGGGGTATCGGCGGCGCAATCGGTGCAGCAGTGGTCGGTTTCTCTATGACTCACGGCGAAGGCTATAACCTTGCATACACTATTTCTGCAGTCATGATGGCAGTGTGCGTCACACTGGCTATTATCACTAAGCCTCTTTCTGAAGCGAAAGTCGCTCAGCTAAAAGCAGCGTAATAGATTGAATTACTAGTAAAAAGGCTTAACCTTATGGTTAGCCTTTTTTGTATCTTGTTGCCATGTCTAACACCATCGAACTCGCCTCAGGCTATTATCTCGACAACTTCTTTAAGTTGACTGAACATGCTCAAACCTGGTATGCCGATTTACTCACCCCCTCAGAACATCAATGGCTGGTTGAGTTTGCTCAGCTAGATAAACAAAGCCAATGCTTGCTGGTTCGTTTTTATAGCCGTCGCGGTGAGTGGTTTCGTAGCGATAAGCTGAGTTATAGCGAGATTCCGAACATTGACCAATGTCTGAGAACATTGGCGAAGTGTGGCTTTATTTCACTCAATCCTTCCTTAACCAGTCAGCAATTGGCGACTCACCTACTCACCAAACCCGAAATTTTGTCGCTCTACCCAAATTTGGTAAAAGCGCTTAAAAAAGAGCAGTTAATTGCCTCAATACCCAGCGAAGACATCACAGACACAACAAGGCTCGGCTTTGATGTGATTCAACTCGAGTCAGCGCATATGATAGAGCTTTTTCTGACGCTATTCTTCGCCAATACCCACCAAGATTTGAGTCAGTTCGTTCTTGATGATTTGGGCTTACATCAATTTGAACGTTACCAGTTAAGTAAAGCGCGACGTTTCTTTGCAACTCGCGAGCAAATCGACCGCTTAATTGAGCTAAGCCAGATCGCGAATTTGTATTGGCAAAGTGACCGAAAAAACAAAGCGAACCTTGATACTCTGTTAGCTGCCATACCCGACCCCGTTGATCATGATTACGTAGACCGTAAACGTGAACATATGCTTAATGATATCGCCCGCGATTATGAGCGCCTGAATCACTTGGAGAGCGCACTGGCACTATTCGAACAGACCAAACTGCCACCAAGTCGAGAACGCCGTGCACGTATTTTAGACAAACTCAATGAAGACAATGCCTTGAGTGACATTGTCACGCAAATGCTCGAACAACCTGTTGACGTTTCTGAACACGAAGTAGCGCAAAAACTAATGCAACGCGTCAAGCGTAAACAAGGGCTTAAGGTGCCAAGAGCGATCAAACCCAAGTGCAAACAATATCACCTAGCGCTTAACCTTTCGCAGCAGCGCGTTGAACTCGCGACCAAAGCCCATTTTGAGAGTCTAGGATGGACGGTATTTTACTGCGAAAATGCCCTACTTAATGGCTTACTTGGGTTAGCCTTGTGGGACGCGATCTTTGCACCAATTGAAGGCGCATTTATTAACGCCTATCAGCATCGTCCACTCGATCTCTACCATGGGGATTTTACCCACAAGCGCCATTCACTCATCACTCACGCTCTTGAACGTATTGAGCAAGGTCACACCGAGCACCTCCTTGAGGTATACCAAAGCAAGTTCTCTATCAGTAACCCGTTTGTTCAATGGGCTTACCTAGATGAAACCCTGCTAACACTGGCACTGCAGAATATTCCGCATCATACGCTGGTGGCGCTGTTTAAAGTGCAGTTAAGCGATTTAAAACTGTATCGTAACGGTATGCCCGATTTGATTGCATTTAAAGATGGTCAATTTAAGTGGATTGAGGTGAAAGGCCCGGGGGATAAACTGCAAGACAACCAATGGCGCTGGATAAAAGAGTTTGAGCGGTTAAAAGTACCTATGTCTGTTGCTTATGTCGAGAACAAAAGCGTGTGAATTTAGCATCTTATATAAACTATTATTTGCCAATACGGGTTGCATCTGCTGCAATTAGTCCATTGATACGCCAAGGTAAGTTTCCAAATGAAATTACGCTCATTTTTGACAGTAGCTATGGTACTCACTTTCGCTGGGTGTGCCACCTATGCCGGACTCAATTACGACCAATTGTTCGGAGAAGCGAGTGTTCAGCAGCGCCGCACTGAACTCGGCAGCGCGGAAAGTGATTTTTTCCTGACCAGTGTTAAGCCCATCATAGATAATCGCTGCGTTGTCTGTCACGCTTGCTACGACGCCCCTTGCCAATTAAAAATGTCTTCGGTGGAAGGGATTGATCGCGGGGCGAGTAAAGATCTCATTTATCAAGGTGCTCGCCTTACGGCCTCAGAGCCACATCGATTGTTTGAAGATGCGCAAACGACTGAGGAGTGGCGCGCTTTTGGCTTCGAGCCAGTCCTCAATGAGCGAATACAAAACCCGACCGCCAACATGGAAGCCGGACTTATCGCGCGTATGCTGACCCAGAAAGAGGCACACCCTCTCCCTGCTCAAACTCAGTTAGAAGGCTTCGATTTTTCGATTGATCGTTCTCAGGTTTGCCCGACCATAGAAGAGTACGACCAATACCTTGAAGACAATCCAACTTGGGGTATGCCCTACGGTATGCCAAATCTTGCTGCCAATGAGTATACGACACTAATGAAGTGGCTGCAAAACGGGGCCAAGATGAACCAACCACTGCCTCTGACTTCGGCTCAAGCCGATCTGGTTGCTGAGTATGAAACTTTGCTCAATCACAGCCCATTAAAAAATCAGTTAGCAGGGCGTTACATCTACGAGCACTTGTTCTTATCTCATCTCTATTTTTCTGATCTTAATGAGCAGGTACCACGCTTCTTTAACCTTGTAAGATCCAGCACTCCTCCGGGACAGGCCGTGAAACGTATTGCTACCCGCCGACCTTACGATGACCCGGGTGTTGAGCGCGTTTATTACCGCCTTATTCCAGTGCAAAGCAGCATTGTCGATAAAACTCATATGCCATTTGCTCTCAATCACGAGCGGATTTCCAATTGGAAACAATGGTTTATTGATGCTGACTATAACATAGAGAAACTGCCAAGCTACCACCCTGATGTCGCAGCAAACCCAATGACAGCCTTTATTGACCTTCCAGTAAAAGCACGCTTCAAATTTATGCTCGACAATTCAAAAAATACGATCAACGCCTTTATTAAAGGGCCGGTGTGCCGCGGGCAACTTGCTCTGAACGTGATTAATGACCGTTTCTGGGTATTCTTTCTAGATCCAGATAAAGCTGACATCCCTGAGATCAATGAGTTCTACCGCTCTCAAGCAGAGAACCTAAAACTGCCCGGCGAAAAAGAGAGTAACACTCTACCACTGCATAACTGGATAGCTTACTCCAAGCAACAAGCGCGTTATTTAGATGCTAAATCGGATTTTATCAATCGCTGGTTTGAAGGTGGTAAGAACCTAACAACGGATGTTATCTGGACCGGAGACGGCACCAATAACAATGCTGCACTTACCGTATTCCGACATTTTGATAGCGCTTCTGTGGTACAGGGGTTAGTTGGCACGCCGCCTAAAACCGCGTGGGTCATTGATTACGCCTTGCTTGAGCGCATTCACTACTTACTCGTTGCGGGTTTCGATGTATACGGTAACTTTGGTCACCAGCTTGTCACGCGTATGTTTATGGACTTCTTACGTCTAGAAGGGGAAAGTAATTTCGTTGCTCTTCTACCTCGAGATATGCGACACCAAGAGCACTCAAGTTGGTATAAAGACCAGAGCGCACAGTTCAGTGAATTCTTACAACGCAACGTTAAGCCGTTCGATCAACCGAGCCAAGTACCTTATCAAACAGAGAACCCTAAAGCGGAGCTCTATGATATTTTGCAAACTCAGCTTGCGCCTGTGCTGACTAATCGCTTTAAGATTGAACAGACTGGACTAAAGCAAGAAAACGAAGTGTTGCTGCGAACTATTGATGAGATAAAAGGTGAAGGACTGATTTACTTGCCACAAATTATGATGGTGATGATCGAATCTGAAACGGGCGAGGAGCAGTTGTTTACTCTGCTGCACAACAATGCTCACACCAACATCTCCAGTTTGTTCGACGAAGAGAGCAACCGTGATCCAATCAATGACGACCTCACCTTAGTACGTGGAGTGATCGGCAGCTATCCTGCTGCGTACTTAAATCTAACTGAGTCTCAAGTGCCAAAACTAGTAGAAATGTTGAGAAATATTTCGAGTGAAGATGATTACGTTAAGTTGTTGGATACCTTTGCGATTCGCCGTAGTTCGGATAAATTCTGGCCCTTCAGTGACCGCGTTCATGCTTGGTACCAGCAGGATCAACCTATCGAATTTGGCTTACTTGACTACAATAGATTTGAGAATAGGTAGAACCGTTCAACTGCGCATGACACGCTCAGGGAGGTAACTATGGGTATCAATGACAGCATTAGAGCTTTGGAACAACAGATATATGTTGCTTGCTCAGAAGGTGATTACGACACTGTAAAAATGCTTGAGCATCAATTGGATAGCTTAAGGAACAAGGCTGAACATCCATTTGACGACGATCCATACGCTCCAGAAGGGAAACTCTTCCCAGAAGATGACTGGTACTAACGAAAACGCCCCATCGCATTCGCATGGGGCTTTCTTTCGCTCTCCCCTCAATACAAACGAATAACTGCACATTCCATTAACCGCACTTAACTAAGTGTTTTTTGTCACTACCACGTAAAATCACCCACAGGCTAAGTCGTTCAAACTTGGCCTGTTTTGTTTGCGGCGGGTAAGGCAAACCATGAAGTTAGAGGCAAGATCATGTACCATTGAAACATCACTCTCAAAGACCGGATGTTTTCATGGAAGCCGAGCTACTGGAAATAAAAAACTTCCTTTCGCAACACGCACCCTTTGATGAACTCGAAGACGATGTCCTCAACTACATCACCAAACACGTTGAAATTTCTTACTATCGTGAAGATACGCCAATTATCCATTTTGGTGACGAAATCCATGATCTGTATATGGTTCGTAGCGGTGTCGTCGAAGTTTATCGACGTAAGGGGGAACTCTACAATCGGTTAGATGAGGGTGCGCTGTTTGGTCAAATGGGGTTATTGACCAAAAACAAAGTGCGCTTCCCGGTCAAGGCGATTAAAGACACCTTGTTGTACTGCATTCCAGAGCACGTTTTCCAAGAGTTATACGACAATCATGAATCCTTCGCCGACTTCGTTGAAGTTGAAGATACCGCTCGACTGCGGCAAACCATCTCAAACACCAGTGAACAAAACGACTTAACAACGTCTAAAGTAAGGACTCTTCTCACAGGAGAGGCTCCAACTATCGACAAAACAGAGTCAATTCAAAATGCGGCAATCAAGATGGCGGATGAAAACGTCTCGTCACTGCTCATCATTGACCCAGATATCTTAGAAGATGACGAAGATGATCATTCGCCGCTGGTTGGGATTATTACCGATCGCGATTTATGTACTCGCGTGTTGGCTCAGGGACTCGACCCTAGTGACCAAGTTGCCACTGTGATGACCACAGAACTTATCTCACTCGATCACAATGCTTACGTCTATGAAGCTATGCTGACCATGCTGCGATACAACGTTCATCACCTACCCGTGCTCAAAGATAAAAAACCAATTGGCATTATTGAAGCGACCGATATCGTTCGTTACGAATCGCAAAACTCACTGCTGCTTGTCAGTACTATTTTCCAACAGCAGTCTATCGAAGAGCTGGCCGCTCTATCTGAGCAAGTGAAAAGCAGTTTCGTTCGTTTGGTTAACGAAGATGCAAACTCTCACATGGTGGGTAGCGCCATGTCTGTTATTGGCAGAAGCTTTAAGCAGCGCATCATCGAACTCGCAGAAGAAGAACTTGGCGAACCGCCTGTCCCATACTGCTTTGTCGCTCTCGGCTCCATGGGCCGTGACGAGCAGCTTTTAGTTACCGACCAAGACAACGCGATTATTCTTGATAACAGCTTTGTTAAAGCGCAACACGATGACTATTTTGCAGAGCTGTCTAAGCGGGTGTGTAATGGTTTAGATCAGTGCGGATACAGCTATTGCACTGGAGACATAATGGCCACCAATCCGGATTGGCGCATGACAAGAACCGAGTGGGAAGAATGCTTCGCCGACTGGATTGATGACCCTAACCCTAAAGCACTCCTGAACGCATCGATCTTTTTTGACCTTGATGGTGTTTACGGCCGTCTCAAATGGGCCGAGCAACTCAACGGATTCATTGTTCGACGCGCACGTAAAAATAATCGCTTCCTTGCTTGTTTAGCACGCAATGCGATGAATCGTACACCACCGCTTGGCTTCTTTAAGGGCTTTGTGATGGAAAAAGATGGTCAGCATAAAAACTCGATAAACCTTAAGCGTCGGGGTACCGCACCACTTGCAGATTTAATACGTGTTCATGCGCTTGCCGTCGGGTCTCGTTCGAAAAACTCCTTTGAGCGCTTAGATGACATTCACGAGGCTGGCATTCTCCCCAAAGGCAAAGCACGCGATCTCAGTGATGCTCTGGAGTTTATCTCTATGGTTCGAATTCGCCACCAAGCTTACGACGTAGAGAATGAAATTGAACCAGACAACAACATTGAGCCAGAAAATTTGTCGGATTTTGAGCGACGCAACCTCAAGGATGCGTTCCAGATCCTGAGCAATGCGCAAAACTTCCTTAAATTCCGTTACCAAGCCAGCAACAACTTTAAGTGAGGTGAACATGCTCAATAAAATTATGTCACCTCCCTCCATTGACTGGCAAAGTAAGTTCAGACGCAAGCTCGAAGTGGCTCAGGATGATGCTTTGAAAGCTTACTATCAAGCTGGTGTGCCCAATCCTACAACACCAATCGAGGAAGTGGTGTTTCTGGCGATGGATTTTGAAACAACCGGGTTGGACTCAGAGCAAGATGACATCATTACTATAGGTACGGTCCCCTTTACGCTCAACCGTATTTTTATCAATCAAGCTCATCACTGGACGGTCAAGCCGCGTAAGCAGCTTGCTGAAGATTCTGTGGTTATTCACGGCATTACTCACTCAGACGTATTAGATGCCCCAGATTTAATTGGTGTGTACCAACAAGTTTTGCAGCAAATGGCAGGCAAAGTCATGGTGGTGCATTATCAGAGAATAGAAAGAGAGTTCTTTAACCAAGCTCTGACGACCCGGATTAAAGAAGGGATTGAGTTTCCAGTTGTCGATACCATGCAATTAGAAACGCAGCTTCAACAAAAGGCCTCTGGCGGGCTAATCAATAAAATTCGTGGCCGCAAGCCAGAGTCAGTCCGCCTCGGGGCAAGCCGAACTCGTTACGGGTTACCGCTATACACTCCTCACCATGCGTTGACTGACGCAGTCGCCACGGCTGAGTTGCTTCAAGCACAAATCGCCCACCACTTTGAGCGTAATAAACCAATCAACCAACTGTGGATTTAACCGCAGCGTTACACGCACAAAAAAAGGGACGTTATTCGTCCCTTTTCATAATACCGTAAGTGAGATTATCGCTTCTCAGTACGCATACCCATTAGCAAGCTGACACACATCAGCAGCAGTACGAAGGTAAACGGCAGCGCGGTTGAAATTGCGCCAGCCTGAAGTGCCTGAACCGCTTCAGAGCCGCCAATCCAAAGTAGAGCGACTGCAATCGCACCTTCCATAAACGCCCAAAATACACGCTGAACAACAGGAGCATCGACTTTACCACCAGCGGTAATACTGTCGATAACCAACGAGCCTGAATCCGATGAAGTAATAAAGAATACCAAGACCAGTACCACAGCGATGATAGAAAGCAATGAACCATAAGGTAGTACGTCGAACATCTGGAACATGGCGAGTGAAACATCCGTCAGTCCATGTGAACCCAATTCGCCAACACCATTGATCACTTGATCAATCGCCATACCGCCGAATGTCGACATCCACAATAGAGTTACAGCGGTTGGAACGAGTAGAACCGCAGTAATGAACTCACGTACGGTGCGACCTTTTGAGACACGCGCAATAAACATACCTACAAATGGAGACCACGAAATCCACCAAGCCCAATAGAACACTGTCCACCCTTGGAACCAAGCGACGTCTTCACGACCGTGTGGGTTACTCAGTGGCACGAGGTTTTCTAGATAGGCCATTAACGTAGTGCCTACATTACCCACCACGATTGAGTAACCAATCAGAGCGACCATAATGAGCAATACAAACGCAACAATCATGTTGATGTTACTAATGACTTTTACACCACCATCAATGCCACGAACAACGGACACCACCGCCAATAGCGTCACCACAGTAATGACAATAACTTGTAGGCCTAGCCCAGACTCCAACCCAAATACGTGATGAATACCACTTGCTGCTTGCTGTGCGCCTAAGCCAAGTGAAGTCGCAAGACCAAATAACGTTGCAAGTACCGCTAGAATATCAACAATGTGCCCAGCCCAGCCCCAAGCTCTATCGCCGAGAATAGGATAGAAAATAGAACGAATTGAAAGTGGTAAGCCCTTGTTGTAAGCGAAAAATGCAAGTGACAGTGCCACAACCCCATAAATCGCCCACGGGTGTAGACCCCAGTGGAACATGGTTGCGCCAAGCGCCAGCTTAGCCGCTTCTGGTGTATTGGCTTCAACGCCGAGTGGTGTTTCATACCAACCGGTAAAGTAGGCCACTGGCTCAGCAACGCTCCAGAACATCAGTCCAATACCCATACCAGCAGCAAACAGCATGGATAACCACGAAATATAAGAATAGTCAGCGGTCGCTTCGCTACCACCTAAACGTATTTTACCCAGTGGAGAAACAATCAATGCTAAGCAAAAAATAACAAAGATATTGCCCGACCAAATAAACAACCAGTCAAAGCTGCCTATAATCTGCCACTTGATACCATCAAGGGTCGCTTTCGCTGACTCTGCGTCCATCACCAAAACAGCAATCAAGAATGCTGCTATCAGACCTGCACTCCAGCCAAATACTGGATTGTGCACATCGAATCCCCATTTCTGCACATTATCTTGCCCGATCGTATAGTCGGTGCTGTCAATACTGTACTTATCTATGCCTTTAGTCATCATTCCTCTCTAGCATTTGATCCTTGGTGCTTATCAGAAATTACAAACAAATCATTAGAGCTAAAACTTATTTCAATAATAATACAATCTGACCCTGCTATCATTATTGTACGCATCTTATCGTTTTGTGCCAGTAGCAAGCTGTTTTTTCGCCACATTTTAGCGAAATATGGCTTCAACTGATGGGATAAAGAGCAAATTGAGTTACACTTAGCGTTTGATAATATTCGTACACTAAATATGTAAGCACGGAGATAATTTAGAGACGGGATTGTGCATGTGAAAATTTGTGATAATTGGGACTTTTTTTCATCGATTATTTCATGTATTTTTCGGCTAATTTTCTCCATTCATTCTCGACGAACCAAGGAAACGCATTGGAAAAGCACGAAGAAGTATTGGTTTCGATCCGCCAAATCATTCGAGCGATCGATCTACACTCTAAAAAACTCAGCAAAGAGTCCGGTCTCACCGGCCCTCAACTTATTCTGATGCGTTCGATTAAAGAGCTTGGAGAGGTTACGATTCGTCAACTATCGGATCACACCAATATGAGCCAGGCAACCGCGACGACGATTCTGGATCGTTTAGAGCGTAATGGCCTTGTTCAGCGCATTCGTAGTGTCAAAGACAAACGTAAAGTTCACGCTCATCTCACAGAGAAAGGGCAAGCACTTTTAGAGCAAGCACCGACCCCTTTACAGCAAAGCTTTATCACCAAATTTCAGCATTTAGAAGAGTGGGAGCAATCATTACTGCTTTCGTCTGTCCAGCGGATCTCTTCCATGATGAACGCCGAAGATATCGACGTCGCACCTGTGCTTGAATTGGGTAGTATTACTAAGCCGGAATAATCTCACTGAGAATGTGACGGGCTAAAGATTGGCAGCTCGCTTCCGCCTTTTACCTGACGAATCGCCAAGTGGGTATGAATATCTTTGACATTTTCCAAACGTTGCAGTTTGCGCGTAAAAGACTCATACCCAGCTAAATCATGGCTGACCACTTCTAACAGGTAGTCATAAGCACCCGAAACTACGTGGCAGCTGATGACCTCATCCATATCCTGTACCGCTTGTTCAAAGTCATCAATGCTTGATGCTTGGTGGTTATTCAAGCTGACCTCAACAAACACCGTCATACCGATTCCGATACGACCTTTATTAAGACTGGCTCGGTAGTTGGCAATGATACCCGACTCTTCCAGTCGCTTAATGCGTCTGGCACATGGAGAGGCTGATAACCCGACTTTATCTGCAATGTCCGCCGTTGATTGGCGCGCATCTTGTTGCAGCAACCGTAGAATGTGTTTATCAATTCTGTCCATACTATCTCACGCTATTTTTCTGCTATAAATTCCATAAATTTGCTGGAATCCATCAATGTAGAGGTAAATCATAATCAATATTGCCAGATTTCGCCGCTCTTTACCGCGCATAATGTTAATAACTTTAACTTGATGTACGTATGGATATGTTTTCTGGATATTTGGCAATGATTGCCACCTTGTTACTCTGGTCTGGTTTTTTCCTTTCTCTGCGCAGCGGAGCACATTCTGATCTGATGACCGCAGATATTGCCATCGCTCGGTTCCTGATCCCTTGCTTGGTGCTGTTGCCTCTGGTTTATAAGGCAAGAAAAGCCATTCTCGCCGTGCCAAAGCGCTATTTGCTCGGTATGTTTTTAGGCAGTGGTCTGCCCTATTTATTTGTCGCTGGTTCAGGAATGAAACTGGCTCCGGTATCCGATGGCAGCGCACTTATCCCTGGAACGCTACCACTCTTTGTTTCGGGTATCGCGGTGTTGTTATTTAAACAGCCTGCGAGTGCTCATCGCCTATTTGGTTTAGGGTTAGTCGTCACGGGCATAGGATTATTTCTCACGCAAAGCTTTAGTCATGCAGACGCAAACTTGTTGCAGGGCCACATGCTATTTTTGGTCGGCAGCGCGATGTGGGCGGTATTTACCATTTGCGCTCGCGTTTCTAACCTCAATCCACTCGCCGCTTCTGGATTGATTTCACTCATGTCAATGCTGGCGCTTAGCGTGCTAATCGTGACGGGTAACCTTGAGAGCTATTTATACGCGCACGGCGTAGAACAATGGCCTTGGCGAGAGCTAAGTGGTCACTTGTTGCTGCAAGGTATTGGCGCAGGTCTTATCGCCGCGTTTACTTATCTGCATGCGATTTCGGTATTGGGCGCAGAGCGAACAGCGGCATTCGGAGCGGCGACACCTGCCGTTGCCACCCTTTTGGCGATACCAATATTTAACGAAGCACCTTCGTTATTGGGTTGGGCAGCGCTCAGCCTTATTTGCGCGGGCAGCCTGATTGCAAGCAATATCTTTATGAAAAAGGATGCTTCTCTTCAGTATCAACCACCTTCGTTTAAAACAGGATCTAAGTAAGCGAGATTTTGAAGTTGTATCGCGAAGTCTGTATAGTTCCGCTGTCGCCAGTTTGAACGGAAAGAATAAGTTTTGAAAACTCCTTGTATCGCCGCATGTAAAAACAACGAAGGTATCTGTAGTGGATGCCACCGTACTATGGACGAAATCGTTAACTGGCGTCATTTTTCTGATCAACAGCGGGATGAAATCATCGGTAATTTAAGTGGCAGACTTACGACACACACTTGTCCTAGCTGCAATCAACCTGCTCAGTGTGATATCAGCCAAGGTAAGTCTAGTTGTTGGTGTTTTGGCTTGGAAAAACGCGATACCGAAAGTCTTGCTGCCCATGACTCATGCTTGTGTCGTAAGTGTTTATCTAAACTGCCAACGGCTTAACTCTGCGCTTACTAAATGACGCTAACCCATAGCTTCAAAAGAAAAAAGGAGCGTCAAGCGCTCCTTGTTTATCGATGATGTCATCATCACCACTTTTTCATCAAACGCCCGACAATATTTGGATGATAAGCCCAAGTGTGGTCAAACATTGCCATCAGCTCAGGGTTACCGTATTTCGATAAACAAATCGCATGAAAGCGGTTTTTACGCGCTTTTAGCTCTTCGACGCGCGCGATCATCTCATCAGACTGTTTGGGTGCAATAAAATCTGAGATCACCACCAAATCGGCGTTTTTGTACTTATCGCCACACATTAAATCAATCGATCTCATGATCACCGGCTCGATATCCGTTCCACCATGAAAGTTATAACTCAGGAAGTCACTCGCTTCACGCAAGCCATCTTGTTTGGTCAGCTCGTAAGTAATCTGCTCTGTGGAAAACAGCATTACATAACAATCGCGGTCTTCGGCTAAGGCAATCTGCATCAAAGCATAAGCCATTGCTTTGGCGCACTGCTCAGGAAAACCGTTCATCGAACCAGACGCATCAACGCAAATAATGAATGGCCCTTTTTCAACGTCGACTTGTTTATTATCAGGTTGCTGAGCACGTATTTTGCGCAGGGTGCGAGATTTGCCCTGCATGCGATAGTTCATCAACCGTTTATCGACCAGATGTTTATAAAACACCACTTCGAGTTCTGGGTAGGCAAGAAAGAGCGTTTCGTTAGGAAGAAGTTTATTTAGATCGTCGCTTTCATGAATGCCGACAATATCATCGGTTGCTTCATCTGACTTCTCTTCCACCATCTGTAACTCTTCGGCAGGAGCGCGGTTCAAATCTGGGTCATTAACCTGACTTGCCATTCGACCAAGCTTTTCGCTGATCTCTTGTAGACCTTTGTTTTTCTTTAAAAACTCGGCATGGCGTTTCATCACATTCAGATCAGATTTACTCAATTTAGCCGAGGCCATATCCCATAAACGACCAACGCTGCCTTCATCCCCTTCCTCGGTCACTTTATCCATGTTCTTCATGGTTTCCATGCGTTGGTAGAGATCTTTCAACACCTTTTCTTTGTTGGCTTCTAGCTCCGTGACCTGCGCCTGACGAATCGCATCGGCAAGGCTTTGGTACCACTGATCACAGAAGTAGTGAGGAAACATCGGATTGTTTAATCCTTTGTTTTTTTCGATAAGACGACGAGCTTGTAAATAGAATGCAGAGTGCCACTCTAGCTTTTTAATAACATCAGGAATTTCTTTAAAGAACCGCTCTTCATCCCAATGAATGACTTCTTGGTAGAGGGCAAGTTCTTGCTGGAAACGCTCGGTTTCACACACCTTAGTGATACGTTTTTTTACGCTACCACGCCACTTCAGCAAGTGGTTTTTGACTGAGCTTTTTACCCCTCTGTTCTCGGCCATCGCCATCACTTGCGAACGCGCAATCAAATCGTTGACCGCCGTATCAATAATGCCTGAGTCAGCAATGGCGAGTGCTAAGTTTAAACCGTCGACACCTAACATATCAGCTCCTTAGGAAAAGAACTGATTTAGGTTTTTGATCCGAAAAACCGTTCGTTCGCAGTCGGTCTTGGTCGACTCCAATACTTGCTGCAGGTTCTGGAGGCTGGCTTCCATCGTGCGTGGCAATTCTTGATCAATGAATCCATGTGGCAGCGCACCATGAAAATGCGAACGCACCTTACGTAAATGATGTTCCGCCTCTTCAAGCTGTGACATAGCTTGTTCTGCTTTCGCCACCCATGTTTGATAAGTCGACTCATTCAACCCTTGCCGAGTGACAATTGACACCAGCACACCTCGATTGGCAATGTCCTTGATGACAAGGTTGTTGCCAGCATCCACATCAAACCTTAAACGACACATATTGGTATTTTGATTCACATAGCCATAAACATCACCATGTCCGTCTTTGATGACTCGCTCCAGTTCGTTTTTGGGCACATAAACCCAACGACTGTCGCCTTTTTCGGACTCAGAAACTGACATGTTGCTTTGAAGGATAACAAGTTTAACCAGATCAAACGCACTGCCTACTTTATAGCTTTTGGCGTTAGAAATATCGTAACTATTGACCTGCTTTTTAAGTAATCCAGTCGTTGATTCCGTCGCGAGCGTAATACCGAATTGATCTTCAAGCTCTTGTTGAATATCAGCGAGTTCTTCACGACAAATCGTAATTTGTTGTTCTACTTCTTGCTGATCAAATGCATGGTTGAGTGCAAACTGTTTGATGACATTGCGCACAACGTCACGCGACTCTGGGCTGTTCCACAAACAGTCTTGCAGCAACAGCAAATCGAGGGGATTGATCGAATCACGACCATTAAAATAGGCACTCGCTTTAAGCAGCTTAACGGCTTTTTTCCAGCGTCGGTCGGAGACATACATATCAGTGTCTGCGACATCAATACCACTCGCTTCGGTTGCTGCGCTCTCAAGCATAGATTTCAGTTCAAACAGCTTTTCAAACACTTCATCGGACAGTTCAAGCTGCTCTAGTTCACTCTGCCACTGGTGGTACTCTGCATCAGTAATAGCAAGCCCTGCTGGAATCACCGCCTCTTGGGGAGTTCCTACAGTAAGCATTGACTTGAAGTTCTGTTTATTTTGAATGCGATTGACGAAAACACGCACCAGCATCCTGTCATACAAAGCTTCTAAGCCGCTATCTTCATCGGGTAATTCGTTAGAGGCAGAGACCAGTAGTCGCATTGGAACACGTTCAATATCGCTACCATTTTTGAACGTCTTCTCGTTAACCACGGTCAGCAGCGTATTGAGAATCGCCGGACCGGCTTTCCAGATCTCATCGAGGAACACCACTTGCGCAGTCGGCAAATAGCCCTTAGTCAAACGTAGATAACGGCCATTATCTTTCAGTTCTTGAATGCTTAACGGCCCAAACACCTCTTCAGGCGTCGAAAATCGCGTCATTAGATATTCAAAATAGGAGGAGTTATCGAAGGCTTGTATCAAACGTTTTGCAATCAGACTTTTTGCAATACCCGGCGGGCCAAGTAAGAAAACACTTTCGCCGGCGAGCGCCGCAAGTAAACATAATTTGATGGTGTCTTCACGTTCATAAACACCATCTGACAGTGCTTGGGCTAACTTAGTAATTCGTTCTGAGAGCAACGCTTTTTGTGAGTAAGACACTCGATTTGAGCTAATCATGTTCGCGCTCTCCTAAGGCTAACCGCATGGTATGTATAATTTTATACATTTGTTATCATCTTGTTACAAGTGCAATTTTCGGATTGAACAAATCTTTATATCAGAAGCGCTTTGAGCGTATCCCAACGAAAACTATGTTTGCACTTTTGAGGGTTTAAGGTAACGGTTTTGCTGTTGAGCCTTGAGATTGAGCTTTATATCACGAGCGCGAGAAGTTATGGTAAGTTCTGTCTTAAGCTAGGGCTAAAATATAAAACTAATGGATAATAGTACTAAGACGCTTCATTCGTGGAAACGCATCTCTCTAGTTGAGGAGACTATCGCTCTTCCCAACGGCAAACATATCACTCATACCACTATTTCACATCCCGGAGCAGCGGTCATCTTGCCGATTGATAGCAACGGACACATCATTGTTATCAACCAGTATCGCCCGTCATTAAAGAAATGGTTATTAGAACTTCCAGCGGGTACTTTAGAATCAGGGGAACCCATAGAGTCTTGCGCTCATCGCGAGCTAGAGGAAGAAACAGGGTTTAGCGCTAGTAGCATGATATCACTCGGACAGGTGACTCCCCTAGCTGGGTTTTGCGATGAGATACAGTATCTGTTCGTCGCTAAGCAGCTCAGCCAAACTCAACGTTTTCAATGTGACGATGATGAAGTGATTGAGGTGTTAGCCTTGTCTGTTGCCCAGCTCGAACAAAAAATTATCGCTGGCGAAATCACCGATGCTAAGACCATCGCGTGTTTAAGCAAAGCGAAACTGTGCGGTTATATATAAGTAAGGGGATTAATTTATGGATTTTCGTTCAGATACGGTGACCAAGCCAACCGATGCAATGCGCGCTGCAATGGCTAGGGCCGAGGTTGGTGATGATGTTTACGGCGACGACCCAACTGTAAACGATCTAGAGCAATGGGCAGCGCAGCAACACGGTTTTGAAGCGGCGCTGTTTACCACCTCTGGCACTCAGGCAAATTTGCTGGGGCTAATGGCTCACTGCGAGCGTGGTGACGAATACCTTTGTGGTCAACAAGCGCACAACTACAAATTTGAAGCAGGAGGCGCGGCAGTACTCGGCTCTATTCAACCTCAACCCATAGAGAATAATCCGGACGGCACACTCGATTTTGCTAAGTTGAAAGCCGCGATCAAACCTGATGATTGCCACTTCGCTCGCACCAAGCTACTCAGTTTAGAGAACACAATTAATGGTAAGGTTCTGCCACTTGCTTATCTTGCCGAAGCTCGTGAGTTTGTTGATCAACACGGCCTGTCACTGCACCTTGACGGCGCTCGGGTATATAACGCTGCAGTCGCTTTAGATGTGGATATCAAAGAGATCGCCCAGTACTTTGATTCAATGACGATCTGTTTGTCAAAAGGCTTGTCAGCACCAATTGGCTCGTTGTTACTTGGCAATAAAGCGTTCATCGCCAAAGCGCGTCGATTACGTAAAATGGTCGGTGGTGGTATGCGCCAAGCGGGAATTCTCGCCGCAGCGGGCAAGCTCGCGTTAACCGAGCAAGTAACACAGCTCAAAACAGATCATCAAAACGCGAAAAAACTGGCAATTGGGCTGAGTGAATTAGCAGGCTTTTCCGTTAACCCAAATTTCGTGGAGACCAATATTGTCTTCGCCAAACTCGATGAGTCGGTTCAAATCGGCCAGATTGCCCAGCAATTAAAAACGGATGGAATCACGATTTCACCGGGTAACCCGATTCGTTTCGTTACCCACAAAGACGTAACCAGCGCCGATATTGATCTGTTGCTCACCAAACTTGCGCAATACCTCAAATAATTGACTCTTGAGCTTCCCCTTAGGGGAAGCTTTATTCTTAAGGAGTTTGCATTTAACGAGACGTCATGATGAAGCGCATTGTTACCTTACTACTCCTTCTCCCTTCAGCGGCATTCGCCAACACTGATTTCGGTAACCCACAGCTTGGTAAAGTAAAAGTACCAAGTTGCGTCTTTTGTCATGGTAGTGATGGAACGGCTTCAAATCCTACTTACCAAAATTTGAAAGGGCAGAACGCTCAGTATCAATTTCAATCAATGAAAGACTATCAAGATGGTCATCGCCAAGGACCATTAGCTGAAATGATGCAAGCTCAGCTATCGCGACTTAATGACCAAGATTTGAAAGACATCGCCGCGTATTTTGCCAGCCAAGATTAGCACAAGTAATGAGCTTACGGTTGTCAGCTCGCTAATTTCATACTCCAAGCACACCCCCAACCACACAAACAATCAAGTTATACCTCGGCATTTTATATGCTATAAGTAAGTAATATAAAAACAAATTGTTAACATCATTGTACATATTACGCTTACTGCATATAACACGGGAATCTTATGTTCTTCAATAACTCTCTCCGTAAGGAACACCAACAGCTTAAAGAGCGGTTCTATTCCCTAATACAGGTAAAAGAAAGCTTTGATAAAGACATGTTGGGTATCACATTAGACCCGAAAGGGTTCATCGTCGCAGTCAACAGCTTGTTTGAATCGAGTTTAAACCTCAAGGCTTCAGCGGTGATAGGCAAGCACCTAACAGACTTAGTACCCCAAAAAGTTCGTAACACTGAACATTTTAAGCGAATGAAAGACGCGCTAGATAAAGGCTTGCACTGGAACGGCGCGATGCAAGTGCAAAATGGTGCCAATGACGAAGCCTGGCTACGTACTATAATTCAGCCAATCATTAACAGTAAGAATGAAATACTAAACATTAGTGTATTTTCGACAGAGTTGACGCGCACGATTAAGACATCACGCGAGCATGAAGATATGCTCAAAGCACTAAACCGCTCGACTGCTGTCATTGAGTTTACGCTTGATGGCACCATTATTCGTGCTAATGACATTTTCCTGAGCACTATGGGTTATTCCAATGCCGAGCAAATCGTCGGCAAACATCACCGAATCTTCTGTGAGCCTGCAGAGGCAAACTCGGATAGCTACACCGCGTTTTGGCGCAAGTTGGCAAGCGGCCAGTTTGTATCGCAACGCTTTAAGCGTGTCGATAGTTATGGTCGTATTGTTTGGCTGGAAGCATCATACAACCCAATACACAACGATTTAGGCGAGTTGTATAAAGTTGTGAAGTTCGCGACCGTCATCACCGATCAAGTAGCACGTGAAATGGCCGCCACGGAAGCTGCCAAAATTGCGTTTGATGTATCTGACGCTACCGGACAACAAACCACCCAAGGCCAGCAAGTCATCAGCTCGACGATCGATAAGATGGAATCACTGACTGAACAGATGAAACAGGCCAGTGCCAGTATCGAAGCTTTGAACGAGCAATCGAAAAAAATCAGTGAATTAGTCAACAGCATCAGTGGAATTGCCGATCAAACCAATTTGTTGGCACTCAACGCTGCGATCGAAGCAGCGCGCGCAGGCGAACAAGGGCGTGGATTTGCAGTTGTCGCAGACGAGGTACGTCAATTGGCGTCTCGAACCAACAAGACAACTGACGAAATTGTCGCTGTCATGAGCGAGAACCTCAAACTCACCGAAGGCGCCGTATCGTTGATCGCGCAGTGTCAGACGGAAGCAAGTGAAGCATTAAACCTTTCGACAGAAGCGGGAGATGTAATGGAGGAAATTCAACTCGGCTCAGACAAAGTTGTCGACGCGATGAACCACCTAAACGAAACCCTGTAAAGACACACAGTGCGTAAAACAAATGTAAGTGATTCTTTCGATATAGTCATCCCGATGTAAACATCGAACAAAACTCGGCCAGCAGTGTGAAATATCGGTGCTCCCTCTCAGGTCACTGATACTTCACTCGAAATATTGTGCATTCTTGCGCGCTTTCGATACGAGGAAACATATGAAAAATATTCGGGTTAGTGCTGGGGATGCTGCTGGCTTTTTCATCACAGGCTGATACAGACGTCGGACTTTTCGTCTCTTACTGAGGGTTAAACTTCAAGCATCATGATTTGAGGTTTAACCACGCTGTCTAACCCTTCAATTTTCAGTGCGAGACACAACTTAAGCAATTCACCCAACTCCCCATCCGGAAAGCCCTTCTTATCGAACCAAAAACAATACCGTTGCCTTCGGGAAATGGGGCAGAGTTCGCAACATGCGTCTAACTCATCAGACAGGTGCCCAGTGAGCACACCTTTGGACAATTCCGAGTTACGATCCATAGCGCACTCTGTCTTGTCGGATAATTTCTGGTACAGCGAAAATTTTCCATATCAAATTTTAGTTAAGACTCATGTTTCGTTGACTCGCTTCTACTAAATAATCAAACTCTGAGACTCGTGCCAAAAAATGCGCTTTTGTGGATACTAGGAAGCGACTTCGCGATAGGTAAATCGGCTTTCATCGCATCGACAGGACGATTACGCACTAAAACTTCAAAGTGTAAATGTGGTCCGGTTAAGCGGCCAGTCGCCCCAGCAAGAGCAATTTTTTGCCCACGTACTACAAGTTGACCTTTTTTCACCAAGATTTTATCCAAGTGTAAATAACGCGTTTTGTACACGCTGTTATGTTCAATCACCAAATAGTTGCCTGCATAAGGGTGTTTACGAACCGCAATCACTTTTCCATCCCCTGTAGAATAGACTGGTGCACCGATTGGTGTCGCGAAATCCGTTCCGTTATGTGGCGCTATTCTTCCCGTTACTGGGTGTTTACGCTTAGGATTAAACCTAGAGGTGATTCTACGGTATGCCTTATCGACAGGATAGCGGTCAAACGCTCGCTCCAAACTGTTGCCAGCTCTATCATAGAACCGGCCATCCTCGGCTAAAAATGCGCCGACTTCGCCCTTCGTTAACTTAAAAGAAATCGCCTTAATTTCACTGTTGCCGGTGTTGTGTTCACCTAAATATTGCTGTTTCACTAATATATCGAAACGGTCACCGGCTCTTAGGGATCGAACAAAATCAATCTTGTCTTTCATCACCTGCGTAATATTTGCGACTTGGCCTGATGTCAATCCCACTTGATGTGCCGAAATCGAAAAGCTCCCGTTGATTTCTCCCGAAAATAAGCTTTCACGCCATTCTCCTGAAATCTCCTGAAATTCGTAAGAGAAGGAACCGTCGTTTTCTCTAGTGTAGATAGCCTTCTCTACAAGGCTCACATGATAAATTAGCCGACTCAATTGACCCATATCATCCATCACCAATTCAAGCTCTTTTCCAGGCTGAATCATATCTAGCTGGAGATGGTCAAGATCAACCGAGAGAATTTGCAGCAAAATTCGATAAGGGACACCCAATTGAGCAAAGATACCACTGAGCGTATCTCCCACTTTTACTATGTAGTGCACCCGTTTAGGTTTAGGCAACGGTGTCAAACTGATATCTGAGGGAGCTATCATCTCTGATGATGGAGGTGGTGACCTATCACTGATTTGATTAAGTTGATCGCTGTGAATATCTTGATTTGGCTCATCCGCGGTAGGCAGAAGCCAAGCGACCGAAAAACAAAGCACAGCAACGATTAAAGCAATAAATCTAAATTGAACCATGAAAAACTAAGTATCAATAATTACAAATGTTATGTTATAACATATCTCAAATTAATTTTACTCAGTTTAGTCCGCGTTTATTCAATTCACTCGATTGGCTGGCTAAGCACAGTCCAGTCAATCAACTCATTCTCTTTGAGAAGGCTCAACAATGAACAAACTTAATTCAGTACTTATCGTTGCAGGAACACACGGAAACGAGCTTTCCGGTGTTTATTTACATAAACTAATCAAAGAAAAACGTTACTCTGTCGAGAGATCAACCTTTTCAGCCGATTCGGTCATCGCCAACTCCGAAGCAGTAAAGCACAACGTCCGATACATCGATACCGACTTAAATCGCGAGTTCTCAGCAACGGATAGCGATGGTTGCTCCGACTTGTATGAAAGCAAGATTGCAAACCAATTCATTGAGCAATACGCAAACCAAGCAAAACAGTTGATTGTTGACCTGCACAATACAACCAGCAATATGGGGGCAACGTTAATTTTGCTTTCTAACGACGTGTTTTATCGGAAATTGGGCGCGTACGTTAAACAGCGAATGCCGTCAGCACATATCCTTTTTGAAGAGCGGAAAGAATGGCAAGAGCAACCTTATCTTTGTACTGCTGGACAATATGGATTAATGATTGAAGTCGGGGCGCAAGCACATGGTGCGCTAAAGCACGACACTTTGGAGTTAATGAAACAGATGCTTACCGTAGTATTGGACTATGTCGAAAAGCACAACCTCAACCAAATCGGCTTACTGAGCGAATATGACGCTTTTTTTTACACCGAAAAAATCGAGGTTCCACTTGATCAAGAGGGTATGCGACAAGCATTAGTGCACCCTACTATTTGTGGCAGAGATTTTGAAGCGGTCAAACCAGGGAGGCCTCTATTAGCGACTTTCGCTGGCTATGATATTCATTGGAATGGCGAAGGAGAAATTTACCCGCACTTTATCAATGAGAGTGCCTACAATAAGGCGAACATCGCAATGGCTCTCGCTAAAAGACGTCGTGTTTCTCCTGTATAACAGAAGGAAGCACGCTGAGCCATTCTTGGCTGTATTCGCGCCAATAATTTGAGTCTAGTGAAACTGAGGGACTAAGCGTAAGCAATGCCACTGAAAAACGTTAGTTAAGTAAAACCATGTAAGTGATATAGTTTTTAGCCGCCCTTGCTTACATGGTCAAATCATAATAGTGGGGAAATAGAGTAATTCTGTCCGACAATAAGTGTGAGCCCCACCATAATCAGCAATACGCCACCGATGAATTGTAGAAAATAGCCTACATTCATCCAATTTGCTTTGTTGTTCGAAGCAGTCAAATAACGTTTGACCAATTGCTTACTGGTTAAGGTCATTACCGCAATGATGGATGTTGTAAATGCAGTACCTATTGCCATAGCTATCGCGCTAGCAACACCCATCCAGTACAACCCAACCATATTAGCAAACAGCAGCACCATAATAGCGCCTGTGCAAGGACGCATCCCAATACTTGCAACAATGCCAACATACTCTCGCCAATTTTCAGCATGGTTGATCGCTTGTGCACTGGCAACATGTTGATGCCCACACCCACAGCTCTCCAGAGTAGCTTTGTGCTGATTGGTCATTGCAACTGGCGTTCGCAGAGTCAAAGGACAAACAACGAATTTTTTGTCGATATGCGAATGTTCTGAAGCAGTCCTAATCGTGAGTGGTGTCATACGGACGAATTTAATTTTCTCAGTTCTCATTGTACGGTAAAGCTGCTTAGCTGCTTTCCAACAGATTAAACACCCAAGCATCACCACTAATACAAAACTCAGTGAAACAAAAAAATTTGCTTGTTGATTAACGACTCGCATAGAGGCATTGAAGCCCCATAACAGAATACTCACCAGCACAATCGCCACTAGTGCCTGACAGAATGCCGAGATGATGGTTAAGACCAAGCTGGTTTTTACTTTTGTGGGGTGGGTCGCTAAGTAAGTCGTGACAATCACTTTACCATGCCCGGGGCCTAGTGAATGAAGCATTCCATACAAAAAACTCACGCCAACCAAATAACCTCCGGCCAGCCACGGGTGAGTTTTTGCATCGTATAATAAATCTGCAAGTTCGCTATTCACTTCCCGTTGCCACTGTAAACTCGCTATTATCAGTGAAGGCCACGCTAGCCAAAATTGATACACACAGGTCATAATCAACGCACAAGCCACGAAGGAACAAAGATAGCGGCGTCGGTTACGCGTAAAACGCTTCTTTTCATTGTGCTGTGAATGTAAATTCATCAGTTTCATTCCTATCTCTGAAAGTTTATTGTTCATTGTGTTTGGGGAACACTTGCGCAGTGGAGGTTCACTGTTTGAGTAAAGAGTTGACCCAACTCATAATCAGGGTCCGCATTCGCAGGGAGAGACATCGCATAACTCATTTGTTCTGGCGTTGGATTTGGCTGCGCAAGAGTAAATCGACATTGACGCGAAAGCTCGTCAGACAGTTGAATATCGCTGATAGATGTCCACGCCATATCTACGTAGTAACTTGAGTCAAAAATCAGTAAACGTAATGAATCCCTTGTGACGGGTTTAGGCATAGAAAGTGGCAATTCGAAACTCAGCACTAAGCGAGAACGGTTACGACTAAACTTCCCACTATGAGCCTGGCTATACTTGATCGGTTTATAGTCATCATAAAAATAAGTGAAATAATGTTCATACAGCATATTCTCCAACGTAGAAGCTGCTAACTTTTGTAGAGTTTCTTGTTCACTTTCAGGTGACATATCTTCCCCATCAAGTATGTAAGCCGACGTCATCGGATCAAAAGACCATTCCATCTTAAAGCCTGTAATCATGCCTTCTTTACCTTGGATGTAGGTTTTTGTCTCAACCCATGAATGAGGGTGAGCTTGAACCGTACAGGAAAACAATATGGTTACTAGCCCTAACCCGATACGGCGACATAAGTGCCGTAAGCGCAGATCTAAAAAAAATCCCACTAACATATTTAGGAGGTTGGGCATGGTGGGTAGAGGGAAAGTTTTTTCTTCTCGATCATGATGTCTTCTCCAAACATCGAAATAATCTATCTTCAAATTGGTCATCTAGAGCAGAAGAGATCAGTTCAAGGCGACTTTCTGAACAATCGTCTAGCTCTAACTCTTTGAGTCCATCTGATGTTAGGTTGTAACCAAAAATACCGCTTCCCGTGACAAAAACCGCTTTCATACGTTCGACCTTGAGCTCAAGCAGCAACAATCTCAGCTTTTTATGATCGAACACTTTCTCAGCGGAGATACGCCAACCGATACTGTAGAAGCCTTCCCCCTGATTGGTTGCTTTGAGAATACCGCTCTCAGGCATAGGCAACTCAGGAACAAGCAACTTTTTCTCTCGTTCACGATAAAGAACAGAGGGCGTTTTTAGCACGCCAATATGAGTCGCTCCCTCAAATTCATGAAAAGGGATAGCACCATGTTCAGCAAAAATCACTTTTGTTTCCCGCAGGCCGCGCTTAGCTATATAAGTTGTAAGCTTTTGTTCATCTCCATCTTGATAGAGATCGCGCTTATTCCCTACCACTGTATCTGCGATAGCGATTTGCTGGTTAAACGTTTCATGGTCAGTGTACTTAGGATCCGATAGTTTACGTGCATCGACTAAAGTAATATTTTTTTGCAAAGCGAGAATTTGACGATAGTACTCGGTCGATAGCACGTGCAGTACTTCTTTAGGATGACCAAGGCCTGTCGGCTCAATCAACAATCGATCTGGCCTTGCTTCAGACAATAATTGATTCAAGGCGATTTGCATCGGAAGACCTGCTGCACAGCACATACATCCCCCGGGGACCTCACGAATAAACACTTGGTCTTGCTGTTTTTTTTGGCCTTGTAACAAGCTGCCATCAATACCAACTTCGCCAAATTCATTGACCAATACAGCCCAACGTTCATGACTTGGTTTATGGGCCAATAAGTGCATTATTGCCGATGTTTTCCCCACCCCAAGAAAGCCGGTGATGATGTTAGTCGGCACGCGCGAAATCAGAGGCTTATTAAAGTTCATTGGCAATTCTCCGATAGCCTTGGACTAGCTCATGGTTGGCAGAAACGACGGATTCGGAAAAAGCTGAATATTCTGGTGGCACTTTAGAGATACTCTCTAAATCAAAACCGACACCAATATTGGTCATCGGCGGTACATGGAAACAAGCGGGTAAATCGAGGCCATCAACGACACAGTTATGACGAATAACGCACCTCTCACCGATGACGCTATTAAACACGACGGAGTTGAAGCCAATGAAAACATCATCACAAACCTGGCAAGGGCCATGAATAATTGAACGATGTGCGATGGATGAGCGCTCACCAATGGTCACCGCAGCTCCTGCCTTAGAATGAATCACGACGCCATCTTGGATATTGGTATCACGTTTAATGACGATTGCTTCCATGTCTCCATGGTTATTAACTTCGTCAGCTCGGATAACTGCATAAGGTCCAATAAAAACGTTATCCTCAATAATGACTTTGCCACAGATAATAGCGGTTGGATCAATAAAGGCCGTTGAGGACACCTGTGGCATATGGCCTGTTGGGTTTCTTCTTAACATAATGCTTCCAGTTTGTTCATGGTTCTTCTTTTCGGTAAACCACTTAACGATTGAAAGATAAACGCATCGCTACGGCTGGTTTATCGATGACTTTGTTATTGGTATAAACTAGCGCGCCATTGACCCAAGTCTTTTGAATTTGAGCTGAAAATTCATGTCCAGAAAAAGGCGACCAGCCACAGTGATATAAACTGTTTTCGTGGCTAACTCGTGTTGGGGTATGAGCATCAACTAACACCAAATCGGCGTAGTAACCTTCACGAATAAAACCTCTGCCTTGAATGCCATAGCGAATCGCCGGGTTGTGCGCGGTTTTTTCGACCACCTGAGTCAAGCTCATATGACCTAAACGGACATGATCGAAGAGAGTAAGTAGCGCATGCTGAACCAACGGCAGCCCAGCGGGTGCCTGCTCGTAAGGCACCTGTTTTTCTTGCAAAGTGTGAGGAGCATGGTCTGTTGCTATGATATCTATTTGACCAGCATTTAACGCAGCCAATAGCGCGTCGCGATCATTAGAGGATTTGATTGAAGGATTACATTTGATCAAGTTACCGAGCTCCGCATAATCTTTGCTACTGAACCAGAGGTGATGGACACAAGCCTCCGCGGTGATCGATTTATCTCGAATATCACCCGAGTCAAACAGTGTTAACTCCTTCGCCGTTGTAATGTGTAGAACATGCAGTTGGCTGTGATACTTTTTGGCAAGTTCTACCGCATAAGAAGATGAGGCGTAGCACGCCTCTTCGTCACGCAAAATGGGATGGTCTTCGATGGTAAACTCTGACTTGTTAATTCGTTGCTTTTGCTGATTTTGTTTAATGACAGTCCCACTTTCACAGTGAGTAACAATCAGCACAGGAGAGTCACGAAAAATGGACTCCAACGCTTGCTGATCTTCGACTAACAAATTTCCCGTTGATGCCCCCATAAACACTTTCACGCCACAGTGTCGACTTGGGTCTAGCTTTTTGATCTGATCTAGATTGTCTTCAGTAGCACCAAGATAGAAAGAATAATTGGCGAATGAGTGCTCTTTTGCAAGGTCAAACTTTCGTTCTAATGCCTCTATGGTCGTAGTCGCAGGGCTAACATTGGGCATTTCCATATAGCTAGTGATCCCACCTGCGACCGCTGCACGAGACTCACTTGCAATCGTGCCTTTATGTGTTAATCCCGGCTCTCGGAAATGCACCTGATCGTCAATCATGCCTGGCAGCAAATAACCACCTTGAGCATCAATGATTGCGTCCTCGGACTGTGATGTGATGTTGCAGCCAATGCGGTCGATACGCTCATCGACAATACGTAAGTCGACCTCTGTAATGATCCCCTCATTTACCACTCGGGCATTTTTAATCAATGTAGTCGGCATAAGGTATCAAATCCCCTAAAATGAATTGAAAAATGAAAGAAGACTCGGAATGTCACTCCATCAAATTGCGATTGTGCAACTGTCTCATGGGGTGTTTTTTGCGCAATCATCGCACACACAGGAAATCTCAAATTGAGGACTTCGAACAGTGAAGCCTTCTTGTCTTGCGTTCGCACATACGCTAGAAATAACCTTGGGTTCAGCTGCTATTTCACTGACCTTTCCACATTGAAAGCAAATCAAAAATTGGGGAACTCCATGTTCATGACCGCACTCAATTTGGGAACAAATGACGTACTTATTAGATATATTGAGCTTATGGGCTAAATGTTCAGCTTCTAGAAAATCCAAAATTCGATAAACGGACATTGCTTGGATGTTCTGCGCAAAATAACGTTTACAATAATCTATCAGTTCATAGGCGGAAAGCGGCTGATCAGCATGCAGTAAAGCGCTTAGTATTAATTTTCGTTTGGACGTAAGTTGCTTGCCTCGAGCTAAGCAGATTTGCTCTGCTTGCTCCATAACACTATTAATATCTCGCATTTACTTAGATAAAATCCAATGTTAGCAATAGCCGCTGTTCGTTTGTCCCAACACTAGGTGAACGATGCACTAAAGCATTATTTTCATTACCTTCCCAGCCGCTGCCTTTGAGTAAGGCAACATCGCCAGCCCGCATCTGCTGTATGGCTGTTTCACTTCTAAACAACCCTGAACGGTGATCCGGTAGACCAAAGCTACCTGCACCGAGCTTGGTGCGGTCAATACCCTCGTTCTCAAGCCATTCGGTTGCTCGCCCAGTATAAGTTGTGACCAATCGGCATGGCACATGGTCAACGTGAAACTTAGGGCACATAGGACTATCCAAGCGGGTCAGTCGCAAACCTGCTTCTTTTACATCAAATAAACAACAGAACATATCCACTATCAAAGCGATGTCGTCGCTCAACGCATTGGCGCATGAGTAACCATCTAATTTTCCGCGTACCCACTCTGCGGCATCATATGGAGTAACGCTTTGAACCAACGCCAATGAACTCATATCTCTAAGCATGTGTTCAATACTTAGCATCATTTCCTTTGATAGGGTGCGTTGCCATATTGCAATATTGTGCTCCGGTTTATATATGTCGGTGAGTATGTTTGGTGCTACCGCGATTGGAGACGTCCCCTTAGTGTGAGTAGGAGCTAGGCTCTCCACCATGTCCATAATCATGCCTCCACCTCCCATACAGGGAATGGGTCAAGGAAAGTTTGCCAAAGGGCTTCGCCAGCATCTAATTCTTCTTCAGTCAATAGACATGCATCAAGCGCTTGTACCAGTGCAGCTTCATCTAACCCTTGGCCGATAAATACTAACTCTTGACGCATATCGCCAAATGGTTCAACCCAACTCTCCTCTATTGCCAATATGAGTTCAGGCTCAGTCGGCCAGTGCGCTTTTGGGGTCGCTTTCCAAAACATACCTGCACAACCATAGTCTGCGATTCCTCCAGCTTGATTCCATTGCCCAACAAACTCTGGACGGGACGCCAACCAGAAGTACCCTTTGGAACGAATTAACTTTCCAAAATGAGACAAATTGTGCAGCAACTTATAGAACTTTTCTGGATGAAAAGGTAGACGAGCACGATAGCTAAAACTACTAATTCCGTATTCTTCTGTTTCTGGAATATGCTCACCTCGTAGCTCTTTTAGCCACCCTGGAGCCTGTTGTGCACGCTCAAAATTGAATAGGCCTGTATCTAGCACATCCGAGACATCCACCTGCCCATTTTGTATAGCAATTATGCGAGCACCTGTATTTAATGTTCTTAAAATCGCTTTCAAACGCTCAACCTCTTCGGTACGAGCGAGATCGGTTTTACTGATCAAAATGACATCCGCAAACTCAACTTGATCTATCAATAAATCAGAAACACTACGATGGTCTTCGTCACCTAAATGCTCGGCGGTCTCTTGAAGAGATTGCGCGGCTTCGTAGTCACGTAAAAAATTCACTGCGTCTACTACTGTCACCATAGTATCTAAAGTGGCGACATCAGACAGTGATACGCCACTTTCATCAGCAAAGGTAAATGTTTCAGCCACGGGGAGTGGCTCAGAAATACCTGTAGATTCAATCACGAGATTATCGAAACGACCTTCCTTGGCCAGTTGGGTCACTTCCATCAATAAATCTTCACGCAACGTGCAGCAAATACAACCGTTGCTCATTTCCACCAATTTTTCTTCTCTGTGATTGAGCGATACTTCGTTTTTCACCGTCGCGGAATCAATATTGATTTCACTCATATCGTTGACAATCACCGCGACTCGCTTGCCTTCGCGATTATTGAGAATGTGGCTAAGTACGGTTGTTTTCCCCGCACCTAGAAAACCCGAAAGCACAGTCACAGAAATTCTTTTATGACTCATTTCACTCACTCCAGTGTTTATATTGTTGTTTTATGTACTTCATTAATACTCTGCGACTGCTCGCAACTTATGCCGGACTTTCCAAATTATACCCGACGCAATAAATAACCCTGTTGCGATACAGACAATGGTTGGCCCTGTCGGAGTGTCCAGAAAATACGATGCGCGAAGCCCTATTAAGCTGGCACTACTACCTATCAGCGCCGCGAGGACCACCATCATTTCAGGCGTTTGACTAAACGCTCGAGCCGTCGCTGCTGGAATGATAAGCATGGCGACAATCAGTAAGACCCCTACGACTTTAATGGCGACAGCAACCACAACGGCAAGTGCAATAGTTAAAATCAGTTGTTCGCGTTTAGGTGAAAAACCACTGGCCAAAGCAAGATCTTTGTTTAGCGTCGACAAAAGAAGCCCAGACCAACGAAAGCTAATCAGACCAATAACCAATATCGTACCTGTCCAGATAACAAGTAAATCTGTTTTACTCACGGCCAAAATATCGCCAAACAGGTACGCCATTAGATCCATCCGAATACCAGAGAGAAAGGAGACTGCTACAAGGCCAAATGCCAGCGCAGAATGCGCCATTACCCCGAGTAGCGTATCCATCGCGAAACCGCGACCAGTAAATGAAGAAACTGTGATGGCCATAAGCAGCGCAATGAACAATACACCGGGAAAGATTGGTAACGAGAAAGAGAGCGACAATGCCACACCCAACATCGAAGCATGTGCGGTAGCATCTCCGAAATAAGCCATGCGACGCCAAACAATAAAGCACCCTAAGGGAGCTGCAGCCAATGTCACGCCAACGCCAGCTAAAGCCGCACGCCAAAGAAAATCATCCAGCATTTAGTGAGCCTCCGCTCAAGTTACATGCGGAGTTCTGATGTCGGTAAACGCCAAATACATCATCGTCATCTAAGCCAAAAAGCGCTTTGTATTCTGGAGATTGGCTAACCGTTTCTGGAATGCCTTCACAACAAACACGACCGTTTAAGCAGACAACGCGATCGGTTCGTTTCATCACTACATGCAGATCATGGCTTACCATAATAACGGCACAACCACTCTCCTGACGAATCATGTCGATTTGTTGATAAAAGTCTGCAGTTCCGCGTTGATCTAGCCCTTGAGTCGCTTCATCAAGCAGTAGTAGCGATGGCTCTTCCAACAGTGCACGAGCTAAAAGAACTCGTTGCAATTGTCCTCCTGACAAAGACATCACTTGCTGTTTTTCCAGCCCATCTACACCCGCACGCCTTAAAGCCTGAGCGACAGCCTCTTTTGATCGGCGTGTTGGAAGTGCTAAAAACCGATTCACCGTCATTGGTAAAGTTTCATCGATATAAAGCCGTTGCGGCACGTAGCCAATTTTCAATCCTTCAGCTCGAATCACTTGACCACCTGTTGGCAAAACCGACCCAATTAAGGTTTTCAATAACGTTGACTTACCAGAACCATTGGGACCAACAATCGTTACGACTTCACCCGGAAACACTGAAATACTGACACGATCTAAAATTAAGTTGCGACCAAACCTAACAGACAAGGCTTGTGAAGATATCAACATCTGCTTTCTCTCAACTGTATGACTATATTTTAGGGCAAATTTTTAAACAGCGAAGTATAGGATACCCAAACACATGGTTATGTTATAACATAACAGTTAAAGTTGCCAACATTTGCCAATTTTATTCAAACTGATCAGGAGAACATCATGCTTAAACAAGCCGTATCTGGCATTTTCATCACTCTAGTCGCAGCTTCGCAAGCTTATGCTCAAGCACCTAAAGTTTCCGTGGACATAGCTCCGTTACATTCATTGGTTGCACAAGTTATGGAAGGTGTCGGAGAACCAGACTTACTCATACGCCCTGAAGCATCCCCTCATGAATATCACTTGCGCCCATCGGAAGCGAAAGCTCTCTCTCAAGCGAACATCGTGTTTTGGATTGGCGAAGGGCTAACACCCTGGCTAGAAAAACCACTTTCAAGCCTTGCGAGCTCAGCAACTAAGGTTGAAATGATGGAAGTCGAGGGAACCACTCTGTATGACTTCCGAGAAGGTGCAACATTCGAGACACATGAGCATGGAGAAGAGGGACACGATGAACATGAAGATCATGAAGAACATGAAGAACATGAAGCACATCATGACCACCATCACGGTGACCATGACCCGCACGTCTGGCTAGATCCTAAAAATGCTGAAGTTTGGGTAGACGCCATAGCTGCTGCATTGTCAAATGCTGATGCTGAAAATGCGCCTATTTACACACAGAATGCAAAAGTGGCTATCTCTCGTTTACATTCTTTAAGCGATGATATTAGACGACAAGCTCAATCACTCAACGGTATTAAGTTCATTGTATTTCACGATGCATACCAATATTTTGAGCAACGATTCCAACTGTTGGCCACTGGCGCGATCTCTATTTCTGATGCATCTGAACCAAGTCCAGCACGCATCTCTGAAATTCGCCAAACCGTGAAAGATTTAGGTGTTGCATGTGTGTTTACCGAACCACAATTTAATCCTGAACTGGTCAACACTGTATTTGAAAATTCAACAGTGAAAACGATCGGAACAATGGATCCTATTGGTGCTAATATCGCTCCAGGTAAAAATCAATACCACTCTTTACTAATGGCGATGATAAGTAGCCTGAAGCAATGTCAAAGTTGAAAGCAAAAGTGATGAAACAGAATGGACACTAACGGGCTTAGTTAATTTTATATAATTGTTACTTAAAAAGGAGCACTCAGGCTCCTTTTTTATTGCTTCAGTCTATCGTTATTCCGAAAAATTAATGCTTTGAAAATTAATAGGATTTTCCACCTAGAAACTCGTTCACTTCTCCGAACTCTGACTAATCGTCGAACAACAAGTTGATTGCAATTGCCATCAAAACTAGGCCTGAGATTGGCAGCAAGACACCTAATGGCGAGCGCTCTATGTAAGGCAGATTCTCTGCAATCAATAAGCCCCACTCAGGTTCTGGCGGCTTAACGCCAAGACCGATAAAACTCAGAGAAGTCAGGCTGAGCGTAATGTACGGCAAACGCAGAAACGCGTGACGAATTAATGGCGGCAACACATAAGGCAACAAGTAGCAACGGAGTACTCGCCACTGACTGGTTCCCCAAATGGGCGCAAGATGCGTATAAGGCTGCGCTTTGGCTTCCATCAATAAGCTCGCGCAGTGCGCCGCTAATGGTGCCCACGACACCATAACAATCGCAATCAAGGCACTGTTTGGGTTCATCCCCGTTAGACCAGCAATCAGCAGACCCGCCACAATGTAAGGCACACCTTTGGTGATCTCAATTAAGCCTTGGCTATAACGAGTCACGAAGCCGAGCAGCAAACCAATACCCAAACTTAGGAACGTCGCGATGATGCCCATTTTGATCGTCGACATCATACCGCCGCCAACACGAGCAAGCAGATCTCGCCCGATCGCATCGACACCAAACGGTGCTGCTAAGCTTGGCGATTCAAGGCGGGTAAATTGGATGGTGTAAGGATCGCGCATTAACGCCCACCCCGCACAACCAATAAGCAAGGCAAAGATTGTCGCACTGACGATACGTTTGGTGGTGCGTTGGGTAAAACGGAACGTACTATGACTACTGATCAGCTTGCCACTTGTGACACTGTGCCCGAGTAACCAGCGTTGCAATAAGATGCTTGCACTGCTGATCAACATCGAAAACACCAGCAACACCAACAAGCCACCTTGCAGCATCGGCAGATCTTGTGACTTCGCTGCGCCTAAGATTAGTCGTCCGATACCCGGAATGGAAAACACTTGTTCCACAGCAACCGCGCCGCCGGTTAAACCAATCACCGTCATTGCGATTTGAGGAATCAAGTTACTAACGGCACGCCACAAGGCAAAGCGTAAGATTTGAAACTTACTGACGTTCGCCGATAGCCAAGTGATCACCCAAGGCTCATCTAATACACGCTTGAGGCTGTCATTGAGCAAGCGCCCGAACAAGCCAGCAGCAGGCAATGCCATTGACAAACTTGGTAGCCAGAGGTTTTGTACACCTTGCCAACCATAAGGCGGGAACCAGCCCAACCAAATGGAGAACACCATGATCAGCAACGAAGCAATCACGTATTCCGGTAGTGAGACCAACACCGCACTGAGCGTGTCATGATGTTTGTCTAAACGATTCTGTTGCCAACGACGCACGGTGTAAAGCACGCTCGCCATGCACATTACAAATGCCATGCCTAGTGCTGTAAGCATCAGTAATAGTGACGTTTTTGCAGTTTGTTGAACGCTCTCCATCACGGATGCGCCGCTTACCCAAGAGACACCTAAGTCACCTTGCATGGCAAGCGTTAGCCAATCCCACAATCGCTCAGCGGCGCTGCGGTCGAGTTGAAGATCTTCTCGAATCGCTTGCAGAGCTTCTGCCGTCAGTAATTGCTGAGCACCCGCACGGGCGCGGAGAATGGATTGACTTGGATCGATGCCTGCAATATCCGGCATCAAACCCACCAACACAACCACGACCCCAAGTGACAGGAATCGAGACAAAAAGCGTGTAACCCATTCAGGCATACAAGCGCTCAAACGAGAGCGCATGTTGGCAACAGACGACATGGAGTTAGTTCACCTCAGTAAACTGGTCGATCAGGCGACGCTCACGTGGATCACGCTGTGCATTCTTCACGCGGTCGCTCTCACCTTGGATTACGCGCTCGTGAAGCAGTGGAATAACAGCGTATTGCTCAAGGATTTTGCTTTCTGCTTCGATGATCGCTTGTTGGCGTTTCTCACCCAAAGGCTGACGATCAGCGTGTTTCAATGCCGCGTCCACGTCTTCAGAGCAGAACTGACCCAGATTGTAAGACCCCTTACAGCTAAAGTCACTTTGCATGTACGCCACTGGGTCACCAGAATCTAGTACCGTTGCACGTGACAACAAAAACGCGTCAAACTTACCTGCTAGTGCATCGTTTTCGATTTGTGCGTATTCACGAACGTCTAGCTCAACCACAAAACCAGCGGCTTCAAGCTGCTGCTTTAGCATCACCGCTACCTCTGGTAACTCTGCACGGTCGGTAAACGTACCGATGGTGATCTTCTCGCCGTTCGCTCGGCGCGTTTCCATGGTTTCCATACGAGGGTTCGCATCACGAATTGGTTGAGCCCATGCCAATGCTGGCCCCAACAGCCCTTTCGCTAAATCGGCGTGATTCTCGTAAACCGTTTTAATGATTTGCTCACGGTTAACCGCTTGAGCAGCGGCTTTACGCAAACCGAACTGGCTAAACACATCTGATTTGTTGTTTAGGTAAAGCGTGTTGGTACGCGGCATTGCCACTTCGTACAGCTGTGAAGATTCCATCATCGCGATTTGCGATACAGGAACAGCTTCAACTACATCCGCCTCACCAGTGCGCAGTGCTGCAGCACGAGCAAAACCGTTTGGTATGTATTCAGCAAAAATACTGTCCACTTTCGCTTGTTCGCCCCAGTAACCATCAAAACGCTTTAGTTTAGCGCTAGTTGTACCGTTGATTTCTGTCAGAACAAATGGCCCCGTACCCGCATTGATTGGCACAACACGACCGTTTTCTTGGTATGCAGCACCAGAAAGGATCGCTAACTGTGGGCTAGATAGACGGCTTGGCAACAATGGATCGTTAAAGGTCGTTTTGATTTCAACAGTGAAGTCGTCCAATGCGCGAACGTGCCATTCGATACCGTCCAAGATGCGTGGCTTAGGTGCGGCATCTAATGCTTTTTGTAGAGAATTCATAACCGCGTTGGCATCAAGGTCAGAACCATCGTGGAATTTCACGCCCTTCCGTACCGTAAATTGCCACGTCATCGAGTCAACTTGTTCCCACTCAGTTGCTAGCATAGGCTCAGCTACTGACTGATCGTTAAGATTCACCAGAGTTTCTGCCGTGCTCCAACGTGACAGTTTGAACGCGTCATCTGAAAGTGGCGACAACCCTGTACGTGGTGGTTGCATCATGGCAACGCGAATTTCCGTCGCTTGTGGTGCGGTTGCTTTTTCCACTTCTGGCTTGCTTTCGCCAGAATCAAAACAACCCGTCAACAGTGCGGTGAAAGCCAGCGACAAAGCTAACTTGGGAGTACTAAGGTGCATAAGAAATCTCTCCAATGGTTTTTGTGAATTCATTACTTTTGTGTTGAGCGCTCATCAAGGCTCTTGTGATCAAATGCGATGGGTTATTTGTCACGTTTTGTGCTGTGCCGTGTTCGACAACGCGCCCTTTGTCTAAAACTAGGATTTCATCGCATAGGGTTTGTGCAGCATCGAGGTCATGTGTCACCAAAATCAGGCGCATCTGCCAACTCTTTTGAATACCTGCCAACAAGTCGAGAATCTGTTTACGACTGACGGGGTCTAGGCTGCTGGTTGGCTCATCGGCAACCAACACGCAAGGTTCGACAATCAAGGCTCTAGCGATAGCAACACGTTGAGCTTGCCCGACCGACAACTGCTGCGTGTTACGATCTAACAATGAGAGATCCAAACCGACATCTGCTAGTACCTTTTCCACCTTCTCGTTGAGCTCTTGCTTTAAACCAATATTGCTTAGCGGCTCCAGTAAGATCTGGCGAACGCTGTAATACGGATTTAAGCTCGACTGCGGCTCTTGCGGGATCAGTTGAATGTGCTGGCACAGCTCTTTTCGCTGATTAGCCGAACTACGCGATAGCGGATAACCACACACATATACTTCACCAGATGTAGGTTTGCGAAGACCGAACAGAAGTTCAATCAAGGTCGATTTACCCGCTCCAGAAGGGCCAACAATCGCAATGTTTTGGGTATCGATAGCAAGATCCAAGTGTTCGAGCGCTTTAAACGGTTTGCCCCCCAACCAACTTGGTTGGGAGTAATAGTGAACACTGGCTTGCTCAAAGCGAACTTCTGCCGATTTAGGCTGCGTCTGCCCACTCGAGTTGTGCTTAGTCAAAATTGGCTCCAGAGATGAGGTTAAGGCAGTAGTTGCGCAAGTTGTTGGCAGAAAGGATGCGAACTTTGCTGAATAGCTTGCCATGGCGACCCATACGCCACCATGGTGTTATCCGCAATCACCAATACTTTGTCACACGCCAAAGCCGCAGACAGATCGTGCGTTATCAACAAACCACTGATGTTGCGTTGCTTAACACTACTGCGGAATAACTCAAGGATCTCCGCTTCAGTGATTGGGTCGAGCGCACTGGTAGGCTCATCCGCGATGATCAAGTTGGCGCTACCAAGTAAAGCAATCGCAATACAAATACGCTGACGCTGCCCACCAGATAGCTGGCTTGGATGCTGGGTCAATACCGCTTTGGGGTCTGAAAATCCGAGTTGAGACAACAAGGAAATCACCGTTTTTCGGGTTGTTGAAGGCAAGCGCGTTTTGTTGCCAGTAAACGCCAAGCACAGTTGCTGTTCGACAGACGCCAATGGGTTCAGCGCTTTAAGTGCATCTTGGAAAATAACCGCTGGGCGCTGTGACTGAACTCGTTGCAACATAGCAGTTTGTGCGACTTCACTATTGTTAAGTCGGATACTCCCATCGACCCAAATATCAGACGGTAAAAAGCCTGCGACAGCTTTCGACAACATGGATTTACCAATGCCGGAAGGTCCCATAATGGCAATAACTTCACCTTGAAAAAGTTCAAAAGAAATGTCTTTGAAGAGCGGACATTCTGAGTCTATAAGACTGAGGTTACTAACGGAGAGTATTGGTGTAAAAGTCACGGCACTCTAAAAAATGAAATGATATAACATAACAATAGTATCATGCGTGTTTGTCCAAGAAAACCACTCTGAGACATTATTTAAATTTTCACATCGTTCAAAGAGAAATGATCACTGCCAGTGATAGAACATCTAAATAGATTCATTTGTTAACGTGCGAATTACTGACACTTTTGCTTTACTTGTTCTAAGTATGGGTACAATAAGACAAAGCGCCCAAGATAGAACAAAGTAAATGCCAGCCACAAGCCGTGATTGCCCCAATATTGAACCGCTATGAACTGAACTACTAAGAACACTACCATGGTCTGGAAGGTCGAGTTTCGAACTGGTCGCGTAGTACCTGTACCCGTAAAGACGCCGTAGAATGTTAAACCGAATCCCGCGACCAAAGGGAATGCGACCAGCCAAGGACTCATATCGAGAAACAAATCAATGAGATTGGGTAAAGTGGTAAACATCTTCACCACTTGCTGTTTGAACAGCACCAACAGCAAGGTCAATACCACAACAAACGCCGCCGTCCACTGCGTGTTCAGCTTAATTACGTTATCGAGCAATGTCGGATTTTTCTGCCCTACCGCTTTACCTGCAAAAACACTCGACGCATTAGCCACACCATCGAACATGTAACTGACGATAAACGTCACCTGCATCAAGATTGCGTTCGCAGCGAGCACATCAGAACCTAGCTGAGATCCCACACGCGCCATCATGTTGAAGAACACCAATAGACACACTGTACGCAACAGCAAATCCATATTGGAAGACACAATGACTTTGAGATTTTTAGGCGTTATTTTTGCGGTCTGAATGTAGCCAAACAGCGAGAAGCGACATGTTTTTAAAACCAGAGCAGCACCAATAACAAATGTCGAGATTTGCGCGATAAGTGTCGCCACCGCTACGCCAGAGATACCCATATCAAAGTACAACACGAATACGATATCTAACACGATGTTCAGCACGTTACCAAACACTTGTGTGGACATGGTTTCTTTGGCTTTCGCCTGCCCCATCAACCAACCAATCAAGGTGTAGTTCAGCAGTACAAACGGTGCACCAAAGATCATAATATCGAAGTAAATCTTAGCGTTTTCTGCCACGACAGCATCTGGGGAGATAATCAGTTCTGCCCCTATCCAAATCACGGACTGCAACGCAATCAACATCAAGCCAAGGCAGAGAGAAAGCACGGAAGGACGGAATAAGCTGCTCGCTTGATCCTCTGGGCGATTTTTACCTAATGCAATTGCACTTTGCCCTGTTGTACTGACACGGAAGAAACCAAATAGCCAATACAAAGTGTTCATGATGACGGTACCGATCGCCACCCCCCCAATAATCTCAGCTACGCCGAGTTTACCGATCACCACGGTATCCACCGCCCCCAATAATGGCTGGGTAACAGTAGAAACGATGAAAGGAAACGCGACTTTAAAATAGTCTTTATGAGTCAGGGGAAGCATGGATTTTAGAGTATTCTGGATTTTATCGTCTCAATCATATTTGAATGCAGAATGATTGTGAACTGCAATTGAATATAATTATCATTTACAATGTATACCTAAATAGCATTATTTGGATATTGGTAGCAAACTAGTACTGTTGACCACAGAGTAATTACTTTAACAAAGAAAGGGGAAAAAAATAGTCAGCCTGACGGTCTGGCTCTTTTGAATAAAAACACATAGCGTCGCGGAAGTCTTAGGTGCTATTGCTGGTCACATTCGCTTTAAGGGTTTAACCACACTATCTAACCCTTCGATTTTTAGCGCCAAGCACAGTTGAAGCAGCTGACCTAACTCCCCATCAGGGAACCCCTTCTTATCGAACCAAAGCAAATATTCTTCTGGAAGATCGATTAACACGCGCCCTGCGTATTTACCAAACGGCATTTGCATCCGCGCCAATTTGAGTAGGTTTTCTTTTTCAAGCATTAGGATTGAATTTATCGTTGTTGTTGCCGTGTAGAATAGCACTCAAGGGCGCACAACAATACTGCCGAAAACGGAGTTTTGTTTACTCCGTTGGATTTACCGTGTGTGCGTACTCAACAATGACCTGATTACCTTCGATATAGGCGTTTTGGATTTCGCCATCAACACTCATACGACTTTGCAAATAGACAACTTTAGGCCCGTTGTCATTGGTCACTTTTAAACTCGGGACTATAGATTTTGGCTCAAGATGAAGCAAGCGACAAAAGTGACTAACAAACGACATAGTGAGTGGCGTTTCCCCTCTAAGCACACGAGAAAAACTGAGCTGATTCATTCCTAGTTTTTTGGCGAACTCCATTTGCGTCAAACGCATCTTTGACTTTTTCGACATCCAAATCTGATAAAGCGCTTCTCTGTCTGCGTCAGTAAATTCCATGGGAGGTCCTCATATAACATTTTGCATGGATTGTCGTCATTTTCTCCTCTTTGGTTGTCAGAACTTGGTTAGTGAAAGTCAAAGGTTTGTCCGCCAAGCGCAAGCTAAAGGTCAACAGCAAGGTAAATACCACCTATAAAAACATTGATAAAATCAATTAAATCAAAACTATAAGGTTATTATTTCGATAAATTAAAATTTGAATAATTTTGTAATTAGCAAGTTAATTTGTGTCAAGAATTTCAGAGCGAGATTATCATTCCACATTTTATCAAGGGCTTAGCTTTTCTAGACTTCGTTCGCTACATTTCGCCTGCTTTTGCTCTACTCACCACATTAAGTGTTTTAGGGCAAGAGCTCTTCACTTCTGGCAAACTAGCCGAAAGGTTAAGACGCAAAGCCTCCGGTCTGTCGACACGTGTTGTCTATGATAGCGGGGCTGCCATTTAGTACCGAGCGCTAAATGTTTCGTATGCCGGAGTGTCATCTTTTTTGTTATTCATAATTAAGGACAAATGATGAACAAACTCCCAAACAAGTCACTGATTGCTTTAGCCCTGCTGAGTGTGAGTTCTGCTAGCTTTGGTCATGGTTATGTTTCAGCTTACGAAAACGGTGTTGCGGCTGGTCGCGCAGCATTGTGTAAGTTCCCTACCCATGACACCAATGAGAAAAACACCAACTGTGGTGCAATCCAATATGAACCACAAAGTGTTGAAGGCCCAGACGGTTTCCCGGTTGCCGGGCCTAATGACGGTCAAATCGCCAGTGCACAAACGTCTTTAGCAGCAGCACTCAATGAGCAAACAGCCAATCGCTGGGTTAAGCGCCCAATTCAATCTGGTTCTCAATATTTCGAGTGGACATTCACGGCAAACCACGTCACCAAAGATTGGAAGTATTACATTACCAAACCTGATTGGAACCCAAACCAACCGCTAGCACGCAGTTCATTTGACCTTACCCCTTTCTGTGTTGTCGACGGTGGCATGGTTCAACCGCCAAAACGTGTCAATCATTTGTGTGATGTTCCAGCACGCGAAGGTTACCAAGTTATTCTTGCCGTATGGGATGTCGGTGATACTGCCGCAGCTTTCTATAACGTGATCGATGTGATGTTTGATGGTGACGGCCCTATTATTCCTGAGTGGAGCCAAGGTGGCCAACTTAACCCAGCGATGGATCTTAATGTGGGTGATACTGTCTACACCCGAGTGTTCGACGCTAATGGCGAAAACCCATCGTACAGTACTGAGCTCGTTATTGAGAGCGACGCGCAAGGGAAAGCCAACAATTGGTCATACTCGCTGGCAAGCAAGATCAATCAACAGCAAAGTCAGATTCGATCTGGTCAACTTAATGACCAAGGAGAGTTTACCCCTGTCTATGGCACCAACCCTATTTACCTTAAATCAGGATCTGGGCTAAACAGTGTAGAAATTGGCTACAAAATCGACACTCCAGTACCTGTCTACGATCTTGAGGTAACGGGGCTTGAATCTGAATACACCATTGGTATTTCACCAACAGAGCTTGATCTTACCTTAGTCGCCACGGGCGATCTCAGTGCGGAATTGACGGTTTACAATCACCATCGCGAGCCATTGGCATCCTACGCCCAAGATCTGCAAGATGGCGATGTTGAACACACGACAATGACGTTATCTAAGTCTGAAGCGGGCCATCACATGTTGGTTGTGGTGACAAAAGATAAACAAGGCAATGTGCTTGATCAATCTACGTTAGATTTCCAATTGATTGATGCGCAAACACCTCCGCCTGTGGGCGATTACGATTTCGTCTTCCCTGAAGGTTTAAGCAGCTACACGGCAGGCACCAAGGTGTTGGCAAGTGATGGCAGTATCTATCAATGTAAGCCATTCCCATATTCTGGTTACTGTGTACAGTGGTCACCTTCTGCCACCCACTATGAACCCGCAGTAGGCTCGCATTGGCAATCAGCTTGGGGCAAACTGAATTAATTGAGTGACATACGATAAGAGGATGCCAGCGGCATCCTCTTTTTTATCTTCGACCTTAAAACCAACTTAGAACGAAGCGCTTAATCCAATCGAAAAGCTTCTTAAACAGACTACCTTCTTCGACCTCTTGTTGAGCAATCAAGGTCGCGCTGGCCACTTCTTCACCATCGACACTGTAAATAACTTGGCCTACCGCATCACCTTGGCGAATAGGGGCGGTCAGTTCTCCTGCGTACTCGATTTCCGCAGTGAGTTTGCTGGCGTCGCCCTTAGGCAGGGTAATCAGCACTTGTTTAGCAACACCTACCGCAACCGAATCCTGCTGCCCCATCCAAACCTTGGCTTGTGCTAAGGTGTCTGTCGTTTTAGTCGGTGACACAGTGTCGTAAAATCTAAAACCGTAGCTTAATAGCTGCTTGCTCTCTGATTCACGGCTTTTGGTACTACTTGATCCCATCACAACGGAAATTAAACGCATGTCACCGCTGGTTGCCGATGTCGCCAAACTATACCCCGCCCCGCTGGTGTAACCTGTTTTCATACCATCAACATTTAAGCTGCGATCCCTCAACAGACCGTTTCTGTTGTACTGAGTGATCCCATTGTAGGTATAGGCGGTTTCACTATATAAAGGGTAAATATCGGGTAAATCGCGAATAATGGCTTGGCTTAATAACGCAATATCATAAGGCGTTGAATACAGGTCATCACTATCGAGCCCATGCGGGTTAGTGTAATTGGTATTCTCAAGCTCAAGCTTGTTTGCCCAACTATTCATCAAACTAACAAATGCCCCTTCACTACCCGCCACATGTTCCGCTATAGCGACACTGGCATCGTTACCTGACTGAACAATAAGACCTCGATACAGGTCAATCAATGACACATCGGTGCCTACCTCGATAAACATTTTGGAAGAGTCGGGAAAGTTTTTCGCCCACGCATTACGGCTAATACGGACTTGGTCATCTAAAGAGACGTTACCACTTTTTACTTCTTGCCCAGCCACATAAGCGGTCATTAACTTAGTTAGACTTGCTGGATTGAGTTTCTTATCGGCATTTTTTTCCACCAGCACCGTACCTGTGTGGTAATCAATCAACACATAACCCTTAGCGCCTAATGCTGGAGGATCGGGAACAATGGTCGGTGCCGCTAGTGCCGCAAATGAAACAGGGATGGATGAAAGGAGCACTGATGTCTTTAGAAAACGCGTGATCATGATAAACGACGTCTCACTTTGTTGGGTTAGCTATCGACATCAGTATAGACAACCCTGCTATAGAATCAGTAACTTTGAAATCAATCGTTACTATTGAGACGGATTTGACGCAATTCTTACCTAAGCCTCAAATTTAGATAGAAAAAAACCAGTGCGTTGGCACTGGCTTGTTGGATCAACTTTGTTTACACCGCGGCAAGTGATTGCTGCTTCGCCATTTTGCGTTCTCTGTGCGCAAACCAGACATAGGTTGCCACAATAGAGAAGAATAAGTAAGACAGCGCGAATACCAGCGGCGAACTGATCAAGTCTTGAGACATGCCCCAACTGACGCCAGCTACCGTAATAGTGATTTTTGAAAACAAGCCACAAATCAGTAGCAATAAAGCGAGCTGCGGGAAGCGACTGCTACGAAACGCAAACCAATAGCAGCTACCAACCGCCATAGTTGAGACGTAAAGACCAAGCAAAAATGAATGGAAATGTTCGGCGGACGCCACACCCGCGGAAATAGAAATCATAAAGAGAATAAATAGTTTCATTGTTTGCCTCGCTTTTAAAACTCGAAAAAGCTTCCTTTCATTTTTGAAATCTCATTTTGCGCATATTTTCACCCATCCAGAACAAAATTCAAGCGCTATTTTCAGCTAGTTGTTGTAGCAAGCGTTCAAATAATAACCATGTAAATAATTTGTTAATGCCTTATTTTAAAAGACTTCGTCGAGACCCTTGCTGCAGCGAAAAATAGAAAACCACCACTTTCCAAGGTTACATATAAATAACAATTGTCACACTTTAAAATATTTTGCAATTCGTGATAAAAATCGCTGATTTGCACAACTTATTGACCAAAAATTGCACTCAAAATCTTAGATTTCAAAAAACGGCAGATGAGGATGAATTATGAGGGCTGATTTTATGTGACCTTAACCACTATTCACTCATTTGTAACTCGTCTCAAATAAGGGGCTCTGATACCTTTGCGCCACACTTTTTTACCTGCTCATTTACCATGCCTTCCGAGTACCGAATTAACAAGATTGTTGAGATTGGCGATACCCTTCATCGCAGTGGTTGCGCGCCATACAAACTGGAAAAATACACCCAGTTTTATGCACGTAAACACAATGTGGATGTTATGATTCAAGCGACGCCAACCACAGTCAATTATCAGTTTCCTGATGACAACAATGCGGTTGTGATGAAGCGCCTTCAGCCAGCTTCGATCAACCTGAGCTTGCTGGCTAATACCATCATTCGTATCAACCAGCCGAGCAGTGAACCCGTTCCTGAGCCAATTGGCTATCCTAAATGGGTGATTGCCTTGGCCAATATGGGCATCCCGCCAGCCTACCTCATGCTGGTTGGTAGTACTATGGATGCGATATTTATCTCGGTGTTCTTAGGTTTCATAGTCTGGTGCACTCAACAAGTATGCCGTGCACGTCGTGCTATTGCCGCTGAGTTTATTGCCGCGCTCCTAACCGGAATATTGGTCGCCCTGTTCGCCAGTACCGACGCTGCTGTCCCCGTATGGGCGCTATGTATCGCTGCGATAGTACTGTTTGTTCCCGGTCTTTCCATTGCCAACTCATTGGAGTGTCTTGCGTTTAACGATTTGGTATCAGGCACCAGCTTGCTCGGTCAAAGTGCACTCACCTTGATAAAGCTATTCGTTGGTATTGTTATGGGGCTCAATATCGGTGAAGCAATATGGGGACAGGCGGAAGCATCGAAGTACATTAACGAAGTTCCGATTTGGCTGCATATCTTTGGCCTGTTTCTAATTTCGATCTCGCTAGGAATCATTTTTAACGCTCGACCGATGGATGTTTTACTCGGTCTACCCGTTGCTGCTCTAGGAATGTGGGGGCCGTTTTATCTTGGTTTTGAGAGTGGCTGGGTGGTGGGTACCTGGGTTACCACGGTATTGATTACCTTATATGGAACTTGGCTGGCGAAGAAAATGGATCTCACTGGCTCAATCTACATAGTGCAGGGAATCATCATACTGGTTCCAGGGAGCCGAGTGTTAGTTAGTGCCAGCCAGTCAGTATTTGAGCAGTCAATTTTACCAATTCCAAGTATTGGGCTTTCAGCTCTGTTTATGTTCTCGGCGATTGTTGCAGGCCAAATTACTGCCTATTCCATCTATTCACCTAAAATAGAAAGATAACGTCAATAGAAAGAGCCCTATTCAAACTTCGCTGACTAAGCGGCTTTTGAATAGGGCTCTTTCCCTTTGTGCTTGATGTTACGTTGGAAACTGCCTTTGCCTTTTTTCGCTTTTTCTACCCTTGCTTTATACAACTTACTCGTGACCATCGCCTTGAGTGCGTTGTCTCGCACCTGACCTCGCCCTAACTCGACATCATTGCTGAGAATGACCTCATCGACATCGATATTCGATTTTCGTTTCGCCATACGGCCTCCATAATAAATGATTAAATTTTAACCAGCACATACTTAGATAGCACAAATCACTGGTCAAACGAATGTTACACTATTTATACGCTAATCAGTATTATTTTCGAAACCATACCTAGCGCAAATTTCTAGTGAAAACACCATATTAAGCGCGACATCATACCTCATTTTTATTGACTTAGTTGCACTTCGCTTTAGACTGGATCGCAGCTAGAAAACGGTTCTTTGTTTAATTTCGCCGTTTCGTTGGATTACATGTATATCTGCCGCAACGTCGTACGCTATAGCAATCTCCTTTTCCACGCTATCGGTGCCGTATGGCTTTTGAAAGATTTATCAAGGATATACATTATGTCTAACACTGTTACTGGTACAGTTAAATGGTTCAACGAAACTAAAGGTTTCGGCTTCATCCAACAAGAAAACGGTCCAGACGTTTTTGCACACTTCTCTGCAATCACTGGCGACGGTTTCCGTACTCTAGTTGAAGGTCAAAAAGTTGAGTTCGTTGTATCTCAAGGTCAAAAAGGCCCACAAGCTGAACAAATTAAAGTACTTTAATTTTTAAGCTTTAAAGAATTACAATGGCCAGCATCGCGCTGGCTATTTTTTTGCGTAGCGCTTTTTGCATAAATAAGTAAGGCACATGGCACTTAAACCAACTATCTATAAATTCCGAATTTCTCTTTCCGATACCAACCGCGACCTATACGACTCGACTCAGCTTACCGTTGCCCAGCACCCTTCAGAAACGGTGCCGAGAATGATGGCGCGTGTTCTCGCTTTCTGTGTTAAGTGGCAACCGGATCTCGCGCTCACCAAAGGCTTGTCGACCACTGAAGAGCCAGATCTTTGGGTGAAGTCTCTCGATGACCAAATTCAGCTATGGGTCGATCTTGGGGAACCGTCGTTAGATCGAATCAAGAAAGCATGTCGTCTGGCGAAAAAAGTGGATGTGTTCTCGTTTAATAGCAAGTCTGACGTTTGGTGGGAACAAAGTAAAAACAAAGCCCACCAATATAATGCCAACATCTATCGCTTCGACTGGAACAGCCTAGAAGCTCTTTCTGAAGTGGTGGAACGCAGCATGGATTTATCGGTCATGATCACGGGTGAAAGCCTGTTTGTCGATTCAGATAAAGGCTCATTCGAAATAGCACTTACCACGTTGCAGTCGAATGACTGAGTTAGAGCAGCAGCTTTCTACCATCGGGGCGAATACGTTGCCGACAGTAGAGTCAAACAGCAAAGCTTGGGCGCTATTTTGCCAACAACATTCGCCGTTATTTGAACGCGCCCTGATAAATAAGCCTGAGAGCCCAGTCACCCATCACTTGCTGGGGATTTTGACCAAAGCACATATACAAGCCACTAGCGAGTTGCAATCTAACCTCACTTCAATCCAAGAGATGTATCGGACTTTTAGCGACTACCTCGGTAGTGAGCATGCTGACAAGTTTACCCAACAAGGGTTAGAGCAGTTGGCGCTAAGTACACACCTTTGGCTTTACCTGCAAGGGTATCTAAAGCTCGACTTTAGCCTCGCCAATGACCATGCTCTTAACTCTGCCGAGCTTATTTCAGCCATCACCCAACAAGATGTACAAATGCTCAGAACACAGTTTTTAGCGAGCTACTACACCGCCACTGAGCGGTCGCCTGTGGAAACAAACCAAGCGTCAAAACTCATGATTTGGCTAAAAAAGCGATTTGCTCAAAGCTAGCTTTTTACAGCAAGTTCGAAGCGTAAAATGGCCCATAAATTGGGCCATATGTATAGATGGAGTTTATAGATAGGTATGCGGGCCAAATACCTCATAATGAATCCGATCGCGACCTACATCCAACGCTTCGAGCTGACGCACCACCAACTCCATGAAACCAACCGGGCCACACAAATAGAAATCGGCACTGTCGAGTGGTAACTCCTTGGCAACTAAATTAAGGTCAAGCTGCCCCGAAAAGTCTGCGCTCGTTTCATTGAGATACCAAGTGAAACGCTTCCAGTTTTGTTGTTGGGTGAGCTGCTCGGTTTCAGCCTTAAACGTGTGTTGCTTGTGACCATTACACGCATAAAGCACGCTAACCTCTTTTTTACCCTGTGAAGCCAGAGTTTGCATCATAGATTGGATAGGAGTTGCACCTACACCTGCTGAGATCAAAACAACGGGTTGTTGTTTCTCTTGGTAATAGAAATCCCCTGCTGGCGGATAAAGGCTGACAACATCGCCCTCTTTTACGTCATCGTGCAAGAAACTAGACACTAAACCTTTGTGTTCTCCAGCTTCGCGCTTAACCGAGATACGGTAATCACTGCCGTTTGGTTTTTGCGACAACGAATATTGACGAATCTCATTATACTCGCCTTGACTCGGCTTAAGCTCAATACCAATATACTGACCCGGTTGGTAATCAAGCACCTTTGCGCCATCTTCAGGTTTCAGCACAAAACTGGTGACAAACTCCGACTCTGGTTGCTTAGAAGCAACAACAAATCGGCGGGCATTCTTCCAGCCACCGACGGCCTGTTTACGTTGTAAGTAAAGCTCACCTTCGCGATCAATAAATACCTGAGCCAAAAATAAGTATGCCTCCGTCCACGCCTCTTCCACTTCTGGAGTAAAGGCCTCTGTCGCGAGTTCGCGCAGCGTTTCAATAAGATGATGACCCACAATTTGATAGTGATCAGGCTGAATATTGAAGCTGGTGTGTTTATGGGCAATACGCTCCACCGCCGATGTCAGCGCATCGAGGTTTTCAATATTCTTCGCATATGCCGCAACAGCCTCAAACAGTGCTACGCTTTGACGGCCAGTTTTCTGGTGAGTCATATTGAAGATATCTTTTAACTCGGGGTTGTAGCTAAACATTCGATGGTAAAAGTGCTCTGTTAACGCTGGACCTGCAGATTCAAGCAGTGGAATTGTGCTTTTAACGACTTCAATATGTTGGTTGTTAAGCATTCGGACTTTCTCCTCAGTTGTTATAATAAATTTTTTATATCCCCTAAGAGCATTTAACGTGCCAACTTAGCACCAGCCTAAATCATTAGTTTTCTTAGCCTTTTCATTCACACCTATGTCATTAAGACCTATAAAAAACATGTCATTTTGACACTGATGGGTTGCATTCAAACATTGGCTATGATTAATTGGGCAGCATACCCATACGTCTAGGCCCAGCCCAACACTGCTGGTGGAAATTTTATGCAAGACATCTCTGTTTCTACGCTGATTGATATGACAATCGGACTCGCACGCGGTGACAATGATCAAGACAGATTTAGCAATCTCCTTGACGCTATCCGCAAATCGATTCAATGCGACTGTGTCGCTCTGCTGTCACTGCAAGGTGAAACATTGGTGCCACTGGCAATGCAGGGGTTGACTAGAGATACGTTTGGTCGTCGTTTTAAGATAGACGAACATCCAAGATTTGCCCGAATTTGCGCGTCTAAAACGGCTGTAAGATTTGATGCCGACTGCAATCTACCCGATCCGTTCGACAATCTGTTGCTTGACTACGATGGCGATCTGCCGATGCACTCTTGCATGGGTTTACCCTTGTTTTATGCCGACAAACTACTGGGCGTACTCACGCTCGATAGCTTAACACCCGGAGCGTTTGATCAATTTCCGTCTCGCAGCTTAGATGCTCTGTCAGCCATTGCTGCATCAAGCCTTAAAGTTGCGTTAACCGTGAGTCAGCTAGAGCAGCAAGCAAAACAAACTCAGCAGCGCTTTGAAGAACTTAACGAAGATGCATGGGATCGAGATGGTGGCGAGATCATCGGTGACAGCCCTATCATGCAAGCGCTTAAAGCCGATATTGACGTGGTCGCGCCATCCAATTTTAATATCTTAATCCATGGCGAAACCGGAGTGGGCAAAGAGTTGGTTGCGCGCAGCCTACATCACCTTTCACCACGTAAAAAGCAACCTTTGGTTTATGTAAACTGCGCGGCAATTCCAGAAAATCTGGTTGAGAGTGAACTGTTTGGTCACGTTAAAGGGGCATTCACTGGCGCGGATAAAAACCGCATGGGTAAGTTCGCCCTTGCCGATGGTGGGACGCTGTTTCTCGACGAAATTGGCGAACTGCCACTTGCCGCGCAAAGTAAAATTCTACGCGCACTACAAAACAATGAGATCCAACCTGTCGGACAGGATAAAGTCGAAACCATTGATGTCCGAGTACTCGCGGCGACCAATCGAGATCTAAAACAGGAAGTCACACAAGGCCGTTTCCGCTCTGATCTTTTTCACAGACTAAGTGTCTACCCTATCACCGTTCCTGCGCTTCGCGAGAGAAATGGCGATATTGTCCTGCTCGCAGGTTACTTCTTAGAACAAGCAAGGCGTAAACTTGGGATCGTACAAATCAAATTGGGCAAGGATGCACAACTTGTCTTGTCACGTTATAACTGGCCGGGAAATGTCCGCGAACTAGAACACGTGATAAACCGAGCTGCGCTCAAAGCTCGCGCTCGAAATCACAGTAGCAAATTAATCATCGTCTCGGTCGAAGATATCGGTGATTTGCACTCAGTCGTAACCGATTTTGAATCACCCAAGCGTTGCGCAACTAACGAAAGTGAGGTCGATATTGCGCTCGGCCTGCGTGAGGCGACTGAAGCATATCAACGCCAAATGATTGTGGAGGCGTTGACGGCCGCCGAATTTAACTGGGCTAAATCCGCGCGAATGTTAAAAACTGACCGTGCAAACCTGACCCGTCTTGCCAAGCGGCTCGGTATAGAAGTGACGAAGCAACATCAAGTCAAGGTTGGTTAAGTTTTATGATTCAAGATTGATCACATCTCAGTTACAATGCGTAACCGAAATGTCATCTCTAAATAGAATTATACACATAGGATTGTTATGAAGTTTATCCGCTGGTTTTTAGGTCGAGTTATCCTACTGCTCAACTTTGTATTTTCACCTAAGGGCGTTAAACGCTCTGACGAAGCGCAACAACAAGTTGATGCAAAAGCGCAATCACATGCTCTTTATCAATTTGAAGCATGCCCTTTTTGCGTCAAGGTTCGTCGCGCAATGAAGCGTCAGTCGGTCAAGTTTGATCTGCGTGACGCAAAGAACGATCAAACGCATCGCGCTGAATTGGAAGCGGGTGGTGGTCGAGTCAAGGTACCTTGCCTAAGAATTGAAAAAGATGGCGCTGTACAATGGATGTATGAGTCATCCGATATTGTTGCGTACTTGGAGAAAGAGTTCGCCTAACCGTCAAGGAGAGTCTATGTCACACGTACCATTGAATATTCGTGAGATCAAAGCGGTTGTATTTGACCTCGACAATACACTGGTTAGCTCTGATATGGACTTTCGTTGGCTGAGAGAGCAAATCGGTTGCCCACTCGATCAAGATTTGCTCTCTTACGTCGACCAGCTAGAGTGTCACGACCAAACTCAACAAGCGAATGAGCTGATCCTACAACATGAACTCGACGATGCGAGCGCTTCACATCCGATGCCCGGTTGCCTCTCTCTGATTGACTTCATCCATTCCAATCAATTGCTTACGGCCATTATTACCCGTAATTGCGCCCAAGCGGCTGAACAAAAAATTGCTCACAACCAACTGCGCATTTCACGTATCATAACTAGAGAACATTTTCCGCCTAAACCTGCACCAGATTCTTTACTTTCATTGGCCGATGAGTGGAATTTAGCCCCCCACCAAATCCTCTATGTCGGTGATTTCTTGTATGATTTACAAGCCGCTTTCAACGCTGATATGCCTTCTTGTCTGGTGACACATGGTAAACCGAGCAATTTCGCCCCCTTTGCCTCGCTGGTGGTTGAACATTTGCATGATTTGGAGCACACATTATCTCAGCGTCACTTATAGCCTCAAATGAGAAAAATTAAACTCGCCATTCAAGCAGACCAAAATGATAATCACGAACGCGGCTGGACACCGCCACCAAAAGGTTATGCCGACGAATTCAAACAAGAGTGAGTATTTTTGCCACTCAAGACTTGAATTATCGACGCGCAGCAACGATGTATCTGTAACACGAATAATTAACCGAGGTCATTTACCTCGGTTTATATTGCAAACTTTACTCAACCTAAGTTGGCTTATGACTGCAACGAATCAAGACAAAACCCCTTCACTAGGGCAACAACTGTTCAAGATGACTTGGCCTATGCTGTTTGGCGTTCTTTCACTGATGAGCTTTCAGCTTGTTGACAGTGCATTTATTGGTCAACTAGGCATTCTTCCTCTTGCGGCTCAAGGATTTACGCTGCCTATTCAAATGGTCATTATCGGCATTCAAGTCGGTTTGGGCATTGCGACGACAGCGGTAATTGCCAAAGCAATTGGCGCCAACCAAGCACGCTATGCGAAACAACTCGGCGGTCTGGTCATTACTATAGGCAGTATTGGCGTGGCGCTATTCGCTGCGTTAATTTACCTATTACGTAAACCCATTCTGGCGCTACTCAGCGCACCGGACAGCGTGTTGCCGATTATAGACAGTTACTGGATATTTTGGGCAGTCAGCGCTTGGGTAGGCGCTGTGTTGTACTTCTTTTACAGTCTATGTCGAGCCAACGGCAATACAATGCTCCCCGGCACCATGATGATGGTCACCAGTCTGCTTAACCTGATTCTCGACCCCATTTTTATTTTTACGTTGGACATGGGCATCAATGGCGCAGCGATGGCAACAATTCTCGCATTTGGTATTGGGGTCTTGATCGTCGCACCTAGAGTGGCGAATAAACAGTGGATGAGCTTTGATTGGAGCGATTTAAACGTCACCAAAAGCGTACAATCCATAGGCCACATTATGGGGCCTGCGATGATCAGTCAGTTACTCCCTCCTATCTCTTCAATGTTAGCGACCAAGCTCCTTGCCAGTTATGGTACTGCCGCTGTCGCTGCATGGGCGCTCGGCTCGCGCTTCGAATTTTTTGCGATTGTGTCGGTACTCGCACTGACAATGTCCATGCCGCCTATGGTAGGAAAATTGTTGGGAGGAAACAATTTAGCGGACATTCGTAAACTGGTTGTCATCGCGACTAAATTCGTCCTTGGCTTTCAAGTGCTTATCGCTGCTATTACGTTTTTTAGCTCTAGCCTACTCTCTGACTTGATGACCAGTGAGGCAGAGGTTGAAGCGATACTCAACTACCACCTGATGGTTGTCCCCCTCAGTCTCGGGCCGTTAGGAGTGTGTATGTTGATGGTGTCGATATCCAACGCTTTAGGTAAGTCATATACCGCATTGACCATCTCAGCACTGCGCCTGTTTGCTTTTTTCTTACCTTGCTTGTGGCTCGGTGCGCAGTTGGGAGGTATTCAAGGTCTATTCTGGGGTGCGTTCGGTGGCAATATTTTAGCGGGCATTAGCGCTTGGAGCATGTATCAGAAAGCGCTCGGTCAGATCGAGACTAAATTGCAATCAGCATGATTTGACGTTTGCAATCTCACTCATATATCGATAGTCTAAAATTTCATCACATAGGAACCATTATGAAATTTGCATTTACCTACCTTTGGCTGCTTCTCATCAATATCTGTAGCCGGTAGGTATTCGCCTGTCTGGCTACGAGAAAAGTAGCCAGAACCTCACCTTTCTCGTAGCCCCCCCTCTTAGTAAGGATACGAGAAATATGACTGAAGACACTCAAGCCTCGCCGACGAACGCTTCTTCCATCACTCAAGTTGGTATATTGCTGGCCTTGGCAGGCTGTATTTTATTTTCTGTCAAACCCGTCCTGATTAAAATCGCCTATCAATATGGTGGTGATGCGACATCGATCATGACGCTACGCGCCTTCAGCTCTCTGCCACTCTACCTATTAATGCTACTTTACTTATGCAGACACAGAGAAAACCGCAGTAAGGTCAAAAAATTTGGCCTTAAAGCCGCCACTATCGGGGTGATGGGCTATTACTTAGCGAGCTTTCTCGACATTGCGTCATTGGCATTTATTACCGCTCAACTAGAACGACTTCTGATTTTCCTGTTTCCAACATTTGTCGTGCTGATCAGTTGGGTGCTATACGGGCAAAAACCTACCCGAAGTGTCTTAGTCTCCGCGCTCATTGGTTATCTGGGTATCAGTTTTATAGTCGTCCACGACGTCAATACATTCGGCCAATCCGTCTTTGTCGGTAGCTTGCTTGCCGTCAGCTCTGCGCTGGTCTTCGCTTTTTACTTAGTGTGGAGCAAACCGCTGATAGGCCAATTAGGCAGCTCACTTTTCACCAGCATTGGTATGGGGAGCGCCGGGCTAGCAATTTTAGTTCATCTATCACTTAGCGAAAGCGACATTTCAACTTGGAGCCAGCAACTGGTCACTACGGGAATTGTGCTGGGTATTTTTTGTACCGTATTGCCGTCTTATTTGGTCGCCGCTGCGATGGCGAGGCTAACGCCTACGACGCTTAGCCTCACCAGTAACATTGGCCCGGCGATCACCGCCGGTGTAGCTGTGATCGTGCTTGATGAAGTCTTTACTGCTTGGCATGCCATTGGTCTTATCTTGGTGGTGCTTTCTGTATATACCTTGAACAGAAAATAGCCACATAGGTTTAATGCTGGCCGATCTGATTGATATATCGCCTGAATCATTCTAAATGTTTGTGCAACAAGCTCAAATTCCTAAGATGACCTGAGCTAGAGAAGATCGTATGATTCAGCCTATTAATTTTTCAGACACTTATATTATGACCCGCCAAAAACATTTCCCGTTGCAAGGTGCCAGTTGGATGCTAAGCGCAGGGCTCGCTTTTGCCATTGTGAACAGCCTAGCTCAAGTCGCAAGTATCAAATATGGTCTTTCTTCAACTACCGTTGCCTTAGTGCAATATGGTATCGCTCTTGTTGTCATTCTGCCCTATTTGAAAACGTTGGGGATTCGTCAATCCTTACGCACGCAACATCTTGGTATGCACGTGCTGCGTGTATTTCTCGCTGTGATTGGCATCCAACTTTGGTTATGGGCGTTGGCATATCCGGTGCCTATTTGGCAGGGCATTGCGCTGCTAATGACTTCGCCACTTTTCGCCACTGTGGGATCGGGTCTGTTTTTGAAAGAGCAAGTCAGTCCTGCTCGATGGGGCGCTACCGTCACTGGTTTTATTGGCGCAATGATCATTCTAGAGCCTTGGGCCGACAATTTTAGTTGGGCGACGTTGCTTCCGGTCGGCGCCGCATTTTTTTGGGCATGCTATGCCTTAATGGTCAAAAAACTCTCTTCTCAAGATTCACCTTCAACCATGGTGGTGTATCTTTTAATTTTGATTACCCCATTTAACCTATTGCTAGCTCTACCAGAATGGCAAATTCCTACTGGTGGTTCACTGTGGCTTATTCTTATCGCAGCTGGTGTTATGACGGCTTTGGCTCAATGGGCTATCGTTAAAGCCTATTCGGTGGCTGATGCGTCTTTTGTTCAGCCTTTCGATCACGCCAAGCTACCGCTTAACGTTCTTGCTGGTTGGATGGTTTTTGGCTGGGTTCCGCCTGGAAGACTATGGCTTGGCGCTGCCATCATTATCGCGTCTGTGGCTTTTATTACTCAGTGGGAAAACAAAAAAAGCCAGCGATTGAAAGAAATAGCTCACTGACTCGTTCTACTCATTCATAGCTTTGAACGGAGAGCGCTTTATGACACAAGCCATCAAATTAACACTTTATCGTTGGGCAGGTAGCTGGGGACCTTTTAAGGTCAACATCCCTTGTGGAGAATGCACGCTGACAAAAGACATTCTCAAAGACACCTTTGAAAATGAACTCGCAGGCGTTCCAGTCGAGCTAGAAGTTAAAGACTGGCTCTCGCATTGGTGGGAACCACTTAAAGCCGGAGCGTGGCACGCGCCGATTCTTTTGGTCGAAGGTAAAGTGGTCAGTCAGGGAGAGGCTCTCAATCGCGGTGTTTTGGTTCAATCTGTCATTCAAGAATGGACCAAGCGAGATACATTAAAAGGCAACCTTGTTTATGGCAAAGCGACCTGTCCTTACTGCGTAAAAGCGAAAAAGTTACTCGACGATGCAGGCATTGAGTACCACTATTATGACGTGGTAAAAGACAGCGCTGCCTTGTATCGTATGATTCCAGAAGTTAAAGCGATAATTGGTGAAAAAACACCAGTTACGGTTCCACAAATCTGGCTAGATGGCCATTACATTGGTGGCGCGGACAATTTGTCTGCTTGGATTGAAGAAAAAGGCCTAAGTTCGGTGCCAAACAATGTCGTTTCCCTGTAACTAAAACAACAAAGCCCCGCAACAATTGAGGGGCTTTATAACAATGAGTCAGTACAAGCTATCTCGTCTCACTCAACTTAAAATCCGTTTTATTTAAGCGCTGACGACTTTTTTCATCATGCGTTTGATGAAAGAAGCTTTTTGAGCTTTAGGCTTACCGTAAAGTGCATTTTGCATAGCTTGTTTAGCGATCATCTGACCTAGATATGCATTGCCTAATTCGTGATTCATGATTATCTCCTCAAAACATTAAATGTGATTTTAATCACAAATAAATTAAAAACAAGATATAAATCACATATTTTGTTGACCAGTTAGCTACGTTTTGGCTGTTGGTAGGTTTTACCTGCTGCTTGATAGGTATCTTTACGCTTGACATCAAACATGACGTCAAAAAACCAGGCCACAAAGCGGATCACGTCATCGCCTTCGTCCATAACATGCTCGACAAACTCTTGCTCTTCACCTTGTTCATTAGTTTGCAGTGTCACATGGTAAATACGTTTTGCCCCCTCCACCTCTGCCAACGCAAATTGTCCGGCCAAAGATTGCGCGGCCTCTGCGACTTCAGTGTCATCACTTGTTTTCAAGTGTTCCAACGCTTGTGGTAGGTTTTCTTTTTCGCACAACGCAGTGACCAATGCTTCAAATTCTTTTAGTTCCATCGAACAGTTCTCAACATATAAATTTGCGGGCATTGTATACCCTATATGAAATCAAGCAAACTCTCGCTGAACGTGCAGATGTTTGCGCGACGAAAGCAAAACCGCGCCCATCACCGTTGCCGACAGGAGATAAAACAGTCCCATCGCAAATTGGCTATCTATCCAAAACTCAACCAAGTAACCGCCAAACAAGCCAGCCAAGCACATTTGAATAGAGCCAGAAAGCGCCGAAACAGAGCCCGCTTGACGCTTATGAGGTGCCAGTAGCATGCTGATAGAAAGTGGGAATGACATGCCTTGCGCAATGGTGAGTAAGGTAAATGCGACAATCAGATTCACTAAACTAACGTCCGTCACCAACAGCCAACACCCTGCCATTAACATGATGCTAATCGCCACCGCCAACAATTGCCGAGTCTCTAAATAGCGATTAAGTATATTTAAGCTAATACTGCCGATCATTAATCCTGCGGAAGGAATGATCATTACAGAGCCATACTGTGCACTGGTTAAGCCGAGCTCGTGCTGCATTATAAATGGCATTACAGACAACGAAACTAAGCTCGCGAGGTAGCTAATCCAGTTGTAGCTAGCACTGCTGATCACTTGGCTATTGGTCAGTAAAGCACCGTAGTTTCTCACCACCCCTGCGATACTAAAATGCGTTTTTCCATAGGTCATGGTTTCAGGCAAGATGCAGTAGCCTAAAGTGAAAATCGCAATGAGATAAATAAGTACAAAGGTGAAAACCGCTTGCCAACCTAAGTAGAAAGCGATCCAACCACCTAATACAGGCGCTGCAATCGGTAAGATTGATGCGGTGATCGAAATATACGACAAAGCTTTGGTGAGCTGAGCGCCCTCATAACTGTCTCTGAGAACACTTCGGCCGAGAACCGATGCGCTGCCTGCACCTAAACCTTGCAATAGGCGGCCGATAATTAGAATGTGAATGTGTTGAGAGAAAACCAGACAGATCACTGTACCGAGTAGGTAAATACCCTGACCCAAGATAAACACAGGACGCCGACCTATCGCATCAGATAGGGGGCCGTAGAACAGTTGTGATACACCAAAACCGACCAAAAACAAGGTCACGAGCAACTGAACATCAGCTTGGCTTGCATCAAGTGACTGGCTGATCAAAGGGAGAGATGGAAGATAGATGCTAACACCGACTTGACCAGTGGCAATAATCATCATTGCGAGCAAGATAGGTGTTTTTTTCACAGCAGGTTCTCCACTGAACTACAATTCCGGCAGTTTAAATTACCTACTACTGAATGATAATATATCGAAATGGAAAGAGATTAGTGCCAAATAAGAAACAATAAGGCGAAAATATGGATTGGATTCAGAGTGTACAAAGTTATATTCGGGTAGTCGATGAGGGCAGCTTTAACGGCGCAGCTCGCACGCTCAACACTACAAGCTCAGCAATCAGTAAACGCATTCACTGGTTAGAAGAGCGAATTGGTGTGCAGTTACTAAAACGCACGACTCGCTCGGTGCTGCAAACCGAAGCGGGCGCACTTTTTTACGAACGCGCCAAAGTTCAACTCGACGGTTGGCAGTCTATTGTAGATGAGACACGTTCGGTATCTCAAAACCCCGCAGGCCTACTAAAAATCGGCGCAACCTTGGCGGTCGGATCTAAGTTCCTCGTCCAGCACCTGCATGACTTTTTGCAAATGTACCCCGACATTCGTATCCAGCTTATTACCACCACGCCTGGTCAACTGCCAACACTCAGTTTAGATCTGTTTATCAGCCGAGAAATTGAGCAACTGAACTCATTGAGCTTTAAAGCCACCGCGCTATTTGAGCATAGAGCTGGCTTCTATGCTTCCCCTGGCTACATTGCCCAATTTGGCGAGCCAAAAGACTTTCGCGAACTTCCCCAGCACAACATGCTCGTCTGGGGCGAACGTACACAAAAAGAGCTCACATTGACAAACGGGCACAAATTACACCTCAGCGGCAATTTCGCGACCACTAACCCTGAAGCACTATTCTACGCAGCCAAAAGTGGAATGGGAGTATTACTGACCAATGATGTAATGATCAAAGAAGATCTTAAGTTAGGCGCACTACAGCGGATTCTTCCGGATATCACCGCCGATGAAGCGACAGTGTATGCCTACTATCCAAAGCTTGATTATCAACACACCCGTACCAAACTCTTTTTAGATTACCTAAAAGAGCGCCTCTCGAATCAACAATAAGAAGTCCTAGGAGAAAAACCGCTTATTACCGTTTGCTTTAATATGAGACACGTACCATATTTATTGAGTAACCAGATCAACAATTAAGTGAGATAAATCACAATAAAGGTGAGTTACCGGTATGGTTAGGACAACGTCAGTAAAGAGCTCGTTAAACATCGAGACCATTAACGACACTTTAAGTTTGGATGGACAGGCCTTACTCAACAAGGCGACATCAGAACTGCAAAACTTCTCTGACTCGTTTTGCACATCTATAATCGAACTTGATCAGTTTACCAATCGCTCAACATTGCTCGCTTCATCTAGCGGCACACAAGTTAGTTGTGACAACAATCTCGCGCCACTGACTCACAACGCCTGTATTCTCGTCACCAAGTCGAATCGTGATTTTATTGTCTGCGAAGCGGATGCAAAAAGCTTACACCCTAACGAGCGCTATCTGACCGAGCATAATATTGAATCCTACTTGGCGATTCCGTTAAAAACCAGTAATGGCGAAATACTTGGTATATTGCTTTCAACCTACGCCACACCAATGCGGGCAGACAAGAAACAAGATCTTGTCTATGTCCATAAACTGTTTGCCAATATCGTGACACACAATCTTAAGTCTAAATGGTTAACAGCGCGCTCCGAAACACTGGTCGATCAACTTAGCTTTGAAGTTTCCCATGACAACCTTACTGGATTGCTCAATAGAAGCTACCTGTCAGATAAGCTGGAACTATTGAGTGAAACACAAAACATTCCTTTTACTCTAGCCTACCTAGATATTGATAATTTTAAGTCAATCAATGATTTATATGGGAACTACATCGGTGATCAAATCATAAAGTTTGTCGCCAAGACGATAAAAGAAACCATCGTTGATGAGAAATTCGCGTTTAGAATCGCAGGTGACGAATTTGCCTTTATTACTCAATCCGGTGATCCATTCAAAATTTGCTACACCATTATCCAGAACCTAGAAAAGGGCTATCAAGATCCTTCACACAAAATTAAATTTACTGCCAGCATTGGCCTAGCAAAGAACAATGGACAAAGTTTGTCTGCTGATCAAATTATCCTAAACGCTAGCTTGGCGCTAAAAGAGTGCAAAAAATCGCGACACCTACAAGTTCAGTGCTACGACACTCATTTAAGTGCACAATACTATCGGCGAACACTGGTGATCGATGCTTTGCGCACAGAATTAGCCAAGGAGTGCATTGGAGATAGTGAAATCTATGTTGTTGTCCAGCCTATTGTTGACCGCACAACAGATCGTTGGGATTATTTTGAGGTACTCGCACGCTGGGAAAGCCATGCATTAGGCACCATTTCTCCGCTTGAGTTTATCGAAGCAGCGGAGCAATCTGGCCTTATTGTTGAGCTCGGTGAACATATTGTTGAATTGTCATGCAAAGCAAAAGTCGCTCTAGAAAAAGGACTGGGATACAGTGTTAACCTAAGTCTGAACTGCTCGGCTCATGAACTCAATAACTCATCGCGCTATCTTCAACATCTACTTTCTACCATCAAAAATTACGGTTTCAAACCCGATCAGTTTACCATTGAATTGACAGAAACGGTGTTATTGACTCAGACCGAAGAAGTGAAGAAAATTCTCAACAAATTACGCTTTCTTGGCTTTAAAGTGGCACTGGATGACTTCGGAACTGGCTACTCAAGTCTTAATTATATTCATAGCTACCCCATCGACTGTATTAAAATCGATGCGACTTTCATCCGCAATATGCTAAGCAACGAGACAGCAGAACGCGTGGTGTGGTTGATTGTTCAATTGGCAAAACAACTGGAAGTATCGTTAGTTGCTGAGGGAGTGGAAGAGCAAGAAGCACTAGAGAAGCTTTATCGGATGGGTTGTAACCAGATTCAAGGTTACTATTTTTCTAAACCAGATACGCCCCAAAATATCGTTTCGCAAAGATTACAAGGGGCGAGTCAAGATCAGCGGGTGTCGAACGGCTAACGGATCGCTGTTGACTGCGTAAGTGGAAGGCTTATCAAAATGGGACTTCTACCTGCATCATAACGTCGCCGTCATATTGATCATGCCAGCGATAATCAATGCGCACGCGGGGTTTGCCTGACTGCACATCACCGAATCCAACACTAAATTGCACACCGTGACTTTTAATCCAGTCTTCGATATCCATCGCCTTCATCTGCTTCTCAAGTTCACTTGGAACCCAAACTCCCAAGCCAAAATAGTTAGATGAAGCACGGTTGGAAATAAGCGGATTTGAATCCGTACCAAACAGCCAATCGAGCCAGTAAGAGGAGTAATCTTCTCTCTCAGCTTGATGCAAATCGCCAAAAGCTTGGTCGCTAAGACTGGTGGTCGATTCTAGGTCAAAAACCGAGAAACAGGATGTATCAGAGTCGATTAACATTAAAGAGAGCGCCGATGTTTCTTTTTGATTCCAATAACAGGCATTGGAAAATGAAGAGAAGCACAACACCACCGCACCTATTGTTTTGCATCTAAACATTCACGCTCGCTATATATAGTATGAAATCCTGATTAATAATACTCCTTTTCGAGCAACATACGACACACTTTTTGCGTAACAAAATGAGAAATATCCTTTCGATTTTGAAGTGCATCACGAATATTAGTACTTCGAACCTGAACCTTTTCTGGACAACACAACACAGACCAACGACTGACAATTTCATCTGCTTTATAGAACTTGGAAAAATTAAGCAGATTATCTGGCCCAATAACAAAGGTCAGCTCGCTGTCGGGATAGAGTTTTTCCAATGCTTCAAGCACTGCGAACGTTGTCACGCTCCCTTCAGGGCGAAGTAAATTCTCTTCAATCGTTGAGCGCTCGACATTGTTCGCTTGCAAGTCTTGAATAAAGAGATCGACCAGTTGGCATCTATCACTGTATTCAAGCATCTGCTTGCCCCACGCATGAGCAATACTTGGCAGCAGCAAGACCCGATCAAAATGTGCCAAAGACTCAATCACACTTTGATGGCCTACACTTGGTGGGTTAAATGCACTTCCAAATACGGCAATTTTGCTCATTTTCTTCATTCACTCTTTATTGAAAACTGTGATCGCAGTTTTCTAATTCCTTGATTGCGGTATGATATAGGCACGTGACTTTAACACGTTCACTTCAGCATAAATATGCCTGCTGAGGGAGACCTGTTAAGGCTACCAATTATATTGCCCAATTTTAAACTACATTGCTTGCAGGAAGGAAATACAATGGAACAGTTGATTCGCGATGAAATGCGCGTTCTGCCGTCAATCGACCCTCATTTTGAGATTAGCCGTCGTGTCGACTTTATTAAGCGAAAACTTCAAGAAGCAGGATGTAAGTCTTTGATTCTTGGCATTAGTGGTGGCGTGGACTCCACTACTTGTGGTCGTTTGGCCCAACTTGCTGTTGACCAGCTCAACGAAGAATTTGGCGGTGGCTATCAGTTTATCGCCGTACGACTGCCATACGGTGAGCAGAAAGATGAAGACGAAGCACAAATCGCTCTGCAATTTATTCAGCCGTCGCACTCAGTTTCTGTCAACATTAAAGCGGGCGTTGATGGCCTTCATGCAGCGACCAATGTTGCACTTGAAGGAACAGCTCTGCGCCCAGACGATAAGGCAAAAATCGACTTTGTTAAAGGCAATGTCAAAGCTCGCGCTCGCATGGTCGCACAATACGAAATCGCAGGCTACGTTGGCGGTTTAGTCATTGGTACTGATCACTCAGCAGAAAACATTACTGGTTTCTACACCAAATTTGGTGATGGCGCTTGCGACTTGGCACCACTATTTGGACTAAGTAAACGTCAGGTTCGTGAAGTGGCAGCAACCTTAGGTGCGCCAGAATTACTGGTGAAGAAAGTTCCAACCGCTGACTTAGAAGAGCTGACACCGCAAAAAGCCGACGAAGACGCACTCAACCTGACTTACGATCAAATCGACGATTTTTTAGAAGGCAAACCTGTCTCTGCAGAAGTAACCGATCGCTTAGTTCACATTTACAATGTAACGCAGCATAAGCGCCAACCTATTCCAACAATTTACGACTAACGTCAAAACAAAATAGCCTCTCATTTGAGAGGCTATTTCAGTATTGGCTTTAGTTAAGGGCGATTTCTAACCGGATTTGCGTAACTGGCAACTAAATACGGTTGAGCGTCTTGCGGCAACGAGTTCAACTTCGCAGCCAGTACCGCTTTTACCTCATCAGATACCTGTTCATTACCCGCCGCTAACTCGTTAATTGGAAATAACTTGTAGTTGGCATGTACTTGACGGTCGATCTCTTGCGCTAACGCTTCTGGTGTTTCAAAGTCTTGCTCAATAACATCGCCAAAAGCAACGTGAACACGACCTTTCTCGCCAACGATCCCTTGGATAATACTTTCAATATCTTCAAACTCACCTTTCTCGTAACTTCCATGCGATTGTTTGGCATGCAGTTCTAGTGCTTTGGCGATATCACAAGGGTCATTCTCATAAGAAATAGCGACGGGAACAATTCTCAAAGATTTGATGTAGTCAGGAAAAGCGAGCTTCTGTTTGCGCCCTTCAACATGGAACATCTTCAAAATCGCAGGATCAGTAAAGTCATTGCCATCTTTCGCACGGCCTTCCTTTTGCGCAATCCAGATCGAGTGACCAGTATCGAGCGAGTGTTTAATATAACCAGACAGCGTTCCCAACGCTTTCATCATCTCACGTGGCCCTTTAGCCGAACGTTTAACGATAAAGCTTTTATTGAGCTTCATTAATTCTGTCGCACATGGTTTTTTCAATAAGTTATCACCAATTGCGATACGTACAGTTTTATGGCCACTTTGGAACAAACCGTAGTTAACCAGCGCAGGATCCATAGCAATATCGCGGTGGTTAGAAACGAATAAGTAAGCTTGCTGTGGATCTAGTTTCTCTAAGCCGCTATAGGTGACACCTTGTGTCGTTGACTTCAGCGTTTGATCAAGATACTTCTTTACTTCTAATTGGATGGTTTCAACTGAGTTCAGTTTTGACCACTTCATTTTAAGGTAAATCTTAACCACTGGAGACATAAGGGTTTTAAACCAGCCGGAGCGGTTAGAAAAACGGTGCTGTAAAATGGCACTGATGAACTCTTCATCGTTTACTAAGCGGTCAATTGCCGCCGGAATTTCGTCATCATTGTATGGACGAATTTCAATAAATGGGTCGGTGTTTGTCGTCATTATTTAATACATTAGGTAAAAAGCGGGACTATTCTACGCATAGAAACGGTTCTTAGCAGCTATAGTTCTCTCAGAACTGTAAAGGTCAGACCAGACTATTTATCGGAATTTGCGCCATACCTTGCACAAAGTTGGCTTTTTTTCTAATAAACGTTAATCTTAGCGCCCCGAAAACCAGAGAACAGTTTCATGCATCACGCCATTTCTTTTCAGTCACAAAATCACCAATTTCTTGTGTGTACGCCACGAAAGAAGTCGTTAAAACATAAACTTATCAATGTAAAACAAGGCTTGGTGTTAGTGAAATTGGGTAAAATTGAGTATGCCGTGCAAGCGGGACAGTCGTTTTGGCTGCCATTTGATACCTTGACTTCTCTCACTTATACGCCAGATACGCTGACGAATACTGTCGAGGTATCTTCACGCGTTAGCGCCCGCTTTCCTAAGCAGGGAGGATACGTTCAGTTCAATGAATTACTGACCGCATTACTGATTCGCTTGGAAGGATTAGGTGATCAGCGTGATCAGCAGATTGACCTACTTAACGTTGTTCAGAGCGAGTTAACTACTCTTAAGCCAGAGCTGAAAGAGACTCAATACACAAAGCAGATTAACCAGTGGCAAGCTAAGGGCGAGTCTAAACTTGGTAGCGAGCTCAAATTAGTTTTACGCGTCAGAGAGGCCACCAAGCAGATGCAATCGGGTAAGCAGCGTACTGTCGTTGTGGATGATTTGTTTGATGGCAATGATGATCTGTTTAGCAACTTAGAAAGTGCCATCCTAGGACGCTAAACAATCACGCTATAGCCACAAGAAAACTGGCGCGCTGCTTAGCACGCCAGCTTAGCGGATTAGCCCGAGACTAACATCATCGCTGTATTGGGATCCACCACGGTCAGACATTGGCCTTTACTTGGCAATAAGTTGGTATTCGTCAGTAAATCCACCCACTCACAGTTCGCTTTGAATTCAACCGTCTGAGAACGCTTAGACTTGTTGATTATCACCATGCCTTCATTACCGCGGCTAAATACCAGCAAGTCATCAGATGCCTCAACGATTTTCATCGCGCTACCATGCATACGGTTATGGAACTCAATCGCCGCTAATAGTTTTTTATCTTTCCAAGCGTCTCGCCAACGAGGTTGCTTGTTCTGATTGGTAATGCCACTGGTATCAAGATCTGTGTAAATGAGTGGCACTCCACCATCACGCCCCAGTAAGTAACAATAGCCGAGCCACTCTTGCGTTTCGCTCATGACTAAATTGGCAAATACATCATTGTTGGGAATATCGTGAGTTATAGTGAAGGTTATCGCCCTAGACTCAGATAACGCCTGACCAAAACAATACGGGTCAACCAGAGCCTTTAAGCTCCCTTCTCCCTGCAGGGCATCGTACAGAGTTTGAAACAGCGGAAAATCGTAAGCGCCTAAGCGAGTTTCGGCCAAATAAGGTTGTAAAAACAGCTCATATTCAGGTTGAGTTGCCCCACCACTGGTAATGATTTCACCAAAGATATGAATACCCTGGCAAATTTCTTCACTCCACACTCGCTTAAGATGCTCAAGTGTCATATGTTTAGCTGCGTCAATACGAAAGCCTTTGACGCCCAACGCTTTAAGCGCTTTCAAATACGCCTGCTGCTGTTCGACAACGTGATCGCATACCCTAAGCGTCGGTAAGCCCGGATCAGATGGCCCACCTGTGATACGTCCATTTTGAACTTGCCAACGGTCTTCCCAATCTTCAATACCGAAGGCTTCGACGAAGTTTTCGTGATCAAACAGCGGCTGGCTGAGATCTCCAAACAGGCGTTGCTTTTGGTAGTATTCAAATTGCTTCTGGTAAGCCAACAAATCAGATGCGTTAGGATAGACAAGATCCGACCTTAACGATGACTCATTAGCCATATGGTTAAATACGACGTCGGCATACACGCCCACACCGAAGGACGAAAGCGCCTCTAACATGCTTTTAAATGTTTCTGTGTTGCCGAGTTGATTATCTATGACTCGATAATCTTGAGGTTGATAGCGCTGCCACCACTGTGTACCTGTTTCCCTTTTTAATGATTTCATTGGTGGTGAAACAAGGACATATTTGTAGCCCGCTTGATGTATCTGCTCTGCACGCTGTTCAACCATCTCATATGGCCAATCAAAAGCATGCAAAATAACATCGGTCGCGTGAGTGTTCATCACGATTTCCTTAACAAAATTCATGAAACGACAAGGAGGCTCAAGTAAATAACATCACTGGTTTTAATGCGATTTGAGCGTCCAATCCCAATCATTTGAATATCGATATTGATAACTGTTGCTTATCCTAGCAAAGCAATCAAGCTAAACTGTTCCCCCTTAGTGCAGTTTTTGCCGTAGTAGTGGTTGGGCGTAGATTGCAGAAATAATGAAGTATTTAGTAAGATCTGGGCATTGACGCCGCTATACTTGTTAAAGACGCTACGAGGATGGAAAGATGAAGAAGATTCGAATTGATATTGTTTCCGACGTTGTTTGCCCGTGGTGCATTATCGGCTATAAACGCTTGGAGCGTGCCCTAACCACGTTGGAGGCTGAAGTGGAAGCAGATATCCAATGGCATCCTTTCGAACTAAACCCTGCGATGGGCAGCGAAGGGCAAAATCTGCGTGAACACTTGGCGGAAAAATACGGTACCACGACTGAAGCAAGCATTGCGGCACGCGAAACCTTAACTAACCTCGGCAAAGAAGTTGGTTTTGAATTCAACTTCAATGATAACACCCGAATTTACAACACTCGTAAAGCTCATCAGCTTCTGATGTGGGCTCAAAGCGAAGGGAAGCAGTTCGATCTAGAACTAGCACTGTTCCACACTTACTTTACTCAAGGTAAAGATATCAGTGATGTCGACGTTTTAATTGAATGTGCCACAAAGATGGGATTGGATAGCGATGTTGTCGCCAGTGTACTCAATGATTCCAGTTGGGCTGACGCGGTTGCATCAACAGAGCAGCAATGGCTTGAAGCAGGGATCAATGCGGTGCCTGCCATTATCATCAATCGCAAACATTTGATTTCTGGTGCGCAAACGACTGAACTTTTGATCTCTGCCATCAAACAAATTAGCCAAACCGAAACTTCAGAATAGCGAAATCCACATACCATTACCTTGTCAGCCCTTGGTCAATCTTTACGTTTTTGCGTGATAGTATTTGCGCCGCCCAAATAGTCACACTATCCTGACTGACGTTTTGTATAGATAACGATAAAGGCAAGGTAATGCGCAGTTCTTACACTTATCCAATTGGTACCCCAGGACAAAAATGGGGTGATTCTGAGCGAACCGCTTGGCGTGAACAAACGACGATCAAGCGTGAATATCAGCACGAAGTTGTACCCAAAATAAAAGCCCTTGAGCAACGATTTGACGTTGAGCAATATGGCGCATTGTCATACGACCCACAGCGATTTCCGCTTTTTTGTATTAAATCGAAAAGCTGGCAACCAACAAAACCTGTGGTGTTAATCACAGGTGGCGTACATGGTTACGAGACCAGTGGAGTACACGGCGCACTGCAATTTGCCGCTGAAGAGATGGAAAAATATAGCGAGCACTTCAACCTCGTGATTGCACCATGTGTCAGTCCTTGGGGTTACGAGACCATTAACCGCTGGAACCCGCTCGCCTTGGATCCAAACCGCTCTTTTTACGCCAACTCACCTGCCGAAGAATCCGCTAACCTCATTAAATTAGTCGCATCAATCGGACGCGACGTGTTAGTCCACATCGATTTGCACGAAACCACAGACACCGATGAATCCGAGTTCCGCCCAGCGCTTGCAGCCCGCGATGGCATTGAGTACATCGAAGGTATGATTCCTGACGGGTTTTACACTGTCGGTGATAGCGAAAACCCTCAACCAGAGTTTCAGGCAGCCGTGATTGAGTCTGTCAGTAAAGTGACTCACATCGCCCCTGCTGATGAAAAAGGCGAGATTATCGGCTCGCCGGTTGTACAGCATGGTGTAATCAACTACCCGATGGTCAAGCTAGGACTGTGCGGCGGCGTCACCAATTGCACGTTTGGCACCACCACTGAAGTGTACCCTGACAGTCCAAAAGTAACCGACCAAGAGTGCAATGACGCGCAAGTCGCGGCGATTGTTGGCGGTTTAAACTATGTTCTTACCCAGCTAAAGTAAGCGGCTTTTATATTGCTCCGGGGTTTGCCCGGAGTATTTTTTGAACATCGCAATGAATGGACTTGCCTGGTTGTAACCTAATGTCAGGGCGACTTCTTTAACCGAGTGTCCTTTACGCAATAGCTCCATTGAATATAGGTAACGAACTCTCAATCTCCATTCAGTAAAACTCATCCCCAACTCGGCCTGACAGTGCCTTGCAAGTGTACGCTCGGTCGTATGTACGCGCTCTGCCCACACTGACAAACTGGTGTTATCAATCGGGTTTTCCTCCACCGCGGCCAAAATCTTCGCTAAGTATTTGTTATCCGTTGAAGGCAAGAAATGATGTTGGGTATCACGGGTGGCTATTTGGTCAAGCAGTACCTGGACAAGACGTTTGTCCTGCTCGGTTTGGGCAACATTAACGCTTCGCTGACGAAAATCATCAACAATGGCTGACACTATGGGTGTGACCTTAATAAGACTGGTACGGTCAGGAAAATTCTTGGTATACGCTTGAGCAATATTGAGCGAGCAATATGAGAGTGGTTTACGGTTAAAACTCGTGTGTCGAACGCCAGCAGGCACCCATATCGCCAGATGCGGTGGCGCTAGAAACCGTGTGCCTTCGGCTTCCATCTCTAAAATACCACCACTGATCAGTTGCACCTGCCCCCAAGGATGGCTGTGCATTCGGGTTTCAGTATTGGAGAGAAACGCCTCGAAATTCATAAACACATCGGATGGTGCCGTCTCAAATGATAAAGAAGGATGAAGATGTTTCGCTGGCTTTCTCAAACTTGTCTTCCTATGACTCACAATGTCGTTTTACAGATATATATAATTATATAGACCTGTCAGACTATCTTCTACCGATAATGATACGATGGCACGCACATGGTCTACTTACTACCTCTGTTTACTGTTTTTATCTGGGGCGGCAACGCTATCGTAAACAAGATGGCCGCTAGCACCATTGAACCTAGCGCCATGAGTTTTTATCGCTGGTTCCTTGCCGTCGTTGTGCTCACCCCTTTCTGTCTACCTAAGGTGATAGCACGTTGGTCTACCATACGCCCCCATTTGGCTAAGCTGACGTTTCTGGCTTTGCTTGGTATGGTCTTAAACCAGTCCCTATCGTACTACGCCGGATTAACGACCAGCGCGTCAAACATGGCGCTGATTACCTCCTTGGTTCCCCTTATCGCTATCTTTATCAGCGTACCTATTTTATCAAAGCCAATTTCACTACTGAGTATTGTTGGTGGCGTCATTGCCTTGTTTGGGCTCACTTTTATGCTTGGCAAAGGCGATGTCGGGTTCTTTTTCCAACAAGATATCACCCCAGGGGATGGCATCATGGTGATTGCTTCTGTGTGCTACGCTGCTTATTGCGTATTGCTCAAGCGCTGGAAAATGCCCTTATCCAACTGGACCATGGTTTACATGCAGGGCTTGCTTGCGCTGATCATGTTAACGCCTCTTTGGCTGACCAGTGACGCTCTAATCCCAACTCAACACGCACTGCCGTTAATCGCCTATGCTGGGCTCGCGGCGTCTATTGCCGCCCCTTGGATGTGGGTAAAAGCGATCGATTTGATCGGTGCAGACTCAAGTGCCATGTTTATGAACCTTATGCCCGTGGTCTCGATTGCCTTGGCATCAAGCTTACTAGGCGAGACCATCCACGATTATCACATCGCAGGCGGGCTATTGGTTGTCTCTGGTGTAGTGCTTTCTCAGCTAAAATTGAAGCGTCAGGTTGGAAAAAGATTGGAAAATGTTAAACAGGTATAGGTAAGTTGCACAAAATCGTTATATGTTTGTATAAGATAACTTGCATATCTTGCCATTAGATAACAAGTCTACACTATAAAAATTATATTTATTACACGTCATAAATGGCTAGACCTCGATTCAGCCGGAGGTCAAATGATCGAATTAGAACATATTGATGAGATATACAGTCACGACAATTTTACTTTGCATGAAGTCGTACTGAATGAGATTGGCTCTTACGTTTTCGTAAAGAATCGCCAAGGTGAATACCTGTACGCCAATCAACTGACCTTAGAGCTGTTCGATACAACTCTCCAAAGTTTAAAGGGCAAAACTGACCACAGTTTTTTCCAACCTGAGCTATTAGAAGATATTCTCAAAAGCGACGAAATGGTGTTCACCTCTGGTCAAACTGTCATTAACGAAGAGCGAACTCAAGCTATCCCAGATGGCAAAGTGCGCATCTATCGCGCGATAAAAAAACCGATTTTTCACTCAACCACAAAGCAAGTCATTGGCCTGATTGGTGTTTCTACCGATATCACAGACATGGTAGAGATGAGAGAGCAACTCGCCCTGCAAGCCTATACCGACGAACTGACCAAGCTCTATAATCGTCGCAAGATCTGGCAATGTTTCGACTCGGCCTATCAGCGTTCTCAACAAGATCACTCCCACCTATCTTGTATCATCATTGACATAGACCATTTCAAACAAGTCAACGACACATTTGGACATGACTTTGGAGATAATGTGCTGATAGAACTTGCCAAAACCATTAATGACAATCTAACCGACAATGATCACTGTGGGCGTATCGGAGGTGAAGAGTTTTTGATTGTGTTGGATAACATGAGTGGAGTGCATGCGTTAGAAATTGCGGAGCGAATTCGCTATCAGTTTCTCAATTCTCCGCTTAATTTATCCAGTGACCCATTTTCGTTAAGTTGTGGCGTCACACAGCTATCGCCAGATGATCAAGAGTGTCTCGATTTGTACCGCCGCGCAGATGGCGCCTTGTATAAAGCCAAGCATTTAGGAAGAAACCAGAGTGTTCTACAATAAATTCAGCCCTGAATAAGGGCTGAATATTGCGACAATAATGCTTAGTTAACGACTTCAACATCCGTTTCTGGAATACAGCAGCACGCGAGTGCGATGCCCATATTACGCTCATGATCTTGAAGAGCCGGCACATCCGGCTGATGTACTTGCCCCGATTCTACATTGACTTTACATGCGCCGCATAAACCAGCTCGGCAACTGTTGGCAATCGGCACGCCCGCATCCTCAGCTTGCTCAAGTAAGGTTTTTTGGTTATTGCCTTTAAACACATAACCGTTGACGCTCAAATTCAACTCTTTAAGCGGCTGCTGAGACGTTTGACTGACACCAAACGCTTCTTGGTGGTAGTTTTCTTCCGGCAGACCTTTTTTAAGCAGTAAGTTTTTCGCTTTTTGCATAAAACCATCCGGGCCACATACAAATACTTGTCTCTGTTCAACATCACGAACTTGCTTTAAGTGCGCCAGAGTTAAACGCCCTTTTAAACCGAACCAGTCGCTTGAAGGTTGTGAAAGAGAAAACAGCACCGTTAGGCCCGCATGTTTACGTCGCAACTCATCCAACTCAGCTTTGCAAGGTATATCTTCGATAGCGCTACATTGGTGATAAAACACCACATCATCGACTTTATCGTGATCAGCTAGGTAGCGAAGCATCGACAACATAGGTGTGACGCCGCTGCCTGCCGAGAGCAGTAATAATGGTGAACTGTGCTTCTCACCCAAGTGGAAGCTACCGTCTGGTTGTTCACAAGTTAGCGTGTCACCAATACTGAGATTGTCATTGAGCCAATTTGACACACGGCCACCATCAATGCGCTTTACGGAGATCGCCAAACGCCCAGGTCTGGACGGGCTAGAAGATAAAGTATAACGACGAGCAACATTTTCACCGTCGATTTCGACTGAAATCGGCAGGTGTTGACCAGGTTGATAAACTGGCACGTCGCCATGTTGCGGCTCAAGCCAGAACGTGACGAAATCACGCGCAATTTCCTCACGTTCAACGCATGTCATCAGCAACTGCTCTGGGCTATTGTCTGGGTAGAATTCCTTCTCTTTATACTCCAGCACCTCGATTGTCGCTCCATGCTCAATCACACCTTCATTTTTAGCCACTAGGTTCTGGCCAAAAAAGACGCCACCACGCTCATTGGCGCGAAACTGTGACAGGGTGTTAAGCGGCTCTTTACTGGGTCTAAATTGTCCTTTTTCAACATCTACTGTGGTTAAAATACAACGTTCACACGGTTTTACTGCCTCGAACTCAACCTCTCCGATCCGAATACGCTTCCAACCATCTTCCGCAAAAGCTTCAGTTCCCGATACAACAAGGTTGGTGCGAAATTGATCCATAGAGTGATATTCAGGGCTGCGGCGATTTAACTCTGCCAGCGAAGCCTCACTAATAATAAGTAGCGGATAGCCATCGGCGAAACTGACGTTGTGACCAAGTTTTTCTCGCACGCGATTGGATTGCTCACCGCAATACAGCAGTTCTACCCTCTGCCCCAACACCTCACTAAACCAGTCATCTGCCTCATCGGTAGTGGTGTACGCAACAAAATTGTCGTTCCAAACCTGAGCAGGTGCCTGTTGCATTTTAAATTGCGAGTAACGCACTCTTAACGATTGATATCCTTGGGCCGTGAAAATAACACCGTCTGCAGTCAGGCTGGTTTTCACCGTCACCATTTGCGGGTATTTTCGCGCGGTCACCATAGAGCCATCAGAAAGCGCGAGCATAAAGCGGCGATCGAACATTAAACCTTGTTGTTCAACCCAAGCTGAAGACAAAGAGATTCCAGCGAGAGATTTAACGGGATAAACATTAATTTGAGAGAGAAACGGCGCTGACATTGCGTATCCTAAGTTCGAGTTATAATCTTGGTAATATACTAACACTCGTTTGATTTGATTCACTAATTTGCGCAACACTGAAGCAGAGAAATGGGAAGCAAATAGCTGTCGCTGAGCCAAGGTCTGGGTCTCAATGCTGAAACTCATCTTATCTATACAGGAGTCACTTGCACCATGAACAAATTTATCATGATCCTCTTATGTATTTTTCTTCCACCCGTTGCGGTCTTTTTGGACAAAGGCATCGGCAAGGATTTCATCATCAACCTTGTTTTAACGATTTTTTTCTTTGTCCCGGGTTCAATTCACGCACTGTGGCTTACCGTTCGTTAGTACTTTCACACAGACTTTAAAGTCGCCCACTAAAAAAGGGGATGAAATACGGAGCTGATTGCTCTATCATCCTGTCGCCTAAGCGTAAGCGTTTGCTTTCTCAGTTTTCGCTCCGTTTAGGCTCCAATCAGACAAACTTCAATACGGTGGGAGCTACAATGACAACACTTACGATCACACGTCCTGACGACTGGCATGTTCATCTACGCGATGGCGACGTTCTACAGGATACCGTGCGAGATATTAGCCGCTACAACGGACGCGCGCTAATTATGCCGAACACTGTCCCACCGATTACCAACACAGAAATGGCGCTGGCCTACCGCGAACGCATTATGGCTCAAAAGCCGAGTGAGCAGTTTGAACCACTAATGGCGCTTTACCTCACTGACAACACGACTTCTGAAGAGATTCGCAAAGCTAAAGAGTCAGGCGCAGTGGTTGCAGCTAAGCTTTACCCTGCAGGAGCAACCACCAACTCAGATTCTGGTGTCACCTCGGCAAAGAACATTTATCACGTTCTTGAAACCATGCAGGAAGTGGGCATGTTGCTGCTGGTTCACGGCGAAGTGACGCATCATGCTGTCGATATTTTTGACCGTGAGAAAGAGTTTTTAGACACAGTCTTAGCGCCGATTGTCAACGATTTCCCGAATTTGAAAATTGTACTTGAGCACATCACGACTGCTGATGCCGCCTCTTTCGTTAGCAATGCCAACGACAACGTGGCTGCGACGATTACTGCCCACCACTTGCTCTACAACCGCAACCACATGCTAGTTGGTGGCATTAAACCACATTTCTACTGCCTACCAATCTTAAAGCGCAGCACCCACCAGCAAGCGCTAATTGAAGCGGCGACAAGCGGTAGTAAGAAGTTCTTCTTAGGTACAGACTCAGCACCACATGCCAAAGGCATGAAAGAAGCCGCTTGCGGCTGCGCGGGTTCGTACACAGCACACGCAGCGCTAGAATTGTATGCTGAAGTGTTTGAACAAGAAGGTAAGCTAGAGAATCTTGAAGCCTTTGCTAGCCACAACGGCCCAGACTTTTATGGTATCCCACGTAACCAAGACACGGTCACTTTGACCAAGTCATCATGGCCAGTCGCGGAAACCATGCCTTTTGGTGGTGACGTTGTTGTACCAATCCGTGCGGGTGAAGAGATTCAGTGGACAGTGAAGTAAAATAAACTGAGCTAATAAACAAAAACCCCGCCAACGTTAGCCGCTGGCGGGGTTTTGTATTTTATATTGGTTGGCAGTTTCGAGCCAAGCCTACCCTTAAGTTACAGAACTTTGGATAAGAACTGCTTTAATCTTGGATTGGTAGGATTGTCAAAAAATCGCTCTGGCGTGTCCGATACGAGCAACTCACCATCTTCCATAAACAAAACGCGATCCGCCACTTCTTTGGCAAAACCCATCTCATGTGTCACCACAACCATCGTCATGCCTTCTTTGGCAAGATCTTTCATTACATCCAGCACCTCTCCCACCATTTCTGGATCGAGTGCTGACGTCGGCTCATCGAACAGCATAATGTTAGGTTTCATGGCTAACGCACGCGCAATCGCCACGCGCTGCTGCTGACCGCCGGAAAGATGATTCGGGTAATTGTCCATTCTTTCCGCCAGACCCACTTTGTAGAGTAAGTCTTTGGCTTCCAGTTCAATTTCCTTAGTGTCACGTTTTGATACTTTGAGCGGTGCCAACATCACATTGCCCAGCGCCGTTTTATGCGGAAATAGGTTAAAGCCTTGGAATACCATGCCCACATCGGCGCGCAATTTATTTATGTCGGTTGACTTGGCGTACATGTCGATGCCATCAACAATGATAGAACCACTGTTGATTGTTTCTAACTGATTGATGGTGCGCAGAAAGGTCGACTTACCTGAGCCAGAAGGCCCAACAATCACGATCACCTCTCCTTTATCGACATTGACAGTAACGTCTTTCAACGCGTGACAGCCATTTGGGTAGATTTTATTGACCTTTTCGGCCTGAATAATATGTTCCATGATCTCTTCCTACTTAATCACTGGCTGCAAGTTTCTTTTCTAAGGTCTGGATTGCCCAAGAGAGTCCACTGGTCAAAATCAAGTAGAGTGCTGCAACGGTAAACCACACTTCAAATGGCGCAAAACTACCACTCACGACTTCTCTACCTGCTTTGGTCAAATCCGTAATCGAGATAACCGAAACCAGTGAAGAGTCTTTAATTAAGTTGATAAACTGACCTGCAAGCGGTGGCAACGTTTGCTTAAATGCTTGCGGTAAAATAACGTAAATCATTGCTTTAGGGTAACTCATACCCAAAGAACGCGCCGCTTCCATTTGGCCTTTTGGAATCGATTGAATGCCAGATCGGACGATTTCTGCCACGTAAGCCGCGGTAAATACCGACAGCGCAATCACACCTGCAGTAAAACGTTCTAAGTCCAATACAGTGCCAATGAAGAAGTAAACGATGAAAATTTGAACCAGTAACGGCGTGCCACGGATGATCTCAATGTAAACAATCGACAACTTCTTTAACGCCGGATTACTCGATATCCGCATTAAACCGATAATAAGCCCTAGAGCAAGAGCAATCATCAGCGACCAAAGCGAAATTTTGATAGTAACAATGACCCCCTCTAAGATAGGGCCGATTCGCCACTCTTCCTGGTAAGCCAATGTATCGCCTTCGAAGATCAGGTCTCCTTGATACACTTGAATCGTGTCATAACCGCTCAAGTCTACAATCACTTCTCCGCTTAGGTTTTCTAAAGCAAGGTGATTGTTTTTGGTCAAAACGATATTGCCATCTTCAGGGGCTGTAATAGAAGCAGCCGCGTTGGAGGCAATATACGGAACGACACGTTCCCAGTTCCAGTTGTAATCGATTCGCTTGCCTGATAGATAAACCAGACCGCCAATTGAAACCAATACAAGAACAAAAACTGCGTTCCAAAACAGGGATTTAAGATTATTTTGCATGTTATTCCGAGGGTATAATTGGGTGAGATTTAGTACGAAACGCAAAATGAGGCGTCACATAACGGGTTTCAGCATATCGCCTGAAACCCGTTCACATTAGCCTAAATGGTGGGGACGATTATTTAACTTGCGTTAACCATTTGTCGTCGTTGAACCACTTGTCGTAGATGCGATCATAAGTGCCGTCACCCTTGATCTGACGCAGATAACCATTGAGGAAGTTAAGTGTATCTGGGTTACCTTGCGGAACCGCCCAACCTAATGGCTCATAAGTGAATGGTTCAGCAAGGTGAACGAGCTGACCTTTGTTCTCGGCGTTGTAAATAGCGTTGAAAGGTAAATCATAGATAAACGCGTCCACTTTACCGTTAGCGACTTCAAGCACCGCTTCAGACTGTGTTTCGTATAGATTAACTTTCGCTTTTGGCAGGTAACGCTTAATTGCTTGCTCACCTGTTGTGCCCAATTTCGTTGCGACAACGAACTCTTCACTATTGAGATCACGGTAGTTTTGAACCTTACCGTCATGTTTAGGGTTAAGCAGAATAGACTGACCAATGATGACGTACGGGTCAGCGAAGTTAACTTGAATATTACGCATTGGGGTAATAGTCATACCGCCCATGATCATATGACACTTGCCTGTTAGCAGTGTAGGAATAATGCCATCCCATGCTGTATTAACTGGCACATACTTCACGCCAATCGCGCGTGCCATTTGCTTGCCGAGATCAATATCAAAACCTATGTATTGACCATTTTTTGCCGTCATTTCAAAAGGCATGTAGCCAGAATCAAAACAAACTTTTAGCTCACCGCTGTTTTTGATGTCATCTAAAATTGGGTCCGCAAGAGCAGGAGTAGAGACAGCGACAGACAATGCAGCAGCGCAAAGCAACTTTTTCATAGATATTCCTTTATCGTTTGTTAAAGATTTCTTATACCTCATTAGGGAATAAAAAACCACTATTTATTGATTAACTAGCCAATAAACCTCAATTAAAACGACAATACACAGAATAATTATGCAATTCAAACACTGATCAACACATCACTCCGCTCATGTATTAAACAATTAATTTACATTGTTCAACATGAGTAAAAGACTATTTTTATTGCCTTATTTTCAGATACATAATGGTTTATAGTGCTTAATTGCGTTTTCTTAGAATAACGACTAATTCTTCTACTAAAGCCCGAACGTTACACGCCGTCATAACGATTCATTTCTGCCGCGTTGCTATAAACCAAGCGAAGTTATTAATCGTCCTAGCCAAGCAATTTCACCAAACGCGATCAAGTCATAGAGGGTGAAAAACACAACGCAGATAATCGCGAGTTTAATTAATCGATAGAGAATAAACATGGCTATTCCTATATGAGTGGGCATTAAAAAAGCCGCATACTGCGGCTTAAACACTTTGGGTCTGTTGAACCTTAATGAACAGGTGCATCCGATTTGGCGTAGAACTTACCAAAATACTGCTCAAGCACTTCTGGCGTTAGTTTGCCTTCTGCTTCTAACTGTTTCAACTCGGCAGCGATGGCTTTTTGCTCTTCAATTGACGGCAGTGCCACTTCTGGCTCATTGCTCATCTCTTGCGACATCTGCTCTAGATCTTTTTCGAAATCACTCATGATCTCACTTACCCCATAAATAAAAACTGAGTCTAAGTTTACCCACTTAGACCCAGTTATTCCAGTATCGTAAAGACTTTACAGCTTGAAGCTACCTACCATAGTGTCCAAACGAGCAGACAGCTCCTTAAGCTCAGCACTTGCTGCGGCGAGCTCTTCTGCTGTACTTGTGGTCACCTCATTTATCGCATTGATCTCTTCAATATTCTGGTTGATGGTGTGAACCACGGTCGACTGTTCTTCTGTCGCTGTGGCAACTTGGGTATTGCGGTCTGAAATGTCATGAATTCGCTCAGAAATACTGACCAACACATCTACCGCTTCGTCCGATGCTGACACCCCTTCACCTGTCACACTCTTGCCCGCTTCCATTGCTGAAACCGCATCTTTAGCATCACTTTGAAGTTGATTAATCATCTTCTGGATCTCTTCTGTCGAGTCTGCAGTGCGACTTGCTAAATTGCGCACTTCGTCTGCCACGACAGCAAAACCACGGCCTTGCTCACCCGCACGAGCCGCTTCTATTGCCGCGTTTAACGCCAGTAAATTCGTTTGCTCTGAAATATCACGGATCACATCGAGAATTGAACCAATTTCTTGGGTGGTAGAAGCCAGTTGCTCGACCACTTGCCCTGTATTCTCAATATCGAGCGCCAAACGGCTAATCGCATCTTTGGCCTGATTGACAACGTTTTGCCCAACTTCGGTATTATCTGACGCCTGATTCGCCGTCTCCGCCGCCGTCGCCGCATTACTGGCTATTTCACTGATGGTGGCTCCCATCTGATTGATTGCCGTCACCACTTGAATAGTTTGATCGCGTTGAATCTGGCTGTTGTCGTGAGTCGTATTGGCTTTACTGGATACCCCATCAGCAGCGGATTGCAACGCATGGCTGGTAGAAGCCACTTCTTTCATCGAGTCGTGGATTTTCTCAATAAAGCCGTTGAAACCTTCCGATAGCTGACCTATTTCATCGCTGCCTTTAATTTCAATGCGCTGAGAGAGATCGCCATCGCCCTTACCTAGATCGGCAAAGCGGGCTGATATTTCACGAATCGGACGCGCAATACTGTTGGCAAGGAATATGCCCATGAAGATAAACAGACCAGCAACCACGATTGTGGTTAACATCATTTGATGGGCAACGGCATTTAGGTCGGCAAATACTTCAGCGACAGGTACCACACCAACAACAAACCAGTCCATCGCAGCCACATAAGTACTGGCAACAAACACGTGCTCACCTTGATATTCCGTTTCAATTAGATTGAAGCCAGATTTATCTAACAATGAAGAGGAGTCGCCACCAAACAGTTGGCTTATAGTTGATTTCGCTTTACTGCTATCGCGATGAATTTGCACCTTACCTGCCGAATCGGCAAGAAAAACAAAGCCAGTGTCTTCAATTTTAAATCCATTCAGCAGCGCGACCATGTCATCCATCGATTTAGATAAACCAGACATCGACATACCATCAAGCACCTGGTAGTTAGTAAACATTTTCACTTCACCGGTGGCTTCTTGGAAGATGCTGACTGACTTTGCATGTCCTGATTGCTTAAAGCCAAAGAACCAGCCATCTTGCTGTTGGTTTAATTGACGCAAAAAACCATTCTGGTTCCAATAGTAAGCGGTATCTCGGTTAGCTACAGAAGCATCATTAAGCTTATATTGCGAGCGTAAATTGTTCAGTTGCTTTACTAATTTTGCTTCGACATCAGGAGAAATACTGGTTGTATTGATAGCTTGTTTAACAAATTCATTGTTGGCAAGTTGCTCTGCTGCGAGCAATAACTGGCTAACTTCGGTATCAATTTGGCTACTGATCTGTTCGAGCATCGAAGGAAGCTCGATATCAATCAACCTATGTTCCAGCACCACTCTTGCTTGGCGCTGTGCCATGACTCCGACGATAATCGTTGAGGCTAAAACAGCAAAGGTGATCCCCGCGACCACTTTCTGTTTTATGCTTATTGAGTTTAATTTCATTTTACCAGCCTTAAGAAGCGATTAATGTTTATATGTTTGATCCCTGACACATGGAATAGTTTTAGTGTGCCAGTTTAGGTGTCGACACATACAATCAGACTAATATATCGACTTAATGACAATTTTCTTTACTAATCAATCATCAGATAAATATCTTCTAAGTTACCTCTATAAACAAAGACCTTTTGCCGCAAGAATTCAAATTTACCAAGTTGGATTTGCGATTTTAGTCCCCATATTTTAACTACCTGAAATAGTTGCACTTGTTCAGCACCCGCCAAATGTCAAAGTGGTGATAATTTCATCACTCTAAGTTGCTCTTTTATTGTGAGTGGAACTTTTTTCGTTTGCGAGCTACTAAGTGAAAAATGGGAGAAATAAGATCATGAATTCACACGCTCTACAACAACTGCGCGAATATCTAAACAGCCAAATCATTGGTCAGAGCGAACTGGTGAATCAGCTGCTCGTTGCACTCCTTGCCGACGGACATATTTTGGTCGAAGGTCCACCAGGGCTTGCTAAAACTCGCGCAGTCAAATCATTGGCTGATTGTATTGAAGGTGATTTTCACCGCATCCAATTTACACCAGATTTGCTACCCGCAGATTTAACGGGCACCGACATTTTTCGTCCTGAAACCGGAGAGTTTACTTTTCAGGCTGGGCCGATTTTTAACTCACTTATCTTAGCCGACGAAATTAACCGTGCCCCGGCCAAAGTACAAGCTGCCATGTTAGAAGCAATGGCTGAAAAACAAATCACCGCAGGGCGAAACACCTACAAATTACCCGAATTGTTTCTCGTGATGGCAACGCAGAACCCCATCGAGCAAGAAGGCACTTACCCTTTACCTGAAGCGCAACTGGATCGCTTTTTGATTCACCTAGATGTGAAATATCCTGACGCCACGAGTGAACTTGAAATTCTGCGCTTAAATAGAGGCGAAGCCAAGGGAGAGAACGGCTTCACACCACCGACTTTGTCGCAAGCTGATATTTTTGCTGCACGTCAGTCAGTGTTAGACATTCATATGGCTGAATCTATCGAGCAGTACATTATTCGTTTAGTGATGGCGACCCGTGAGCCAGCGAAATACGACGATACGCTCCAGCAATGGCTAGAGATGGGGGTCAGCCCGCGTGCAACCATAGCGCTTGATCGCTGTGCTCGTGCTCATGCTTGGTTAAATGGTCGCGATTTCGTCTCACCTGAAGATGTTCAAGCGATGGTGTTCCCGGTATTGCGTCACCGCCTTCTGCTCAGCTATCAAGCGCAAGCGGAAGGCATTCATCCAAATCAAGTGATCAGCAAACTGTTATCTTTAGTCGGCAGTGCCTAGGTAAAAAGGGATGGAAAACACATTGCCTCCATACAGTGACGGAGTCAACCTAACCCTTGAGGAACTGCTCGATTACAAACAGCAATGCATAAAATGGTTACCCCCTGCCAAGAGTTTATGGTCACAGATGCTGGGCCAGCATCAAAGCCGTCAACTTGGTCGAGGTATGGATTTTAGCGAGGTTCGCCAGTATCAGGCAGGCGATGATATTCGCTCAATTGACTGGCGCGTCACAGCTCGCACTGGCAAGCCACACACTAAGTTATTCAGTGAAGAACGAGAAAAGCCGATCGTGCTCTATCTCGATCTCTCGCAATCGATGCTGTTTGGTTCTACGTTAATGCTAAAGTCGGTGCAAATGGCGCACATGGCGAGCTTGCTCGCTTGGCTAAGTGTCGCGCAGCAAGACCGGATCGGTGCTGTTATCGATACTGGGAATCAACTGATTGAGCTCAAACCAACATCACGTAATAAAGGGGCACTGGCGTTACTTCAATCTTTGGTTAATCTGCACAAACAACAGCTCTCTTCGCAATCTGAACTTAGTTATGACGTAAATCATGCATTGCAAGCGCTGGCTCGCGTTTGTCCAAAAGGGAGTGACATTATTCTCCTGAGCGATTTTTCTCGCTTCTCCAGCGCTCATGAGTCTAAACTCAGTCGCCTTAGTCAGCACAATCGAGTTCGAATGATTCAAATCAGCGACCCTCTAGAGCAGGGACACACCGCCTTTCGCGGAACAGAGCAAGTCACCAACCATCAGCAAACCCGTTGGCTGGATTTTTCTTCTAATAAAACGCGTCTTGGTATTGAACAGGCGTTCAAGCAGCAGCAAACTCAACTTCAAAACATGGCCTTAAGGATGGGGGTTAGTTTTTCATCGCTCTCTAGCGGCGCTGCCTTGACTCAACAATTACATGGATTTTCATTATGAGCTCAGAGACTCAAACTTCACTTTTACCTTTGAACCCAATGCATTTACCTGAGCCACCAGCGTGGTTACCGCTCGCTTGGGGTTGGTGGGCACTGATTGGCGGCTTACTAGCACTTTTGCTCACCACTTGGCTCCTTTTACGCTGGAACAAAAAAAGATTAGCGCCGAAAAAAACCGCTCTGCGCTTACTCGCTCTCGATCAAAAACCCTCCGAGGCGATCGAGCTCGTCAGACAAGCGGCGCTGTGTTATTTCCCGCGCGAACAAATCGCCCAACTGACGGGTAAAGAGTGGTATGTATTTTTGGATAGTCAGCTATCCAGCCCTCGCTTTAGTGAAAACTATGAACTTTGGCAACAAGCTTTGTACAGCAAACAGCCAATACCTAATGCACAGGCCCTGATCCAAGACTGTAGCGAATGGATAAATCAAGCATTGCCACCGAAAAAAAGAAGGAGCAAAACACGTGGCTAATATTAGCTTCGTTTGGTGGTGGGCAGTGTTCCTGTTGCCCATCTCGCTGTTGATCTACTTTTTTGCGCCGCCGAAGAAATCGGCGGCAGCAATTCACTTACCTTACTTGCCTGAATCTCAAGGCAGTAAAGCTCCCAGCAATACCCTTGCTAAGCTACTTTGTACCTTTATATGGCTGGCTCTTGTTACCGCTGTCGCTAGACCAGTTTGGTATGGTGAACCGGTGACAAGCTCGCCGAAACATCGCGACTTGATGCTCGTGCTCGATCTGTCTTACTCGATGAGTCAAGAGGATATGAACGATGAGCAACAAGGCTATGTTGACCGCCTAACTGCAGTCAAAAAGGTAGTGAGTGATTTTGCTCAGCGGCGACAAGGCGACCGTCTTGGGCTGGTGCTATTTGCCGATCACGCCTATCTACAAACACCATTGACCCTTGATAGAAACACCATTTCTGAGCAAGTTAATTCTTTGGTTTTAAAGCTGATTGGTGACAAAACCGCACTGGGTGAAGGCATAGGCTTGGCGACCAAAACCTTTATCGACAGCGACGCACCTCAACGCGTCATGGTACTACTCAGCGATGGCAGTAATAACTCGGGTGTACTTGATCCGATCGAAGCGGCCAACATCGCAAAAAAATACCACGCGACCATCTACACCATTGGTGTCGGAGCCGGAGAAATGATGGTCAAAGAGTTCTTTATGACGCGTAAAGTCAATACCGCTCAAGATCTCGATGAGAAGACGCTGATGGAGATCGCTAGCGTCACAGGAGGTCAGTACTTTCGTGCCCGCAATGCCAACGAACTCGCCACCATCTACGACACCATCAACAGTTTAGAGCCGGTATCCAATGCCACACAGACTTGGCGACCTCAGAGCGAATGGTTCGGACTGCCGCTTACTATCGCTTTGCTGGCTTTTATCTTGCTACTTATTTTAAGGAGGAATCATGTCTAGCTTTCTTTTCCTCTACCCGATGTGGTTACTCGCGCTTGTGCCTTGGGCTGGACTTATCTATTGGCTTTCACGGCGTGATCGTCGCCAAACGCTGATCGCACCACATTTAGCTCAAGCGATGGGCATTCAAGCGACACAACTAAGTAGGAAAGCATTGAGTGTGATTGCAATCAGTGGCTTGGTTTCTATTACGGCACTAGCCGGGCCGAGCTTTAGCAAACAAGACGTCCCAAGCTTTTCAAATGCCAGCGCACGTGTTGTGGTGATGGATATGTCGATGTCGATGTATGCCACTGACGTGAAACCCAATCGACTTACCCAAGCCAAATATAAGGTTGCAGATTTGCTCGCCAACTGGCAAGACGGTACGACAGGATTAGTCGCATACGCGGGTGATGCCTATCGAATTAGCCCAATGACGTCGGACTCACAAACCATCGCAAATCTAGTACCGAACTTATCGCCTGAGCTGATGCCTTATCCGGGCGCTAATGCAGCTGCTGGGGTAAAACTGGCGATAGAAATGATGACCAACATTGGTCTTGCCAAAGGTGATATTGTCCTAATTGCCGATGACATAGACGACAGTGAACGCCATGATATCGAAAACGAGTTAAGTGGCACATCTTGGCGGCTAAGCATCTTAGGTCTTGGCTCGCGCTCAGGTGCGCCGATCCAACTCAGTGACGGCTCGCTGATGACCAAAGATAATAGGCAACCCGTCATCGCTAAATCAAACTTCGACAATATGAAAGAACTCGCCTCGTCAGTCGGCGGTTACTTTGTACCTATTCAAGTCACAAGCAGTGATGTTGAGCGCATTAGCCAGCTCACTTCTCAGCTTGATTCAGCAGAGAAACTTAACAACGGTCAGTCCATCACTGAGCAGATTAACCAAGGTTATTGGCTGCTACCTCTGTTGCTGGTCCCTGCACTATTGATGTTCCGTCGTGGACTGTTTTTTAGTGCGATGTTAGTAATGATTCCCCTGTCACTAAATCACCCCGCTCAAGCGAGCCCTTGGCTAACCGAAGATCAACAAGCAATGAGGTATTTCGAAAGCCAAGAGTATGATAAAGCGGCGCAGCTGTTTACCGATAAGCAGTGGAAAGGACTGGCGCAATATCACGATCAGGACTTTAGCAGCGCGATTGAGTCATTAAAAGAAATTCAAACACTCGATGGGCGCTACAACCTTGCCAATGCCTACGCACAAAATGGCCAACTGGATCAAGCCGCTCAGCTATACCAGTCGATACTCAAGCAACAACCCGATCATCAGGATGCACGACATAACCTTGACGTTGTGCGCCAAGCTCAGCAGCAACAGCAACAGCAACAGCAACAGCAACAGCAACAGCAACAGCAACAGCAACAGGATGATTCTGGGGCAGATCAGAGTCAATCACAAAATGGATCTGAACAAGGGCAAGAGTCACCAAACAACAAGCAAGGCGATGAAGAGCAATCATCAGCAAACCAACAGCAAGATCAGCCTCAAACGGGGCAACAACAAAGTCAGCCCAGAGAAAAAGATACGCAACAACCTGCTTCTGAAAACGACCAAACACAGCCAGACAACGCATCTAACTCTGAGGTCGCACAGCAGCGGTCCGAATCAGCACCCTTGTCTGACGGTCAGCTCAACGAGTCAAACAATCAACAAAACATTGAACCTGAGCTGCGCAAACTACAACAGGTAGAAAGTGCACGCGATCCTAGCCGCTTATTGAGGGCGCAAATGATTCTTCAAGCACAGCAAAAGCAACCGCCACAAGATACAGGTAAGAAATGGTGATGAAAAAACAATACCCTGTGTATATTGCGAGCCTATTGGCCCTATTGTTAACACTGACCAGCCCCTTTGCCTTCGCCACTAGCGTGATGGCGACCGTGAGTAAAAATAAAGTGGTCAAAAATGAAGTCTTCCAACTGCGTATTGTGGTCGATAAGAAAGTGTCATCCGATGCGCTCGATCTTAGCGTTCTCGACAGCGATTTTTACGTCGGTCGACCAAGTTTTGGTAGTTCAATCAATATCATCAATGGCGATCGTTCAACTCGCAGCGAATGGAACATCACACTTGCCGCGCAACGCTTGGGAGTTGCGACGATCCCTGTGTTTAGCATTGACGGCGCATCTTCTCAGCCAATTGCGATTCAAGTTGCGATGGATACCAATGAGCCCAAGGCCTCTGATTTAATTGAGGTGCAAAGCAAGCTCAGTAAAACCCAACTCTACCCTAATGAGAGCGCAATTCTCAGCACTCGACTGATTGTTAAAGCCGATCCAAGGAGATTACAAAACCCGAACATTATCCCACCGAAAGCCAATGGCGTTTCTCTGACTCCATTAGGCGAGCCTAAGCAGTATCAAAGTGTGCTTGAAGGTGTAGAGGTGACAGTGGTTGACCAAAGTTACCGAGTCACAGCAGATACGGCTGGTGAATTCACATTAAATGGCATTGGCTTTAAAGGCAGCGTGGTTTATGGCGATAACCGCACCAGCACAACTAAGTTGGTGTCTGCCGATACACCAGCGGAGACATTCCAGATTGTAGTTGAGGCAATCCCAGATAATTACCAAGGAGCCTGGCTTCCTGCCGCGTCACTCAATCTCACCCAACAATGGACGGATTCGAGCGGCGATGACATTACTGCGTCTAACACGTACAAAACTCAAGTTGGTGAGTCGATTACGCGTGAGATCAATTTGGACATCCAAGGTCTGGCAAGCGAGCGCTTTCCTGAGCTGAAAATTGACTACCCAGAGTCACTGCGCGTGTATCAAGAAAAGCCACAATTTGAAGACCTAGGCGATGGCAAAACACGCATGACCATCAAACAAGTACTCATTGCTCAGCGGCCAGGCACCATACACCTCACTGAGGTTAACCTTAACTGGTGGGACAGCGACAATAAATCTGCCCAAACCGCACATTTACAAGGTTTTCAGCTCGATGTTGCACCAGCTTCGGGGCTCAGTAATGAACCTCTCCAGCCAGCGGTTTCTTCTGCGCAAAGCATTCAGACCGTCGTTGAGTATCAAGCGGGTTTCTGGCCTTACCTTACCGCTCTGTTCGCCACGCTTTGGCTAGTCACACTAACGCTATGGTTGAAAGGTAGAAAACTGACACCTCAACTACTTCAGCCCGAGTTAGCCAACTCAACAACCGAGCAGTTAATAGCAGCATTGAAAGCGGATGATAAGGTCAGAGCCAACTTTTTGCTTACAACATGGCTTAATGAAAATCCAGACCTAGATGAACAACTTAAACAAAAGATAGCTGAGCAAGCATTTAGCATGAATCAGAGCCAGTATTCGACTGATGTAAATAGTTGGCAGGCGAAGGAGCTGATCTCACTCGTCAAACAGGGAGTAAAACAGCACTCCTCTCGCAAGCAAAAAGCCGAAGATCTCGCTCATCTATAAGAATTTGCCTTCACAGGTACGAAAGAGCCTAGCTAAAATAGCTAGGCTACTTGTGACATAAATATTTATCTTTGTATCTACTATCTCAGCTTTTCTCGTCGTAGGTTTTACGCGCCTGTTCAATCTGCGCTCTATGAGCGTCTGCCCAGCAAACTAATTGATACAAAGGTTCTACGAGATCTTGCCCCATCTCGGTAAGACAGTACTCCACCTTTACTGGCACTTCAGGATAAACGGTTCTCGTGACGTAACCTTCGCGCTCCAGATCTCTCAGTGTCTGAGTCAACATTCGCTGCGATATCCCTTCGATTCTTGATTTCAGCGCGTTAAATCGCTCTGTTCCATCAACAAGGGCAAACAGAATAAGTAGCGACCATTTATCGCCAATTTGGGCAACCACATTGCGAACCGCGCATTCCTCATTGTTGTAGAACACCCTGCGTTGTGATTGAACGTTGTCGGTCATCTTCCCCTCCACTATTCCGATGATAAATGCTCATAGGTTACCTAAAAGTGCCTTCCTCACCTTTTAGTACCTTCTTGTTATGTAGGTTACTATTAATTACTATAATGCACAACGTATACCTAACCTAGATACCATTAACAGGAGCACCCTATGTTAAAAGCAATGGTTTCATTATTTCTTTTGCTATTTAGTACCACAATGCATGCAAACGCATCAGACAAGTTGATCATTGATCTCCAAAGCTTGCAAAAACCAACTTGGACGGAACAAGAACTAGCTAACGCAAAATTGATTACAGATTTTGTACAAAACTTGATGAACAATCATAACTTTAGCTATGTACTCGAAAACTACAACGACAGTGCTTACGTGCAACACAATCGCAATCTGCCAGACAAGATCACTGGCTTAGTGGGTTTTCTAGCCGAGTTCGTCGAGGAATACCCAGACTACACCTATGATGTGAAGCATATATACGCGGATGGTAATTTTGTCATCTTTCATTCTCACGCCACGTTAAACAAGGAAGACCGAGGGAACGATCAAAAAGGGATGAACATTATTGACACGTGGCGTATCGAAGATGGTCGAATCGTCGAGCACTGGGATTCAATTCAAGCCCTCGATTTTTCAATGCGCGTGTACTCTCTGATTAGTGGTGGAGACATCGAAAATGAAAATGGCGTATTCTGACAACGATTGATTTCAAATCCGCAAGTTAGGGTGGGAGCAATTCTTCCATAAAGAAAGGGCCTAGCCAAAAGCTAGGCCCTTTTCATCAAAATAAAAGGCAACACCTGCCCTTCTTTTCTTGGCATGGCAATTTGAATACGCTTCGGTAAGTATTTACACAGCTATTCCCACATAACTCACACAATGAAAACCTGTAAAACAATAAGTTGCAGTCAAAATCATTGTACAATGCTGCTTTATGAGGTCGGATAGGAATATTGGAGAATGACTAACATAACTTTAAGAAAACATATTATTGCTCTTTTAACTTGCACAGTTTTCAGCACCCAAGCATATGCAAATTCAGACCTAAATAGTTCTGAAAACGCCAAGCCGGCGAGCCGAATTGAGTTTATGGATTGTTTAATAGATACAACGAATATGCTAAGCCCGAAAATGGCTAAAAAGCACAAAACAACCATAGTTAAAATTGAACAAGACCAAACCTTCGCAAATCAACTGTACATCGACTATGTTGATGCTCACTTAGTGGAAGTCAAATTGGCTACAGCGCAACTAATTCAATTGTATGCAAACACGTCTCTTACACCCCCAAAAGACAAAATTCCAATGTTTCAATTAGAATTTCTCAACTCGCTCTCTAAAGAAGAACTCACAGAGTTAAATGGCGCTGCAATTAAAACCATTGAAGGTCAAAACTTAAAGATGCGAAAAATCGTCAAGGATATAGCTCCAAATTGCTATAAGAATCTTTAAAATCTAAACAAACTAAGGAGTCAACTGGCTCCTTTTTACATTCTAAAATAAATCTTCCAACTCACTATCCAGTTCTGACTGTGTTTTTAATGTTTCCAAGAACAGTTTAATTTTATTGCTTGAAAAAATTCGATTCGAATAGTTAACTCTTGGACACTGTTCTGATAGAAAATCGATAAGAGTAGGAAACTTACATATAGAATCTAAAGTCGTCTCATCTACTTTGTACCAAACCTCTTCACCAAAAGATTCAACAATGCTGGAGAATTCCATCTGTTGGAAATCTTTAGGCAGTCCATGGTGTGGAGAGTCAACTGATAATTTTTCCAAAGCACATTGATGAATGTTGTACGCCGAGTTATCAGATAGAAGAACAAGAAAATAAACATCTCCTTCATATTCAAATTTTCTCCACGTGAACATATATACGTCTTCGTAAAACTCTGGAAATTTATTTCCTATACGAGCTCCATCTGGAGTCTTACCATCCACAGAGTACTCTTTTAATGGCAATAGGAGAAAGTTGAAATGATACAGATGACTTATGGTAGAGATAACCGCTCTCTCAGTACTAGATAAATCTATAGATTCTGAATCTAGTTTATCGGCATAAGACTTTGTAATCACCTTATCGTATAAAGAAGGTGATATATCATGAACAAATTCAAAAACCTTAGAAAATGATTGAGACATTTGACCTACAAACATTTTTTCTAGCAAGAGATCTCTATTATTACTGTCATAAACAATATATTCAGCAGCAAAAAATTCAACTATAGTCGCATGAAGAAATTTATATTCGTGTCCCTCTTTCAATAACAGTGGAACTGCGTTTTGCAAATCTTGCAAAAATGCATTAGGTGATTCAGGCATTGTACCAGAGATACTTATTGCCTTGTTAATAAGTTCGATAGCATCACTACTTGATGAAAACGTCATTCTCCTTTTAGCTACCATCTGAAAGCACAATGCTCGAAGTAGTGTTTTGAACTGTTCAATATCTAACTTTGATAGTTTCTCTCGCTTGAATCCGTTTTTATTCTTTAAATCATGCCCTTTAAATAAGGCATCATATACTTCTCTATAGAACGTACTAATTCTATCTGCGATCGAATTGTTCGCACCAAACGTCGTATATAGTAAAGAAACAAGCAGTGGATTTTCTAAAAATTTACTAGGAACACTATCAAACTCTTTAATTAGACGAGTACCTATATCTGCACCAGAATAATCATCAAGTCTGTTAATCAAACTTTTAGCCTGCTCGACAGTAAAACTTGAAAATTGGTACGAATCCGAATCAAAAACCTCAGGAATAAGCTCCTGCTTTCTTGAAGTTAAGACTAACGTATTTCCTTTCCCTTTTTCGGATATCGTTTTTATTTGATCAGCGATTTCTTCTTGACGGTCAATTTCCACCTCATCAAATCCGTCCAAAACTAGTATGAACTTGCCATCATTTATAAGCTCATAAAACAGTTCGCGAGAAAAATTTTTTCCAAGCAAATCCAATTCCTGAGCAATACATTCAATCAAATCAATATCAGATTTAGAGCGTCTCAATTCAAATAAAATCGGAATATATTCTGTAGACTCTAATACTCTATGTACCAAATACTTCGAAAATGTACTCTTCCCCATTCCCGCATTATCAATAATTAGAAATGACTGCTCTAGGTTTTGAATAACCTCTTCAATTGTCTTTACATCATTATTTCTCTGTACATTATTTTGTAGGAACAATGGTTCATAAGCTTGAGCAATTTCTAATTGAGCCTGAGGAAAACAAATGCAGGACATTTTTGAGACTCTGTCAGACAACCTTTCTAGATAATTAGCAAGTGTAGAAGCCAATTTTTCTGGTTCTAACTGCTCTTTAAGTGCCTTTTTTTCTGCCCATTGAGTGACTTTTCTTATCCGAGGACCAAACGCAGCTTCAACAAAACCAGTCAATGGTTTAACCGCTGTTAGTGCGGCTTTTTCTTCAAATGCCATTACTTACTTCCTATCGAATTAACGCATAGCTTCTATCTAATAGTATAACGAACTAAAAAATTCTCGTGGGCGCGGGCGCTACAGATTTGCCCACGAGCATAAAGTTGCGCCCGTCATTGTGGTTTATCTCAAATCGTTGACTGGCAAACACTGATAAATAACATTACACCACGTAAATAGAGTGGTGTAAACGAAAGGAAATATTATGTCTGTTCATAGCGTTAAGTACACACTATATGCTGTACTTAGAGCGTCAATTGTTAAGTTGAGCTATTTCTCTGAGCGTAAAATGGTCTGCAGGAAAAGCTAGGTCAGCACCTCATCACACCCCTTCAAGCAAAGAGACGGTGCCGATGACTTGGTTACGACCTTTATTTTTGGCTTTATAGAGAGACTTGTCGGCGGATCTATAGAGCTTATCAAAGCTGAATTGACTTTGGTTCAGTTCCATCACCGAAAAGCCGACCGATACAGTCAGTGAGTTGTGGATGCTGTTCTCTTCGTGGAGGATATTTTCTTTTTCGATCCTTTCACGAATGCTTTCAGCCAAGCTAGCGACTTGCTCAGCATTTTGGCTTGAAACCAAAAGTGCAAACTCTTCTCCGCCAATACGGCAAAACACTTCTCGCTCGGCTTGAGTATATTTTTGCAAGATACTGCCAATTCTCATCAACGCGATATCCCCTTGCATATGACCGTAACAATTGTTGTATAAGCCAAAGTGGTCAATATCCACCAGGATTAAACCGTAACAATTTGGGCTATCGTCCCCTTCAAAACAGAGCTGTTCGAGAAGTGATTCGAGCATTCTCCGGTTACCCAAGCGAGTAAGAGGGTCAAGCTTAGCCATGGTTTCCAATTGCTCATTGGCTTTTTGTAGCTCTCGGGTACGTGCTTTTACCTCTTTCTCTAGGTTGTCATTCAGTTCATGGATTGCCTGCTGAGCACGAGTTCGCAATAGCACTTCGGTCAGATTCGATGCAAACATACGAATGACTTCGCGCAGTTGGTGCGTCAGTGGTGAGCGTTTGATGAGATTGTCGGCGGCGATAAACGCGATCGGCTCGCCACTGTTGCTAACCAGCATGGTCATTGCCGTCCAGCCAAAACCAACAATATGAAAGTCGTGATAAATTGGGACGGATTCTTCAAATACAACGTCATTAGGGTTGGTTTGCGCTGCCTGAACAATGGCACGATCGACAGTGTCTGAGCGATAGTAAGACTCATCCACGACATTGCCTTGGATGTCGGTTCCCCAAGTGCCTTGCATATGGGTACAATCTTTATCTGTCAGGAATACGGCAAAACGGTCAATCCCTAAGCGATTAATCGCAAATGTGACCGCAGATTTACATACCTCACTGACTGTCATACAGCGCGATAGTTCAACCATGCTCGCATGAAGCATACGCACGTTTTGCTCTTGCCGCTTACGAATATAGATCTGAGATAAAAGTGAACCAAAGGATTCCAACATTTGGCGCTGATAAGAGGTGATTGGGGTGCGATTTATGTAGTTGTCCATCGCAATCCAACCGATAATTTCATTGTCGTCGCGTAAGATCAGCATGCCATTCCAACCCTGACCGATCACTTTGCCCGCCATATAAAGTGGCGCTTCTTCAACGATGACCAGGTTTTCTTTACCTTCAAACAGCGCGTTAATGTAGGTTTCTTCTAGTTGATGAAGGTCATACTGGGTGTGGTGCTCGCTGACTGTCTGGCCTTGTTGATTGGTACCATAAGTACCATTAAAACAACGTTTTTTGATATCGAGCAGCATGAATGTCGCGCGGTCGAAACCCAATTTGTCACGAATAACTTCAACAACGATACGATACAGTTCATCAAGACTAGTAGGGTTAGATATCTCGACCGCCACCTCTTGCACCAACTTCATATTATCGATAAACAGTTCGCGCTGTTTAATCACATCCAGATATTTGGCTTCTTTAATATCTCGCTGTTTAAACTCTTTGGCGGCTTCGGTTTCTGCTCGCACACATTGCCAACGAGCAGCAATCACTTGAAGAGTATCTAAATAATGGGTCTGATTTGTTTGCTCAAGCTTGTCTAGCTGGAAATTTTCAATAATCAGATAGGTGCGAACATCAGGATGATTGTCCAGCATAAAAACATAGCTGTCTGTCCCCATAACCTGCGTGTATTGCCACTGACAAGTATTGATGGCTAAAGGAATTAAACCATCAGAAGTGTCAAACTGAGACACCCAAGTCCAGAAAGTTTCAGGATACAAAGAAATCGCGGCAGGACTGCCATGCTGGAACAAGAACTCCCCGACTTGTCCTCGTTTGATTTCTACAAACACCGCCATGTTTTCAGGCTCGGCTAATTCATCAAGATACTGAAATAGAGCATTAGCCAAAAATCGCTGATTTCTGGCGGAAAGAATATCCTTAAGAAGTACTCGTGAAAGCATACGCCTAGCCTAAACCATAAAAATTATCGCTATACGGCTTAAAACGTAATCAGCTATCAATTGGCAAGCAATGAGATTCGCAAACGGTTGTTAAGTGACTCGCAAACAGACTAAAACAATGTGTCCATATATGATACCTACTGCATTTTTTCCATGACCTTGTTTCCATTAATTTCATTATTGTTGCAGTTCAAATTTCACAAAATAGTTTGACGTAATAATACTCCCTGTCTGGGTTGAATACAGTACACTTCTATAGAAACGAACTAGGAAGAGTAACCTTAATGAAAGGCTTGTACTTGCTTGCTGCAGTGTTGTGTTTTCCTGCTTGGGCTGATGTCGACGTAATAAAAGTGGATAAGTCCAAACGGCGCATGTACTTGATTGAGAATGACAGCATTATCAAGGAGTTCCGCATCGCACTTGGTAAGCGACCTAAAGGACATAAGCTCTATGAGGGTGACCAACGTACACCGGAAGGGCGATACTATCTAGACTTTGTAATAGAAGATTCTGAGTTTTACCGCTCAATTCATATCAGCTATCCAAACGCCAGAGATATTGCCTATTCTCGTTCACTTAATTTGGACCCTGGGGGAGACATTAAAATTCACGGTCTAAAGAACGGAGAAACGCGCCCAGCCAGTTATGTACAAAGCTTTGACTGGACGAATGGTTGTATTGCAATTAGCAATCGCGAGATGGATGAACTGCTTAAACTTGTTTCACCAGGTACCCCAATTGACATAGTTTGGTAGTAATAGTTTTGTAATATTAGACAGCTAACTGTTGCCGTGCTCTCTTGTTACCCACCAGCACAATAAAGATCCCAGCGTTACCATGATCACACCTTGTAAAAAGCTTTGACTCAATACTAAACCAAGAATGACGGATGAAATCACCGTCGAAAGCACTGGGGTGAAATAAGACAAGGTGGCAAGTAGCACCATATTGCCGCCGATAATGGCGTAGTTCCATAGCGCATAACCGCTGCCCATCGCGATCCCTGAAATCAGTAGTAGGCCTGCCGATTCGAGGTTGAGTGTCATCCCTGTCTCACCGCTCAACGCATACTTAATCCATAGCGTCACAGCTGTCATTATAAAAAACAGCGTGATTGCGTTTTGCCCATTGGAAATACGCTTAGTGAGGTTGCAGTAGATCGCCCACAAAAAGGCGCCGACAAAGGCCATTGCGTAGGTAACAGGATTAGTGGCTACGTTAGCGGCGATCTGCGCGACAGAGAGTCCTTGCTCACCGGTAATGCTCCAGGCCACACCAAAGAATGCTAATGCGATACTCGGGTAAACCCAAATGCTGGTCTTTTTGCCACTGGTGACAACAGCCATTAGCACTGTCAAAGCGGGCCACAGGTAATTGATAACAAGCATTTCGACTGCTTGCTGACGCGAGTTCGCCATAGCAAGTGCTAACGCGAGACAAATTTCATAAGCAACAAACAAACCTCCACCGATCACAACGTAACGCAGTGAGTAGTGACGTACTTTCGGCAAGCCCATGACCAAGACAAGGAAGATTGATGCCACAGTGTAAATTGATGCGGCGCCTCCGACTGGCCCAAGCATTTCTGTTACCGTTCTGGCAAATCCCATTACGCTACTCCAAAGCAAAATAGCGACGACACCTGCCAGCGTAAATTTATGCGAACTGTTTATCATGTTGGCTTACTCAAACAAAAAAGCCGAGCTGAACGCTCGGCTCGAAACGTGTAATCAAAGCGTTAGATAATTTCCCAACTGTGTGTCATTTCAACGCCTTTACCTAGCATCAAACAGACCGAGCAGTATTTCTCTAACGAATCTGCCGCGACTTGCGCCACAACGTCTGGAGAGAGGTTGTCACCCGACACTTCAAAATGAATATTCACCTGAGTGAAAATACGTGGGGCACTATCACGACGCTGGGTGGTCAACTTTGCATTACAGGCCGTTACCGCCTGCCCAGCCTCTTTCAGTCCATCGATAACATCAACCGAGCTACACCCACCAGCTGCCATCAAAACCATCTCCATCGGGCTAGGTGCTGTTGCTCCCCCATTGCCGTCCATAACAATGGAGTGCCCTGATTGGGATTGGCCCAGAAACTTAAATTCTTCTACCCACTTAACTTCAGCTTGCATCGCGCGCTCTCTATTTAGTCTTTTTTGCAAAGTGTTTCTTATCTGTTGGGAATACAACGCCCGTTTGACGTCGAATTTCCTCAAGCAATTTAGCCACAATTAACGAACGTTGAGTGCAGCTAGGATTCATTGATTGTTGCTTGAATTGGTTAGCAAATTCAAGCGCCTCGTAATACATCGGATTGGATTCTTGTTTAACACTCAAATCGATACCTAGATCACTACCACGAGTAAACTTAGTCAGTTTCTTGGCCGTGGAAATCATGTCCATCAATAACGCACCTTCTTCGCCTTGGATCTCACTCGGCAGATAAGAATCGCTTGTTTTGGAATGCTGTAAAACCACTTCAAAGCCTTCATATTTGAGGATCACGCTACCACTGCCATCCACTCCTGAATCTAGCAGCTGCGCCTGTGCAACCACAGACAGGGGCTCGCCAAACAACTCTATCGCTGAACTTAAACAGTAAAACCCGATGTCCATAATCGAACCATTGGCGAAATCAGGATTAAACGTATTCGGGTTTTCCCCCGCCAGATATTTCGGATAGCGCGAAGAGTACTGGCAATACGTGATCAGACCCTTACGAATCTTGCCAATTGAGGACAAAGACTCTTTTAAGCGTTTGAAATTAGGAATATGTGCAGACATAAAAGCTTCAAACAGCAACACATTGTTCTGCTGCGCCACGTCAAACATTTCTTGCGCTAACGCATAGTTAGATGCCATTGGTTTTTCAACGATGACATGTTTACCCGCTTTCATCATTTGTAGCGCTTGAGGGCCATGAAGCACATTCGGGCTAGCGATGTACACCACATCAAATAACGGCGACGCCGCGAGCGCATCGATATCATCAAACAAAGCAGGTGCGTCATACTTTTCGGCAAACTGACCTGCACTCTCTAGTGAACGGGAATACACGGCTGCGAGCTGATACTCGCCAGTTTTTAGCGCCGCTTCAACAAATTGGTCTGTGATCCAGTTGGTACCAATGATCGCCAATCTTATCATTCTTATTTCTCCTTTTGGCCCACTTGGCAACGTGAGCGTGACCGATTTAGCCTCACTCACTACCACACAATGATGAACCTAGGTTCAAAGAGTGATACTGATAAGTACTACACTGTCAGGACTACACGTAACGCAAGCAAAATTAAAACTGCGCCTGACAATCGGTCTATTAACAAAGCTTTTGAACGGATTCTATCAATTAATCTCGGGCTGGAAAGCAAAAATGTAATCAGGCTGTACCATAAACCATCGACCACCATAGGCGTCAACACGATTAAGCCTTTAGCGGCGACACTATCACCAACGGCAACAAACTGGCTAAACAGAGCGATAAAGAACAGAGCAATCTTGGGGCTAAGCAAAGAAATCAGAAATCCTTCTCGTGCTGACTGCCACAGACTGGTTCGTTCCCCTGACTCAAGCTTGGCGGCAACGCCTCCTCTCGAACGTAACGCGTTATAACCAAGATAGGCGAGATAAGCCGCACCAGCATAGCTAATGGTTTTAAACACGATTGGAGATTGCTGTAACACGACGGCTAGGCCAATTAGCGTGATAAAAGCATACAGGCCAATCCCCATCGCGTGTGCCCAAGCGGCCGCTAAACCGTTAAGCCGACCGCCAGCTAAGCTATGCTTGGCAACTGCAGCCAAACTCGGCCCCGGCGACATAGCACCAAGGATACTAATGGTGAATAAAGATAGCCAAACCGTGAGTGTCATACAAAAGCCCTATACGCTGTGAGTTTCAATAACCCAAAGCTAATCCATCAGTTAAATGATTTGAAATCAAAGTTAATCATAGTGGTCATGATTTCAAATCATACCAATCGAATAGCTCGACGTCTGCATCGCAACATAGACTTTGTCACGCATCCATTGGTGGGCTTTGTCATGATCATATTTAGGGTGCCACATCAACCAGTATTGGTGAAACTCGGTATCAAATGGCAGTGGCTTGTAGATAAGCTCGGCTTCATTGCAGAGATTACGCGCGATATGCTCTGGGACAACCATCAGATAATCACTGTTGGTTAACGCATTCACCGCGGCCGAGAAAAATGGCACCTTAAGCGCTATCCTGCGGCGAAAACCTCGCTTATTCAGCTCGATGTCAGCGTTGGAATCCTTGTCCCCTCCTCCCGTCACTTTGAGATGAGGGTAACCTACCAAAGCTTCGCAGCTGAGCGGCTGCTTGTGACTTAAAGGATGCGCTTTTCTCATCAAGCACACCGACTTGTCTTGACCAAGTTTGACACTGCTGAGATGTTCGGGCGGCTCGAAAAGCATGGTCGACGCTAAATGAATGCCCGTCGAATCAAACTGGGAGAGGAACTCTGGCTGCCACAACCGATAAGCAATATTGACTCGCGGAGCCTGCTCGACCAAAACCGCTACCACATCAGGAACGATATACTGAGCCACATAATCACTGGAGGAGAGGACAAACTCTTGTTTCCACACTTGAGGGTCAAACGGCTTATCGGCTAACAATGCGTCAAACTCACCCAACAATTGACACAGTTTGTCTTTCATCTCTAGCGCTCTTGGCGTCGGCACCAATTGATTGCCGTTTCGAACCAATAACGGATCCGCACACACCTCTCTCAGTTGCGACAACTGGCGACTCATCGCAGATTGGGTGATGTGAAGGCGATCGGCCGCTTTGCTAACATGACATTCTTCTAAAAGCACATGCAGCGAACGCAGCAAGTTAAGATTAAGATGGTTAAACATAGAATTAGTTAGCACAGAGTGAATCATCGCAATGTGACATAAAACTTGACCAGAGGAAAGCAGGTAAATTGCCGTAATGAGTACCACAAACCGACAATGTGACCAGCATCGGTGACGAAATGACTACTGCATACTGAGTACGTCTGATATAACCTATTGCGAAAGCGATTTTGGATGCGTTGGAAACGGAATGAGCGAACTCAAAAAAGAAATCACCCTACTGTCTGGTATCGGGCAATTGTCCACCACACTGCTGGGGACCGGACTGTTTATGGTGCCCGCAATTGTTGCAGGGATTGCAGGCTACGAGTCGTTATGGGCGTGGCTGATCCTATTTATCGCTATCTGTCCGATTGCGCTTACCTTCGCCCAACTCGGCAAGCGTTACCCAAATGCAGGTGGCACCGCCTACTTTGTGCGCCAAGCGTTCAATAGCAAACTAGAAAAAAGTGTCGCCTGGTTATTTTTAAGCGTTGTGCCTGTCGGCATTCCAGCAGCGATCGCACTGGCCGGGGGGTTCTTGCAACAGCTTCTACCTGATAGCATCAACTCGGCATTATTTGCTCAACTGCTAACCATCGTTATGTTGATTGGCGTTAACCTAGCTGGTGCGAAATCATCAGGGCGGCTACAAACCTTTATCGCACTCTCGATTTTCGCCTTAATGGCCGCCTTTTGGTGGAAAGGCAACTTTACCTCGCAAGATCTTGTCTTACCGGCGATGAATAGCGACAGCTTGTGGTCAATTGGTGCCGCGCTCGGTGTGATGTTCTGGTGCTTTGTCGGTATTGAAGCTTTCGCTCATATGGGAGAAGAGTTCCAAAACCCGCAACGAGATTTCCCAATAGCGATCATAGTCGGCTGTTTTATCGCGGGGGCGACTTACTGGATTTGCTCAATTATCGTATTAAAGATGGGCGCGTATGGCTCGTCAGCCTTCGACAGTGCTTCTATCCCGTGGATATCAGAAAAGCTGTTTGGTAGTGAATTTAAAGCTTTGATTAGTGTGATTGGCTTTGGCGCCTGTTTTGCTAGCGTCAATCTGTATACACAAAGTTTATCGCGCATGGTGTGGGCGCAAGCAAAAGAATACAGCCCTAATAGCGCCCTCGCTCGACTTTCTATTCGTGGTGTTCCAGCCAACGCCACCTTTGCGGTGGGTGGCGTCGCCCTTGCCTCGTGTGTTGCCGGCAAGCTATCAGGCTTAGACTTGGAATTCTTCCTTAAATTGGCCAACGGCATTTTTGTATTGGTTTACTTGCTTGCCATGCTCGCGGCCTACAAACTGCTGTCTGGTTTTAGTCGCTACCTTGCTGCTATCGCGCTACTGCTGTGCACTGCGGTGTTCATTTGTTTAGGTTGGTCAATGCTTTATGCGGTAACCATTTTTGTTCTGCTCAGCCTTCCCTGGAACAAATGGCGAACCATTCAAAACTCAAATCGCGTATGACTCTATATGATCCGCATGGATGGCAAGAATACTTTGCGGCGTGACGGCCATCCATTGATCACTTTTTTCTAACGGCTCTGATGCGAGAGTAACATTCGCCCCCTCTTGTTTGATAAATACAGTGGGCGCTTGTTGATCGGAACTGTACCTAACCACCCAGAACTGAGCGCCATCAGAGATGCAAATTGAGGCTTTGAGCGGTTCAGCGATCTGTTTGTTCTCCATCACGGTACATACCATCGCTAGCGTGTGCTTAATCGCCCGAATCGGATTTTCCTTTAAGCCATTTTGCAGCATGAGGAGAAAGATTAACTCGCTGTCAGTCGTACCCTTACGTTGTAAAAATAACGGTTCAGAGAGCTGACGTTCCAGCTCAAACTTAACTTGTTCGAAACAGCCAATCTGACCATTGTGCAGGAACATCCAATTATCAAGGATAAATGGGTGGCAGTTGGAACGCGACACTTGCGTCCCAGTTGAAGAACGCACGTGCGCCATAAATAGATGAGAACGAATGTGATGTGCAAGAGAACGAAGGTTTTCATCGCCCCAAGCAGGGAGCACTTCATGAAATTGTCCTGGAGTGCGGCGCTCGGTGTACCAACCTAAGCCAAATCCATCGGCATTCACCCTTGTAACGGCTTTACGCGCTTCTAAGCGTTGATGAACCAATGAGTGCTCCGGTTGGTAAACCAGTTCATCAAGATAAATCGGAGCGCCTTGATAGGCCAACCATCGGCACATATGTTTTCCTTACTTTCTCACTCTTTTCATCATCCATCACATCACGATTTAAAGATTTCAGCAAGCGTTCGAATCTTAGGTTCTATGTCATCAAGCGTGACATTGCCAAAGCCCAAAACGGCTCCTGACCAATTGCGCACAGGGCGTGGTTGATGCTGTTCGTAATAACTAAAAGGGCGTATCACGATATTGTTTTCGCGCGCGCGTTCCGTCCAATCTTGCTCAGAAATAAAGCCGTACCAGCGCAAAGTCACGTGAAGACCAGCCGCCTGACTGATGATCTCAACTGAATCGGCAAAATAACGTTCAATCATAGTGACCATAAGTTGGTGCTTTTGCTTGTAGAGGCGGCGCATTTTTCGGATATGGCGAATCAAGTCCCCTTCGTGGATAAAATCTGCCAACGCGGCTTGAGTGTGAGTGGGCGAATCACCACTTAACGCATCTTTTATTGTCAAGGCTTCCGCCACCATAGACTGAGGCAACACCAGATAACCAAGACGTAAGCCGTTGAACATCACTTTACTCAAAGAACCAACATAGATGACATGCTGCTCATGCCCCATTTTGGCGGCTAAGCCTTGCAAGCTTGGATAAGGGCGATGAGCAAACTGGAATTCACTGTCATAATCATCTTCAATAATCCAACCGCCACGGTCGCGCGCCCACTCAATTAAACGTAGCCGCTGATTAATATCTAGCGTGGTTCCGAGCGGGTATTGGTTGCTCGGTGTTACGTATATTGTTTTTGCGTCACTTCGTTCAACAGCATCAAAATCTAATCCGCGTTTCGGCGCAACAGGCGCTGGTTCGAGCGAACAGTTGAACAAGGTGATCACTTTCGCCATCTGCGCATAACCTGGCTGTTCCATTAGTAAACGGCGATCCTGTTTAACCGTCAGCAGCGTGGCAATGGCTACTGCTTGTTGAGCGCCGGAGGTGATCACTATGCACTCTGGGTTACACACCACAGAACGGCTTGTGGCTAAGTAGTGGCACAGAGCTTGACGAAGCTGCATGTCACCTTGGATATTATTTGCAGCGAGTAAACTTGTTCTCCCCATATGTCGCATCAGTAAACGTTGCCATTTTTGATGCGGAAACTGAGCAAGATCAGGAACGCCCGGTGAGAATGCCCAATTAATTGTTTGTGGTTGCTCACTGAAATCTTGCTTGTCGCCAGTATCCGCAGTGGAAACAAATTGATCAGGCAATTCCAGCGCGACAAAATGACCGGATCCGGCTTTGCTTTCCAAGTAACCTTCTGCATGCAATTGCTCGTAGGCGTGTACCACCGTGTTACGACTAAGGCTCAGTTCTTCAGCCAGCTTGCGCGTCGAAGGGAGTTTTGCGCCTTTACTCCACAACTGAGCAACAATTTTGTCTCGGATCGCATTAAACAACGCATCTTGCTTAGTCCGTCCTGTTCCACCAAATTGCAAGTCTCCGATATCAATCAACGCCATAAGTGGCTCCATACATTTGATTAAAGTGGACCTAAATTAAGGACCAATTTAAAGCTACATTGAAGCTATATCAACTAATTACAGGAAATAGCCATATGTTATCGATGACAAAAAGAACAGAATTGAAAAAAGCGGCCCATAAAGCAGTTCGTGACCAACAAGCACTCTACCAGATTATTGATGAGTCGTTGATCGCTCATATTGCCATTTCAGATAGAGAGCAGCCTTTTGTTATCCCCATGCTGGCATGGCGTGTTGAGGATAAAGTCTACATTCATGGTGCCCACAATAGCCGGCTGTTACGTAACTTGAAACGGGGGACAAACACCTGCCTCACGTTTACCTTATTCGATGGTTGGGTGTTGGCGAGAAGTGCCTTTCATCACAGCGCCCACTACCGCAGTGCGGTGGTCTTGGGCGCGTTTACTGAAGTCAGTAACAACACGGAAAAAGATCGCTTACTCAACCATTTTATTGAACAGATTGCTCCAGGAAGAACCCATGACGTTCGCCTGAACAGCGAACGTGAGCTTAGTAGCACTATGTTACTTGAAATTGCGTTGACGGAAGCCTCAGTAAAAGTGAGTCAAGGAGAGGTCAACGACGATCTCGGTGATATGGAGTTGAAGGCATTTGCTGGGTTCCTGCCCTATCGCACCATAGTGGGTCCATTGAAAGCGATGGCGGATTCTCAGCACGATCAAGAACCCGACTACAGCCAAGCATACGGCTCTCGTTGGCATAACCAAAGTTAATCAATCCTAACAAGCAAGGCCTTAACGCCCATTTAAACAGTCACCTTACGCACACTAAATGGGCGCTTTTATTGCTCCACTCAATGACGACTGCGCTATCTAAACCAATCTTATCAGCCAGTTTCACTGCAACTGCCAATGAGAAGATCCCCCACCGAGCACCTCAAAATGCTCTGAACGCTTTATATATGAGCAATGTACGGCAACAAGGTATTGTTTTTCCGCTCCTTTAAGGTAATTTGATAGGCAGCAAAAACGAAACCAGATTAACGAGGTACTCAGTGAGCGAGTTTCAAGACCTCTCAACTTTGATCGCACAGATTGCACACGCGGAAGATTCCGAGCAAGTTTCCCAGCTCAATGAACTGATTGAAGCCGGGTTAGAGTCAGGATCGGTCGCGCTTATCCTTGAAGCATTTCCACTCGAAGGTAGGGTCAGGCTATGGCGCGGACTGCCGTTAGAGCTCCATATTGAGGTCCTCACCGAAGCGCGTGCAGAAGTACGTCACTCAATTATTAAAGAGCTTTCGGAAACCGAGCTTAAACTCACCTTAGCCAAACTCGACAACCTGTCACTCATAGAATGGGCTGATTCCCTACCCGAAGAGATCATCAACGAAGCGCTGCATCTTATCGAGAAGGACGAACTCGAACTCTATGATCAAGCCAACGAGTATCAAGATGATGAACTCGGTCGCTGGGCGGAAAGGAAAGTCGTTACTCTGCCTTTCAATATTTCGGTGGAAAAAGCCAAGGTATTGATGGAGAGATACAGTTACGACGCGCCGCAACAGATTTACTTGATAAATAAACGTAAGCAGTTTCGAGGTCTAGTGAACTATATTGATCTGCTGCGCGCAGAGCCAAGTGAACGGCTGAGAAGCATTGCAGTTGAGAATGTCCTGACCCTCAACGCGAAGTTAACACTAGCAGAAAGTGTTGAAGCACTTGAACACTCTTCGTTGTCCACTATGCCTGTCACCGACGATGAACAGCTACTGATTGGTGAGGTTGACTGGCACTTTGCGTTGTCGACACAACGTGAAATTTACGAAAGTCGCCTGATGGCAGGTACCGGTATGGATGAGGGCGATGATCTGTTCGCTCCTGTGGTCAAAAGCTCACAAAAAAGGGGCGTTTGGCTTGGTATCAACTTAATGACCGCGATCTTAGCATCAGTGACGATCGGCTTGTTTGAAGAGGTGATAGCTCAAGTCGTCGCGTTAGCGGTATTGATGCCAATTGTCGCATCTATGGGCGGTATCGCAGGTAGCCAAACTCTCACGCTGATGATACGCGCCATGGCATTAAATCAGATCACATCCGGAAACCGCTGGGCTCTGCTTAAAAATGAAGTTGGCATTGGCTCAATTAATGGCCTGCTATGGGCATTGATCATCGGCGGGCTCGCCGGACTTTGGTTTCAATCGAGCATAATAGGTGCGACCATAGCACTGGCGATTGTTGTCAATATCATCACAGCAGCCATGTTTGGGGTATTGATTCCAATCGCACTCGACAAACTGAAACTCGATCCTGCCTTAGCAGGTTCGGTGATTCTAACCACAGTGACCGATGTAGTTGGGTTCTTTGCGTTCCTCGGTACTGCTAGTTTAGTAATGCTGTAACTATGACTTAGTCATGATTGTATCATTAGCAAATTCAGGCATTTTTGCACATTGCAATTTCAATATGCAAATATTTGCTAAAGATAAGGCTTAATTTCACTAATTTCATTGCAATATGACGCTATAAAAATTGGCACATATAGTGCAGGTATATTAGCGACCCTTAATTAAGCCGAGGGTCACCTAGCCAACTGACGTTGTTAGTGAACCCAAATTTTTGTTCACACTTATCATGGCCAATCTCACCTATTGAGGTTGGCCTTTTGTTTTTTGATTCACAATATTTTGTTTTGCAGCAAACGACATGGCGAATTAATACCAATACGAAACTAGAAATGTTGGTTTTCTTCAGGCCAAAAATACAAGAAAACCCCACTAAGCTTTCGCCTAGTGGGGCTCATTCTTACTCGCAGCAATCCGGCTACTAAAGGTGCTCCCTGCATCTATTCCTTGATAGTACGCTGAATCCTTCAGCACTTTCCGTATCATCGCCTTCCTAGCGGTGTCCTTGACAATCCAGTCCGTTAGCTATCCTAGCTAACTCTCATCACTTATCCTTAAGCGGTGTCCCTGACTCTATCGTCCTGATAGAAATTGCCTTAGTCCGTTAAGCGTCCATTGTCTTTCCTTGCGTAACCATCCTAGTTACTAGCGTCCAGCCAATGTCCTTCGCTTTCCATGCCAATTATTCATCCTGAATAATTGAATCTTCGTCCTGAAGATGACCTATCCTTGGGTCTTTCCTGTTCCGTGTCTGCTCCTTGCTGACAACTAAAGATTATGGCGAAGCGCTTTATTTCACAACGCGATTTTCTTCGACACGGCAAGATTTTCGTCGGTCAGTAAACACACATAGCCATACAATTCATGTAGTTAGGTTAATTTAATCCAAATTTCTCAACTACGCCCTCACATAATGCTCACAGCTTTGTAAGAGATCTCGCACAAAAGCTAAAGGCGATCTCTATTTCTCACGCGATATTGTCATCACGAAAAAAGTGACATATATCTCAGTGGCCCTGCCAACACGAATCGCTCACTGATCAAACCAGCGTTTTTGCTGGACTACTTGATGCTAAATTAGGATATTATGAACAGATTAAATCACCTTATGTGCAGCCAGCACGATATACCTAGCTTGGTCTATCCACTCACTATCTCCTGAAGGAAGGTTAAATGATTTCAAAATGGGCACAACGCTTTTACCAAATGGCTGAACTTGTTGGCTCTTGGAGCAAAGATCCCTCAACTCAAGTTGGTGCGGTTATTACAAAACAGAACCGTATTGTATCCGTTGGTTTTAATGGCTATCCACATGGCATCTCAGATAGTGCAATGACTGACGATCGAGAAATGAAGTATTTAAAAACGCTTCATGCTGAAGAAAACGCGATCCTATTTGCAAAAAGGGATTTGGATGGATGCGAAATCTGGGTCACGCACTTTCCGTGCCCAAACTGTGCAGCCAAAATCATTCAAACGGGTATCTCCGCCGTTCACTGTCCTGAGCAAACGGCTGATTTTCTTTCTCGCTGGGGAGATAAGATCAAAGTGAGCCAAGAGATGTTCCTCCAAGCAGGGGTAAAGGTTAACTGGTTACCACTCGACGATCTCAATCAAATTGACTGACCTTCTAAGCTGTAACTTTTAAACGTTCGAAGGTGTCAAATAGCTGTTGAGATTTATAGGGTTTAGGCAAATAGGCATCCATTCCAGCATCAAAACAGCTTTGGATCTCTTCTGGCAGCACGCTTGCTGTCAGAGCGATAATAGGCACCTTTTGTTTATTTTTTTCGATTTCCCATTGGCGGATCTGTTTGGTTGCAGTCAGACCATCCATAATCGGCATCATACAGTCCATTAAAATCGCGCAAAATTGCTCCTCGGTTTTCACTGCATCTAGCGCTTCTTGTCCATTGCTAGCAATAATGTAATCAATCCCAATTTTATTAAGAAAGAAAGAGGCAATTTTTTGATTCATCAAATTGTCTTCAACGATCAGCACCTTTTTGATCCCAGCTAACTGAGAGCTTTGCTCGGGTTGAGCGAGTGGATAGTCTGGGTGCAGGTCTTTAATCAACATACTTTCTACAATCGCTGCAAATCGATGCCCAAGTATCGGCAAAGTGACCGAAGCTCCGAGCAGGATATCCAATTCAGACTTAATAAATAGATGATGGTGTAAACCGATAATTTCTGTCGCGGGATAACGTTGTCTTAGCAGAGTAACATCTTGTCTTGCACTTCGATTGCGCTCGGTACAGTACATAATCAAAGCACCACCACCTTCGGTTGACGGAATATCGTCAACCGCATTGTAGACGCTGACTTCTAATCCCAATCGAGCGCTTTCCGCTTCAATCAAACTTTGATAGATCGAGTCATTCGCTACTAATACACAATGCGCTGATAACGATTTTGCTTCAGGTTGAACATTGCTGATAGCGAGTGGAAAGGTCAGCGAAAACCGACTCCCAACTCCTATTGTCGAGCTTACCTCAATTTGCCCGCTCATCAGTTCAACCAACTCACTACAAATCGCCAATCCTAACCCTGTGCCACCAAATCGACGCGTGATACTGCCATCTTCTTGAGTAAAAGGCTTGAAAATTTCGTCCAGACGATCACCTGCTATACCGATGCCGTTGTCAATCACGTGGCATTTAAATGTCGCTTCTAAAATCTCCAACTCTATGGTGACAACCCCATTTCGAGTAAATTTAATGGCATTACTTAGCAGATTCATCAGCACCTGTTTAAAACGGAAATCATCGATATCAATTACTGTGGGCATACTAGAGGGAAACGTCACATGAACTTCGACCTGCTGCTTAAGTGCACTGGAGAACACCATGTTAATGGTTTCATATACCATGTCTCTTAGGTCAACACTGTGCGGAGAAAGCACCAAACTGCCCGATTCAATTTTTGACAGATCAAGAATGTCATTAATGAGCAACAACAACGCATGAGAAGAGCTATCGACGTCAACCAAAATTTCTCGCTGCCCAGCGGATAGATGGCTTTCAGAGAGGATTTCTGTCATACCAATAATACCGTTTAACGGTGTACGAATTTCGTGGGACATATTGGCTAAAAAAATACTCTTTGCCTTGTTGGCAGCCTCTGCACGCTCTTTTGCATCAACCAGCTTATGTTCATACTCAACTTGCTGCTCGATAATATGATTTAGTTGACGAGCAAAAGAAGAAAATTCGTCGTTACCATCTATTGGTATTTGTTCAACGCCATTTCTCTCTTTTAAATGCCCCATGACACTAATAATTTTCGACAACTTAGAGTTAATTCTATAAACGGTGCTTGTTCCCCAGGCAAACATGACTGCAAAAATGGCACAGCCCGAGATAATGATCAGCCACAGCCCTTGTTTAGCGGTTCGAATGTTAAGAGCCAACTCCGATTGGACAGAGTCTGAAAACGCGGCGAGTTGTTTTTCGACCGCCTTATTGCGGTTATGAATAATATCAACAAAGGTGGTCGCTGAAGTTAGCTTTGTTTCCGTAGAATGGTTAAGTAGCGCCTCTTTAACAACTGCACCGCGTTGAAACTCGCTACTGGAAAAAAGATCCAGTAATACCTGAACTTGCTGCGAATTCGCGCCAATACTGACGAACTTATCAAGATATAACTGTTGTCGCTCTCGGATACGAAAGTATTCTTCTGCGTAGTCTGAATACTGCAGATCTAACCATTTAATCTCTTGCATCAGCCAAGCTTCTTTTTCCATCCAAAAGTACAACCAACTTAGATCAGACAAAATCAAATCAAGGTTTTGAATGCTCATTGACGTTTCTGTACTTTCCAAACTGCGCAACTCGACAAGTAAGTCATGGTAAATGGTGTAAATCAGTTGCCCAATCTCTAAAGTCGCAGTCGTGTCTGATGTCAACAATTCGGGGAGTATAAACTGCAGCTCCTCAATAAAGCTGACGGCTTGATTCGGCGTTTGTATACCGTGATGGATATGAGTGGTTTTATGTGCAACATCGGCAACCAGAGTAAGGGTTAACTGAGCGCGATCAATCGCAGTTCTTGCACTTTGACCATTCAAACGTCGATTTAGAGCGACATAAATCTGATGAGAAAACTCCGCCAGCAGGGTAATAGTTTCATTTTTTTCACTCACAAGTTGATAACTATGGAGCTTATTTTGAAAGTCTTTAACGACATTCGCGCTAAACGCTAGTATGACAAAAGTGGGTATCAGACATAGGATAAATAGTCTACTTTTAATAGACATATTAGTCAGTAACATCCGGATTCATTCCTTGAATCAATTAATACACTAGAGTTGTAAGTCTAGTTGAATATTCAACTATGGGCTTAAAGAATTAACTTAACGCATTAATGTGACTAGGATTTGCTGAGCGAATCTTTATAAAAATGCGGTTAGAACATTTTCAACGTCAGTATATGAAGGATAATTTTGATCAGGCTAGTAATCACTACACTGCTGCTCTGGATAGCATGTCAAGTTCATGCTGATGAATTTGCCATCATCACATTGAATCCTGACCTTAAGACAATGGATGTCAATCAGGTCAAGTTACTCTATCGTGGTCGAGTTTCACATATAGACGGAATACCCGTTCGCTTGCTTGATCTACCCAGAAACTCAGTCAACCGTCAGCACTTCTACCAAAAACTACTCAATAAATCTCCCGCTCAGATGTCATCCATTTGGGCGAGGATATCTTTTTCAGGAAAAGCGATCGCCCCAGTAGAAATAGAAGATGAATCACCCGAACGTATTTTTCATTGGCTAGAGAACAACAAAAACGGAATAGCATATGTATCTGAAAAGCAGATCCCTAAGGATGTCTATGTCATTTACCAGTTACAAAATTAAGCATACCTGTCAAATATTAATCTATCTTGTGGTTTTGAGTTACCCATTAATAGGTCATACGCAGATAGTACTGTCCGATAACTTTCACATAAGTGGATTTGGTACTCTATCCGCTGCAAGGAGTGACAACTCACTCCCCATTTTGCCAGAACGTAACATTACGGAAGAGTGGTGTTTCAGTTGCGACACAACGTTTGGGCTTCAAGCAGATTGGAGGCTCTCACCGTTCCTTCGATCATCTATACAAGTAGTGAAACGCCCGGAAGATCACTTTTCTTCTCCTGAGTTAGAGCGGGCTTTCGTTGAATATAGCACCGATGCCTTTCGTGCAAAGGTTGGTAGATTGAGAACCCCAGTGTTCATAATGTCTGAGTATTATTATGTTTCAAGCGCCTATCCATGGCTTCGTCTACCCACAGAAGTTTATGACAATGCGCTTGGTCTAACCTATTTTGAAGGCATTTCGGCCGACTTTCTACATGAGTTTAAAAATGGACACCAGGTGGTTTTTTCGCCTTACGTTGCGACGCCCAGAAAGAAAGGTTTTACCCAGTATGCTACGCCGTTTGAAGTTGAACTTTCACGAGCATTAGGCTTAAGTGTGGAAATAGTGTATGAAGACAACTTACTGCATCTTGCTTATATTAATCTAGATGCTACATGGAGAGGACCTAGTTCAACGCAAGAGTTTGACAACCTGAACCTCTTTTCTCTCGGTATTAGCCAATATTACCACTCACTTCATATTCAGGCTGAAACCATGCTATCGGACAACATAAGTTCTGATTGGTATCTTAGTGTAGAGTATCAATTAGGACGTATCACACCATACACTCGTTATGGACAAACTAGGCTAACCAAGGACACAGAAAGCTATTTAATTGGATTTCGCTATGACTGGACACCAAGCATAAATACCTCGGTTGAGTGGCAACGTTTCTTAGGTAGAGAAAATGTGATCAGTGGACAGTTCACGCAACTGCAAGATCCATCGAAACCATTTAGTACTAAAGTTGATCTGTTTTCTATTGGTTTGTCGTTTACGTTTTAAGTAGATAAGTTAATAGAGATCAACATATAAATTCACATGCGAAGCTGCTATTACATCATTAATGTGCTTCAAGTATTTTTTGTCACGAAATAAGCGTGCTAGTTTGAAAATGTCAATAACCAATAACAGCGATAAAAACCAGTTATTTTATCCAGAAATCTCCCGTATAGCAGCCTAAAGACCCTTAATTAATTTTACTAGCAGAATAAGATAGTAGCACTTACAATCCTGCCGCATAAAAATTACAAAATTAATACCATTTCTCTATTCACTGCCCCTACAGGTGAAATAGAGTCAGTCCCCCAAAAAACGTGAAAGGTCCTTACAAACAATGAGTCCAGAGAAACACCTCTTAGATTGGCAAACTAGCCAAACGATTGCGGAAACTATCTCTCCCCTTCTAGGCCAATTATACCGTCACAAAGGCGTTGAAGTTCTACTGTTTGGTAAAACGCTCGTCAACGCTGCAACCATAGATATTATTAAGACTCACCGTTTGGCTCGCCGTTACACTGGTACTGCCCTGACTCCAGAGCAAACGCTTCCACTTATCAAAGCATTGTCGGAAATGGAATTGTCACCATGCCGTGTCGATATCGGTCAACTAGCCCACCAATTTTGGCAAGGTCGAGATGATGCCCACGGCGTGAAAGACTTTCTTCATACAGCCCTGCTTGGCGCTATGAATGGTCAAACAATGACAGAACCTCGCGATGTTGTCCTGTACGGTTTTGGTCGAATTGGCCGTCTTCTTACTCGTTTGTTGGTTGAAAAATCAGGGCCTGGTTACCCATTGCGACTGCGCGCGGTTGTGGTACGTGGCGGTAAGAAAGGCGATCTTGAAAAGCGTGCAAGCCTTCTTCGCCGTGACTCGGTTCATGGTCAGTTCAATGGCAGTATCATCGTAGACGAAGAGCGCAAAGCGATCATCGCCAACGGTAACTACATTCAGTTCATCTACGCGAACAAGCCAGAAGAAGTTGATTACACTCGCTTTGGAATTAACAACGCGTTAGTTGTCGACAACACGGGTGTTTGGCGTGATGCCGAAGGTCTTGGACAGCACTTAGCGTGTAATGGCGCAGAGAAAGTCTTGCTCACCGCCCCAGGAAAAGGCGAAATCAAGAACATCGTATTCGGCGTCAACGACAAAGTTATTCAAGCAGAAGACACGATTGTCTCTGCCGCAAGTTGCACGACCAATGCCATTACTCCGGTGTTGAAAGCGGTACATGATAAGTTCGGCGTTATCTCGGGTCACATTGAAACTGTTCATTCATTTACCAACGACCAAAACTTAATTGATAACTTCCATTCTGGAGAGCGTCGTGGCCGCAGTGCTTCTCTAAACATGGTGTTAACTGAAACAGGCGCGGCAAAAGCGGTAGCAAAAGCCCTACCAGAGCTTGCAGGCAAGCTCACTGGCAACGCAATTCGCGTTCCAACTCCAAATGTATCTATGGCGATTGCGAACCTAAACCTTGAAAAAGGCACGGACAAAGAGCAGTTAAACGCCTATTTACGTGAAATGGCGTTGACCTCTGAGCTATCTGCCCAAATTGACTACACGGAATCAACTGAAATTGTCTCTACAGATCTCGTCGGTTCGCGATTCGCCGGTGTGGTTGATGGCGCAGCAACCATAGCTCAAGATAACCGCTGTGTTCTGTACATTTGGTATGACAACGAATTTGGCTATAGCTGCCAAGTGGTTCATTGTATGGAACAAATGATGGGTGTTCGCTACAAGACTTTCCCAACTAAGTAACGTCGCTATTGGTTGCTCTGGGCAAGGCATTTATTTGCCCTGCCTAGATTAATCTGCAGGATATCGCGCTGATTAAAACTCAGCGCAAAGCTCCACAACATAAAACCTATAATAATCCCCGTAGTTGCCACTTTCTGATTAGGAAGTGGCTTTTTTGTTTGGTCTCTATTCATGTTTGATTCATTTATCATTAGTTATTCTAGTGGGAAATTAAGAGGTATAGATTATGAATAGAGTACTTTCTGGTATTTTGGCGTTGGTTATTGGTGTATTCGCCCTTCTATTTAGCTTGGTCATGATTGTTCCGCTAACGATTGCAGCGCTGATAACAGGTAAAAAGATTGAGAGATCGCTGAAGATGCATCAATCAGTGTTTACCCAACAAAAAGATCGCTCAGTACTAGAGGGTGAGTATGAAGAGGTATCAAAGTAAAAGGAAAAATTTGAAAATATGATACACGCACAACCCACACATTACTGAGCAAAAAACGATCACTACGGATACGGTGATACGCCCTCACTAGTAGCCTCATCAGCCCAAACTAAAGTGTCGACACTAAATTTCTCAGCGACTTGGCCATCAATCGCGATTAGTTGTTGCAGCCATTTAACCGTTTTGTTACTAAGTAAACATTACGATAATAAATAAGGACTGAACAATGAGTCATGGTCAACGCGATCTTACGTTACGTTTTCTAGCTGAGCCCGGGGATGTCAATTTTGGTGGCAAGGTTCACGGCGGCGCTGTAATGAAATGGATCGACTTAGCTGCCTACGCCAATGCTGCGGCCTGGAGTGGTAAATATTGTATCACTGCTTACGCAGGCGGAATTCGTTTTGTTGCCCCTATTCATGTTGGCAACCTCGTCGAAGTCAGTGCAAAAGTTATTTATACAGGTCGAAGCTCAATGCATATTGCCATTGATGTACAGGCCAGCGATCCTAAAGAGATGAAAAACCGCTTAACGACACATTGCATTGTTATTATGGTTGCAGTGGATGAAACGGGTAAACCAACCTCTGTTCCTGAATGGGTTCCCATAACCGATGAAGATATTGCCTTACGTAACTCAGCAATTCGCTTGATGAATATGCGCAAGGAAATCGGCGAAGAAATGGAAGCACATGTGAAATACTTAAAATAGTGAGTTTTATTCCACAACGGAGGCTTTTAGCCTCCGTTTTCTTTCCTGTCACCACTGCGCCACACTTCTGTCATTTTTCTTTCATCTTTGTTTGCTTAAATCCGCTAACGAAAATGCGCAAATAAGGAACAAACCTTGTATCTAAGTGATATCACTTTGACTGAATCCACCCTACTCAACTTGAAGTCTGTCGAATATCAATGGGTGCGTACTATGTATGTTGAAGGTTACGCTGATGACGAGATAAACCGCTATATTCGTACCTGTTTTGGCGGTGACGCCATATTTGCCGACCTCTTCCGCCGAGTTGCTCTCTCACAAGAAAGTCACTATGTGCTGCTACGATATCTGGGGTGCGCGCCATCCAGTCGCGAGTTTTAACTCTTACTCTTCGCTTAGTTTCTCGCAAGTTCATGCAACAAGACCACACGTTACAAAGCAGAAACCAAACTTTGTCGCAACGTTCCCACACTGAGCTATTTTCCCGATCCACGTTCTGTATACTTTCTCTTAATTGAGATTAGCGCAGATATAAAAAAACCCGGGACTATGCCGGGTTTTGGTTACAAAAACTGTTAGTAGTGAAATAGTAAGGAACCTAGCTAACAGCCAGCTATGCGTAACGCCAGTTCTGCACTCTACTTAACTGATCGGCGGCCAAACCAAAATTGTTAAGCAGAGAAACAAGTGGGCGACCTTATGGGCGCCCTTATCGCTCTTATTATCCTTTCACACCACCAGCGGTCAATCCTCCGACCAACCAGCGCTGCGCTAGTAAGAATACGATGGTAATTGGTAGCGCAGATAATACTGCGGCAGCTGCGAAATCGCCCCATAAATAGTTCTGCGGGTACAAGTATTGCTGCATACCAACTGCTAACGTATAAGAGTTTACATCAGAAAGCAGTAGAGATGCTACAGGAACCTCACCTACAACCATAATAAACGATAGGATAAATACTACCGCCAGGATTGGTACTGATAGTGGTAGCAGAACTAATCTAAAGGCTTGCCAAGGTGTCGCACCGTCCAGAGCCGCCGCTTCTTCTAGAGAGTTATCGATCGTTTCGAAATAGCCTTTAATTGTCCATACGTGCAGTGCAATACCACCTAGATATGAGAAAATCAAACCGCCGTGCGTATTCAACCCAAGGAAAGGAATGTATTGGCCAAGCTTGTCAAATAGGGCATAAATAGCCACCAATGCCAGTACCGCTGGGAACATTTGGAAAATCATCATCGCCTTTAAGATGGTGTTCTTACCTTTGAACTTCATACGAGCAAATGCATAAGCTGAAGTCGTTGATAGACATACAATCAAAATCGATGAAATGCCCGCAACTTTTACCGAGTTCCATAGCCAAGTCAATACAGGAAACGGTGGCGGTGTTACTGTACCATCAGCGTTAGTAACTGAAATCCCCAATGCGAGTTTCCAGTGATCCAATGATGGGTTTTCTGGGATGATGCTACCTGTAGCGAAGTTACCTTCACGGAAGGAAATCGCGATGATCATCAAAAGTGGAAATATTATCAGTGCTAGGAACGCCCACATAGCGATGTGAGTAGCCCAAACACGGTATTTTAATGACTTACCTTGTACCATTGCCATTGTTAAAACTCCTTAGTCCTGAGCTACTTTTGTCACACGTAAGTTAAGCAATGCTAGAGCACCAACCAATAGGAAGATTAGCGTCGCCACTGCACTTGCTAGACCGAAGTCTTGTCCGCCTGCACCTTCAAATGCGATACGGTATGTATAGTTCACCAGTAAGTCGGTGTAACCCGCAGGCTCTGATGTACCAATCATGTTAGGTCCACCTTGTGTTAACAACTGAATAAGAACAAAGTTATTAAAGTTGAACGCAAAAGCGGCGATCAGTAGTGGCGTTAGAGGCTTAATCATCAACGGCATGGTGATTTTGCGGAAGTTATCAACAAAGTTCGCACCATCAATGGCAGAGGCTTCATACAGGTCATCGGGTATTGCTTTAAGTAAGCCCATACAGAGAATCATCATATAAGGGAAACCAAGCCAAACGTTCACGATGATAATCATCAATTTCGCTAACAATGGGTCTGAGAACCAAGTCGGCTTGATACCAAACAGACCTTCAAGCACCATGTTCACTTCACCAAAACTTTGGTTGAACAAACCCTTAAATATAAGAATCGAGATAAACGCTGGTACAGCGTATGGAAGAATCAACAATACACGATAAATTGCGCGGCCTTTTAAGGCTTCCCATTGTACAACGCTCGCCAGTACCAAACCGATCAGGACTGTTAGCCCAACGCTGGCTGCTGAGAAGATGACTGTCCAAATAAAGATGCTGATAAACGGCTGTTTGATCCCTTCATCTTTCCACACACGTTCAAAGTTGTGCGAACCAATACCAACGACGAAACCCGGTGATACTGTTGAACCAACGAATTGGCCGTTTTCATCGACTGGCTGGTAAAAGCCCACATCCATATTTGGACGTAAGTATTCTTGAGTTCGGTTGTTGAATAATGTTTCACCATCATCTTGTAAGGTGTACAGCGGCACTACCGCTGCAAACTTACGTAAACCACTCATACGAATATCTTCGCCCGACGGAAGATGCAGATCGAGCGCACTAAGTACTGCTTTATTTTGGATAATAGTTTTGATTTTCTCTTTATCACCGGTTACCGCATCCACCGGAGAAAGATCCATATCGCCAGCCGACAACATTGCTAAATCAAACGCATCTGTCGCTAGAAGTTGATCACCTTTAGTAATTGCAAGGCGATGACCATTTTCTGTTTTATACAGGTCAAATGAGTAGCTATCACCACTTTGGAAAGTGCGATCCATCAACACTGATTGTGCACGATCATAAGAAAGCTGGTTTTTCGCACTGTAATTTGTGAAGGCAAGACCAACGGTATACGCAAGTGGGAATAGGATGAACAAAATCATACCTGCAATACCTGGGTAAATGTAGCGATGTGCGTAGGTCTTTTTACTGCCAAAAATATATAACGCAAGTGCGGTTAATATGATGGTAAGTAAGGCAAACGCCAACTCACCACGAGAATACATTAGAATGGTGGCGTACCCATTGATGATACCCACAGAGCCCAGTAAGCCCCATTTGATGAATACACTTTTACTTGATGGCAAGCTCGTTGTTGTAGATGTCATAGCATCTGTACCTTGAACTGACTGCATAAAAGAACCTGCTAGCGATAATAAAACTTGAAAATGAAGGAGGGGTTACCCCCTCCTTAAAAAGGGCAAAACTGAATTATTTAGTCATTTGTTTTTCTGCATCTGCAAGTGCTGCATCTACAGTTTGACGACCATCAACAATGTTGATGATTGCGTTTTTCGCGCTACCCCAGAATGCGTTCATCTGAGGGATGTTTGGCATGATTTCACCGTTCATCGCGTTATCCATTGTTGCTGCAATGCGCTTGTCTGCATCAAGCTCACGTTGGAATGAGTTAAGCGCTACCGCACCTAGTGGCTTGTCGTCATTTACTTTACGTAGGCCGTCGTTAGTCAGTAGGTAGTTCTCGATAAACTCAACAGCTAGATCTTTGTTTGGTGAAGCTGTGCTGATACCTGCTGTCAATACACCAACGAATGGTTTAGAAGATTGACCTTGGAATTTAGGCAGTGTCGTTACACCGTAGTTGATGCCAGACTTCTCGATGTTACCCCACGCCCAAGGACCGTTGATTGTCATCGCTGTCTCACCTTGGTTAAACGCAGATTCAGATACTGAGTAATCCATGTCTGAAGAGATAACGCCTTTATCAACCAACCCTTTAACGAAGTTCATTGCATCTTTAACACCAGCGTTTGCGATACCCGCATCTTTCACATCGTAGCCAGCGGCGCCGTATTTGAACGCGTAACCGCCATCAGCAGCCATAAGTGGCCATGTGAAGTACGGTTCTTTTAGGTTCCACATGATTGCAGACTTGCCATCTTTTTTAAGTTGCGCGTCTAGTGCCGCAACGTCTTCCCAGCTTTTCGGTGGGTTTGGAACAAGATCTTTGTTGTAGATAAGAGATAGAGACTCTACTGCAACTGGGTAACCAATAATTTTACCGTCATACTTCACTGCGTCCCATGCAAAATCAACGATACCTTCTTTTAGTTTTTGTGAAGGGTTGATTTCAGCCAGTAGACCAGCTTCTGCGTAACCACCGAAACGGTCATGAGCCCAGAACACAATATCAGGACCGTCACCAGTCGCTGCAGTTTGAGGGAATTTATCTTGAAGCGCGTCAGGGTGAGCAACCGTCACTTTAATACCTGTGTCTTCTTCAAATTGTTTACCTACTTCAGCAAGTCCGTTATAGCCTTTATCGCCGTTGATCCAGATAGTAAGTTGACCTTCTTCGATAGCAGCATTTGCACCAAAAGAGCCAAGAGCAACAAGAGTTCCAAGTGCTACTGTGCTTAGGGCGTTTTTCATGTTCATATCCTTTTTATATTTGTGTTGTAGGGCGTCACCAGAGGTTTCGCCGTATTTCAGCACTTATTTTCAGCCAAACGAACTTGAGGCTCATCCTCCTACTCCCTACGCCCTTGCTATTATGGACTATTTTCGTGATCCCTATCGTTACAGGTTGGTGACCAAGATCTCAAAAACATCTCTTTGTGTGATCAATTTCAATGTAACCAAATAGAAATATTTGAACTCGATCTCGCTTCGATTTCTGCGCCCTTTCATAGCTCCTCCCCTTCTACTACCCCTACAAAAAGTGAGTTTGGGAGGATGTAGCGTTAGGGGTATTTCATCAAACTACAGTCATCCAAGAGTGGATGGTAAGAACCCTTTCCAGTAACACATATTCATGGTGACTGGTTACAATGCCGCTAAGGTTTGCAATGAGTGCACAAGTACGTAGGTATTCAGGAAACTGATTCATTCGGGGGAGAAGCTTGTGTTACACGGGGGAAAGCAAACCTAAATTTGGCATGGTGGGTGATGTGAGAAGCTCCATCACCCATATTTTCTTACTTTCTGTTACATAGAATCCATTCCTTACCAAATTCCTACTATTATTGCCTGCTCCATAATTCATATAATGAAAGGCAGTAAAATATAAAAATTGATCGAGGACGAGCTAGATGGCGAGTGTCACGTTAAAAAATGTATGTAAAGCTTACGGTGACGTACTAATTTCTAAGAATGTTGATTTAGATATCCAAGAAGGCGAATTTGTCGTTTTCGTTGGTCCTTCAGGTTGTGGTAAATCAACACTGCTACGTTGTATTGCAGGTCTGGAAGATATCACTTCAGGTGATCTCTACATTGGCGAAGAGCGCATGAACGATGTCGAGCCGTCTAAACGCGGTGTCGGCATGGTGTTCCAATCTTATGCCCTCTACCCTCACTTGAACCTATACGACAATATGTCTTTCGGCCTCAAGCTTGCCAAAGCCGACAAAGGTGAAATTGACAAACGTGTTGAACATGCCGCTGAAATTCTTCAGTTAAGCCACCTTTTAGAGCGTCAACCTAAAGCACTATCAGGTGGCCAGCGTCAACGTGTGGCTATCGGTCGTACTTTGGTATCTCAACCGAATGTCTTCCTACTGGACGAGCCACTATCTAACCTTGATGCCGCTCTGCGTGTTCAAATGCGCTCTGAAATTACCAAGCTACAGCGCAAACTTGGCTGTACCATGATTTACGTTACTCACGATCAGGTTGAAGCGATGACCATGGCGGATAAGATCGTGGTTCTGGATGCAGGGTTTGTATCGCAAGTTGGTAAGCCACTTGAGCTTTACCACTACCCACAAAACCGTTTCGTAGCTGGTTTCATTGGTTCACCTAAGATGAACTTTATGAGCGTCTTCATTGAAGCGGTTGAGAAAGACCGAGTTATGGTGCAACTGGCCAATGGAACCGCTTTCTGGATCCCAGTTGATGGTACTACCGTAACACGTGGCGAACGTATGTCTTTGGGCGTACGTCCTGAGCATCTACTTCCAGCAAATCATGGTGACGCAACCATCGAAGGTGAAGTCAATATCGTTGAGAAGCTCGGGAATGAAACTCAAGCTTATCTGCACATTGACGCGGCAGACGCGGATATGATTTACCGTCAACCAGACACGCTTGACGTTGAACCAGGTGATAAACTCTCAGTTGGTATTCCAGCTCACCGTTGTCACCTATTCCATAGCGATGGCAAAGCATGTCGCCGTCTGCACAAAGAAGCGGGTATCGATTTCAAGTAATCACATCTCAATGACAAAAAGCTCCTTTCACAGGAGCTTTTTTATGATTGTCGCTTGCAACAATGAACAAAGGAGCGCCTCAGCACTCCCTTTTGATGTCATTCAGTGTTACTTTTTGATAGGTGTGTAGCCGTACTCTTCAATCAACGCTTTTGCTCGTGCACTATTGAGGTACTCTATAAATGACTTCGAGTCTTGATCAACTTTCTCTGTATGGTAGAGCACCAAAAATGGACGAGATAACTCATATTGACCGTTAGCAATCGTCTTGTTACTTGCCTCAACACCTTCAAACTGAATCGCTTTAATTGAGCTGTCGACAGAGCCGGTAGAAACAAAACCAATCGCTTGTTTATTGTGATTAACAATGGTCTTAACCATGCTGTTGCTATTGACGACTAGGTTGTCTGGGTTAATGTCAGACACAAGGCGATCGTTGATGATTTTAGTCAGCCCCATCAAGCTTTCAAAACTGTAGCGAGAGCCTGACGACGCTTCACGCGTTACCACTGCAATTTTCTGATCGTTGCCCCCTAACTGTTTCCAGTTGGTGATCTTGCCTTTGTAGATATCAAAAAGCTGATCGCGAGTCACACTTGCAACAGGGTTGGATTTGTTCACCACCACCGCTAAGCCATCAAACGCAATCGGCTTAACCGTCAATGATTCGTCTTGTTCATGATCCGTAAGGTATCGAGAGCTCATTCCAATATCAGCAACACCTTTTTTGACTAAGGTAATGCCCGCACTCGATCCAACGCCCTGCACTGCTACGTAGCTGTCTGGGTGACTGCGGTTATAATCTTCAGCTAGTACGTCCATAACACGGGCAACGGACGTCGAACCCGAAATATTCACCTCTTTTGCCAAGGCTGGAGCAGCAAGCAGTGATGTAGATAAAAGTGCAGCCAACGCAACACGAACCATAATAAACTCCCACAATAATAACGACGGGCATGAAACCCTGAACACGGCTATGTTATTGCGGTTAGATGACATTTTTGTGAAAGCCTATACAGACAATCAAATATCTTGTACATACTATGTTTATATCAGTGAGATACTCATAGCGTTAAGGTGAATGTACCAATGGGGCTAGTCAGTCTATTGCAACGTCAGGTTGAAAGCAGAGCGCAGCTTATTTGCAAGCAGCGTAATCAGAGTATGCCTGCAGAACTCGGTAAAGCCAGCTTCGAAACGTTGAACAATGGTGTGGTCTTTATTAAACAACACTTTTTACTCGATTCCAGCCACTGTGACTATATGAATCCAATCGCGAAAGTGGCTTGGAACAACGAGCTCAATCAGTGGCAACTTTTTATGCCGCATGATTCTGATAGCGAACAGTGGATACCCTACCCTTACCTTGCGCAAAGTACTGACCTTACGGCAATTATGCGCGAGATTGATAAAGACCCCAAAGAGATGTTTTGGCATGACTAAGTGCCGATAGTTCTCAACAAAAAAGGCGCCAATCGGCGCCTTTTCAGTAGAGAAAGTATTATTTTTCAGAAGTCTCTACTTGTTCAGCAGTTTTGACGTCATCAAAAACTTGCGTTGGTTTAGCGACTAAACTGCGGTGTTCTTGATTGACATCCGTAAGCACAACCTCAAGCACGTCACCGAGTCTATACACGACCTCTTTGTCTATAGAGACGGTTCCACTTTCGCCATTGCACTCTAAGCGCTCTTTGTTTGCTAGGATGAGTGTGCCAGGAATAAATGCGGCGGCTCCATTCTCTATTAGACGAATACGCATACCTGCACGGTTAATATCAAAGATCTCTCCACTGAATTTGGTCTCTTTGGCTGGCTCATCCGCCAAAGTGCGCGCGTATAGCCAATCACCCACGTTGCGCTCTGCAATCTTATGGTGTTTACGATGCACTGCGAGTTCTTCACCCACACTGTCGTCTGCAGTTTGTACTGGCTCTTTACCTAAAATATGCGCCTTAAGCATACGATGGTTAATCATATCGCCGTACTTACGAATAGGTGAAGTCCATGTTGCATAGAGATCCAAACCCATTGCGTAATGCGGTAGAGGTTGATTACCAATTTCGCTGTAAGCCTGTGATTTACGAATTCTATTATCTAGGTAAGAAGTGTCTTGATGCGACAACCAACGACGCAATGCCGAAAAGCCTTCCAACGTCGCTACAGACTCTACTGTATGCGGTAGTTCACCATCTGGGTTAACCAGCGCAATCACATCGGCGATTTTCTCAGGCTTGAAGCCTGCGTGGGTATTAAATACGCCAGCGTTGAAACTCGCTTGCAAGGTCTTGCCTGCACAGATATTCGCCGTGATCATCGCTTCTTCGACTAAGCGGTTAGCGCTACGACGCATATCTGCATGAATCGCCACAACGTCGTTATCTTCGCTTAATTCAAAACGGTAATCTGGACGGTCTGGGAACACCACCGCGTAGGTTTCACGCCACTCAGCACGTGCACGTGAGAAATCATAGAGATCACGGACAATCTCAGCGATTTGATCGCTTGGTTGCCACGCTTCTGACACGCCGTTTTCCAGCCAATCAGACACATGATCGTAAGCTAAGCGAGCATGGGACTTAATGTGCGCGGCAAAGAATTTAATATCATCACCAATCACACCCTCTTTATCGACCGTGACGCTACAACAAAGTGCAGGACGAACTTGACCCTCAATCAATGAGCACAAGTCATCAGCTAAGTCACGCGGTAGCATAGGAATGTTACGACCAGGCAGATAAATGGTAAAGCCACGTTCACGCGCCACTTTATCCATCTCGCTATCCGGTGTGATGTATGCGGTAGGATCAGCAATCGCAATGGTTAGCTCATAGTCACCAGAGTCGGTTTTCTTCGCGTACAACGCATCATCCATATCCTTAGTTGACTCACCATCAATCGTCACAAAAGGAACATGCGTCATATCAACACGCTCTAGATCCGCATCATCTTTGATTTGCCAGTTATCGATACCTGCAGGTTCGCTGTTAGGTAAATCATTTTGTGCTAACGTCACCCACCAAGGAGCAATTTTATCGTCAGCATCAGTGATCTTTTCGCTAATCTCAACGAAAAAACCGTTATCACCTTTTAATGGATGCTGCGTAAGGTGAGCAACCACCCAATCGCCTTCTTTAAGATCATCACTTTTGATACCTTTGTGCGTTTTCGCTTTCAAAGATAACTTTTTAAGTTGTGGGTGATCCGGAGTAACGTTTAATTTGCCTTTAAACAATTTCACGCGACCGATGAAACGGTTAATACCTTGTTCCAATAGCTCTTCTGGTTCAGCTTGCTCACGCTCTTTCTCAGTGCGAATGATCGCTTTTACTTTATCTCCATGCATGCATTTCTTCATGTACGGAGGCGGAATAAAGTAGCTCGTCTTGCTATCCACTTCTAAGAAACCAAAGCCTTTTTCCGTTGCTTTGATGGTGCCTTCTTTTTTAGGCAGATTTTCTTGGATTTGCTGCTTTAGTTGAGCCAGTAGAGGGTTATCTTGAAACATCTATCTTGTTTTACCGAGTAAGTCACTAACCAAAAATTTGCGCACACTATATCACTGAGCCCAAGCCCCTGCTAGCTTAGAAGAATGACAATCGAGTCTTTGCTGGCTAATTCAATCAGTTAGTAAATGTTCTAATTTGGTCACACTTCATACGACCCGGTGACGAAACGGCGAATAACTACACAAAAATTATCATTTCTAGAAAAAATTGTGATGAAATTCAATTTTTTCTGGCTTTTTTTATGCTTTTAAGGAATAATCCGCTCCCTCAAATCGATGCGACTACTGTTAAGGCCAAGTTGCCACGTTGTACAACGCGTGTAGTGAGCGGCATCGAGAGAATTTACGTCCCTAGTGGCTTGATGCGATTTACGACTTTTCCGCATCTGAACGGAATCAGCTCTCAACTGGATTGGTATTGGAATTGGTAGAGCTCATGGGACCTTTTGTTGACATAATATAGTAGGATCCCAATGACAGATTCTGTAATTCAGTTTAGCGATCTAGCGCTTAACGACTCTATCCTTTCAGCTCTTGACGGTATGGGTTTTGTTTCACCAACACCAATTCAGGCAGCGGCAATCCCGCACCTTTTGGCTGGTAAAGACGCACTAGGTAAAGCTCAAACTGGTACTGGTAAAACAGCAGCTTTCTCTCTACCTCTTCTTAATAAGCTAGACCTAGCACAGCGTAAACCTCAAGCGATTGTTCTTGCTCCAACTCGTGAGCTTGCGATTCAGGTTGCCGCTGAAATTAAGAACCTAGGCAAAAACATCTCTGGCCTTAAAGTACTCGAAATCTACGGTGGCGCGTCTATCGTTGATCAAATGCGCGCACTGAAAAACGGTGCTCAAATCGTTGTCGGTACGCCTGGTCGTGTTCAAGACCTTATCAATCGTGACCGTCTACACCTAGATGAAGTTCATACATTCGTGCTTGATGAAGCAGACGAAATGTTAAACATGGGCTTTGTAGACGACGTCACTGAAATCATGGAGCACGCTCCAGAATCAGCGCAACGTGTCCTATTCTCTGCGACTATGCCTCCAATGCTTAAGAGCATTGTTGAGCGCTTCCTACGTGATCCAGAAACTGTCGACGTAGCGGGTAAAAACCACACAGTAGACAAAGTTGAGCAACAATTCTGGGTTGTAAAAGGCGTAGAGAAAGACGAAGCCATGTCTCGTCTGCTAGAAACTGAAGAGACTGATGCCTCTATCGTATTCGTACGTACTCGCCAAGACACTGAGCGTCTAGCTGATTGGTTGTCTGCGCGTGGTTTTAAAGCAGCTGCTCTACACGGTGATATTCCTCAGTCTCTACGTGAGCGTACGGTTGATCACATCAAACAAGGTGTTATCGACATCCTAGTCGCAACTGACGTAGTCGCTCGTGGTCTTGATGTGCCGCGTATCACTCACGTATTCAACTACGACATCCCATTCGATGTTGAGTCATACATCCACCGTATCGGTCGTACTGGTCGTGCTGGTCGTAAAGGTAAAGCGATTCTTCTAGTTCGTACTAACCAGTTACGTATGCTACGTACGATCGAGCGAGTGACTAAATCATCAATGGAAGAAATCCAACTTCCACACCGTGATAAAGTTGCAGAGTCTCGTCTAGCGAAGCTAGGTGCTGAACTAGAAACAGAAAAAGAACATAAAGCGCTAGAGAAATTCTCCGAACTGGTTGAGAAACTACAAGAGTCTCTAGAGCTAGACGCAGCGACACTAGCGGCTATTTTGCTTAAGCGTCAACAAGGTAAACGCCCACTGTTCTACGTTGGCGAAGACCCAATGATTGAAGCCATCGAGCGTGATAAGCAACGTCGCAAAGAACGTCGTGATGGTGGCCGCGATGGTCGTCGTGAAGGTGGACGCAGCTTCAACAATCAAGACTGGGATACCTACCAGCTTCAAGTTGGTCGCGAGCAAGGTGTTCAGGTTAAAGACATCGTTGGTGCACTTGCAAATGAACTAGGCCTAACTAAAGGTTCTATCGGCGCAATCAAACTAGCACAAGGCGAAACTTACGTTCAGCTTCCAAAAGCGATGTCTTCTGAAACGGCTGGCAAGCTACGTAAGCTGCGTATCCGTCAAAAACAAGTAGACGCGGTTGTATGTGACTTTAATGACTTCCGTGAACCTCGTCGTGATGGCGGTCGTGGTCGTGATGGTGGCCGTCGTGACGGTGGTTACCGTGGTAATCGTGACGGCAACCGTGAAGGTGGTTATCGTGGTAACCGCGAAGGCAATCGTGAAGGTGGCCGTGGTGGTCGCGATGGTGAACGTCGTTTCGATCGCAACCGTGGCGGTGACCATCGTGGCAACTACCGTGGCGAACGTGGCCATGGTCGTGGTAACCGCAGCGAAGGTTAATCCGAGCAAAATCCTTATAAAAAGAAGCCTAATGGCTTCTTTTTTTTGCTTGTCGTCCGCAGACTAACACTCACAAAAAAAGCCATTTGGTGGTACCAAATGGCTTTCTTTTTATTTGTACGATTATTCGCTATCAGGTTTTGGCGGCGTTTTCTTCTTCGGGATAAATACGCTATCTCCGACGGCAACATTTTGGTGAAAGCTCTTATCACGTTTCACAGGCTTCTTAGGTGTCTTCTTAGCCTGCGGCTTGGCCTTCTTCGCACTATTACCTTTATTCCGGAAGTCAGGCTTGTTCGGTTTTAAACCTTTAAACTTACCTTTCAAGCCTTCCAATTCAGAAAAGCTTAGATCTTGCTGCAAGTAGGTTTCAACGCGCTTAAAGCTGTCCCAGTCTTTTGGACCAACCAATGAGACAGCATCACCTTTGTTTCCTGCACGTCCAGTACGACCAACGCGGTGTACATACTCTTCAGTATGTTTTGGCATATCAAAGTTAACCACATGGGTCACGTTGGCAATATCCAATCCACGTGATGCAACATCTGTGGTAACGAGAATCTTGAATACAGCACGTTCGAACTGACTCATAATGGTGTTACGTTGAGTCTGATTCAAGCCACCACTAAGGGCAACGGCTTTCAGTTTTTTCTCGTTCAGCTTTTCGGTTAGACGCTCAGTATCAACACGCGTTGCCGTAAAGATGATCAATTGCTTGTAATTGGCTTCTTCAAGGATACGCTCAAGAATCGCTTCTTTATGATCCAGATGGTCACAAAGATAGAATTTTTGAGTAATGTCTTTGTGCTCTTCCGTCGCGGCACCGATGGCAATTCGCTTTGGTGCATCGAGCATCTCAAATGCAATGTCGTTAACTTCTGCATGATCTAGAGTTGCTGAAAACATCAGGGTTTGACGGCGACGGTGTTTCGCTGCATTGTGAATGCGGCGTAATTCTGGTGCAAAACCGAGATCAAGCATGCGATCAGCTTCATCCAATACCAAGGTCTCTAGCCCATCAAGGAACAGAGAGCGATGCTCAAGGTGATCCGCTAAACGACCAGGAGTTGCAACGATAAACTTAGGGTAACGACGCAATGCTTTTACTTGGTCGTTAAAGTTTTCGCCACCAACAATCAAGGTCGCATCGTAGGTGAGTCCACCGAGCATAGAGCGCAGCTCACCATACACTTGCTTAGCGAGCTCGCGAGTCGGTGCAAGAATAACCGCGCGTGGATCGTTGGCAGAAAACGCTTTGTTTTTTAACGATTTGTGTAGCATAGGTAAAACAAAAGCTAGCGTCTTGCCCGAACCTGTCTTAGAAGAAGCCAACAGATCTTTACCCGCAATCGCGACTGGAATCGCACGTTGCTGAATCTCTGTCGCCTTCTTAAAGTCAAAATGCTTCAAGTTCTTCAATAAGCGATTGTCTAAACCTAAATCTTTAAAGTGCAAAGTATTCTCCAAAATGGTCACGCAGCGTTGCTCGCACCGCATAGTAGGTGCCAACCAACACGAATTCTAATAAAAACAGGCTATGATAACTGTATTCCCCCTAATAGGATAGAGATCACAGAAAATAATCTTTTGGTGCTAATTCAGCCGACTGTGGTAGCTATGTGTCGCTTGCAACTATTAAGCATATCAATGAGACATAGCTCACCTAATTTGATAATTACTTAAATTCTTGGGTTTTTTTGACTTTTGGTTGCTTTAGGAAGCGTAAAATTGCGGCTACACTGATCGTGGTCACTATACAATAAAAAGGTATAGGACATTTTATTGATACTTATATATGCAAGGAGTTCTCACATGAACAAAATGTTGATCGCAGCTGCAGCATCTTCTGTTCTTCTACTAGCGGGTTGTGCGTCTGGTCCAGACGAAGCGACAACGGCAAAAATGGATGAGCTAAGCAATCAAGTAAGCCAACTAAGCCAAGACGTTCAAGCGCTTCAATCTGAAGTACGTAAATCTGGTGATTCTGCTATGGCAGCACAAGAAGAAGCAGCTCGTGCGAACGAACGTATCGACAACATTGCTCAGTCTTACACTAAGTAATCACGTCTTTCAAAAGAAAGGGTCTGCATGCAGACCCTTTCTTTTTTGTTTTAAAATGTCGGTGCGACAATCTCTACCGGCACACCATTTTGTGCCAAAATTGCCGCTTTGGCTTTCACATCAGATTGCTCAAACGCCTCTAACCACCAGCTTAGCTCTTGTGGTATTTCTAATGGCTGCTTAATTCCATCACTACGCGTTAAAGGTTCATGCGCTTCTAAAAACACACTCCGGTCTGGTTCAAGTGCGACCTTAATCGGCTCATTAATCACAGTCACCTTCTCGCCAAGTTGAACCTGAGGGAACAACCACTCAATGTCTTTTGGCTCCATGCGAATACAACCCGAGCTGACCCTTAGCCCAATACCAAAATCTTTGTTGGTACCGTGTATCAGATAGTCACCAACACCATGGGCTAATCGCAACGCATATTCACCTAATGGGTTTTCCGGCCCAGCAGGTACCACAGCAGGTAGCTCAATTCCTTTCGCCAAATACTCTTGACGAATTGATGCCGGTGGTGTCCAAGTCGGATTAGGTCGTTTCTGGCTAATGGTAGTTTCCATTTCCGGTGTATCGCGACCCACGCGGCCAATTCCAACTGGGAAGATGTGGACTTTGTTAATCTCGGGCTCGAAGTAATAGAGTCTCAGCTCTGCCAGATTGATCACTATCCCTTCGCGCGCGACATTGGGCAGTATAATTTGCGTCGGGATGGTCAACACAAAGTCGGCCTTAGGTAAAAACGGATCAACCCCTTTATTGGCTGCCATTAACGAAAGAAAGCCAACATCATACTGTTTGGCGATGATGGCAAGGGTCTCACCCTCTTGCACTTTGTGGTACTGCGTACGCCCTACAATGCTACTGTCTTGGCTGGGTAATTCATACGTTGCAGCAAACAAGGGAGAACTGACACAACACAAAAATGCGAGAAACTTACGCACCATTTATCTTTCCTTCGCTTCTTTATAGAGGCTTAAGGTTATCTCTCTTTCGGTCTTGTGATCAACTATTGGGCTAGGATATGACAAAGCTTTAGCATTGATCCATTTCCAAGGTTGGTGGATGAACTTGTCCGGTACATCTTGAAGCTCGGGTATCCAAGTGCGAACAAACTCTCCTTGAGGGTCAAACTTCTCTCCTTGAGTAACAGGATTAAAAATGCGGAAGTACGGCTGTCCATCACACCCTGTTGAGGCACACCACTGCCAACCACCATTATTGGCAGGGTAATCGCCATCCACCAATTGAGACATAAAATATTGCTCACCTAAACGCCAATCAAGGTGTAAATCTTTGATTAGAAAACTGGCAACGATCATCCTAAGGCGATTGTGCATCCAACCGGTTTGATTGAGCTGTCGCATCGCTGCATCCACGATTGGGTAGCCAGTTGTGCCATTTTTCCACGCAGAAAAGGCGCTATCACTCTTTTTCCAAACAAGGTTGTCACCCCAAGGGGTAAAGCTTTTCCCTTTGGATAACTTAGGCTCAAAATAAGTGAGGTGCTGGTAGAATTCTCGCCACACTAGCTCACTTTGCCATATCTCGCGCCCTCCACTAAGGGGGAGTTGCTGTTCAAACATTAGCCTTGCCATACATTGTCTGATAGACAAGGCACCGATGGCTAAGTAGGGAGATAACTCACTGGTCCCCTCTATCGCAGGAAAGTCACGCTGAAGGTGGTAGTTGCTGACCGACAAACGTTCAAAATCTCGCAATCGTTTGATAATAGCGTCCATGTTCACTGGGTAGCGTTTACTCGTTTGTCTTGGATAGTCAAACGGACACTGAGATGAAAATTCGTCAATCTGCGACGATTGAACTGTACCTTGAGTTCGCACAGGAGTTACTTTCGTCACCACCACAGCTTGTCGGTACATTTTTTCTAAGTAGGCTCGTTTAAAGGGGGTAAAAACTTTGAAATAATCACCTTGCTTGTTAACGACACTCCCAGGCTTGAGAAGACACTTGTCATCACAGCCAATGCCATCAATACCCGCTTGTTCAAGCATACCAATCAGCTTTGCATCTCTTAGCTGCTCGTCAACCTCATATTCTTTGTTAAACCACACACCACTCACTCCCTGCTGCTTCGCGATGGAGGTGACCAGTTGCACAGAATCCAAAAATGAGTCGACTTGCGCGTAATACAAGTTGATGTTTTTAGCTGCTAGATCTTTTTGCAGCTCAAATAGCCGACGGTAGATTAAATCGGCCTGAATGGGCGCTAAAGCATGATTTTGCCAAGTTTTTGGCGTGGCGATGTACAGTGCAACCACAGGTTCCCCACTGGCGCAGGCTTGCACTAAGGCCGTGTTATCTTCAACACGTAAATCTCGACGTAACCAAACGAGTTTCATTGCGATGCCTTAGTTGTTGATTAAGTCAGAAAGTAATACTTGACCAGCAAAGGAAGCGCGTATTTTTGCTAGTACCACAGACTGACCTGCCGTTATCGGGCGTGAGCTATAAATGGCCAGAGTGGCGTAAGCGTCGAGACCTTGATGTTCTATCAACCCCGATAAATCTTCTATGCCATCGATAATAACAAGATGCTTACCCGATTCAGACTGTTTCAACGCCCATAGCCGCGCGTGCAGGTTATTGGCATTGTCGTAGTTGATAAACAAACATTTGCCTGCTTTGGCTGCTTTGTTCTCCGATTCAATAATGGCGTTCAGTCGCGCAACGAAAATGGCATCCATTAGGCCTTTTTGCAGCGCCCTGAGACCAAACTTGACTACCGATAGTGCCTTCTCAGTAGGTCGGACAAATTGCTTCTCAACCACCTCTAATGGATATTCTTTGAACACGATTGCCACAATAGCATCGGCTTTTGCTTTGTTTAGTTCTGCTAATGCCTGCAAAAACGCGCTAACTTCATCCAATTGGTCAGTGGCTAGGAACTCCTCCCCCTTGTTAGGGTCACTGGACTCTAAGATCCCTTTAACCTTACCAATGGGTACCCCTTTGCTTAACCAACCTTGGATCTCACCAATCAAAGCAATATCTGCATCGCTAAAAAGGCGGTGTCCTTTGTCAGTTCGTTGAGGCTGAACTAAGTTATAGCGCCTTTGCCAGGCTCTTAACGTTACAGGTTTTACGCCAGTAATCTCAGCAATCTCACGAATCGCGTAAAGTTTTTTTTCATAGCCCATATCTTAAACGTAACTCCTGTGGGTAAGGTTGTAAAAAAGCTTGCTCGGCAAGGTACGCATCGGGATGTGCGGTTAGATAGTGTTTGATAAGCGTTAGCGGCGCAAGAAGAGGAAGCAATCCGACCCGATAGTCATCGATCACTTGTCGCAGTTCTTGTTTCTGTTGCTTGTCGAGTTCACGTTTAAAATAACCTTGTAAATGCATTAAAACGTTAGTGTTATTTTTTCGACTCGCGCGATGCGCCATCGCTTTCATCAGCCCCTCACGATAGAGTCGATAAAAATCGTCGATGTCATAATCTTTGACGTTGGCCACTAGTTTACCAAGTTGCTTATAAGAAGAGGGGTGATGAGCCATTAAAGTAAGTTTATAACGCGAGTGAAAAGCAACAATTTTTCCACGTGTTGGCGCTTCTCCCATAGAACTATAAAAATCTTTTAAGGTATAGACGCGTGTAATAAAGTTCTCTTTGAGTAGTGGGTCGTTTAATCTTCCATCTTCTTCAACAGGTAACCAGGGCATTTGGGTCATCAACTCTTTGGTATAGAGGCCGACGCCGACATTGGTAGCGCCGTCTTTTCGGTACACTTTTACCCGCTCCATACCGCAAGTGGGGGATTTTGCACACACTATATAGCCACACAGTAGCTCTTGCTCCAACTGAGCTATTTTACTTTTTGAATAATCGACAACTGCCTGAGTGTGTTCTTTGGTCACGTCTTTCGTTTCGACCAACTCGATTCTATCTTCATTCGACATCAGCCTAATCGTCGGCCTTGGAACTGGCATCCCCGCTCCCACTTCGGGACACACAGATATGAACTCGAAATATGGCGAGAGTTCTTTGGTCACGAACTTGCTAATTTTATGTCCAGAATCAAAACGCACGCGCTCACCGAGTACACACGAACTGATTCCGATCTTAATCTGCTGCTGATTCATCTCGAGCTCCTTCGTCCAGCCAATATATACAACCAAACATTTTGTATAATTTTTAGCATAAAATATAATTTCTGTACAACAAAACAACTTGTACAACATAATCAGATGCTACGTTTTTTGGTTCTTTTTGGTTCACTCATTACGCAAACGTTTTTACAAATCGATTGCTCAACCATTTTCAACATTTTTAGTTATCAATAAGTAACAAATACGCCGAACACCTACCTTTTGTGACATACTTCTCATGGAGCACTGGCAGATATAGCTAGTATTGCTTCAACAGATTTTTCAGAATCAACAAAATTAGTAATCAATAGTCCGAATTACTATTCATTTTTGGAGTAATAACTATGGCAACCCCACACATTAACGCACAACCAGGTGATTTCGCTGAAACAGTCCTAATGCCAGGTGACCCACTACGTGCTAAATACATTGCAGAAACATTCCTAGATGACGTGAAGCAAGTATGTGACGTTCGCAACATGTTTGGTTACACAGGTACTTACAAAGGTAAAAAAGTGTCTGTCATGGGCCACGGCATGGGTATTCCTTCATGCTGCATCTATGTACACGAACTGATCGCCGAATACGGTGTAAAAAATGTTATTCGTGTTGGTAGCTGTGGTGCGGTACGTGATGACGTTAAACTGATGGACGTTGTCATTGGCATGGGTGCATCTACGGACTCTAAAGTAAACCGCATCCGTTTTAACAACCACGACTTCGCAGCGATTGCCGACTTCGGTCTTTTAGAAGAAGCCGTCAATCAAGCACGTGCACAGCAAGTACCAGTAAAAGTGGGTAACGTTTTCTCAGCAGATCTTTTCTACACTCCTGAAGCAGACTTGTTCGAGAAAATGGAAAAGCTAGGCATTCTTGGCGTTGATATGGAAGCGGCTGGCATCTACGGCGTTGCAGCTGACCTAGGCGCTAAAGCCCTGACCATTCTAACGGTTTCTGATCACATCATCCGCGGCGAAAAGCTAAGTTCAGAAGAGCGTCAAAAATCGTTTAACGACATGATGAAAGTCGCGCTAGAAACTGCAATCAACATCTAATTCTATTCCTTTGCCACCAAATCTTGGTTTGGTGGCCTGAATAATCCCGAGGGGGAGATAGTGACAGCCGGCCAACTGCCAAAGGAAGCGAACGGGTTACAGCTCAACTTTTGTAAAACATTGGCGTGTGACAACTTTGGATTGAGTGATGCACATCGTTACGTTGTGCAGCATGCTAACCCTAAGCGACCAGCGATGGTTTGCCGTGAATGTGGCGCTTTCCCCCCCTTACTTAACAACCAAGAAGTTCTCAATGAACTCCATCGCCTGCGTCAGCTGCACAGTGATGGTCTGCCAGCTTGTCGTAATGGCGAGTGCGAAAACTTTGGCCTCTCAGTCCACACTCACAAACACCTTTACCATGCATTTGGTTACAGCGGAGACAGACAGCGTTATCGCTGTAAAGCCTGTCAATCGACGTTTGTCGACAAGTGGTCAGGTGCCAACAAAAAACTCTCATTTCAAGAAAACTTACTTGGCTTGCTTTTTATGGGCTACTCGGTACGCGAGATATGCCGTAAATTAGAAATCAATCCAAAGACGTTTTATGACCACCTAGATCACATCGCCAGTCGTTGCCGTAGGAAACTCGCGATGTTTGATGCGCGCTGGGTCAATCACGCATCAAGTTACGAATTGGCGTCTTATTATGTGCCGCTTCAACCCAAAAGTAACAACGGTGTCTTGTGGATGGCGACAGGTGAAGCGCACAGTGGTTATATTCTTTGCCAACACGTCAACTATTCGTCTGCTGAGGAGCCATTAGGCAGCGTTGATCACAACCCTTATCAGTTTCCTGCGCGTTTTGTGTCTCGTGATCACTCTTCCGAAGCCAATATGCCGGCCCCAACACCATCTCCTCGATTAAGAGAGCGGATAGACCAGCAATATCAAACGATTCTCGCCCGTGGCAATGTCGAAGATCCTATGGGTAATCTTACTGTGTTTAACTACCCTTCCAAAGGAGCGTTGATTAGACCACCATATACATCGTACGCCCATTTCCTACACGTACTCGATATGTGTCACAACGAGAGGCAGGTGTCTATCTATCTGCCCCAAGACCCGGTTTTGCGTTCTGCGGCACTCAGCGTCTGCTTGCCTCGCATTTTGCGTCAAAATATCGACTTAATGTATGTCGAAGAAGATAAAGCGTGGAGAGAGGACTACACCGTAGACAAAGTTGATATTGTGCATATGGGTTGGTGGCGCGATCGCTGGGCTATCGCCACCAGTGGTGACTCTTCGAAAGGGATTTGTTATCTTGCTGGTGAAAATAGCCAGCCAAAACAATGGTTACGCAATGCATCAATCCGGCGGACAAAGTTCTACCAGCACCGTTTTCAAACACTGTTCGAAGGTTTTGTGAACGAGCCCCGACGAAAACTGAGACCCGGTGGGTTGCTGCCTATGTTGGATATTTTCCGAGCTTGGCACAATTTGTGCTATCAAGACAAAACCGGAAAGACAGCTGCTCAAAATTTAGAGATAACTCAATCACCTTTGACTCTACGAGAGCTGCTTTCATAATTGTCAGTATTGTGACACGTGCCGTTAATCACTCCCTTAAATAGTACTTTTAGTGGAGTTTGCCCCGTCGCTATTCATATAATGACTTATACTAATTAGTGTGCTCAGCAGTTAAAGGATTGATTCATTGGATAAAAGCCAGCGACTTCTAGAGATCGAGATAGATCAACTAAAAGGCAAGGTCGAATCGGAGCCTGACAAAGTGTGGGCCATCGCGGAACAGTGTGCAGCACGTTCCGCGCAGATACTTTATCCTGAAGGTGAAATCCAAAGCCTTGTCATTATGTCTCGCTGCGCTTGGTGTACTATGGAGTACCGCAAGGGCCTCAAGTACATCAAAGAAGCGCATAGTAAACTAAACACCCTCGATACTGATGATCTACTGCCTGAAATTTTGCATATCCATGCCCTGCACTACTGGGGACTCGCCAGATACTACTCCGCACAACAATACTGGATCAATGCGTTAGAACAATCTGCATTGGTTGACGAGATAGAAGTTCAGCTTGAGTCTTTAATCGGTCTAGGCAATGTGTGGCGTATTACTCACGAATACCAACTGGCAAAAAGTACCCACGAGTTGGCGGTTATCGTCGCCAATAACGCACGCATCGAATGGCTTGAAGGCAAAGCGAGAATTTTGCTCGCCTGGGATCTATATCTTCTCAACGACTATATTGAAATGCTGTCGGTACTCGATGGTGCAACTGAGGCATTAAAAGGGCATTACGATAAAACGTGGCAAGCGGAAGTTTGGGATTTTAGGGGGTTAGCGCTACTCGGCCTTGAGCGTGTTGAAGACGCAGAACAGGCGACCAAAAAAGCGCATGAGTTAGCCATGCAGCACGATCTAGTATGGATGAAAGCCCACTCATTCATCAGTAGAGCACGTGTTGAACTATTGCGTAAACGCCCAGACAAAGCGGCCGATTTATTGGTTCGAGCCGAACAGTCTGCGGTGAGATTTGATAATGGTGAACTGCTATCGCAAATCTGTTTCCAACAATCGCGCGTCGCGGAAGAGTCTGGAGACTACAAAACCGCACTCGAAGCCTTTCAAAAGTACCGCACTCACTCTATCAATATGTTGAGAGAGCAAACCGCGCGAGTGAGTAATGACAAAGCAAGATCGTCTAAACGCCAGCTCGAACAACGGGCACGTAAGCTTATTAACCGCATTCGCGGCCAGCACGAGTTTGATCCCGAAAAACAACTTAGCCAAATGGTGTCGGAAACGTATTGGTGGGAACAGCTTGTTTTGTTCAAAACAGAACTAAAACGATCCAACCGCGCCGTTATCATCATCCAACATCCTGATGCTAATTATCTCGATGTCTGTACACAAATCGCCCATTCACTGTGTAATAAACAAGACATGCTATCTCGATTGAGCAGTGAAATGTTAGGGATATTGTTGGCTGGCGAGAAAGATGAAGTGGTCAACGTTTTTCAAGTGTTAGCAAAAATGATTGAGATGTACCCGTGGCATAGGAAGGGTTTGAAAGATGCTCTGCCAATAGTGAGCTTCCAAGATATTCTCACTTTCCCATTTACTTTAGAACAGTTAGAAGACAGCCAGCGACAGGACCAAAAACATGGAAGCCTTACTCAATAAAATTTCTGACTCTGGCTTAGATCCTTCTTCTGTTTCAGGCGAAGAGGCGATTATATTTTGGAATCACGTACGTCAACACATCGCCACATCGGCGCGAGAGATCGCTCATTGCCTAATCATTAGCGCTGAGTTCCGCGTTAGATTAAATCAGAACCAAGTAAGCATTGAAGAACTAAGGGAAGCCCTTGATTATCTGGCTCTGCCTAACGATGCAGAACTCATATTGGAAGTGCGAAATAGCCTTGCAGATAGATTAGTCGATCTAGGCGACTATCATGGCGCGCTGAATGAATATATTAGCTCTTCCACCATCGCTGTAGATACTGGCTATATAGATGCCTATGTCCTTGCGGTACTTGGCATGGGTAACCTCTGTGATGCGTATGGCGATCACAACCGGGCACTCAGATACTACCAAAAGATCGACAGTATAGACCACGCTATAAGCAGTCGCTCTTTGCGCCTTCGCTACAAGCTTTACATGCTGTCGTGCTACATAGATTTAAAACGCACAACCGCTGCTACTGACTTGATTAAGGAATGTGAAGAACTGAGTATCTTAGTCAGTGACAAAGTCCTTTCTGGTCAAATCATCCTGTACCAAACTAAGATCTATCGCCAAAACAAGCAGATGGACTTAGCCTTGCAATGTCTAGGCAATGTTCAATACGCGGCAGGTAATATTCATTCTGCCTGGCTCTCGAACATGATTCGTTTAGAGTTAGCCGCCTGTTTAAGTGAACATAACAAAGCGCATATTGCCAACTGGGTTTTGGAATCGACACGTAACCGCATAAAGCAGTACGCCTCTCCGATCCTCAACCTAAAGTTATGTAACGCACTGGCGGAAATATGCCAGCAAAAAGAGGATTTCAAAAGCGCTTTAGAGTATCAAAAAAGTGCTTATCGTATTGAAAGCGATTTGATGAAAAAGATCCCGATTGGGGAGCTAGGCGCGAGTCAACTGCGCCGGTTGTCGCGCTTTGAATTGCAACTAAAATTGATTTTATCTGAACAAGAGAACAGAGAACTCAAAGAGACCACTGAAAGCCAAAAACACGCAGTGGCTCAGTTACAACAAGACGTATTTACCGATCCTCTAACGGCACTGCACAATAGACGTTGGTTGGATGTAAAACTCAAAGACTTGCTCCTGCATGATGTACCATTCGCACTCATGGTTGTCGACATCGACCACTTCAAATCAATTAATGATGAGCTGAGCCATTTAGTAGGCGACAAAGCGATTGTTAATGTGTCTCACGAACTATCGAGCTACTTCAAATTTCGCGGAGCGTCATGTGTTCGCTTTGGTGGTGAGGAGTTCTTGGTAATACTCGAACGCTCGACACTAGAACAAGCAGAAATGCATGCTGAAGCGTACAGAGAGCGCATTTTTGGGTTCGGTTGGCACAGTATTTTGGGCGAACGAGGACTGACGGTCAGTATCGGTATTACGCTGCATCGAGAAGGCGAAAACACACAAAGAACCTTCTACCGCGCCGACAAAGCCTTATATCGCGCCAAAGCCAATGGTCGCAATCAAGTTTGCACCGAATAGGTCCTCATCTCACGTATTAACACATCTGCTACTCTCATCTAGCAGATGTTCATTTATCAATGCTAACAATAGATGCTCAAACTATTTCGTAACTTAAATAATAAATCCAACGATAACTGGCATCTTTTTAATAAGATATAGCGTAAATATCTCTAATACATAGCGTTTATTTCTATACTTTATAGAATCATCCCAGTATTGTTAACCCGATTTACTTAAGAAGGAAGACTCATATGTTTCTAGACTATTTCGCGTTAGGTCTTTTGATCTTTGTCGCGTTAGTTATTTTCTACGGCATCATCGTGATACACGATATTCCCTACGAGATCGCTAAAGAGCGTGAACACCCTCACCAAGATGCTATCCATTACGCGGGTTGGGTCAGCTTGTTCACATTGCATGCTCTTTGGCCCTTTTTGTGGATCTGGGCCACGTTGTGGCGTAAAGAGCGTGGTTGGGGATTTAAGCGACTCGAAGAAGAGCAGCACGATATCCACCATAGAGTCAGTGCCCTTATGGATCAGGTCAGTCAATTACAGCATGAAGTTTCAAAGCTCAAGCAACAGAGTCATACCACCACAGATTCCACTGCTAACGTCGAAAATAGTGAGGAGAACAAATAATGGATTTACTACTCATTATGACTTATGCAGCACTGTGCATAACGATTTTCAAAGTCTTCAAAATTCCTTTGAATAAATGGACAGTACCGACAGCAGTTTTGGGTGGGGTTGTCCTTATCGGTACACTTATCCTGTTAATGAACTACAACCATCCATTTACTCAAATTGGTAACCAAGTCTATTCAACTACACCTATTGTTTCTGGTGTTCGCGGTCGTGTCATCGAAGTTCCAGTACAACCAAATAGGCCGCTGAAGCAAGGTGATATTCTGTTCACTATTGACCCTATTCCTTACCAAGCCGAAGTAGCGAAGAAACAAGCGCAAATCAAAGAGGCAAGCCAAGGTGCATTAGGGTTAGAATCTTCTCTACAAGAGGCCATTGCATCAAAGAACCGAGCGATTGCGGAACGTGACAAAGCAAAACGTGAATTTGATCGCTATCAGCGAGGTTATGACAAAGGTGCGTTTACTGAACAACAACTCGACACTCGACGTCAAGCCTATAAAGCAGCAGAATCTTCAGTCAATGTAGCAAGTGCTAGGGTTGATCAAGCACGGCTCGCATTGGATTCCGAAATTGGTGGAGAAAACACAACGGTCGCTCGTCTAATTGAAGAACTGCGTCAAGCTGAATTTGATTTGGAGCAAACCATTGTTCGCGCACCAACAGACGGTTTTGCCACTCAACTCGCACTACGACCTGGTGTAATGGCGGTACCTCTGCCACTGGCTCCGGTCATGACCTTTGTGCATACTGAGGACGTTTTTTACACGGCGGCATTTAGACAGAATTCACTGCAGCGCCTAGAACCTGGCTTTGAAGCAGAGTTCGTCTTTAGAGCGCTTCCAGGTAAGGTATTTAAAGGTGAAGTCGTTGAGGTGCTTCCTGCTATCGGTGAAAGCCAATTTCAGGCTCGAGGCGCTTTACTAGGTACAGAAGCCCTGCGAACAAGTGGGCGAGTGTTTGTTAAACTCAAAATTACCGACGATATGACGGAGTACAACCTCCCGTTAGGCACAGCGGTTGAAGTGGCGGTTTACTCAGATAAATTCAGCCATGTCTCTATTATGCGTAAAGTTCTAATTCGCATGAAGAGTTGGCAAAACTACCTCTACTTAGACCATTAATAACATCCGTTGCCCAAATCGTCCTTTCTGGTCGTTTTGGGCAACGAAATCATCATCGTAACTTCGAATCTTAAAAAACGCCTCATACAAACAGCCAACATGATGGTTTCTAAGCCAGATTGGTAAACAATTCATCATCGGTCATGTATTTGTGTTTTGTTCCTAAGTTCCTTAGATGCATAAACATAAAATCGGGAAAACCTGGGGCAAGCAAATCGTTGGGCAACCAAACTACACCGCCAACAAACACATAACGGCCTTGTTTAGATTCCGAGTGCAAACTGTTGTTCATCTCTGTCGATAATTCAGGTCGGACGCCTTCAATCACACAGACGATTTGGCCACGTGCGACGCCAATGACACGCTTGACCAAATTGGCTTTCACGCCACATTTCCACGCTTGTCGAGTCGCAAGCTCGAAACCATGCCTGCGCACACTCTTGTTAATGTTAACGACCAAATTCATTACGGTACTCGACTTTAACTGGTTGATACGGCTCTAGAGTAGTCTTGGGCAAATCATATGACGACTACACGGTTCAAACATTTTCTCATCAGATGAAAAATCCTCCAAACTGTGGATATGAACACTAGCCAGTTTCGGAAATCTAACTCGTTTTATTCTTGCCTATCGTGTGGCTTTCGTTCACATTGTGCTAACAAATATGAAGGAGATAATAATGAGTACAATAAGCTTTCTCCGCCTAGTTTGCCTAGCTGCAATCTGGGGTGGTTCATTTCTATTTATGCGTATCGCTGCAAACACATTCGGTCCGGCTTATTTGATTGAATTTAGGGTCGGATTCGCCGCGATGAGCCTGTTGCTCGTTGCACTCTATTTAAAGCGCAAATTAGCGTTTGGTCGTAACCTCAAGCATTTTATGATCATAGGTCTACTCAATACTGCTCTCCCCTTTATGCTATTTGCCTACGCAGCGCAAACACTTAATGCTTCAACACTGTCCGTGCTCAATTCGACAGCCGCTATATGGGGAGCACTAATCGGTATTTTCTGGCACAAAACGATTTTAACTGCAAAGGCAGGCGTAGGTATGCTGGTTGGCGTTTCTGGGGTCATCGTTCTCGTCGGGTTAGATGCGATCCACTTAGGTATTGGCGCTGCTCTACCTATTTTTGCCAGTCTTATGGCGGCGTTCAGCTATGGCATCGCAACCAACTATACCAAGACGGCCCCCAAAATTGCCGCTTTCGACAATGCTCACGGTAATATGTGGGCTGCAGTGCTGCTCATTCTACCTCTGCTGCCTTTTATTCCAATGAGAGGAGAACCAAGCCAATACGAAATGCTATCGGTTATTGCGCTCGGGGTCGTCTGTACTGGTGCAGCGTACTTACTCTACTTCAAACTTGTTGCAGATGAAGGCGCGGCATCGGCACTTTCTGTAACGTTTTTGATTCCCGTATTTGGCATCCTGTGGGGAGCGCTGATTCTAGACGAGCCCATTGGGATTAACACCATTGTAGGCACCACTATGGTGCTTAGTGGCACCATGATGGTGACGGGATTCTCTCCTCGACAGCTCTTGCATAAACGACAAGTGATTGAACAGAGTTAACTTAAAACGTTAACGTCATAAACTGGCTGTTAGGGTCCGGCTGATAGTCCGCAAAAGGTCCACAATAACGAAAACCAAATTTTTCATACAGGGCACGTGCAGGTGCAAAAAACGCCATCGAGCCAGTTTCTAAGCTCACCTGCTGAATGCCCTCCTGGCGCACAAAATCAAGAGCAAATTGAAGCATAAAAGAAGCTACGCCTTGGTTTCGGGCATCAGAAGCCGTTCGCATCGATTTTATTTCCACATGGTGTACATCTATACGTTTAATCGCTGCGCATCCCATCAGTTTGCCATCTTTCCAGCCACTCCAAAAAGTCACGCGCTCATCTTGTAGAGCAGAGACATCTAAAGCATGGACACTTTCGGGGGGAGAAGTGGCATTCATATCGGCGAGATGCTCTTGAAGTAAATTGATCACTTGTGGGTTATCTAATAAACCTATTTTTATTTCCATTGCTACCTCCTTGTGAAATTCAGCTTGCAACTTAGCAAAAATAAAGCCAAGTGACTTGTATCCTGGACAACAAGTCTCTCAACTCGTTAATGATTCACACTGGCAAATTGCATAAACTTTCGCCACATAGCGATCCTCTTCACATAAATGGAACAAATCTATCTTATAATTACAAATTAGTGAGACAAGAGGCTCATAATTCCTCATCTCTGACCGATAAATTTATGACTACAATTTTACAATATTCTAAGAAGCCTACCGGCATAGATGGAATGGGAATTCTGATATGAAAGAAGTTGAATTTCGAACGATAGACCGTTTGTTCATCAAAATGTCTATTAACGACAAACTCTGGGTAATATTTATTTTGTTCTTGATCGCCCTAGCCGCAACGGCAGGTGGCAGGTATCACGCCACGATTAAAGCTTTCGAACAGAACACTATCTATGCTGCTGAGCAACAGCTCAAAGGTATACTCAGCGTTGGCGACCCACAAAAAGTTAGCCAACTCGCCAATGTGTCTCAAATCAATGCAGTAAAATCGTCAACTTATAACCAAGGCGTGGCGACTGTGAGTGCGCAAGCTTCAAACGGCCAAGCCTTTCAACTGGTCTTGAATAATAAAAGCTCAGCAGATGATGTCGAGTCACAAGCGCTAACCAGCTTTGGCTTAAGCTTTTTGTGGGCAATACCTTTTGCCGTGTTCAGCTACTGGGTCGCCACCTTCTTGGGCGGCGCATTATGGGTTCTTTACACTACAACACAACGCATTGGTGAAGGTGATCTTACATCCCGATTAGGCTTCCACCCCGGTCGTGACGAGTTCGGCACTATCGGCTGCGCGCTGGATAAAGCAATGGATACACTGACCGATCTCGTGGTGACGGTAAAAGAAAATGCCACAACTTTGAGCGAGACTTCATCTTCATTCGAGCAAGAGATGAAGCTAAGTGAGAGCCAAATCAGTCAGCAATATGCTTCACTAGATTCCGTTGCAACCGCTATGGAAGAAATGACTGCTTCAGCAAAAGAAGTATCCAACATTTCTCAGCAAGCGACTACCCAGACCGAAAGTGACGCTCACCATATTGAGCAAAGTTACCAACGTGTCCAATCTGCTATTAGCGAAATTACTCGTCTCTCTGACTACATTGGTAAGGCGTCTGAGTCTGTAGCCAGCCTTACAGAGAACACAACTCAGATTAATGACGTCATCACCACAATCAACGCGATTTCAGAACAAACCAACCTACTCGCACTCAACGCTGCTATCGAGGCTGCACGTGCTGGCGAGCAAGGACGTGGCTTTGCCGTCGTTGCAGACGAAGTGCGTACACTCGCGAGCCGAACTCAGGCGGCAACGGTAGAAATTCAATCTATGATTGAGAAGCTGCAATCAGAAACCCGCAGTATCGCTTCAATTACGGAGCAAACCGTCAGTCAAGCGCAAACCAGCAGCGATCTTGTGTCGGATATCGGCAACGACGTCCAATCAATTTCTGAATCAGCACGTTCACTGATGGATATGAGCATTCAGATCTCGACATCAGCGGAAGAGCAAAGTGCTGTGGCGAATGATATCGCCTCTGAACTAAGCGATATTCGTTCACAATCCAACACCATACGCAGTGTCGCAGAGCAATCTTCTGCTGGTGTGGAGAACCTTACCCAAGCATCGGTGTCGTTAGCGGATATACTGAAAAGCTATCGAACTCAATAACCGCTTGAAAGCGCATAAAGGGTCCATTCGGACCCTTTTTTATCTCTCGAAAAGTTTCTGTATAACTCACGACCTTTACCTATACTTAAGTTTTAGGTTGAGTAAGGACGGCGAGATGAGCACCTTACTACTGTATGTGCTACTGTTGACCAACCCAAGTTCAGCACAACATTCATCATCACTGCCACTAAAGTGTAAGCTGTTGCATTCAGAGGACACCTTTGGTTTTATAAAGAACAACTCAAGTGACCAATTCGTCATTCTGCAAAACTTTAAAGGTCGAGCTGTTGCACAGATCGATTTGAAAACGGAAGAACTCATTCGCACCACCTACATAGGTAAGCCCTATGAACCCAAGTACCAAATATTACTTGGCAAGTGTGATAGCGTCCAACACACCTTGAACATGTGGCAACTTAATGCAGTACCTTATGACCAGTAGCTGGTTAACTTGGTGATTGTAGTCGTCATTGTCAGTACTGATACAAACGCACCTTGCAATGATCACAAATCAATAACATAAAAATCACATTCTTCTCCTTTCGATTTAGACTATTTGCTCGATACCAAAGGAGAATGATCATGGAACCCTTGCTAGCAGAATACCCTATCGTGACTGAAATACCGGTCGCTTGGGGCGAAATGGATGCACTACAACATGTCAACAACGCCGTGTATTTTCGCTATTTTGAAACAGCGCGCTTGGACTATTTTAAGAAAATTGAACTGCTTGTTGACCTACAAACCAGCCATATCGGGCCAGTGTTAGGCCATACTGACTGCCGTTATAAAATTCCAGTAACATACCCTGATACGCTCTTAATTGGCTCGCGTGTCAGCAGTTTAAGTGATGACAGATTTACCATGGAATACCTTATCGTCAGCAAAAAACTGGGCAAAGTCACCACCACAGGTAGCGCCACTTGTGTCATGTTTGATTTCAAAAACCAAACTAAAGCGTCCATTCCCGAACATGTAAAACAAGCGATACTCGCAACACAAGAAAGCTAGCGACGTGCGGGAAATACTTAATCTAGCCAAAGGTATGTCACAATAAGATCGACTTGTTATATACTTCGCATCAATGTCAAACTTTCATCCATTTTTCATCATGAACAAGAGTTTACTCACCAATATAGTTGCTTTAGCTCTGCTCGCAGGAGGCCATCAAACCGACAACCAAATGGCCTTTTACGCCGGATTATTTGCATTCTCAGGCGCGATCACTAACTGGCTTGCCATCCATATGCTTTTCGAAAAAATTCCTGGATTGTATGGTTCTGGTGTTATTCCGGCACGCTTTGAGGAGTTTAAAGCGGCGATCAAAAATCTGATGATGGAACAGTTTTTCACCCAAGAAAACATCGATAAGTTTTTGAGTAAGGAGCTGGCGGGAGGCAAGTCGCTTAACCTTGAACCTGTGATTGAAAAAATTGACTTTAACCCAACCTTTGATTCGCTTGTCGACGTCATTGCTAACTCTCAATTTGGTGGCATGCTCGCCATGTTTGGTGGAACGGAAGCTCTACAGCCAATGAAGCAGCCCTTCGTCGAAAAGATGAAGCAAGCGATTGTCGACATGAGTCACAGCGACTCCATTAAAGACGCGCTCAAAGAGCAGTTTGAAGCACCTGCAATGATGGACGAGATTCGTACCAATGTTGAAAACATTATTGATCAGCGCCTGAATGAACTGACGCCGAAACTAGTCAAAGAGATGGTGCAAAAAATGATTAAAGAGCATCTTGGTTGGCTGGTCGTATGGGGCGGTGTATTTGGTGGCTTGATTGGTGTGGTGTCATCTTTTGTTGCCTAATGCAACAACGCTAAAAATGGGAAGCATGATGCTTCCCATTTTTTATAACTTAGCAATGAGATCTGCATTAACGCCAAAGCTGGTCTTGTGTTCTTCGATCACAACCTCGCTCCGCGTTTGGATCACACCGGGTAAAGTACCCAGCTTAGTCGACATAAAATATTGATAAGCTTTCATATCTTTGACCCTAACTTTGATCATGGTGTCAAAATCTCCCGATAATGAGTAGCACTCTTCGATTTCTGGCATGTCAGACACTGCTTGGGCGAATTTTTCGAAAATTGAGAAACTCGTTTGGTCGAGTCGAATATGAATAAAAACCTGAACATCGAGCCCAAGTTTTTCGGGGTTTAACTCGGCATGATAGCCAGTGATATAGCCTTCTTTCTCTAAGCGTTTTACACGATCAGAACAAGGTGAGGTTGTGAGGTTTACCTGTTTGGCGAGTTCAACAATCGGCAGTCGCCCCTTGAGGTTTAGAGCGCGCAGTATCTCTCGGTCAATTCGGTCTAGGTCCATGAATGCTTTGTTGTACGTGTAGAATAACTTAACGCCATTTTAAGCGATAAACTCAATTCCACTTATATCTATGTCGCGATTGAAGGTATTTTTGTGAAGGTTACGCGATTTTCACATCTGAAAATGCATCCTGAGTAGCAACGACTTCCGACTGAGTGTTACATACGCGGCAAAATGCCTGTTGCTCCATTTTGACGTAATGCGCGCCTTGAAATAACGTCGAAAAAAAACAAGCCATACTTTTTACCACCGAATCATGCTGCATTTCGCAACGCTTCATGACTATCTTGTGTGCTGTGCTTTTTCCGCAGCAGTGGCAGTGCATATGTGGCATGTTTTTCACTCCTCAAAATTTCTCAATACTGATAATCGACATATTTTGGAAGCGAGAGTTCATTAAATTCAAACGTTAGTTTAGAAAACGTGAGGTGAGTTCAAAAAATAAACGAGTTGAAGCAAAAAAGCTCCGAACTTCGGAGCTTTTTGATTAAACGTGCGTGAACTAGTCTAGTTCAGTCAGTAACTTTTTAAACTTAGCGTGTTGCGCTTTAACAGCGTTTTCTGGCTCACCCGTCATCAAACTGAAAGCAACAATAGCAATTGTCGAGAAGATGATTCCCGGTACGATCTCGTAAACGTCAAACCAACCGCCGGATAGTTGCTTCCACACGACAATAGTAATACCACCTACAAGAATACCCGCTAGAGCACCGTTGCGGTTCATTCGCTCCCAGTAAAGGCTCAAGATCAACGCAGGACCAAATGCCGCGCCGAAACCAGCCCAAGCATAAGAAACCAAACCAAGAACTGAGCTGTCTGGTGTCATTGCAAGAACCAAAGCAACGATCGAAATACCAATCACAGCAACACGGCCAACCATAACAATCTCTTCAGAGGTTGCATCTTGCTTAAAGACTTGCTTGTAAAAGTCTTCAGCCAACGCTGATGAAGAAACCAACAACTGTGAATCTGCCGTACTCATCACAGCAGCCAGAATTGCCGCAAGTAAGATACCCGCAACCACAGGGTGGAACAGAGCGTTCACGAGCAACATGAAGATTTTCTCGCCATCATCGACACTGATACCAGTATTGGTCACATAGACTAGACCAACAAGACCAACGAGCATCGCACCTGCCATTGACAATGCAGTCCAAATAACCGCAATACGGCGAGCTGTCGTGAGATCTTTGTTTGAGCGTGAAGCTTTGAAACGCGCCAAAATATGCGGTTGACCAAAGTAACCTAGACCCCATGCGACGAGTGAGATAATCGCAATCGCAGACAAAGACTCACCTTTCGAGTTATTCCAAAGCGTTAATAGCTCAGGGTTAATTGCCTCAAGGTCGTGACCAAGCTGGTCAATACCACCATTCATTGCTGCTATTGGAACGATCATAAGTGCGGCTGCCATCAGGAGGCCTTGCACTAAATCTGTCCAAGACACTGCGAGGAATCCACCAAACAGGGTGTAAGACACCACACACACAGTGCCGATAATCACTGCGATGGTGTAGTCTAAACCAAATACTGTTTCAAACAATTTTCCGCCCGCTACTAAGCCTGAGCTCGTATAGAAAAGGAAGAATAGAAGAATGAAAAAGGCAGAAATGACCTGAATCAGTTTTGAGTTATCGTTAAAACGACGCGATAAGAACTCGGGTAAGGTCAACGCATCGGTCGTGATGCTGTATGTACGTAGTCGTTTTGCATTGATCAACCAGTTCAGCCAGGTACCGACCAACAGGCCACCAGCTAGCCAAAATGCTTCGATACCCGCAGCATAAGCATAACCAGGTAGACCGAGCAATAGCCAACCGCTCATATCTGATGCACCGGCAGAAAGTGCCGCAGGCCATGGGCCTAATGAACGGCCACCCAGAAAGTAATCGCTTGAACTTTTGGTGCGTTGATATGCGACGATACCAATGACGAGCATGAGTATTAGATACGCAATAAACGTGGTCGTAATAGCAAAGCCATTTTCCATGTGATTTGTCCTCTTTTGAAAGATCGCCTTCCCTGAATGCCCCCGATACATCGAGGGCAAATCAATGAAGTTTAGTGGGCGTCGTTCCCCAATTCGAGCAAGGTCGCGTTACCACCCACTGCTGTTATATTTATAGTTCTGGTACGTTCGGTAATGAAACGTAATGCGAGATGAGGATCGTGAGCAACGGGGATGCCCACAAGATCCGTTTCAGACGTCAGGCTAACAATGGCACCTGAGCGTTTGGCGAGTTGTCGGTTGATGCTCCTTGCAACCTCAGTGTTACCTACATAACCGATACTACGTACATCAGAATCCAACAACTGATGATAGGCATCTAGCGCTGCCAATTGCACTAAATTGGTAGGTAGCGAAGACTGCACATAAGCAGCTTCAATTGATTGGCAAAGCTCGTCATCATCACTACACAAGATGATACTGTTTCCAGCGATAAGCGCTGCGCTGATTTGCGCAACCACCGCCTGCTTTGCCTGTGGTCGTGTGTCATCCTGAATCACAACCGCGACACCGCGTCCTGCGGTATACAGTTCGTTGGTTTCACCAGTAGGGCCAACCAATTGATGAGTTTCTGCGATCAACGCGGAAGCTTGCTCAATATGATATGACACAACTGAAGCCAACTCAGGCTGAACTTGTTGTAAAGCCTGTTTAAAAGCGAGCAAACACTCACTCTTTGAATCGAAATTTGTTAGATTCCAGCTTTCCCAAGCAGAGAAAGCGTCAGAAAAACGAGTTACTTGATGAACCATGATTATTCTCCTTGCTCACTCAATTAAGAAAACTGTGTTTGTGTAAAACGGTACAAGTAGTGCGGACCACCCGCTTTCGGACCTGTACCCGACAAGCCTTGACCACCAAAAGGTTGCACACCAACAACCGCACCTACTTGATCTCGGTTGATGTAGCAGTTACCCACTCGAGCATGTTTTTCAATCCAACGATAAGTCGTTTCATTGCGGCTGTGGATACCCATGGTCAAGCCAAAGCCAGTATTATTGATTTGCTCGACAACTTGATGCAGCTCGCTCGCTTTAAAGCGAACAATGTGCAAAATTGGCCCAAACTGCTCTTCGGTAAGACAAGAAATATCAGCGATTTCAAATGCCGTAGGCGCAACAAAATCACCATACTGGTGCTCGTCAGAAAGCGCTAACTGTGCGACTTTTTTCTCAGTCTCAGCCATTCTTTCAATGTGTTGCTCTAATTTATTTTTCGCTGTTTGGTCAATGACTGGGCCGACATCTGTTGAATGTAAGTAAGGTTTGCCCACACTTAGTTCCTGCATCGCCCCTTGAATAAGAGCAACAATGCGATCGGCAATATCTTCTTGAACATAAAGTACACGAAGCGCACTACAACGTTGACCTGCAGACGCAAACGCCGAGCGAATAACATCACGTACAACCTGCTCAGGTAGAGCCGTACTGTCGACAATCATCGCATTTTGTCCGCCAGTTTCGGCGATAAAAGGAACAGGATCAGCATCGCGGGCAGCCAAAGCTTGGTTGATGCGCTGCGCAGTCGCAGTAGAGCCAGTAAATGCCACGCCAGCAATCGCAGAATGAGACGTTAGAGCTGAGCCAATTTCGGCGCCACGTCCTGGTAAGAGTTGGATTGTGCCTGCTGGAAAGCCTGCATCCAGCATTAACTCAACGGCGCGCGCCGCGATTAAACTCGTTTGCTCTGCTGGTTTCGCAACTACCGTATTACCGGCAACCAAAGCAGCGGTAATTTGACCAAGGAAAATGGCTAACGGAAAGTTCCACGGGCTGATACAAACAAACACACCACGACCACCGCGAGAAACGACACGGCTGCGACCATCAAAACCTTTCACGGTGAAGTCGCCCAATGCATCGACCTGCTTGGCGTAATAGCGACAAAAATCAACCGCTTCACGCACTTCATCAATGCTGTCATGAATTGTTTTACCCGCTTCTTGATGACAAATCGCTACCAGCTCAGCTAAGTTCTCTTCCAGAAGATCAGCGAGTGTTTCAAGCTTTTCAGAGCGTTGCGTTTTTGGCGTGTTTTGCCACGCGTTCAATGCATGTTCAGCACCTTCAATCGCTGTGGAAACATGATCAAGGCTGGCAAATGCTACCTGACCAACATTGACACGTCGATCGTAGGGCGCGGTTACAGCTTCCGTATTGATGTTTTCCTTGATCATGCTTTCGGCAAGGAATTCACCATTAATGATAGGCCCAGCAGACCATTGCTTGTTCAAAAAGCTTTCTACTTCGTGCTCAAAAGGCTTTGCTTCGCTTTCAATATCGATATTGACGCCTAACGAGTTCTTGCGCTCTGGGAAAACATTAAAAGGAAGCGGGATACTAGTGTTATTGAGCGTTTCAAACGCATTAAGCATATCGACTGGGTGCTGTGTCAGTGTCTCAACTGGGCAACGCGCATCCACCAAACGATGAACAAACGAACTGTTGGCGCCGTTTTCTAGTAAACGACGAACCAAATAAGGCAACAAGTCTTTGTGACTACCCACTGGAGCGTAAATACGCACAGATTGCTGGTAGGCTTTCATTACATGATTGTAGAGTGAATCACCCATGCCATGTAACCGCTGGAACTCAAAGTCTTTGTGCTCAGCCATTACCGCAATTGAAGTGACCGTTTGAGCATTATGACTCGCAAACTGCGGGAAAATATTACCACGTACGTTTTCGCTAAGGAGGAAACGGGCACACGCTAGGTAAGCAACATCTGTCGCCTCTTTACGTGTATAAACGGGATAGTTTGTGTATCCCGCTTGTTGCGACCACTTAATCTCACTATCCCAGTAAGCCCCTTTCACAAGGCGCAGTGGGATCATGTCACCCTGCTCTTTCGCTAACGCATTTAGCCAAACTAGAACCGGCAAGGCACGTTTTGAATAGGCTTGAACAACAAGGCCAAACTTGCCCCAACCTTTGACTAATTCGCTACGATATACTTTTTCAAATAGCTTCAGAGACAGTTCTAATCGATCCGCTTCTTCTGCATCGATTGTGATGGCGACATTAAGTTCAACGGCTCGACGCAGAAGTTGTTGCAGCGTATCGAAAAGCTCGCTTAGAACACGCTCTTCGTTTGCCACTTCATAACGAGGATGAAGAGCCGATAGCTTAATGGAAACCGATGGCGCTGGACTGGTATCTAGCCCATAGTCATCGCGTCCAACGGCTTCAATCGCCATCAGGTAATCTTTAAAATACTTATTTGCGTCAGCCGTGGTTAACGCCGCTTCACCTAACATATCGTATGAATACGTAAAGCCTTTATCGCGCATTGAACGACCGTTCTTTTGCGCCTCAGCAATGTTACGACCAAGGACAAACTGATGACCCATCACCTTCATCGCTTGATGCATCGCTTTACGGATCACCGGCTCAGACATTTTATTGACTAAACGATTTACCGCACTGACCGGGCTTTGAGATTCATTTTCAGATAAGCCCACAACTTTACCTGTGAGCATCAATCCCCAGGTGGATGCGTTAACAAAGACAGAGTCAGAATTCTTGAGGTGAGACTTCCAATCGGCAACCGTCAGTTTATCTCGGATTAGAGCATCGGCTGTTGCAGCATCAGGAATACGCATTAACGCCTCAGCCAAGCACATCAATAGAATACCTTCTTGCGTATCAAGGCTGTATTCAAGCAGGAGAGCATCAATCATCTGAATTGATTTTTTATCTGCTCTTATCGCGCGAATCAGTTCGGTTGTTTTCGCCTCAATTTGTTGTTTTTCAGTATCCGTTGGCTTAGCTAATGGCAGCAATTGGTTCAGCCATTGTGATTCGTCCACCATGTACAGTGGAGAGATCAACGACCATAGTTTGTTGAGTGGTTGTTCTACAAACTCAGTATTTAACACGTCAGTCGCTGTAAACATGCGTTTTCCTCAATCTCAAACCTGAAATCAGTCCAGGTTTCCTACAATGGCATGCAGTGTATTTTGAGGCCGCGAAGATTACTTGTCAAAAACTCCGAGTTTTTTGCTAAAAACTCTGATTATTAACAAAACAAAAACAGAGTCACATGCAAATAAGCAAAATAATATATGGTTAAGCTTAGCTTATTTAACCAAATTGTTTCTTGTACTGAGAGGGCGACATACCTTGCAGACGGGAAAAGGTATGAGTGAATATACTTTGACCAGAGAAACCGGTAAACTCTGCCACCTGCCCTAGCGTTAAATTTCCTTGTTCAATCAGTTTTTTGGCGGTATCGATACGCTTACCCAGAACATATTGGTGGGGAGTAATACCCATTTGCTCTTTAAACAGTGAATGAAACTGACTTTCCCCAAGGAAGACACTCCCCGCAAGCTGAGTCACCGAGATTTTTTGGCTTAAATGTTGTTCGATATAACGATCAATCGCTTCTAAGTCAACACGGGAATCACGACGACAAGTAGAAAACGCCGACATATGACGTTGCAATAAGGCAACAACAGTGTCATTACAGGCACGACTTAATAACAGGTCTTCGGGGCTCGATTGCATTTCTGCAACGAGCATCTGAATCAACTTCTGTATTTGTCCATCAAGTTGAAAGTAAGTGTCTTTCTGATTTAAGTCATTGAGACGTTGAAGCATTAGCGGATCTTCATCGCTAGGCAAGGGCATATTTAGGACTAGAATATCCGATTGTTCCAGCACACCACCAAATGCATGCCCGCTGCCCGAAGTCACAACACACCCTTGCCCAGGCCCAACTAGATTGCCGTACCCGCTAACCTCAAATTCTGCCTTGCCTTTTAGCCCAATCACGACCTGAGTGTAGTTATGATCATGACATTCCATATAGGAAGGCAAAGTAATCACCTGAGCTGGCTTAGGCGACAATTCTTTGGCAGCTAGCCGTTTATTTTGTGAGGTAATAGATGAAGACATAGCGCCACACTAGCAATTTGGGTGATAGGAATATCATGGTATACCAAAAGTGATTCAACTCGAAATTCCTATTGATAATTTATCAAATAGGTTGCATTTTACTTTGCTAGACTTAGCCCCAACCACTTTGTCCACTGTCGAAAAAACAACCAAACCAGGTACTGGAAGAATGATCAAGTGCACATAAATTACGGCTTATGTCACTTCTATCCATTTTAGCCCTTCGCGATCAAGATTCTTTACTTGCATATTTTTCCAATCTGCCCAAAATGGATTAAGTATTAGATAGGTTTATCTCGATTTATGATAAGCTTAGGTAACCCTCTCTAGAAATAGAGGGAAATAAATGGAAGAAATAGACCTTTGCAAGACAGCTTAACAATGGACTGTCAAAAGTTTGTCTTTTTCCTACTTTAAGGTGCATAGCTTTAGAAATATGCACTTGGTTTAAATAGTTTACATTAGTAATTTAAACGTTAATTGTTGCAGGGACTTATGATCATACGTCGCATCCCAGCGCTTTTGCTTGCGCTAAGCCCTCTTTGGGTTTCGACTTCGATTTTGGCAGAAGAGAGTGTACAGGCTGATCCTGTTGCCGAAATCGAGAGTAAATTAGAAAATAAAGAAGCGGAAATGGGCACGATGGCAACAGAGTTTAACTCTGAAGCTGAACGTCTCCAACAACTTCAGAATGACAAAAGTAAGCTTGAACGCAGTGAGCAAGAGCTCAATGCGAAGCGTAATCGTGCTAAATCGGCACTGGACAAACAGTATAATCGACTCTTAGATGATCCAGATATCGACCTAGTTTCTTTCCAAAAGGCCTATCAGGATGCTTGGTCTGAAGTGAAAGAAAACCAGTCTGCTCTGCTTGAAAATCAACAAGCCATCACTGAAAGTGAAATGCGTTTATCTCAAGTCAAGCAAAAGCAAGCACGTCTGAACTCGGAGCTTTCTTACCTAAAAGAGCAAAAGGTTGAAGCGCGTGTTAAACGTATCGCAGCCGAACTTCGTGAAAGCGATGTGCTAGAGACCAGCTACAAGACAACCTGTTCTGCGACGATGACACTCGGTGAATGTACTAGCCAAGGTCATTACCTAACCAAGCAGAAAGCGGTCAAAGCCTTTAAAGCGAAATTGATGGACCGTCTGACCGAGTCAAACGTTGCCAAACAAAATGCCAAAGGGGTACAGCTAAACGTCCATGTACAAGAGAGCCAAATCATCCGTTCTGGTTTCGAGGGCAACAACAGCTACTTCACTCAAATGCAATCTCAACTCCAAGCGCGTCCAGAAGCGTCGGCAGCATGTAAATTGCTTAACGTATCTTCACGTTACTGTTTGAAAGGTGAGCAAGAAACAAAAAGCCAAAAGAACGATAAGAACTGGGTAAACGTCACTGTTCGCTCAGATCAATATGACGATTCTGTGGTTATTAACGGTATCAACTACGGCAGTACACCGGTTGAGGTTGTTCTGCCTCGTGGTCAACATCAAGTGACCGTATCAAAAAGTGGGTTTGAAACCTACAACCGAGAGATTAGTATTGATGCCAATGATACGGTTTGGGTAAAACTGCGCCCGAGTGGATAACAGTTGAAACTCTTACCGAATTCACAAGATTGATCTAAAAACGCCATTTTGATCCTAAGTTATCAACGGATAACCAAAGACAAGGTGGCGTTTTCGTTTAAAATAAGCCAATTACTCAATAATTAGATGTAGAAGAAAGACAATGCGCCCAGGTTTACCCGCTCTCTTATTAGCATTATCTCCGTGTTTATATTTGCCTTCTGCTTTTGCAGAAGAAGCACCAAATACATTGGTTCAAATTGACGACCAGTTGTTTACTAAGCATGACGAATTAAAAGCTGCGCAACAGAAGAAAGACGAACAACAAGCTCTGCTAAACAGTAAAAAATCTGATTTGGCCGTTCTTGAAACACAAGCCAAATCGTTGGATGACGCTTTTTCCAGTGCCAAAAGTCAGCTTGAAAATGCTTATCAACGTATGATCGATGACCCAAATATCAACCTTGCTGTTGCACAAAAAAATTATCAAGACGCTTGGTCTGCAGTTAAGCAAAACCAAAAAGCGCGTTTAGCCGCAGAACAAGAGCTAGTGGAAGTAAACAGTATCTTAAGCACATATCAGTCTGAACTAGACGCTATTGCCCATGAGATATCAGGACTTGATGAACAAAAGATCCGTGCGCGCGTCGAGCAGTTGAGAACAGAGCTCAAACAACCTCAACAGATTTCGGTCAGTTTTACTAACCGATGCCAAGCTGAACTGACCATAGCGCAGTGTGACCATCAAACCAAAGAGTTGGCACTGCAGAAAGCGGTCAAACAGTTTCGTGCAGAGATTGTTGAACAAACCAGTGAGAGTTCGTTAGTCAGCCGTACTATCAATGACACTGCTCTGAATATTCACGTGATCAGACATCAAACCAAGCAAGCCGGATTCTACGATGGTGTCCGTTATCGCACGATCATGGATGTTGAGCTAGAAGCAAGACCAAAGGCTAAGGCAGCTTGTGATTTGCTCCAAGTTGACAGCCGATACTGTTTTGCTCCGGGCACTAGTGGTGAATTGCAGCTACAAGCCGATCAAGAAATGGCGTGGGTAACGCTTGCTGTGCGTTCGAACCAATTTAACGACAGCGTACTTATTGACGGCGTCTCTTACGGCAGTACACCTGTTGAAGTGATGCTACCCATTGGTCTTCACGAAATTAGCGTGCAGAAAGAAGGTTACAAAGCCTTTACTCAGAAAATTTCAGTAAAGTCTGATACCGCAATTCGAGCCGTACTTGAAGAGAAATCCAACCCTCTAAGAGCGGGGAGCAAGTTTGCAGATGGCATGGCGAGTAAAGGTCAAGCACCTGAAATGATTGCCATTTTGCAAGGTAAATACTTCACGGGTCAAAATGCCTCAAAGCAAGTGTTCCTTGATCATGCTTACGGGATTGGCGCAACGCCAGTAACCATAAGTCAATTTGCAACTTTTGTGGAGCAAACCAACTACCAGACAGATGCCGAGCTAAAGAACACTTGTACTGCGCTAATTAAAGGTGAGGTGACACCAGTAGAAAAAGCAAACTGGCGCGATCCTGGCTTTAGACAGTATCCTAACTCCCCTGTTGTTTGTGTTAGCCAGAATGACGCCAAGTCATACATCAATTGGCTTCGTAAACAAACTGGCGCTTCATACCGTTTGCCAACCGAAGAAGAGTGGGAAGTGGCCGCTCGCGCTGGCAGCCAAGATAGTTACTGGTGGGGTGACAATTTCACCTCTGGTGACGCCAACACAGGCTGGAGTGGAACACCGTGGTCAAACGTGAGCACATCTCCTGTAAGTGCATTTAAGCCAAACCCACTTGGACTCTACGACGTCGTTGGCAATGTTTGGCAATGGACCAGCAGTCCGAAAGGGATTGCAAAAGGAGGAGCTTGGAACTCATCCCCCGAAATGGCCGCATCTGATAAACAGTTGTTCCTGTCCACTTTCGAAGCGGCAAACTATCTTGGTTTCCGTGTCGTTCGAGACATCAACTAGCGAAATGTTCACCCCGGTATTAGTCCTACTCTCATAAAATAACGCCGCTTAAAGCGGCGTTATTTTATGGCGCTAAGCGGTCAATATGCCACTCTTCATGATCTTTGGAGAACAAGAATCTGTCGTGCAGACGATGCTCGCCCCCCTGCCAAAATTCAATGCTTTGCGGCTTAATACGAAAGCCTCCCCAAAAACTCGGCACAGGAATTTCTCCTGCCTCGAATTTCTTTTTCAGTTCGAGGAACTTACCCTCTAGAACACCACGAGCAGAAATGCGACTACTTTGCTTGCTCGCAATCGCCGCAAGCTGGCTCGCCTTTGGTCGGGAAGAAAAATACTTCATGTTTTCAACGGCGGTAAGTTTTTCAGCAACGCCTGTAATGTGAACCTGCCTTTCGAGCGGATGCCAAGGAAAATGCAAACTGACTTTGGCGTTGTGTTCAATCTGTTTTGCTTTACGACTGCCTAAATTGGTGTAGAAGACAAATCCTTGCTTATCGACATTTTTGAGCAACACGATTCTTTGATAAGGTTGACCCGTTTCATCAACGGTCGCCACTGTCATAGCAGTCGGGTCAGTCAGTTGCGCTTCTATCGCCTGTTTTAGCCAAAGGTCAAATTGCGCAATTGGGTCGGCCAGCAAATCTTTTCGACGCAAGCCACCTTTTGTGTATTCACGACGAATATCATCAAGTTCCATCTGTTCTCCTCGGCGGAAATTTTTGTCGATTGTGCGCTCTAAATGGCAAGAACTCAAGCCTACCTCTGAGGATAACGCTACACTCTATAAAAATAACGAGTTAAATCTAAGTTAACGTTTTTACTAAGACAAAACTCACAGCAAATCCTTAACATTTCCTGCCATGAGTAATAAAATCAATAGAATAACTAAATATCGTAAGGATTACCCATGAGTAAGAGCGGCTACAACAAGCTTACTCCCGATGAGCTGGACTATGTCGACGACAAAACGGCGGCACTTCTACTCAACACACCTAGTAGCGCACGCGTTATGCTATGGGTAATGGTGCTGTTTTTCATACTTGCCATATTGTGGGCATCTTGGGCGCAAATCGACAAGGTCACTGTTGGGCAAGGTAAGGTTGTGCCCTCTTCTCAAGTCCAAGTTGTGCAAAACTTAGAAGGTGGTCTAGTTAAAGAAATTCTTGTCCGTGAAGGGCAAAAAGTAGAAAAAGGCCAACAGCTACTTCAAATCGATGATACGCGTTTCCGTTCAGATTATCGTGAGCGTGAACAACAAGTCGCTAACCTGACTGCCAGTGTATTACAACTCTCAGCCTCTATTACCAGCGTTGTGATCAATGAAGATTTTGATGAAAGTAACTGGCAGCAAAGCGTTCAGCTCAACTTCAATAAACTCGCGTTTCCACCAATATTGCAGGAAACACAGCCCAACTTGGTCGCACGCCAACGTGATGAATACCGTCAAGACTTAGACAACCTGCGTAACCAACTTTCGCTGGTCGATCAGCAAGTTAAGCAAAAGCAACAAGATTTAGTCGAAATTCAGGCTCGGGTAAGAAACCTACGTGACAGCTATCGCTTTGCCAATAAAGAGTTAGAAATTACCCAACCGCTTGCCGAAGAAGGTGTCGTACCACGCATTGAACTGCTCAAACTGCAACGACAAGTCAACGATACAAGACGTGAATTAACCTCCAGCGAACTCAAAGTACCGGTTCTTAGGTCAGCGATTCGTGAAGCCATGTTGAGCCGAATTGATACCGCTCAGAAATTCCGTTCGGAGCAACAAGAAAAACTCAACGACGCCCAAGACAAGCTCTCATCACTGACAGAATCAACAGTCGGTCTAGAAGACCGCGTTAATCGTACCGTGGTGACATCCCCTGTGACCGGGACGGTGAAGACGCTCAATGTCAATACTGTAGGTGGGGTTATCCAACCAGGTATGGATATCGTTGAAATCGTACCAAGTGAAGACACCTTATTAGTCGAGGCGAAAATCGCACCGCAGGACATTGCTTTCTTACGTCCTGATTTGCATACCATTGTTAAATTTAGTGCTTATGACTTTACCAAGTATGGCGGTTTAGAAGGTACTTTAGAACACATCAGTGCCGATACAACAACAGATGAAGAAGGCAATAGCTACTACCTTGTACGAGTAAGAACCAAAGAGACCAGTTTAGATAAGGATAATTCCCTGCCGATTATTCCCGGCATGACCGCATCCGTCGATATCATTACAGGTAAGCGCACCATTCTAGAATACTTATTGAAACCCATTCTGAGTGCGCAAAATAATGCGCTAAAGGAATAGATGATATGTCCACCACTGTAGCAGGAAAACCAGCTTGAAGGCTCGATTGCTGACTAACGGCTTGATTGCTTCTGCTGTGATGCTGCTGGCCACAACCACTTCGTTTGCTCTTAATACTCAAGAGCAGCGCTGGGTTGACGCTGTGCGCAGTACCTATGGTGAACGGGCAGGAAAGCGGGTTCAAACCTGGCGTACAGAAATGACGCAGTATAAATCGATTCCTGAACGCGAAAAGCTGACAAAGGTGAACAATTTCTTTAACCAGTTAAATTTCGTAAATGACATTCATCTGTGGGGAAAAAAGGATTATTGGGCAACACCACTCGAGTTTCTAGGTAGTAATGCTGGTGATTGTGAAGACTTCACCATTGCCAAATATTTCTCCCTACTTGAACTCGGTGTATCAGATAAGAAACTACGCCTAGTGTATGTTAAAGCGATCGAGCTTAACCAATTCCACATGGTTCTCGCTTATTACTCTAAACCCAGTGCAGAACCGATTCTGTTGGATAACATCAATCCACAGATAAAACGCGCATCACAACGTCGAGATTTACTACCGATCTACAGTTTTAATGGTAAAAATCTATGGCTTATGAAGTCCAAACAAGGGCAACTGGCAGGGAAGTCGTCAAGGCTAAGTTTATGGAATGACCTCCGTGCCCGCGAAAAATCGCTCAACCTAAATAAACCAGTAGTCAATTATGATGAGTAGGCAATATGACTTTATATAAACAACTTGTTGCTGGAATGATTGCCGTTATTTTGATGCTGTTGATCTCGGTGTTTATCATCGAGTTCAACACCACCCGAAGTAACCTTATTCAGCAACAGCAATCTGAGGTGAATAACACCATTAATACGGTGGGCCTTGCACTCGCCCCGTATTTAGAGAATAAGGACCAGGTCGCCGTAGAATCGGTAATCAACGCCTTGTTTGATGGCAGTAGTTATTCAGTGGTACGTTTAATTTTTCTTGATACCGGAGACGAGATTCTTCGCTCCTACCCCATTAAGCCTAATGACGTACCCGACTGGTTTACTCGTCTTAATCTGTTTGAAAAGATTCATGACCGACGAGTTGTGACCAGTGGTTGGATGCAGCTAGCAGAAGTTGAAATTGTCAGTCACCCTGGGGACGCCTACACCCAGCTGTGGCTAGCCTTTGAGCGCCTGGTCATTGCCTTCTGTATCATCATGCTTCTTGGTTTATTGTCGATATCCTTTATCCTGAAACGCGCGCTTCGCCCATTGCAACTCATAGTGAATAAGATGGAACAAGTCGCCAATAATCAATTCGGTGAACCACTGCCTAGACCTGCGACACGCGATCTTATTTATGTCGTTGACGGCATCAACAGCATGTCGGCACAACTAGAGAAATCATTCAAAGCGCAAGCCAAAGAAGCCCAGCAACTGCGTGAGCGTGCCTACATAGATCCTGTTTCCCAGCTTGGTAACCGTGCCTACTACATGAGCCAACTCAATTCGTGGATTGGCGAAGGCGGGATTGGTGGTGTCGCCATTCTGGAAGCAAGCTTCATTCGCGAACTCTATGACGACAAAGGTTACGAAGCGGGTGACGGCATGGTTAGAGAACTGGCCGATCATCTTAAAGTGTCTATGTCATCGCCAAACATTACACTGGCGCGTATTTCGACCGAAGAGTTTGGTTTCATACTGCCTAATATCGATGATTCAGAGCTAAAACTTGCAGCAGAAAGCATCGTCACTTATGTACAAGATATTAACGCCGATCCAACTGGTACGGCGGCGGCTAATGTTTCTTTGGGGGTCGTTTACAACAAAGCGTCGACTAGCACCAGCGAAGTTCTGACCATGCTTGATAATGCACTGGCAAATGCCAAATCGAATCCTGAACTCAATTATGGCTACGTCACAGGTGAAGACTCTGACAACCTGATGGGTAAACAGCAGTGGAAGCATTTGGTTGAAGAAGCTATCAACAATGATTGGTTTAACTTCCGTTTCCAAGCGGCGAACGACAGTTGGGGAAGAACCTATCACCGCGAAGTTTTCTCCTCGATTGAGAAAGATGGTGAACGCTACAGAGCAAACCAATATCTGTTCGCTTTAGAGCAACTTAATGCCAGCCACTTGTTTGATGAATATGTGACAAAATCAATTGTTGAACGCTTGGAGGCAGGAGAGTTTAATGAGCCAGTCGCGATCAATATAGCGCAAAGCAGTATTTCGCAGCCAAGCTTCATTCGCTGGGTAACGCAACTACTCAATAGGCACTCATCCGTTGCGTCATTGCTGCATTTCGAGATCCCTGAAAGCTGCTTTATCAATGCACCACATCACACCGCTTTGTTCTGCAATGCGGTGAGAGGTGCGGGTGCTGATTTCGGTGTCGATAACTATGGACGTAACTTCCAATCATTGGATTACATCAACGAATTCCGCCCGGCCTATGTGAAATTAGACTATCTCTACACTCACCACCTTGATGATGAGAAACAGAAGTTTACCTTAACATCGATATCAAGAACGGCGCATAACTTGGGTATTAAGACCATTGCTTCACGTGTCGAAACTCAGACTCAGCTAGATTTCCTTTCTGAGCACTTTATTGAAGTCTTCCAAGGCTTTATCGTAGATAAATAATCAACTAAAGGTATAGCATGCAGGATCCGCTATTAAATTCACTTATCTACGTCAGTCGATACTACGGACTCGCCAACTCTCCAGAGGCGCTGATCAACGGCTTACCACTGTCTGATGGCAAGCTGACCCCGTTTCTATTCCCTCGCTCCGCAGAGCGGGCCGGACTGGTTGCTAAAGAAAACCGCGCAACACTAAGAGAAATTCCGCAGCTTGTTTTACCTGTGGTACTCATTCTCAAAGGGGGGGATGCGTGCGTTCTAAACAGCATCAACGACGACAAAACCGACGCCGAGATCGTGACTGGCGAGTCAGGCTTAGTGCCAATCTCTATAGGGATTGAAGAGTTAGAAAAGCAGTATGTTGGACGCTATTTCTTAGTAAAAAAGCAGTTTCGCTATGATGAACGTTCACCTGAGGTACTTAAAACCCGTAAAGGGCACTGGTTTTGGGGAACGATTTGGCAGTCGAAGAAGATATATCGTGATGTGTTGATCGCCTCGATCCTGATTAATCTATTTGCCGTCGCCGCGCCAATGTTCACTCGTTTAGTCTATGACAAAGTTGTACCAAATCTTGCATTTGAAACCCTATGGGTGCTCGCGAGTGGCATCTTTGTGATCTTCTTGTTCGACTTAACACTCAAGCTCTTACGCAGTTACTTTATCGATGTTGCTGGGAAAAAGTCCGACATTCTTATCTCATCGAAATTGTTTAGTAAAGTGATGGGAATTCGTATGGAGGCACGTCCGCCTTCGGTCGGTGCATTTGCTCGTCATTTACAAGAGTTTGAATCCATCCGTGAATTCTTCACATCGGCAACCATAGGCTCCCTGATCGACTTGCCGTTTGCGGTATTATTCCTGCTGTTGATTTGGCTAATGGCAGGCAATTTAGTTGTGGTTCCTATCGTTGGTGTGCTTATCTTGATCATCTATTCTGCTCTGATTCAAGGCCCATTGCGTCACACCATTGAAGAAGGATCAAGGTTAGCTTCGCAAAAATACGCCAACCTGATCGAGAGCTTAGCAGGCCTTGAGACTGTCAAACTATTTGGCGCACAGAGCCAGTTTCAATTCCGTTGGGAAGAAGCGGTCGCACATATGGCTAACTGGAATATTAAGAGTCGCCGAATCACCGATGGGATCCAAAATACCGCGGGTTTTGTCCAACAAGCATCCAACGTCGGAATGATCATTCTCGGCGTTTATTTAATTTCTGAAGGTGAGCTGACGATGGGGGGCTTGATTGCTGCAACCATGCTCAGTGGGCGAGCGATTGGGCCTATGGTGCAGTTGTCATTGCTTTCAACTCGCTACAATCAAGCAAAATCTTCGATGACCATCATAGAGCAAGTGATGTCGATGCCGGATGAGCAAGAAGAAGGGAAACGTTACATCCACCGTCCAATTGTTCACGGTAAGATTGAGTTAGATAAAGTAACCTTCCACTACCCTGATTCACCGATTGCATCGATTCGTGATCTCAGCTTAACCATTAACCCAGGAGAAAAAGTCGCGATTATCGGTCGAATTGGCTCAGGTAAAACAACCCTTGAACGCTTAATCATGGGCTTGTATAAACCCACCGAAGGGCACGTGAGAATAGACGATACGGATATCTCACAACTGCATCATATCGATATAAGGCGCAACATTGGCTGCGTTCCGCAAGACAGTCAGCTTTTCTATGGCAGTATTCGTGACAACATCACCTTAGGTCGCCCTTTGGCAGATGATAGAGATGTGCTTGATGCCGCTAACCGCGCTGGGGTCACGGTCTTTACGCAACAAGACCCCGCAGGTCTAGAGCGACAAGTAGGTGAAGGTGGTCTTTTACTTTCAGGAGGTCAACGTCAAGCTGTCGCGATTGCACGTTCACTACTTGGCCGTCCACCTGTATTACTAATGGATGAGCCGACCAGTGCAATGGATAATCGTTCTGAAATGCACATCAAGCAACAACTTTCTCAGCTTAAGCCTAGTGAGACACTGATTCTAATCACGCACAAAACCTCAATGCTCGATGTTGTTGAACGTGTCATTGTGATGGAAAAAGGCAGCATCATCGCTGATGGACCTAAATCGGAAGTCCTTGCGAGTCTGAAACAGGGTAAAGTCAGAGCCGTCAATTAAACCTGCTTAAAACAAAGCCATCCGAAATATTCGGATGGCTTCATATTATTTGAACAAACGGGGTTTAGTTAGTAGTACAATCCGCGACACCGACTTCTTTCCAAACGCCCCACGGTCCTGACTGCGCTGGATCATCACCTTGCGTCCACCATTTCGCTTCCCAAACTTTTCCTGCCCAAGAAACTTGTTCTCCGCCAACGTAAACCATTGACGCATCCCATAAGTTGCTACACACCTCGCCACCAGATGAGTGTTTCGCAACCACGACGCTTGTTGAAGCCACGGACGTCGCCTGTCCATCACTCACCGTCACAGTGAAAGTTAGCGAAGTATCTATGGCATACTCAGCAGCAGTGAAGCTTACCGTTGCACCGCTTACCGTTGCGTTAACTCCTGCAGGCAAGTCCCAAGTGTACGTAAGTGGATCGTTGTCCGCATCCGTTGAAGCTGACGCATCAACGACAACAAGGTCACCCGCATTTGCATTGACTGGAGCGCTTATCGAGGCAACCGGAACTTGGTTTTCAGGTTGGCTATCTTTGGCATTCACTGTAACAACAACCGTATCCGATGAAGACGCACCTTCATTGTCGGTCACTGTCAATTTAAAGGTAAGTGTTTCAGTTTGGACAACTTCCGCTACATCAAAGCCTGCAATCGCGTCAGTGGCGCCAGAGAGTGTCACTACCGGACCAGAGACTTGCTCCCACTGATAGCTTACTAGGCTACCGTCAGAATCACTTGAATGACTACCGTCCAGCACGATACTTGCCGGGCCAACTACGGTAACATCTGCACCTGCATTGGCATTAGGCTGACGATTGACTGGCTCGCCACCAGCAAGACCTTCATGCATCGCATTGAGAATGTCACCATTATCTGCGTCAATTTCCCATGAAAATAGCCCCGCTAAACCTAAATCACGTGCGTAAGCGCCTTTCGCTTTTACTGATCGTTCATCATCAAAAGTAATCAATTGGCCCGTTGTACGGTTCCAAACCCAAGGCGCTTCAGCTTGGGTATCATACCCATACTCAAAGCCATTCAGCCCAGAGTTATCTGCACCAAGCATAAAGGATTTGATCCCTTTGTAATCGATAACACCGTCTTCCCAAACACCTTGTGCTGTTGAGCCCTTGAGCTTACCGTTGCCAACACCTGTCATAGGATCGCTTGGGTCAGACAAACTTTCTGGCATCACACCTTCCCAGCCTCGTCCATACATTGCCGCGCCAAGCACAAGCTTGCTCGCAGGAACGCCTTGAGCGAGCAGTAGCTTAATCGCGTTGTCTAACGTATAAGCTGGACCCTTATAAGCTTCGCCATTTTCGTCAACGCCTGTGCCATCACATTCGCCTGGGCGCATAAAGCTACCGCAGTAAAGAGCTGTTTGATGGCCAACGACATTATTCCAGCCACCGTAGAAGTCATAGGTCATGGCAAAGATGTAATCCATATATTGAACCGCATCCGCGTAGTCCACGTCCTCAAGCTTATCGTGACCAACACCGATGGCAGAAGTAAGCTCGTACTTTCTACCTGACGCCGCTTCTAGTTCATCCAGCATGGCTCTCAACTCTTGCATCAAAGCAACGTAAGCTGGGCCGTCATTCACCGGATCACCTAGACCTGCACCAGCGCCGCCGCCACCTGGGAATTCCCAGTCAATATCAACCCCATCGTAGAATTTCCATGTGGTTAGGAAGCGTTTAACTGAAGCAACAAACGTGTCTCGGTTTGCTTTAGTCGTAAAATCAAAAAATGGGTCTGACAGCGTCCAGCCACCAATAGAAGGGATAATTTTAAGGTCTGGGTTACGCTGCTTGAGCGCCATCAGCATTGCGTAGTTACCTTTGATCGGAGAACTGTACTCATGACCCGCCTGAGGGAAGCTCTTCTGATAAGCCGCCCAAGGATCATGAATGACGACTTCGTAGTCTGGCACACCCTGACACGCGGTAACCAAAGCGTTGTAGCTGTTGCCACCGACCGACTTGACCGATTCATTTGGCCCACAAATTGGGATAAAGCCGTACAGAATATGAGTCAGGTTGTCAGCAGGGAGGTTATCGACTGTATATTCGCGACCATAGATACCCCACTCAACAAAGTATGTTCCGACAACCGTATTCGGATCGGTATTGTAAGACTTATTATTTGGGTCGATGTTCATCGTCAGCGGTTTCAAGTGCGCACCATCGGTATCAGCAACCACAATGTCCACCGGAGCACTCGCGCTACAACCGGTTGCGTCACACGCCTCTATCGTCATCTGATAAAGACCACCTTTGCCATATTTGAAGTTAGCCGTCGTTTGACTGCCACTGATCGGGCCCGTCGCGACTTCTACACCATCAAAGTAAACTTTGTAAGTGTCGCCAGTCTCACCACTCCACTGATTAAACTTGATCGTGATATCGGCTTCATCAAAATATTTAACCATATCGTTGTAGCCAGATGTGGTTTCCATGGCTAACTCAATCTTTGAGAATTGAAGATTGTTGGATCCATATACATCAACGCTTGGAGCCGCGGGGGCGGCTATCGTAGTACCCGAGATCGCTAACGCGATACCCGCAGCACATAGAGTCATGCGATTCATACCTATTTCTCTCTTTCCTTGTTGGTCGACTCTAAATTCAGAGCCAATCTGTCCCTTGCTCATTCAAAGAACGTCAGCACTAAGTATTTAAGAGACTTTTTTTTTGAAGAAAAAAATAAAGGTTATTTTCGAGTCACGATTGGAAATAATCTTGTTGTTATCAACTTGTTACATTACAAAGAGGATATCGAGCCAAAATTTAATAAACATCAGTCAAACAGGAATAAATAACATGTCAAACAGTAAGTTATAGATTTCAATGCTAATTGGGACTTTGCTTCCAAGATAGACAACTGCCGCAACTCGAGCTAAGTTGCGGCAGTGGCGTTACGCTAGAACGATGGTTTACTTAGACTTAAAACGCGCCGTGAAATGACGAAGTACAGGAGGTTCATAGTCAAACGTCAAGCCTTTAAGCTCATGTGCTCGTTCTTTAAGAGCAATGATCGCGTCAGCAATATAGTCCATATGATCATTGGTATAAACGCGTCGAGGAATGGTCAAACGCATCAACTCGAGTTCAGAAGCTTTCTGCTCACCTGTTTCCGGGTCACGTCCGAGTAACAAGGAGCCGATTTCCACCGCGCGAATACCTGCTTCTAGGTACAAGGCGTTACATAACACCTGCGCTGGGAACTCGTCTGCGGGAATATGCGGTAAGATTTTTGCTGCATCGACAAATACTGCATGCCCCCCAGTTGGGTATTGGATTGGAATCCCGCCTTCACGCAAGCGTTCGCCTAAATATTCTACCTGACTAATTCTGTAGTGTAGGTAATCTTCATCAGCACCTTCATAAAGCCCTCTTGCTAATGCTTCCATGTCGCGTCCAGCCATACCACCATAGGTCACAAATCCTTCCATCGGCACACAACGAGTTCGAACCGCTTGGAAAAGTTCTTCATGATCACGAATACAGCACAAACCACCAATGTTGACCATAGGATCTTTCTTGGCCGACATCGTCAGCATGTCACCGTATTGGTACATCTCTCGGATGATCTCGAGGATAGATTTGTCTTGGTAACCCTCTTCGCGCTGCTTGATAAAATACGCATTTTCACAGTAACGTGCTGAGTCAATCACCACCGGAATATCATTCTTAGCCGCGATCTCGTAAACGGCACGCATGTTCGCCATTGAAACAGGTTGTCCGCCAGAACTATTACACGTCACAGTAGTAATAATGGCGCAGATATTTTCAGCACCATACACTTCAATTGTCGACTGAAGCTTGTCTAAGTCGAAGTTACCCTTCCAGTCATATGGCGTGGTTGTATCGAAGGCGTGCTTGTCGACCACATTAATCGCTTTACCGCCATTGAGCTCAATATGCCCAGCCGTAGTATCAAAATGGTAGTTGGAAATGAAAACCGGCTCTTTGCCACCACGAACCGTCTTCATCCGTTCAATCAATGCCGGAAATAAGATCTGCTCTGCACCACGCCCTTGGTGAGCGGGCACTGTCAACTTGTAGCCAAAGAAGTGTTCAACCGCCGCACACAAGTTGTAATAGTTACGGCTACCAGCATAAGACTCATCCCCCATCATCAGGCCTGCCCATTGATTGTCACTCATTGCGCCAGTACCTGAGTCGGTCAGCAGGTCAATATAGACATCATCACTTCTCAGTAAGAATGGGTTTAAACCCGCTTCGTTCAAGGCTTCAACACGATCGTCATACGTTGTCATTTTGATCGGTTCTACCATTTTGATGCGAAAAGGTTCTGGGATACGTTTCATTGTTAATTTCCTTTAAATAGATCGAATCCACGCAATAATTAATGCGAGTCATCATTTTTGTTTTAGAGAGATCGTAATTCGGTACAGAGTGCACCGCAGAAATTAACGTAGAACGATGTCTTTGTTTAAAAGAGAAAGGGTGTAGTCAAGGTTATACCACGGCGACAACACTAGTCTGCTGTCTAACATATCTCTATATGCCATAGCGTTATCCTCCTGATTCATTAAACATATTGGTTTTGTTGACTCAGACTAATATAGTCGAATCATAGTTATGATTACCGTGAAAGGTACCTCAAATTTGCGATTTCACGTGCCACATTGGCGTGAACAGTGATGAAGATTTGATGAATTTTGCCAACTTCTTACATACAAGTATTGCAATAAACTAGGGAGCTAGGCACTCTCATTGAGGCTTAAGTGCCTGTTTATTAGGAATCAATAATGAAAATAAAAACAACATTGCTTGCTGCTATCGCACTGGGTATCACGGGGACAGCAGTTGCCGAGGTCACCATTGCGATACCAGACACTATCGACGTCTTGGTGGCTAACGACAATAAACCTGAACTTTCAGGTGGGCTCTTCTCTTCAACGAAAACTTTAACCCTACCAGATGGACAGAACCAAATTCTGTTCACCTACAACCCTTACTTCGATAAAGGTAAAGAACGCGTTCTGCTTGAAAGCGATCCCATCATTGCCACGTTTAATCAGTCAAACACAGGGCTAGAGTTTGGCTTACCTCAATATCGCAATGAAAATGACGCAGCGAAAAAACTGCCGACGCTTGAATGGAGCCTTCGAACCCAAAATGGCCAAGCCATCGAAGTAAAACAGGACAAGCTCCTGAAAAGTGGCATGCAGATAGGCCGTAATCACAAATTAGAGCTAGCGGAGTACAATCGCCGTGGAGGCGTAGCAGCAGTGTCAAGTGTTGCTGTCGTTCCGGTAACCTTACCTGCAACGCTCAATGATACACCTGCAAAGATGCAAAGCGGCGACAACACCGCCGAAGAGATGCTGCACTTTTGGTACAACAAAGCCGACAGCGCGACCCAAGAGCGTTTCAAAGCATTTATCAATCAAAAATAGTAAAAATGGCCAGTGCTAAACCAGCACTGGCTGCTTATATTCCTGGCCGGTAGAAATCCTATAACAGATTTCTGCATTGCCAACCAGACAATCAAAAACTACGCGGTCAAGTTGGTTGTCGTTCACCATCCGCTCAATGATAGCGAGTGCCTGCTCTAGCGGTAAACCTTTCCGGTAGGGACGAGATTGAGTCAATGCTTGAAATACATCAGTCATTGCTATTAATCGACTTGGCTGATCCAACTGTGATGCATTCATCCCTAATGGATAACCAGAACCATCCAGCCTTTCATGATGGTTAGATGCCCAATCGACAATGCTTTGGTTGGTAAACATTCGCTCGATTGCATGACGCGAATCAGTTGCATGTCGCTTGATACAAGCGTACTCCTCATCCGAAAGCTGAGCCGGTTTATGTAAAATAGCGCTTGGCGTTTTTAGCTTACCGATATCGTGAATCAATCCAGCCAAGTAGAGCATTTTTCTCTCTCTTGGAGAATAACCCAACTGAAGGGCAAAAAACTCCGCTAACTGAGCAACATGGAGTGAATGTTGGTAGGTAAATGAACTTTTCGCATCAACAATCTGAGCAAAGAGCTCCGCGACTTCAATGGACTCGTCCAAACCGATTGGTGAGTGGTATAGCGGCAAAAAGGTATCGGACAAACTTTCAATGTGTCTGGCCTCCATCGAGAACCAAAAGTCATCGCAAGCAACCAGTTCAGCCATCGCCACCACTTGGTTTGGTTCAAACATAGTGCCAGCATTAGCTTGCAGCTCGCCGATGATATTTTCTTTGCTACGTTGAGTGATATTGCCATAAGCATCTAGAGGATAATGACCATGAAGATAATCCAATCGGTCAGCCAAAAACACCAAAGTAGCGTATTGTTTTGTTTCGGCGTCTATTGTGCTCATGCTTTGCAACTCTTGCCACCAGGTATGATGGAATAGAATCGGAGTCGCCAATTCAGACAAAGGGCGGCATGCTTTAAGCAGCTCATACCCCTTCACACAATGTTTCCTCGTATTCTTCGGAGCTAATGACGTGAGAAGCGCACTTATCTCAGCACTTTCCGACACGCCACAATCGTGTATTAAGCCAAGCGAAAACACAGTCTGACATTGTGCGTCACTCCACCTCATTCGCTGAGCGCATCGATAAGCAATATAGGCAACTCTATGACCGTGATAGATGTCATCGACACCGACCTCGTCCAGAGCATAGGCAATTTCAAACAAAACGCGACGTAGATCCACACTTACATCGTCTAGGGACATATCCATACTAACGTTTGTGGTACTTATAATTAGTTATTGTGTGTGGGAGAGTAAACTATACCTCGCGCCTTAAACCACAAAATAACCATGGTTATTAGCAGAACTGTGAGCCGTGCAACCTAGTGCATTATTTTCGTGCTAGAAAGCACTCTGTTTTTACATTTAAATGCTCTGGCTATCACCTTGGTAGTTTGTTAGGTTTAAGTTCAACGCTATATGCACGGAATGGATTATGTTCAGCCAAAAAATCGACAGCGAGATTTCCATCGCTCTTGTTCAAGAGTCATTTGCTAATCAGTATGTGGAGCTTGCGTCAGAGCAGTTTGACTATTTATCTCAGTGGCTTGCGTGGCCACCACATTGCAAAAGCGAGCAGGACTTCCGCCTGTTTGTCCAACGTTCGCTGCATGACTATGCCGATGGCAAGTCAATCACTTGCGCAATTTTGTACCAGTCTGAAATCGTCGGCAACTGCAGCTGCTTTAACATTGATTATGAGACTTCAAGCTTAGAAATAGGCTATTGGCTGTCTAAACATCATCAAGGAAAAGGAATTGTTACTAGAGTCGTGAAGCACTTGGTCGAACACGCATTTCACGAGTTAAAGGTTGAAAAGGTCCAACTTTCCGCTGCGGTAGAAAACACAGCCAGTCGCAACGTGGCGCAAAGAGTAGGTATGGCGCTTGAAGGTATTATCACCAATCGAGAAAAAGTCGGTGAACGCATTTTAGATCATGCGATCTACGCTATTCATAAAAGCCGTTAATCTCAGCTTGACTGCAAGCACAATCTTGTTCGATATCTCATAGATTTAAGGCGCTTTGTGCTAGCATTGCGCTCGTCGGTATTTCAAGGGATTAGTGTCGTGCCCACATTCGCAAAATTTGTTCTCATCGCCAGCGCCCTTGTCAGTGGTTTCTACGCTGGTGATATTATTAAGTGGTTTCAATCAACCCAGCAAACTGCTTCGCTGGATGACTATTGCTTGGTCACAACGAATAAATGCCAGCAAGGCGATATTTCCGTTCAAGCCAATAAAGACGTCAGCCATCCTCTCGTCCCGACGGTATTAAGTGTAAACTGGACTAACACTTCCAGCGAAAGCCTTATCATGACGCTACAGGGCTACGAAATGGAAATGGGCACTGTGGTATTTAAACTAGAAAAAAGTGCCTCGGGTCTATTTTCTGGACAAATCATTTTACCCGTGTGTACCACAACTTCCATGACTTGGTTTGGCAGCATTAGTGATGGTAATCAATCAATTAAGACATCAATAAGGATGGAACAATGAATAGAAACTGGTCTTTGATCTTAGTGATAGCCTTTGTGATCGGCTTTGGATTGAAAAGCTACCTTGATAAACAAAATGAATCCAAACCGCAATTAGGTGACACAACGAACGTTACACTTTTTGGCAAAGACAACCAACCAGTCTCTATATTCGATCCGCAAGACTCTAGAATTCGTGTCGTCTATTTTGGTTTCACGCGTTGCCCGGACGTTTGCCCAACCTCGTTAGCTATGCTAGCCGGAGCTCTTAATCAAGTTGATGACTCAATTAAGAGCGGTTTTCGCCCACTGTTTATTTCTCTCGATCCTGAGCGTGACGCAGCAGCGGAATCTCATCAGTACGCGCAGTATTTCCATCCAATGATAGAAGGTTTGTCTGCTCCGTTAGAGGTAACCACACCACTTGCTCACAAGTATGGTGTCATCTTTCGTAAAACCGAGTTGGAAAACTCCCAGCTCAAATACACCCTAGATCACAGCTCTTATTTTTACTTCCTCAAACCAGATGGCACGCTCATTACAAAAGTGCCACATACTCTTACTCCAGCTCCGCTGGTTGAAGCCTTTAAAACTCTTTCATCACAAGGATAATCACAATGAAACTTAAAGCACTTATATTGGCGTGTTTGACACTAAGCCCATTGGCTTATGCTGAAACGGACATTATGACCAACCACGCATACGCACGTGCTACTCCACCCAATGCACCTACCAGTGCTGTATTTGCTGAGTTTATGAATAAGGGTGATACCGAGCGACATATTGTGTCAGCAACAACTGACGCGGCCGGAAAAGTTGAGCTTCACGACGTGATCACCGAAGGTGACGTGATGAAGATGCGTCAAATTGAAAAAATCACGATCCCAGCCAAGGGTAAAACGGTTTTGAAACCCGGTAGTCTGCACATTATGTTGTTCGACCTGACCAAGCCATTTGTTGAAGGCGACAGCATCAATGTCCAAGTCACTTTTGCCAATGGTGAGACTCAGACGATCACTGCACCCATCAAAAAAGTGATGAAGGGAATGACACATCATCACTAAGCAATAAATTTTATACGCAAAGGTGGGCAATCGCTCACCTCATTTGCTATTATATGCGACGTCAACACGAACTAATCCATAGGAGGATACGATGATTGTAATTAAAACCCACCCGGCAAAAACGGTGAAGTCACTTTAACACGCCTACTTCTACCCTTCCTTTGCCCGGTGTCACCTAATACCGGGGTCTAAAGACCCTAGCAAATTTTTACAGAATAATTTCTGTTAGCTTGGGGCAACTATGAATACCAAAGCAAATACACCAATGTCATTACCGACACTTGGCTGGAACAATTTATTTCAACAACAACTGACACTTGACGACTTAGAGCAACAGCACATTGCTGCGCGAATCACTGAGCACCACCGAAGTGGTTATAAATTGCTAAGTGAATCTGGTGAAATACATCTAGAGATCCATAAGTCATTCCCTGCGATGACCGTAGGCGACTGGGTGTTACTCGATGAACATTTCCAATTCGTAACCTTGCTCGATCGCCAATCTCTTTTTCATCGAAAAGCAGCGGGTAGCAAGGCCAGTGAACAGTTAATCGCCTCCAATGTCACCACGCTGTTTATCGTTTGTTCACTCAATGACGATTTCAATCTGAGTCGAATAGAGCGTTATCTTGCGATCGCACATGAAGCGGAAGTTGAGCCAGTGATTGTATTAACCAAAGCGGATTTATGTGCTGACGCAGAAGACAAGAAACAGCAAGTACAAAAGTTAGATCCCTTGTTGATGATTGAGCATGTTAATGCACTCGACCTATCGCAATGTGAACGTCTGTTACCTTGGTGCCAAACCGGAAAAACCGTGGCATTTATGGGCTCGTCAGGCGTTGGCAAATCGACGCTGGTCAATAGCCTGCTTAAAGAAGATACTCAGCAGACTGGCGGCATACGTGAGGCTGACAGCAAAGGACGACATACGACAACCAGCCGTTCAATGCACTTTATGCCTACGGGCGCGGTATTGATTGATACTCCGGGAATGCGAGAACTTCAGCTTATCGATTGTGCTGATGGGGTTGCAGAAACTTTCTCAGATATCGAGTCACTCGCTAGCCAATGCCGCTTCTCTGACTGTCAACATCAGGATGAACCTAATTGTCGTGTTCAACAAGCGATCCAATCTGGTGAGTTAGAAGAAAGACGATTAACGAACTATCTTAAGTTACTGCGTGAGCAGCGGCGCAACAGTGCAACCATTGCTGAGCAGCGAGCCTCATTTAAGCAATTGACAAAGTTCTATAAAAAGGTGCAAAACAATAGTCGACAAAACAAGCAAGGCAATCATTTCTAAGGGTTCTTGCTACATAATACTCGGGGGCTTTAGCCCCCACTTTGTTACCAATAAAACACAGAAACAAAACATAATATTCACAAAAAATCTTTGTAGTTAATTATTAATGCTAAGTTTCAATTATTTCTAGACACAATATTTCAAGCCGCTAGTATGTCATCCTCAGTTTTAACAACTGAAATTACTATAACGTTATAAAACCATTCATTGCAGGGATAACTATGCAACACAACTCAATCATTGCGCGCTTTGCACGTGGCAATTTGGTTTTGCAGATCCTAGCCGGCATCATTCTAGGTGTGGGTTTAGCGACTGTCTCTCCAGATCACGCCCAAAGTGTTGGATTACTTGGAAGCCTTTTTGTTGGCGCACTCAAAGCGGTCGCGCCAATTCTTGTTTTTATTTTGGTAGCAGCATCCATTGCTAACCAGAAAAGAGACCAGCATACCTACATGCGTCCGATTGTGGTTCTTTACCTTTTGGGTACCTTTACTGCAGCTTTAACTGCGGTGGTACTGAGCTTTTTGTTCCCAACCACATTGACTTTGGTTTCAGGTGCTGAGGGGGCGACACCACCTCAAGGTATCGCAGAAGTATTAAATACGCTGTTGTTTAAGCTGGTAGATAACCCAGTTAACGCTCTGATGAGTGCCAACTACATCGGTATTCTCGCTTGGGCAATCGGTTTAGGTTTGGCGCTTCACCATGCGTCTGCAACAACGAAAGCGGTATTTGAAGACTTAAGCCATGGCGTATCTCAAATCGTGCGTTTTATTATTCGTCTCGCACCATTTGGTATCTTTGGCCTAGTGGCTTCAACACTTGCCACAACTGGTTTTGAGGCACTAGCCGGATACGCGCAACTGCTGGCGGTGCTGTTGAGTTCAATGGCCTTCATTGCATTAGTGGTAAACCCAATTATTGTATTGGTTAAGACAGGCGAAAACCCTTACCCACTTGTCCTACAATGTATTCGTGAAAGTGGCGTTACTGCCTTCTTTACCCGTTCTAGCGCGGCAAACATTCCGGTCAACATGGCGTTGTGTGAAAAGCTAAAATTGGATGAAGATACCTACTCAGTATCGATTCCTCTTGGCGCAACCATCAATATGGCTGGTGCTGCGATTACTATCACAACACTTACCCTAGCGGCGGTTCACACCATGGGGATTGAAATCGACCTAATGACCGCACTCCTCCTAAGCGTTGTGGCATCAGTTTCAGCTTGTGGTGCATCTGGCGTTGCAGGCGGTTCACTACTACTTATCCCATTGGCTTGTGGTCTGTTTGGCATTCCAAATGAAATCGCGATGCAAGTGGTTGCGGTAGGTTTCATTATTGGTGTGGTACAAGATTCAGCAGAGACCGCATTGAATAGCTCAACTGACGTGGTATTCACTGCGGCAGTCTGTAAAGCAAAGCAGAAGCAAGCTAAATAAGCTTCAGATTAGATAACAAAATGGCCTCGTATCAACGAGGCCATTTTTTATTGCTTATCAATTGGAGATTGAGAGAAATCCAGTTTTGCTTGAGGTTGCTCTGACTCCGATTGAGACTCTTGATGAAGAGAAGGTTCTTGAGGCACGGTGACGGACGCGCTCTCTTCTTCAGCAACTTTTTCCATCGGCATACTGCTGCTAAGCTGTTCATCAGTTGGGATGGAGCGTTTATACAGCTTGTTAAGCGCGCGAATAATCGAGTGTTTGCTGACCTTGTTATCACGAATTTTCTTTACCATAGGTTTAGCTAAACTCTGCAAGCCAACCACAGTATCAACACCGATATTCATCGCCACCTTATCACGTAATACTCGCGCGGGCTCATGGCCAAGTTGTCCAGCCAAAAACAACCATATATAAGCCAGTGAATTTCCGGCAGGCTTGTAGTCCATCCACGTCTCACCTGCTTTATACATCGCCTCTAAATAGCCTTTTTCAGCCGCGCGTTCTAGCCAATACACGCCCAAATCAAAGTTAGCTTCTACACCACGACCATGAATATAATTTAGACCCAGCTTCATCCGACCTTCATTGCTGCGTAACTCAGCAGCCCTGCGATAGTAATCAGTCGACGTTGCTGGGCTTGCTTGAAGATTGTTCGGCGAACTCGCCCAGTCACCAAGAAATATCAACGCATCAACATAATTTTGATCCGCCGCAGACTCCATCACCGATAGTGCCTTTGGTACATCAACCTCAGTACCTCTACCAGAAAAAAGTGCCTGCGCCATTTCAAACTGATGCGGTAAACTTCCTTCCGCGGCAGATATGCATGTTTGCCAAAACTTAGCTTGTTGTTTAAGAACTAAATCCTGCTTCATTTTATTGCTGATACGAACGACACCATACATGCCTGTTACACTATCGAGCTTGGCCGCCTTGCTGTACCAATAAACCGCTTCTTGTGGACGCGTACGCTCCGCCTCTTTCGCTAAATAAAGAATGGTGGGAATATGTCCCTCTTCGGCTTTTACGATTCGTTCTTCTTGTTCTTGCTTGCGGTTCTTCTCCATCGCTTTACGAAACGCGATTTCTCTCTCTTTGCGTTCTTGTTCTAATCGCTTTTTACGCATTGATAAGGCTAACATCCACATAAACATGCAGAGTAACAGCAAACCCGTCGCCCCAATGGCGATCCCCATGATATTCATTCGTTCTTCTTATGTTTCCTAAAGACATTCAACTCACCACTGTATCGGCATCAACGTCAAATGATTGAGCGCTACATGGTACCTCAGATCGGAACCTTTCAGTTATCCAATCTGCATAAGGCTGGTATCTGCTTCACAACGTCGGAGGACATTGACTACAAACACCAAATCGTCTGACAAAAAACGCTGTACCTATCGCGGTGATATTACATTGATTTTAGTCTATCGAAACGAGTTTTAACTTAAACCTCAAATATGAGAAGTATAAAGCACAGGTGGGATGTTGTTGAGTATTGGCGGCGTTTAACCAACAAGCATAGAACAATGAAAAGAAATGAATTGCGGGTGTCTACAACCCGCAATAGAAACTATTTTACCACTTACAAGGTGAATTTATGTTGAATGGAACAGAACTGAAGCCCTTCAATCAGTTCAGAGACCGACTTAAGACACTCCTCTTCAAACTTGACTCCATACCTTACGTAATGGTTGGTTTTGGTGACATTTCTGACCACAGCGCTAAATTGTTTCTCAGTGTACGGTTTGTTTGACTCATCACTACTGAGCACCTTGAAATCAAAAATCGAACCCATACGATAGTTTGATTTACCTCGCTCAACCACGAGCAGGCATCCTTGCTGCGAAATATCTCGTAACTGGCATGGATAACGGTGCTCATTCGGACTAATCATTCCTTCAAGGTCAACTTCCAACCGAGCACTTTCCCTTAATCCCACAACGACTTGGGTGGCTTTAGGGAAACCGACTAGCAGCAAGTCACTATCGCCACCGCTCAATACATACTCAATCTTGCTCTTAAAATAAACACGTGCCCCTTCCCCTTTTGAGGAAATAACACACGCCTTTATTCCATAGCCGCGCTGCATAAACTGCGACTTTTCTTTCGGTGATACATTGGGTAACTCTAACAACAGAACATTGTTTGTATGCAAGCCCACGTACTTGGTTTTGCATCTGAGTGTTTTACCTGTTGGGGTGGTAACAATACAAGCCACTTCACACAACGGCATAATATTGCTAAATGCATCTTCACCATAATGAATCGCGCTGGATGAATCTGTACTACTCACATCCTTATTGGCGAGCGGAGTGTCTTGTTCTTGATGGTTATTAGAGAGTTGTAACTCGTTCAGATCGTCGCTGTTACGCTGCACTAAACTCACGCGAAATCTCCTATGCAATTTATCACTTAATAAATATAGAGCTGGAAATAGCATGAGTAAAATGTTGCCGAAGATATTTTTCAACAGCTAGCACAACACCCCGCTCTTCGAATGGGAAAGTTAGAAGACTCAGAATTTGTCGCACGCAAGCTGATGACTATTGATATATGTACGCTAGCTAGCCCGTAATACCTTAAACAACATGGCAAGCCTGACCACCCTAAGCAACTGGCACATCACCATTGCTTAACGGGTTCAGTAAAACGCTGGGGATATACCAATAAAATAAGCAAACAAACCAGAGACATTACGATAAATGGCCATTTACAGTGTAAAAATGGCCGTGTTCTGGTTAAAGGAGCAGTTAATCATCGTGGCATTATTCGTGTCCCCGCAATCTACTGTCACCAAGAAATCAAATCACGGCAACTGATGGAGGTCTTCGACGATTAGATAATTCCTAGCGTTGATTTCTCGGCAATTTTTCACCGCGATAAGTATCAGCCAAAGCGATTGAGAACATTTGTTGCCTTTATCAAGCACCACTTTGAAACATTGACGATTTAACGAACAAACAAACGGCCGAGTAATTTGATGGCAAGTTTGCGATATTTTAGCAAAAGGTAGCTTCTTGGCATCCATGATGGAGAAGAGAGTACCGTCTTAGCTTTAGAAAATGTCCGAAAGCCCTCTTCACCATGATAGTGTCCCATTCCAGAATCACCGACACCACCGAAGGGGGCATCTTCGGCCGCAACCTGAAGCAGAGTATCGTTAATCGCGATCCCGCCACTATGCGTTTGCTCTATCACTTGACGCTGTAACACTTTGTCATTCGTCATGAGGTAAAGTGCAAGTGGCCGAGCACGGCTATTGATATACGCAAACACTTCATTCATCTGCCGATAGCCAATAACAGGTAATATTGGACCAAAAATCTCTTCTTGCATTAAGCGCATAGTATCAGTAACTCCGGTCACTAATTGCGGCGCCATTTGGCGCGACTCTAGCTCAACATAATCTATGGTGTGAATCGTACCATCCAAGTTTTTCGCATCGACCAAATAGCTTTGCAGTCTTTGGTACTGAGCCTCATTGACAATGCAAGTTGCAGAATCTAGCCGCCCCTCTTTGACATACAGTTGATAAAACCGCGCTAAATATCTTTCGACAAATTGCAGTTCTTTCCCCTGAGGAACCAGTACATAGTCAGGTGCGACACAGATTTGTCCTGCATTGATCGATTTACCCAATAGAATCGCATCAACGGCTTGGTTGATATCAGCATCGTTAGCAACGATAGCGGGAGACTTTCCGCCCAACTCTAAAGTGATTGGAGTCAGATTCTTTGCGGCGGCGGCGGCGATCAACTTACCAACTTGCGTAGAACCAGTAAAGATCAGGTGGTCAAAGGGTAAGGATGCAAAGAATTGCGAAATTTGAGCTTCACCTTCAATGGGGTAAACCTGGTCCCCTAGCTGGGCGAAGATTTCACTGAGTACTTGATTGGTATTAGGCGTGTGCTCGCTCAGCTTCACCATCACTCGATTTCCCGCAGCTAACGCCGTGACAATCGGCGCAATGCTTAGCACGATTGGAAAGTTCCAAGGAACCATGACACCAACAATGCCAAGAGGCTGGTATTCAACACGAATTTTTGATGGGAATAACAGCAAACCAGCATGTCGCTTGCTCGGCTTTATCCATTTCTTCAAATGCTTGATGGTATAGTTGATATGCGTGATGGCGGGTAATATGTCACAAATTAAACTATCAAACTCACTCCGGTAACCATAATCTTGTTTAAGTGCGTCAACCAACTTTTGTTTACGTTCAAGCAGCTCATGCTTAAGCGCAACAAGGCAGTCGATACGTTGTTCAAGCTCTGGATAAGGGGCGTGACTATAATTGGCTTTTATATCCGAAAACAAAGACTTTAAATCCTGCTCTGTTTTAACATGTTCCTGTTGCCAGCGCGTGAGATCTATGACTTTTTCCATATTTATAGCCAACCCATTTTGTCTTCAATTCTTTAGTAATATTAGACACTTTCTCCTACAAAGTCGCGCGTTGTTAACGCGCATTTTTGAATAACAACGAAAAGAAAGCAGCACCAGAGAACTGTTCGTGGGGGTCAGGAGCATGTTTCATCAGGTGCTGCTTGTTTTTACCAATGCATCAATTGAACAAGGCTAATTAGAGCCAGTTGTTCCAAAATAGATGAGCTTTTCGCTAATCTTGTTCGGTAATGAATGCTAAGTGAAGTGGTTGCAATATCGTGGTTCATCTGTTCCTCCGTAGGCTATGAGTATTTTGCGCCTTAATAAGGAATCAAAAAACTGTCGACATATTATTAATTTATTCCTTATATAAGAGAAAAAGGGAATAAATCACATATTTACAGTGGATCTTTAACAAAACTAGGAACAAAATTAGACTTAAACTTTCTTATTTGACGAATATGTTGCTGTGTCTGATCTAAACTTGCTACGTTATTACAGCCGCCTAGTTCCATTTGGAATCGGTGTTGAGCATAAAACCACGCTGCCCGAGGTAGCCAATTCATTGTGCACGACACCAAGACATGCGAGAAACCTCCTCAACCAGATGCTTGAACTTGCTTGGCTCTCTTGGTTACCTAAAGCAGGCAGAAATCAACGTTCAACCTTGCTACTCAATTTAGAGTTAAGCGAACTCAAAGCTCAACTGGCCGCAAAACGAATCTTGCAGGGAAAGTATGAGAAGGCGTTGGCGATACTTGACGACGATGAAATGGCATTTGGCCGATTATTGCAAACTACTTCAGGCGCTTCCATGCGCGAAGGTCGACTTCATATACAGCTGACCTATAAGCGACCATTTGAGCGTTTAGTTCCACATCATTTGCAGCGGTCAAGCGAGCGTTATTTGTTGCGTCAGATATACTGCTGTTTGGTCGCAAGCGCAGCCGATGGCGTATTAGAACCACAGCTAGCACATCATTGGCATTGCGATTCAAACGCTTTAGAGTGGACTTTTTACCTTCGCCCGGGATTAACTTTTCATAACGGCAGCACTATTGATGCCGAGAGCGTCGTTAGTTTGTTTAAAAAGTTGGCCACGCTGGATGACTATCAGAGTGAATTAAATCATTTGGTTGATGTTCACTCACCGCTGCCAAACAAAATCGTCTTTACACTTTCCAAACCAGATCAAGGCTTTGGCGGGCTGATTTCTGGGGTAAAATACTCCATTCAGCCAATAGGTCAGGTCAATGACTCAACGGGAAAACAGGTTATCGGTTGTGGTCCTTTTCAGGTCACCGAGCACTCAGATAGCAAACTCTGCCTACAAGCTTTTGATCGCTACTACGCTTGCAGAGCATTAACCGATCAGGTCACTATCTGGCACCTCGACGAGTCGGAACTCGAAAACAAACAAATTCAAACTAATCAACCTGGCGCTCAAGCAAGTGCGGATTGTCATTACTTTGTTTCGCATGCGGTTAGCAAACATATTGACCGTAACGTACAAAAAAGTCGTACCGAAGATGGCTGCATGTTCGTGTTATTTAATCAGTGCGCAGACATCATATTAGACGAAAATCAGCGTCGCTTTCTATCAACCTACTTGACGCCACAAAAGGTGTATGCGTTTTTAGAGAGCAACAATTTACTATTTGGATGCGAGAATGCGAATAATCTATTGCCAATGTGGCATAACATTACGCGACCACAAATGCCTGTGGTTTCACTTCCACAACAACTCAGTATCGCCATCTACGATTACAGCTCTTTGAGCAATTGTGCGTTAGCGGTCAAACACCTGTTGGAACAATGTGGTGTTGAGGTCTCAATCCAAAGTTATAGCTACCGAAAACTAACGTCCCGAGCATCGCTTGGTCAATTGCAAGAATCACTGATCATCACCAACATTAACCTCGATGATAACCGGCATGCATCGGCATTCAATAGCCTCTACCACAACCCAATTATTCAGCGTTGCATCGGTGAACATTCTAAAGCTTGGTTGCTCGAACGACTCAATCAACTTCGCTCCGACACTGAACTCACGCAATACCTCAATGCACTCGAACCCATTGCTTCCGCATTGATCAATCAATTTTGGCTGTCACCACTTTTTCATCACCGGCAAACCTTACGCTTTCAAGGTGTGCTGAAAGACGTCGGACTGACCAACTGGGGGTGGCCTGATATCAAGAACGTTTGGTCGGCAGACTAGTGACATTAGAAAACATCATTAATCATTAGCTCACGAATCATATTTACAGCCAAACCACTTATATATCGTCAACAATCTAGTCACTTAGCAAAAATTTAATGCCATTTTTAAATCACAGAGTCTATTTATAAATTTGAACTCTAAATATTGTTTCGCTATTTTTATGACGTATTCATTAAAAAGGAAATTAAAATGAAACTAAAAATGGTGGCATTCCTATCCCTAAGTGCAACCACTTTCTACTCTCAAGCAAATGAGTGTGGCAAGGTGACCATTGCTGACATGAACTGGAATTCTGCAACAGTGATGGCCAATGTCGATAAGTTTATCTTAGAGAATGGTTATGGATGTGACGCTGAACTGATCCCCGGTGACACAATGCCAACGGGTACCTCTATGATTGAAAAAGGCCAGCCTGACGTTGCCCCTGAGTTATGGAGTAACAGTCTTAAAGATGCTCTTGATAAAGGGGTCGCAGAAAAACGCCTTCGTTATGCAGGTAAGTCGTTAGTCGACGGTGGTGAAGAGGGCTTTTGGGTTCCATCATACTTGGTTAAGCAATACCCTGAGATAGCCACGATCGCAGGTGTGAAGAAACATGCAAAATTGTTCGAGCACCCTGAAGATCCTGACCAAGCTGCATTCTACAGCTGCCCAGCGGGCTGGAACTGCCAAATCAGCGCTGGGAATCTGTTTAGAGCTCTTGGGTTAGAAGACTCTGGCTTCACTATCGTTGACCCAGGTTCAAGTGCGGGTCTTTCCGGTGCGATAGCCAAAGCCTATGAACGCGAAGAAGCTTGGTTTGGTTACTACTGGGCACCAACGGCAGTGTTAGGCAAATATCAAATGGTCAAAGTAGACTTCGGCAGCGGCGTCGATGAGGCCGAGTTTGTTTCGTGCACTACTCAAGCGGACTGCGAATCGCCAAAACCGACTATGTACCCGCCATCACCTGTCCACACCATTACCACAGAAGAATTTGCTAGTCGAGCGCCTCAAGCCTATGAGTACTTCACCAAGCGTGGCTTTACCAATGCAGACATGAACCAATTGCTTGCATGGATGGAAGACAACCAAGCGGACGGCGAAGAAGCCATGTACCACTTCCTCGAAAACTACCCTCAAGTCTGGCAAACCTGGGTACCACAGGAAATTGCAGACAAGGTGAAGCAAGCTCTATAAGACGAAAGACAACCTATGTAGCAATAAAATTGCTATGTGTTAGATGTACTCCTTCACTACAAAAGTGGTGAAGGAGAATAAAAGGAACTTACTGATGTCTAATGACAGCTGGTTCAACAGCTTTCCTGAAATGGAGCGCTCAGATCTAAGAGCGATCCGCAAAACTCTCGATGGCGCCTACCGAGATTTCTCACGCGAGTATGGTGATCTCATAGAGTCGATTTTCGATCCCCTACTCTCTTTTCTAATTTGGTTTGAAAAGCTTCTTCTTTCCACGCCTTGGATGATTGTTTTAGCTGTTTGTACAGGCTTGGTCTACGCTGCCAGCCGGTCTTGGAAACTGGCTGTCGGCTGCTTTGTTTCCTTGATTCTGATTGGCTACTTTGGCATGTGGGAAGACACAATGCGTACTTTGAGCATTATTACTGTCTGCACCCTGTTATCAATTGTACTTGGGATTCCAATTGGCATTGCGATGGCGCGATCAAATAAAGTTCAGTCGATAGTGACCCCGATGCTTGATGTTATGCAAACCATGCCTGCATTCGTTTATCTTATCCCAGTTGTGATGCTGCTCGGTATTGGTAAAATACCCGGCCTCATTGCGGTTGTCATTTACGCGATTCCTCCGGTCATTCGCCTCACCAATCTAGGTATACGATTGGTTGATAAAGAGGTACTTGAGGCTGCAACAGCTTTTGGCGCCAGTGCAAAACAGCGTTTGTTTGGTGTTCAGTTGCCACTTGCTATGCCAACGATTATGGCAGGTATCAATCAAACGATTATGATGGCTCTGTCGATGGTTGTCATCGCTTCAATGATCGGTGTCAAAGGCTTAGGGCAACCTGTTCTTAAATCAATCACCAATCAGTATTTCACCCTTGGTTTATTAAATGGTTTTGCCATCGTTGCATTGGCTATCCTATTTGACCGAGCTTCACAGGCTTACGCAAAGCGAACTCAAGCTCACTTAGGAGATCTCAAACATGACTAAACCACTTATTGAAATCAGTGGCTTATATAAGGTTTTCGGTCAAAAGCCGCAGTCAGTGATGGATCGCGTTAAACAAGGTGACAGCAAAGACAAAGTGCTAGCAGATACCGGACACACTGTAGGTTTGAAAGAAATTAATCTTCAAATCCATCAAGGCGAAATTTTCGTCATCATGGGTCTATCCGGTTCAGGGAAATCGACTTTGATTCGCCACTTCAATCGTCTGATAGATCCAACTGAAGGGCAGATTTTGGTAGAAGGTACCGATGTAATGCAACTCAGCCAACCAGAGCTGGAAGCCTTTCGCCGCCATAAAATGTCGATGGTTTTTCAACGCTTTGGTCTGCTGCCACACCGAACTGTGGTCGACAACGTCGCCTACGGACTTGAGATACAAAGAGTTGAAAAAGCTCAACGCATTCAAAAGGCGACACAGTGGTTAGAAACCGTCGGGCTTAAGGGATATGAAAACCAGTACCCGTCACAGCTTTCAGGTGGTCAACAGCAGCGTGTGGGTTTAGCTCGAGCATTATGTACTGATGCTGAGATTCTATTAATGGACGAAGCCTTTTCGGCGCTCGACCCACTAATCCGTAGTGAAATGCAAGATCAGCTCATTGAATTACAGCAAAAGCTGCACAAAACGATTATCTTTATTACTCACGATCTGGATGAAGCGCTACGTTTAGGCGATCGGATTGCAATCTTAAAGGATGGTGAATTAGTTCAGCAAGGCACGCCGGATGAAATTTTACTTCACCCTGCCGATGACTATGTCGAGGCTTTCGTCAAAGACGTCAACCGGGCTCGGGCGCTTACGGTGGAGACTGTGATGAATCCACCTGCTTATCGGATTACAGCGAATACCATCCAAGAAGCGATCGCTCAAATGAAAAGCTTCAAACAAGATTATGCTTATCACGTAACGGATGAGGGTTACCAAGGCGTTCTGACCAAAGAAGGCCTGTTGGATGCGGCGCAAGATCCAACAGTCGAAGAAGAAATCAAAGCAGAGTTCTACGAAGAAGTCCCCGCAATTTCACCCGACTCAGTCATTGAGGAAGTACTCGTCGATACGATGTCGTGCGATTATTCCCTTCCTGTTGTCGACAAAGATGGTAACCTTCAAGGAGAGCTAGAGCGCAGTGCAGTCGCTGAGATTTTCTCCGACAATGGAGAGGAAGAAAAGGAGAATCCCATCTCCCCAAAGCTGGATAGAGCTTGTTAAAGCTCGTTGCAGTGAAGGCGATTGTGGACAGCAAAAACATGAAGTTTAAAGCGTACTGACTCAATCGTGACCAACAATAAAAGCTCCCGAGGGAGCTTTTATTGGTTAAATTGCAAGGTGCGTGTTATCTGTTGTTGCGACGAGCTTCAACAGCATCAGCAAGCTGGCGGAGTACCTTTTCAGTATCATCCCAGCCAATACACGCATCAGTAATCGACTGACCGTACTTTGGTGTCTGACCAGCTACAAGATCTTGGCGACCTTCGACCAGATGAGATTCAATCATCACACCGAAAATTGCCTCTTCACCACCTGAAATTTGACTCGCTACGTCTTCTGCAACGACCATTTGACGCTGGTACTGCTTAGAGCTGTTAGCATGGCTGAAGTCGATCATCACTTTTTGTGGTAAACCTGAAGCTTCTAGCTCATTTTTAATCGCACCAACATGGTCTGCACTGTAGTTTGGCTCTTTACCACCACGCAAGATGATGTGACAGTCTGGGTTTCCCGCCGTTTCAATAATGGCCGAATGACCGTATTTAGTCACCGATAGGAAGTGGTGTGATGCACTTGCTGAACGAATCGCATCTGAGGCAATTTTGATGTTGCCATCTGTACCATTTTTGAAACCTACCGGACATGAAATACCAGATGCCAGTTCACGGTGAACCTGAGATTCCGTTGTACGCGCTCCAATCGCGCCCCAACTAATTAGATCCGCAACATACTGAGGTGTAATCATGTCAAGGAATTCACTTGCCGTTGGCATTCCCATATCTGTCAGATCAAGCAACAACTTACGTCCCATACGCAAACCGTCGTTGATTTTAAATGTATCGTTTAAATACGGGTCATTGATTAGTCCTTTCCAACCCACTGTAGTGCGTGGCTTTTCAAAGTAGACACGCATAACCACTTCAAGGCGATCACCAAGTTCGTCACGAAGAACTTTCAGACGTTTGCCATATTCAATTGCGGCTTCTGGGTCATGAATCGAACATGGGCCAATAATTACGAGCAAGCGGTCATCTTGACCTTTTAAAATATTTGAAATGGCTTCACGAGAACGAAACGTAGTCGAAGAAGCAGATTCAGTCGCAGGAAACTTCTCTAAAACGGCAACTGGAGGTAATAACTCTTTGGATTTGTTAATTCGTACATCATCAGTTTGGAACATTGCTACTTCTTCCTATTTCTCTTGGTTGAACGCATCACCCAAATATGTGGTGAAAAAACGTTCACACTATCTTGTGCCTGTTGTGTGTAACTTATCTATCAAAAACCAAGGTTGCAACCACTTTTTTAAATAAAAGGCAATAATTGCTATTTTTTACATTTTACACGAAGTGTAAAAATTTAATTACAGTCATTTTGACCATATACAAAAGCGCTGTCACACCCTGTTTCAAAAGTTAAACGAGCAAATAGTGATCTGCTAACAGTAGCAAAAATAGAAACATCAAATGATAAATAGAAAACTTGAACGTCTCGATTGCCGACTTCTCTTGTGCATTAAACTTAAGTTTCCACGCATGCGCGATAAAGCCAAAACTGAGAATCGTTGATCCAATCCAATAGAGAGTGCCTGCCATACCAACCAATGCTGGTAACAAGCAAACCAGCGCGAGCAAAATGGTGTAAAGAAGAATAGAGGTTTTGGTGTACTCGACTCCATGTGTAACAGGCAACATGGGGATGTCCGCTTTTGCATAGTCATCTTTACGATGAATCGCCAGCGCCCAAAAATGGGGTGGTGTCCAAATAAAGATAATCATCACTAACAACCAAGCATTCGCGTGTAGCTCTCCGCTAACGGCTGTCCAACCCAATAGCGGAGGCATCGCTCCTGCAATACCAGCAATCACAATGTTCTGAGGCGTGGCACGCTTTAAGTACATGGTATAAACCACGGCATAACCGAGTAAACTGGCGAAGGTCAACCATGCAGTAAGTCCATTAACGCCGAAATATAGGATCGTAAACCCAACGGCGCCAATCGTAACGGCAAAGCCAAACACATGACTCGCTTTAATTTCCCCAGATGGAAGCGGCCGTTTATAGGTTCTAGCCATTATGGCATCAATACGTTGATCAATTAGATGATTGAATGCTGCAGCCGACCCTGCCATTAAACCAATACCGACTAATCCAAGTACCGTATTTTGCACAGGCAACGTACCAGGAACGGCTAGGCACATCCCGACCACAGCAGTTAGCAGCATGAGAGCCACCACTTTAGGTTTGGTTAGCGACAGATAGCTGCGCCAAAGCGCTTTTTCTTGCGCCGCTACTGTTAACGTTTTACTCATGGGCACTCTCCTTAGTGAATAAGGTAGGTTCGACTATCGTCTGCTGGCTGGTGTGCCAAATCAGATAGTTGGCCCTTAAAACCACCATCAGCAAGATTGCCGCCCCTAGGTTATGTGCTACCGCCACAACCAGCGGCAGACTCAAGATGACATTGCCAACCCCCAGCGCAATCTGTACGGCAAGCATCACCAATAACCATTTGGCTGTAGTAGTGAAGATTGGATTTTTCTCTTTAAATAATCGATAAGCTAAGCTTGAGACAAACAGAGTCACCAGCACCGCGCCAAGCCTATGAGTGACATGTATCGTCATTCTGGGACCATAGTCTAGGGTGCCAAACTCATAACTGTCTTGTTTAGGTTGGATAAAATCAAATGCGCGGGCAAAATCGAGATGGGCACTCCAATCTCCTTGGCAAATCGGCAAGGAGGTGCACATTAATGCCGCATAGTTTGAAGATGTCCAGCCGCCAAGTGCTATTTGCATAATAACAACCAACAACGTGATACCAGCGAGTATTCTTAGCCCTGACTTAGTTGAAACAGCTTCGAGATCAATTATTCTTTGCTTGGACTGTAGCACCCAGTGTGTCAGTGCCAGCAAACTAAACAGCGTAAAACCACCGAGCAGATGTCCCATCACAACAATGGGCATCAGTTTCATTGTTACCGTCCACATACCAAGTAGCGCTTGAAAGATCACGACGCCAGTAAGGCCGCCGGCAAGCAGCATAGACAGTTGACGGGTTTTGATACCAAGAATGCTAATAGAAAACACGACAAGCCCCAATGAACCCGCAAAATATCGATGGATCATTTCAAGCCAGGCTTTGTGCGCTTCGACTGTCAGTGTTGGATAAAGAGAACGAGCCAGTGCAATCTCATGATGCTCATTGGGGACTGTCAAATGCCCATAACAACCAGGCCAGTCGGGGCAACCTAAACCCGCATCAGCTAAGCGAGTATATGCACCTAGCATGATCACAATAAAGGTTAAAACAAGACTCAAGCGTACGAGGTTTATCAACTTCATATCAGCACTCCCTGCTGTTAGCCAACTCTAGACAACTTCAGTAACTTGCGTAGATCCGCGAGTAATCCCTTGCTTTGTGACACGAGCTCGGCTTCTGAGTCGACTTTGGGATAACGCATAACCAGTTGCCCTAAGGGATCAACGATAACAAATTCATATTGGTCAACCACTTGAGAAAAGCCGTCATTCGCCGTCATATGAGCATAATTTGCTTGCCCTGACGCAGCACTGTCACTTTGAGGAATTGAAATGAGCACGGGTTTCACCCGCTCTTGGTATTTGCCAAGTGCGATGTAACTCTGACCGAGCAAATAGATTTGCTGCTGGCAAAAGTAGTCACAATCACTAGGTATCACATAGCCAAGCTGCCACTGTTTTTGTTGAAACGGATTGTCTAAGCCCAACGAATCAAACGTGGTGAAGGGTTCAATGAGTTCGCCTTGATTGGTAACACCAGATTGATACCAGTGTTGGCTCAACACCGTTTTGGCCATGATGGCAGGCAGAGCGAACATCACCACCAGACCGATAAAAATTATCCTTCCGCGATAGACTGGATTAATCATCTCTTCCTCCCTGTTTTAAGGTTCGAATTAGCAGCATTAAACTTATCAGCGCTAAAACTGCGGCCATCGAGAACCATTGCACTGCGTAACCAAGATGCTTTTCTGAGTTCATCGAAACTGGTTGCCAAGGTTGGCTGTATGGCCATGACTTGACGATAGGTTGCACAATGAAAGGTTCGATATCGACTCCCCACTGTTGTTCCAACTGAGCGAAGTTGAGATTTTGTATTCGGCCTATCGCTCCCGGCTCTAAATGAAGATCATGACTCAGCGGGTTCACTGACTTGCGATAAAGCCTTCCTTCTAAACTCATTGGCTCAGACAACCAATCCACTTGAGGCAACGTATCGCGAACACTCAGCGCCGGCACGAATCCTCTTTCGACTAGAACCCGTTGTTGATCTTCATTCTCCATCAGTTGCAGAGCAAGGTAGCCAACCTTGCCGTTAAAGTTTTGGTTATCCAACAGTAAGTATCTATCCTTGATCGGCGCCACTTCTAGCCGCACCAGAAACCCTGTCGGATTACTTAGCCTATCCGCGGTCAATTGAGACAAGCGAAGCGGTGTGAGTTGCGATCGTTCAATAACGCTTTGTTCTATATCCTTTTTTTCTTCCGATCTCGATAATTGCCATAACCCCAAGTTGATCAAAATTGAAAAGGCAACCACAGTTATTAGACAAACAACCACAAATCTGATCGTTTTCATCGGTGAAAAAAAGGATCTATCCATGGTATTCATCTTCAAACTTGTTTTGGTGCTGCTGCTACTCTTCATTATTTTCAACCTCGGTAGAGCGATGTTTGAGATGGTTAAAGGGCCAGACGCTGACGAAGATTCTGAGTCGGAGAACCCTCATCAAGACAAGCCAATGAGTTTTTACTTGGGTCGTCGTGTTTTCCTTTCTGCATTAGCCGTTATTTTATTGATTGCCGCACTACTTAGTGGCTTTATCGACCCCAACTCCCGCCCCTACTGACCAACGAACCAACCTTAAAGCACATAGACAAAAACAAACAAACACAACCAGACGACATCAACGAAGTGCCAATACCAGCTGCCCGCTTGAAATCCAAAATGGTCTTTAGGCGTAAAGTGATCTTTTGCCACTCTAAATAAAAGGACACTCAAGAAGGTCGTACCGAGCAGCACGTGCATGCCGTGGAAGCCCGTCAATAGGAAGAAAGTGTTGCCATACACCCCAGATTGAAGCGTCAGATCAAGTTCATGATACGCGTGAGCATATTCAACACCTTGGTAATACAAGAAGAAGCACGCAAGCACTATCGTGATCTCTAACCACACAATCAGTGCCATACGCTTGTTCTGTTCAAGACTGACATGAGCGAAATGCAATGTGATCGAAGAAGTAAGAAGAATAATCGTATTGATCAAGGGGATGCCCTGCCAAGACATCGCTGTCGTCGTTTCCCCGTTAGGCGTAGTGGTAAGCGGCCATAATGCCTCAAACGTCGGCCAAATCACCTCGTGTGTCATGGCATTATTACCTGCCCCACCTAACCAAGGTACCGAGATCATTCGCGCATAAAAAAGCGCACCAAAAAACGCGCCAAAGAACATGATTTCTGAGAAGATGAACCAACTCATACCTTGCCTAAAAGAACGCGATAGCTGCGCAGAGTACTTCCCACTCATGGACTCACTAATTACACTGCTAAACCAACCTGCAAACATATAAAGCAGGAAAAGGAAGCCAGCCAGTAAAACCAGTCGGCCAAATACACTGCCATCACCGCCTTCAGCCATATTCTGCACCGTCAGACCGGCACCGACAGCGATTAAAAACAGCGATACCGCCCCGACGATCGGCCAACTACTTTGTGCGGGAACATAATAGGGTTGATGTTTTGAACTCATGGTGTTGCTCCTTGAGAAGTCCCATCATTGGAGGATGAAACATTGACGAACTCAGATGAGGTCGTTTTGTCCGTAATGTCATATAGGGTGTACGACAACGTCAGTGTTTGAATCGAATCTGGAATGTCCGGTTCGATATAAAAAATCAGCGGCATGTCTGCTTTAGCGTTTGATCGCAAGGGTTGCTGAGTGAAGCAGAAACACTCGATTTTATTGAAGTAAGTCGCGCCTAAGCCTGGAGATACTGAAGGTACCGCTTGCCCGACGATATCGTGAGATGACAAATTCTCGGCATGGTAATAGGTCTGAATAACCTGTCCGGGGTGTACATCCATTGATGTTTGAGCAGGAACAAACGACCAAGGCATCGCGTGGTGATTGTGAGCCATAAACTCTACGCGAATAAGACGTGATGTGTCAGGAACCATACCTTGTGGCTGTAGCGCAGACTCACTGTTGGTTTTACCGTTGATTCCTAATGCGTCACACATCACGTCATACAGTGGCACCAGTGCAAAACCAAAACCGAACATTGCCACGACGGCTGCACATAGCTTAACTATCAGCTTTCGATTCGACTTTGCTTGCACGTTCATAACTCAACTCCTAATCCACTTTGGGTGGCGTAGAGAAGGTATGATGCGGCGCAGGGCTCGGGACTGTCCATTCAAGTCCTTCGGCGCGTTCCCAAGGTTTGGCCGGCGCTTCAACCCCACCCCGGATACATTTAATCACCACCCATAGGAAAATCAGCTGTGACAAACCAAAGGCAAAACCACCGATAGAGACGATTTGGTTGACATCCGCGAACTGAATGGCGTAGTCCGGAATACGTCTTGGCATGCCCGCTAGGCCCAAGAAGTGCATCGGGAAGAACAGCACGTTGACCGAAATAATCGAACACCAGAAGTGCCACAAGCTCAACTTGTGGTCATACATGTGCCCCGTCCATTTAGGTAACCAATAGTAGGCGGCGGCCATGATCGAGAATACAGCACCAGAAACTAATACGTAGTGGAAATGTGCCACCACAAAATACGTATCGTGGTACTGGAAGTCTGCCGGAACAATCGCGAGCATCAATCCAGAGAAACCACCAATGGTAAATAAAATGATGAAAGCTATCGCAAACAACATCGGCGTCTCAAACGTCATTGCTCCGCGCCACATGGTCGCAACCCAGTTAAATACTTTCACCCCTGTCGGCACTGCTATCAACATGGTGCAGTACATAAAGAATAACTCGGCGAAAACAGGCATACCGGTAGTAAACATATGGTGCGCCCATACTAAGAATGAGAGCAAAGCAATACTACAGGTGGCATAAACCATAGAGTGATAGCCAAATAGTTTCTTGCCGCTAAATGCAGGAATTATCGCCGAAATAATACCAAACGACGGCAATATCATAATGTACACTTCAGGGTGACCAAAGAACCAGAAAATATGCTGGAACATCACAGGATCCCCGCCTCCGGCTGCATCAAAGAACGACGTCCCAAAGTATTTATCAGTTAACACCATGGTGACCGCTCCGGCTAAAACGGGCATCACTGCAATAAGCAAGAAAGCCGTAATCAACCAGGTCCAAACAAACATCGGCATCTTAAACCACGTCATCCCCGGCGCACGCATATTGACGATCGTGACGATTACGTTGATGGCGCCCATAATTGAGCTGATACCCATGATATGCACCGAGAATACAAATAGAGCTGTACTATCTGGCCCATAAGTCGTTGACAGAGGCGCATAGAAAGTCCAGCCGAAATTAGGCCCCCCACCCTCGGTAAATAAAGATGCAATTAAGATGGCAAACGCGAAAGGTAATATCCAGAAGCTCAGGTTATTCATCCTTGGTAATGCCATATCTGGCGCGCCGATCATCATAGGGATCATCCAGTTCGCTAAACCAGTAAAAGCGGGCATCACGGCACCAAACACCATGACTAAACCGTGAACGGTTGTCATTTGATTAAAAAACTCAGGTTTGACTAATTGCAAACCGGGTTGAAACAGCTCAGCACGGATGATCATTGCCATCGCACCGCCGGTCAAAAACATGATGAAGCTAAACCAAAGGTAAAGCGTCCCAATGTCCTTATGGTTGGTCGAATAAAGCCAGCGCGTAATGCCTTTCGGCGCTGCGTGGTGTTCATGATCGTCAGACTCAACAGTAATTGTGCTATTTGCACGACTGATCTCCGCATCGGTTATCGGTGCTGACTTAGTTTTATCTTCTACTATCGAATCAGGTTTGGACGTTTTCATTGTCCCTCCTTAGACGCCTTGAACTGGTTCACATCGGCCGCTTGAACAGAGTCACCGACGCTGTTGCCAAGTGCATTACGTTGATAGGTCAACACGGCAGCTATCTCCCTATCCGTCAACTGGTTAGCGAAAGATTGCATCGCGGTGCCTGCTCGGCCGTTGACGACAACATTAATGTGCTCGTTTTTATCACCCGTTGCGACTTTGCTACCCGTAATGGCTGGAAACGCCCCCGGGATCCCGGCGCCATTCACTTGGTGACATACTGAACAACGTTCGAGGTACACTTTCTCGCCAATTTCAACCAGCTCTTCCATTGATAGAGAAGCTGTGAGAGACGCAGCGGCCTCTTGCTTGGCCTGAGCAATTTCGGCCTTTTTCGCCACCAGCCACTGCTCATATTGATCCTCTTCCATGGCATGAACGACTATCGGCATAAATCCATGTGCGCGGCCACACAACTCAGCACACTGTCCTCGGTAAACGCCTGGCTTATCAATTCGAGTCCATGTTTCATTGATAAAACCTGGAATGGTATCTTTCTTGACCGCAAAGTCAGGCACCCACCACGAGTGGATAACATCGTCAGAAGTCATCAAGAAACGAATTTTACGATTGATTGGTAGCACTAGCGGGTTGTCAACTTCGAGAAGGTAGTGCGCGCCCTTCTCTTCAATACCATCGATCGCTTTTTGACTGGTCGCCAGCAAGCTAAAGAATTCAACCTCTTCACCAAAGTAGCTGTAGTGCCACTTCCATTGTGAGCCGGTAATTTTTACGGTGAGATCCGATTGAGAGGTATCCTCCATTGCAACCAGAGTTTTGGTGGCAGGAATGGCCATTAACACCAATATGACGATGGGAATGACCGTCCATATCACCTCAACTTTGGTACTTTCATGAAAATGCGCAGCCACCGCGCCTTTAGATTTTCGATGGTGATACATCGAGTAGAACATGACGCCAAACACGACAATGGCGATGGCGCAACAAATGTAGAATATCAACATATGCAGGTCGTAAACTTGCTCGCTGATATTAGTTACACCTTGAGTCATGTTGAAGGCGCTCTCTTGTGCATACGCCGAAGCGGTGAAGCAAACCAACAGCACTCGACTCAATTGCCTTAGCACCAACTGTAAACTTTTCAAAAGACCTCTCCTCTGCCAGAGTCATCAACCGTGATGCTGGTACTCTTCTGTGCACAAGCGTTTATCTGCAAGAAAGTACCAATCAGCCTTTGGACTTGGAAAATTCCTTATAACCCGTAAATTTCATGTAATTTGTTATATTTATGTTAATAAACGTTAGTTGGCGTTTTTCATTTGTGCAAGAAAGTACAACTAGAAATGATGACCAAATAAATCGCGTATAAGTTTAACGATTGCCATCCAGATAATGAGAATTAATATCAATTAAAATCGGGATAAATCGGGCAAATAACATAGACTTAAATTAAGCATCTGCTTTGGCATGAAGAAGGTAAACATCATGATGGAACAAGTTACGAACTGGTTGGAAAAAGATCCTGACCCAAAAACGAGAGAAGAACTGCAACACCTAATCGATAAACAAGCGATGATAGAACTGGAAGAGCGGTTTAGCCAACGCTTAGAATTTGGCACAGCCGGGCTGCGCGGCAAAGTTGGATGTGGCCCCAACCGCATGAACCGATTGGTGATACAAGAAACAGCAACGGGCCTTGGCCATTACCTAATCAAACAAGTCAATGACGCTAAAACACGTGGCGTGGTCATCGGTTACGATGGTCGTACGGATTCGAAGCAATTTGCTCATGACACTGCATCTGTGCTCACCTCGTTGGGTATTAAGGTATTCCTCACCCATGCAGTCGCCGCAACCCCAATTGTCGCATTTGGCGTCAGGCACTTTAACGCAGCGGCCGCCGTGGTGGTCACGGCAAGCCACAATCCGCCAGAATACAACGGCTTTAAAGTCTATTGGGAAAATGGCGCACAAATAATCCCACCACACGATTCTGGTATTGCCAGAGAAATCGATCTCGCTGCGACGAAACCAATCCCATTGATGTCACTCAGTGATGCAGAAACACACAACTTACTTATCTGGTTGCGAGAGGATTACTACCAAACCTACCGCCAAGCCATGAACACCAATCCTTTACTTGGCAATCATACTGAACCCGATGGCATTACGATTGCGTACACCGCCATGCATGGTGTTGGAGCGCAAATGGCGCAGACATTACTCAAAGATGCTGGGTTCAACCACTTCTTCAGTGTGGCCGAGCAAAGTCAGCCAGATGGAACCTTTCCGACGGTCAACTTTCCCAATCCTGAAGAAGCAGGAGCGATGGATATGGTGGTGGCATTGGCAAAACAGCATAATGCCGATATCGCTTGTGCCAATGATCCCGACGCCGATCGCTTCGCCGTTGCTGTTCGCAAACCTGATGGTGACTACCAAATGTTAACTGGTGACCAAGTAGGCACTTTGTTTGGCGATTATCTGCTGTCAAAGACCGAAGCGAATAAACAGCTTGTGGGCAATACCATTGTCTCGTCTACGTTGTTAAATAAAATAGCCCAAGCGCACGGAGCAACATACTACCAAACACTGACAGGTTTTAAATGGCTCACCAACGTGGCAATGCAAAAACTCAGCGATGACCAACAGTTCCTCTTTGCGTATGAAGAAGCGCTTGGCTACACGGTCGGCAACAAAGTTTGGGACAAAGATGGTCTATCTGCACTGGTTGCTTTTGCCCAATTGACCGCCGAGCTCAAAAGCCAAGGCAAAACAATTTGGGATCGTTTAGAGTCCATCTATCGCCAACATGGTCTCTATCTCAATGCTCAGCGCAGTATTGCTCTCGATCCAAAATCACCTCCGATGGGTAATAAGCTCAGAGCCAATCCACCCACCATGATCGCTGGCAGTACAGTGGTCATATCTGAGGATCTTAAATCGGGTATTAAAACTTTTGCCGATGGCACAACAGAAACCATCGAGCTTCCTGCAAGTGATGTCTTGATTTACCACCTATCGTGTGGCGCCCGAGTGATTGTGAGACCTTCTGGAACTGAACCTAAACTCAAATGCTATTACGAAGTAATCGAGAAATTCACCGATTCAGATACATTTGCTCAAGTTTTTGATAAAGCGTCAGAATTGATGGGGATGCTTATCTCAGAGCACCAACATAGTCTGCTGTAGATATATAGCCCAAAGTAAGCAGTCGCTCACTTCCAAATAGGGTATCGCTCTAATTTGGGAGTGTGCTCGCTAAACATGTCACTCATCGATTGCATATCAAATCAATCCTTGTAACATTAATACAGAAAATAACTAATAGGAACGGCGAGTGGCAAGAAGGACGCAAGGAAGATGGTTATATACACTGCCTTTACTCTATGTTGGCAATGTCATGGCGCAGAGCTTTGACGTTATTAGTAATTTCCTTGAGCAAAGTTTCGCTTACACCATAGTCATGAGTGACAGTGACGTCTTTACCGTAGGATTCGCTGATTTCAACCCAAACAACTTGTTCAATACTGAGAATGAAAATTTAGGCACCTACGACTCAGTTGAGAATCGAAAAAAATACGGCATTACCACAATACCAATGTCATTTCGCCTTAATGACGAACAAGATACAAATACTCATTCACTTCTGGTTCGCTTTTCCGGATTAACGACTGAGGATACTATACGCTGGCCCGGCGAGGATCGAGATGACGATTTGAGCCAAGTCATTCTAGATATGTACATCGCATATCGCTATGAGCATGTATTGGATGAAAATTGGTCGATTGAGCCCGGTTTCGGTACTCATTTGATGCACTATCAAAATTCAATGACCTATAACAGCAACACAGGTCGACAATTTCAACCTGTGTTAGATGGTTTGCTTTTTAACACGTCAGCGTGGGCCAATGTCTACGAACCACATATCCGCGTAAATTATCGACAGAAAGAGTCTTGGGGAAAATGGAAGTTGTCATCCAGTGGACACTATTTTTATGGCTATGGCTGGGGAGAGGCCAATGATGGTGATCCTGGTAATCCCGAAGGCTGGTATTTAGTTAATAGTGCAACCGCAGTGTACGATTTCAACCGAATCGGAAGTTCGACCCAATCAATCTACAGCACGATCAGGCGGGTCGATGTGGGCAGCGATGTAGAACACAACTTAGGCACCTCCTCCTACTATGAAGCCTCTCTAGGTTGGTTAATGACTCCTCCTTTTGATATCGGCTTCATCGATAACATCGGCTTAGGGCTGACCTTCAATTATGGAAGCGCCTTCAAGGGCGGCAGTTTAGTTGTGTTTTTCAATCAGGATTAGTGAGAGATAAACGTAGGGGCATTGTCTGATATAGAACTTTAGCGCATTAACCAATGCTCTTTTGCAGAAAAATCTTATCCACACCTTGGGTCGGAAAACCCGAGTAACGCCCAACTTCAGTAAAACCCAGCTTGGCGTAGAAGCCCGGCGCTTGAAAACTATAAGTATCAAGATATAAATCTGTCACACCAAACTCTCTAGCTTCCTCTTCTAGGCGAGCCATCAATACCGATCCTATCCCCGAATTCCTTTCATTTTCATTGACCCATAAGAACTCGACAAATAGGGTATTAGTAAAGATCTCACCCGTCAGTCCACCAGCAAAGTTGCCATCTTCATCTTCTATATAACAGGCGAGACTTTGAACGTCTTGGTCAGGAAAGTGCTTCATATTGAACGTTTTCAAACCGTTATAAATAACATCTCTAATATTTTTCGGTGGGTTTAGCACAAATTGGACATTCATTGTTACTTCCTTGTTTCTGTACAGGTACAAAAAAGGCCAGCAAACGCTGACCTGTTTTACATTCCGTTAGCTCGCAAATGAGCTTAGCATCCAAATGGCGAGCACGACAAATATCGCTCCCATAAACTTATGCTGGTAATTTCGGAAGTTTTCTTTTTCTAACAGAGGCTTACCTAATATCCCTACTAAGGCAACAAGAACAAAATTGAACAGCAATCCCAACACGTTCAATAGCAGCCCCAGAGCCAACATTTGCTCACCGGAAGTTGCACTAATATTGCTAGACACGAATTGCGGCAAAAACATGACAAAAAAGACCAAAGCTTTTGGGTTGAGTAAATTGCTAACCAACGCGCGTTGGTAAAAGGTCGTGGCAACTTTATTGCTCCCATCCAGCTCGGGAGCGATAGCGGCACTTGCTCGCAGACAATCCCAGCCCATTTTAAGCAGGTAAGCACCGCCAAGTAAGTGCAACACTTTTAGCGCGATTGGGCTCATGGCAATCAGCGCAGACACGCCCGCAGCAGCAAATAGAGTAAGAATAATCCCTGAAGTGGCGTTACCTAAACTAGCAAAAACACCCACTCGGCGGCCATAGCTCATACTTGAGCTGGCGATAAGCAGCATATCTGGTCCAGGTAACAGGAGAAGCGCAACAACCGCCGTCAAATAAACAGGCAGCACAGAAATATCGATCATTATTATAATTTCAGCAAACACACAAAGCGCAGAATTTTAATCTGACATAGAAAACAGATCCACAATAATCGGCAGAAAATAGAAATCACATTAGAATAACAACGCACAGTGGAATAAATTGCGTGGCGCTAAAAATTGAGCAATTTTGTACAAAAATAATTGTCCGCTATAAGCTAAACTGATAGATCATTCCGTGAGCGGTACAAGCAAGGAAAGCGTGTGGCAAAAAGCAATAAAGAGTCGGCCAATTTTCGTTTAGCAAGCGAGCTAGGTGGGTTGGAATTGCTCGATGCGAAATATACGCATCAAAACTTTTCTCGCCATAGTCACGAAGGCTACACGATAGGTGTTATCGAAAAAGGGGCACAACGTTTCTATCGCACTGGTGGCAACCATATTGCGCCACAAGATAGCATAATTTTGGTTAATGCTGATGAAGTGCATAACGGCCAGACAGCCACAGAAGGGGGCTGGGAATACAAAGCCATGTACCCATTACCTGAACAGTTTGCTCAGCTTACGGAAGGCTTGTCGTCTGGACACTCTGTCCCCTACTTTCCAGAACCTGTTGTCTACGATCCAGAGATGGCACAGCAACTTCGTCTGGTGTTTGATACCTTAGCTCAGTCCGACAATAAACTGCTACGCGAAACGCTCATTTATGGCACTCTGGTGAAGTTAATCTCTCGTCACAGTAAGTCTAAACAGAGTTGGGAACCTCATACTCGTAGTCAGCGTCAGCTTTTGCTAGTTAAAGAGTTTCTCGATGATTTTCCTCAAGCGGATGTAAGCCTTGAAGACTTATCTAAGTTAGCAGGACTAAGCCCATACTATCTTACTCGTAGCTTCCAAAAAGAGTTTGGCTTGCCACCCCACGCCTACCAAATTCAAGCGAAGTTAAGGGTCGCAAAACAACTGTTACGCAAAGGAATGAAAATTTCTGATGTCGCACAGGAAACCGGATTTCATGACCAAAGCCATTTCCATAGACACTTTAAACGTGCGCTCGGCGTCACGCCCAAGCAGTTTGTCGGCAACACTTACGACTCAAAGTTGTGAGCAAGTTTATACAAGCTTAGATAGCTTCATCGTGACTTAATAAGTTCATCTTCCAATCCACGAACAACAATAATTATGAATACTATGACCTTCGAAAATGACTCACAACTCAGCCGATCTCGGCTTTTTTGGCAAGGCACTCTGGCAATGGTGCCGTTGAGTATCGCAGTGATTCCATGGGGACTGCTGGCAGGTTCTTTCGCCATTGAATCAGGGTTAACCGTTATCGAAAGCCAAGCTCTCTCTGCGATCCTATTCGCCGGCTCTGCCCAATTGGTTGCGACTGGTATGTTTAAAGTTGGCGCCACACTAGCCACCATGCTGTTAGCGATTTTCTTTATCACCTCGCGCCACCTTCTCTACAGCGTGTCAATGCGCGATAAGATTAGTCCACTGCCTTTAAGGTGGAGGTTGGGATTAGGATTCCTGTTGACTGACGAACTTTTTGCCCTCTGTGGGCAGCAATCGCAGAAACAGTTCAATCGCTGGTACGCGTTAGGTGCTGGACTCAGTTTTTACGTGTGTTGGAACCTAGCAACCTTGGCAGGTATTGTCGCCGGAAGCTACATCCCATCGTTGAATGAACTCGGATTGGAATTTGCCGTTGCCGCCACCTTCATCGCCATTGTCGTCCCGAACATAACGTCCTCACCCGTGCTCATCGCGGTTGTTGTGTCTTTAGTCACTTCCGTGGTTTGTTATGCAAAAGGAATAGAATCTGGGCTTATGATTGCCAGTGTTGCTGGAATGGTGGCAGGTTATTTTGCTGAATCACGACAAGGAGGCAAACAATGATCATGCTTTCGATTCTGGCTATGACAGTACTGGTATTCGCCAGTCGTTACCTCTTTTTAGAGCCGCGCCTTCCTTTACGCCTCAATACACAAACGCAGCGTCTCCTAAAATATTCGAGCCCTGCGGTACTCACGGCAATTTGGGCACCCATCGTTTTTATGCCACAGCAAACGGTGTGGTTGTCACCAAGTAACCCATATTTAGTCGCCGCCTTGCTCGCGGCCGTCATCGCCTGGAAAACTAAAAACGTCTTATTAACGACACTGGTCAGCATGGTTATCTTTCTGTGTTTAAAATTGCTTTAGCCAAACAGAGCAGCTAAAACCAGAATGACAACGGCCAGCACCGCGATACACTTAACTAAAACACCGATACTTTTGCTTCCACCATTAGACGCCTGATTACAACAGCCCATAATAAAAAACCTCCTATTGCACATTCAATAGGAGGTTAACTCTTACCCTTAGGTCAAGGTAAAGCAATATTTAGCTCGCGACCCATTCGATCTCAATCAAGGTTTTATCGCCTGACTTTAACCGAGCAAGGAACACATCGTCAGCATGAACTTCACCGACTCCTTGAGGCGTTCCACTCATGATGATATCGCCATCACATAAGGTCGTGTAACTTTTGAGCTCTTCAACGATGACGCTTGGTGAATAGATCATCTGCTTGACCGACCCCTTCTGCACACGGACACAATTAATAAAAAGCTCGATTTCTAAAGATTCAATCTCCAACCCTTCGACGGCGATAAAGCGGCTAAAGAGCGCGGAACCATCAAATGCTTTCGCCCTTTCCCACGGCAGACCTTTTTCTTTTAAGCGCGACTGCAACTCACGCTTAGTCAAGTCTAAACCAACGCCAACGGCGGCGATTTCACCTTGCTTGATGAGGAAACAAATTTCACCCTCATAGTGAAGCCGTTCTTGATGAAATGATGAGAGTTGAGATGTGATAGATGAAGGGGGTTTAGAAAAAACCACCATCTGTTCAGGAATGGCATTGTTCAGTTCTTGGATATGTTCTAAATAGTTGCGACCAACACATAAAATTTTCGAAGGCTTCACCCTTAAATCTCCGAGTTTTACTGAACTCATGTCATCATCCCTGACTCAATTGAACAAGCAAACAGTGTATTCGAAGTCGCTGATAAAGAAACATTTTGCATGCAAAACTAAGAGCCATTACCCATTATTAAGCCTATTTAATCAATGCCAAAAGCCCTCGGCCTATCCGAGAGCTTTTAAAAGATAAAACATCTGCTTATTTAGCGTTGACGGCCTTAACAAAGACTTGCTGCGCACCTTCAACATTAAGGGCTTTTGCTTCTTCAAGTAATGCGAGAGCCTTATCCAGCATCCCGACTTCAACAGCATTTTCTATGCTAGTGAGGTAGAACTGCTGTTGTTCAGACGAAAGTGTTATTTGATCGTTTTCAACATTTACTTGCGTAGAAATAATAGGTGCTGTGCCAACATCAGCTTGGTCTTTTGCTGCCAAGTCTTCTGTGAATTTTTTCTGCGCAGTGTCGGTACTAGAGACCGCAATTGGTTCATCTACAACAATTGCACTATCAACTTTGGCGACGATACTCAGCTCACCAAATTGAGAATGTGGAACTTTAGGGTTAGGTACATCTGGTGGGTAGTTACCTCTCGCTATTGCGTCAAGCTTAACAGGGTGCAGAACCTCTGATTCACCAGAAATCAGTTCAGGTGTTGTATAGATTAATAGTTTAACGCGCTGCTTTCCGACGGGTTGAATCGTTACTTCTGTTGTTAGACGATCACCTTCAAAGCCGTAGGCATGCTTATACTCGAAATCTTCTGTTCCAAATGATTTCAGCACCTGATTATTTTCATTTAGAAGTAATGCGTTCGGGTAGAGAACCGTTTTCTTGAAGTAGCTTATGATCTCTAAATCAAGTTCTTTACCCTGTGTATCAATATTAAAAGCGGCGACAGGACTGACACCTGTTGGAAATTCGAAGTTTTGATTATTTTCATCAATAGAGAAGTTAACCCGCTTAGTAGGCTCAACATTAACCCAATGTATCTGAGAGTACGACTCAACAACTTGTGATGCATCACTTGTATCAAATACAATGGTCTCGGTAGTAGTACACCCCATGAGGGCAATACTGATCGCGCAGCCCAGTACTAAATGTTTCATTGGAACCTCTTTCAGACGAAAAAAGCCGGCTCACTATAAGCCGGCTTAGATTTATGGACTTATAAAATTAGGAAACTATATTACCACCAAGCTTCCATTTGAATACCAACACTGAACTCAGAATCTGCAGTGCTGTCTTTGAAGCTATCGCCTTCATGATCCATGAAGTATGAACCGTAGATTCGAATTTCAGGACGAGCCCAGAAGCTAGAGCCTGCTGACCATGCTTGTGCAATAGTTAGCTTAGAACCTGCGGCGTCAGTTGTTGTACCAGATAGTTTAGTTTCATCAGCAAAGTAACCTGCTTCAAAAACAGTCTTCATGTTTTCATCCCATTTGTACATTGGACGAATTACAGCATTGTATGCTGTGATATCACCTTTATCTGTATCAGATGCTTGAGCATACATTACAACGTGACCAAGTTCCCAAGAATCACCTAGACCAGTGACACCCCAGTTAATGATACGGAAACCGTCTGCGTCGTTATTATCACCTGAGCGATTGAACCAACCGCCACCGCCGTAAGTCGCCATCTGTTTACCGTAAGATGATGTGCCGTATTGAAGTACCGTTTGGTTGAAGCCGTTTGATAAACCAGTACCGAATACCGCAGTTGCAAGCACACCGTCATCCGATTTTACGCTTTGACCTTCAGCTTCAGAAGCAAAGTCATATGCAAAAGCAAGCTCAAGATTGGTATTGTCTGTTAATTTAATTCCAGCAAATCGCGCATCGAATGTATAACCTGAGACTGTTTCGTCTTTGAATTGCTCTTCAGATTTGTAGCAAGAGTCATCTGCAGGTGTTCCGGTACCTGTACACAAATCTTTATCAAAAACAAATGCATTTCCATCTGACACTTTTTGAGAACCATCATCATGCATAATTGCGAATGATGCTTTAACGTTATCACCTAGAGATAGGTTTTCGATACCACCACCAGCACCACCAGACGTATCTAGGAAGTAGAAGTCAGTGATGTGAATGTCTTTACGTTGGTAGTAACGCTGACCAGCCCAAAGGACTGCATCTTTATCACTAAATAGACCTTTAGCTTGAACATTCATTACGCGTAGAGCATTCGAGTTACCTTCCCAGTTGTTGTTACCCGCTTGGCCGTATGCAACTAAAGTTTCCAAGTTAAAAGTAACGTCATCGACTTTATATAGCTCAGCGTTCAGGCCAATTTCACCGTACAAGTCGTCTTCGTTACCTAAACGACCAACTTTGTTTTTCTCGTACGTTGTGTGCGAACCTTCACCACTAAGGCCGACACCAGCACGTGCATAACCGTGGAAATCAACGGCAGCGGCAAAAGCGCCTGCTGATAAAGTTGCGACCACTGCAGCAGCAATTACACTTACTTTTTTCATTATTAACTCCATTTAGGGTTCTTATATTTTTCTTGTCTCTTCCTGAGATGACTTAAAAGGCAGTAAATCAAGTAGACTCAAAAAAGAGAGGTAAGACAGGATGTTGGCTAGACCGTTATCCTCGTTTGTTTCAACTGCAGTAAGGTTAACTAGGGAGGAGGAGAGCAGAATCCTCCAGATGAGAAATAGTTAAGGGGGATGAGAAAGGAGGAGAAATCATCCTTGAACAAAATTTTATGCCTGCAATCACAATATTTGGGCTGAGATTTAGAGTTATCAGAAAAATAACCAGATCAAAACGCAAACTCGATCACCATTTGAAGCTGCACTGACATAATTTTGAAATAAAATTACATTTATAATTTTGTGCTTAGGTGCTTGACCAATCACCTGCAAAACTATTTACTTAAGATCAAACAGTAAACAATTGCAGTAAAGTAGTGATCATGACGTGCTCCCGTCCTTACCCTCTAGGTGCCACACCTGATAACAAAGGGTGTAATTTTTCAATCTATTCACCTCAGACAGATGATATTCAGCTGGCGTTATTTAACGACAACGGTGAGTTCTCCACTTACCCCTTAGAAGGTGACCACGCGGGCATTAAGCATACTTATCTTGAGAATATCTCGCCGGGGCAGAAGTACGGCTACATAGTGACTCGCAAGGATAAACCGCATTTAATTTCTGACCCATACGCTAAAGCGATTGAGAAGCCGCTCCACTACACGGTGCCGTTTAACTCAGACAAGAGTTTCCAACTTGCTAAGTGTGTGGTTGTGAGCGATAAGTTTGACTGGCAAGGTATTGTAAAGCCGAATCGCCCACGAGAAGAGATGGTTTTGTTTGAGACCCACGTCAAAGGCGTATCAAAGCTCAACACCGCCGTTCCAATCGAGCATCGAGGTGGCTACCTTGGATTGGTCAGTGAAGCCATGATCAGCTTCTACCAACAACAAAACATCAACACGTTGCAACTGTTACCTGTCGCAGCCTGTATGCACGAGCCTCATCTACTCAAGATGAATAAGGTCAATTATTGGGGCTATAACCCATATCTATTTATGGTACCTGACCCACGCTATGCGACCAAAGACGCGGTTACCGAACTGAAAACTGCAATTCGAGAGCTGCACCGTCACGGTATTGAAGTGATCCTCGACGTGGTGTACAACCACACCGCTGAAGGCGGGGAAGAAGGTCCAGTATTTAACCTAAAAGCCTTAGATAGCCGTTATTATTTTAAACACGGTGAGCACTACGCCAACTTTACTGGCTGTGGTAATACGGTCGACCTCTCGTATCAGCCTTCGTTGAATCTAGTCATGGATACGCTCAGATATTGGGCCAGCGAGTTTCAGGTTGATGGTTTCCGATTCGACTTAGCTGCAACACTCGGACGCCATGGTGAACATTTCAGCCCCGATGCTGGATTTTTTAAAGCGGTTGCGCAAGACCCGGTATTACGTGAGGTCAAACTGATTGCAGAACCTTGGGATATTGGCCCCAATGGCTATCAGGTAGGCAACTTCCCCTTCGGCTGGAATGAATGTAACGACAGATTACGCGACATCACGCGTAGTTTTTGGCGCGGTGACCAAGGATTTTTGAAAGAGTTCGCGACACGTATTATGGGCTCTCGAGACCTCTATAGTGCAGCGAATTGGCCTTACAAGCTGACCGTCAACTACATCACCTACCATGACGGATTTTGTATGCAGGATCTCGTCTCGTACAAGCATAAGCACAACGAGGCAAACGGAGAGCAAAACCGAGATGGCCACGGTGATAACCGTTCAGATAACTATGGTATCGAAGGCGACACTGAAAACCACACCATCATTGAGCTGCGTGAAAAGCAAAAGCGTAACTTTATGGCGAGTTTACTGTTTGCCTTTGGTATTCCACATATTTTAACGGCAGATGTTGTTTCTCATACTCAAAAAGGCAACAACAACGCCTACTGCCAAGATAACGAAACAAGCTGGTTAAACTGGCAACCGACTGAAAACAAGACTTTATTCAAAACATGGCTTGCCAAGATGGTCGCGGCGAGACAAGAATTCATGGTGCCTTTTATCCGTGCCTTCAGTGGGGAAAACCGCAACGACAACCGTATCTTCTGGCGTCGCCTTGATGGCAGTTTTATGGAACACGATGATTGGAACCGTCTAAGCTCAGTCGCTTTACACTTGGGAATCGGCAAGGATGGCAATGAACTGTTTTACTGCATTAACCAAACCAATGCGCCTGCCCGCTTTACGATGCCAGAGACAGACAAAGAAGAATGGACGATGATCTGCAATACCGACTCGCATGAACTGCACCAGACTATCGACCATAAACAAGTATTAGTGGCACCTCGCTCGATTGCTATCTTCTTTGCCCAATCATAACCGCGTTTGTGAGCAGTGCTTTTTGCGCTGCTCATTGTTTTAATCCTCATCAACACAAAACAATACGTTCGTGCCTACGCCGGCTCCCATTTCCTGTCAACATATGTTCCAAAGCCTTGATTCGTGGCGAGTTACATCGAACAATAAGCGCTCGATAAGGAGATGCCTATGTCAGACAAAATATCGACCACTTCGTTAGCTAAATTACGTGATTTAGACCCAAAGCAACTGTTCAATGATCTTAAGTCTGCTGGCTATATTAATCGCGCAGAAGAGGGTTGGCTGCTAACGCAACTTGGTGGCAAGTTTGGCGGTGAATATGTCGACCACCCTAAGTTTGGCAAATTTATCGTATGGCCGGAAAATTTGCTCATCGACACCATAGCAACCAGCGGAAAAACGCTCAGCGCAACCCAATTGGGTGAACGCTTTTCACTCAGTGCCAAAAAGGTCAATCAGCTGTTACAAGAACTTGGCTGGATTGAGCGTGGTGAAAATGGTTGGTTGGTCACGACTTCGGGTTTAACCGTGGGTGGCTATCAACGAGAAGACAAGCAAAACGATGCTCTGTTTGTCGTATGGCATGACTCAATCGCGCGTAATAAGCGACTAAAACAGTCTGTAGTTGAGTTCTCTGGTCAAGATGCGCAAACCCACGCAACCGATAAGTCTCTTTCTAGTTTTAGGCAAAAATTCGAGGCGAAGCACCGAACCTTAGATGGTCATTACGTCCGTTCTAAAGGGGAGCTAATCATAGATAACTGGCTATACATGAACGGTATTGTCCACTCCTATGACAGACAGTTACCCATTGAACAAGATGTATTAAGCGACTTTTATCTGCCGTCAGGTAAAGTCTATCTACAGTATTGGGGAACAGACACTGGCACCACTTCAGAGCACCAGCAGCAAACCCTCCGCGCCCTCTATCAGCAGCATAACTTTGCCCTGATCGAAGTCTACCCCGATGAAATCGAAAAATTAGATGATGTTCTACCACTCAAACTCAAACCCTATGGGATCAAAGCGTATTAGGTTTTAACTCCGTGGCTACCACTATCTAACGTCAACCACTCAATAAGCCGATTGACCATAAGGTTGTCTTGTTGATGCAAGTGAAGCAAGTGATAGCCATTTCCAGTCGATACGCACTTTTCAAACGGCTGAAGTAACCGTTTCAGCTTGAGATCTTGAGCGGCGAGCGTAATGTCCCCAATCGCAATCCCGAATCCTTGTTGAGCCGCATTCATTGCTTGATCAAGCGTTGCAAATGTTTGATTTGCTTTACCTTTATATTTTTTCAAGCCACTATTTTCCAGCCACAGCATCCAGTCGGATTGCTCTGGGTTAGCGTGCAACCAAGTTAATTGACTAAGCAGCGCTTCTTCATTCACACCTTTCGCCTTTATGTGCTGCCAAGTCTCCGGGGCACATACAGGAGCCAGTAACTCTTCAAATAGCACCGTCTGTTTTACTGCCTTGCTTCGTGTCGGTTTACCATAGGTGATAATTAGGTCAAAACTATCAAAGTTTGGCACGGCCTCATGCTTAGTCGTAGAAGTCAATTCAACATTTACGTCAGGGAATGCCTGTTGAAAGTTCGCTATCCGCGTAAGCAGCCAAGAAGTGATACAACTTGGGGCGTTGAGTTTAATTCGGTTGGCGCTATCAGCGACCTCACGAATCGACATTTGCAAACGCTTGACGATATCTTCGGCTAATGGAACGAACTTATCCCCTTCAGGTGTCAGAGAAAGCCCCCGAGCTTGTCGATAAAACAGTGCAACCCCCATGATCTCCTCAAGTGACTGAATCTGACGGCTAATCGCACCTTGCGTCATGTTAAGTGCTTCAGCGGCATGGGTAAAATTCAGGTAGTAAGCCGTTGAGAGAAATGCTTGAAGATTTTTCGTCGAGGGAAGTCTGGCGTTCATTGTTTTCATCCATGATTTTTTTGCATAGCTAGTATGCCTTTATTTCGATTTAACCCAAAGCACATATTGACTAGATTATTAATCATTAGGAAAAACTACTTAGATATTCACTAACGGATTGACTAAGTATTCATTCAAGGTAGATAACATGGCGTCACTAGCTGAAAAACTCGCACCTGAGAGCATAAAAAAATTAATACCATATCAATCAGCCAGACGTATTGGCGGTTCAGGAAGATTGTGGCTCAACGCCAATGAGCTTGAACATCCCATGTTTTTTGCAGACCATCAGAGCGCTCTGCACCGTTACCCTGACTTCCTACCACATGATATTGCCGCAGCCTATCAAGCATACTGCGATACGACTCAACCCACTATCGCAGTTCGTGGTGCTGATGAAGCGATTGATCTTTTGGTCAGAACATTTTGCCAGCCTGGAGTCGACAGCATTGCTATTTGCACACCGACCTATGCAATGTACGAGTTTTGCGCAGAATCATTGTCTGTCAATGTCATCAAGTGCCCCCTGCTAGCGCCAGACTTCTCGCTGGATGTTGACAGCGTGGTTGCGGCAGCACGCCAAGCTAATATCGTCTTTCTTTGCTCACCAAATAACCCGACAGGTCAACTACTTAAGAAAGAGAATATTGTCTCCGTCCTTGAACAAACACAAGACCACTCTTTGGTTGTGGTCGATGAAGCTTACATTGAGTTTGAACTGGCAGAGAGTGTCGTTGACCTCATCGATCAGTACCCAAATCTGGTCGTTATTCGCACCTTATCAAAAGCATTTGGTCTGGCCGCAGTGCGGTGCGGTTTTATCATTGCGGCGACAAGCGTAATGGAATATGTCGCTAAATTAGTCCCGCCGTACCCAATGCCAGATAGCTCGGCTGAAATTGTGTTAAAAGCACTCACTGCCGAAGGGTTAGCGCAAGTTGCGGCGAATACTCAATCTCTTATTCGAACCCGCGACGCCTTTATTGAACGTCTCAGCACAATCGACTGGATTGATACCATCTATCCATCATCGACCAATTTCGTCCTCATTCGAACGCAACCAGGTATCGAGCTGTTTGAATACCTAGTTAAGCATGGCATCGTGACTCGCAACCAAAGTCATGAACCTAGCCTTAAACACTGTGTAAGGATCACCATTGGCTCAGAAAAAAGTATGCAAGAAGTCAGTGAAATCATTTGCAACTTTTCTGATGCCCTGACACCATCAAACAAAAATAGGGATATTACTCATGAACAAAATGCTTAGTGCCTTAGCTTGCGCCACAGCTCTTTTATCTGCCCCAATCTTAGCGAAAGAAGTTCGATTGGCGTCTGATTTTACTTATCCTCCATTCAATTATATGGATGCAAGCGGGAAACCAGTCGGCTTTGACATTGAGATTGCTGACGCCTTGTGTAGTGAAGCAAAACTAGAGTGTACTTGGGTTTCACAAGGTTGGGATTCACTGATCCCGAGCTTACTTGCACGCAAATCTGACGTGATCATGGCGTCAATGCGCATTACTGAAGATCGTAAAAAGCGTGTGCTATTTACCGATAAATATTACCAAACACCCGCTCGCTTTGTGGCAAGTGCAAACAGCAATATCGAGTTAACACCCGCAAGCCTTAAGGATAAGGTTATCGGTGTTCAAACTGGTACAATTCACGATCGATATGTGACCGATATGTTCGGTGATGTAGCAGAAATTAAGCGTTATACAGGCCAAGATGAAGTATACATCGACATGACGAATGGCCGTTTGGACCTGACTTTTGGCAATTCCGACCAACTAGCTCTGGCATTTTTAGACAAAGAAATTGGCAAAGGTTTTGAATTTGTTGGCAGCCCTGTTACCGATAAAGCCTATATTGGCGAAGGCACAGCGCTCGCTTTACGTCAAAACGACAAAGAGTTAGCTGAAAAATTCAACCAAGCGATTAAAACCATTCGAGCCAACGGCACCTACGACAAAATTGCGGCCAAATACTTCTCGTTTGATATCTATGGCGAAGAGCTATAATCGATAGCGTAAGAGGCTCAACTGAGCCTAATGCCGATCAGTTAAGGCA
>NZ_JXXV01000006.1 GCF_000967545.1 Vibrio galatheae | reverse complement strand
CTTAACTGACTGGCATTACGCGCTTGAGCGTTCTTTTTGCTACCTGGTTTATTTAAAAGCCATTGCCCCTTTACCAACACCTTCGTAAGCGATGATCTGTAGTGATTGATCCTCATTAAGACTCGGTTTGACTTGGTCTGCAATGTAACAAGCCAGTAGCTCTACTGTTGTGTCAGTAGGTAGGATCTCAGTTTCACTTTTAGCAATCGCCAATTCGAACTCACCTTGTGGCGCAGTATAGCGGAATCCATAGTGGGTTTCGTCACAGATCGAGTTTGTCTGTTCAACAAAGCTCAAGTCAGCAACCGCTACTTGGTCTTCTTTGGATCCGAGGTAGATATCTTGCCAACGCTTGGCAAAGGCCGACTCTTTCTCTTTGTCACGTTGACCATCAACCAGTATCTCAATTGGAGAACGGTGGCCGTGAGCGATGCGCTGACAGTTCCCGTCGTGCTTTTTCAAACCATGGGTATAGTGATAAAACGCACCCGAGATGGCTTCATGTCGCAAAGTGATTTCAATTCCTGTCACATTGCTTGGCAAGTTATCGCGCAAAATAAGATATACATGTTCGGTGAGGCTCTCGATGTTAACTTCTTCGGCATCGATTAGGCAGTACGCTTCATTTGGGCAATGTAGATGGATACTTTTACTTCCACGTAGGAGATCCAGTGTGGCATAGCCAGCTTTGCTCTCTTTATGGATGATCGCCGAGCTTCGCGCAGGGACGATTAAACGATGATCAACATACTCATCGACAAGGCGTTTGATTTGCTTTTTTACCCGCCCGAAATCCAGCACCATACTCATTTCATTAAGCTCACCAGACATGGTCACATCAAGAATCCAACTATCTCCTACCACCCCTCTTTGTTCACAGATATATGAAGAATCGATAACGGTAAGATCTCTAACAAATAGGTTCAAGTTGAACTCCTTAGTACTTAAATGAGATACGGGAGGCTGAAAATTTTCAGCAGGCACTTCGTCTCATTGATTAGGCTGAATAAATTGGACGGGCAGGATGAAGCAACGACGGTGCAAAGTCCACCTTTTTATGACCCTTGGATAATAGTAGGGCAAAGTCTCGACAATTTTTACTTAATTATGCAGCACATACATGTCTTATAACGCTCATATCATTGAACGCTATAGATTTCTGTAAGCGGCAAGCGAATGGTGAATACTTAGTGTGTTGAAGAAACAAATAGCCTGTAAATTAAAAAGGAGCCATCTGGCTCCATTTTACAAAACGATACGGCTATTAGGCGGCGGCCTCTCTTAATCGCGCAAAAAATACTGGATACTTGTTGCGAATATTTCGCTGCTCATCCACCATAATTTTGAAGGTTGGGCCTTTGCGCAGTTGAACAATGACTTCGTCGTGTTCGAATCTAAGCACCGCGCCTTCTATCTCAACACGGTTTTCATCATTTAGGTTGAGTACGCCTTTCACCGACAGCCCTTTATACATAGTTTCAGTGTTATTCACTACCATGCGAATCCCACCTTCAGAAACCTCTGTTACCTTAAACAACTCTTCGCCGAGTCTAACAAAAGGCCGCGCTCGTTTCGGATATCGTAAACGATAAAACTGTCGTTTTTGTATAAAGCTACTCATGGTCCTATTCCTGCTCCGTGCTAACCATAGCTAGTTATAATCTTAAAGTATAACCTTTTAACACTAAAATGGTGTAGATAAACACGAGTTATTTTACTGATACCTACTATGTCGGCAAGACTACGGATTTTTAAAGTGCTAGCGAGATTTAAACCTCATGGGAATGTTAGAACGTGACGCTCAAACTGCCTTGCCAAATCATCGCCATCACTGTTAGAGCCAAAAACCCAAGCACACCAACACCGAATTTTTCTCGGCCTTTGAATGGGTTAATGCCCTGCTCTCTTTTGGCCTGAACATAAAAGTAGAGCCCAGGCAGATACAAGATTGCGGAAAGCAACAAGTAGTTCAGCCCCGAGGCATAGAGTAGCCAGAGCCCGTATATTGTGGCACTAACACCGATCAGTAGCAGGCGACCTTTGTTCTTCTCTTCGATAGCAATCTTGAGTACAAACGCACCAATTAAAAAATAAGGCACAAGGATCATTTCTGAGGCGATGGGAGGTCACTTCTGAAAGGATAAAGCGAGGAAAATCATGCCAACGCCAGTGATTGTCCAGCCAATGATAGCGGCGGCAGGACTTGCAACTGAAGCCATATTTTGCGGTAAGCTAAAGACACCTGCTCCAATCATAGAGCAGATAACAATTGCGGTAAGCGAACTTAGGCCAAGCTTTTTATCCATGGTTGTTTCTGGGTATAGATTCAGGGAGGCTAATCTTACGCTGAAACGGCCTATTTAGGCAGATTTGAACCACGCAAAACCTGACATTCTATGAGCAAATCGAAGATTTCATTGTCACCGATCAATCCAGCGCATGCATTTTAGACTATCCACGCAGAGAAAATAGGATTAAGCAGTATCAAACATCAATTTAATCAAGATAAAACGCGATATATCACTAATAAATGAACAGTCGTTAACATTTAAAATAGAAAAGTTAGACGAAAATAGCGACTAAATATCCGTAACTTCATCGAATTTATTCACAAACACCAGCAACTCTTCAATATTCGACTATGCTTTTAAAAGTGAAAAGCGGCAGCCTATAGCGTGCCGATAATGTTATCCATTACTTCCTGTTTGTAAGGTCGCTGAAAAGCGACCATTTTTTTGTGCAGTACCAATTCGAATAACTAGAAAAAGCAGCTAAGCGCTGCTTTTTAACATTGAAAAGATAGATTAGTGTTGAGCGCTTTCGGCTCGCTGAGCAAATTCTGCTTGTTGATAGATATCGGCCAAACTGCGATCTTTTCTTTGTTTAGCACTCTTTTTCTTGCCGAAAAAATGATGGTCTTGATCGTTCAGCGCCTTTTCATGAGCCTTTGCCGATTGAATAAACTCCGGATCGGACATCGCTTGCTGGCGTAGGCGGTTAACGCGTTCAATAGTTTCCAACAACATATTGCACCTCCTAATTACCTGTATCTATAAACAGTATAGCTAGCCAAACACCATTGTCAAAAAATACTGTATATAAAAACATGAAAATACTTAACTAGCTGCTAGGTATAAGATTATTCTAGGTATGCTTACAGATAAAATGGAAGTTTCCTATGCTTAGCATAGGCGGAACCAATTGATAGATAACGTCTATTACAGCTATCCGTCGTAGCCATTTTTAACCCGCTCCCCTTGTCGATAGAATCAAACACACATTAATCAACTTGGAGCAGAATATGAAAGCGCTCGTCGTAGAAGGTGGCGCAATGCGCGGCATCTTTGCAGCTGGAGTACTCGACTCATTTCTTGAACAAGACTATCAACCCTTCGATTTTGCCATTGGTGTATCAGCAGGTGCGTCAAACTTAGTCGGCTACTTAGCTAAGCAGAAAAATCGCAGCTATCAGGTGATCACGCAGTTGGCAACAAATCGCCAGTTTTTTAATCCAACCCGTTTTATCAAAGGCGGAAACTTGGTAGATGTAAACTGGCTTGTCACAGAGTCAGCAAGACAGTTTCCACTAGACAAACAGACGCTATTTTCAGGGACGCCTCTGGTTGCGAGTGCCACCAACATAGAAACTGGTCAGGCAGAATATTACCAAGTGACGTCAGACAATCTAAATCGGGTTCTTGAAGCGACCAGCGCTCTGCCCATTGCCTATAAGCAAACACCGTGCTTTTCTGGCGGCTGTTATACCGATGGTGGCGTTGCGGACTCCATTCCTGTAATCGAAGCGTATCGACGTGGTGCAAAAGAAATTACTGTGGTGCTGTCTCATCCACTCAGCTACCAAATGCCTCATTCGAGAACTTCTTGGTTGATCAAACGCTTGCTGACTGAACATCCGATGATCGGAGAAGCCTTAGCGAACCGCGCAGAACGCTATAATCATTGCTTGGATTTCATTCGCAATCCACCGAGAGATGTCACTATTCGAGTCATTGCTCCACCAGAAACGTTTGCTGTTAAGCGCTTAACAATGAAAAGAGATCTGCTTGATGATGGCTATCAGATGGGCCGTGTGGAAGGAGAAAAACACCTTGCTAGTCGTGAAGGTGTTTATGGTCTAACGATCGAGAATTGCCACTTTTGTGTTTAAGCACTACTGAGCTATATCGAGTAAGTTATCTCTTACTCCATTGACGCGGAACCAACCTGCAATGCTGTAGCGTTCGGCATTCGTCGGCAATACCTCATGAGGAAATTGCTCCGAGAGGAAAACAAGCAAGCGTCCAGATTTAGGTGAGAGGGTTAACAGTGGATTGTCTTGTAAATCGTAGACCACCAGCTCACCCGCATCTTGCGCTGACCAATCCGCGTTCATATAAAAAACGGTGGTCAAACGGCGGTTTTCATTGCCCTTAAAGCAATCGAGGTGTTTCTGATAAAAATCACCTTTCTCATACTTGGCAAAATGGGCTTCATATTCGAATAACCCAAGGAACAGATGTCTATTTGCAGCTAAACGAATCTGTTCCATTTTAGCCAAATAGTTTTCAACCGGAGTCCCCATATCTGAAGTTAACCAGTGGATTTTGTCACTGCGAATTGAGCTTTCTTGAGCCAGTTCGTCGTTGCGTCCGATGCGTGCTTTGTTCCAATCGAGCGGAAGGTAGTTTCTCAGGTCAGCCACTTCTTGATTGGAAAGAAAATCATCCCAAACGTAGTAGCCTTGGGTGAACAGTGCATCAATAAGTTGGTCCATGTATGTCGTTCAGTGATTAAATCAATGAACGCCTTATACACAATCCGACTTAGCTGTCACAAATCAGATAAATTGTCGTTACGACAAATAATTACATGGGAGTAAGAAGCGTTATAACACAGACAGATTGATTTCTACCGGCTCCCCCAGCCAATAAGCAAACTGGGTGTGATCTTGGATATCATTGCCCGTATCGGCGTGGACTAACACAGAGAGCTTATTGCGCACTTTATCTAGCCATGAAACCACTGCATCAAAATCATCACATGTGAAAGCGATTTGAAAGCTCCACATGGTATGTGGGCCAACAAGCTTCTCATGAAACCGACCGACAGGAACAGTAAATCGTGTTTGTGCTTCAGCTCTTATCTGTTTGGCTAGTTCACGACTCGCCTGATCGAAATAAACGTGGGCGTGGTAATGTTTGTGGTTATTTTTCGGATACGACATAGGCACTCTTAATCTCACTGTTAGCTGGTTTTAGGGGAACGTGATTATTAGGCAACAATGCCCTGTTCGAGCGCATATTTGGCCAACTCGCCCGTACTGTGTAAGTCGAGCTTGTGTTTAATGTTTTGTCGATGGGTTTCTACCGTTCGATAGCTAATATTCAGTAACGACGCGATTTTTTTGCTGCTATTGCCTTCCACAACCAGTTTCAGTATCGCTTCTTCACGGCGACTCAAAGGGTTGGGCTTTTGCGCCACCGGCACCACTTCTTGGGAAAACAGTGTCTGAGTCACTGACTCACAGAAGTAGGTAGAACCTTGGTAAACGGTTTTGATCGCTTGAACCATACGTCGCGCACAGATCTCTTTTAGCATGTAGCCAACCGCGCCGACTTGCATGACCTTCATAATGTACTCGCGGTTATCGTGCATGGTTAACATCAACACCTTCACATCTGGCATCGACTCTTTAATCACACTGGTCGCATCAATACCGTTCATCAAAGGCATGCTAACGTCCATCAGTACCACATCAGGGTTAAGTGCTTTCACCACTTCGATCGCTTCAACACCGTTACATGCAGAACCTATCACTTCAATTTCAGGTTCAGTTTGCAACCTTGCGATAAATCCATCTAATACCACTTGATGATCATCGACAATCACCACTTTAATCGGTTTATCCATATACTAATCCATCCAATTCCAGTAGTACGGTTATTTCTGTGCCTAAGCTTAGGTCACTTTCTATCTCGAAGTCACCGCCAATAAACTCTACCCGCTCGCGCATATTCCTTAAGCCAATGCCGTTTTTTCTCAGTGCACTGTTGACGTCAAAGCCAACACCATCGTCGCGAATAATTAGCTGAAGCCGATCGCCCATCTGGTGCAAGATAACACTCACGGTATTCGCGTGCGCATGTTTTTCAATATTGGTTAGAGACTCTTGTGCAACACGATACAAGGTTGTAGCTACCTCTGATTTCAACTTACCCGGCTGAGTACTCAGTGAGGCTTCGACATCCACTCCTGAGTGGGACTTAAAGTCTTGTAGCAGCGTATTCATCGCAGCCTCTAAGCCAATATCATCAAGGGCGCTGGGGCGCAAATTGTGCGAGATATGCCTTACCTCATTGATCGCCGTCGTGAGTGATTGCTGAGATTTGACAATATGTTGCTGTAAAGGCACATCTGTGATTTTGCTCGATAGCAACTCTAAATGACACTTACTTGAGACTAACAGTTGATTGATTCCGTCATGAAGCTCTCGGGCAAGATGCTTTTTTTCGTCTTCCTGGAACATCACGGTTTTGTGCGCAAGCTCTTTTAAGCTTCGGTCTGCAAGCCGGTGCTCGTGCAAGTTGACCGCTAGGGTAATCACCACAATCACACCGACAGTTACAAGCATAATGACAATCACCGAAAAGAACGTTGTTTCAATATTTTTGCTTACTTCCGACTTAAGATTAGCTACCTCATTGGTAATATCTTCAATGTATAATCCAGTGCCAATCATCCAGTTCCATTTGTCTAACCAAGCGGCGTAGCTGAGTTTTATGACGTTTTCACCAGTCGATGGTTTTTGCCATAAGTAACGGTGAAATCCTCCGCCACTTTGGGCTTGGTCAAGCAAAGCCTCAATCACTAAATCGCCATTCTCGTCCTGAAGATCAATCAGGTTCTGCCCTATCAAGTCAGGCATGATTGGGTGAACAAGATTGGTTCCCTGCTCATCATAAGCAAAAAAGTAACCGTCTTTATCTTTACCGTAGCGAAGTTTCGACAATACAGATTTCACTTGTTGCTTGGCTTCTTCTTCTGGCAGGTTGGAATCGTTATAAATGTGGGCAATGGCGTCAAAAGCTAAGTTGACATGATCCTTAAGCGCGGTTTCCTTTGAACGAATGAGGCCGTCTTCAAAGATGTGAATTTCCTTTTCACCGAGGGTTTTGGCTTGATGGATAGAGATCCAACTCGTCAGCGCGGTGACAAGAAGCAAAGGCAATAGACTAAGCAGTATCAGTTTCGCTTGTAGAGGCATTCCTTTCCCCAATGACAACAGAGGCTGCTTACCGAATGGCAAGCAGCCTCACTTTAACAGGAGTTGTTAATTAAACGTAACTAAAAGATCACATTCCGTAGAATTGAGGGAAAACGAGCAAGGTCGCAAGTACAAAGATCTGTATCGCGATAAATGGCATTACACCGCGATAGATATCTCTGGTGGTGACGCCTTTTGGTGCCACACCTTTTAAATAGAACAAACTAAAACCAAAAGGTGGCGTTAAAAACGACGTCTGCAAGTTCATGGCAATCAAAATAGCGAACCACGTCATGTTAATGCCCATCAGCTCTGCAACTGGCGCAAGGATTGGCACAATGATGAAACAGATCTCTACGAAGTCGATAAAGAAGCCGAGCACTAAAATAACCAGCATAGTGATGATCAGGAAGCCCCATTTATCACCAGGTATCTGCAACAACCACTCCTCAACTAAATAGTCGCCGCCCGTATAAGTAAATGCCATCGAGAAAGCGGTTGCACCGAGCAAAATCGCGAACACCATTGCGGTGACTTTGACCGTTTCCTTCGACGCTTCATAGACCATTGACCAGCTAAACTGACGATAAAGAAGAGCCAGCACGATTGCACCCGCACCACCAAGCGCAGCAGACTCTGTTGGCGTTGCTACACCAGCGAAAATAGAGCCAAGTACGACAATAATCAAAGCCAATGGAGGAATGACAGCCTTAAGCGCCGTGATCACCTCTTGTCTTCTGTCCATTGTACCGTCGCTCGGAATAGGCTGAGCCGCATCTGGATTCATTTTCGCGTAGATCAGGATATACACCACATACGCGCCAACAAGAACAATACCCGGCCATACTGCCGCTTGGAAAAGATCGCCCACTGGCACACCGAGCACGTCGCCAAGCAAAATAAGCACAATGGAAGGCGGAATAATTTGACCTAAGGTACCTGACGCACAGATGGTGCCACACGCTAGACCCTTATCATAGTTGTACTTAAGCATAACAGGCAGTGAGATAAGCCCCATTGCCACCACTGACGCGCCGACGACACCTGTCGAAGCTGCTAGCAAAGCGCCAACCAGAACGGTTGAAATGGCGATACCACCACGAACACCGCCAAACAGTTTGCCCATTGATTCCAGCAACTGCTCTGCTAAACGTGTTTTCTGCAGAACCAATCCCATGAAGACGAACAGCGGAACGGCCATCAACACAGTGTTTTCCATGATGGATTGAATTCGGTAAGGCATGAAAGCAAACATATCCATGCCTTCTGCCCAAACTCCAAAAATTAACGCAATACCGCCAAACGTGAAGGCGACAGGAAAGCCAAGTAGCAAAGCAAACAAGGCAACAAAAAACATTACAATACCGACCACTGTAGCCTCCTTTATTTGCGTTCTTGCGCGTAGATAAGATGTGGATTGATGATTTTATTCAGCGAATGAAGCAATAAACCAACACCACTGATCGCCATAAATAGGAATGACAAAGGAATCATCGCTTTAATTAGCCAGCGGTATGGCAACCCACCGGGATCGCCCGATGTTTCACCGAGCGCGTAACTCTCTTTGGCAAAATCGATTCCGTAATACGCCACCAAAAGACAAAACGGAAAAAGAAAAAACAGGGTACCGAGTAAATCAATGATCGCTTGTGCTTTGTTTGAAAGGCGCTCGTAAAACAAATCGACTCGAACATGACCACCCGCCTTTATTGCGTACGGGACACCAAGTAGAAATACTGCGGAGAACAGATGCCACTCCATCTCTTGAAACGCAATAGAGACATCATTAAATGCATAACGCATGACAACGTCATAAACGACATTGACGAGCAATAAGATAAATAACAGACTTGATAACCATCCGAGAAAGTCACCAAAGCGATTAAAACCTCGCTCAATATAGATCAGGCTTCTCATTCCCTACTCCATGGATTTTTGATAACGCCACTCTAGGGTCTGTTGACCTAATGAGTGGCGTTTTTATAAGATTTTCTTGAGCCTCCCCAACTGCGTGACATTGTCACGCAGCGGGAGCAATATTTATTGTTTAAGTTCTTCTTGTGCCGCTTGGCTGTTTAAGTAGGCGCGGTGAGAGATGTCCGTCCACGAACGCACTTGCTTCAGATAATCCGCTTGAGATTTTTGAATCTCGGCTGCCAATTCATCTTCCGCAGCGTGTTTTGCCAATAGACGATCATTAGCGTCACGCATTGCTTGCATTACAGCAGGTGGGAAATCTTTGACTTGCACGTCTGGGTATTCTGTTTTCATCGAAACCCAGTTCTTGCCACTTTCGTGCGTAGCCTGTGTATACATATCGTAAGCGGCCGTGCGCATTGCTATACGTAGAATTTCACGTAGATCTTCAGGTAAGCTTTCGTACTTACGTTTGTTAACTAGGAACTGAAGCTCTGAACCTGGCTCATGCCAACCTGTGTAGTAGTAAGGCGCGATTTTGTGAAAGCCCATACGTAAATCAAGTGACGGTCCAACCCACTCCAAAGCATCAATGGTGCGACGCTCAAGAGAGGTGTAGAGCTCACCCGGCGCAATATTGGTCGGCTTAGCGCCCAGCTCAGCTAAGATTTCACCTGCGAAACCTGGGATACGCATCTTCAGGCCCTGAAAATCTTCTACCGTGTTAATTTCTTTTTGGAACCAACCGCCCATCTGAACATCAGTGTTACCACCAGGGAAAGAAAGCAGGTTGTGCGGCGCATAAACCTTATCCATGAGCTCCATGCCACCACCGTGATAGAACCACGCGTATTGCTCAGAAGGAGTCATACCAAACGGCATAGAAGTGAAGTACAAGGTGTTTGGCACTTTGCCTTTCCAGTAATATGAGCCTGAGTGACCCATATCGTACTGACCTGATTTCACCATATCAAAAACGCCAAGTGGCGCTTTGTGCTTATTGGCAGAATCAATACGTATTTGTAGACGACCATTCGACATTTTTTCAGCCATTGCCGCCATATTTTTCGTGGCGTCACCAAAAACAGGGAAGTTTGGCCCCCAAGTTTCAGCAAGCTTTAAGCGATACACTTTTTCAGCAGCAGTGGCAGAGGTTGCAACAACTGCTAGGGCTGCAGCAATTGCAGTTCCTTTCAATACTCTTGTTAAAGATTGTTTGATAAGACTCATTTTCACGTCCTTTGTTCCGAGGTCCGCCTTACTAGGCATGTTCTATTTCTTAGACAGAGTGGTTGAACTAGGAACAATATGAAATAGGCGTGAACACGGACTATTTTTAACAATCAAAACAATAATTAGACTAAAGAACTACGTACTTATACGTAGAATAAAAGACATAAAAACTTAAAATAAAATTAAATTCAATTACTTATATAGAATAAAAATAATTCAACCCACCAATTAATACTTAGTTATTTACTCAAATGAGAATCAACTAAAAATGTGACAAAACCATTAAACCGGTTGGGATAAAACGAAAAAGCCTCGACATGGTCGAGGCTCTAAAGCATGTAGACTGAATAGTCAGCGTTGGCGTATGAAGGTTAGATCGCTTTGTAGATCACTTTGTTGCCAGCGAGTTGCTCTTTAACGACTAGGTTTTCTTCTAGCAGTTTTTTCAGAGCGCCTGTCGCCCAAGATGCCGCTTTCGCATCTTCTTGGCCTGCGGCGATGCCGATACCTTTAGGGTTGATACCTTCAGCGTTGCTAACAACGATATCAAGAACTTGTTGCTGCTTAGGTGTTAGCGCAACGTCAGTTGTATTCACGGCTGCTACAACTTTCTCCGCTGCTGGTTTTACAGCTACTTTTTTCTCAACTGCTGGCTTAGCTTTCTTTGTTGCTTGAACGTTAGCAACCGTCGCTTTAATGCGTTTTTGCAGTTTAAGCTGCACGTTACGCTTATGAGCAAGTCTCATCGAGTGTTTCTCCATTTCACTGCATACGGAGCAGTGGTGAAAATTTGAAGCGCGTTTTATACCAAAATTTTGCTGGTATTTACAGGGTATGAGCCGCTTTATGGGACAAAAATACGCGATACAACATCATGCGACTACAATTTAATCAATAAACCAAGTGTTCGAATCTTCAACTACTGATTATATAAACAGATGTATTTATTGCTGAGAGTAACCCGATATGCAAACCGTCCATTTAACCAATCAACCCTTTGTGTTCTCCTCAATTACCATGAGGTGGTTTAGTGGTATTTTCGCTATTGGCTGCCTGTTGCTCTTCTTGTATGCACCGGGTTGGCAGCAAGCCATACTGACCATCATAGTGATTGCGTCACTGCTTGTCTTTGGCTACATCCTGATACTAAAGAGCACGGTCAGATTCACCTTAACCGCCACACATTTTCAGCAGCATTTGTTTAAAGGCGGTTGGGTTGTGAAATGGAATAACGTCCAGAAAATTGGTATTTGTACCTACGAGCACCAAGGCTGGCATCAACCATTGCCTTGGGTAGGGATAAAACTGAAAGACTACTCCCCCTACCTCAACAGCATCTGTCCGAGAATAGCGACTGAAATTCTCCTCAGTCAACGTGCCCTTCTTTATTTAGGCGCTCGTCAACATCAGCAAGGGGCGCAATTTGAAGATATCGTATTGGATTCAAAAGTCTTTACTACTCCTGAGGGTAAGCGTTTTAAAGGGCTTCAGGCGATGCTCGCCAATCGTATGAAATACCAACGGCAGTATTTTGATTATGATATTTTCATTTCTAGCCAAGACTTAGATAGAGATGCAGATGAGTTCGTTGGACTAGCAAGACGATACCTAGCCGCTGCCGATCTCGACGCATAAAAAAGGCCGCTAGCGCGACCTTGAGTAAATCAAATTAGGTGGTTAATACAGTGGCATTTCATCTGCAACAAACGGGTTTGACGCGCGCTCTCTACCAAATGTTGATTCAGGGCCATGACCGGGAACAAATCGAACATCGTTGCCTAACGGCCATAACTTGCCTTTAATTGATGCAATCAAGGTATCAAAATCACCTTTCGGAAAGTCAGTACGACCGATTGAGCCATTGAAGAGCACGTCGCCGACAAACGCCAATTTTGCCTCTTCGCTGAATAGCACTACGTGGCCTGGAGTATGGCCTGGTGTATGAATCACGTTCAAGACTTGGTGACCGAATTTGATGGTATCGCCATCATTAAGCCACTGATCAGGTTCGAGTGCCTTTGTTAGCGGAAAGCCGAACATCTGACTTTGATTTTCTAGCCCTTGCAACCAAAAATTATCGTCTTTATGCGGCCCAATGATGTTTACGCCACCCAACTCACGGGCAAGAGGCTCAGTTCCACCGACATGGTCAAGGTGACCGTGAGTCAATACTAGGTTCACCACCTTTACGCCTAGATCCTTGATTAGCATCGCTAACTGCTTTACATCACCGCCTGGGTCGACAACGATGGCTTCCATGGTTTCATCACACCAAACGATAGAACAGTTCTGGGAAAAGGAAGTAACAGGGACGACTTGGTACTTGAGTGACATAGCTTAACCTTGATAACTATCTAAACTGGCTGAACTATGACACTTGCGCGCCATTTTGACAACCAGATGCGTAATACCATCATGCCCAGTAGCGCACAGGGCCAGTGTCAATATGGACAAAGTTACTTCTTGGATAGTAGCCAACACCACCAACTTGAAGTTCGCGGGCAGCATTGCGCACTCTCTCAAGGCTTACGCCATCAAGGCGAAAGTCAATCGCTTGTCCCAGCATGTGATAACTTTTCTTAGCGACACCACTTGATTGTCTACGTAGGGCTTCATTTGTTGCTGGAGAACGATAACCTGAGATGATCTGTACCTCAGCTTCAACCCCTAACTCTTTTTGAATCAAACTGATATGGTCAAACAATCGCTTGTCCATCGCATGAACTTCATTGCGCCTAAAGTCTCGGCACAAGTGGTTAAGACGATTGAGTTCTTTGTTGACGTAGTTATTACCATCGAAGTAACACGTTTCAAGTGCTTCACTGGTGTGTAAATTTGTTAATGCTAATGAACGAGGTTGATCTGGATAAGATGCCCACACCATACTTGGTGCACAGCTCGCTACTACCAAACCACTTCCGGCCAGCTTAATAAAGTCTCGTCGGGATAATGCCACTTTAAATTACCTTCACATGTTGCTCAAAACGTGTCAAACGGCGACACTACCGGACTCTGTTGTGAAGTGCAAATGCATAAAACATGCTCAAAGAGGCACAATGCAGCGACTTTGTTTATTACCTATTGAAGCCACTCATAAAAATTAATTTTTAATGTCAAAGTAAAGAATGGGTCAATTTTATCCCTTTGTGTAACGAAATCTATCTAAGCGGTAAATATCTTCCCGATAGTGGACATTTCCTTCCTCATACCAAGCCGTCTGATAAATGATATGGACAGGAATCCGGTTTTTTAACGGGATCGATTGATTGGCGACAGGCTCAGCACTCTGTTTTGTCTCGACGGAGGTATCTTGTTCAAAGGTTAAACCTTGCGATTCAAGTAAAGTCACCGCAAAACGATCGGCGTTTTCGACTCGAATACAGCCTGAGCTAAATGCTCTTTGTGTTTCGTCAAATAGCCCTTTACTTGGTGTATCGTGGAGATAAATGGCCCTTCGGTTGGGCGTGTTAAATTTATACAAACCTAGCGCATTGGCGTTACCTGATAGTTGAGTCATTCGATAGGGAAACGCACTGGGTTTCAGATTTTTCCAATCAATCTCTGCTGGGCTAATAATGTCTTGAGAGCCCCACTTAGGGATGATCTTAATATTGTGTGTAGCGAGGTAGTTCACATCCTCTTTCACCTTCGGAATGATGTCTTCAACCATGATTTTCCACGGTACATTCCACGTCGGGTTAAGGATAAGCGAGTCTAATTTGGTCGTCATCACAGGCGTTGGGCGTGCCTTTCTGCCCACGACAACCTTAGACGCAAACAGTTGCTGGCCGCGCGCCCAATACTTCATTTCAAAACTCGGCACATTGACAACAATAATGGTATCACGCTGAACAGGCCAGTAACGGATTCGTTCAGCATTGATTGCTAATATCGACAATCGCTTCTCTATCGCTAAATTTAACCACTTGATGGTATCGGGGCCGATAATGCCATCTTCTTTGAGGCCATGAAGCCGCTGAAACTGTTTAACGGCACTTTCGAGCGTATTATCAAACCAGGTGACATCTTTCCTAACATTAAGCAGGTCAACATCAACCACTTCGAGTCTGTGTAATAATACCTCTCTGTTGGCAAGTTTATCGCCGGCCTTTTTTATCCCTTCTTGGGTGTAAAGAGGGGTCTCCAGTTTCTGAAACTTCACCAGATGCAAATAGGTATCGACGAGCGATTGATAGCCTGAGGAGTCGGGCGTATAACGCTCAATAAGATCCCCTAATGCTTGCTGAGAGATGGCACGATGAGTCGCAATCAAGGCACTGTTAGGAGGGATGGGCAGCGATTCGTTCATCTTACCATCAAAGAACCACTCATTTCCCTCGGTTTTGGCATTTTCCGCGTAACTAAGGTAGAGAAGCAAGGTATCGGTTGCTAACACGTCATACTCATACCATCGATTGCTTTTACGATAAAACTGCAAGTAGTTTAATTGACGTGAAAACAGCGGACTAAAACTGGCGTGGTGGATTAACTCAAGTTGAAACTCGAGTTTGCTACTTTGCTGGAGATCAAACCAGATCATCTGAGAATTGTTATTGCGATATATGTCCTCTACCACTGCTGGATATTGCAGCAAGCGATGCAGTTGACTGTCGGGTTCAAACCAACCTATTTCGTTAAAAAATTGTGTCGCAAAACTCGTTGTGGGCGTTAAGCAAAGCACCAACAACCAACAAGTCCATTTTCCCATTGTTTCATCCCCTGCCATACTCCTAACGGTAAGTATGGCAGAGTTATAGAACAAGAGTATGACTTGTTGTTTAAACTTTTGCGGCTTGCTCCATTGCGGGTGAAAAGATTAACCGATGACGGACCAGTGATTGTCCCATTGAACACCAGATTGTAGGACCTGCTTCTCTCCTGGTTCTAACTGGCTAACAACACCACCCGCCCCGGAACTGACTTTGAATTCTTGCCCTTGGACAACAACGCCTGACGCATCAGGTAAAGGAGAGAGCTCGACCAGTTTTTGGTTGTGTTTAGACCAAATGCCATAGCAGTTACCACGCGGTGATGTCGCGAGGATCCAATCTTCCGTCGCAGCAATACTGGCAATGTAGTGATTAAAACGTGCCCACTGCTCTGGCTCTGCTTGGAGGGGGGTGAGTTTGCCACCAAGAGTATGCATAGCAAGCAGCGCGGGATACTCATCTGGCTCTCCACGGTACTGCTGACCACATAAAACCGTGTTCGAGCCATCATGTGCCAAATGACGAATACTTAACTTGTGATCGTCAAGCCCCACTTGCTCAACAAGCTCACCATTGTGGTCAAGGTAGCTCAAGCTTGGTGTCATTGACTCTAAATTTAGCGGTGCTCTACCATTGGTATGAACGCCACCTACACCCACGACCAACGAATCATCAGGCATAACGATCACTTCATGGGGCCCTAAGCCAAACCCGGTAAATTCTGCCACTTTTTCATAATTCGCAGTGACATCATAGACACCAATAATCCCGCGACTGGTCCCCCGCTCTCCTTCTGTCGCATAGAGCCATTTGCCGTCATTAGAATAGACACCGTGTCCATAGTAATGTCGGTTGCTATCAGCGGCTCTTAATTTAAGCGATTCACCACTGTGATAGTCAAATACTTGGAAAAAGGTTCCCGGGCGGCGGGCAAAAGCAACGCCATGACCGATTGCCGCATTCGAGGCGACGCCATGGCCACGATCAGGTAGTTGCACTTGGCGGATAGGCATACCATTTTTGTCTGCAACCACAGCGTTAAAACGGTTTCGCCCCGAAATAGAGCAGCCAATAAGCGTTGGCTTAGCAGGTTGTGATGACGTTGATACACAGCCAGCCAACGGATACGCCGCCCCAATAAGAGCGGCTTTAAGTAGTGAACGTCTTGTATTATCAGTCACCATCAGTTGCATTAAACCCTATGACGACGCCAAGCTCGATAGCGACTTCTTCATGAATCAGGTACTTTAGCTGCTCAAGCTTATTGTATTGAGCATAAACGTTTTGGTAGCCCTTCTTGGTTTGCAACAAATCAAACAAACTCTCATTGTTTGGCCAAGTTTCGATGGTCATCGCAAACTGGTTAGCAATACTGTCAGCCAATGCCACCTTCCCTTTTTCACGCAGCGCAGCATCAATACCTAAGCCGTTGGCAAAATAGAGCGTTTGCATTGCTTCAATATTCGCTTTTAAGTTCTGCATCGAGGTTTCAGAGCGCCATGACTCGGCAAAATAAGGCCGCGGCTTACCAAACGCCGCCAGTGGACGACTCATCTTTTTCATACTGTATTCGAGCTGATTAGAAAGCAGCGCGATGTATTCAGATTGCCACTGTTTTTGATCCAATGCAGTCCAAGGGTTCTCGCTCCATGCCTCGGCAATTTTTGCCGCATTGAGTTCTATGTTTGCTGTGATGGCTTGAGCAGTGATACAAGTGGTTGAACTTGGTGCTAAGTTGGACGTAGTGTCGAACAGCAACCATTCAATCGCTCCCAAACCTTGTACCGTCACGCTTTGCATCGCAATTTCAGACTGGGTCAAAGCGTGTTTTTGCTTCACCAAACCGCCCATTTTACGACCCGTCGTGTTCTTTTTGTCGGGCCAAAACTGAATATTCCAGCTCTGAGCTAACGCTTGCTCGGGCCCTCGCTCTTGGCCTTGTAGAGCCATCCAAGCCAGCATCGTTTGATGCCATTGTCCTTTTAGGGCCTCCAACTCCGTGGTCGATGCGCAGTACGCCGACATTGCCTGTGACAACTGGGTAGATTGATGTTTAAACGCTTGCGCAGATAAAAACTCTACTTCGTAGACACTTTGGCTAACGTGACTCGTATTTTGAGGCTCTACGGCACCAGTTTGAGTCGTTTGACAACCGATCATCGTCATGGCAATGGCTGCACCTAACGCGATACTTTTATGTTTCATCGTTGAATCCTATAACGAGTTCAAGAACGCGATTAACGCCTCTCTTTCTTTGTGGTTAAACTGCAACACTTTCTGTTTCGCCGTCTCTGCCTCTCCTCCATGCCAAAGCACAGCTTCCATCAGGTTACGAGCACGCCCATCGTGTAAGAAGTAAGTGTGACCATTGACCTCTTTAGTGTAACCAATCCCCCACAGTGGTGGTGTGCGCCACTCCTGACCATTGGCTAGGTATTCAGGTCGATTGTCTGCAAGACCTGCACCCATATCATGGAGCAACAAATCGGTATACGGGTGAATTATCTGGTTTGATAAAGCTGGCAAGTTTTCACGCAAACCGGTTTTAACCGTGGTTTTGTGACAGCTCTCGCAGCCTGTATTAGCAAATAACTTTTGCCCCAATTGTACTTGTGGATCATCAACATTGCGACGGATAGGCACAGCTAAATGCTGAGAATAAAATTCTACAAAGTCGAGAATGTTGTCGCTGACTTCAGGTGAACCGCCATTGGGTAGCTGTTCACAAATCGATTGTTTCGAAGTGCAGTTTTCATTGGGGAATAAGTTGCTAGTCAAACCGACATCACCATTAAAGGCGGCGGCATTTTGCTGCATAAGATTAGGTTGCCCCGCTTTCCAGCCAAAACGTCCTACCGCAAAGTCGTTGGCGAGTACATCCCACACGACATTGACCTTGCCAGAAATCACGCCATCGTTTTGTTTTTGTTCTTTGGCCCACGCGTAAAGTGTCTCATCCGGAATACTTTCCAGTAGTCCCAAGCCAATCATAGGTGGCGCAACACGGGCAGACATTTGCGTATCTGGGTGCATCGCTCCATAACCAAGGTTGGTGATTGACAGGTTTGGTTTACGTAACATCACAACGCTACCATCAGCAAACGTTATGGGCACATCAGAATAGGTGATGTTAATTGTGCCTTCAGGGACTTGATTCGCCAGAGCAAAATCTTGCAACTGTCCACCATACGTGGGTTCAGGGATCACTCCGTCTTTAATGTAGGCTTTCTTTTGCTCTGCCGTCATAGCAGGAATACTTAAACGCACAAGCATTGAGACAGCATGTTGATCATTCGCTTCAGGAGGATGACCTCTCCCATCCTTGATGTGGCAGTTCTGACAGCCATTGGTGTTAAATAGCGGCCCTAGCCCATCTCGGGCTTCTGTGGTGGCTGGTGCTTGTACCCATGGATTGCGAAAGAAACTGTTACCTACACTGAAATCTAAACGTTTAGACATTGGTAGGTTGCCAGCAGGTAAAGAATAAGCGTTTGCACCTTGTTTATTGACTGACGTATCGCCGCCAGACGTAACGTCATAGCCAAATGCAGTGCAAGTACTGAACATGAGAAGACTGGCAAAGACACTTTTCGTGTACAACTTCATACGAGGACTCTCAATAGATAAATAACCCGAAAAATAAAAATGGGAATTATTCTCAAATATCTATCATTAAAAACGGCAAAAGGGCTCTACTGAGCCCTTGTAGTATCTAAAGCTTGCGATCAAAACTCGTGGTCAGCAGTATCTGGATTCAGGCTGCTAATACCGACAATCTTGGCTGCACGCTCAATCTGAGTTGTCTGAGCAACGAGCGACATGATCGTTTCATTAACCAAGGCGTTACCTTGAGTGTTGCCTGCTGCGATTAATTGATCGAAATGTTGACCTTTCTTCTCTGCTGAAGTAACCAACTGACCCACTTGGGCGCGAGTTACATCAAACTGCTTTTGGATTTCCTGTGACGCTTGCTTATCTTTCTGGGCCACAAGATCATTGATGCTTGGACCAGACAACAGGGTGCCATCTTCACGTTTGTAGATACCCGTATATACGTTGTAAATACCTTGTTCGTTGTAGTAATGCGAGTTGTGCGTGTTGTCTGAGAAACAGTCGTGCTCATCTTCCGTTGAGTTGGCTTCTAGTGCCACTTTCATACGCTCACCCGCTAGCTCGCCAAGTGAAAGAGAACCCATTCCAAACAACATCTTACGTAAGCCGTTATCTGCTGAATCAGCTAGAAGTTCTTCACGATAGTTGCCTTTCACATCAGCTGACCACTGCTTTTCCATCCACTCAAGATCTTGAACCAACAGCTCAGCTGCTGCTTTAAGGTATTCGCCGCGACGGTCACAGTTATTATTAGTACATTCTGCACCAACAACGAAGTCAGTGTAGGCACGTTGACCAGCACCAGCGTTAGTACCATTCAGATCTTGCCCCCATAGCAGGAACTCAATCGCATGGTAACCTGAGGCGACGTTGGCTTCTGAGCCACCCACTTCATTGAGATCCGCGATTAACTCAGGTGTAATTTTAGAGACATCCACTTTTGATGCGCCAATGGTCAGCTCTTTGTTTGCAACGATGTTTGCGGCTGCGCCTTCATTACCCAACTCATATTGGTAATCGGACGCAACATAATCGATTAGTCCTTCATCTAGTGGCCATGCGTTTAGTTGACCTTCCCAATCGTCAACGACAGCGTTGCCGAAACGGAAAACTTCAGATTGTTGATAAGGAACGCGCGACGAAAGCCAAACTTGTTTCACTTGCTCAAATTTCGCAGCCGTTGGGTTAGCAAGGAAAGCAGCAACAGATTGATCAAGTGCCTTTGCCGTTGTGAGCGAGTCGGAAAATACAGCGTGAGCGACATCAGCATAATGCTCAACGACCTGTTCTTTAGTTACGTTTGCGGCGAAAGCAGAACTACTTGCAATAAGTAGAGAAGCTGCGACAGATTGAGCTAATAGAGTTTTTACATTCATCGAGAAAGCATCCTTGTTGAGCTTAATAATCATTCTTTATTGCTAGTGCTAATTATTATCATTTGCACCAATAATTGCGAATAATACAAACTTACAATTTTTTTGCAAGCAGTAAACAAAAAAACCTCACAAAAGTGAGGCTTTTATCAACGCTGCAATCTCAAAGGCTTAGAGATCGAGATTATGCTTTCCGTGCGAGATTTTGGCTTTGAGGTAGTTTTCGTTGCCATCTTTCACATGAGCAAGCGTATTGACAACCTCTTCGATCTCAATACCGTGCTCTTTAAGCTCACGGATCTTTTTCGGATTGTTGGTCACAAGGCGAATTTTGTTTGCACCTAGTGCTTGGAGCATCTGAGCGGCTTCTGTGAAATCACGCAGATCATCGCCAAAACCTAAGTGATTGTTAGCTTCGTATGTGTTTAACCCTTCACTTTGTAATTTGTAGGCATCAATTTTGTTATACAGCCCAATCCCACGACCTTCTTGACGTAGATAAAGAATAATCCCACCCGCTTCAGCCATGCGATTAATCGTTTCTTCTAGCTGTTCACCACAGTCACAGCGTGATGAATGGAACACATCACCTGTGAGACATTCTGAATGCATACGGACAAGGGGGGTTGCTTGTGTTTTATCCGCCTGTTTAAAAATGACGGCTACATGCTCTTTATCTGTCTTCAATCCACGAAATGAAAGTAGTTCGGCATCAATACTACTTTTCGCACCGACTTTGAAGTCAACTCTGGCTCTTACTTCCGCCATATTTTTACTCGCTTGAATCTGTGTCTTTACTATTTCTGTCGCTGCATTCATGCAAATGCTCCGCCTGATGTTAACTATGGGGATTGTTACCTATCTTTTCAATGATTAGATCACATTTGTTATAATATAACATTTTCTCCTCAAGACAATAAAAAACCTCACCAACAGACGTTGTGAGGTTTACTCAATCAAGACAAAATTAAAATCAGATCTAGTCTTGCTGGTTTTTCCATACCGACAATGCAATCCAACAAGCTTCTAACTCTCTCAACTCTTCGTCGGTTAAAAGAGATAAAGTTGGCTTTGTTTGAGGAAGCGCGCACGCCTGTATGGCACGAATATGCGCGTAAAAATCTTCTCGTAATTGAGTAATATTCAAGGCCACTGCTTTTCCCTAAGAATCTAGTGATATTTGTATAAAAATGAGTCATTAGATGCACTTGTCTAAATAATGATACCAAATGACATAATTGCCGCAAAGAATAGACAACAAAATGCGGAGTAAGTCACATTATTTATACAGTTTAAGTCTTTACTTTTCTTGATATTAGTTTGATCAAAATGATCTTTTATCCACCCTAAATAGTCGCGGCTATAGCCTTAACAATCTAAACAGTTTGGACTAGCTCAAGCCGCGAGAAAATGCTCGATCTAAAGAACGAAAAAGAGCAGCAATTGCTGCTCTGATTAGTTTCTGAAACCCAACTTAACCGTTCCTTGGGTATCAAACCACAAGGCCTCTTTTCGACGGCGGCCAATGAGAATTGGTCCATCGTCGTAAAATAAGAAATTTTTCCAATGCTTTTTAAATACCGACCATTTGGTCTCAATCACATTGTACTTTTCATAACAGAAGTAAACGGTGACATCATCTTGCCAATCAATAAATTCGGCGACCTCTGGCGGTAAAGCGTCTTCATCGGCTTCCCAGGCAGCCATCCAGTCGACACTCTGTTGCCAGTTTGATTCTTTCATTGGCCAGTCACTCGAACTTAATCGTTCCGCGTCAGGGCTTTGTGCACTGATGTTCTCTTTCCATAACTGAGAGGCACGCGCTTGCGTCATTGGTTTTATCGCTTCTAAATCCTGTTCAGGTACTGGCATAGACTGATGGGTGAAAATCCATTTTCTTTGGTATTCATCCAAAGTAAGGTATGACATTAAATTTCCTCTTGAAGCACTTACGCTTTCAGCCAACCATTTTTCGTGGCGTCTTCGATGATTTGTTTAGCTTTGTCCCACAATGCTTGTGAGCCGTACTCGATTTTTTGGTTCACGGTCAGTGCTTGTTGACGAGTAACTCCATGCTCTAGCCAGCTCTGACCTTGATTATGATAGTTACGTAACATGGGAATAATTCGGTCTAATGCTTTGGAAAATTTGGCATCGCTAGACTGTGCTGATTCAAATTCTAACCACAATTCCAGAAGTTGCTGCCCTTGCTCGATTGGCAACATGCCAAAAAGACGCTCGGCCGCAGCCCGCTCTTTCTGCTCTTGTTCAGCAGAAGCCGCCACATCATAAACAAAGGTGTCGCCCGCATCAATTTCCACAATGTCATGGATCAAAAGCATTTTCACCACACGTGCTATATCGACGGGCTGGTTAGCATGCTCTTCCATCAATATCGCCATGAGCGCCACGTGCCAACTATGCTCAGCGCTGTTTTCTAAACGGCCCTGGGCGCTTTTTACCCGCGTGCGGCGTAACACAGATTTAAGTTGGTCCAACTCCATCAAAAGGGCCAATTGTTTCTCAAGTCTTTGCAAGTTAGGCCTCCTTCCAGTTGGGGTTAACGAGCGATGTCAAATTATGGTCTTCCCATTTTCCGTTAATCAACAAATAGTCTTTGGCAAACCCTTCTTTAATAAAACCAACGCGCTGCAGCACGGCTTCACTACGATGATTACGCGGCATATAGCTCGCCATCACACGATGAAGGTTCTGCACTTTAAACATATAGTTCACGGCCAGTTTCAATGCACGCGTCATCGCTCCCCTCCCTTGGGCACTTTCTGCCAGCGAGTAACCTACATTGCAAGCATGGAAAGGAAAGCGTGAAATGTTGCTAAACGAAATAGTACCCAACATCTGATTGGTTTCTTTATCGATAACCAACAAGTAATAGCCAAGTCCCATTTTATGTAATTCGTTGAGCTTAATGAGTTTTTGCGTCCAACCAGACAGAGTAAAAAAACCGTCTTCGCGTTTAGGCTCCCATTCGCGTAGATGTTGCCGATTGGCAATGAAATACTCGGTAATCAAATGGGCGTCAGTCGGCTCAGCGGTACGAACAATGATGTCGTTGTCCACCTCATAAACTGAGGTGGGTGTCGTAATTCTTTCCATCTAGTTTTTTCTAATACCATATTCACGCAGTTTGTTCGCCACTGAGGTGTGGGAGACGTTTAGGCGCTTAGCTAGTTTACGGCTTGAAGGGAATGACTGATAAAGACGCTCTAGAACCTGAGATTCATACTCTTTCATGATCTCATCTAGTGAGCCATCCAGATTGATCGTTGGCGTATTGGCATGCGAGCTTTCCAACTGTGGCAGATGGAATAAATCGGCGGTCAGTGTATCAGACTCCAATTCAGTCAACGCACGCAGCACCATGTTCTCTAGTTGGCGCATATTGCCCGGCCATTGATAACTCACCAATTGATCAACCAGAGACTCATCAATTACCGGTTTAGAAATACCGAGTTGCTTAACATATTTGGCGACAAACAGTTCAAGCAATGGCGCGATGTCATTGGAGCGTTCTCTTAACGGTGGGATCTGCAACGTCAACACGTTTAGGCGATAGAACAGATCTTCACGAAATGATCCCGACTCAGCTAAGTCTGCCAATTGGTGCCTTGTCGAAGCAATCACACGGACATCGACATGAATTTCATCCTCTTCCCCGACGCGGCGGAAGGTGCCATCTTGCAACAAACGCAGCAATTTAATTTGCAGATGTGGACTCATTTCACCAATTTCGTCGAGAAAAACCGTACCGCCGTTCGCCTGTTCGAATATCCCTTTGTGACCTTGCTCGTGGTTAAACGACCCTGGTGCATGGCCAAACAGCTCCGTTTCTGCGACGCCATCCGGCATAGAGGCACAGCTTAAGACTAAAAACGGATGAGCAGCACGGTGTGAGCGATTGTGACAAGCGCGGGCTAACATCTCTTTTCCGGTTCCCGTTTCACCTTGAATCAACAGCGGTTGGTCAAGCATTGATAGTTTTTTCGCCTGACTGATTAACGCTTTATGTCGATTGGAGACACCGACAAAGTGCTCAAAACCTAGGTTATTGTGCAAGGGTAAGGAATCATCAAACAGAGGTGTCTCTTGCGCAGAGCGAATGATCATCACCGTACTTGCCAAGACAGATTCGTTGGATTCATCGGAGATGTAAACGGGCATGATTTCCATCATGTAATCGAGCCCACTGATGACGATGTCTTCTCGTTGACGAGTAATTTTGCCCTCCACCCATTTGGCAAAATTGAAACTTGGCAGTAGTGTCGATATTTGATGACCGATCATTTCGCTTTCTTCACAACCAAACAACGATAGCGCGGCGTGATTGGCCATATCGACATGACCTTTGAGATCAATCGCCAGCACAGGTTCTGGTAGATTGTTAAGCAGTGAGATAAGTTCGTTGTTGTGACGTTCAATCGGCATAAACTGTATCTTACGAACATCTTTTACGCCCGAGATACGACGTATCTCTGCCATCAGTTCACTAAAGGTATCAAAGTCGATATCTGGGCAGTTTAAGTAAATAATCCCTGAAATATCGATTTCGATACCTCGAAGATCCAAGTTTTTCGAAGCAAGGATATCGAGCAATTCACGAGTCAGACCAAGTCTGTCTTCACAGAAAACTTCTAGGCGCACGGATAAGTTCCTAAATAGGTGTCACGAAAAGTTGACAGTAGTTTCCCTTAAGCCTAGATCCTCGTCAAGCAAACAGATATTACTTGCTTCACATTCACACTATTTGAATGTTATTGCGGCGACTTTTTCGACAATCTGCTTGCGTATCGAGGCTAGCTTTACTTGTCTCTGTTTATGCCACGGGATAGGACGCAGCAGTGCCATCGCTTTCAGGCCAAGTCTCGCGGTGAGAATACCAACGCCGAGCCCCTGACCTGCACGTGCGGAAACCTTGCCAGCTAAGTCCATGGACATTAGATCCATACTGGCATCCACAGCCATCTCACTGGCACCTGCCGCTGCCATATTGACTAACGTTGCTTTAAACAACGTCAGTCGCGACCAGTACCCCAACTCAATACCATAAACATCAGCAAGGTTGTCGATCATCTTAAAATTACGCCAAGCGACAAGCATCATATCGGCAATAGCTAGTGGGCTGATTGCCACCAAAGCCGCTGACTCGGTCGCATGCTGAGAGACAATTTTTGTCGCCAATTTGTCTTGCTCGGCGACAACCATGGCATCGTACATGTCTAAGATTTCTGCATCGCTGTGTGACGCATTAATACTGTTTACCCAGCGATCGTAACTCGGTGACTCACATTGAATCTCCGATTGCTTCGCCACCGCCTCACAAAATGCCTTTCCTTGACCAATGCTGTCTGCTCTAAGCAGTGCTTCACTTTGCTCTTGAATACTAAAGTGACTACGTAACCGACGCAGTTTTAACAGTTCCTTGGTGATACCCGCGACACCTAATAGCGACACGCTGACAATAAAGCCCGACCAGCCAAGCGCAAGCCAGTCTGCTGACTGAATAGCCATCACAACACTGTCGATCGCCTGCCAACCTACCAACGCTGAAAATGTCGCTATCAGTCCAGTCGCTAGCCATCTAGAGCGTTTTTTAGGCCGAATGACCAGCTCTAACTGCGCTTCAATTTGTGTTTCACCTTCAAGGTCAGGCGTACTAACTGGGACGAAGGTTTCTTCGGCGGTAAAATGTTTTTGTAGCGTGAGATCAGGTTGCTGCGTTGGTTGAGTTTCAAACCCATCATTGAATACCTGCTTTTGCTTAAACTGGGGGGCATCTTTACTTGTCATTTCAGCTTGTCTCCGATTAGGTATTCGAGCGCTTTATCCATTCTGATGTGAGGCAGTGGATCATCCGCTGAGCCTTGTTGAGGTCTGAAAGCCGTAAACTCAAATCCTTGATGATGCCAATATTCTTCGGCTGGCAATTTCTTCGGCACTTCGCCCGGAAATACGGTTTGGGAACCATCATTTAATGTGACTCCCTGAATTGCAGGGTAAGTTTGCTCACCTTGGGTAATAAATCCTGCCTGTGTGGCCTGTATCGATGCCATCGTCATACAGTTCATTTCGATATTTTCATACGAAGCGGTTTGCCATGCTGGATGAACCATCTGCTGCAGTAAAGAAACCAGATTCGTGTGTTGCTCTGGTGTGACGTGATCCGCTTTTGTCGCCGCAAATAAAATTTTGTCGATTCTGGGCGCAAACAGACGTTTAAGCAGATTACTTCTGCCATAGCGGAAACTATGCATTATCTGCTCTAGGGCATGACGCATATCGTGAAACGAATCGTAACCTGCATTCAAGGGCTGCAAACAATCCACCAGCACGATTTGGCGATCAAAGGTTGAAAAGTGATGTTTGTAAAAGGCTTTCACCACTTTCTGTTGATATTCCTGATAGCGCGCTTTAAGCATCGCCAAGTTGGAGCCTTTGCCAATTTTCTCCTGATCGTCGAATCGACAAGGGAAGAATTGCAATACTGGTGCTCCGTCTAGATCGCCCGGTAACACAAATCGCCCAGGTTGTACCCAATGCAAGCCATTCTCTTTGCAACTGTGGAGAAACTGCGTATAAAGATGGGCCATTTCTGCCAGCGCATTTTCGTCTAACTCGCCCAGTAAATCAAAACCTTCAAGTTTGTCTAGCCATTGTTGAGCAAGTTGCTGGCGCTGACCTTTTAAGGCGGAGAACTGGCTTTGCGACCATTGTGCAAAGTCCATATCGAGCAACGGCAAATCCAACAGCCACTCACCGGGATAGTCAATAATGTCAATGTGCAGTGTCGATGTCGCACTAAACAACTTCTTGGTTTTCTTCTGCGGGCGATACTTTAACGCTAACCTGATTTCACTGACGTCACGAGTCGGTTCAGGCCACATTGGCGGGTTCGCATGGATATGTTGCATTGCTTCATCGTAGGCAAAACGCGGTACCAGCATGTTAGTTTGTGGCTCGCGTTTGGCACCAATCAGTCTTTTGTCGCGTGCAGCAGCAAACAGCGGTAAATTCTCGTGAGTTGAAGTATGCAAAAGTTGATTCACTAGCGAACTAATAAAGGCTGTTTTGCCCGCTCTCGACAATCCCGTGACGGCAATACGCACGTGTGAGTCCATGGTTCGACTAAGTAAATCATTTACGTCTTGGCTAATTTGCTTCATTAATACACTCTTCTATCTGCTGTCGGGCCTATCGTAACGCGTCTAATCTTAATCCTAGATGAATAAAAAAGCCCCTGATAAAAATCAGAGGCTTAGTCTAGCAAGTAACAAGCGCAAGTTAGTCGTCTTCGATCAATTTGTAGATAACAAACAAGGCGATTTCGAGCAATACAAACAATACACAGGTGATAGTGACATACTTAACATCGAAGATGCTGATGCCATGTAAAATCAGGTCGTACCCGACAAACGCACCAACAACCACGGCAATGATTATCTGCAAGATTTGAATGAAACGTGGCATGTAAACTCCTGTGGTTAGTGTTCTGGCTCTAAACAGTTCAACAAAAGGTGCAGTGTTTGCTCCACCTTTGTCAAATGTTCAGAGATTAAATTAGTGATTTCTCACAAACTTAGTCGCTCTTTGTTAGGCTTGTTGTTCCATTTCTTGGATTTTAACTTTCCAAGTATCTGGGCCAATTTGGTGAGCGTTAGCGCCATTTGAGTCGACCGCCACAGTGACTGGCATGTCTTCTACTTCAAACTCGTAGATCGCTTCCATACCGAGATCTTCAAATGCAACCACACGAGCTTTCTTAATTGCCTTAGCAACCAAATAAGCCGCACCACCTACTGCCATCAAGTAAACGGCTTTATGTTTCTTGATTGATTCAACCGTTGCAGGACCACGTTCTGCTTTGCCGATCATGCCCATGATCCCCGTTTCTTCCAACATCATATCGGTAAATTTATCCATACGAGTTGAGGTTGTTGGGCCAGCAGGACCAACCGCTTCATCACCAACCGCATCAACTGGGCCAACGTAGTAGATAAACTTGCCTTTAAAGTCGACGCCAGCAGGTAAACCTTCGTCGTTTTGCAGCATAGTTTGAATACGCTTATGCGCCGCATCACGGCCAGTCAGAATCTTACCGGATAGCAGCACAGTTTCACCTGTCTTCCACTGCTCAACATCGGCTTGGGTCACTTCATCTAAATTGACACGACGAGTATTTGCGCCCGCTTCCCACGTGATATCCGGCCATTCTTCAAGCTTAGGTGGCGTAAGATCCGCCGGGCCGCTGCCATCTAGCGTGAAATGAACATGGCGTGTTGCCGCGCAGTTAGGGATCAAACATACCGGTTTAGACGCCGCGTGCGTTGGCGCGGTTTTAATCTTCACGTCAACAACCGTCGTTAAACCACCTAGACCTTGCGCACCAATGCCTAACTTATTGACACGATTGAAAATGTCGAGACGAAGCTCTTCTTCCGCATTTTGTGGGCCACGATCAATCAGCTCTTGAATGTCGATATGTTCCATCAAAGATTCTTTTGCCAGTACTGCCGCCTTTTCTGCTGTACCGCCAATACCTATGCCGAGCATACCCGGTGGACACCAACCTGCACCCATTGTTGGTAATGTCTTCTCGACCCACTCTGCGATATCGTCTGATGGGTTTAGCATCACCATTTTCGTCTTGTTTTCTGAGCCGCCGCCTTTCGCTGCGATTTGAATCTCGACCTTATCACCCGGCACCATGTTGATGTGCACTACAGCAGGCGTGTTATCTTTGGTATTGATTCGTTTGCCTGCAGGATCCATAAGCACGGATGCGCGCAGCGGGTTGTCTGGATTGGTGTAAGCTTGGCGAACACCTTCATCAACCATTTGTTGGACAGTCAGTTCAGTAGAGTCCCATTGCACACCCATACCGATATTGACAAAACAGGTCACGATGCCAGTGTCCTGACAGATTGGACGATGACCTTCTGCTGACATACGCGAGTTAATTAGGATCTGAGCAATGGCATCTTTTGCCGCTTGGCTCTCTTCACGGTTATAAGCTTTTTCTAGGGCTTGGACAAAGTCTAATGGATGGTAATAAGAAATGTACTGAAGCGCGTCAGCAACACTGCTGATCACGTCCTGTTGGCGAATTACGGTCATTGCATGCCTCGTTATATTTATGCTTCCTTTTTTGAGTCGCACACAAGCGTTTGCATCTGGATGTCATGTTTGCAAAACACTGATGTAGCGACTTTTGTGGTCATTATGATACTCTTGCTTTCCTCAACACGCCACGTAATCAACGATCTCTTTGTCACAAATTAAACAAATGAATAACATCACTCTAAACCACTTAGAAATCAAACCGATTCCTTATCAGTCTGACCTTGCGACTCAATACTTTTCACGCATTCAACACCTGCCGTGGGCGATGTTGCTTCGTTCTCCTTCACGGACTCATATTGATAGCCGATTTGATATTTTAGTAGCGGAGCCAATTGCGACGATCACCACATTTGGCACCAAGAGTGACATTGTGACAAGCGAAGGGAGAACATCTTCGACCGAGAATCCTTTTGAGTTGGTCAAAAGAATTCAACAGCAACGGTTACCTGAGTTGGATTATGAAGGCGAGCTGCCATTTATTGGCGGCGCACTAGGTTACTTTGCTTACGATTTAGGGCGGCGAGTTGAACGAATCCCATCCATCGCCGAACATGACCTGCAGACCCCCGACATGGCAGTTGGCGTTTATGATTGGGCAATGGTCGTCGATCATCAAGAAAAATCAGCCTTTGTAGTTGGGGTAAGCATCGATGAAAAATGGGATTGGCTTTGTTCACAACAAGTTGGCTCCCCTCAAGCGTTTGCACTCTCTGGTAGGTGGCAGTCGAATATGACGAAGGCAAGCTACGCGGAGAAATTTAAGCGCGTTCAAGAATACTTACGTTCTGGTGACTGTTATCAAATCAACTTGGCTCAGCGCTTTTGTGCTCCTTATCAAGGCAGTGAATGGCAAGCGTATCAAAAACTTGAACACGTCAATCAAGGACCATTTTCTGCGTTTATCCGCACGGAACATGGCGCAATACTGAGTGTTTCTCCTGAGCGTTTTTTACAACTCAAAGAGCATCAAGTAGAGACCAAACCCATTAAAGGAACACGGCCACGTAGCGCTGACCCAGATACGGACAGCCAAGCGGCTTATGAGCTTGCTAACGCAGAAAAAGACCAAGCTGAAAACCTAATGATCGTCGATTTGCTGAGAAACGATATCGGCCGAGTGGCAAAACCAGGCACAGTACACGTGCCTAAGCTGTTTGATATTGAAAGTTTTCCCGCCGTGCACCACCTCGTCAGCACAATTTGCGCACAACTTGATAGTCAGTATGCTGCTGCCGACCTACTTAATGCCTCTTTTCCCGGTGGCTCAATCACTGGCGCACCAAAGATCCGTGCGATGGAAATAATCGAAGAGCTAGAGCCTCACCGTCGCAACGCGTATTGCGGCAGTATTGGTTATATCAGTCGCCACGGACGAATGGATTCAAGCATCACTATTCGTACTCTCGTCGCTGAGCAGGGCAATTTGTACGTCTGGGCTGGTGGCGGCTTGGTGGCAGACAGTCAATGTGATTCAGAATACCAAGAGACGTTGGATAAGCTGAGCCGCATTTTGCCAGTGCTTGGTCAATAACAGGCTAGATCAAACGGGCTTAGAGTTCGATTAAGCCCATTTTTCCAACATCAGTTTAAGATCCTTAGCAGTATAGGGTTTGGTTAAGATATCGTTCATACCACATTGAATGCACTTTTCCCGCTCTTCAAGCGTTGTTCCTGCTGTTAATGCAATGATAGGTAACGTATACGCTTGTTCCCTGAGATAAGCGGTCGCTTCAAAACCGTCCATTTCGGGCATCCGGCAATCCATAAAAACAATATCATACTGGCTGTCATTACAGGCTTTGATCGCTTCCAAGCCGTTGTTCGCGATGTCTGGGCTAATCGACAGCTTCTTCAGCATTTGATTGATAATGACTTGATTCATCCGAATATCATCCACCACCAAAATAGACAACTCTGCTAACGGCCTTAGTGACCTTTTTGAGCTGAGTATTCTCTTAGGGTTGGCACTTTCAGATGCCACTTTGAGCGGAATACGAACGTTAAATTGACTGCCCCTATCAAGCTCGCTACACAGTGAAATCTCACCAGACATCAGCTCCAGCAAGCTTTTACAGATGGCTAACCCCAACCCGGTACCTTCAAAATTGCGCCGCGCACTTCTGTCGGCCTGCGCAAACGGTGTAAACACTCTTTGCTGAGCGATTTGACTGATACCAACCCCAGTATCTACGACACTCACAAGTAGATTGTCGCCATCCCAACCAACTTTAACTGAAACAGAGCCTTGCGAGGTGAATTTTATCGCGTTGCCAATCAGGTTACGTAAAATCTGATTAATTCGCTCACGGTCGCCAATAAATGCGCTCGGTATACTGCCCTGTTCAATGATTTCAAACGTAAGATCTTTTTCTTCAGCCTGAGTTGCAAATACCCCTTCGAGCATGCACCTCATGTCTTGCCATAAAAAATGGCAAGGGATCAGCTCCATCATACCAGCGCTGATCTTACTAAAGTCGAGCATATCATTGATGAGATGGCGCAGATGCTCGCCAGAATAGGTCAAGTTACTCAGTAATGTTTGCTGCTCTTCATCTAGCGCGGTAGTGGCGAGCAGTTCCGCACTGCCGAGTAAACCATTGAGCGGAGTTCTCAATTCGTGGTTGATCATCGCAACGAACTCTTGCGTCGAACGCTCTGCACGTTTTCGCGCAGCAATTTCCTTGGCTAATTCGATTTCAAGCGACGACTTTTTGGTCATGTGGGTTATTCCACTAGGCTCAATTGACGCCGATTCGTTTGCCTCTTGTTGCGGAACTGGCAAAGTATTATTAGCTTGGTGCAGCGACTGAAATGTTGTAGAAAATCAGCAAAGCGAGACACCCAATAGCAAGCTAATAAGCTATTATTATTAGGTAACCTGTTATAAAGGCTAATGAAAAAAGTCTGATTGATACACTTTTTGGCCTTAATGCTTTTCATTACTGACGCTGTCCCTGCGCTTTTAGATAGTGTAAAAAGCATGAAACATAATGCCGTTTTTTTCAAATAGCAAAAGGAGCTAACGTGTTGTCTGAGCTAAATAAAACGCACCTTATTCAACGGTTTCAGTTACATCAAACCGTCGACTACCATCAAGAAGCTCTAAAGCGCGTCTCTCATTTGAACCAAATTCACTTGCGTAAGGCATCGGTCTTGGTTGGCTTTGTCGAACGCGATAATGGTATTCACGTGCTGTTTACTCGCCGCGCTAAGCATCTCAAGCACCACCCCGGTCAAGTCAGCTTTCCCGGAGGCAAGTTTGAACCATCCGACATAGATCTGTCACACACCGCTGTGCGTGAGACGTATGAAGAGGTGGGTATCGAACCGAGTCAGATTCAAATCTTTGGTCAGATGCCAGAATTAGTCACGATTAGCCGCTTTACCGTCACGCCTTTTTTAGCCTTTATCAGCCCTGATTACCAAACCCACATCGACAAAAATGAGGTCGACGAGGTATTTGAAGTACCTGCCTCTGTCATATTGGACAGCGCAAAACTGCACAGCCAACAATTCCAAGTTAACAACTTTTCGCATCGTGTTTTTGGGTTGTCTTACAAAAGTCACTTTATCTGGGGCATGACAGCACAAATTATTGAAGCGATGCAAAAACACATTATGCATAAGTAAACATACCATCGCTCAACATCAAAGTTGTTCACATTCGTGATATCGCTTATTAACAAAGCACCCGTTTTATGTTGACAAGCATAAAACAAATTCACCAAATCATTAGTTTTTCTCATCCATGCCATTAGCATAAATCACTAGTAGCACGCCATTTTCGTGAGCAAAAACCTATTTTTGACATCGGTTATCATCACTTGAATCAATTCATGATTTAGATCTAATTTTTTTGCAAACAAATTATGCAAAATTGCACCCGACTTATTTCCTGTTCCCAAAAATGAGTATCACAACATGAATACAACAACTACTGCGGCATCAGCCGCACAATCGTCTAGTAAGTTTACTTACAAAGATTTCACTTGGTGTCTGTCACTTTTCGGTACTGCCGTAGGTGCAGGCGTACTGTTTCTACCTATCAAAGCAGGTGCTGGTGGTTTTTGGCCATTAGTTATCCTTGCTCTAATCGCAGCACCAATGACTTGGTTTGCTCACAAATCTCTAGCCCGTTTCGTACTTTCTGCGAAAAACCCTGACGCTGATATCACTGACACTGTTGAAGAGCACTTTGGTAAGACTGGAGCAAACCTTATTACTTTTGCTTACTTCTTCGCTATCTACCCAATCGTTCTTATCTACGGTGTTGGTATCACTAACACGGTTGACTCTTTCTTAGTTAACCAAATGGGTATGGAATCGATTCCTCGCTGGTTACTTTCTGGCGCATTAATCGCAGCAATGACTGCGGGTGTTGTGTTTGGTAAAGAGCTAATGCTGAAAGCGACATCTGCACTGGTTTACCCTCTAGTATTCATCCTACTTGCGCTTTCTTTCTACCTAATCCCTGATTGGAACAGCTCAATGATGTCTGTTGCACCAGACTGGTCTTCTATGCCTTCTGTTGTTTGGTTAGCAATTCCTATCATCGTGTTCTCTTTCAACCACAGCCCAGTAATCTCTCAGTTCTCTAAAGAGCAACGTCGTGTATACGGTGATGATGCCGTGAAGAAAACTGACGCAATCACTGGTGGCGCAGCAATGATGCTAATGGGTTTCGTAATGTTCTTCGTGTTCTCTGTCGTGCTTTCACTATCTCCAGAACAACTCGCAATGGCTAAAGAACAAAACATCTCTGTTCTTTCTTACCTAGCGAACGTACACGAATCTCCACTTATCTCTTACATGGGTCCTCTTGTTGCTTTCGCAGCAATTACTTCAAGCTACTTCGGTCACTTCCTAGGTGCGCACGAAGGTCTAGTTGGCTTGGTGAAATCTCACTCTGAGTCTCCTAAGAGCAAGATTGAAAAAGCATCACTAATCTTCATCGTTGTGACTACTTGGATTGTGGCTATCGTTAACCCAAGCATCCTAGGCATGATTGAAACGATGGGCGCACCTATGATTGCAGCTATCCTGTTCCTAATGCCTGTATTCGCAATGAACAAGGTCCCTGCGATGGCGAAGTACAAAACTTCTGCACCTGTACAGATTTTCACAGCTATCTGTGGTATTGCAGCTATTACTTCTGTAATCTACGGCGCTCTTTAATCAACGGCTTTATACAGTCTGATTAAATCAAGAATATAACGATAATAATTAAGCCTCCCTACCCCTGGGAGGCTTTCTTCTGAGGTAATCGATATGATTAGTGTTTTTGACATCTATAAGATCGGTGTTGGTCCTTCAAGCTCACACACTGTTGGTCCAATGAAAGCGGGTAAAGAATTTATTGATGATTTACGCTCAATGGGAAAATTACGCGACATCACTAAAATTACCGTTGACGTCTATGGTTCACTATCACTGACAGGGAAAGGTCACCACACTGATATCGCCATCATCATGGGTCTTGCAGGTAACACCCCTGAAAAAGTCGATATTGACTCAATTCCGGGCTTTATTGCTCGTGTTGAAGAAACTGAGCGCCTTCCTGTTGGCATGCATTGCCATACAGTATCGTTCCCCAAAGAAGGTGGGATGAACTTCCATACCACCAACCTAGAACTACATGAAAACGGCATGCAGATCCACGCGTGGGTCAATGACGAAAAAGTGTACTCTAAGACTTATTACTCTATCGGCGGTGGTTTCATCGTAGATGAAGAAAACTTCGGTAAAGAAGAACAGAACCCAGTTAAGGCACCTTACGAATTCACCACCGCTGAAGAGCTGATGAATCAATGTAAGGAGAGCGGGCTTTCTATCAGCACATTGGTGATGAAGAACCAAGCGGCTCTTCACTCCGACGAAGAGTCTCGTACTTACTTTGCCAACATTTGGAAAACCATGCGCGAATGTATGGAACGCGGTATGAATACCGAAGGTATTTTACCAGGGCCACTGCGTGTGCCTCGTCGTGCTGCTGCTTTGCGTCAACAACTGCTTACTTCCGAGAAAACCACTAACGACCCAATGTCTGTGGTTGACTGGGTCAATATGTTTGCGTTTGCGGTCAACGAAGAGAATGCGGCAGGTGGCCGTGTGGTAACAGCACCAACCAATGGAGCTTGTGGCATTATCCCTGCGGTACTGGCTTACTACGATAAGTTTATCCAAACGGTTACGGAAAAAGACTATATCCGTTATTTTGCGGCATCGGGTGCCATCGGCGGTCTTTACAAGCGTAATGCGTCAATCTCTGGTGCTGAAGTAGGCTGTCAGGGTGAAGTTGGCGTGGCATGCTCTATGGCGGCAGCGGGGCTCGCTGAGCTTATGGGTGGTAGCCCTGAGCAAGTCTGTATGGCTGCTGAAATCGCGATGGAACACAACCTAGGTCTAACCTGTGACCCTGTTGCTGGTCAGGTTCAGGTTCCATGTATCGAGCGTAATGGCATCGCAGCAGTAAAAGCGATCAACTCGACTCGTATGGCGCTACGTCGTTCTTCGGCACCAACTGTTTCTCTCGATAAAGTTATCGAAACCATGCTAGAGACAGGCAAGGACATGAACGCGAAATACCGTGAAACCTCGCAAGGCGGCCTAGCAGTAAAAGTTATCTGCTAATTCGACATTGCTAAAAATAGACTCCAGCCCAAGCAATACGCTTGGGCTTTTTTTGTTGTGTGAGAAAGGAGCAAAGCGCTATCTAGATGCTTACTCAGACTGCCATATTGCGCGCCAAAATTATGTCACATAGTCAATTATTTGCTCACAAGCTGCTTACATCACATTTACAATAACCTCACATAGCGTGCGGTCACAATATGAAATTCGACACCTTCCTTAACCTAAGTATCTAAGTAAAAATTAAGAGGTCTATCCCAATAATTAATAATTTCTAATAATGCGCCTGACAATTACAACAAAGTTGCTCATCACCCTACTCACGGTCTTTGGCCTCGTATTAATGGCATCAACGACCTATCAATATCTGCAACAACGCGAGTTGATCAACTCAGTGCTGAGTGAGCAACTGCATGACAAGGCTAGTAACTACTTTGATAGTCTGAATATGATGATGCTCACTGGCACCATGGCTCAAAAAGAAACGTTGCGCGAAAAAGCACTCGCGCAAGATGGCATTGAGCAAGTCAAAGTTTTACGAGCAGACGCAGTCAGTAAGTTATATGGTCCTGGACAAGAGAATCAAAAACCCGTAGATGATATTGATCGACGTGCCCTTTCTGGCGAGTTGGTTATTGAGCCAATTTCTGATACGTGGGGCTCTGGGATTGTGGTCGCGCTACCGATGAAATCAAGCGAAAACTATCGCGGGACCAACTGTGTTGCTTGTCATATGGCGCCAGAGGGAGAAGTACTTGGCGCCATTCGCCTTGAATACAACCTTTCGCATGTCAATCAGTTGATCAGCCAACGTGCATTGATCGCATTAGGGATTATGTCTGCATTTGGCTTTGTTGGCTTTTTAGTCACTATGTGGCTTATCCGCAAGATTATTGTTCGTCCAATTCAAAAAACCTCAGGCTTTATGCAAAGCTTAAGCAATACCAAAGATCTCTCTCAGCGACTTGATACTTCGCAACGAGATGAGATTGGTCAGCTCTCAGGTGCCATCAATTCGTTTATGGATACCGTCAATGTCAGCTTAGAACAAGTTCAATCCACCTCACACAAAGTGGCGGATAGTGCTACGGAACTAACACGCTTAGCGCAAGTGACCGATTCCGCAGCAAATAATCAGCAAGCGGAAACCGCCGAAGTTCAAGACAATATCGAGCAAATGCAGTCTCAGCAAGTTCAGGTTGAAATTGCCACAGAAGAAGCGTCGACGCTCATTAAACACACGACGCACATTGCCGAGCAAAGTGCTCAGCAGGCACATGGTGCCAGCCATGAAATCAAAGGACTTGTCAGCGATATTGAACAAGTAAAAGACAGCATTGTTGAACTCAATGAACAAACTGCTGAAGTATCGAGTATTCTCGAAGTGATTAAAGGCATTGCAGAACAAACCAATCTATTGGCTTTGAACGCCGCCATAGAAGCAGCACGCGCAGGAGAACAAGGCCGTGGATTCGCCGTGGTTGCTGATGAAGTGAGAAACCTTGCCAGTCGGACAGCCGAAGCAACAGGAAGCATCGAAAATATCATCGCACAATTCCAAAAAGACAGTGAAGCGTCTCTGACTTCGGTTGACTCGGTCTGTAGTACCGCTCACCAGCGTTCTAATGAAGTCGAGCTACTTTCTCAAGCAATGAATGATGTTGTTGAAGAGATGAAACAGGCATTGGCTCATGCCAACAGTATTCAGGATCAATCGAGCAATACCGCTCATCTAAGTCACGATGTGCAAAACAAAGTTCAAGTGATCAATCAACACGCGAATCAAACAACGGAATCTGCCGCGCAAACTCGTGACATCAGTATGAATCTTGAGCAACTTTCTGAACATTTGGAGCAGTTGCTCGCTCAATTTACCCTTTCAGCCAAGAAATAGACTTTTTTGTTCGCCTAAATGACAATAAAGGTTGAAGCATAATATTTGAAAGGTAATATGTTCCATTGAATCTTAAGAATTCTATCCAACCCAATGTTTGCTCATTATTTATTCGATAAATTTTGCAACATTGGGTTGAATTTTTACCTCAATGGAGAATATTGAAAACATGACTTACGCGCCTGTATCAGACGTTTTGAAAGGTCAGCTAGCAGTAGACAGTGAAGTAACTGTTCGTGGCTGGATCCGTTCACGTCGTGATTCCAAAGCTGGAATCTCTTTCCTTGCCATTTATGACGGCTCTTGTTTCGACCCGATTCAGGCCGTGGTCCCTAATAATCTTAATAATTACGACAACGAAGTACTTAAGCTAACCACTGGCTGCTCTGTTGAAGTAACGGGTAAGATTGTTGCGTCTCCTGCGAAAGGTCAAGACTTCGAGTTAGCTGCAACAGAAGTTAAAGTTGTAGGTTGGGTTGAAGATGCAGAAACCTATCCAATGGCAAAAACTCGTCACTCTATCGAGTACCTACGTGAAGTTGCGCACCTACGTCCACGCACTAACGTAATCGGAGCGGTAGCACGTGTACGTAACTGCCTATCTCAAGCAATCCACCGTTTCTACCACGAGCAAGGTTTCTTCTGGGTATCTGCGCCACTCATCACAGCATCTGATGCAGAAGGTGCTGGTGAGATGTTCCGCGTTTCTACACTAGATATGGAAAACCTACCTCGTACAGATAAAGGCGACGTTGATTACAACGAAGACTTCTTCGGTAAAGAGACTTTCCTAACCGTATCTGGTCAGTTAAACGCAGAAGCTTACGCTTGTGCTCTAAGCAAAGTTTACACCTTCGGCCCTACATTCCGCGCTGAAAACTCAAACACTAGCCGCCACCTAGCAGAATTCTGGATGGTTGAGCCTGAGGTTGCGTTCGCGGATCTAAACGATATCGCTAAACTCTCTGAAGATATGCTTAAGTTCGTATTTAAAGCCGTACTTGAAGAGTGCCGCGACGACCTAGAGTTCTTCGCTCAACGTATCGACAAAGAAGCGATTACTCGTCTAGAGCAGTTCGTTTCTTCTGATTTTGCACAAGTCGATTACACTGACGCTATCCAAATCCTGCTCGATTCAGGTCGCGAATTCGAATTCCCAGTTGAATGGGGTATCGACATGTCTTCTGAGCACGAGCGCTACTTAGCTGAAGAGCACTTTAAAGCGCCAGTAATCGTGAAGAACTACCCGAAAGACATCAAAGCATTCTACATGCGTGCCAACGATGACGGTAAAACAGTTGCAGCGATGGACGTACTGGCACCGGGGATCGGTGAAATCATCGGTGGTTCTCAACGTGAAGAGCGTCTAGACATCCTAGATGAGCGTATGCGTGAAGTGGGTATCGATCCCGAGCACATGAACTGGTACCGCGATCTACGTCGCTACGGCACTGTTCCACATGCTGGATTTGGCCTAGGTTTTGAGCGCTTAGTCTCTTACGTAACAGGCATGGGCAACGTGCGTGACGTCATCCCATTCCCACGCACACCACGTTCAGCAAACTTCTAGGTTATCGCTGGTAAAGAATGCAAAAACCTCCGTATCAACGGAGGTTTTTTTATACACCTAATTTAGGTATTAAGTACAAAATTATGCACACTTATCTATCATGTTTGATATTAGATATTCAGCCACAAACGAGCTAATGTGAAAGTATCCTCAGCCAAAAGGATATCCAAATATGAAACTGTTTAAAATTGAAGATCTCGCCTATAACGGTGTTGAAGATGGCGTCCACAGTTGGGATCACCCCCAGGGCGAACAACCCTATTACTGGCACCCAGATTGGTTACATATCGCCGAAGATATCACTGGGATGCACGGTAAAAAAGCGCTCAGTGTCCCTAGTGGTGAAACCGCCAATGAAGGGCATGCTAAGCAAGCAATTATTGATCATCTGAACAGCAAGAAGTAACGTCATCCCTCTCGTGTCCATAGCATTTTGACACGAGAGTTTGTACGCTCCTATTCCGGCTGCTCTTTCGCAGCGTAGCGTATCGCGAACAGACACAGACCAAACATAACAAATGGTATCGCAGCTGCGGTGTATTCTGTCCATGCATAACTGGCGAATGATTTGGCTAAGATCAGGTGACCAAATACCAACAAACCCGCACACACTATCGCTACCAGCATAAGACGATATTCGTGCTTATAACTCTGCTTTTCCATAATTTCCCCTCTCATTCCACTAAGCGGATATTTGAGCACAGATTACAGTTAAGCCTGCTACACAGTTGCGACGAAAAAACACCAAGCAGTTAGCCAGCACCACTCAATTTGAGTCAGTTGCTATAAGTTGACCAATTTCCTTAATGGCATCTGACGCTGATGATGTAACTTCAAACGAAATATTTAGCCTCAAGCAGTGTTGAAACTGCCCGCTCGATGAAAACAAGTTACCGTAGCCAATCGAAATATTCTTCTCTTTCAGTATTTGGTAGAGACGGTAAGTATCTACTTCACAGGGCAACTCAAGCCAGAGAAAATAGCCGCCATCAGATTGGTGAATAAGCGTTCGTTGGGGAAAGTATTCTTTGATCAGGGCGATGTGCTTATCTCGACGCGCGCGCAGGTGTTTGCGCAGTTTACGTAAGTGGTTGTCATAGCTTTCATGTTGAAGGAAATGGGCAACGCCTTGCTGGATGGGTGCACTTGCCGCCAATGTCGACATTAATTGCTGCTTTTGCAGTTTGTCATTTAAGCATTGGTTCACAACCCAACCAATCCGATAACCGGGACACAGCGACTTGGACAGTGAGCCGCACAGCAACACTCTGTCTTGTCTATCCCAGTATTTTAAAGGCTGGGGCTTGTGAACCTCATAGTGTAGTTCGGCATAAACATCATCTTCAATGAGGTAAACATCGTAGTGGTTGGCCAATCGCACTACCTTGGATTTCGCCTCATCACTGAGAGAAGCACCTGTAGGATTCTGGAAGTTAACCATGAGCCAACAAGCTTTGACATCATGGTCGCGAAACGCCTGTTCAAGGCTTTCTAAGTCAATACCTTTGACTGGATTGACAGGCACTTCAATCACATTGAGCTGCAAACGCTCGGCGGCCTGTAGCGCACCATAAAAAGCGGGCGACTCTATGACAATAGTATCGCCCGGTTCACATAGCACCTGCAGACTAAGATTCAGTGCCTCCATCGCTCCGGATGTCAGAACAATATCCTGATGAGAAACTTCAACACCTTGCACCAAATAACGCTGAGCAATGATTCGCCTTAAGGTTTCATTTCCAGGAGGCAAGTTGTGAATGACGCTGTTGGTCGGCATCTTACGCCCGGCGCTGGCCAAGTGGCGATTTAATACCTGAAGTGGGAACAAATCAGGAGCAGGAAAAGCGGCCCCAAAGGCGATCGAAGCTTGATTGTTAATTTTCAAAAAATCGTACAACTCGTCGTTGTATTGGCGTGGGTACGATGAGGTCACTCTCTCTTCTTGCCCGGCATCCAACATTGAGGTAACAAAATAACCAGATTGCGGCTTAGCTCTAATCCAACCTTCTGCTTCTAACAATTGATAAGCTTGAAGCACAGTAGCAGAACTGACAGAAAAGCTCTGGCTTGCGGCACGTATTGAAGGAATTTTCTCTCCAGCTCGCCATGTGTTCTGTTTAATTTGTCGTTTAAGCTTTTGTGCTAATTGCTGATAGCGGTTCATATGCCCCCTCATAAATTCACTGCCAAGATACCACAGCCAAGCCATTGATGGGCTCGCAAACTTCTCACTAACTAAATCTGGTTTAAACTGGCTTTGTGATACAACGCATCAGCTTGGTTCATACAAAGCGACCACTAGTCGTCTAACGACACATCTAATGGTACTGGTTATTTGCTACTCGCACTTAAATGGCAAAAGTATATAAATAATAGAAACAAATCGATAAAATACTCGGTCATCTATTGAGTCGACAAATTGATTTTAGATTTTCGACAGGCCAATGATGGCCACCAAACATCCTTAGAGGCTATAACATGGTTAAATCACATTACAACGCGTCTCTGACCTTAAAGCTGTACGTGCTGGCAGCAGTGGTTTTCGGTCTTTATAGTGGTCGAGTTTGTCCGATGCTCGAAACGCTTTCGTTTGCCGAGCTGTTTACCCATGTATCGACAACATTCGGCAGCGTCTATCTTGTCCGCCATTTTCTGCTCAGTGAGCACAAATTAGTCCAGCAGCAAAAACATGCCTTGCTCGACAGTGTGCTGATGTTTTTTGGCAGCCTAGTATTAGCCACCTTTTACAATACGTTTTATGATTTTACGCTCGACAGCAATCTCAAAGTGCTGTTTGGTATGACCCTATTTGGCTTTTTTACAGGTGTGCTGCTACAGCTTGATGCAAAAATTGCCCACTTCGATAGCCTAAGCAGCGCGGAAAGGTACCAGTTCGAGCTAAGTGGCCAAAGACAGTCTATCGTTAAGCAAATGATCTTTCTTATCAGCCTACTCTTGATAACTTTGACCTCTATGCTGGCAATGGTCGCGGTTAAAGACATTTTCTGGCTAGAACAAAATCCACAGCGCGTGTTGGACGGCACTGGAAAAATCAGTGTTATCAAAGAGTTTATCTATATTTCCGTGGTGCTTGGCGCCTATGTCATCACGATTATGATCCAATGGAGTAAATTGATTCAGCGTGTATTAACTGCACAGGAAAGCTCGTTGCTGGAAGTAGCCAATGGCAACATCTCTAAGCGACTGCCTATTTTCGAACACAATGAATTTGGTTCAATGGCGTCTTTGACCAATCAGATGCTCGACAGTTTGGAATCTAGCCAAGACGAAGTTAAAACGACTCGCGATGTCGCGATTGTCAGTCTGTCTGCGCTCGCAGAATCGCGAGACAACGAAACGGGGGCACATATTCTTAGAACTCAAGAATATGTTCGAGCATTAGCTGCTCATCTGTCTCAATTCGAACAACACAAACCGCTGTTAACTTCTCACTACATCGAGCTGTTGTACAAATCGGCACCGCTACACGACGTCGGTAAAGTTGGTATTCCCGACAACATTTTGCTTAAACCAGGCAAACTTACCGATGAAGAGTTTGAAGTCATGAAAGGTCACCCAGAAATAGGCGCTAAAGCTCTTTCTATGGCAGAAGGACAACTCGGTAGTAATTCATTTCTACAGTTAGCCAAGGAAATTTCTCTTACCCACCATGAAAAGTGGGACGGGAGTGGTTACCCTAAAGGCTTAAAAGCAGAAGAAATTCCCCTTTCAGGGCGATTAATGGCTTTAGCCGATGTTTATGACGCACTTATTTCTGAACGTGTATACAAAAAAGCGTTTAGCCATGAAAAAGCCAAAGCGATTATTTTGCAAGGCAATGGCAATCATTTTGATCCACAGGTGGTCGATGCTTTCATTGCGATTGAAAATGAGTTTGTCGCAATTGCCAACAAATACCGAAGCCTCGAAGCACAGGAAAATGAGCAAGAGCAAAGAATGCATGCTTAGCAAGCTCAACGCCTCTTTTTGACGGTTGTTTTTCTAACGTTAAAGTCCCTTTAGTCAGATGATTAAAGGGACTTTTTATATAGAAATCTTAGTTTCAACTTTACCAATAATAAAATCCTACGATTTTTTAAATTTTCTTCAAATTCGCTGTTGTCTCACTGTGCGGAGAAAGGTATAAATAAGCGGAGTTACTTATATCCTCCCTTCGATAAACATGGATGACGATTATGTTTGAAAAAGTAGTTGCTGCACCCGCAGACCCTATTCTTGGCCTCACTGAAGAGTTTAAAAAAGACGCTCGCGCTGAAAAAATTAACCTTGGCGTTGGTATCTACAAAAATGAGCAAGGTGAAACCCCTGTTCTTGCAACAGTTAAAAAAGCTGAAGCAGCGCTGATTGAAACTGAAAAAACGAAGTCTTACCTAACTATCGAAGGTACTGCGGAGTACGCATTGGCTGTGCAGAAGTTACTTTTTGGTAACGATGCAGAAATCGTAGCAGATAACCGCGCAAAAACAGCACAAGCACCGGGTGGTACTGGCGCACTACGCGTCGCTGGTGAATTCATCAAGCGTCAGCTAGGCGATGTCAAAATCTGGATCAGTAACCCTACCTGGGCAAACCACAATGGTGTCTTCGCGGCTGCTGGTATCGAAACGGCGCAGTACGGTTACTACAATGCAGAAACCAAAGATAAAGATTTCGCGGCAATGGTTGCAGATTTAGAGCAAGCATCGGAAGGCGATATCGTTCTTCTTCATGGCTGCTGTCACAACCCAACAGGTATCGACCCAACCACTGAAGAGTGGGAAACGTTAGCTAAACTTGTTGCTGACAAAAAGCTGCTTCCACTATTCGACTTTGCATACCAAGGCTTTGCGAAAGGTGTTGAAGAAGATGCCGCTGGCCTACGTATCTTTGCTAAATACAACAAAGAAATTCTCGTCGCGAGTTCATTCTCGAAAAACTTCGGCTTGTATAATGAGCGTGTGGGTGCTTTCACTTTAGTTGCTGAATCAGAGCAAGTGGCTACGACTGCGTTTTCTCAAGTAAAAGCGATTATTCGTTCGATTTACTCTAACCCACCAGCACACGGCAGCGCAGTGGTTACTCACATCCTAAACGATGCCGAGCTTCGTGCAGAGTGGGAAGCTGAAGTAAAAGAGATGCGCGATCGTATTCAAGATATGCGTGAATTGTTCGTCGCAACGCTGAAAGAGCAAGGAGTCGATGCAGACTTTAGCTTCATCGAACGTCAAAACGGCATGTTCTCGTTCTCTGGCTTGTCTAAAGAGCAAGTAGCTCGTCTCAAAGACGAATTTGCTATTTACATTGTGGGTTCTGGCCGTATCAGTGTTGCCGGAATGACACGCTCAAACATGCTACCACTGTGTGAAGGTATCGCTGCAGTTCTAAAATAGTCGTTTTGCATAGCTAAAAAAGCCAGCGAAAGCTGGCTTTTTTGTCAGATCAATCTAACAAAATTGCTTAGAATAAGTATCTCAATGAGATTCCACCTTCATTGGTGGTCGCATTACCCTGAATTCTCGTAGTCGCAAAATCACCCGCGCGGTGAGTGTAAAAAGCGCCGACCGTAAAACGTTGTGCAAACTGATAATCGGCTCTGAGATTAAAAATGGTCTCGTCTAGAAAATCGGTGTAATTGTACTCACCGCTCGCGGCTAGCTCCCATTTTTCAGACGGTGAATACCTCAGCTGTACGCTGGCACCTAAGCTAAAGTCATTGTCACTAAACAACTTAATGTTGGTATTGTCCACACTCTGTGTCGCCCACAGATAACCCAACTTTGCGCCAACCACTAAGTCGAGGCTATCAATAATGGCATAGCGATAACCAACACCCGGTAACAATGTGTAAAGCTCAGTTGTTTCATCTTCAGGGTGGATAAACCTCGCTGTATAATCGAGGGTAAACAAAACATTGTCGCTAAAAACATAATTCCCACCGACAGAGAGTGCCGTGACATTGTTGTTGACGCCTAAGTTTTCGTTAAGTGAACCCGCACTTAAATCTGCGTAAAAGAAGTCATAGTTAATATTATTCAGCTTGTTCGTTTCAGCGGCATGTAATGAGCTAACAAGCAACAAAGGAGCGTATAACCAGCAGTGCTTCAAATCCATTCTGACCTCGTAATTCCCTATACAACAACATCCGTTAATTTCAGCCAGTCTCAACGCAATCAGCGATCTGCACGCTAATATGCTCGTAAAGTTAACCTTTGCTCTGACCAAGTGTTATGTAAAGAAATATAGAACAACTGCCCGTCAAGTTACTGAATAAATTGCGAGAATTATGATCTTCTACAAAGTCTAAATCCCAGATATAGAAAAAGATCTCATATGAGATCTTTTTCTAGCCAACAAATGCCGCAATGATTCAGAGTTCTGGTGAGTATTGTCTGAGTCTAAAATTTGATAATCAGTTCATCTTGGGACAAGACCTGAATGTCAATCTTAGACTTGGATTTCATCCGCTCTAATGACTCAACTTCTAATTCATACGGCATCACAATTTTAAGCTCTGCCACCCCTTCGCTCTTCGCTAACTGAAGTAAGGTGAGGATATTAGATTCGTCACTGCGATTCGCCGAGAGTGATTTCATAGCTTGATCCCACAAGCGATCTTCAATCGTCAGTGTTTCTTTTATCGTATTTTTCCAAGCTAAGCTGAATATAGGTGCAAACGTACTCATAGCTTCTAAGAAAGTCCATTTCTTACTGCAAGAAGCACCGAGAAAAGAAGTATAGTCGAACACAACACTTGTCTTGCCTAGATGTTCCATATCATCCCCCGTAATATCGGCAACACAGTGTACTTAATATCCTAGATTCGATTGGTTATAGCAATAGGATATAAGACATCGGTCTTTTATGCCCTAAATCCGTTTTAAAAAGCTATATAAAAACCACAACGGTAACAAAATGTGTACAATTAAGTGATATACGAGACCGGTTGCTTAATATTTTACAGACAAAATAATATCTAACGACCGGGTGCTATTTGATATCAACAATTTTACTCGCCCTCTTGTACTGAATTCTCCACCCCTTCCAGCTCGGTAATTCCCATCGTTTTGGATAGCCTTTACGCAGCCCATCTCGGTGTACCACATAGACAAGTTTTTTCTCGGCGTGGTATTCCACATCAAGGTTCAAATCACCTAAAGCAAGTTCAAAGGGATAGGCACTGGCAAACTCTTCATATTCCCAGTAAGGGATCCCTTCGAAGACAAAGTCATCGTCACTAAATAGATCGAGTTCAGATATATCACTGAGCTCTAACAGCGTTAACTGCTCGGTAAACCAAGACTCAAAAGTGAGTTGGCTGATATCTTGCTCTGTCTCTCCTAGCCCCAGAGCAACGTATAATTTCCAGTGTTCAATCTGCTTTTGACGCACATTTGCAAAGCCTGGCAGTAGCTTGTTTGCTTTTACCGCTTCAACCATTGGCTTAATCGCCATACTTCCTTGTGCCAGCTCATACCGACGTTCAATCACTCTGCCTGCGTAGATAAGATTCATTTCAATCGCAGGTTGATCATCAAGCGTTGTGACTTCCCCTTGTTGCCATTCCCCGATGCCTAGTTGGCTAAGAGTAGTAAGTTTAATCGGTAGGGTGAAAGTGGCTAAATTGAGCGTTTGCTTCACCCCTCTTCCCGATAGGCTGTGAGTGTCCAGTACCAACGCCGCTTCATATTTGCTTAGAAAGCGACTTTCTCGACCTAATGTCACTTCCATTTCACCGTTCGCCATCGCCTCACGACGCTTTGACCGGCGAACGAAGACCAACTCAGGATGCAACTGGGCAATGGCTTCGACTAGTGCAGCATGAGAATAGCGAGAAGCCACACTAAGCTGTGGTAATTCAAATACTTCACGCATCTGCGCCGCGAGCGCTTGAGATTCTCTTAGCACTTCAGAGTCGACATTGACACCTGCGAAGGCGGCGCCACGGATCACGCCGATAGCGATTTGCGCGTCACATCCGAGCGGCTCTTGTTGCTCAAGCCTTTCTCTCGCCTCGTCACTGGATGATAAACGGTACAAGTTCGCTGGTGTCGCAAGAACGGCCGTGAGATCCACCATAGCTTCACGCAGAGCCCGAGTCGGCATACGTGTTACCAAATCGGCATACAACGCATCAATGGGTAGTGGGTAAATGCGGCTACCATGTTCGGTTACCTTACCGTCTTCATCGACCGCTCCCATCGCCAAGAGTATGTTTCGTGCTTGATTTAATGATCGATCGGGAAGAGGGTTTAAAAAATCAAGCTTATCGAGCGCTTGACCACAACAGGCAGAGGCGAGCATTGCTTCTGTTAACGATTCGCGGTGCATTTCGGGTGGCGTCACATCGGACAGCGCAGCATGTTCTCCGTACAGGCGGATACACACTCCGTCCATCACTCGTCCTGCACGTCCACTTCTCTGTTGAGCGCTGGCTTTTGAAATGTGCTTTAAACTTAACGTGGTTCGTCCATTGCGCTGCTCTGTTCTGCGCTCAAGTCCTGAATCAATGACAGCAACAATATTAGGGATCGTCAGTGACGTTTCAGCAACGTTGGTCGCCAGTACAACTTTTTTTTGAGGCAGGATGCTTAATGCGATTTCCCTTTGTTCATTGGTCACCGAAGCATGAAGCGGAACCGCGATGATACCGTCGATACTCGCCAGCTGACTCATACATTGGGCAATCTCTTTCCTGCCGGGCAAAAATACTAAGATGTCTCCTTCAACATCAAGAAGCTCGCTCACTTCTTGAGTCACTCTCTGCTCAAGATTGCGAATATCTGGAAGTTGTCTGGAATCACGTGCACGGTATCCAATCGCAACATGGTAATTACGTCCCTGCGCATACAGGCGACTCGCACCCATGTATGCCGCTAATTTTTCGCCCTCTATAGTTGCCGATGTGACAACCAGTTGATGGTTGGCATCACCTTTAAGCAGAGCAACCAGCAGATCGGTATCCCAGCGCCGTTCGTGAAACTCATCAACAATGACGGTTTTAAAGTCCTGCAACTTGTTTTCTGAGTACCAACGCAGAGCCACTCCGGGAGTGACAAACACCACTTGGGTATTGTCGTCAAACTGGCTATCTAGCTTGATTGCGTAACCTATCGATTTCCCCAATGCCTGACCACTTTGCTTCGCAAGAAACTGAGCTAATGAAGTGCAGGCAATACGGCGCGGCTCGATAACTAATACTCGCCCAGTTTGCGCAGCCCACAAAGGTAAGCGCGTTGATTTTCCAGACCCCGTCTCGGCTTCAACAATAAGATGGTTGCTCGGCAGCAAAGAGAGAAAGTCTGGTTGGAGAGTATCGATCGGCAGGCTTATCATGATTTACACATAGCGAGGTTTAAAGCTCGAAATTATATACGCAAACTTTATCAGAATGGAGGAATATTCAGTTTACATTAACGCAACGAATCCCTATCATTTTCAAGTTCCTGTTCCCAAAGGTCTGTTGACCCTAACCCCCTACTAAGGCATGTGATGAATAACGATAAACGCCCTCTTTATATCCAATATGCAGGCCCTGCACTTCTCAGCACTCCCCTCCTCAACAAAGGCAGTGCTTTCTCTGCAGAAGAAAGAAGCTCATTCAATCTAGAAGGTCTGCTACCAGAAACCACTGAAACTATTCAGGAACAAGTTGAACGTGCTTACCAACAATATCGCAGTTTTGAGAGCGATATGGACAAGCATATTTATCTACGCAACATTCAAGATACCAACGAAACGCTCTTCTACCGTTTGGTGCAAAATCACATATCAGAGATGATGCCAATCATCTATACACCAACAGTTGGTGCAGCGTGTGAAAACTTTTCCAACATCTATCGTCGCGGCCGTGGTCTGTTCGTCTCTTACGCTAACCGAGAGCGCATTGACGACATTCTAAACAACGCCTCAAACCACAACGTTAAAGTGATTGTCGTTACTGACGGCGAACGAATTCTTGGGCTTGGTGACCAGGGCATTGGTGGTATGGGAATTCCTATCGGTAAGCTTGCTCTCTACACGGCATGTGGTGGTATTAGTCCAGCTTACACCTTACCTATCGTCCTCGATGTTGGTACAAACAACCCGCAAAGACTGGCGGATCCTATGTATATGGGCTGGCGTCACCCTCGCATTACGGGTGCTGAGTACGACGCTTTCCTCGAAGAGTTTATGCAGGCAGTTCAGCGACGCTGGCCAGATGCATTAATCCAATTTGAAGATTTTGCGCAAAAGAACGCGATGCCGCTACTGGATCGATACAAAGATCGTTTCTGCTGTTTCAATGATGATATTCAAGGTACCGCTGCAGTCACCGTTGGTTCGTTACTCGCCGCATGTAAAGCGGCAGGAAGCCAACTATCTCAGCAACGTATCACATTCCTCGGCGCTGGCTCAGCAGGTTGTGGCATTGCCGAAGCAATTATCGCGCAGATGGTATCGGAAGGAATTAGCGATGAACAAGCGCGCTCACAGGTATTTATGGTTGACCGTTGGGGTCTACTGCAAGAAGGCATGCCAAATCTGCTCGATTTCCAACAGCGATTGGTGCAAAAACACGCCAACACTGCAGAGTGGCAAAGTGAAGGCACTGGCTTCTCTTTGCTTGATGTGATGCGTAATGGTAAACCAAACGTGCTAATTGGCGTCTCTGGTGCTCCGGGTTTGTTTAGCGAAGAAGTCATTAAAGAGATGCATAAGCACTGTGCGCGACCAATCGTCTTCCCATTGTCTAATCCAACCAGCCGCGTTGAAGCAACACCTAATGACATCATCCACTGGACAAACGGTGAAGCGTTAGTGGCAACGGGTAGTCCGTTTGATCCTGTGGTACTTGAAGGTAAAACCTACCCGATCGCGCAATGTAACAACAGCTACATATTCCCGGGTATCGGATTGGGCGTATTGGCGGTCAATGCTAAGCGTGTAACCAACGAAATGCTGATGGAGTCGAGCCGTGCGTTAGCAACTTGTTCACCGCTCGCTATCAATGGCCAAGGCGCACTACTGCCACCACTAGAAGCGATTCACTCAGTATCGAAGAAAATAGCCTTCGCGGTAGGTAAGAAAGCGATTGAGCAAGGCGTTGCACTCGAAATCACCGACGAAGCCCTCGAAGAAGCCATTGACTCTTCATTTTGGCAGCCAGTTTATCGCCGTTACAAGCGTACCGCGTTCTAAGTCAATCAAACCCAGCCAAGGCTGGGTTTTTTATTACTGCCAGCTATGTCTCGTCGTAGATTTCTCATATCCCCGTTTCTATTGCTTCGTGTTATTCTCGGTTAATCAACGGCTTTTACTTGTATTATCATGGAATACCTTAACCTTTTCGGCGGATATTTGCGCCCCTACCTCGGCGAGATTTCGACCGCACTGATTGCCTGTACCTTAGTGATGGCAGGCGGAGAGATCAACGCGCTAGTGAGAAAATTATTAAGAAATACAAACTTCGCCCTAAGAACGATAGTGTTTGTCTTGATTAACGCGTTCGGTTACGGCTTAATCATCATTAAAGCAACACCTTACCTATCTCGGACATTAAGCGGTCTTGAGGCTGGCATCATGTTTTCCATCGTATTGTTTTGCTTCATGATCATTGGCCTATGGGCACAACGGAACCGACAGATTTAGTGCGCAGATTATTTCACCATCAACCACGAACGAGGACTTGGCTAAAGTTATTGCTGAGAATGTTGACGTGGTTGCCGATCGCCATCATTTTTCTCGCCATCACCCTTTTCGCGATTGATCGCTGGGTCTCTTACCAAGCACAAGATCAACTGTTTACCCAAGCGGATGAAATTGAATCATTCGATGTCGCGGTCGTGCTAGGCACCAGCAAATACCTTGGGAAAGTGCTCAATGAGTACTACACCAACCGCATCGATGCAGCGATCGATCTCTATCAGCAAGGGAAAGTCGAATACTTTCTGTTAAGTGGCGACAATGCTCACCGCTCCTATAACGAACCTTGGACGATGAAGCGTGATCTACTCAAGGCAGAAGTACCTGAAGAGAATATTTTTTTGGATTATGCAGGGTTTCGAACTCTAGACTCAGTCGTCAGAGCAAAAGAGATTTTCGACACTAATCATTTCCTGATCATTTCGCAAAAATTCCATTGTGAACGGGCAATCTTTATCGCCAACTCACACGACATTGACGCCAAGTGCTTCGCAGTTGCAGGCCCCTCAAATCATTCTGGATTCAAAGTGCGAATGAGGGAGGTATTTGCGCGGGCTAAAGCGATGCTTGATATCTATATTATTGATGCGAAGCCTAAGTTTCTAGGGCCTAAGGAACCTATCTTGGTTGAGCAATTTTCAGACCAAAGCGACAGCGTTGAAGCAAGTTCTAGCGCTAATCTGGACGAGGAGTCGCAATAACCCGATTTCTCCCTTTGCGCTTCGCCGTATACAGAGCTTCGTCAGCTCGGGTTAACATTTCATTGGTTCGCTCATCACTGCTTCTTGATGCAACACCAATACTCGTTGTCAGCGGATCGCCATGTACCCATATATGCGACTCAATACGGTGACGAATTTTTTCCGCTAACTCGCTGGCCTCTTTGAGGTCAAAACCTGGACAGAAAACAACAAATTCTTCGCCACCCCACCTTACTAAGCGTTCGCTTGGGCTTAGAATCCCAAGTATCACCATAGTAAACTCACGTAAGATATCGTCCCCCATAGTGTGACCGTACTTATCATTCACGTCTTTGAAATGGTCAATATCGAGATAGAGAGCAGATAACGCTTTTTGCTGGCCTAAATCACCCTCAAAATGCGTATTTAACCATTCGCGAATCGAGTAACGATTCATCGCGCCGGTCAAAGCATCTCGATGAGCCAACTCGGCGAAGTGAATGTTTTGTTCTTGTAGTTCTGAGTTCAGCTTGCGTAAGTGATCATGCCTAAACTGAGAGCGTAAAATGAGCTGATGGCTACGTCTAATCTCAATTGCGCTGTAGACCAATGCGAGAGATACCCAAAACACCAACAGCACCAACATCAAGGTTTCACCCTCAACGTAATTGCCCACCAGTTCAACACTCTTAACCGTCATTTGGTATTGACCAACGAATTGGTTAGACCCGGTCGCTAATTCTAGCTTAGTGATATTGGTAAATTCCGGCGCAGAATGCTCAATCGGAATATGGTTGTCGGCCAACCACCAAGTCAACACCTGTAGGTTGGCAATCGGAATATCGATAACACCATTATCAACTCCCGGAGCATAAGAAAGGCCATTGTATTTTTGCGAATACTCGTTATCTTCCACCGAATACTCCGGGTTGAAGTTACGCAGATACAAACGCAGGTTCGGCTCTTGGTCGCTGTCGAGTTGGCTAAAATCGATGTTAAGGCGGATAGTATGATAGCGTCTCAGATTCAAGCCTTGATGGACGCTTTCGCCAAGCTGTACCGTTATCCCACAGTAAGGCCACTGATAGGCATCAGATTTATTTAAGGTACAATTCAAAACAATGTCAGAGTCAGTCGTTTCAATTGAAGAGGTGCTGATCCCGCCCTGCTCCTGATCATCAAAAGATGTAAAGGCATACTCACCTGGGAATATTTTAAAAACATGGCTAGATCCGTGCATCCAATACAACTGCACGAGCATGATAGTCAGGATGACCATAAAAAAGATGACTTTATGAATAACTTTCAATACTACAATCCAATCATCGAAATGCTGAAAATGGAGACTCGACTCAAAATAATAATAAGATATCGCTTCCATTTTATTGCGTTTTCGCTAAATAAAAGCGGATAAATATTAGATCTGACTCATAAACTGAAAGCTAAAATATCAACGAAAAAGCACGCTAAAGGCCCATCCTAAAAGACCAAGTTGTCACCATGATTTGACCTGAATGAATCAAAAACTGCTACAATGGCGCCCTAATAACAAAGAGGGATTACCCTCGTTGAAAAAAGAGCACTGTCATGTCTTTATTAGCTAAAGGTACGTTGAGAAAAATGCGTGCCTCTCTCGAAAATACCGTTCACTACCGCCTGCCTGTTGGCGACGAGCTCGTCGATCTGGCACCTTTTATCGGTAAAAGTCTTACCCTAACTCACACAGGCAACATTTATTGTTGTTCTTGCGGCAAAAAAACCAAGAAAAGCTATTCTCAAGGGCACTGCTTTGTGTGCATGAAAAAGCTCGCAAGTTGCGACATGTGTATTATGAAGCCAGAGACTTGCCACTACGATCAAGGTACTTGTCGTGAGCCGCAGTGGGGTGAAGAGAACTGTATGGTCGATCACTATGTTTACCTTTCGAACACGTCTAGCCTCAAAGTTGGGATTACTCGTCATACCCAAATCCCAACTCGTTGGATAGATCAAGGAGCCACACAAGGACTGCCTATTTTCAAGGTAAAAACACGTCATATTTCAGGACTGATTGAAGTCGAACTCGCGAAACATATTGCTGACAAAACCAACTGGCGAACCTTACTAAAAGGTGACGGTGAACCAATGGCACTAGAAGAACGATTTAGCGAACTTCTTCCTTTGGTCGAGGAAAAAATTAGCGAGATAAGACAACAGTTTGGCGACGATGCTATTGAAGTTCTCCAAGAAGGCATTACCGCGATTCACTATCCAGTGACGCAGCATCCAACCAAGATAACCTCCCACAATTTTGACAAAAAACCTGAAGTTGCCGGCGTTCTGCAAGGCATTAAGGGGCAATATATGATTTTTGATACTGGTGTGATCAATATTCGTAAGTTTACCTCCTATGAAGTGGAAGTCAGCGCCGAATAAAAGCCGTTGAATAAAGCAAGACCTCCATATGGGAGGTCTTGTCGTCACGCTGTTTGTGGTTATTTGAGTATCGCCTTTAGCTCATCAAACAGGATATCAACCTCTTCTAAGGTGTTGTAGTGCATAAATCCGATTCTCACAACGCCACCGGTATCTTCTAGTCCGAGTTGACGCACCAAACCTAATGCATAGAAGTGTCCGTTCCAAACACAGATATTCCGTTCACCTAGTTTTTTAGCGACAAACTCGGGTGAATGATGGTCAAAAGTCAGGGCGAATGTTGGTGTTCTCAACTCGCTGTTGGCTTGCGTTTTTCCATACAAGGTCACCCCATCCAGCTCTGATAGACGCATCAAAAACCGCTCGTTCAGCGCGGACTCGTGTTGGTTAAACTGACTAAATGAATCGACCAGTCGCTGTCGCAATGAACCGTTACTTTTGCCCCACTGGGACAAGTATTTTACGGCCGCGACAACACCTGCTAAGCCTTCGAAGCTTTGAGTACCCGTTTCAAAACGCCCCGGTCCATCGTTAGTGGCTGGCTCAACCTTGTAAGGTTTAAGTGCTTGCAACCATTTAGGTGCGATGTAAGCAATTCCGACATGGGGGCCAAAGAACTTATACGCTGAACATGCCAAGAAATCACAGCCCAGTTTTTGTACATCAATTAAGTGGTGCGGAGCATAGTGAACCGCATCTACATAAACTTGGGCACCGACTCTGTGCGCAGCATCAATTACTCGCTTGACGTCGACAATCGAACCTGTGGTGTTGGACGCGTAAGTGAGTGCAACCAGTTTGGTTTTGCCATTAATCAGTGACAAAAGATGGTCAATATCTAAATCACAGTCCACTTCATCAACTTGTGCCTGATGAACCGTTACACCTTTATCTTCAGCGGCTTGTTGCCAGCTCGACACATTCGAATAGTGATCTAACGCAGTCACGATCACCTCATCACCCGCTTGCCAATCACGGCTTATCGCCCGGCTAAGCTGGAATGTCAGCGATGTCATGTTTGCACCAAACACAATGTTGCGACTTGATTCTGCGTTTAGCAGTGCCTGTGCAGATTCACGTGCCTGTTGCATCAAATCCGTTGTTTGGCGACTAGAAAAGTAATGACCGCCCAAATTTGAGTTATAAAAACCCAAATAAGCATGCATAGATTCAAGTACCGATCTTGGCACCTGAGAGCCACCCGGACCATCTAAAAACATCACGGGGAGATTGTTGTGAGTTTGTCCCAGCGCGCTAAACTGCGCTCTGGCTAAATTAGGAGTGAAGCTCATTAACGCTATCCTTTGCAGTCAGTACAAATACATCCATGTAACCCTCTTCGCCTTCAATCACTGAGCGAATCGGTGTCGCGTTATGCCACAGTTTGTTGTCTGCAAGCATCGCCACTTCACCACTTTGTAAAGCCTTACGGAAAAATGGCGCTTCGTTGAAACTGTTGTACAGCATGATGTCACCACCTTCTATATTGTGGCGTCCCATACCTATCAAGGCGATGTGTTCAAATCCATCCTGATGAACGCCTTCAGGCGCAACCTGTGTCTCGTTGTAAATCGCTGAGATTCGAATTTGATGAATTTCAATCTCTTGACCGTTAGTCAGATGGTTAGAGTCAACAAAGAGCTGACACATTTCGCGCATGCCATCACTGTTAATGATTGACTGTTCAATCGGCTCAAACTGCCTAACGACGTTACCTTGAAAGCGATTGATATCATCGGTTTGCATGAACTCATTCTTGTTCAAATCAACCACTTTACCGTCTTGCAAGGCTACCACTGAGTAACGTCTTAAGCGGTACTTGCCATCCGCATGCTCCGTATGTGGTAGCTGCATAAAAGATGGAGCAAGTTGTGAAATTGCTGTGTCACTTAACTTAGTCAGTTGTAGGGTGGTTTCGCGCTGATGTAACATCATCATCTCCTTAATGAATATACATACCTATAATTTGATTAACATCTTGTTCACAAATATTATTTACGCAGTTATGTTGCAAGATCAATAAATTTCAGCATTTCAATCCAACATAATCATAATTTAGGAGTTATATTTCAATATTTATTAAATTAATGGTCAATAACACCAATCGGCAAGCACCAAAGGTTCAAAAACTAGATAAGTTCACTAGTAACCAGCTATTTTTCATTTAAGTTCATACACTTAAATCAATAATTCATGCAAAAAAATGAACACTTGTGTTCTATTTAATTACCATTTATTCCATTTTCTCCCCTTGTGAACCCTTTTATTAACCCCATATATTCCATACAATCGAATCAATTAGATAAGCGTCACGCGATGGAGCACAAATGAGCGACGTAAAACACAGCAATCTTCTTATTCTTGGTTCTGGCCCTGCTGGATACACAGCGGCGGTTTATGCCGCACGTGCGAACTTAAACCCAGTATTGGTGACCGGTATGCAGCAAGGCGGGCAGTTAACCACGACAACAGAAGTCGAAAACTGGCCAGGTGATCCTGAAGGTCTAACCGGCCCTGCTTTGATGGAACGCATGAAAGAGCATGCTGAGCGATTCGAAACTGAAATCCTATTTGATCACATTAATGAAGTAGACTTTAGCCAACGTCCATTTCGCCTAAAAGGTGATAGCGGCGAATACACGTGTAATGCCTTGATTATCTCAACGGGCGCATCAGCAAAGTACTTAGGCCTAGAGTCCGAGGAAGCGTTTAAAGGTCGTGGCGTATCGGCGTGTGCAACCTGTGACGGCTTCTTCTATCGTAATCAAAAAGTGGCAGTTGTTGGTGGTGGCAACACTGCTGTTGAAGAGGCACTTTATCTATCTAACATTGCATCTGAAGTACATCTTATCCATCGCCGCGATAGTTTCCGCGCTGAGAAAATTCTGGTTAAGCGTCTTATGGATAAAGTTGAAAATGGTAACATTGTGCTTCACACAGACCGTACTTTAGAAGAAGTCGTTGGCGACGATATGGGTGTGACTGGTGTACGCATTAAAGACACTCAATCAGATAACGTAGAGCAAATTGATGTGATGGGCGCCTTTATTGCGATTGGTCACCAACCAAATACCGCCATCTTCGAAGGTCAGCTTGAGATGAAAGACGGCTATATCGTTGTCCAATCAGGCCTTGAAGGTAACGCCACTCAAACTAGCATTCCAGGCATTTTTGCCGCCGGTGATGTTATGGACCACAACTACCGTCAAGCCATTACCTCTGCGGGCAGCGGGTGTATGGCTGCACTTGATGCTGAGCGGTATCTGGATGCACTTGCCGATAGTAAATAATATTTTTCATTTTTAGCTCAAAACCTTAAAGCCCTGCGGTATGCCCGCGGGGCTTTCTTTTGTATAATGCGCAGCTCGAAATCCTTTATAATAATTCTCATTAAGCCTTCACGATGGATAAAAAGAAACAACGCAGCTTGAATCAGTGGCTCAAGCAGCAAAGTAAGCTCGCCAAGCGCTGGCTTATGATCGCTGTCAGTTTGGGCGTTCTTTCAAGCGTATTTCTATTAGTTCAAGCCGCCCTGCTTGCAACAATTTTGCATCAGCTCATTATCGAGCATGTTGATAAATATGAATTAGTCCCATACTTTCTCGGCTTAGTTGCCGTGGTCGGCGCGCGCGCATTATGTTCTTGGGGACGTGAAATCGCAGGTTATCGATGTGGAGAACAGATCCGCATCTACATACGTCAGCGAATCTTAGATAAACTCCGCGAATTAGGGCCTGCTTATATTAAAGGCAAGCCAGCTGGTGCATGGGCAACGCTGCTGCTTGAGCAGGTCGAAGATATGCACGATTTCTTTGCCCGTTACCTACCCCAGATGTCACTGTCTGTGTTAGTGCCGTTTGTTATTTTGATCGTGGTTTTCCCAGTTAACTGGGCGGCAGGTTTGATTTTCCTAATTACTGCGCCGCTTGTACCCCTGTTTATGGCCTTGGTCGGAATGAAAGCCGCCGAAGCAAACCGCAAAAACTTCAAAGCGCTGCAACGCCTTTCTGGTCATTTTTACGATCGTCTTCAGTCCATGACAACAATTCGACTATTCGACCGAACCGCGGCTGAAACTGAGGTGATGAGAGGCGCATCTGAGGTGTTCAGAACTCGAACTATGGATGTGCTGAAAATCGCTTTCCTGTCCTCAGCGGTGTTGGAATTCTTTACTTCTATCTCTATCGCTTTAACCGCGGTTTACTTTGGTTTCGCTTTTATCGGCGAGCTAAATTTTGGCGATTACGGTGCAGGTGTTACGTTATTTGCCGGCTTGTTCATCCTCGTACTCGCTCCCGAATTTTATCAGCCACTGCGTGATCTGGGCACCTTCTATCATGCCAAACAACAAGCGGTGGGCGCTGCAGAAAGCATTGTCGAATTTATCGAAACAGAGGTAGATTCTGTGCGTTCAGGCACAACTAAACTTAGTGCGGATAATGGAATCACTATTGCGGCCAGCTCACTAGAAGTCTACTCCCCTGAAGGTAAAAAACTGTTAGGCCCGATCAGTTTCGAACTTTCCTCAGCGCAAACTACAGCGGTAGTTGGGCCAAGTGGCGCGGGTAAGACAACATTGATCAATGCCATCTTAGGTTTCTTGCCTTATTCAGGTTCGCTCACCATTAATGGGATTGAACGCAGTGAACTTGATTTGGCCAGTTGGCGTGAGAACATCAGTTGGGTAGGTCAAAACCCACTACTGCTGCACGGTTCAATCCGCGACAACATCACCCTTGGCAAATCTCATGTCAGTGACGATGCTATAAACCGCGCGTTAGAGCAGTCATTTTCAGCAGAATTTGTTGACAGGCATGGGCTTGACTATGCGATATCTGACCGCTCCGGTGGTTTGTCGGTAGGCCAAGCTCAGCGCTTAGCCTTGGCACGTGCAATGGTGCAAAACGGGCACTTCTGGTTGCTCGACGAACCAACCGCGAGCTTAGATGCACGCAGCGAACGCTTGGTCATGCAAGGCTTAGAAAAGCAAATCGCTGGAAAAACGGCGCTAATGGTGACCCATCAACTAAGCCCATTGAAAAATGTAGGACAGATCTTAGTGATGAAAGAGGGTCAGCTTGTCCAAGCTGGCTCGTTTGACACACTGGCAAATCAAAAAGGTCTGTTCAAAGATATGCTGACAGCCAACCAAGCGCTCAACCAATCAAATAAGGGGAACCTAGATGCGTGAATTACTTCCCTACTTAAAACTGTATAAAAAGCATTGGTTTGGTCTTTCTCTTGGCATGCTACTCGCCTTTTTGACGCTTGCCGCGTCTATTGGCCTTCTTACGCTTTCCGGTTGGTTTTTATCGGCTGCGGCAGTGGCAGGCCTAACCATTGCACGTGAAACGTTCAACTATATGTTGCCCGGGGCTTTTGTGCGCGGTTTTGCCATGGGCAGAACGGCTGGTCGTTGGGGTGAGCGTGTTGTCAGCCACAACGCGACATTTAAGCTCCTAACCGATTTGCGTATCTTCTTCTTTTCTAAACTCGCACCCCTCATTCCGGGGCGGGTATCTAACCTACGTGATGCCGATTTATTAAACCGCCTCGTGGCAGACATCGACGCGATGGATCACGTCTATCTTAGATTAGTCAGCCCGATGATCGTCGGCACTTTAGGTATTTTGAGCTTAACCGCGTTAGTGAGTTGGTTTGACTCACAGCTTGGCTTAACGCTCGGTGCGATTTTGTTCGCTTTGCTGCTAACTTGGCCAGTGTTGTTCTACAAACTCGGTAAACGTAATGGTTCGGAGTTAACCCATAACAAAGCCAACTTGCGTATCGCCACTCTCGATTGGCTTCAGGGTTACAGTGAACTCACGCTGTTTGGCGCTGAAGAACGTTATCGTAACGCGATTTTAACCACGCAGGAAAAACTGCTGAAGAACCAGTTCTTTAATGCGCATTTTTCTGGCTTAGCGCAAGCACTACTGCTGTTAGCAAACGGTTGGACTATCGTATTAATGCTCTGGTTGGCGGCTGACGGCGTTGGCGGTAACACACCCGATCCTATGATTGCTCTGGTTGCTTTTGCGACAATGGCCAGTGTTGAGCTACTTATGCCTATTGCCGGTGCGTTCCAGCACTTAGGACAAACACTAACTTCAGCTCGTCGATTAAATGACATCATCCTTTCTGAACCAGATGTCTGCTTTCCAGAGCACGACACCGAACATCAGCAAGCATTTTCGATTCAATATAAAAACGTTGCTTTCCACTACCCCGATTCCAGCAATACGGTAGTGAGAGAGATTAACCTCGATATTCCGGCCAATCATCGTATCGCAATCGTCGGTCAGACGGGTTCAGGCAAATCGACCTTGCTTCAGCTACTCAATCGCTACTGGGATGTGCAAACCGGTTGTATTGAAATTGCTGGTAAACCAATTCAAGAATGGAGCGAGAGTCAACTTCGCCAAGCCATTAGTGTTGTCAGCCAGCGTGTCGACATTCTCAACGGCGCACTGCGTGACAACTTAATCATGGCCAAACCAGCAGCTCTAGATAATGAGCTCACTGAGGTGCTGCATCAGGTTGGGCTTGGAAAATTACTTGAAGATACTGGTTTAGACACTTGGCTAGGTGATGGTGGTCGTCAGTTATCTGGAGGCGAGAAGCGCCGTATTGGTATCGCTCGTGCCCTATTGCACAATGCCCCGATCCTGCTTCTTGACGAACCAACCGAAGGATTAGATAAACAGACCGAGCAGCAGATAATGCAGCTATTTGAACAGCACTTTATCAATAAGACCGTCGTGTTTATCACGCACCGCCTAGTCAATTTGGATAAGATGGACTCAGTGTGTTTGATTGAGCAAGGTGAGATCGTTGAACATGGTAGCCACCACGCACTGATTGAGAAGCAAGGTCGTTATTATCAGTTGAATCAGACCCTTTAACCGCAAGAGTTGGTCGACAATGTCGGCCAACTATATCGCCTGTTCATGGGCGATGTACTCTTCCAGAGCCCCAAGTGGCATTGGCTTAGCGAAATAATAGCCTTGAAACACATCACAGCCCAATTGACGCAGCACGACTGCCTCTTCTGCTGACTCTACACCTTCGGCTACGGTTTCCATTCCCAAACGCTGCGCCATATCGAGCACACCAGCCAACATAGAGTAAGACTTATCATTGCTCAGCATATCCGAGACAAAGCTTTTGTCGATTTTCACCTCACAAATAGGCAGATGTTTAAGTAGGCTCAACGATGAGTAACCGGTACCAAAATCATCCAAAGAAATGCGTATCGACTGTTCTTTAAACGCACTCAATAAGCTCTTAAGTTGGTCAACGTCTTCAGCAAATACACTCTCTGTCACTTCAAGAATCAGACGTTTTGGATCAAACTGATACTTCTGCAGCAATTGTTTGACAGTCTCGACAAAGTCGTAGTCTTGTAACTGCTTAACGGAAACATTAATCGCGACGTCAATTTGTACACCAGTTTGCTTCATCAACTGGCTCATATCTGCAAGCGAGCGTTCGAGAATGAAGTCACCTAACAGCGGCATGTAACCACAATTTTCTGCCACCGCGATAAATTTATTCGGTGGGACGAAACCAAGCTCAGGGTGATTCCAGCGCAATAGTGCTTCAACACCTTTGAGTTGTCTTCGAGCGCTCACCTGTGGCTGATAAACCATAGACAATTCGTTACGCTCAATCGCTCCCTTAAGGGCGAGCTCAATTTTACTGCGCTCTAGATAATCTTGTAAGAAAACTGGATGATAGAAAGCAATGCTACTGCGGGACTGTTTCGCATGTGACATGGCTAGGTCAACATTGCGTTTCATCGCTTCACCATCAAATTCGCCACTATTGTTGATGGCAATACTGACGCTGCATGTTAGTTCAAGTTCAAGCTCTCGATAGACAAACAAAGCATTGAAGGTGTTACGCAGTCCCTGCGCTATAGCTTGCAATAGCGCTTCTTGTGTCACCTCAGTCACCACAACAAACTCATCACCATTGGAACGATATAACTTATGTTCCTCACCGACGTATCGGTTAAGTCGCTCTGCAATAAGGCGCAGCACGAAATCCCCTGTCTGGCTACCAAAGTTGTCGTTAATCACTTTAAAGCCGTCTACATTAAGGCTTAACATGCTGTAGCTAGAGCGGTGCGATATCTGTGCAAGGGTGCGATCGAGACTAAAGCGGTTTTGAATTCCGGTTAGATAGTCGTGATGAGCCTGATAGGTCAACTCTTCTTGCTTACGTTTTTCACTGGTCGCAATACTGCTGAACAGGATGAACATCACCAGTACCGCAACCAGATACAGACCAATGATTACAGGTAATTTGGCGATAAAATTGGCAAACACGACGCTATTTTTCACCTCGGTCGCGACCCAAAGACCATATTTATCAATGTACATGACGGCTGAAATAGACTGCCGAGCAGAGTTAACCAATTCATTCACCACCACATTACCGGCGGTTTTTATCTCTTGGTAAGTCAAACCTGTTTGACGTTGCAGCCTCGCTACACTCAAGTCAACGTCACTTTGGCGTATCTGGTAACGGTAAGCTTTCGCATCGTATATTTTTTCGCGCGGGGCAATTTGGAAATATCTATCCTGTTCGCGGTAGAGATAGAGGTCATATTCTTGAGCGTCATAGCTTTCACTGTCAGTACGAAAATAGTGAAAGCCGTGTTTAAGCGAAACAGAGATTGAGAGAACAAAAAGCGGTTCACCGTTCTCATCCCTGATCATTTTTCGAAACGGAATAACCAGTTCCCCTACGGCCTCGTTGTAATATGTTCGACCAACGACAGCTTCGACACTTTGCACTGTCTCTTGGAAGGTATCGCGAGTTTCAGGGCGATTGATCTGATTGTAATGACCTTTGTCACCCAAATGTGGAGCAACAATGATCGGTGTTCCATCTGGCTTATAAAGCGCAACGACCAAGATTGTACTGTCGAGTTTGACCGTGGATTCAAGGATCTTGTAGGTATGATTTTTATCGGCATAAATATCGAAGCGTGTGAGGTCTGCGCCGACAATATCCAAAATGGTTTTAAACTGGGTTAGAGAAGAATCAAACGCTCGCGCCGTTAAGCTGGTTAAGTTGGCCTGTGTTTGACCAAACTCACGATAGGTTTCTTGATATGACAGATGTACAGCACCGACGGTGATAACTGTCCAAAATAAAAGGATAAAATAGAAGGCTAACCAAATATTCTTCTTAATAAATGCCATTTAGTCCAAATCCGTGGTACCGATACAACATGTTTGCACTCTTTAAAGAGTAGTGCAAAAAAACGTCCTGCCTATGCTGAGTTCTAGGTTACTTCGTGGATGTCAGTTCCTCAAGCAATTCGTGAGAGAAAAACTATTTTGATCTTGATTTTGCTTTTAGCACTGGGCCTAAATCGTTAGATACAAAAAAGCAGCATCGATATGATACTGCTTTTTTATATGATTATTTGGTTCTAGCGCTGTTTGTTGCGAGCGTTTGGCTGCCCCGCACCCTTTTTAGGTTTGCGACGAGAAGGGTTGTTACTGCGTCCACTACCACTGCTCACTCGCTCTTCATGGCGCTTAACAGCACGACGAATCTTCTGGCTGCGCGAACGCTCGCGCTTACGAGATGAGTTGGCTTTGTTTTCATCAAGCAGCGTCTCTTTCTCTGGACGAAGCTCAACCAGCTCACGTAGGTAGTTTACCTCTTTAAGGTCCAGTTCCATCCAGCCCCCACGAGGGAGTTTCTTGTCTAGGTAGATGTCACCGTAGCGAACACGTTTCAGGCGGCTAACTGTGGTGTCTTGTGACTCCCAAAGGCGACGAACTTCACGGTTACGACCTTCGTTGATCGCTACGTAGAAAGTGTGGTTCATACCATCACCGCCTGCGTAGACAACGTCTTCAAAGCGAGCCATACCATCTTCAAGTTCAACGCCACGAACCAAGTTTTTCACTTTTTGTTCAGTCACTTCACCAAAAACACGGACTAAGTATTCACGCTCAACTTGGCGACTTGGGTGCATCAAACGGTTTGCAAGCTCACCATCTGTAGTGAATAACAACAGACCCGAAGTGTTCGCATCAAGACGACCAACTGAAATCCAGCGAGAACCACGGATTTTTGGTAGACGATCAAATACAGTACGGCGACCTTCTGGATCATGACGAGTACACAGTTCACCTTCTGGCTTGTAGTACGCAAGTACACGACAGATCACTTCTTCCTGCGCTTTAGCAGAAACAACATGACCATCGATACGCACAACTGCATTTTCATCTTCAAGTCGTTCGCCAAGCTTAGCAACGATACCGTTCACGCTCACACGACCCGCTTTAATCAAAGCTTCTAGTTCGCGTCGAGAACCGTGACCAGCTCTAGCCAATACTTTCTGTAGTTTTTCGTTCATTTATCTACCTATGTGTCGTCTTCTCAGACGTCGAATAAACAAGTGCGACCCAAAATCGCGGCCGCACATTATCGCAAAAAGTGTGGGGAAAATCACGCACTTTTGACTATTCGAATGGCGTAGGATCACCAGAACCAAGACGAGCGATCACTGGCTCATCGTCACTGAAGTCGACGACTGTGGTTGGCTGCTCTCCAAGGTAGCCACCGTTCAAGATACAATCGACGGCATGTTCTAACATATCGCGGATGTCTTCAGGATCCGCTTCCGTCGTATCTTTGCCAGGTAGAATCAGCGATGTAGACATCAAAGGTTCGCCCATCGCTTCCAACAAATCCAGTGCAATACGGTTATCTGGGACACGAATACCTATCGTTTTACGCTTTGCATTCATCAGGCGACGAGGGACTTCTTTAGTCCCTTTGAAGATAAAGGTGTATGGTCCAGGTGTATTGTTCTTCAACAAACGAAACGCCGTGTTATCGACTCGTGCATATAGCGAGAGTTCAGAAAGATCGCGACACAGCAAAGTAAAATTGTGTTTGTCATCTAAACGTCGAATCTGACAGATACGTTCTAATGCCTGTTTATTTTCAAGCTGACAACCGAGCGCATAGCCTGAATCCGTTGGGTAAACGACGACCCCACCGTTTCGAATGATTGCTACAGCCTGATTGATCAAGCGAGCCTGTGGGTTTTCTGGGTGAACGTAAAAAAACTGGCTCATTGTAATTCCTCATTATTGAGTCTCTCGACTCTATATAGTTATTGTGGGCTTGAATCAATGATAGGTGACTCTAAACCCCAAGCCTTCCATACTGGCTCAACACCCGCTGGAAGCCATAAATTCCGCCCTAGCTCCATCCACGGAGAGGGATAATGAAAGTCGCTGCCTTGAGAGGCTAATAGATTGTATTGTATAGCATAATCGGCCAAGTTGCGTCTTTCTTGTTGACCTTGCTGCGGCTGAGCCACTTCCATCGCATCGCCACCCGCTTCAACAAATGCTGCGATCAAACGCTTTAGCCACTTTGTCGTCAAGTCATAACGCGCTGGATGAGCCAACACGGCTTTTCCTCCTGCAGCGTGTATTGCCTCGACGGCTTCTTGCATCGAACACCAATTTGGTGGCACATAACCCGGATTGTTGCGAGTGAGGTACTTTTTAAATACTTGCTGCATTGTTTTGGCGTATTGGTTATCAACCAACCACTTGGCAAAGTGAGCTCGCGTGATAGGTGCGTCTCCTGCAATTAACTTAACTTCGTCCAACACCCCTTCACGGGTCGCTTTTTCAAGTCGGCTGGCAATTAACTCCGCTCTCACTTCACGATGTTGCTGCTGCTTGTGAATCAAAGCCACCAACTCGTCAGATTGTGGGTTAATGTTCAAACCGACAATATGAATGTCTTTGTTTTGCCATACGGTCGAAATTTCAATGCCATTAATTAACTTGAGTGGCAGTTCGTTTTCGGCAATATATCGATGCGCATCGTCTAGAGCGTCAACTGTGTCGTGGTCTGTTATAGCCAAAACATCAAGTTGAAAGCCAAGCGCCCTATCAATTAGTTCGTTTGTCTCGAGCCTTCCATCTGAAGCTGTAGTGTGACTATGTAGATCAATTCTCATAATTTCATTTTTTTAGTTGACTTTTTACCTCTGCACTAGTTAACTAGTACACAAATATGCAGTACCTGACTTAAGGCTCACTATGTTACAAGACATTAACCAAAACCATAAAGCAAAAGTTGTTGGCGGCGATAGCAATTATCGTTCAGCTGATCTTGCTTGGTGGCGCACTTGGACAAGTTCTTGGTGGGCTAACGTGTACTTTTAATTTATAGAAATCATGTTTCCAAGCCCGCTACTAAAGCGGGCTTTTTTGTTTTGTAATCTGCCTCACACTTAAGTGCTTAAACAATGGTCAAATTTAACCAAAACCAGATTGGGTGACCGTTTTCTTTATGCGACTATGTACAGCAGCAAGTAAAAATTTCAGAGATAATAGGAGGTCTTGTGAACAAGGCCATTGAAATAAAAAAACTAGGCAAGGTCGAGTTAATTCGAACTCAAGCCCCTTATGCGCAGGATCCAACACAACTGTTCCATACGTTGTGCGAAAACAAAACCGATAGCCTGCTACTGGAATCTGCAGAAATTGATTCTAAGCAAGACCTTCAGAGTCTACTGATTGTCGATTCAGCTGTGCGTATCATCTGCTTTGGTCACACAGTGACAATGACCGCGCTGACCGATAACGGTAAAAACTTGCTGACTCATCTGACAAACAATGTCCATCCAAACATTCGCCATTCCTTTGATGGAAGTGAATTGGTGCTTGACTACCCTGCGCCTTGCGAAACATTGGATGAAGATTCTCGCCTACGTGAAGCCTCATCTTTTGATGCCTTGCGTTTGGTGCAACACAGCTTTGATATCTCAGGGCAAGATAAACACGCGGTTTTCTTAGGTGGTTTGTTCGCTTACGACTTAGTCGCCAATTTCGAACCGCTTGGTGATGCAAAGGCCACTAACCAGTGCCCAGATTACGTATTCTACGTAGCTGAAACCCTACTGGTTGTTGACCATCAGACAGAATCGTGTCAGTTACAAGCGACGTTGTTTGGCGACGACAGCGAAAAAACCGTACTCAACCATCGCATTGCGGAAATCAGCTCGCAGTGCGCGGCGCCAAAACCATTACCGAGTGCAACAAAAGTAGCCGATCTTACAGTACAACCTAGCGTATCGGATGATGACTTCTGTCAGATCGTGCGCGACCTGAAGCAATATGTCGTAAAAGGTGATGTGTTCCAAGTGGTGCCTTCGCGTCGCTTTACACTACCATGCCCTTCGCCGCTGGCGGCATACAAAGAACTGAAACAGAGCAACCCAAGCCCTTACATGTTCTACATGCAAGATGAGCTGTTTACGTTGTTTGGCGCCTCGCCAGAAAGTGCCCTTAAGTATGAAACACAAACCAATCAAGTGGAAATCTACCCAATCGCAGGGACTCGCCGACGCGGTAAACGCCCAAGTGGAGAAATTGATTTTGATCTGGATAGCCGTATCGAACTTGAACTGCGTACCGATAAAAAAGAGAACGCTGAGCACATGATGCTGGTCGACCTGGCGCGCAACGATGTTGCGCGTATTTCACAAGCTGGTACCCGTCACGTTGCAGATTTATTAAAAGTGGATCGCTATAGTCATGTCATGCACCTCGTCTCTCGCGTTGTCGGACAGTTGCGCGAAGACCTCGATGCACTGCACGCTTACCAAGCCTGTATGAATATGGGTACGTTAACTGGTGCGCCTAAGATTCGCGCAATGCAATTAATTCGAGATGTTGAAGGAGCCCGTCGTGGCAGCTATGGCGGTGCGGTCGGTTATCTAACTGGTGAAGGTACGCTCGATACCTGTATTGTCATTCGTTCAGCGTATGTTGAAAACGGAGTTGCACAAGTCCAAGCTGGTGCGGGTGTTGTGTTCGATTCGGATCCTCAAGCAGAAGCGGACGAAACGCGCGGTAAAGCTCAAGCCGTAATCTCTGCTATTCAAGCGGCACATAAGGAGTAGCACGAGATGGCTAATATCATATTTATCGATAACTTTGATTCATTTACCTACAACCTTGTTGACCAATTTCGTTCACTCGGCCATCAGGTCACCATCTACCGTAACAACATTGACGCAAAGATGATTGAATCGACGGTCGCTGAGCTCACTAACCCAGTCGTGCTGCTTTCTCCTGGACCAGGTGCACCATCAGAAGCGGGTTCGATGCCAGAGATCATTCAACGCCTAAAAAGCAAGGTACCAATGATCGGTATTTGTCTTGGTCATCAAGCCATTGTTGAAGCCTATGGCGGCACCGTGGCAGGTGCAGGGGAAATTATTCATGGTAAAGTTTCGATGATGGAACATCAGAACCACGCAATCTATGCCAATCTCCCCTCTCCGCTGGCAATAGCTCGCTATCACTCATTGGTGGCAACTCAGGTGCCTTCGTCATTGACAGTCACTGCTGAAGTCGATGGATTAGTTATGTCCGTGGTGCAAGAACAAGACAAAGTGTGTGGTTTTCAATTCCATCCTGAATCGATTATGACGACTTACGGTGCAACATTACTCGCCAATGCTATTGAGTGGGCTGTAGAGAACAACGACTAATAAGGGACAAGGTCATGGAACAAATTATTAATAAGCTTTACGCACAAGAGTCACTCAGCCAACAAGAAAGCCAGCAACTTTTCGATATAATTATTCGAGGCGAGTTAGATCCCATTTTGATGGCGTCAGCGTTAACTGCCTTAAAAATTAAGGGCGAAACACCTGACGAGATTGCAGGTGCAGCCAAAGCACTGCTGGCGAACGCCAATCCATTCCCGCGTCCTGACTACGATTTCGCCGACATTGTTGGCACAGGTGGTGACGGTCACAACACCATCAACATTTCAACCACAGCAGCATTTGTTGCAGCCGCTTGTGGACTCAAAGTCGCCAAGCATGGCAACCGCAGTGTATCAAGTAAATCAGGTTCTTCTGATCTGCTCGACTCATTCGGCATCAATCTAGCAATGAGCGCGGAAGATACGCGTAAAGCAGTGGATGATATTGGCGTCGCCTTCTTATTTGCCCCTCAATACCACACTGGTGTTCGTCATGCGATGCCTGTTCGTCAGACAATGAAAACCCGCACCATTTTCAACATTCTCGGGCCATTGATTAACCCTGCGCGTCCGAACATTGAACTGATGGGTGTCTACAGCGAAGAACTGGTTCGCCCAATTGCAGAAACCATGCTACAAATGGGCATGAAACGCGCCGCAGTTGTTCACGGTAGTGGCTTGGACGAAGTCGCGATTCATGGTGCAACCACGGTAGCGGAAATTAAAGATGGCCAGATCAGCGAATACACGCTGACTCCAGAAGATTTCGGTCTTGAAACCCATCCGCTTGAAGCAATCAAAGGTGGCGACCCGCAAGAGAACAAAGCAATCATCACCGACATTCTTACTGGCAAAGGCAGCGATGCACAATTAGGCGCAGTTGCGGTCAATGTTGCTCTGCTGATGCGATTGTTTGGCCATGAAGATCTCAAAGCCAACACACAGCAAGCTATTGATGCGATGAATTCGGGCAAAGCGTACCAGTTGGTACAACAACTTGCTCAGCACGCTTAAGGAATAAATCAAGATGACAGACCTCAACAGTCAGCAAGCAGACAACCTGTCTGAACACGTTTCTAAGCAAGAAGCCCAAATGGCCGAAGTACTGGCAAAGATCGTTCGTGATAAATATCAATGGGTTGATGAGCGTAAAGCATCACAACCGTTAAGCACATTTCAGTCGGAACTGATGCCATCTGATCGCAGCTTTTATGATGCACTGAGTGGTGACAAAACCGTATTCATCACCGAGTGTAAAAAGGCTTCCCCATCGAAAGGGCTGATCCGTGACCACTTTGACTTGGATTACATCGCATCAGTCTACAACAATCATGCGGATGCTATTTCCGTCCTGACCGACGAGAAATACTTCCAAGGTAATTTTGATTTTCTGCCTCAGGTGCGTAATCAAGTCAAACAGCCAGTATTGTGCAAAGATTTTATGGTCGATGCTTATCAAGTTTACCTTGCGCGTCACTACAGTGCAGATGCGATACTTTTGATGCTGTCAGTGCTAAATGATGAAGAGTACAAAGTATTAGAACAAGCGGCACACAGCCTGAACATGGGTATTCTGACCGAAGTCAGCAATGAAGAAGAGCTTCATCGTGCGGTTAAACTGGGCGCGCGCGTTATTGGTATCAATAACCGCAACCTGCGAGACCTAAGTACAGACTTAAACCGCACCAAACAGCTGGCCCCAACCATTCGTCAGCTTGCCCCAGACGCAACGATTATCTCGGAATCTGGTATCTATACCCACCAGCAAGTGAGAGATCTAGCGGAATTTGCCGACGGGTTTCTGATTGGTAGCTCGCTGATGGCAGAAAAAAATTTAGAACTCGCAGTGCGCAAAGTGACCTTGGGCGAGAACAAAGTGTGCGGCTTGACCCAAGCAGAAGATGCTGCGAAAGCCTATCAAGCTGGAGCGGTGTTTGGTGGATTGATCTTTGTTGAGCAGTCGCCACGCTTTGTGTCAGCAGAAGAAGCTCGACTGACCATGAGCGGCGCACCGCTTAAATATGTGGGTGTGTTCCAAAACCAAACCTTAGAGCAAATTACGGCTACCGTCAGTGAACTTGGTCTGTCTGCCGTTCAACTGCACGGCAACGAGGATCAACCGTTTGTCGACTCACTAAAGGCACAATTGCCAGCCGATGTCGAAATCTGGAAAGCGTACGGCGTGAGTGAACATGTACCATCACTGATTGAAAACAATATTGACCGTCATTTACTCGATACCAAAGTTGGCTCTCAAGTTGGTGGCACAGGCTTAGTGTTTGATTGGTCGTTAATAGCTGACCCATCAAAAGTGATGCTGGCAGGGGGCATTACCCCCTACAACGCGCAAAAAGCCGCAGCTCAGGGCTGCTTAGGATTAGACCTCAACTCGGGCGTCGAGCACTCCCCGGGGAAGAAAGATGGACAAAAGCTAGAGCAAGCTTTTGCCGCAATCAGAAATTATTAAGTATTTCAGTAGCGCGGATTGAACGCGCTCTAAACGATAGGAATTTTAACATGGCGAAACTTGATGCCTACTTCGGCGAATACGGCGGCCAGTACGTCCCGCAAATTCTCGTGCCCGCGCTAGAGCAATTAGAGCAAGCGTTTATTGATGCGCAACAAGATCCTGAATTTCGTAGCGAATTCATGACTCTGCTGCAAGAGTACGCAGGACGTCCTACCGCACTAACGCTTACACGTAACCTGACAAAAGGCACCAAAACCAAACTCTACCTCAAACGTGAAGATCTCCTTCACGGCGGCGCGCACAAAACCAATCAAGTATTGGGTCAAGCGCTGCTTGCAAAACGCATGGGTAAGAAAGAAATCATCGCCGAAACTGGCGCTGGTCAGCATGGCGTGGCAACGGCGCTAGCATGTGCTCTACTCGGTCTTAAATGCCGCGTTTACATGGGTGCCAAAGACGTCGAACGTCAAAGCCCGAACGTGTTTCGCATGAAACTGATGGGCGCAGAAGTGATTCCGGTACATTCAGGTTCAGCCACCCTGAAAGACGCCTGTAACGAAGCGCTACGCGATTGGTCTGCCAGCTACGAAGATGCTCACTACCTATTGGGGACAGCTGCGGGTCCACACCCATTCCCAACTATCGTGCGTGAATTCCAACACATGATCGGTGAAGAGACCAAGAATCAAATCTTGGCTCGCGAAGGTCGCCTGCCAGATGCAGTGATCGCTTGTGTCGGTGGCGGTTCAAACGCGATTGGTATGTTTGCAGACTTCATCGAAGAAGAAAATGTACGTTTAATTGGCGTCGAGCCGGCCGGTAAAGGCATCGATACTGACCAACACGGTGCTCCACTGAAACACGGAAAAACCGGCATCTTCTTTGGTATGAAAGCCCCACTAATGCAAGATGAGAATGGTCAGGTTGAAGAGTCTTACTCGGTATCTGCTGGACTCGACTTCCCTTCGGTGGGCCCTCAGCATGCGTACTTAAACTCAATTGGCCGAGCAGAGTATGACAGCGTTACCGATGATGAGGCACTCGAAGCCTTCCAAGAAATCGCCCGTAGCGAAGGTATTATTGCTGCGCTGGAATCTTCTCACGCTCTGGCACACGCACTGCGTATGGCTCGTGAGAACCCTGAAAAAGAACAGCTGCTAGTCGTTAACCTATCTGGTCGTGGTGACAAAGACATCTTCACTGTTCACGACATTCTAGAACAAAAAGGAGTGATCTAATGAGCCATTATGAGAAGATGTTTACACGCCTAAACGAGAAAAACCAAGGCGCATTTGTACCCTTTGTGACGGTTTGCGATCCAAACCCAGAGCAATCATACAACATCCTGGAAACGCTTGTTGAATCTGGCGCGGATGCGCTGGAACTTGGCATTCCATTCTCGGATCCACTGGCCGATGGCCCGACTATCCAAGGTGCCAATATTCGTGCGCTTGATTCGGGGGCCACACCCGATATCTGTTTTGAGCAAATTGCTAAGATCCGTGCCAAGTACCCTGAGCTACCTATCGGATTGCTGATGTACGCTAACTTAGTCTACTCACGCGGAATCGAGAGCTTCTACGAGCGCTGCGCGAACGCAGGCATAGATTCAGTGCTGATTGCGGATGTTCCTACCAATGAAAGTAGCGAGTTCGTCGCAGCAGCAGAAAAATTTGGTGTTCATCCGATTTTTATCGCCCCGCCGACCGCAAGCGATGAAACACTCAAGCAAGTTTCTGAGCTGGGCGGCGGCTACACTTATCTTCTTTCACGCGCGGGGGTTACTGGTGCTGAAACCAAAGCCAACATGCCAGTTGATCATATGTTAGAGAAGCTAAGCCAATTTAATGCTCCACCAGCACTGCTTGGTTTTGGTATCTCTGAGCCTGCGCAGGTAAAACAAGCGATTGAAGCGGGCGCTGCAGGTGCAATATCTGGCTCTGCCGTGGTCAAAATCATTGAAGAAAATGTCGACCAGCCACAGACCATGCTTGATAAGTTGAGTGACTTTGTTTCTGCGATGAAAGCCGCGACACAGAAATAATCCTCGCAACTCAATAAAAAAGCGCCCGTTCATTCACTGAGCGGACGCTTTGCTTTAGTACAAGCCTATAGATTTGCGCAGACTGATTTTAATGAGGACGTCATCGAAAACTCGGAATAGTGCGCAGTACTTATAAAAGATAATCCGTAAAACTAGCGGCTTACTCTAGTGGCAAAATATCATTTAGATAGATTAGTAACTGGCGCTTGAGCTGTTTCCAACTCAGATTTCAACTCGCGCTTTAAGATTTTACCTGTCGCACTCAATGGCAGTTGAGCACGAATTTCAACAAAGCGTGGGTACTTAAATGCCGCTAACTGCGAGCTGCCCCACCTCTGTAATTCCATGGCCTCAATATCTTGATCAGGTTTAAGAACAACGTAGGCCTTAATTTCTTCACCATATTCCTCGTTAGGAATACCGATAACGGCGACCATAGCAACCGCAGGATGCGTCATAAACACTTCTTCTATCTCACGTGGATAGACATTAAATCCACCACGAATAATCAGATCTTTCATACGGTCAACGATAAATAAGTTACCTTTTTCATCAAAACGACCCACATCACCAGTATGGAACCAGTCATTAACTATCGCGGCTTCTGTTGCGTCTGGACGATCAAGGTAGCCCTTCATCACGTTGTGACCACGAACGATAATTTCACCCTCTTGCCCGGTAGGACAAACATCCCCTTCTGGGTCAACCACCTTAACCTCAACGCCCTGAATAGGCTGACCGACTGATCCAGGAATTCTTTCTTGGTCCAGATGATTAAAACAGACGATTGGACTGGTTTCCGAAAGGCCGTAGCCTTCCAAAATGGGGACATTGAATTTGTCTTCGAACGCCCTAAATACTTCCGTAGGCAGAGGAGAACCACCACTAACCGCCAAACGAAGCGAAGAAATATCATTGCTGTGTTCAGCGTGCAGCAAACCAATATACATAGTCGGAACGCCAGCAAATAACGTCACTTTGTGCTTTTCGATAAGTTCCAGAATCAGCTTAGGTTCAAACCTTGGCACCAAAACCAGTGTCGCGCCAATTAACACACTGGCATTTAGGTGCACGGTCTGACCAAAAGTGTGGAACAGAGGCAAAGTGACCAAATGAACATCATCCGCCTGACTCATCATGATGTTTTGCGACACCAACGCATTCATAATGATGTTTTGCTGTGTTAGTTCAGCGCCTTTTGGTAGTCCTGTGGTCCCTGATGTGTAGAGGATTACACAGGTGTCATCCGCATTACGTGGAGCATAGTCAACCAGCGGTTCGACCTCATGAATAAAAGCGCTCAAAGTAGCCTGACCAGAATAATCAAACTGGGCTTGGTCTAATGTCATGACGATCATTTGTTTACAACTTTCCACTTGTTTAAAAGCAGCAAGCCCCTCTTTCGCCATTGGCAACTCAGGGCTGCCTTCAAAGCAAAAGTAAAATTTGGCCTTTGAATCTTCCAAGTGATACTTAATTTCACGTGCTTTCAATAACACATTTAATGGCACAGCAACCGCTCCCGCTTTTTGAATCGCAAAGAAGACCAGTGGAAACTGTGGTGTATTCGGGCAAGACAGAGCCACTCTGTCGCCCGGCTTAACGCCATGTTGGATCAGCGAAGCAGCAATTTTGCTTACCATGACATCGAATTGAGCGTAGGTGAGTTGCAAATCACCACATATTAGCGCGACCTTGTTGGGTTTGCTGATTGCATTTCGCTGCAACGCAGCGGCTAGATTCATCATGTTCAGTCACCTATTTGTTGTTATGGCTTATTTCTCATTGTCATCAGTTCAAAGTCGACCAACGACTTGTTTTTATGTCACTTAAAATTAACATTTAATTTACATGCACATCATCAGTACAAATGTAAAAAATTTCACATTTGGTATGTCGGGTTGTAGAAATGTGAACTTATAGCTACTTTAATCGCAATTCGTGATCAAAGCGCACGGACTCAAGCGCAACATTTACATTACAAACCACCATTGACTTATTCGCACCTAACCTCATTCATTACTTTTATCACGCAGCGAAAATATCCCCTCCAACCCTCAAGCAAACGTTTGCTATCGAGCAAAAAATTGCCACTCGTCAATGAAAATGCATATTTTTGCCTCGTTCCTAGGCTGCTCGTATTGCCAATTGTAAAAATTAAGTGTAAAAAGCGAGTCAGAATTATACTCCAACATACTTTTATGTAGTGGCATGTAATTCTAGGAATTTAAAATTAGTTAGCACAGAGGTTATGGAAGTGTTAAAAGAAAAGAGTTTACTAAGCAACATCGGTGTTCAGGTCGTGATTGCCATGATCGTCGGTACTGCCGTGGGTGCCATGATGGGTAACGAAGCGACTGTGTTCGCTCCATTGGGCGCAATTTTTATTAACCTAATCAAGATGCTGGTCATTCCGTTGGTGGCCGTTGCACTGATCTCTGGTGCAGCAGGTCTAGGCAATAGTCAGTCAGCAGGTAAAGTTGGTTTCACAACACTCGCCTACTTCGGCCTAACCTCTGCACTGGCTGTTGCATTAGCGCTACTTATGGGTGAAGTATTCAAACCAGGCATGGGTATCGACGTTACCGGCGTTGAAGGCATGTTCTCAGCAGAATACGCTTCAAAAGGTGAACTACCTACTTTCTGGGCAACCATCACTGGTATGATCCCAACCAACGTTTTCCAATCATTGAACGAAGCAAACATTCTACAAATCTTAGTGTTCTGTATGTTCTTCGGCATCGCTATCTCTAAGCAAGCGAAAGAACGCCGTGAACCGATTATCAACGGTGTAAACTGCATTGTTGATGCTATGGTTTGGATGATCAATAAAGTAATGGTCATTGCGCCAATTGGTGTTTTCGGCCTAATGGCAGAAGCAGTGGGAACATTTGGCTTTGGTGCACTTATGGTGGTGTTTAAGCTGTTCGTTGTCTACGTTGCGGCCATTCTAATCTTTGGCTTTATTGCTTACCCACTGATGGTGCATATCTTCACTAAAACGTCGGCGAAGAAGTTCCTTGTTGCAATGAAGAAACCGCAAGCTGTTGCGCTTTCAACTGCGTCATCAATGGCAACACTACCAGTAACAATGGACACAGTTGAGCACGATTTGGGCGTAAGAAACTCAACCGCTTCTTTCGTTCTTCCTCTTGGTGCGACCATTAATATGTCGGGTAACGCAATTTACTACGGCCTAGTCGCTATCTTCTTTGCCCAGTTGTTCAATATCGACCTAGGTATGGGTGCATACATTGCGATCATCATCACTTCAACACTTGGTGCCGTGGGTCAAGCGGGTGTTCCTGGTCCTTCATTCCTAGTTGTTGCGGTCTTGCTAGCGGCTGGTATTCCAATCGAAGGTCTTCCACTTCTTTTTGCCCTTGACCGAATCTTCGATATGATTCGTACGGCGCTCAACATTACGGGTGATGCGGCTTGTGCAGTGATTGTTGATTCATTAATTGAAGAAGAAGAGCAACAAGCTGAGCTAGAAAAACAGCAAGCATAATTGTTGAAAGCATGAAACTTAAGCCACTCAATCGAGTGGCTTTTTGTTTTCTTCCGACGGCTACATTGATTTAAATTGCAGCTCGACCAAACGCTGATATAACTCGCAGCTTTGCATCAGAGAAGCGTGATCACCAACATCAACAAGTTGTCCGTGATCCAAAACTGCTATCTTATCCGCGTGCTTAATGGTTGAGAGTCGATGAGCGATGATAATCGTCGTTCTACCTCGCATCAACTCTTCTAAAGCTTGCTGTACATGGTGCTCACTTTCACTGTCTAGAGCACTGGTCGCTTCATCAAGCAGCAATATATTCGGGTCTTTCAAAATCGCCCGAGCAATAGCAATTCGCTGTCTTTGCCCGCCGGATAAACGAACCCCTCGCTCGCCTAAGAAGCTTTTGTACCCTTGCGGCAAGTTAACAATAAAGTCATGCGCATGTGCCTTTTTAGCGGCCTCAATCACCTGATCGTCACTGGCCTCGGGATTGCCATAACGAATATTGTGTAATACGTCATTGCTAAATAAGGCGGGCTGCTGAGGGACAAGCGCCATTTGGCCGCGAAGTTGTTGCGGATCAAACGCTTTAATATCGACGTCGCCGAGCGTTACACTGCCTTGCTGAGGATCGTAAAAACGTTGCAATAGTTCAAACAAAGTCGTTTTCCCCGCGCCAGAAGGCCCGACCAAAGCGAGGATTTTGCCCTCTTCTGCAACCAGATTAAGCGCTTGTATTGCTGGCTGATCTGGCCGCGAAGGATAATGAAATGAGACGTCTTTGAACGCGACTTGGGCGGCAACTTGGTGGCTATCTTGGTAGCAAACATCAGGAGCAGTAATGTGACTTTTTACCTGCAGAATTTCAATCAAGCGTTCTGTTGCACCAGCAGCGCGCTGTAGCTCGCCCATTACCTCAGAGATGGTCGCTAAGGATGAAGCCACCATAATGGCATAGAAAACAAAGGCCGCTAGGTCACCTGCTGACATCACACCGTTAATGACGTCGCTTCCACCGACCCACAGCATGCCTGAAATCGCGCTGAAAACGATGACGATCACACCCGAAATCAATATTGCACGTTGCAGTACTCGCTTGCGCCCAATCTCGTATGCCCGCTCAACTTGATTGGCAAAATATTGCTTTTCTTGCGTTTCTCGGCTGTAACTTTGAACGGTTTTGATATGTTCAATTGCCTCACCAGCATAGCTTCCCACATCCGCCATTGAATCTTGGCTCTGGCGAGACAGGGCGCGTACCCGACGGCCATAAAACAGAATCGGGACCAAAATAAATGGCACTGAAGCCAATACAATAAGCGTGAGTTTAATATTGGTGGCAAACAGCATGATGATCGCACCAATGCACATTAAAGCACTGCGCATCGCCATCGAAAATGAAGAGCCGATAATACTTTGCAGCAGGGTGGTATCTGTGGTGATGCGCGACATAATATCGCCGCTGCCATTGGTTTCGAAATAGCTTGGATGCAAGGTCACAATATGGTTAAACACCGCAAGCCGAATGTCTGCGCTGACCCGCTCCCCAACTGAAGAAACGAGATAAAAACGGAAAAACGTGCCAATAGAAATCAACAAGGTGATCAGTAAAATAAATCCGATCGCGCTACTGAGCTGTTGAACAGATTGTTGTGCGAAACCTTGGTCAATTAGAATTCTCACCCCTTGTCCAACCGACAAGGTTAACGACGCAGTCGCGATTAGCGCTACTAATGCTGCTAACACTTTCAGCTGGTAAGGCTTAATAAACTTCACCAGCTCAAACAAGATCGCGAGGCTCTTACGCTTAACATCTTGTTCTGGTGGAGTATTTTGTTCGCTTGATGATGACATCGTCATACTTATTCCTTGGGGAAAATGCAAGATGTAAACCGTATACTGCTCAGTTATCGGAGTTTAGTGTACAAATAGCAACTCCTTAATTCACGAAATACAAAAAAGCCTGACCGAAGTCAGGCTTTGCAAACTGAGTCAGCTTTCAATTATAAGAAGTGTAAAGTGGCATTGAAAGACAAGTTTTTCACATCATCTTCTTTCATGTTGAAGACATTGTAGCTTGCACCTAGTGACAGAGGACCAGCGACAAAGTACTCAACACCAACACCGTACATCATATCAATTTCGTCTTCTTTGAAATTTGATCCTGTTAACTCATACGAGTGCAAACCACCTTTCGCGTATACGTGAAGAGGACCAAAATCAAGACTCGGTTTAACGGCAAAGTAAACCGCAGAACCTTCAAGTTGACCAGTGTAGTTTCCGTACGTGATATTGTCGAAGTCACCAAAGTTTTGGTAACCCGCCTCTAGACCGATAATAGGTAGAATTCCTGTACCAACGTGGGCGTTGTATGAAGTGGATGAATCGCCGCCTAAATCCGCTTGACCTACACTCGCGCTGCCGTAGATCCAAGAATCAGCTGACGCTGTCGCAGATGCGCCAATTAGAGCTAGCGCTAGTAGTGTCTTTTTCATAGTAAACCTTCTCTTGTTTCAAGGTGGAGGAACTCAGCTGGCAAGTCCCTGCCGTATTTGTCAAATCTCTGACCGATGTATTCTATTATGCAAGTAGCATACCTAACATGCATCAATCGCCATTTTAACGCGTTTGTCTGATACCGGATACGGTGTACCGAGTTGTTGGGCAAAATAACTAACACGCAGCTCTTCAATCATCCAGCGCACTTCTTTTACATTGTCTGGAATCACAACGCCTTTCGGGATCTTGTTGAGCAGTTCTTTGTAATCGTTAGTTACCGATTCGATTTTGAGCATATGCAAGCGATCTTTATTCGGGTCGATTGGCAGTTTTTCCATGCGACGTTCAATCGCTCTCATATAGCGCAAGATATCTGGGAGGCGCTTCCAACCGCACTCGGTCGCAAACCCTTTGAAAATCAAACCTTCAATTTGCGCCTTAATGTCGGATAGGGCGAATGCCATAGTAAAATCGATTTTGCCTTTGAGCTTTTTATTGATGTTAAAAGCAGTGGTCAGGATTGTCTCGACTTGCTGAGCAATTTCTACCACAGTGTCACCTAATTCGGCACGAACATGCTCTTTAAGCAGTTCGAACTGTTCTGGTTGCCAGACTATACCACCCTTCTGTTCGATAAGCTTATCGACGCCACAAGCGATACAGTCGTCGATCAAATCAAGCACTTTACCGTAAGGATTGAAGTACAAACCGAGCTTAGACTTGTTCGGCAAGTTCGAGTGCAAATACTTAATCGGCGAAGGTACATTGAGCAAAATAAGGCGACGCTGACCGGCTTTCATTGCCGAAACTTGTTCGTGCTCGGTTTCGTACAACTTGATTTCAACACTGTCTTTGCCATCTACAATGGCGGGATACGCTTTGACATCATAGCCACCGCGCTTTTGCTGATACACTTTCGGCAACTCGCCAAAGCTCCATGTATGCAGACCTTGCTGCTCAATATCGTCATCGGCCACTTTTGACAAGGTTTCTTGTACCTTGTCTTTTAAACTTTCCTTCAACTCATGCAGATCACGATGTTCTTTGAGTTTACGATTTCGATGGTCGACTGCGCGGAAGGTCACTTTCAAGTGATCAGGCACTTGTTCTAGATTCCAATCGTCACGCAAAACTTCAACACCTGTCATACGACGTAGCTCTTTTTCAAGCGAGTCGAGCAATGGTGCTTCCATCGCGGTAGTGCGCGCTAAGAATGCATCGGCGTAATTTGGCGCTGGCACAAAGTTTTTACGAATGGTTTTCGGCAGCGACTTAATCAAGCTCACCACCAGCTCGTGACGTAATCCTGGGATTTGCCAATCAAAACCCGCCGCTTCCACTTGATTTAAGATTGGCAGTGGCAAGTGTACGGTGACGCCGTCACTATCATCTCCGGGTTCAAACTGATAACTCAGTTTAAGTTTGAGACCATTTTGGTGCCAAAAATTCGGATAATCGAGATCGGTAACATGGCTAGCGTCGCCTTTGAACAGCATCTCTTTTTCAAAGTTAAGTAGCTCAGGGCTCTCTTTCGCTGCCTTTTTCCACCAAGTATCAAAATGTTTGCCAGAGACAACTTCAGTGCCGACCCTTTGATCGTAGAAATCAAACAATTCATCATCATCGACCAGAATATCGCGGCGACGAGATTTATGTTCCAGCTCTTCCACTTCTTGCAATAACTTACGGTTTTGCTTAAAGAAGGCGTGCTTTGTTTCCCACTCACCTTCTACCAAGGCGCTGCGGATAAAGATCTCTCGACTGACGGTGGCGTCGATACTGCCATAGTTGACCAGACGCTTAGGCACGATAGGTACCCCGTAAAGCATCACTTTTTCATGAGCCATGACAGCAGATCGTTTTTTCGACCAGTGTGGTTCACTGTAGCTACGTTTGATCAGGTGTTTAGCCAGTGGTTCAATCCATTCAGGCTGAATTTTGGCGATGATACGCCCCCACAGCTTGGAGGTTTCAACCAGTTCAGCAGACATGATCCACTTAGGCTGCTTTTTGAATAGTCCCGATGCAGGGAAAATATGGAAACGTGCATTGCGCGCGCCTTGATATTCATTCTTCTCCTGATCTTTCATGCCGATATGCGACAGCAGACCGACTAAGATAGCACTGTGAACACCTTGGTAGCTCGCCGGTTCCTCATTGAGTTTAAAGTCCATTTCACGCATTGCTTGATGAACTTGGAAATAGACGTCCTGCCATTCTCGAACACGTAAATAATTCAAATAATCTTGTTTGCACTGTTTACGGAACTGATTACCTGACAGGCTCTTTTGCTGCTTCTGGATATAATCCCAAAGATTAACAAAGGTTAAGAAGTCAGACTCTTCGTGGAAGAAGCGGCGGTGCTTATCATCAGAAGACTGCTGCTTGTCACTCGGACGCTCACGTGGGTCTTGAATTGAAAGTGCCGACGCAATGATCATCAGCTCTTTCAACGCACCATACTTAGGCGCTTCGAGCACCATACGTGCCAAACGAGGGTCGATCGGCAATCTTGCCAATTGACGCCCAGTCGATGTTAAGCGCTTTTTAGGATCTTTCGCGTTCTCGTTAATGGCTCCCAACTCTTCAAGTAACCTTACACCGTCTTGGATATTGCGTTTATCTGGCGCTTCAACAAACGGGAAGGCTTCAATATCACCAAGACCAAGCGCCGTCATCTGCAAAATAACCGAAGCTAAGTTGGTACGCAGAATTTCGGGATCGGTAAACTCAGGACGCGCGTTAAAGTCATCCTCAGAGTAAAGGCGAATACAGATCCCCTCTTCGACACGACCACAACGTCCTTTACGTTGATTGGCACTAGCCTGAGAGACAGGTTCTATAGGCAGGCGTTGAACTTTGGTGCGGTAGCTATAACGGCTAATTCGGGCGGTACCTGGATCAATGACGTATTTGATCCCCGGTACCGTCAGTGAGGTTTCTGCGACGTTGGTTGCCAACACGATACGACGCCCAGCATGGGGCTGAAAGATTTTATTCTGTTCGCCAGCGGACAAACGCGCGTATAGTGGCACAATTTCAGTGCTCTTGAGGTTACGCTTTGCCAACGCATCAGCGGTGTCGCGAATCTCACGTTCACCGTTCATAAAGATCAGAATATCACCCAGACCTTCATCGCACAGTTCATCAACCGCTTCAAAAATGCCTTCTAGCTGATCACGATCGCCATCATCTTCGCCACTCAATGGTCGATAGCGAGTTTCAACCGGATAAGTTCGACCCGACACCTCAATGATAGGCGCATTATTAAAGTGCTTTGAGAAGCGCTCAGGATCTATGGTCGCCGAGGTAATGATAATTTTGAGATCGGGACGACGAGGAAGCAGTTCTTTCAAATAGCCGAGAATAAAATCGATGTTTAAGCTACGTTCGTGCGCTTCATCGATAATAATCGTGTCATATTGATTGAGGTAACGGTCATGTTGGATCTCGGCTAACAGGATACCGTCTGTCATCAGTTTGATATGGGTATTTTCAGAGATTTGGTCATTAAAGCGAACCTTATAGCCCACGTACTCACCCAGCTTGGTTTCCATCTCTTCCGCGATGCGATTTGCCACCGAACGAGCTGCTAAGCGACGCGGCTGAGTATGACCAATAAGACCAAATTTACCACGTCCTAACTCGGCACAAATCTTAGGTAACTGAGTGGTTTTACCCGAGCCAGTTTCACCCGCGACGATCACAACTTGGTTTTGTTCAATTGCCTGTGCAATATCGTCTTTCTTCTGGCTAACGGGTAGCAGCTCTGGGTACTCTATGCAAGGTGTGTAGCTAGCACGCTGCTCGGCATCCATCATAGATTTTGCTATATCGAGAGCGATTTCATCGAAAACAGCATTGCGAGCGGCTTCTTTTTTAATTTTATTTGCCCCTGAAATGCGTTTACTCAGACGAAATCTGTCTTTCAACATACATTGATTCAGCGCCTTACGAAGCGAAGCCGCACTATTGGCCTGCACTTGGCTATCCGCTGCGTTTGATTTATCTGGCTGTGACGAAGTCAAAGCGATTCCTATTCTTTACAAAATTTAAAACGCGCGAATTGTATCACAGAAATCGCAGATAGCATGAGTTCGAGGCGCTTTATTTATCCATCTCAAAGGCTTGCGCAGCTTGCTCTCAGCTAGGTAATGACAAGCTTAGAATTGATTGTCGAACTGAGTAATAGAATGAAAAAGAGCGGCGAATTGCCGCTCATAATGGATGGATTAGAAATCGATTTGTAAGTAAACAGTATTGTAGTTACTGCCACCTTTTATGCGTCCATATTGCGAAGCACTCTCGAAAATAGCACTGCGATGGTGAATCGAGTATCCAAGCCACATTTTATCTAAGTCTCGATTGTTGAAAAGGTCACCGATGTTGATATCAAAAGAGAAATCGAGATAGTTAAGTAAGTGACTTGGCGTGTAGCCCTTTTCTTTCATTTCTTCATTTTCGATGTAAGTCATACTGTCGATATAAGACATCCCTTCTGCCACACCAAAACGCCACTTCGTCGGCCAATTTATGGTGTAGTAAGCCTTAATTGCGGCGATGTACTCGGTTGCTGCCGACTGAACATCAGAAGACCAATGATGGACAATGCCCGGAGTAAAGTAGATATCTAAAGGGATGCCAAACAGCTCGTCCGTGAGTGGGTGACCATAAAACAGCGAGGTCATCTGGTTGTTATAGGGATCTTTTTCGCTCTGCAAACCAATAATGTCACCAATATTGGATGGCGTAGCCCAGCCATGTGCAACCCTGAAATATCGCTTGTTGGTTAGCTCAGATTTCGGCGCTTTAGTTTTGTCGTTGAACAGACCAAAGCCAAGATAAAACTCAGCTTGGTAACGCTCGTTAACAGCCGATGAATGGAAGGCGTTGTCGTCAAGACGCGTTACACTCGTGGCGCCCAGTAAGTAAAGATTTTGGTAGACATGATAACGCGCTTTAACACCAAGATTCGCATCCACGCCAGCCCCGATATTCTGACCAGTATAATCAGCAAAGGCGTAGTACTCACTGTTAAAGTCCGCATCCTTGTACCTTAAAGTCGCGTGAGGCTCAAGCTCCCAATCGCCAAACTCATATTGAGCTTGCACGGTCAAGTTGGCATGAAAACGCAAATCCTTGTCGCTCATCAGCTCAGTATCTAGCCACCACTGGTCATCGAGTTTGTATTTAAACTGAGCACCCACATCGACAGTATCACCTTGATTGGCATTTTGAATTTCAGCAGGGATATCGACAAAACGCAACCTCGTAAGCGCATTGAATTCAAACGTTTCATCGTCGCTTTGGTATAGGTGCACACCGCCTTCGATGCCGTTGATAAACAGATGTTCGCCTTCAAAATAAATTACGGGAACAAAAGTACTCACCGATTGATCATCTGAATTGGTATTGAAAGGAATGGTTGCCGAACGATAGACTGCGGCAAGTCCCCAATTTTTTTCTCCGCGGTCAGGCTTTTGCTCTGCGCTTAGCGAGGTTGATGTGACACCACTGACGAGTATCGCTAGCGCCGACAAATGTTTATTCGTTATCATTTTTTGTCCAAAAGTGACTAAAGCACTCAAAAACTAACCATTTATAACAGTTATTACTTATGTTTCTTGGTCATTCGTCGTTAAAATATCTAGATATGGTCTCTTAAAACGAATAATTGTGAAAGCCTCTGAACTAAAAAGATTAATTGAATCGTTACCTGCGGACAGTGACCCAGATATTGTCACAGGTGAGTCTTGGCTGCCTGAACGTTTACTCGAAGCCAAACTCGATGGTGAGATGTTGTTCCTCTCGTTCGATTCCGCACCGGAAGAAACGCAAGGTGAAGAGGAAGGACGGGGATTTGTCGAACATGAAGTATCCATGATTCGACACCGTTTAGAGCAGTTGATAGAAGAACGCTCAGATACCAAAACCAAAGCTGACGCCATGCTGGCGCTGTTTTTAATGGGGCACGAACTTTCTAGCTCGGATGTGATCGAAATATTGGAAGATCCCCAAGTTCCAGAGCCACCAACCGAGTAGAGCATGAAGAATAGCTTACCTTTCCTTATCGCAGGCCCGCTGCTACGTAAAACAACCCGTACTGAACTCGTTTTCTGGCTAGTCACCAGCGAGCCACTAACAGGTCAATTTAAGCTAACGTCATCCACCACATCAGATGTTATTTTTAGCCAAGAGATCAGTCACTGCCACCAGCTAACTATTGGCCAGCATTGCTATCTTACCTTAGCTCAATTTAAGGGCGACTTTCCTGTCGATACCCCATTAAGCTATGAGTTTCACACCCAGCACGGAGCGCTAACGGCACTTTACCCCGAACTGCTCTATGACGACGAGCAGCAACTGAGCTTTAAGGTTTCGACCAAAGCAGACTACATTATTCATGGCTCTTGTCGTAACCCGCATCACCCGAGTAAAGACGCTCTGGTACAAGTTGACGCGAAAGTTGCCAAGCAAGCTATCTCGACCAGACCAGATCTATTGATGATGAGTGGCGATCAGATTTACGCCGATCATGTTGCTGGCCCGACTTTGGATGCCATTATTCAAACTGTCAAACTGCTCGGGTTACCAGACGAGCAATTTGATCATGCGCCAATCCAGTCAAGTCAGGAGCTATACGCGCATTCGGACTGCTATTACGCTCGCGACAGAATATTGCCACATGATATTGATGAAGAAGGTTTATTGGCTAAGCTTTTACCAAAGCGCAGCACACCTATATTCAGCTCACGAGAGTGTGAAAATCACTTGGTGACCTTCTCTGAATTTTTTGCCATGTATTTGTTGGTTTGGTCGCCAATGCTTTGGTCTCACATCAATATAAACCACTTGCGAGAGAAAAATTTTACACACGCGGGGAACACAATAGAGGCAAAATATCAGCAGCAATGGCACGACGAAAAGGCGGCTATTGACGACTTTATCCAAGGATTACCTCGTGTTCAGAGGCTACTCGCCCATATTCCGACCTACATGATTTTCGATGATCATGACATCACCGACGATTGGAACCTCACCATAGGCTGGGAAAAAGCGGCCTATGAAAATCCGTTTTCCAAACGCATCATCGGCAACGGCTTAATTGCTTATTGGCTATGTCAGGGTTGGGGCAACGAACCGAGTAACTTCAACCAAGAGTTTCTTTCTTTAGCACAGCAGTTTCTCCAACATCCCGGAGCTCAGTACCAAGACGACTTTATCCAGCACCTCTATGCGTTCGAACGTTGGCACTACACCATTGAAAGCTCACCGAAAGTGGTGGTGCTCGACACTCGTACTCGACGCTGGCGCTCTGAATCTAAAATGAATAAGCCCTCTGGACTGATGGATTGGGAAGCCCTGATTGAATTTCAGCACGAATTAATCCATCAAGACAAAGTGGTGATTGTCTCTCCGGCGCCTATGTTCGGGGTGAAATTTATCGAGACTTTACAGCGTGTTGTCACTTGGCTGGGTAAACCTTTAATGGTCGACGCCGAGAACTGGATGGCGCACCGCGGTAGCGCTAACACCTTACTTAGCATTTTTACTCATACCAAAACACCAACCAACTTTGTGATTTTGTCGGGGGATGTGCATTACTCGTTCGCTTATGACATTAAGCTCAGGTTCAGGCGTAATAGTCCCAATATTTACCAGATAACATGCAGTGGATTTAAGAGCAGCTTTCCTGAGCCACTGTTGGCGATATGCGATCATGCGGACAGGTTACTCTATTCCCCTCGCTCACCACTCAATTTTTTCACCAAACGTAAAAGGCTCAAGATCAAAAAGCGCGATCCTAATATCAAAGGGGCAAGACGGCTGGTCAATGCTAGTGCAGTTGGTGAACTGAGACTTAACCAACAAGGTAAGCCAGAGAGAATCTCTATTCTGACCAGTAATGGCGATGAGTGTGACTTTCCGCCACTGAAAGAAAAGTAAGCGTTGTGTAAAGACCCTTGAGATGTTCGGCAATAACCACTATTTATAACAATAGTGCTATTACAAAGACGACCCTTATGTTGAACTCAATCAAATCATTATTTAAGCAGTTACTTGAAGGCCAAGATTTAGGCCAAAGCGCGCAACCCGATGTCAATTTAGCCATCGCGTGTCTGCTGTGCGAAGTCGCGGGTGCTGACCACCAAATCGCGCAAGTCGAAATCGATGCCAAACGCCAGTTATTGGCGCGTTTTCTCGATTTAGATGAGTCGGAAGTCACCACGCTTCTCAGCCGCGCGGAATCGCGCAGCAAGGATTCAACCTCTTTGTACGATTTTACCTCACAACTTCGTGAGCTAAGCCAAGAAAGCCGAATTACCTTGATCAAAGCAATGTGGCAAGTCGCCCACGCAGATGGTGAGATTGACCCACTCGAAGATTCCGTAATCCGGAAAACCGCCGAGCTGCTCTACGTGGATCATAGTGAATTTATTCGTGCCAAATTAAGCGTAACAGATAGCAAGAAATAACTAAGGGAGCCAATGTGCTCCCTTTTCACTATTACAGCATAGTCAAGGCAAGCTTGGCGAGATTATAAGCGTCAACGTAGCCGGAGTGTTGGCGCCCTTCCCACTCGATACCTTTGCTTTCTTGCGCGGCTCTGTGACCAATACGTTTATCTTTAAGGCGGTTTTGGATGCGATACAGTGTTGCTAGGTTGATATACTCGTTGAACGGCATATCAATACCTTTAGCGAGACACTCTTGTTTTAAGACAATATCGTCACGTCCCCAAGCTGCGTAGATTTTATTGGCTCCGCCAAAGTTTTTCACCATAGACTTGATGACTTCAGCTAATGGGCGACCTTGTTTTTCAATCTTACGTGGCGTAATTCCCGTTAACTGCGAACAAAACAGCGAGACTTCATCTTGGTCAGGTTTCACATAGTATTGCGCGCGTTTGACAATCTCACCCTTGATTAGGTCGATCTCTGCAAGCCCCACTTCGATGATCTCACCAGTGGTACCGACACCGTTTTCATTCCAACAACACATTTCTAAATCGAAACAAACGACTCGGTTATGGTTCATGATCCGCCTTCGTACAAACTATTATCAAAGCGCAAAATTCTACATCAGAATGAGTTAAAACTCGAATCTAGCCGCATCAACTGGCTAGTTATTCTGCAATTGATACTCGATTGCGCCCTGCTTGCTTACTCTTATACAATTGCGCATCAGAGGCTTGCATTATGTCTTCTTCGTTTTCGGTGCGGCGAATAGCCGCGCCGATACTAAGCGAACACTGAATTAATTTACCATCAAATTCATAGTGCGAGTTCGCTACCGCTTGGCCAATGCGCTCTAAGCAACGCACTAAGTCTTCGCGCTCAACGAGTTGGCTGATAATACAAAACTCATCGCCGCCCATCCTCACGAACACATCCCCCTTGTTAAGGTGCTTCTGAACTACAGCAACGACATGACGCAACATTTCGTCACCCGCGACATGTCCGTAGTGATCATTGATCAACTTGAACCTATCGACATCAAACACAGCCAAAGAAAAACAGGTTTGTTGGCTTACTTTGTCAGTCAAATAACGATTAAATGCGCGGCGATTGTAGATGCCTGTCAATGAGTCGTGATCCACCAAGAACTGCAGCTCTTGGGTACGTATATCAAGCAATGCTTCGAGATGTTCTTGGTCACGCACCAACAGTAAAACAATGTAACTGGATAGTGAGGCGATCACTAGCCCAGCCAACGCAATACCAATAAGCACATATTGTTCGTTATCGGTAGCTTTCTTATCGAGTTTAAAATCAACCTGCCAACCGCGATTCGGCAAGGTGACCATTTTTGTCACCTCAATACCCGTTGTCTCTAGCCATCCTTCACTTTGGTAGAGCAGCGGATCGTCTTCTGCGTCAAAGCCGAGATCAGTCACTTTAACCAACAACTCTTGCTCGGTCGCCGTCTTGTTAACGATAGATTCAAAATAAAGGGTCGAGCGGATCACACCTATCACGACGCCAAGCAATTTTTCACTATGGTCAGCGTCGAAAACTGGGTGATACACCAATAAGCCCGTTTTGGCTAAATTTCTATCAAGACCATCTTGCAACAGGCGAATTTTATCCGAAACGTTCGGGTGGCCAGTTTTAGCAATACTGTCAAGAACCAGTTGAAATCGTAGCCGTGACGAGTAATAACCAAGTGCTTTAAAGTTGTCAGGGTTACGGGGATAGACATCGGAAGCTGGGTAAATTGCCTCTTGGTTGGGCATGATGTAGCCGAGCGTTTTTGGTCCGTCCTTAGGCACGGTATAGAGCTGATAAAAGGGATAGGTTTGCTTGACCTTGGCGATATGGTCAGCAATTTGGTCGTGTTCAACTCGTGGCATCCACTGCAATGCAATCAGTGTTTTTGACGAGGAAACGATTTCATCGGCAAATATTGGGAATCTATGCCAATCCTCGGCTTGAGTAGCATGAAAAAAATTGGCACCTGCGCCAATAAACTGCAAGTCACTTTCTACAGTTTGTTGCAGATTCTCTGCCTGCTGAAGGGCAAGTTTATCAACCAAAGAAACGGTATATTTCACTTGGGATTGATAAACAAAATAGACCAGATAAAGCGCCAGTAGCGAGGTAAAGGCGAACGCTAACAGCGGGTAGATAATCTTTTTCTTATTTAATTGTTGCATAAAGCATTTTTGTAAATCTTGGCATAAAAATAACCGCGACATTCTAGCTTTATCTTTTTGGTTACATAAAGAGCAAATCGCAATTACATATGAAACTATTTACGTTCCGTGGCAGATGCCTCTTTTTGCGGCGACAATTGGGCAAAAACGCATCAATTGAACGGTGTAACTTAGGTTTAAACGGCTTTTAGTAGCAGAAAGACCACTTGATTATGATATTATTTGCCCCAATTTTATTAGCACAACTGGGCTCTACACCTCTTCAGAGCCATAGCAGAGATTGAATCTATCTCTCGTTACACTAAACACAAAGAGAATTGTCATGACGTTCGATTTACAAATGATCCCTCAAACATTCGATATGCTCCATGCAGGTCTAGCTGCGTCCAGCGTATTGTTGCTTCTCATCGCCGTGTCGCGCAAATCAAAAGTTATCGAAAAAGTCGTCGAAAAGCCGGTTGAGAAAATCGTTGAGGTAGAAAAACCGGTTGAAAAGATCGTTGAAGTTGAAAAAGTAGTCGAAGTAGAAAAAGTCATCGAAAAGGTGGTCGAAGTAGAATCAAAGCTCGCTACGGCCTCAACAGACTCTGCTATGCAACTTCTCTCTATCATGCAACAAGAAGCTCGCCTAATTGACTTCTTGAAAGAAGATCTCACGTCATTCTCTGACGAAGAAGTGGGAGCAGCGGCTCGCGTTATTCACACTGGCGGACAAAAAGTTCTCAGCGACTATGTTACGCTTGAGCATATTCGCACTGAAGATGAAGAAACCCGCATCACGATCGAGGAAGGTTTCAATCCACAACAAGTTCGCTTAACTGGCAACGTAACTGGCAGCGCACCATTTAACGGCACCTTGGTACATAAAGGCTGGAAAGCGAGTGCCATGAATTTGCCTAAATTGGCGGAAAACTATGACGCTTCGGTGATTGCGCCTGCTGAGGTAGAGCTGTAATGGAACATCACAACCACCAACAGCCAAGCAACGAGCCTAACTTAGCAAAATTTAGTGTCGGTATCGATTTAGGTACCACTCACTGCGTACTTTCTTATATCGACGCCAGTATGGAAAATGCGCGTGTTGAAGTCATGGCCATTCCACAGCTTACTGCACCAGGGACAGTAGAGAATCGCAGTCAACTTGGTTCGTTTTTATACCAGCCCCATGAGCATGAGATGAATCCTGCTTCTCGCGTGTTACCTTGGTCATCACAGCCAACTGCGCTGGTCGGTGCCATTGCGCGTAATCTTGGCGCGAAAACACCAATTCGTTTAGTCGCAAGTGCCAAGTCTTGGCTTTGCCATGGCGGAGTGAATCGCCGCGATGCATTTTTGCCGGCAGGTAGTCCTGAAGATGTCGAAAAAATCTCGCCACTGCGCGCGACTGAGCTGTATCTAGAGCACTTAAAACAAGCTTGGGATCATTCAAACCCAAATCATCCACTGGCAGATCAAGATGTTACCATTACGGTTCCCGCTTCATTTGATCCTGCTGCACGAGATTTAACCGCTGAAGCAGCACGTAATGTTGGCTTTGTTCACCTTACGCTGTTAGAAGAGCCGCAAGCGGCAATGTATAACTGGATCGACAATAGCAACGACAAATGGCGTGATGAAGTCTCGGTCGGCGATATTGTCCTTGTGGTCGATATCGGTGGTGGTACTACTGACCTTTCACTGGTCGAAGTGACGCAAGACCAAGGCAACCTGACACTGAATCGTATTGCCGTCGGTGAGCATATTCTGCTCGGCGGTGACAATATGGATTTAGCACTCGCGTATCGCCTAAAGATGAAACTGGCCCAAGAAGGCAAAGAACTTCAGCCTTGGCAAGTTCAGGCGATGACGCACGCATGTCGCGATGCAAAAGAAGCCTTGCTCAATGACAGCGATCTTCATTCCGTGCCAATTGTGGTACCTAGCCGTGGCTCGAAGCTGCTTGGCGCGACGCTAAAAACTGAACTGACTCAAGCAGAAGTTCAGCAAACGCTGGTGGACGGTTTCTTCCCGAAGGTGGCAGTGAGTGAACACCCAGTCCAACGAAGCCGTGGCGCCTTGACGCAAATGGGGCTGCCTTATGCGCAAGATGCGGGCATTACGCGCCACATCGCCGCATTCCTAACCAAGCAAGCGAACGCCATTTCTGGCAATGCATCAAACGAACAGGACTTTAACCCGTTTGCCAATATGCCAGGTATACCGGGGAGCGAAACAGCTCAATCGGCTGAATTCATTAAGCCGACTGCGATCTTGTTCAATGGCGGCGTATTAAAGTCCACCCTGCTGGCGAATCGTCTAGAAGAGACCATCAATCACTGGTTGATTGATGCCAATACTGAGATGGCGAAACGTCTGACCGGTGTTGATCTAGATTTAGCCGTGGCAAGCGGCGCAGCCTATTACGGTAGTGTGCGTCGTGGCCAAGGCGTACGTATTCGCGGGGGTATTGCTTCGAGCTACTACGTAGGCATTGAGAGTGCCATGCCAGCGATTCCAGGAATGGCGCCACCGATGGAAGCACTGTGTGTCGCTCCGTTCGGTATGGAAGAGGGCTCAAGTGTCGACGTTCCTAGCCAAGCGTTTGGATTGGTGATTGGCCAACCTGTTAATTTCCAGTTCTTTGGTTCTACGGTTCGCCGCGATGACCTAGCAGGAACACACCTTGATCATTGGGCACCTGATGAGCTGGAGGAGCTACCAGAAATTCAGGTCACTTTGCCCGTTTCTGAGGGTCGACGCGAAGGTGAAGTGGTACCGGTAACTTTGGCCGCGCGAGTCACTGAACTAGGTACACTCTATCTCGAAGCCATTGCGTCTGATAATGGTCAGAAATGGCATGTTGAGTTTGATGTTCGAGAAGACGCAAACTCTTAAGCATAATCATCAACGGCACCATTGAGGTGCCGTTATTTTAAGTTATACCCAGATAAGGTGAGCTATGGCATCTCCTCGATTCTTAGTCGGTATCGATTTAGGGACAACCAATACCGTTGTCGCATTCTGTGAAATAACCGACGACCTGCAAAACTCTGCCGTTTCCCTATTTGAAATAGACCAGTTGATTGGCCCTGGCGAAGTGGTGCGCAAACCGCTTCTCCCCTCTTTCCGCTACCATCCCGCACAAGGACAAGTCTCGCCTGCTGATCTAACCTTACCGTGGGACAATCAACCTGTCGCAGGTGATATTCACTCCGTGATTGTGGGTGAATGGGCAAGAGAGCTTGGGGCAAAAGTGGAAGGTCGTCAGGTCTCCAGCGCGAAAAGTTGGTTATCACATCAGGCGGTTGACCGTCGCTCTGATATATTGCCATGGGCAGGAGCAACTGATGTCGATAAAGTTTCACCGGTTATCGCCAGTGCAAGCTACCTGAACCATATCCGGCAGGCATGGAACTATCGCCATCCGAGCAACAAGTTAGAAGATCAAGATGTTGTTGTCACTGTACCAGCCTCGTTTGATGAAACGGCGCGCAAACTAACCCTAGAAGCCGCACTATTGGCTGGTTTAAGCAAGATTGTATTGCTGGAAGAACCTCAAGCGGTCTGCTATGACTGGTATGCACGCCACCAGCAAAGCGCCGCAGAGGAGCTGAAAGATCTACCGCTGATTTTAGTTTGTGATGTGGGGGGCGGTACCACCGATTTAAGTTTGATTGAAGCTAAGTTTGATCAAGATGAACTTTCTCTAGACCGGATTGGGGTCGGTGAGCATTTAATGCTTGGTGGTGATAATCTCGACTTAGCTCTCGCTCACCTTGCTGAGCAGCGCTTTAACCAAAGCAAAAAACTCACTGCGGCCAGCCTGACCAAACTCATCCAACAAACACGTAAAGCCAAAGAGAGTCTGCTCTCTTCAGACGCTGCGCAAGAAGTGAAAATCACCATGTTAGGCAGCGGCTCAAAACTTCTCGGCGGCACAAAAAGTATTGCGCTTTCAAAACAGGAAGTGCATCAAATTGCCCTCGACGGTTTTTTTCCTCTGTCAGATTTTAGCCAAACTCCGGATAAAAGACGCAGTGCGGTGGTCGAATTCGGTTTGCCCTATGTCGCCGACCCAGCAGTAAGTAAACACATTGCTGAGTTCCTTCACCAGCACCAACACGTCTCTTATGCGGCACTAAAGCAGCAAGATACGACAAAACCAGCCATTCCAGTCGGATTACTGCTCAACGGCGGTGTATTCAATAGCGATCTAGTGACTGAGCGCGTTACCCAGTTGCTGGGAAATTGGCGTGGCAGTGACATAACGGTTCTTGATAACCCACATCCAGATTGGTCCGTGGCTCTTGGTGCTGTCGCCTTTAGTAAAGCGCGCCGCGGGGCACAATTGAAAATAGGTGGCGGCGCTGCTCGTTCCTACTTCTTGCACCTGCAAGAAAAAAACAAAATCGGCAAAGCATTATGCTTGCTGGCAAAAGGCACCGAAGAAGGCCACGAAATCCGACTTAGCGGTCGCCGATTCTCACTCACACTCGGTGAACCAGTACGTTTCAATCTACTCACCACAACACACGATACGCTTTCAAACCATACCGCCATTCAGAATGGTGTAATGGTGGATATCGACCCAGACTTATTTGCCCCACTGCCTCCGTACATTTCTACCTTACAAGGCGAAGGCGTCGAGCTGCAAGCCAACCAGAAAGAACGCGTTGAAGTCCAGCTCGCTTGCCAGTTAACCGAAGTCGGCACGCTAAAAATGGAGTGCGTTAACCTTGACGATGACAGCAAGCGTTGGGAGTTGGAGTTTGAGGTACGCAATCAGCAGGCCGACGAGCAAGATCGACAGACGTTCCACCCTCGCCTACCTGAATGTAAAGAGTTAATTTCACGCATTTACAGCGGCAATAAGAAAAGCGCAGAGAGCAAAGAGATTAAGACGCTTGCTAAAGAACTCGAACGTAAGCTTGGTAAGCGTGATGATTGGGACTTCACCACCTTGCGTCAACTGTTTGATGCCTTTGCTGTCGGCCGCAAGCGTCGTCGCCGCTCTGAAGCCCATGAGAAAAACTGGTTGCGTTTAGCGGGTTTCGCCCTTCGACCTGGCTTTGGTGATGCAACTGACTCTTGGCGTATAGAACAAATCTGGAGTCTCTATCCACAAGGGATTCAGTTTAAAAATCACCAAGGTTGGACAGACTGGTGGGTGTTCTGGCGCAGAATTGCAGGTGGCTTAAATCAAGATCAGCAAGAAACCATCTTAGCCGATATCGCGAAATACCTGCATCCTGGAGCGATGAAAAACCCGCAGTCAGCGAAAGCAGCGCAAGAATTAGGTTATGAATCTATGGTCCGACTTGCCGCATCATTAGAGCATCTAGAGGTCGAAGACAAAGTACTGCTCGCCTCTTGGTTCTTAAGTAAGGCGATAAATCACAATCAATTTGAACAAGCGCATTGGTGGGCGCTAGGGCGACTGGCCTCACGCACACCGCTATATGGTAGCCAACATAATGTCATACCTCGCGAACAAGCACAGCAGTGGTTGCCTAAGTTACTTGATCAGAACTGGCAAAAAGAGCCAATGATCGCCTTTGCAGCAGTGATGATTTGTCGCAAAACCGGCGATCGCCTATTTGATATTGGCGACGATTACCGCGAGCAGGTACTTACCAAACTGAAGCAAAGCAAGGTTCCAGAGTCTTGGGTTAATCTGGTTGAAGAGGTGGTCGAACTTTCTGAAAGTGAGTCCAAACGCGTCTTTGGTGATGCTTTGCCGAGTGGTTTAACACTAGTGAATCATTAAGTGCATCTTGAATAAGCAGTCAGTCAATGGCTGCTTTCATTTTCTTCTTAACTTTGAACACGGAAATGTAATGTCGACATTCTTAGCAGGCTTTTCGCTCGGTCTATCGTTAATCTTGGCCATAGGATCCCAAAATGCATTCGTCTTAAAGCAAGGTCTTAAGAATCAGCACGTTTTTGTTATTTGCGCGGTTTGCGCCATCTCTGACGCGATTTTGATCAGCTTAGGTGTCGCGGGGTTTGGTGCCATCATTGCGCATTATCCTGCGATTGAAATCATGGCGCGCTATGGCGGCGCTGTTTTTCTCTTCACCTATGCATTTCTCAGCTTTAAGTCAGCATTGACAGCGCACCACGGCATGAACGCCGCAGAGCAAAACAATACTTCGCTACTCAAAGCAGTCTCTATCTGTCTGGCCTTTACTTGGCTCAATCCCCATGTCTATCTCGACACTGTCGTGTTGCTAGGGTCCATTTCAACCCAGTATCAACCAAATCAATTCCAGTTTGCCTGTGGCGCAATTATCGCATCCTTGATTTTCTTCTTCTCCTTAGGTTACGGCGCGCGATTCTTAGCCCCACTATTTAAGAAGCCTAAATCATGGAAAATACTCGAGTTTTTGGTCGGGATTATTATGTCATCCATCGCGCTTTCGCTAATTTGGTAAAAACTGTAATTTATCTATTGCACCCAAAATGACTCGTCATTTTGGTGGCACTTCAGGATACGCCGACTCATGCTACGGTTCAAAACCGAGAATAAATTGCTAAACCTGTACCAAACGGGTTGATCTATTTGTTAGTCTAAACGGATAAATATCAAGAGGCTGACAAGATGACATTAGAAAAATTTGCTGACATTTACCAACGCGCTGCTTCTCGTAAAGGAGGAGAAGACAAACTGGAACTTATGTTGTCCAAACCACTTGCCAAGGAGCAGCTAACGCAAGTTACAAACGCACAATGGCTATCAGCTTTTAGCATGAAAGTGTTTCAAAGCGGAATTTCATGGCAGGTAGTTAGAAACAAATGGCCAAACTTCGAGGAAGTCTTCTTCGGCTTTAGCATTGAGCCGCTGTTAATGCTGTCTGATGAACAATGGGACAACAAGGCGGCTGACAGTCGTATAATACGTCATCATGGCAAAGTAAAATCGATTCTTGCCAACGCTAAAATGCTCCACGAGGTCTCACTACAACACGGCTCATTCTCAAACATGGTCTCGAACTGGCCAGCAGAAGACATTACGGGTCTATGGACATTTCTTAAAAAGCATGGCAATCGACTCGGTGGCAACACTGGCCCTTACGCTCTGCGCCAAATGGGGGCTGATACCTTTATTTTGTCAGGCGACGTCGAGAGTTACTTGCGCAATAGCAAGATTATTGACGGTGGTAAAGAGACCAAACGTTCGTTAACTGCGGCCAATCAAGCTTTTAATCAATGGCAACAAGAAAGTGGACGTTCCCTAACTGAAATCAGCCAGACTATCGCGTTCAGTATTGGCGACAATAGGGTTTAGGGTTTAGGGTTTAGGGTTTAGGGTTTAACGTTTATGCCGTTTGGTTTCGTTGTCACACCACCTTCGATGCTTTCACTTAATGTTCCAGTGAGTTGATCACTTTTTCGCACAGTTTTTTAAGCACAATCATTTCATCAAGATCTAAGGGAATCTTACATTTCATCGCGGCGGGGACACTGAGTGCTTTTTGCTTGAGCAGCATTCCCTCTTCGCTAAGCTTTAGCACACGAACTCGTTCATCAACCTCGCTGCGACTGCGAATAACATAACCTTTCGCTTCAAGCCTTTTTAACAACGGCGTCAGAGTGCCCGAATCGAGGTAGAGCCGCGCGCCAAGATCTTTAACGCTTATGGCGTCACTTTCCCACAACACCATCATCACTATGTATTGTGAATAGGTCAGATCCAACTCGTCTAGCAAGGGACGATAAGTACGAATAACGGCATTCGCGGCGCTATAGAGCGGAAAACAAACCTGATTGTCGAGCAATAGACTCTCTTCAACAGATAGCGGGGAATCCCCTTCACAATAACTCATCGTCTCACCCTGAAAAATAAATTGCGCACAATATACTTGCATTCTATCTTTGTTTCGATCTAATATTGCAAACAATTAAATTGCACACAACTTAAATTAAAGGATATTCAGATGACAACAATCTATACAACTCAAGCTACCGCTTTGGCAGGCCGCAATGGTCAAGTGAAAACAAACGACGGTCTTTTAGAACTTGAACTTTCTTATCCAAAAGAGATGGGAGGTTCTGGTGTAGCGACAAACCCAGAACAACTTTTTGCTGCTGGCTACTCTGCCTGTTTTTCTAATGCGATTCTTCATGTCGCACGTGAAGCTAAGGTCGCCATCAAACAAGCACCTGTTACAGCCGAGGTGGGAATTGGTCCAAATGAGCAAGGTGGTTTTGCCTTAACGGTTAGCCTTGCCGCTACATTAGAACTGCCACAAGAGCAAGCGCTTGAGTTAGTTCGAGTCGCACATCAGGTTTGCCCTTATTCAAACGCTGTGCGTGGCAACATAGATGTTCAAGTAACAGTCAATGGCGATGCAATCTAGTCTGCGTCTAAACCAGTATCGCTTTAACATTTCTTTTCAGAACAATACCGACCTTTTGCTAGGTCGGCATTTTCTTAGCTCAGATATCAAGCTTGATAGGCTTTGCGTAATTGTTTGGCCGCAAGCACCATATTGGTCAGCGAAGCTTCGGTTTCGCTCCAGTTACGTGTCTTTAAGCCACAGTCTGGATTGACCCACAGTCGCTGTGCTGGGATCTTCTCAACCGCTTTATTTAGCAGACTTTCGATCCATTCTTTTGTCGGAATATTCGGTGAATGAATATCGTAAACGCCCGGGCCAATTTCATTGGGGTAATTGAACTCCTCAAACGCCTTTAACAACTCCATATTCGAACGTGATGTTTCGATAGTAATCACGTCAGCATCCAGCGCTGCTACCGATTCAATAATTTCATTGAACTCTGAGTAACACATATGGGTATGGATTTGAGTCTCCGGTTTGGCACTGGCCGCAGAGATTTTGAACGCTTCGACCGCCCAATCAAGATAGGCTTTATGATCGCGTTTCTTGAGTGGTAATCCCTCTCGAATCGCGGGTTCATCAATCTGAATGATGTTAATCCCAGCAGCTTGCAGATCCGACACTTCGTCGCGCAGTGCCAATGCGAGCTGATTAGCAATTTGTTTGCGAGTGATATCTTCACGCGGGAATGTCCAGCAAAGAATCGTTACGGGGCCGGTTAGCATGCCTTTCATCTGTTTAGACGTCAGAGATTGTGCGTAGGTCGACCACTCAACCGTCATCGGCTTTTCACGTTCAATATCTGCGACAACAATCGCGGGTTTAACACAACGAGAACCATAGCTTTGTACCCAACCAAATTTTGTGGTTTGGAAACCGGCTAAGTTTTCAGCAAAGTATTCAACCATATCGTTACGTTCAGCTTCACCATGCACTAGCACATCCAAATCCAACGCTTCTTGACGCTTAACCGCTTGCGCAATATGCCCTTTCAATGCCTGATTGTAATCCGCGTGCGACAGTTTTCCAGCGCGATAAGCGCTACGCTGCAATCGAATCTCGTTAGTTTGCGGGAATGAACCTATCGTCGTGGTTGGGAAAAGAGGCAAGCCAAGAACTTCGCTTTGATGGGCCGCTCTTTGTTGATATGGTGCGCTTCTTTCTGCTAAAGCACGACTAATGGTGTTTAAGCGCGCTTGTACCTGCGGTTTGTTCACGTGAGTGGCGGTTTTGCGCGCTTGAATCGGTGTGCTGTAAGTATCACAAGCCAAGATCGCGTCTTGATCACCATCTAATGCTTTACCAAGCAAGGCAACTTCGGTTGTCTTCTGTTTGGCAAAAGAAAACCAACTACGCACTTCATCGCTTAACGAAGGTTCTAAGTCGAGATCGACCGGGCTATGCAATAAAGAACATGAACTGGCGACCCAAAGTCTATCGCCAAGTTGATCCTTAATGGGCTGCAACGACGCCAACAGAGCGCTTAGATCGGCGCGCCACACATTGCGTCCGTTGACCACACCGGCTGACAATACCCAGTCATTTGGTAGTTTTTCGATCACTTGATTCAGTTGCTCTGGTGACGCAGACAAATCGATATGCAGTCCATCAACTTGTAGCTCAACGATTTTATCGAGTGTATCGCTGACCGAATCAAAGTAGGTAGTCAGTAACACTTTGATGTCACTACGAATAACTTGATAGGCGAGCTTAAAGGCATCTTGCCACGGCTGTTCCAATTCTAGTGCCAGAATAGGCTCGTCAATTTGAACCCATTCAACCCCTTGTTTTGCAAGCTTGGCAAGTATGGCTTGATAAGCCGTTAGTAAGCGCGGCAAAAGTGATAGGCGGTCAAAGCCTTCTTCAATTTCTTTACCCAGATAGAGATAGCTCAGTGGGCCAAGAAGTACTGGCTTTACCTTGTGTCCGGCTTGCTGAGCCTCGTTGACCTCTTCAAACAACTGCGGCCAACTGACCTCAAAGCTGTCGTCTTTACTAAACTCGGGGACAATATAGTGATAGTTGGTGTTAAACCACTTGGTCATGTCAGATGCCGCGCTACCACTGCAACCACAGTTTGCTTGAGACTGACCACGGCCAACTCTGAACAAGGTATCGAGATCTGGAAACCCACTGCGGTGACGCTTAGGAACGTGCCCAAGCAGCAAAGTGGTCGTCAATACATGGTCGTACCATGCAAAATCACCCGCAGCAACGAAATCTAACCCAGCTTGTGTTTGAGTTTGCCAGTTTTGCTGACGTAACTGTGCGCCGAGCGCTTTGAGTTGTGCTTGGTCAATCTCGCCACGCCAGTACTTTTCTAGAGCAAACTTGAGTTCGCGTTTTTCACCGATGCGAGGGTATCCGAGGATGTGAGTCGTCGTGGTCATGCAACTTTCCTTTAATTTTTTATGCGTTGATTGGGCAAATACGATTGCAGTTCAGAGCATCATAAAGATGTCTGGATGGCTAAATAATCTCGATTAATACCACGATGAACAAGCTCCAAATATTCAACTTGTTTATTAAAAAAATTCATAACGACCTTCATTCCCCACCCTGCATCGCATCTCAATGAGCAGAAAAAGACAAATAGACGTCTAGATGTTTACACCCCTATTCAAACCGTGTAGGTTAAGATTATTCATGCTAAACAATTTTGTCTGAAGGGAATTCATGATAGAGCTTAAGCACCTGAGAACACTGACTACCTTACGTGATACGGGTTCGTTGACTGCCACAGCCACGACACTGCATTTGACTCAGTCGGCGTTATCTCACCAGATAAAAGATCTCGAAGCGCGCATTGGTGGGCAGCTTTTCTTGCGCAAGACCCGACCGGTGAAATTTACCTCCGAGGGTGAAATCGTGTTAAAGCTCGCTGATGAGGTATTGCCGAAGATCGCGCGGGCAGAAAATGAGATAGCCAGTCTAAAAGAAGATGTCAATGGCAGACTACATATGGCGATTGAGTGCCACTCTTGTTTTCAGTGGTTGATGCCAGCACTTAAGGAGTATCAACAAGCCTGGCCAAGTGTCACGCTCGACTTCTCGTCTGGGTTTGGTTTTGAACCACTACCTGCCTTGATGGCGGGTGAACTCGATTTAGTGATTACATCAGATATCCAGCCACGTTCAGAAGTGCATTATGAGCCATTGTTTGATTTCGAAATGCGTTTAGTCACCTCAATTTCTCACCCACTTGCAGAGCAAGCGTGCATTCAGCCGCACGATCTCGCCGATCAAACGATGCTCTCTTACCCGGTACAGAAAAATCGCTTAGATGTGGTGAAACACTTCCTTCAACCCGCAAGTATCGAACCCATAAAATGGAAGCAAGCAGACAACACCTTGATGCTAATTCAAATGGTCTCTGCTGGGCTGGGTGTTGCGGCATTGCCAAACTGGGCAATTAGTGAGTTTTCACGGCAAGGATTGATTGCCAGCATCCCGCTTGGTGATGGACTGTGGCGACGCTTGTTTGCGGCAACGCGCAACGCAGATAAGAATAAACGTTACTTACAGGCGTTTTTTAACACCGCACGAATTCAATCCCAGAGCCATTTAGATGGCATAAAAACGGTCTAATAAAGATTCAGCAACAAAAAAGAGGCATTCGAGCCTCTTTTTATTTATCTGTCATAAGATTTGAATTGATTGGTCAAGGGATCGTATTGATAGCCGAGCACATCGAGCTTACCTACCACCGCCTCAACATCCATCTCATACATAGAGACTAGCTCTTCAAATGAGTCACACTCTAAACGCAGCTTTTCATTGACAATCCCAAGAAGAATGATGCTGTCGAAACTGCCTGCATTACTGAGATCCATTCCCGCCTCCTTTTACTTCACCGCTTCTAATAGCGTAGACGCAAATGACCCTTTTGGCAGTGACCTAGCTCTAATTCAAGTTAGAGGGCAAATAGCGCCTGATTCGACGTGGTCGCAATCAACATAAACGCCAGTGCAATCGCCAACTGCAATTTGTTGATCTCTTTTGCCGCAAGCATATGCCAACTCCAGACTAAGACCGAAGTTATCATCAAAGCAAACCCGACTAACAGCGGCTGAGTAACGGCCGTCAAGGTCTCGCTATCAAGCGCGTAGGCTTTAAGTAAAATCGCCACACTCATCAGCATAGCCGCTACCACACCTGACACAGGTAGAATACGATGAAAAGCCTGCAGGCGAGTACGTGCAATGGTTAAAAGCAAATGTGCGAGCAAAGCACCGAGTAAGATAATCTCAACAAACACACTTAGGCTTGCCGCCAGTGTGGATTGCGCGCCAATCTCAATGGCGACATAGGCAATGGCTAAACCATTAGCTAAATACATGACCCACAAAGGACCTTGGTCTCGGGTTTTCTTCGTTTGCACTTGGGAGTAAAAATACCAGATGGCAAATACGACCATCATAGCTTCAATACGTAATGAGGCCACCGCAAGCCACAAAATAGCAAGTGACGGCAGCATTTTATGAATGCGACCTCGCTGACCAGGGCAGATATCGCCTTTGACCAAAATGAGCGTAAGTATAAGCTGAGCACCAAGCAACATAGGTGCAAACACGGCAAGTAATTGCTGAACCATAGTATCTTTAATTTTTTAAAACTGAGATTGGATGGCGATGATAGCAGATTGCGCAGTTTTAGCCATCGACCAAATGCTGCAACACAGTCTGACTGGTAACAAGACCAAGATAATCGCCCGATTCCGTTACCACTAACCAAGGAGGCGCTAACCCACAGCGAACCATCTCGCTGATATGACTAGCTGGGGTTTGGAGCAAAGTGGAGTGAACATCGCGCCGCATAATCTGATCGAGAGTTTTATTGTTGATGGTGCTGTCGAGTAGCAACTCTTTTGATGTCCCTTGCGCGCTAAACATATGCTTATTAAGCTCTTCACGGCCAACAACACCGACACACACTTTGTTATCGACAATGGGGATTACTTCTAATTGATAGTGTGGCGAATTAAACAACGCGATGGCTCGGATAATAGTGTCTGTCGGTGCCAAGGTAGGCAAGTGGACTTGGGCAAGGCTGAGGATCCCAGCTTGCTTTGCTCTTCCCTGACTCGAAAGAAATTTCTCAATTTTCTCTTTATAGTTCCACGCTTTAGCCAGCTCATCCAATGGCAGCGGCTTAGCCAAGAAATAACCTTGGACATAATCAACCCCAAGCCCGCAAACTACTTCTAACTCTTGCTCGGTTTCCACTCCCACCGCCACCACTTTGGCCTTAAATGTATGTGCGAATTGAATAATCGCTTTAACCATAGTGCATTTATGGCTGCCTAATTTAATGTCTTTGATAAACACTCGATCAATTTTGACCACATCAAAATTGCCTTCGCTAAGATGGGCGATTGAGCTGTATCCCGTGGCAAACTTATCGATCGCAACCTTAACACCGCGACGACGCAGGCTACGTATCAACGAGGACTGATGTGATTGGCTATCAAAATAGGCGCTTTCATTGAGTTCGACTGTCACGTATTCTGCTTGAGAAGCATATTGATGAATCAAGGCGTCAATACTCTGCAATGCCTCATCCACAACTAATTTGCTATTGAGTGAACGGTTGATGGAGATCGATATCTTTTGCTCAAACTGTTGCTGAATCTTATCCAAATCTAACAGGGCTTGTTTGGCCGTCATCCAATCCAAGTCGATAATCAAATCCAATTCTTCAGCGATGGCAATCATCTCGTCGCTATTAAATAGTTTACCGTTTGGCCCGCGAAAACGACTTAATGCCTCAAACTTAGCGATTTTCCATTTTTTTACATCAATAATTGGCTGATAATGAACCTCAACTTGTTGCGACTTGACCAGTCTTTCTACCCATTGTTGCTTATCTTTACGGCGCAATACTTCGTTCTCTAACGCAGTATGATAGAAAGTAATCTGACCTCGTCGTGCGACATCTTGTTGCAACATCGCTTGCAGTGCATGAGAGACCGCTGTCTTGGTGTTATGTGTATCATGTCCTAACACAGAGACTCCTACTCGACCACGCACAATTGCGTTATGCATTGCTTTAGCCGAGACTTGGCTTAATTCGCTAAAGAAACGGCGCACTGTCTGGTGAATCATTCTGACTTGCGATGGCCCACTGCTCGTACTGCACTCTAAATAAGCGACAAAGTGATCACTCCCCAGATAGCCAACATGTTTGCTCATGCGATTATTACGCAGTTGTTCAGCTAACGCCCCTTTACTGTCAAAGTCTTCCTCTGGTTCGAACTGAGGGGCAAACGCCACAACTATACCAATACTGGACTGTGCCTCCGTCATCCAATCATGAGTAATCGAACGCGTAAATTGCTCTTGGGTCAGCAATTGAGTGTTCAGTTCTACACCTCCGCTTTCAGCTTCATCGATACGATAGAGCTGGTGAGAAAGATCCAAATAGGTCGCAAGGTAGAATACACGCTCTTCCAAGGTGATTTTTTGTGTTGTCAGGCCTTGTGGGTAGGTCTTTCCTCGTGCGGATTTAAGCAAAACAGTCCCCGACCAGCTTCCATTAGAGTCAGTGTGTTGCCAGATGTTTTGAAAAAATCCAGCATGATGTTTTTCGGAATTAAACGTGTCTATCGAACGACCGACCAAAGCTGAGTGCTGGTAGTGTGAGTTTTGTAGGAAATAATCATTGCACGCGATAATCTCACGCTCATCATCTAACAAAACGACCCCATGGTGCGAGTTGTTAAACAACTGCGCAAAAAGTTCACTGATCATACTGGCAGTGGCATGCAGAAACAGCAGCGGCGTCAGTGTCCCTTTGACAAGCTTAGGATCTTCGCCGCGAAAGCGTAGCTCTACGTAGCAGCAATTTTGGTCACTTAACTGAAGGCAACAGCAAAATCGCTGCTGAGATTTAAACTGACACGACTTCTCTAGCAAGGATAAAAGTGCAGTTTGATCTGAATAGCTCATGCACGGGAGTAATACATTGCCAGTTAATGACGGCAATTCAGAGTGCAAAATTTGGCGGCAGAGTGCTTGATCAATTTGTAGCTGATGGTGCTCAGTGTCCCATGTCCACTCAAGAACCGTTGAGCGAAATGGCTCGCTGATCTCATGCAAAGGTTGCTCAGCCCCCAACTCCTTATACATTGACGAGTCCTTTCGTTCGCTTTCCCTATCATTAAAGTTAGAACAAGTTTGAATAACTAACAGAATTATTATTAGTCACTTATTTTTTTAAAACGTCGTAAAACGCGCTCGACCAATTGTCCAAGTTACTGCTTTAGAAAGGTTCGGCGTAACTCAACACCCAAAGCAGATTCCCCCTCAGATAGCCATATTCATAATGAGGTAGATAGTCTACGAGCAAGTCGCTATAATTCGCGCTCCTTGGCACAGAGAACAAAATATGTACAGCAATATCACTCCTATTCATGAGCACAAAAAGTATTGGGCGGAGTGCATTAGTTAATTTTCTAGAACCCTTACTCCACTTGGCCTGACAAACAAATCCCGCAAATTCATTGCGTTACGATTACCTTTCAAAACTGTCTATCTAGATTCCTATCTGTCACATTTGTGTCCCCAGCGCCTTTTTTGACCCCAAATGTCCCCTTTTTTGCCCCGATAAAACAGCACAAAAAAAGGCCACCGAAGTGACCTTTGTTCCACATATAATTTGTTATTCGATACTCACCTCATCGCTGATGTATCCCGCAACACGCTGCATTAGCCCTGACGTAAGCTCGCTACTTTTCGGTATCGCTGTTAGTAGTTCGATTAAATCCAAGCCTAACTGGCTGATACTGTACAAACGATCAGTATTGTCGTTTGACGAATGGTTGTTATTATTCATTCTAAGCCTTTTTGCAAAATTAAGGTTTATGCGCCAGCGGTACCGTCCAAAGTTCGCTGGCGCACTCGTTTTGTGCCTTTCCAATCACGGAGCTCCACGCTCAAACTTCCCTACCAAAGAGCCGTCCTTTCGTGTCGTTCTCCATCTCAAAGACCAAAAAAGAATGTCATAACTAGCCCAGTTGTTCAAGTGCTCAACAGTGTCACTCTGTTACCACAAGTGACTGTTTTATTGGAATAAAACATATATTATTTTCCAATTTACAACGACGAAATTTTAGTACTAGTTATTCCTAACAAATAATAATCGAGCGATTGAGCTAACGCCCAGCTAAGTGGCGAGAAACCATCAAAATCTCTGGTTTAATTGGTTTTTTACATTCGTTTTTGAAACGGAAAAATAGCCTAATCCCTATTACATCTAATAAATGACGTGACAGAGATATTCCTAATAACTTGCGCATCCTACTTATAATTGGAAATTTTTTCTTAAAAGAAACGGCTAAAAAAACGACAATCCCATAGTGGTTTTACTCTTAATATATGTGAACCTGATCAACAAAAAAGGGGCAAAACGCCCCTTGGTTTGATTAGTCTGTGGTGACTTCGTCAGAAATGTAACCCACTACCCTTTGAGTTAAGCCGTTCGTCACTTCGGCGTCCTCAGGGATGAGCGATAGCAGCTCTAACAAGTCTTGGCCTAGCTGGCTGATCACCATAGGCGCGTCGGTGCTTTTTGCAAGTGTCAGCATTAGTGCACCTCCGTATCGTCTTTTCCATCAAGATGACGCTGAGTAACCTCTGTCATGTAACCTGCTGCAATACGCAGCTCAATCAAGTGCTCTGCTAAACCTTCAACAAAAGCTCGTCGTTCCAGTTCATCTTGCGTCATACAACACTGAATCACCTCACTTGCGCTTAGAGGGTGCTCTGAATCTAGATACAGTTCAGCAAGATATGCCCCTGCGTCTTTTCCTTTCAATGTTTTCATGGCAAGCCTCTATAGATACAGTTCTTTGAAACGAGCGATCACATCAATGTGGTAGGTATTCACTTCACCAAAGCGTGGGCAAACTGCTTTCTTAATGTCTTTACCTAGCAGTGAGCTGAGTTGCTTGAGCACTCGCCATGATTGAGCGTTGTCTTTGGTATCGGTATCTACGCGATCGGGTATTTTTGCCGCAATCACGCTTAAGTACTCGCCAGTGTCTTGAACTTTATCTTCTAGCGCTTTTATACGCTTAGTCGCAGCACCAAGCTTGCCCATCACACTGGCCTCGCGGGTGCGGCTGATTTGTGACTTGGTGCGAACAGCATGATCTCGCTCCAGCTCTGCGACTTCTTTCGCCTTCGTCTCTTTGAGCAGCAATTGCAGTTGAGAAGAGTCCATAGTGGATGCAACTTGTAGATCTGAGGGTTGGTCTTGAAGTTGCTGTTCTAGATCTTCCATGCGCTTTTGCACTTTGGCACGTAGAACTGGGTTATAACCTGACACTACAAAGAGCGCTTGTGACTTGGTAAGCTGATACTCATCACGCAGTTCGCCCTTCCCATCAACATATTTAACCAAACCAAATTTGGTTTGGTTGCCGTAAACCTCGATGTAGGCGCATTCTTGCTTGCGAATGTCACGAATCACATGATGGTGATGTTTGCCTGTCAGCTCAGCAATCTCGCGTGAACTCATGGTTAGCTCACCTGTATGAATAACAGGGGCTTGCTTTGAAGTGTTATCATGAACTAAAATCATAATGTAATTCCTATGTTGCTTTGCTTGGTGATTTGGTTTTGCATCGAAACCTCAGTGTTGGCGCACTGGGGTTTTTTCATTTTTAGACTTTGCATTTCTCCTGCTCCTCTTTTGCTTTTCTGATTACATCAATCAGAAATGCATTTTTCGATTGGAATCGACGCTTTGATTCCTCATCTAACCAATCTCGTAACTCCACTGGCAGACGCGCGGAGAAGTGTTTTTGCTTGTATTGCATTTTACCTCCTTGATGATGGTAGGATTTCTCCATCACTAAATATTGACACTGTTTTAGTGTCATATCCAAATAATAGGATGACACTAAAATAGTGTCAAGTGTTCTTTCTGGTGTTTTGTTATAGAATCATTTCAGTCTTTCTATCAACCTACGCAGAATCAATGGAATACCGTCGTATAACCTTAAGAATTCCGGCAGATATACATGACCGATTAACTCAGTCTGCTGAAGAAACCAGTAAATCAATGAATGCTGAAATAATTGGCCGGCTAAGCGCATCTTTTGACGACGATGACAAGCAGGACTTAAGCGACTTCCCGACAGCAGAAGAAGTCAAGAACATTGCCAGGGTCGTTAAACAAAAAATTGCCGAAGCTATTTATGATTTGACGCTAGAGACATTAAGAAAGCAAATTAAGCTCGGTCACACCCGCTTCTTTGTTGATGTTAGTGAATTCCAATTAGAGCTACTGGATGATGCTGAGTTTGACCGGGTGCTTGAACCGACACTCACCAAACTTAAAGAGCTTGGCTATGTTATTTACGAAGATCATATCAGCGCTGATAGCTTTGGCTTTGAGGCTGAATGATCACAAATTCAAACTCAGCCACTGGCTATGCAACTAGATTGTTGTAGTCTGATGCGGTTTGATTTGAAAGGGATTTTGAGATGAGAAAAGCTTTAGTGCTGTTGGTGACGTTGGTTTCGTTTGGTGTGAGTGCTGTAGAACTGAGTTGTGATATAAAAGGCCAGCCTTGGAGTGCCAACATTAAATTTAAGTATGACTCGCAACTCCTTTATGTTGAACATAACAAAGGAGAAAAGCACACTCTCAGCTTACTATCGCCTCAGAGCAACCTTAAATCTTACTGGCCTAAAGAAAAAGGCGGAGGTGCCGTGGCAATAAGTGATGTGCATGATGGTTTTTTCAAATTTGAAGGAGCTACCTCCAGCAGCATAAAGCTCACACCAAACGCTCCAATAGCCATCTCCAAGTTTGACCTTGGAACCCACACGTTGACGTTTGGATTTACCGGGGCGTATGGTGAAGTGATATTCGCTGAATCATATGAACTAAACTGTATTTAAGGGGCTCTCGCCCCTTTTTTATTGATCCATCATTCCAGCACTCGGCGCAAGCAACCCTGGCACAATAGCCCCTCTCACTGAATTCCCACTGGTGGTTAACACCTGGTTTAATCGCTCAGGCGGTATGCCTCGATGTGTCAGAATTCGTCGCAATTCAGACTCAGACAAATTGGGATTGAGCAGGATTTTAGCTAATTCGTCCTTGAACTCAGGCGTGGTGTCTTTTCCTTTTAGCAGTGCGTTCACAGTATCCATCGCCGTTCCCAACCAATTCCCACTTGCGACCTCGGATAGCCTTTGCCCTGTCACAGAGGCGTTAGCCTCTTGCTGAATGGTTTGGTTATCTGCCGTCATGGAGTTACCTGTTAAGCGTTGACGGGTTTGTGTGTACATTGCTTCACGCTCAATTTGATCAAGCAGCATGTCAGCTGATTCTTCACTACCCGTTACTGCAATCAGCTTTTTCCGCTGCTCTGGTTTGCCAAACAGTCGCTGACCTGCATTGTGCGTATCGGCAACTTTGTCCATTTTGTCTTTGATGGCGCGCCCAACACCTGTACGGAATAGTTCTGCCTCACTCGCGCTTGCGGTTTCCATTAGGCTTTCAATTTCTTTGACGCTCATTTTGTCAAAGTTGACCCCTGCCTCTGCCGCTTCAATCAGCGCAGACTCCCCGGCAAACGCGTCACGCGCCGCTCGGTACTCAGGCACCTGCTGATCAACCGTTTCAATCAAGTCTTCTTTGAGTTTGGTGTACACACGCGCTTCATTGTTATTACCTTGGCGCTTAGCAGAAGTGATCAGGTCGTCAAGATGGCGCTTGGCATAATCAAGCATTTCAACATCACCAATCGAGGACGGGTCCCGCCCCTCAATGTTAGCGAGCTTGCTTGCTTTATCGAACGCACCAATTTCATCAAGCCTACCTACTAGCGATTCAAGAGACTCGCTAGGTTGCAACTCCTTGCCATAAGCCACACCATATAACTCATCGGCTTGACGTGAACGTTGCTGAGCAATATCACTAACGATAGCCTCTAGCTCATCACCTTGATTACCAAATAGATCATTGGCTGCTTTGGTGATGCGATCTTGCTGATTGGACTGTCGATCGTTTAGAAAGTTGGTCGCTTTGGTTCTAGCATTACTCATACCGCGAGTGGTCAAGGAGGCACCCGCTTGTAAATTAGGGTCTAGATCGGCTAGCACAGCCTCGCTGCCTGCCTTGCGGTAAGATTCGGCAATCTCATCAATGCTCTTACCTGTATAACCTGCCAGCTCTTGAGCAAAACGCTTGGCCTGCTTTTCTGGATTGTCGTTTAAGCGATTCCAGATCCAACCCGTTCCTTTTTTAGTGAGCTCGCCCCCTTTATTAATCAGTCCACCCAACAAAGGGGCAGCGACCGCACCCACGCCTGCACCTACTGCTGCGTCCTGCGGCACTTCCTCCAAGGTATCGGCTTGCCCTGCTCCATAAACAGCGCCTTCGAGGGCGCCAATGACAGAGGTTGCTAGTTTTGGTGCTTTCTTAGCAACTTGAGTAGCCAAGGCTTTTGCCGCGCCCGCCGCACCCGTGACCATGCCGCCAGCGCCCTCTGTGGCAACCGCACTAATAGGGGCATTTTCTTGAAATTGCTTACGGCGCGCCGTCTTGGCTTGTTGCCGTTCTTCGTAGTCCCAGTCACCGCCCGTTAGCACATTGATGCCTGCACCGATGCCTGATTGAATTTCGTCATTAAAGCCAAAGGTTAGCCCTTGTAAGGCTGCGTCTGCGTAGTCGTAAGGCGTCGCTTCAAACTCTGGCGGTCTGTCTGCTTGAGTGCTCTTGAGATGATGCGCGTATTGAGCGAGAGCGCGAAGTTGTTCTTCTGGTGCCCCTGCCTTTTCTGCATTCACAAGGGCTTGTAATGCTTCTTGATATTTTGACATTGCTCGTCCCTATTTGAATCGTTCGACCAGTGATTCTGCATACTTAAAATCAAAGCCTTCGTTTGATGGTGGAGTTTGTACAGGTCGCTGGAGTGAAGCAGGAATGGTTACTTCTTCCTTGGGCATAAAATAATCTGCGGAAATTGGAGTGAAGTTTATTAATGAGTCGTAGTCATATGGAGTCCCAATTACATTCTCTGCATTTAGCCCCCAATTCTCGACTTGAGTTAATACATTGGCTTGCTTACTTTGTTGAGCTTCAGCAGCATACCCTAGCCATTGTTGGGCCAACCCTAAGAACTGCGCTTTTTGCTCTGGAGTTAGTCGGTTTCCCGACTTGTTTCTCTCATACCAAGATTTGATCTGACTAAGAGTACCACTCGCCCCCTCGGCCATTGCAAACTCTCCCTCTCGGACGACTGATTGGTCATCAAGAGATTTCATAAAGCTAAACACCGCCGCAATGTCACCAGCACCATTATTTGCTTTTAAAGAGGACTCCAGTTGCTTGTAGTTTTTAAGCTGGCTCACAAATCCTTTGCTTGCACTAGCGTAGTCCTTGCTCATGTTTCTTTCTGTATCCATTACTTTTTCTTTAGATAGTCCGCCACCCTCTGAAACGAACTTAATTCCGGTATCTGACCACTTGCCTGTGACCAAGTTTTGCTGCCACAGAGTGCCCGTCTCTGGGTTCTGTTCAGTCTTGCCGAATGTGGGGGGCTTCGGTTGTAGTGATTGACTGCGCTCAAAGTTTTTCTCATCACGCTCTAGCGCATTTTCATGCTGCGTTTGAATCATCTCCTTTTGAAAAAAACGACGCCCTTCTTCAATGGCGGCTTGTCTATCTTGTAAGATCTTCTGTTGCCAACCTTTGCCCACACCACCTGCTGCTCCTGCGGCTAATAATCCCATTGCTTTGCCAAAACTCATTGCTGTGCTCCTGCTTGTTGCTTCATCTGGTTAAGTAGCTCACCGAACTGCGGCGGTAGCTGTTGCGCGATTTTGTTGCCTGCGTTAAACATCAGTACCCGGGCAATGATTTTTCCGTCTTCTTTGTTTGCGCCGCCCACCTCAATTAAGAAGTCAGCCAAGGAAGTCGAGGCCTCCATCAATGCTTTGATGATCACTTCTGGCGCGAGCTCTTTGCCTGCTTGCGCGGCTTGTTGGACGACGGCCATCGTTGCCATGGCAAGCACTTCGCTGAGCTTTTGTGGGGCTTGCTCTGATTTCGCGGCTTCCAGCACTTGTGGCAGCGCATCTTTGTATACTATGCCGAGAAGCAAGCTCACTAGCTGTTCTAGATCGGCTTTGCGGGTATCTGGTTGTGCCGGAGCTGGTCCGGCAGTAGGTCCGGCGCTTGGTTGTAGTAATCCTTGCATTATGCCCCCTTGCTTGGTGCAAGTAGTCCGCCATAAAGCTGGCCGCTTGTCATTGGCTGGCTTGATTGAATGCCCGCATGAAATTGCATTGGCGTGGCAGCATAACGACCTCGAAGACGCAGTTTATCGGCTTGGTTTTGGTACTGATTACCAAGTCGCGCTGTTTCTTCTGCGGCTGTGTTGTAACTGCCAATTGCGCTTTGGTAGGCGCTTCTCAATTGATCCAGAGTCATTCCACTCATTAGCTCATCCCCATTAATCGACGACGTTGCTCTAACCAATCTGATGACCAGTTGTGGTTCCCCTGTTGCTGCTCGAAGGCAACAGGATTGTCGTAGTAAAGTGTTGGGCCGCTTGGTGCCAATAGGCCTTGAGATTGATTGCGGTCGCGGTTGCCCCTATCGCTGAACGTTGGCATGTTATTGCTAGCTTGAAGAGCGTCATAGGCTTCTCGCGCATGAGGCGAGATGTTCGCGACACGCTCGGCGTTAAAGTGGTCTACTATCCCTCCAGCTACCGCACCAAATGCGGGGTTAATAAATCCCGCTAGATCTCCAAAATTTGCCATTTGTCTTGCGTCAGCAATGTCATTAGCAATACTCTGAATGTCTGGGTTGGTGTCATAACTTTGCGAACTCGACAATAACCCTCCGCCTAGTTGCGCACCTGCTTTAGCAATAGGATTGGGAATCATGTCCGCCATGGCATCAATAAACGAACCGACTTTGGTGTTCATGGCGTGATTAGCGAATGACTGTCCAAACTGGTTTTCAAAACGCTCGCCTTGAAAGTCTGGGTCGTTTTTCATGTGCTGTATGTAACGCTTGTATTCCTGCTTCGCCTCCTCTTCACTGATGCCAAGCGTGGCCGTTCTAATAGCAGACAGAGTATTATCAACAAACGTCGGTGCCTCTTCGGGCGGTGCTTCAATGGTTCGCGCTTCGGCTTGATACGCTTCACGTTGAACACGCTCTTGGCGTTCACGTTCTTGTTGCTGCTCGGCCTGAGCAGCAGCTTTACGTCTTGCTTCCTCCTCTCTGCGCTCACGATTGCGTTCGTTTCTTTCTCGTGCCTCTCTCTCATCACGACGAGACTGGTTAGCCTCTCGGCTCATACTTCCGCGATCAGTGGTCTCTCTTGGGGTGTATCCCATGATGCCCCCTTAGTACTTCTGGCCAGACGGCGCAAGTAGGCCTTGAGTGCGCAGACCTCCGCGGCGCTGCTGTAACCATTCTTCACCAATGGGCGCTGAGCGATCGTACTTATCCGCCATCATGTCGCGTTCATGCTGCTGCGCATTGCTCTGGATCAGAATGTTGTTCTGGTGCTGCCTGTCGGCGATCTCTTTTTGTGTTTCACCATCCATGTAGGCACCAAAACCCGCTGCCGCACCTTGGATCAATGACGGCATGATGTCTTCGCTCGAGATAAAATCCCACGCTTCTTTCATCCAACTCATATTACTGTCCCCAATTGCTTGCCCATGTAGGCAGTGATTTCATGTACGCTTCAAGTGCGGTGCGGTTGTCTGAGCTTGCACCACTCAGCAGGTTAGCCGCTGCGGTTTTCTGCGCTTGCGTCATGTCTGAGTTATTCATGATTTCCGCAATACCCACGAGCTCGTTGTTAAAGGCGTTCTGCATCGAATCAAACAGCGAATTCTGCATGTTCATGCCCATCTCTTTGCCCATAAAGTCGAGGTTCTGGCCGTGAGTCATGTTCTGCATATTGATTTGCTGCTGGCTTGCGGCATCCGCTTGCGCAATCGGCATTGCCGCGTCAATCGCCGCTGCCGTTCCTGCACCTGCCGCCATCGAGGAATTTTGCATTCCACGGCTATTGGCTAGCCGCTGTGATTTGTTCACCGCATTGTTGATGTACTGATTATTGGTACTGGGTGCTAACAAGCCGTTAAGCTGCCCTTGCACCGTCGCGTTGGTCGCGTCTGCGCCAGTCGGTGAGAACTGCGCACTCATTTGATTGAAGTTCATAATGTCTCTCTATTGAATGGACGGCGGCTTGCATCAGAGGCGGCACAGGCACAAAAAACCGCTTTACGCGGCTTGATAGGTAAAGGGTTCGGTTTTATCGCCAGCGTCCCAAGCGCCAAATTGGGCCCATACATCGCGCTTGCGCACTACATGTGCAGCAAGTACCTGGCGAAGTTCAGCGAGCGTCGTTTCTCGCCATGAGTTGTCAGCTAAACGAAACATTTCGGTTTCAACTTCTGAAACACCGATAGTCTCGGCATCGTTGATCACTTTGCGAATATCAACGGCATCGTTTAAGCACTGCCACTCAACGCCAAGCGCAGTTAAGTTTGCGCTGACGGCTGCATCACGAGTGACTTTTGCTTGTGCTTCAAGCTGCTCTTTGGTCGGCGGCTGTTCGACTTCTGGCGGTGGCGCATCCCAATCATGCGCTTTCACCAAACCGTTATCGATGTGCCATTGAACTCGGTACTTTTCCCAGTTTGGATGATAAGGCGTAATAATTAACTGCTGACCAATCAGTCGTACTGAGAATTTAGTTTCCGTCGTGAAGCACAAATCATGGATGGGTTCAGGCGCTAACTCCGGTGCGGGCTCTGGTTCGGGTTCAACGTAGTCATGCGCCACAATGTCGCCATTGGCCGCTTGAATATCGAGCCCTAAGCTAAACCACTGTTCGGAGCCAACCGTGACCGTTTGCGCTCCGTCCGTCACAGCGGCGTTTGTTTCATCGGTGTATTGCCACATAGAAACCTCTTTGATTAGGCATAAAAAAAGCCTCCGAAGAGGCTTGTTAAAAAGTTAAATGACCGTCCAATCGGTAACGTCAACGTGTTTGAGGGTGGCATCTGCTGTAATGTCATTGACATTAGCTGCACTGGTTGTGGTACATATGCCATGAAACGTAAAACCATTTTTAGTCGCGCCGTAAGCCTTTCCGCTCGAAGTTGTCCAGTTGGTTATGACATAATCAACAGACGGAGTAACACGCATTTCGACTGGGAAGCTATAGCCCGAAAACACTTCGTTGGCACTATCTGCCGAGATATCAGCCCTAGCTGCAACACCGTAGGTGCCTTTTCGGTAGTGATATTGACGTTGGCATTTTAGTGATTTCTCTGTTGGGTCCTCTGGATGCCAAGGCACCACCACTTCACCCATGCGCAAATCGATTTGGTCGGCGGTGATAGGAATGGCCACCCCCCAATGCCCACTTGACGGAGCTTTGCCTTGCCAAATGACCACGCCATCGGCTTGCAGAATGTAATGCGCGTTTGGCACATATGAACCGTCCTCAACCACTTGGAACATGCGATTGTCGTCGTACTTACGCCACAAATCCCAACCTTGGTCGTCCACGGCTAATACTGTCCAGTTACCGTCGAAACCTTTCTGGTTCACTGGGTTGGTCATGTCCGTGTTATGAAGAAGCCTTGGGAATGTTGCTTCATAGGCCCCGCCCGCTAGAACAAACAACCCACCAACGCGCACATAAGTATTGTTATTTGTAGTGTTGTAATACCAGCAGCCGTCAATAAGTGGATCGCCGTTATTGTCCAGTGTTGGCTCTGCGGCTTTTGCCCCAAGGTTAAGCTTATTGAAATCCGTACTGGTTTGAATTGTCGTATCTCGCGCCGCGTTCACTTCGCCGTGTTTGGTAACGACATCCGCGTGCTTGGTGGTGACTTCACCATGCTTAGTTACCACATCCGAGTGCTTGGTGACGACCTCACCATGTTTGGCAACAACATCCGCATGCTTGGTACCTACTTCGCTATGCTGGGCATTAACTGTTGCTGACTGCGTGGCGACTTGAGCGGCATTGTTGGAAACTTGAGTGGCATCCGTCGAGGCTTGGTTAGCTTTAGCTGTCGCTGTACTTGCCGCTTGCTGCGCTTCATCTCGTGCAACAAATACACCACCAACAACGGCATCAAACTGACCTTTATTAACAGCGTGACCTGCTTCAGTGGCATTACCGACATTAACCGGATCGACAAATCCGGTGCCATCATCTTTTGGCTTTGGCAGTTTATCAAAAGCAGCTTCAACTTTTGAAAACTCATCGATCACATCTTCGGCCTTTGCTGTTGTGAAAGGAATTATTGCTGCGCCTTTTTGGAAATAATCATTTGCCACGCGTTTGTCTCCGAGGTAGATAGAAAATAGTTGCGCTCGATAAAGTGAATGACTCTTCGCTATCACTAGAGCCTGCTATGGTCAGAGAAATGTTTCGACCCGTACCCTCGATAGAAACAAAGGGGTTGGCAAGGGAGCCAGCTGACCAGATAAACTCATTCCAGTTCGCTGCATTCCATAGGCCACCGCCAGACTGCGCCACTTGAGTTTGTGCCGCGCTGTCTCGTTCTGTGCCGTAGTCTAGTGATGCTGCAACAAAGAGCGATACGGGCTTAGTTGCCATAATCGACAGCTCAACGCGGCGAAAAGACTTGCGCACCGTAGGAGAGCCCAGACCAAAATAGATAGGGTTTACAAACCATTCGATTGACTGGCCATCAAAACTGGTACCGCGCTCAAGGTGATACACAACCCCATCAGCACCGCACGCATAAACCTGCTCTTTGCCCTGATCATCTTTGCAGGTGTAACCGGCCGTCATAGCGTGAGGAAACTCGAGCGGCATGATTTGAGGTGCCGCACCAACCGGAAAGAACACACTGATTTGATGAACGCTGCCGGTGAAAAACCGGATGACATTGCGCCCTCTGACCTGCATAGCGTCAGTGAAACTTCTAAGCTTTAGGATTGGGTCGGCCAATCGATTGGGAGTCGCAGCCCGCCACCCCCCATGCTCTTGAACCCTTGCAAAGCTGATCAACCCAGAGTCAGACCATGCAAACGGAGCACCCATCGATGATAAACAGTGCGGCTCTGCGCCCAAATCATCGGTGATCAGGTCGAGATTAAAGTTATCGATGTCGGTACCGGTTAACGCCCATGCCTTTCCTTCTGATGTTATGAGTAATGAGCCGGCAGCGGTTTCTTGTAAGTTGGTGATGTCTGCGCCAATTGCAATTTCGCCAGCTCCTAGCGCATTGGCTGGGTCCCACCCGCTTGGCGTGCCGACATCAGAGAACTGCAGGGAGCCGCCCACGTAGCTGACGAACAGCTGATTATTGAATGCCGCTATATGCTGCGCAAACGACTCAGTATCTGTTTTGATGACTGTCACGGCATCAGTGAACGGGTTAATCTCATAAACCGGATTCACACCATCAACGATATACAACCGCTTCTTATCCGGACTACCGTAAAAATTGTATTCGAGCACCTTAACGCGAGCGTTGGGACCAAGCGCAGGATGGGTGATCGCTTGCCAGCCCATTGCGCTCGCTTTATAGATGATCGTTGCGCTATCGTCTGCATTATTGCGCCAAGCGTAAACCGAAGCACCAGATTGAAATACGCCTGTAACAGGACCATTGCCCGGAACGGCTTCAATTAGTGCTCGGTCTCCACCCTCTGACGGTGCCAACCTACCATCGAACCGTTCATAACCCACTACTCGACGATAACCACCGTCGTCTGCTTCCATATTTTTGGCACCGCGAACGACGCCAGGTTGAGAGCGTGAGATAGGGTTAATCAGATCAAGGCCACCATTAAAGTGAACTTCGCTATGTTGCTGCATCATGCCAGTGCGCTCCCGATGTTCGGCGTAGGCAGATAGCGGCGCTCAAGTTTGCTCATTAACGGCTCCGATTCTGTTATTGCGCGATCTTTTACTTCCACTGCCATCTCATACCCCGCGTAATACAGCATGGCGCGATACACAATCAACATATGGTATGCCTCAGGAATGCTAGGCACATCGGTGTTGTTTTCTAATGCCTGCGGTGCTTTTTGATAGTCGAACGTGAGCCGATAGGAGTTATCCACGACAGGGAAAGTTTTCAATTGCTTATCAGGCGTAATGGTGAAAACCTGCGGGCGACCTTGCTCCACTCGACCTCGATACATACGGCGAAAGTCATCCCAGTCAACGAACTTTAGGAAGCCGATGTGCGTACCATCAGGGGCGGCAATCGAAACACTGTTGTTGTCCAAGCGCTCTAGGTCACTAGGCAAGGTAAACGACCAAACAGAATTAATGTCTTGATTCGCTGTAATGGTATGCTCAGTCACAGACATAAAGCCCCAAGAATCATGTTCAGATTGGATATCAATCCACGCCTGGCGAATCCAAGCAACCAAACGGGCATATTCTCCCAACTGACCATTCACCGAAGCAGGCAGAGTACTGTCCCCTGCCGCTCCGACTTCTTGGCGCAAACGCTGACACAATTGCAGGAAGTTCATAGATTAGCCTTTGACGGAATAAACGAATCGCTTTGAATCTCGTGCAACCAACTTCGGCTTTTCTTCCGTGCCTTCGTTGGCATAGTTCGTTTCAATTGCGTTATCGAGAATCTCTAACAGCGCTTTTGGAATAGACACTTCTTTGTCGCGTTCAATGTGATACATCTTGCCATTAAGGCCTACGCGAACAGGATGCTTGTCGCGCTCTGTAGACGCAATCTGAATGACCACTGTTTCATTGTTGTCCGCGCCTTGGCTTGCGACTTCGTCAGGATTAACTATCGACTCGCCCATTGGTTCGCCCAATGCGTCCGCCAGTTTTTTACGCAAGACGTCAGTGCCTGCTTTGTCTTTATACTCCACTGCTAGTTCATTTAATTTCGCTTTAATTTCATCACGCTCTAAAGATGCAATGCTCATAGTTATTTCACTCTGTCAGATAAAAGAAAGCCCCTTCCTGTAGGGGCTTGGTTTGCTATTGATGATTACTCGGCGACTTCGACGCGCACCATCCAGGCGTCATTGAGAATTCCACCTGTCCAGTAACACTTCCATCCTGCGTAACCGCGCTGACCAAGCGGATCAGACTTGTCTTTCTTACCGGGAGGCAGAATTGACACATCAATCGCTTCTTTGCCTTTCAGCGCCACATTGCCGTAAGAGTGGCGAGCGGTATAAACAATTGGCAATACATCAACGCCCGCCGCGCCTGCGGCTGACCAGCCATCAAGCTCTGGCGATAGAATGAAACGTACACCTTCACACGAGCCAATCTCATGCTCAGACACCGTGGTTTTGTAATCTTCGACCGGAATAAAGCCCGGCAAATCGCGGATCTGACCTTCGATATCCGTAGAAGCAAACGCAATGTAACAAGCCGGAATAGAGCGCGTATGGTACTGCACGGTCGATTCCACTTTCTTGGTGTGCTTCATGCCCTTCTGAGCTTTCAGCGCCTTGATCGCCAAACGGTGATCGGCAAGCGACAGCTGAGCCGTGACCGAGGCGCGACCAGCTACACCACCCGCATACACCACATTGGTGCCTGCCTTGAGCTTGCCCCACAAAAGAGCTTCAGTCGTAATGCCCGCCTGCTCGCCATTTTGCTCAGATGCATCGTTTAATACTGGGTCTTCTGCCATATCGTGAATCACATCGGTGATTTGCGTGATGTCACCGTATTGACCCATGGTAAAGTGCACATCTTCGTATTGAAGCTCAGTCGCGTTCGGTGTTACGCCCTCTGAGAGGCCACCAATAGCTGGGGCTTTAGGAATGACGCGTCGAAAAGCAATGGATTTCGCTTTGTTAGACGTCAGCTTTTTAGTATCACCATGCGCGCCGAGTACAATTACCGGTGCAGCATGTTGTAAGTGTTTCGCGTGAGCCGCGTCATTCGTACGCTGACTCAGGCCGTTATAGGTATTCGCCATAATCTTCTCTCTTGATTATTTAATAGGATTTGCGGATTTCGCTGTCGATTTCCGCTGCAATGGCGTCAAAATCATCCACCACGGTCTGCTCTGGTTGCGCGGCAGTTGGCGGCGCGACATTGGCGGTTAGGGCTTGTTGACGCTCTTGGCTAATCCGTTGGGCGGCGGTACTACTCTTGAACTCGGTTAAAATGCGGCTCGCCATTGCTGGATCGCGGCTCGATAACGCGAGTTGCTGATAGTCTTGCGGCTGCTGTGATAGCCATTGTTGAAACTCTTGCGAGTCTTTGACTTCAAGCGCATCAGAATGCTCTTTCATTAGGTCATTCTGCGCACCCTCAAACTGTTGCTGCTCTGCTTGCGCTTGCATTTGCGCACGCTGCTGCAGGATTTGTTGTTGCTGTTGCCCAGCCATTAACGACAAACGTTGATCGAACAGCTTGGCCAGCTCGGGTTGCGCTTTTTGAAACGCTCCCCAGTCTTGCTCCATTTGCTTTTGCAGTTCTTGGAACATCTGTTGCTGTTGCTGCTCCGCTTTGCGCTGATAGGCGGCCACGCGCCCCTCATCCGAGCGAATGCGCTGTTCAAGTTCCGCTACTCTCTTTTGATAATCATCGATAGTGAGCTCAGGCTCAGCAGGCTCTTGTGGTGCCTCTTGTCCCTCTAGCTCTGCGTTCACTTCCGGCTCAAGCGTGGGTTCTGGCTCTGCTGGTTCATTCTGGATAGTTTCGCCATTGTCGATTGATTGCGCGATCTCATCAAAAGCGGCACTATCATCGGCGGCTTCTGGTAGTTCTACTGGGTCACTCATCGTTTAATGTCTCTAGGTGTTGTTTTAGTTCGTCCAAGATAGAAAAACGGCCCCGTGCTTTTTCGCATTCGGAGCCGTCGAGTAAGTCCTGCACAGCTTCTTGCTGCTTAGTCTCTATCCACTTACATAATTGGGTCTTGTCTGCCAGTTGCATTGGCCACCTTCACTGCTGCATCAATTTGGTTTTTGCGTTCAACCTGTTCAATCTTCTGAATCTCGATGTTGAGCTTGGCTTGCAACTCTGTGAGCGTCATGTTCTCTTTGCTGGCCAGTTCAAGCAGCTTAATTTCACGCTGCAGCATTAGCTCTTGCATTTGCGCTTGGTGCTGAAAACTCTGCTCCTGCATATCTGCTTGCTGTTTCGCACCAAACTGTTGTTGCTCTGCCTGGTATTTAGCGAGTGCGGTTTGTTGCTCTATTTGCGCGACCTGCACCTCAGGCGCTGGCTGCGGAGGATTGTTTTGCTGATTGGCTTTTACCTGTTCAGCATCGAGCAACACTTTATCGCTATCGACTTGTGTGGCTTTCACAAGTTCTTCCTGCATGCCGCGCCAGTCTGCGTTCTGCGCAAACTGCGGTAGTCCCGCGAACGTCTGAGAAAGCATCATCAATGCTTGTGCTTGGGTTTCTTTGAGCAGCAGCTCACTGGTCCCGCGCGTTCTGACTTCAAAGTCGCCTTTAATCTCAGGCTTGCTATTGAACTGCATGTTCCAATCGTAGAAACGGCGAATCGTTGGGCGCGTCATGTTGTCGTCCCAGTTCTTCACCGCTTTACGCAACATGATGTTGCTATTATTGAGTAGCATCGACATCCCAAGCGCGGTATGACCTGCGGTTCTATCAGCCCCCTCGCCTTGCGCAATCTTCGGTAAGTTTGAGACTTCATCGGCCATCGCTTGAAGCATGCCGAGAATCGCTTGCAGTTCCGCTTGGTTGGTTGTGATTTGAACATCGACAAACGCCTCACGGACATTGACGTTTTTGGATTTCGCCTTCCACGTCTTGCGAGGCTTCATTGTCCAATCGCCATCAGCTGGCTCAATCAGATGACCATTGACCACGATTTGAGGCGCTGCCGATAACCCTGCGTTGTCCATCATAGCGCGCCAAGCAGCGTTGATCATGCGCTGAATATCGCGCAGCGTATAAGGAACACCGTAACCAAATAGACAGGTTTCAGACTTAAGCCAAGATGAAACCGAGTAAGGACGGTCACCCGTTTGCATTGGATTGATTGAAACTCGGATGATGTGATCGCCTACCATGAGGATAACGACTTCTATGTCACCGGATCGCTCACCAATCTCAATGCCTGCCGCTTGCAAGTCGTCTGCACTCACTGCACCGTGATACTCCCAAAGCTCAAACAACTTCGAGCCCTTAATGGTGCTGAGCTTGTCGATGTTGCGTAAATCATCCAGATAGCTTTCATCGGATTGGCTCTCTTTGAAGCCATCTTCTATTGCAAGTTCAATGTTCTCCGCAATGTAACCTGGTATCCCTTTTAGGCTAGCGAGCTGCTTGCCCGTAATGAAGTCACGCTCATTGATGTAACGACACTGATCCACTCTAGGCGCCGACATGTCAGGGAAAAAGTTGTGTATCGAAACATGCTTCACGCCTGCGGTGATGTCTTCGCGCTGTTCGATTGAGTAAGCGTCGTCTTTAACCTGTTGCCATGCTTTGCGCGTTTTACCGACAATTTGCGGCGCTTTCATAACAGCGGTGCCGTAGATCACCAAATCACGAATCGCGCTGCGAGACTTACCAATGTGGTCAGCTTCCGCCAGTTGATCGTCTATCTCATCCGCCATTAGCTCAGCCGCGCGTTCAGCCATGGCTTTAGCTTGTGTCGGGTCTACGTTAGGCATGGTTGGAACGGGCGTCGCATCAATGCCCCACGTTCTGCCATCATACGGCAGCACCATTTCAGACAGGCGTGACTCCGCAGCATTACACTTTTGCTGAGTGATGTTTACGAACACTTGAGAGCCGCCAGAGTTCTTAATCTCCGTCATCGTCGCATCGTCATATTGACCGGACCACTGACGAATATCATCGAGCCAACGCTGTTCATGCTCAGTGCGCTGGGTAATGGCTTCTTTTCTATCACGCAGCACAATGGCCGCTAACCCTTCGAGATTGGCGGTGTTGATTTTGTTCTCTTGCAATTTAGTACCCTGCGTATGAATCGCCGACGCGGCTGAAACTCTGTTGTTTAATAGGTTCGGTAGTGGCGTGCTCGATACCCATAACCAAGTAGCGAAGCGCATCCATATAGTGATCGTTCTCTTTCACGACTCGCCCTTTATCATCTCGGCGATAGATCCGATACTCCGAGCGCGTGCCTTGTAATGTGTTGAATAGCTTTAATCGCCCTGTCGAAAACCGTTGATAGACTTCGAGCAATCCCGCTTCAACCGCTTTGTCTGCGTTGTTGAGGATAAGCCCTTGCTCTTCGTAAAGGTCGAATAGATTTTTTCCATCCACTTGAGAGCGACCGCGAGCAGCTGTATCAATAATCCCGTTAATCCAAGCCCCACGAGCCTTAATAGCAGTCGCATGAATAATAGGCTCTGCTTGACCCCGTCCATGCTCGCTGTACGCGTAGATGATGTCGTTATCACGGTCATACGCTCCCCAAATTGCCGTAGTCATTTTCCATCCAACATCCATGCCATACGCTTTGGCAAAGTGCGGAGGAATCGAGAAAGGCTCGCAAAGAATATCCTCTTCAGGTATAGGGTAAATCGCCCCACTACCTAGCGATGGAATACCCTTGCGCCTGGCTTCAATCTCATGCGGTGGCAAGCCTTTAATCATGCTTTCGATATCCTCTTGCCTTAGGTGGGGAACGTCATCCCAACCACATTGAATGACTGCTCGGCTCATATCTGTCCTGCTGATTTAAGGAAGTCCACCACAAGCGGCGTAAGGCCACTCAATGGCGTAAAGGTGAGCATCGTAATGCCCTGAGTTGTCATGGTTCGAATCAATGCTTCGGAGTAAACATCCTGCGGACACTCTTCATCAAACCAAATTCCATCTTCTTCGGAACCTTGGAAGATCTTCCTTCCTTGGTCATAGCTGCGCAGCTTGAGCACTGATGTTCCACCGCTGATATGCTTGACATAAAGCTGTTCGATTCCATTTGGTACGCCTGACTTTCTATCAAAATCTGCCACGTCATCTTTGCCTATTAGCCCCGTGCCTAAGTCGTTTAAATCGGTTCCAACTAGCTTTGATTGAATGATGTCTCGCGTTGATGCGTTGGTATCACCTGCCGCCATCCAGTTGTTAGGGCGATCAAAGCGCTTACCGTTCCACCAATTGGGATATTTGCCTGTTAAGTGGCAGCGGATCTCATAGCCAGCGGCCACTGTCTTACCTGTTCGGTTACCCGCCATAAAGCAGCGCTCTTTGTGTAAAGCGCCAGCTTCAAAGAACTCCATGTGTTTGGGATACAATTCGCGCCGTAGCTCGCCATCATCAGGAAACAACAGTTCAGCTTGTCGGTACTTATCACGCCTCGCTTTCTCTTCAAGCAGTGCAACCAATTCAAGCTTTTCAGCTCGGGTTAAGTGCTCGAAGTTTTGCATTGAGTTGATCGTCTGATAGTTCCTGAAGTGTCAGTTCGGTTTTCTGCTCGATGCGCTCTTTGAATGCTTGAACATCCACATGCTTACCAAGTAGCTCGATGTTCTTCACTTTGTCAGGGAATTTGATTTTCTTGAGCAAGCCGATTTGCTGGCGTTCGTCGCCAGTCCCTTCCCAAAGCTCGCTAACATCTAAACCGGAGATAGTTTGTCGCCAACACTTTGGCCATTGGCTGACAGGCTTAATACTGCCATCGTCATTGATGATGTCCGCTACATCCATCTGGTCAATTTCAACGAGACGATTGAGGACGTAGGCAGCACTGATTTTTGTTTCTTCTACACGTTGAGCCTTAAGTTCAGAAAGGCGAACTTGAACCTTATCATTTCTAATCAACTTAGCTGCGTTCTGAGCTGCGCCGTTCTCACTGTAACCAGCCCTTATAGCAGCCTGTGTTGCATTGAGGTCGATAAGATACTCTAGACAGAACTGCTCTTGCTTATCGGTAAGTTTTGCCATAGATACCTCGTCAAAATGAAAGCCTGTGACTCAATCCACTGACAGGCGCAGTGTAGACCATACTCTGTGAGCTCAGAGCCAGTTCACCTAACCCGAGAAAAAAGTGAACTGGGGACCACCTCCCTACAGTGGAACATTTGGACACCACCATAGGCACTGCTGTTAATTGGCGTTAGCCTGGCATTGCTTTACGCATGCATGTCACTAGCATTGACTGCCTAGGTGGTGATTGTTTGTATGCTTTATCAATGGCTCTCGTTTGAAAGCCATTTGTAAAACACCATTCGTATTGTTTGGCTGACTTGTGCGTTAATCGGTTGCCACCCGAAACTCATCCCTCCCCAACGGGCCTGTGCGGGATATGTCGCCATCACACTCTATCTTGCTAAGTCTCTATATCGCTTCTAACTGAGCCTTAAACTCAGCGAGGCGAATAGCGCTACCTTTATCGAGGCAGACACCGCCATCACTTAGCTCTATCACGTTCAGATTCTGAGGCCAGCTCGGCAAAGGTCTTGTCAGACTTGTGCACGCCGTCATCAGAATTAGCGATAGCAGTAGCAGGATCATCCGCATACTCTTTGGCCTTATTTCGATTGAACAGATTTAGCGCCGCAGCAAGGAGTCTTACTATCAGCTCTACGGTAGCTTTCATCTACACGCTGCCAATATTCTGTGAGTGTTTGTAGTTGCCTGCTGCCGTATCCCAGAAGAGACGCAACCACCAAGGCCACTTGCGCTTGAACTCTTCACTGACTTGAGCATCAACCTGAGAAATCAAGCCAACGACGATCAAGCCAAAACTAAACGCCGCAGCTGCCCAATCTGGAATAGCCGATGGCTCACCAGTGCTAGCAAATGCCACCGAGGCAACCAGCATCAGCAAGAGCGCGCTAAAGAGTTGAAATAACTTCTTCATCTTTCCTTTCTCCAATAAAAAAGCGACCGCTTGGGTCGCTTGTTAATGATTCTGTACCAGGTGGAAGTTCTCTATAAACTCTTCCACCGTTCCTTTACCTAAGTGAGTGTTGTAATGGTCTTTCCAATACCTTGCTAACCCTTCAATGTCATCCGCACTGGGAAGAGCGTCAGGAACGCGGCGGTAGTGAACTCGACACATCGCTACGGCATAGGACAGGTTTGATACCAACTCGATAGGTTTCGGAGACTCTACCCCGCCAAAAGAGCGCATGTTGGCTTTACTACCCAGCCGTGAAACCTTTTCCGCCAGAACTGGCTTATAGTTCAAGTAGTTTAGCCAGATGTCATCATGCGTAGCCGGCTCCATTTGAGCCAGACCCAATGCAGGGCCGTTACCCAGCTGTTTCAAATACTCGAACCGGGATTCTTGCGCCATTGTGCCCAACACTAGCTGCTCAGCAGCCAAGCTATGCATGCCAATAGCCTGAAGCGTTGGCCTCACAATTGATTCTCTGAGCTGTTTAACGTCCATCAATCTAACTCCAGCTTTTTCAGAATGTGAGTTTGATTGGTCGTGTTTCTCACGATTTGGCGATTTAGCTCTTTTTGCTCTTTGATAAACGAATCGAACTTATCAATAAACTCGTTATTCCGCTCTTTCGCCTCTGCTTCAATACGAATGATATCCGCAGTATTACTACTTACTTGACTGTTTAGTAGCCCGTAGCCATAGATTGCAGTGGCAAGAATAACCGCTGCCTGCATCGCGCTTTGAACGTTTATTTGCATACAACCTCAAACAAAAAAGCCCCTCGATGTGAGGGGCTGACTTTGGCACATAAAAAAAGCCCAGTCGGAAGACTGAGCTCTTGTATTCTTTTCTTTGGAGCGCAGAACTCCAACCTAGTGCCTTTAGTATAGTTTTTGCGCGCGGAATTGCAAACTTTTTTTATGCAGCGTCTTGCAGTCCTTGTAAGTAAAACACGCAACCATGCGCGGCAATATCAATGATCTGTCTGAGCTTGGTTTCTCCTGGCGGAGGACCGCCGGACCATCCCGCTCGAGTAGCGGCCTTATATGCCCCGTGCCAATCAACGCAAATCGTTTTAACCGATTTCTTGTTAGCAAAGTATTGGTAAAGGATATAGGGATAATTACTATCGACCTGCGCGGTACTGGCTACAGCTCTATCGATCAATAGCGCGTCTTCAATGCTGTCGCCATCAAGATTAAAATCATTTTTATACTGTGCAAGCTGGCCTCGGTAACCCGTACCCGTTGCGTTACTCGCCCACTTGCCCCAATTGATAAGCCTTTCTTGAATCGTTTCCATACTAGCCTCACTGGTAACTGATAAAGTCGATGTACCCTACTTCGCCGTCCGCGCGCTTTTGTTCGATAATCTTTAGTTGCTCGCGGTAGTGCTTGGCGATTTCAGATTTCTCTCGCTTAATGCCTTTCGCCTTTTGGTTCTTCTTTTCGACCAATAATTCAAAGCGACCGCGCCCAAACATTTGAGTAAACCACTGCTCAGCAGCAAGTGGTGATTCGTGCCATTGGCGATGGCAGTAATTGCAAAGGCAGTTGGCGTTAAGCTTGTCATACCGGATAGACATATGACGACGACTGAACACATGCGATAACTCCATTCGCCCTTGCTTACCGCACATTTCGCACGTATTGTCGTGAGCCGCACGGAGGCAGTTGCTAAACGCGGTATCTGCAATATCTCTCTTCATTGCTCTTGTCTCTCCAGTAGCTCGCGGTATTCTGAATCGATTGGAATGGTCAACTTAAAGCCGGCGCCAATTGCCCACTCATGGACATGCGTTAAATAACGTGTCATTTCGCCAGAGTCCAAGCGCGTAGTGCTGTGAACCGTAATTTCTCGTTTACCGAAAGTCAGGGGCCGACTTGGACAGAAGCGATGTTTAAAGTACTCATGTAAATCATCAGTCGTGTAGCTCTCGCCTGACTTCGCTTTCACTTGCTGGACCAGTTCGCCCAACCACATCCAATAAAGCGCGTTCTGAGAGAGGCTGCGCTGGCCACCTTGAGTAATGCGCACTTTTAAAGGCTTTGCGCTGTCCTCAAAATGGTCATGAACGTAACTTGAAAGCTGCATCATCGCGTCTGGTGAGCTCAGTAAGCACTCATATGCCATTACGCCGCCTCCTGAACAAAAGGTACCAAGCGATAAAAGTACACGCGTTTGCCGTTGATCTGCTCATGGCGCCGCTCTTTCACAAAGCCATGTTTGATTGGGGACACTTCACGCAAGCGTGCAGAGATGGCGGCTTGAGTATCTTTGTCTTTAAAAAGTCTACCAATGCGCTTTTCGATATCGCGCAGCGTTAGCCACTCGGTACCTGCAGTGACATAACAAACACGTCCAAACTGTGTATTGGTGTTAAATCCGCTTTTGATTTCTCTTAGTAAGTCGCTCATTTATTCACCTCTGCATCTTCTATCTCGCATGCCTCTTCAAAGACCACCTTAAGCGCATAATCACACGCCTCATCTCGGTTCATTCCACAATCGACAATGCAGCAACAAATCTCTTCTATTGTCTCTCGGGATATCTCTACTCTCATGCTGACGCTCCTTGTCCTAGCTTGGCGATTCGCTCAAATACGCTGCCTGATCGAAAGTTTTCCGGCTTGTTCAGCCCTCGTTCACTGGCTTTCTCGCGCGCTAAATCATTGGCATTTTTCACAGAGTGCTTGGCTAGCGCTTTGCCCGCTAAATCCTCATCAAGCACTAACTCACCGCGGCGCTCTCGTTCAATCGCATTAGAAAGCAGCTTCTTAAACTCGCGACGCGCCTTGTCATCTGCCATGCGGCGTAGGTTAAACCCCATCTTGGCACTAACGTGCTTCTCTGCTCTCCCTTCGGGTTTGTTGTCAATCATTCGCCAGAACGCTGCATCGAAATCGACCTGGCGCCCCTCTAGCAACTCGACAAACTCACCTAACGTCGGCGGAAACTTAGGGTGCTGTGCTAGCATTCCTTTTAGCGCTCGATGAATTTCAATCTCCGAGAACTTGGCAATTGCCATCAACCACGATTCCGGCAGTGCCTGATGGATCCACAAACTTCCGTAAGCGTCGGACATCTGCTTCTGAATAGCCGGCCTCCAAACAGACTTGCTCTCCGTACTCTCGGATCGCTTGCAAGAGGACTTTATCGCCTCGACAGAGTTTTGATTCTTCAATGGCGAGAGATTGTGCTGACTGGTAAGTTTGTCGATTCGTTTCATGGCTAGGGATTCCGTTCTGCTGCGTGGCATTGATAAACCATTGGTGCTCATAGCTGCGCCAGCTCTTGCTGACCCATACATCAAGAATTTGGTCGTTTGAGTAACCCGCTTGTCGGGTCAAATCGAGCTGTTTGCCGATCGTGTTGATCACTCGTTGGGTGATATCAGCCTTGGCATGTTTGCGTAGGCGCTTAAACTCATTGACCTGCTCTGCAGTAAATCCAAGCGGTGAAAAATCCAAGGACTCTTTTTTGGTACTTTTTTCTTTAGGTTCTTTGACTGGTTCTAAAGAGTGACTGGTTCCGGTGCTATCTGCTGCTACAGGGGGTGTGCTATCTGCTGCTACACCTGTGCTATTTGGTGCTATAGGTGTCAGTGTCAGCTTGTAGATATTTGACGCATTCCCTTTTGGTCCTTTTCTGTTCTCAATTTGGAGCAATCCAGACTTTTCCAGATCCTTGATGTGCTTTCGAACTGTGCTTTTCCCTATCTCACACTGATCGGCAATGTGCTGATAAGATGGCCAGCATTCGCCATAGTCATTTGCGTTGTCTGCCAACTTAATCAGAACAAGCTTTCTGAGGGGGTTTCCAACAGAAACTTGCATTGCCTGGACCATTAACAACATGGACATGGCGCACCTCGATTTGCATTAATTTTCAAATAAGCCATAATTACCTCGGTTGATGAAACCGCCCAGAGTTGCAGCTCATACGGGCGGTTTTGTTGTTTTAGCCCGCTAGTACAGGGGCTGACATTGGTAACTTGTTGTCGCGCTTCGCTTTTAAAATAAGGGTTGAAAGTGCTTCGAAGCGCGGGCAGCTTTTGCTGCTGCCCACATCAAGTTGATCCAATACCTCTTTAGCCTCGCTCAGCTGCCGCTTGGTCAATTTCATTAAGTAGTTCTCCTACATTGGAATCGATGAGATACATTGCTATCACGGCAACAGGCACGCCCGTTTCCTCAGATAGCGATTGAAGTGTGTCGATGGTGTGCTGATAAGGCCGGACCTTGATGTGCTCATTGCGAACAAGCTCATCAGGCAATCCAGCCTTACCTACACGGGATCGCTCCCGAATTAATGTTGAATATTCCGTTAAACCCATAATCTGCCTCGTCAAAGATTATTTGTTAGTCCCTTCCTACTGCTTAATGGAATTGCTATTGGTTAAGCTGCGTTGAGTTGTTCGCGCTGTAGTCGATTGCTTAGCAGCAAAGTGCAATCAAACTCGTACTCTTTGGGGTCGTAGCCAACACCGAGAAACTTATCTGCTTGTAATGCTCTAAGTTCTGGTAGTCCGTCCTTTTTCCATCGATGGACGGAAACAGACGTGACGCCAAACGCTTTCGCCATATCTGACTGAGAAGCAAAGCACCCAAGAACTCGGTCAAATGCCAATTTACTGAATCGCTCCATTAGGGCCTCCTGAATTCACAATCATGAATATACATAAAAGTAAGCACATAGACAAGTAACTATCTCAAAAGAAAGTAGGCGCACATTAAAATTACACCCTAGGCCCAAAATGGTAATTACTTATGAGTATCGGAGAGAGAATTACACAAAGAATGGAGCAGCTGGGTGTTACTCAGGCTCAGTTATCTAGAGAGGTTGGGATAACACAAGTCTCAACTATGAGGATAAGGACGGGGCAATCTGAGAACATTAAAGCAGTAACGGCTTTGAAGTTAGCAAAGTCATTGAAGTGCAATATAAACTGGCTTGTTCTGGGGCGAGGGCCAGTTGAAAGCGAGAGTAGCCAACCGCTGGTAAATGCCGCATCTTTGATAGTAGCAGAGTCTACCCATGCTAAAGGCTACAAAGTGATTGCAACGATTGGCGCTCCAGTAGATGGCGACAACTTATTGGCTTTTTGCGTCAACGACGATCTTATTGACCTACCCCAAAATTCCACATTATTTGTTGAAACTAAAAGCAAGCCAGAATCAGGGCAGTACGCATTGTATATAGCAGCCAATGGCAACCTGATCGCCAGAAAGTATAGGAATATGGGGGCTGCCACATTGCTTGAGGCTACAGCCAGCAATATCCCAGACCAATATCGTTTTACTGAGCTGACTGAAGATATAAAACTAATAGGAAAGGTGATCGCATACACAGCTACCCTCTAGTTGAAAAATAATTATTGTTAGAAGCCCATGTTTTTCATGGGCTTTTTTTATATCCGAGCAACAACTACTTACTTATATGTAAGTTTTTTCTTGCCTACAAACTTACCTTTATGTATATTCATTTGTGTGGGTTAAGCAACTCAAAACTGAAAGAGCCAAGAACGGCTTTTCAGACCGCTCTTTAACAATGTACGCAATCGCCTGACTGGATGGCCGTAGTAATCCAGTAACCACGCCCTAACGTTGGCAGCGTAGCGGGGTGTTGTTAATCTGTAGCAACTTAAAGTGAACAGAAAAGGAGTTCGATTTGAGAATTGAAGTAATCGAAGAGCACGGCGTGTTTTATGCCATTGCCTATGATAGCGATGGAAAAGAAGTAGATAGGCTAGCGGCCTTGACCAGAAAGAATGCACGACGGCTAATGAAGACCAAACTCGGAAAGATGAAGAAATCTCGACTCAAGCTCGAAGCAGTAAAAGTAAAACCCAAGACCAAAGACTTTGACCACAGAGGCGTTAGAAGTAGCCTCTCAGGAGTCACAAGTTCTAGGAACTGGAAGACCACGAAGTAATACGAGCCTCGCAATCGCGGGGCTTTTCTTTACCCGCAAGAAAGATTGATAAAGCTCATTTTCGAGTGAGTTTTATCAAGCAGTTCCAAGAGGAAACACAATGATTCAAGGCATGGAAACCGAACAGCGAGTGGATTTGCTCCTCTCGCTCACCAACGTCAGAAGCGAATCTCAGATCTCCGCGCTCAAACGCCATTTTGTAGATGGGTTAAACGCGTCCGCTTGCGCTGCGTTCGAAGGCATACCCGAATCAAACTTTCAACGTGTAATAGACCGAGTGCAGGAAGTAGACGCCAAGATTGAGCAAATCAAGGATCTCGACTGGGCGCGGTTCAAATCAGAAAAGTGATAAGTAACTAATCATCATTGAGGTGAGCATGAATGCAGAAAGCTTTATCCGAAAGAACATCTTTGACTACTTAATTGGGGGGGGGGTGTTCAGAATCGGTCGCGAACAAAGCGGCAGACAAGGGCGTCGAGTTCTTTAACCGCGGTAACCATAAAGACCCCTATTTTGATTCTCTGTGTCACGCAGGCATCTGCGTAGCTGAAGCCCTAGACCCTAAATACAAATTCAAAAAGCCCCAAGCGGCAACCAGTAAATCATTTCGAAACACAAAACCCAAATCCCGCAAGCACAAACAGCAATCTAACTTGCTGTCGCTGGGCTAGCTGAAACGAAAAAGCCCCACCAAAAGGCAGGGCTCAAGCGGACAAAGCGACAACTGACGAGGCGATCGCTTTATCTGTTAACCGGCACGGAACCGACCAACTGAGAAGGATGATAACAATGAGACCACTCACAATCAACGAAAGTCGAGAGCAAGCGTTTGATCGCTTTATCGAAAATGGCAAAACCCGAATCTGTAGGAACCGCGAGTTCTGCGGCATTACCATATCAGATTATGTCGATCACCTAATGGACAGCGACGACCGTGGCTTAGCCATTGGCCTCATTCGCTATGTCACTACCGTTGATACTGGTGATGTTAACTCTCTTCCAATCATCCAATCTCACCAAGAATTCATTCGTGATTCGCTAGACAGCTTTCTGATGCAACACAAAGACAAGCTCGAAGCCGAATTTAACGCGCAATACCAAGAAGCGCTCGATGAGCAAATGATTTTAGCCGCAGGTTTTTAAGGAGACACCATGAACAACGTAAGCACATTCTCACTCACTCCCACCAACCTGCAAGAAGCCATGCAGATGGCAGACTTAATGGCAGGATCTGAAATGGTGCCGAAAGACTACCAAGGTAAACCAGGTAATGTTCTTGTGGCAGTCCAAATGGGAGCAGAGCTCGGCCTTAAACCTGTGCAAGCACTACAAAACATCGCAGTGGTTAACGGTCGTCCAAGTGTTTGGGGTGATGGACTGCGCGCACTGGTCATGTCCGCACCGGACCTAGTCGGCATTGAAGACACATTTGACACACAAAGCATGACAGCACGCTGTGTCATCAAGCGGAAGATCAACGGCAACGTCGTCGAGTTCATCGGAGAGTTCAGCCAAGCCGACGCGCAAGCCGCAGGCCTTTGGGGTCGTAATACATGGAAGTCATACCCAAAGAAAATGCTTGAATGGCGCGCCTTTGGATATGCAGCGCGTAAAGCGTATGCGGACCGCCTACGCGGCATTCAACTTGCGGAAGAAATGCAAGACGTTCAACCGCAAGCGCAGCCAGAGCGCGATATTACGCCAGAGGCAAAAGTCGTAGAAGCCAAATCTACTTACCCGCAAGACCGCTTTGAATCCTCTCTTCCTAAGTGGAAACAAGCTGTCGCAGCGAACAAGAAAACCCCAAAGCAGATCATTGAAATGGTTGAAGTGCAATTCACGCTCAGCGATGAACAGCGCACTGCTATCGAAAACCTCAACGCAATTGATGGAGAAGCGGCATGAAACTACAACAACTAACTCAGGGCACAAAAGAATGGCACGAGTTTCGTGCGACTCACTTCACCGCGTCAGATGCAGCTGCGATGCTCAATCTCAGCCCCTATAAAACGCGTAATCAGTTGCTGCACGAAAAAGCGACAGGCGAAACAGAAGTGATCACTCCACAAAAACAAGCGTTGTTCGATAAAGGTCACCAAGCAGAAGAGTTAGCGCGTCACTTTAGCGTCGAGCGCTTGGGCGAAGATTTGTTTCCCGCCACAGCGACCAGTGACGAACGTGAAGAGATCGCCTGCTCTTTTGATGGTGTCACCATGCTTGAAGATGTGACTTGGGAGCACAAGCTATTCAATCAGAAATTGGTGGATTACATCAACGAGCACGACGATCTACCTGACACGCACTGGCCTCAAGTCGAACAAGGCCTGTATGTGTCAGGTGCAGAGAAGTGTCTTTTCACTACTTCAGATGGAACCGAAGACAATCGCTTAGATTTTGAATACGTTTCCCACCCAGAGCGTATGCAGCGCGTTCTGGACGGTTGGACTCAGTTTGCGAAAGACCTAGCGACCTACGAAGCCAAACCAGAGAAATCAGCAGTTGTCGTTGAAGAGGTGAGCTCACTCCCTGCCCTATCTTTTGATCTCAATAAGACCACGCTTGCTATCGCTTCAAACATGGATGAATACAAGGCCAAAGCACTAGCTCTTGTCGAAGAATCAAAGCAGCCACTACAAACCGAATCCGACTTTGGCCGCGCTGAGAAGATCGTTAAAGAGTTTAAAGCAGCAGAAAGCAAGCTTGGTGAACTAAAAGACGCCGTTCTTGGCGAAGTGCAAAGCGTGAATGCGTTCATCAGCGATGTAGACGAAATCAGAGAGTTGATTCGTCAGGCACGACTGGCCACAGACAAGCAGGTCAAAACTAAAAAGACCGAAATCAAAAATAGCATCTTGAGCCAAGCGACCACCAAAGTCACTGAAATGTATGCCGCGGTGAATGGTGAGTTTAACACCCAGGTGTCATGCGCAGATATCGGCAAGAGTTTAAATGCCGCGATCAAGGGCAAATCAAACCTTGACCGCATTCAAGATGCCGTTGACGGCGTGGTCGCAGAGTACAGCATAGAACTTGAAAACACTAAGGCGCGTATTGTCACGAATCTAGAAGTGATCAAAGCAAATGCCGATTACCGCTTCTTGTTCAATGACTGGACTCAAATTACCGAGATGCTTACGGATAATTTTGCAGAAATGGCCGAAAGCCGCATTAGCCAGCACAAGGCACAGGAAGCCGCGCGCATCGAAATGGAGCGTATTGAGGCAGACCGAAAAGCTAAGGCGAAAGCAGAGGCAGAAGCCGCTCAAGAGCGTGCGCGAATTGAGCAAAGAGCCGAACAAGAAAAACGCGAGCTCGAGGCAAAGGTTCAAGCGGAGCGTGAAGCCAAAGAAGCAGCAGAACGCAAAGCTCAACAAGCGACCGAAGCATTAGCTAGTCACACACCAAGCGCGCCACCCTGCGAAGCGAAACCAACCATTAAGCAATCACCAGAAGAAGTTATCTCAATCACTGTCGGTGAATATAAAGCACTGCTTCACGCGCGCGCCGAGCTCGAAACGCTAAAAGCGCATGGGGTGGAAAGCTGGTCAGGTTACGCAGAAGCCATGGGGCATGTTGGGGAGGCCGCATGAGTACACTCACACTCCCCACCCTTCCCACCTCATTCAATGATTGCGACATGGTGATTAAGGTCGATGCAAAGACCTTAGCCACCGCAATCGCTGAGAGCGGCGAATACGCCGACGAGGTAATTCAAGCTCTAGCTGAGAAGCTTGGCGATAAATTTTATCTGTATGCACAGGAGGCTGCATGAAGGTCATCCCAATGCTATTTCAAACTGAATTAGTACGCGCCCTGCTGGAAGGGCGCAAAACAGTCACTCGTCGCCCTGTTAACGAAAAGAACCATGAGCATATTCGTTTTATGGGCTCAAGTGATGATGAGTGTTCTAACCTTGAATTTCTCGGGCTTAATTACGCGCAATGGAAAGATGAAAACAACAAAACTCGCGGCCCAGAATATCTAGTTTACTGCACAGAATATCCCGAAGAAGGAATTGTACCAATTGGCCAAGGTCCAGCGAGAAAAGGTGACCTGATTTACGTTCGCGAGACGTTTGCAGCACTGGGTCATAACGATTACCAACAGGTGAGCCCGAACCATATTACCGAAATTCACGAGTATCGATATAAAGCAAGTGAAAAAGAATCGATAGCAAATTGCCAAGATTATGAAGTTCGTGGTTATAAATGGGTTCCGTCCATTCACATGCCACGCCATGCAAGCCGATTAACTCTAAAGGTAACGGATGTTCGCATTGAGCGAGTAAAAGACGTTACAGAGGAGGAAGCCAAGAAAGAAGGTGTATCACCATACACTTGCACTATACCTAAAACGAAGAATCCACACCGACTTGCTTTCCTAAAGCTATGGTCTTCCTTGTATGGGAATAAAAATCCAAACCCTTATGTGTGGGTAATTGAATTTGACGTTATCCATAAGAACGTTGATCAGGTGATTAGTAAAATGGAGGCTGCATAACATGCATACGCCAATATTACGCTATCACGGAGGGAAATTTCGTCTGGCCAGCTGGATAACTTCTCACTTCCCAGCTCACCGTTGTTATGTCGAACCATTCGGTGGGGCTGCAAGTGTTCTACTACAAAAAGAACGTAGCCATGGTGAAGTTTACAACGATCTCGACGGCGACATTTTTAATTTGTTTCAAGTTCTACGCAACCCAGCATTATCTACAGAGTTAAAAAACTTAATCATGTTAACTCCGTACAGTCGGGATGAGTTTACTCTCGCTTACGAAAAAACAGAACACCAGGTAGAACGTGCACGTCGCACTATCGTTCGCTCTGCAATGGGATTTGGCTCTGGTGCTGCAACTTTTCACCCTACTGGTTTTCGTTGTGAGGCAAAGCGCCAATACAGCACTAGCGCACATTGCTGGGCTAAGTACCCTCCCGTTATTGATTATGTCTGCGAGCGCTTAAGAGGAGTAAACATCGAGAATCGTCCAGCCGAAAAATGCATGCTGACTCATGACGGTACGGAAACTTTGCACTACGTTGATCCTCCTTATGTGCTCGGGACACGAAAACTAAATTCTTCTCGCTCTGTATATCAGCATGAGATGAGCGATGAAGACCATATAAGCCTCATCAAATGCTTAAACTCGCTTGAAGGAATGGTGTTGCTCTCAGGATATGACAATGAGATATACAACGACTGCTTGACTGGTTGGATTAAACACACCAAACCAAGTCGAATTTCTTCTGGAGCAGGCACGGGAATTAGAGAAGAGTGCTTGTGGGCTTCGCCTAGCTGTATAGAGAAGCTGCGAGCTGCATAATTTAGGAGATAAATCATGGCTAGCCGTGGAGTTAACAAAGTTATTTTAGTCGGCAACCTTGGGCAAGATCCTGAGGTTCGCTATACCCAATCAGGCGCTGCTATTGCAAACATCACCGTAGCCACGTCTGATTCATGGCGTGATAAGAATACCGGTGAACAGCGAGAAAAAACTGAATGGCACCGCATAGTGCTATTTGGCAAAACCGCAGAGGTGGCTGGCGAATACCTGAGAAAAGGTTCACAAGTGTACATCGAGGGGCAGCTACAAACCCGAAAATGGCAGGACCAAAACGGCCAAGAACGCTACACGACTGAAGTTATCGTTCAGTGGCCTAGCGGTCAGATGCAGATGCTTGGCGGCAAACAACAAGGAAATCAACCACCGCGCCAACAGCCTGCGCAACAAGGCGGATGGGGCCAACCGCAGCAACCGCGTCAAGAACCGCAATACCCAAACAATCGAGAGCCAAACAACAGCGCGCCTCAGTATAACGAGCCGCCGATGGATTTTGATGACGATATTCCGTTCTAGATGGTGCAAAATATAAAGTTGACAACGCGCCTACGGTGGGGCTAATCTGAAAAGGCACTGGCAAAATCCAGTGTCGGGATTCGTACCCCGATTGACTCCAAAGGCGCATGTCGCCAGCTTCTTGCTGGTTTTTTTATGCGATAAATCCGCACATCTGAATTATGGTGGGCTGGATGAGGCGACTTCGGTCGGCCGTGTTTCCTTTGGAGCGGTAGTACGAACCTTGTCCAGTTCACCACCCAGATTCGTACCTAGTTGGTGAACTTCTATAATCCGAAGGAGTTTCACATGACTACATTAATCAGCCCGATCGCATCTGCAAAAACATCAGATCTTGTATTTATCTCTCAAACTAATGAGCTTGTAACCGATTCTTTTCACATAGCTAAGTATTTTGGCAAACGTCACGACGACGTATTGAAAAAGATTCGCAATGTAGGTTGTAGCCGTGATTTTGCAGCCCGCAATTTTGCGGTTTGCCATAAAAACAATGAGTTACAGAATAATAAGATCCAACCTTTCTACCAAATGACCAAAGACGGTTTCATGTTCTTGGTGATGGGCTTCACTGGCAAACGAGCCGCTGAAATCAAAGAGCGTTACATCAACGCATTTAATGAAATGGCCGATAAGTTATCTGGTAAAACCGAACAACTCCCCTCTCCTCAATACTTACCAAGCAGAATGCAGTTATTGCTCACTATTGAGGATGGGAAAGTCATCGAATCCAAACCAATAGCGCCAAACGAAGGGATAATTGCTTGGGACGATCCCAAAGCGATTAGCAGCATGCTTAAACTGGCGCTACCAAACTACGCCATTGTGCGTAAAGACGCGATACTCAACGCGTTAAATATTCATTAATCATTAGGGCGCATCAAGCGCCCTTTTAACAGCCCCTTCAATAACCCACTACTTAACCTAAACTAAGCAGAGAAACCACTGACGAGGCTTTCTTATGTGCGATCTCTGTTCATCTACTCACGACACTATAGCAACGGTGCAGGGCGTTCAGTTCTGCGCCAATTGCGTCGGTTTGGCTCTTTTAGAGTTCAACCGAGCTTTAGAGCAACGAGGCGATAATGGAATTACTCACACTACCCGCGAACAAATGGGTCGGCTCGAACATAGTCACGGCTACATTTGGGCTAACCGAAGAAGCACTGAACAACTACCGCCAAAAGGTTTGGCAGCAAGGTAAGCATTACTTAAAAATAGGCACAAGTGGCGAAGCGTCATTGCGTAAAGCAAAGATCGTCTACAACATCGCAGAAATAAACACCTGGATAGAATCCTACCCTCAACAATAACGGCAACTACCATGACTAAGAAACTTCCTACCGGCGTAGAAATCCACTCTGGGTTAGTCCGCATTTGGTTTATGTATCGTGGTCAACGCTGCCGAGAGCCTTTAGGCATTCCTCCGACTTCTAAAAATCTCAAACTAGCGGGAGAACGACGAAGCTCAATTGTACATGCCATTAGAACAGGCAACTTTGACTACATGCAGTGGTTTCCTCAGTCCAAGCAGGCTCACAAGTTCACGAAAAGCCACAACAAAGAAACAACGCTCAACGCTTTGTGTGAAAAGTGGCTCACAGTCAAGCAAGTCGAGGTCACCCCAGCGACGCTCAAGAACTACATTCAGCGACTTGGCCAAATGCGACTCTTCATCAGTGGAGATAAGTTAATATCAACTCTGACTCAATCCGATTTGCTGGAGCTTAGACAATACTTCCTGAGTACGACCTCTTCCAGCACTGCAAACAGCTACATGAGAACCATTAAAGGAATGCTTGGCTATGCGGCGACCAATGGATTAATTGAGGAACGTGTTCTTGCTGGCGTCAAAGAATTAAAAACTGACAAAAGCAAACCAACTCCGTTAAGTAAAGAAGAGTTTGCCCGGCTAATTAACGCATCTCGCCATGAACAAGATCAGAACCTTTGGACTACGGCCGTGTTCACTGGATTACGCCATGGGGAACTGATCGCCCTTGCTTGGGAGGACATTGATCTGGTGAACGGAACTATAACAGTGAAGCGAAACCGCACTTTAGAAGGTGAGCTAAAACTACCCAAAACGAAATCGGGAGAGCGAGTTGTAACCATGCTACAACCAGCCATTGACGCACTTATCCGACAAAAAGCACTAACGTTCATGATGCCAGCAATAACCATTGACGTAGCACAGCGAGAGTATGGTAAACTCTCGCGCTCAAAAATTCGCCCTGTCTTTTCACCACGAGTCACGGCGACAAAAAAATTAGGCATCGGAGATTTTTTCTCCCACGTAACATTGCACGAAAAGTGGCATAGCACATCTCGACGAGCAGGCATTGAACAACGTAAGCCGTATCAAACGCGACATACGTATGCTTGTTGGATGTTATCCGCCGGAGCAAACCCGACCTTTATTGCCAGCCAAATGGGTCACAGCTCAGCGAAGGAAGTCTACAATACTTACGGGGATTGGGTTGATGAACACACCCAAGATCAGGTTGCGATGTTAAACAAGAAATACGGCGCAAATGTCACTCATATGCCCCGAAGAGACTTTAAGAGTTTGTAAGACCATGATTACAGAGAAGATTTTCGAGCATAAAAAATATTGGGCGGAATGCTTTGGCACTGCGCCATTTCTGCCAACTAATCGAAAAGAAATGGATGCCCTAGGATGGGATAGCTGTGACATTATCATTGTGACTGGTGACGCTTATGTCGATCACCCTAGCTTTGGTATGGCAATTATTGGACGCCTGCTCGAAGCACAAGGCTTCCGTGTTGGAATCATCGCCCAACCAGAATGGAACACCAAAGACGCATTCACCGCGCTCGGTAAACCAAACCTTTTCTTTGGTATTACCGCAGGCAATATGGACTCGATGATCAACCGCTACACCGCCGACCGTAAATTACGCCATGATGATGCGTATACTCCGAATAATGAAGGCGGTAAGCGACCAGATCGTGCCACTTTGGTCTATTCGCAGCGCTGCCGTGAAGCGTACAAAGGGGTACCGATCGTACTAGGTGGCATCGAAGCTAGTTTACGCCGTCTTGCCCACTACGATTACTGGTCTGATAAAGTGCGTCGCTCGATTCTTTTTGATGCAAAGGCAGATATCCTTTTGTTTGGTAACGCGGAACGCGCTCTGGTTGAAGTGGCTCATCGCCTTGCAGACGGTGAAGAGATTTCAGCGTTAATCAATATTCGTGGTACTGCGGTCAACCTACCTGCTGCGCCCGAGAATTACACCATCATTGACTCTTCACGAATTGAAAAGCCGCGTAAAGAAGCCTTCATCCCGCCCAACCCGTATGTGGTTGAAGAGCAGTGTGAAACCAAAGCGAAAACTCAAGAGCCAGAAGCAAAGCCGATCACGATTCGTCCATCACGCCATGATGCGGCGACGACAGCGGTGCGTATTCCTCCATTTGAAAAACTCAATAATGACCGTATCTTATACGCTCATGCCAGTCGTATTATGCACCTTGAGACCAACCCATACTCTGGTCGAGCATTAATACAGCGTCATGGTGACCGTGAACTTTGGGTCAACCAAGCGCCAATTCCTCTCGCGACTGAAGAAATGGACTATGTGTTTGGCCTACCTTATGCCCGTGTACCCCATCCTATGTATGGTAAGGCCAAAATCCCTGCCTATGACATGATCAAAACCTCAGTCAATATCATGCGTGGCTGTTTCGGCGGGTGTTCATTCTGTTCTATCACCGAACACGAAGGTCGTATCATTCAAAACCGCTCCAAAGAGTCAATCTTGTCCGAGCTTGAAGAAATTCGTGACAAGGTACCGGGCTTTACTGGCACCATATCGGATCTTGGTGGTCCGACAGCGAACATGTATCGATTGGGTTGTAGCGATCCAAAAGCCGAGGCAAACTGTCGCCGCCCATCGTGTGTGTTCCCAGGCATTTGTCACAAGCTGAATACCGATCATAAGCACACCATCGACCTCTACCGTGAAGCCCGTAAAGTTGATGGTATTAAGAAAGTCATGATTGCATCTGGTGTTCGCTACGATTTGGCGATTGAATCACCTGAATATGTCAAAGAGCTGGTCACTCACCATGTTGGCGGCTATTTAAAAATCGCACCGGAGCATACTGAAAAAGGCCCGTTGGATTTGATGATGAAGCCAGGTATGGGGACTTACGATCGCTTCAAAGAGATGTTTGAGAAATACAGCGCAGAAGCAGGTAAAAAGCAGTACCTCATCCCTTACTTTATTTCGGCGCACCCAGGTACCGAAGATGAAGATATGCTGAATTTGGCGCTGTGGCTTAAAAAGAATAACTTCGAATGTGACCAGGTACAGAACTTCTACCCATCACCAATGTGTAATGCTACATCGATGTATTACTCAGAAACAAACCCACTCAAACGGGTTAAATACAAGAAGCGTGAGGAAGTGCCCGTCGCCAAAGGAGAACGTCAACGTAGACTGCACAAAGCCTTGTTACGTTATCATGACCCTGCTAACTGGCCGATGATTCGTGAAGCCTTGATCAATATGGGTAAGAAACACCTTATCGGTGATAAAGCAAGTTGTTTGATACCAGCAGAAGATATTGATGCCAAAACACCAGCACAGCGCCGAAAATCTGGTCGTCACGGTTCACAGCGCTTTGCAACTAAGCATACCAAGAGCCAACCAGGATTCGAGAAAATGCATGGTGAGCCACGCAGCAAAGGGCAAAGTGGTAATGAGAAATCCAAGAGTGGCAATCAAGCAAATCGTGGTAGCCACAACAAGGGTCAACCAGCAAGCAATCGTAGTGGTAAACCGTCGACAGGTGGTTCAAGCAAACCACAAGCTGGGCGTAAACCTAAACGCCGCTAGACGCTAACATGACTAAGTTAAAAATCGCAGCACTGGCTGCGATTTTTTATATTGGGCAATAAAATGGCCCAACACATTACGAATGTTGAGCCACATTAATATATCGGCTAATTAAGCGTTGTTGGCTTCGAACTCACGCATAAAGTCGACTAACGCTTGAACTCCTTCCAGTGGCACTGCATTGTATATTGACGCACGCATACCACCCACTGCACGATGCCCCTTAAGTGCAACCAAACCACGCTGCTCGGCCTGCTCGAGGAACAGACCATCTAACTCTGGCTTAGCAAGCTGAAACGGAACATTCATTCGTGAGCGGTTATCCGAATGGATATTGTTAATGTAGAAATCAGAGCCATCAATCTGGTTATAAAGCAATGATGCTTTCTCTTTGTTGATCTTTTCGATCTCGGCTACACCGCCTTGCTGTTTCAACCACTTAAATACAAGCCCAGATAGGTACCAAGCAAATGTCGGTGGCGTATTAAACATCGAGTCTTTTTCGGCTAAGACTTTATAGTTGATGAAACTTGGGGTTAACTCACTTGCCAAATCAAGCAGATCGTCACGAACAATCACAATACAAAGACCTGCAGGGCCAATGTTTTTCTGCGCGCCGGCGTAAATAACGCCATATTTAGCAACATCGATTTCACGAGAGAGGATATTTGACGACATGTCCGCCACAATAGGTTTGTCTGTATCGGGTAGCTCGCTGATCTCAATGCCATCGATGGTTTCATTCGGACAGAAATGAACATAAGCTGCTTGTGGATCAATTGACCAATCGCTCGCAGGTATCACTGCACTTTTGCCGTCACGTTGCGTTTTCGCCACAAACGTATCAACATCGCAATACTTACCCGCTTCTTCGATGGCACTTTCCGCCCAATATCCAGCATCGATATAGGTCGCTTTTTTTGATGAGCCAAGCAGGTTTAGCGGTACAGCAGCAAATTGAGCTCTCGCCCCACCTTGGCAAAAAAGCACTTTATAGTTGCTTGGAATATTGAGTAAGTCACGTAAGTCTTGCTCTGCTTCTTCCGCGACTTTAATGAACTCTTTACTTCGGTGGCTAATTTCCATCACCGATGTGCCTAATTCATTCCAATCAATAAATTCTTGTTGTGCTTGTTCCATCACAGCTTTAGGTAGGCCCGCAGGACCGGCACTAAAGTTATACACCTTGCTCATCTAGTCTTTCCTTGCACATGCTTGATTAAGAGATTATTCGATTAATACCATGTTTTATGCATGATAAAAAGCAAGAAAAGAGGTCTTAAGACCTCTTTTCACTTTAAACCATTAAATTATACAATTACGGCTGCATTAATGCGGGTAAAAGCAAAGCTAACAGAGGCATTTTTTGACCGTTCTCAAACACTAAATTACCTTCCTGCAACTCAGCTTGAATCTCAAAGCCCTGTTCGGTTCGTTGTACGAGTTCCATCGCCATTGCTTCGTTCACACCCTGCTCAATAAATGGATATTGAGTCACCAAACCGTGCGAGACAAACGTTTTCAAATCGCCGGTCAGCGCAGGCAAGATCATCGCAAAGTTGTCCGTCACATTTTCAGTACCTTTAGGCACAGTAATTGTCCAGTTTGTTTCAAACTCACTATCCGCACCTAACTTAACCGCCATTTTATTCATCGCTAAATAAAAACCTTTAGCAAATAAATTATCTACATGCGGAATCGCGGCTTCAATATCATCATTAGAGGGCATAGGATTATTTTGATAGAGCTTAAGCAAGTGCTCGAACGCAACACTGTCTAAATCACCAAATGAGAGATCCATAGTGATACTCTCAATTTTGTCGCCGGCCATCAGCAAGTCTTTCAACTCGACTAGATGTTGACTACTAACCGTCTGTTCCATTTCTTCATAAGAGCTGACAAAAGTATATTGGCTGTCAGTCACAGAAAACAACGGCGCTTGATCAACATCTAATACCGAAGCTTGCTCTAGAGTCAGCGTCTGCTCACCGATCCAAAAGCTGTTGATCTTTTTCCCTTGTCCCTCGCCCGTTAAGCCAGCAAGCAACATTTTTTCGCCAGAATTAAAGTCGATTTCAACAGAAGGAATATCCAGCTGGTAGGTTAAATCACCCAGTACGCTCGCATGACCTTTTAGTGTTGACGGCGTAATAGATACAATCGCACCGTCAGGGCCTTCTGTGACTTGGTGCCAGTTCGCGAGCTGCAATACATAATCAGTGTTGCCGTTTAGCTGCGTAACCGTATTCAATGTGAGAGGTAAGCCATCAGCATCATCCAGAACGGATTCGGCTTTAAGGCTAAACAAGCCATGACTGACTTGACTATTAACGACGATTTCTGAGGGTAATCCATCTACGGCGAGCTGCTCTGCTAGAACAGGATCAAGCACCGTGTAGCGTGTTTTGACTGAAGAAGTCAAATAACCTCGGTCGTAGTCAACAATTTCGGCCTGCAAAGATTCATTCGAGAGATGTGCGATACCATCTTGTATGACTGACTGCCCGATTTGCCCCACCGCCAACGGCCAACAGAGTGCAAGCGAAATAGCTCCACCAATTGCGCCAATTTTTTTTAGATCCATGATAGTTACATCTTATTTATTGATTTCATTAAGTCTACACCAAAAAACATTGCGTTAAATCAGAGTATTGTCTTTCAATTGAAAACAAACGGAAATCTCATACTTAGCTCTCAATACTCACGGACCAACCTTGGTAAAGTGAACAATAATCATCCTAGACATGTAGCTGACTTGTGACCCCATTCTCTGTACTCTGTTTAGACAACAACCCGATAAGCGTCGAACAGTTAAGGCGCGAACTTAGCCCGTTTGCGATTATGTTCGATCTTCACACCGCAGATACATTGGAAGATGCCAATGCGGCATTAGAGTTTTGCATTGAGCACAAGCAGACTGTTGCTCTTGTCATTGCCAGCCACCACGAAAACTTTAATGGCGCCGATTTTCTTATCCAATTGGATAAAAACACCCTCACCCAAAGCGCGCGAAAAGTGCTTATCAGCTGTGGACAAGATATCCAAGCCATCTTATCTGCGGTCAATGATGGACGCCTCGATCACTGCTTAACCAAACCGCTGCAGGATAATTTAGTCCATAAAACCGCACAAAAAGAGTTGACGACATTTATCCTTGAAAACGATAAAGACAATCTACTCTCTTATAGCTCCGTATTGGACCAACATAGATTACTCCGCGCGCATATCGAGCAAAAGATGCGGAGCTATCGAGAAGGATTTATTTCTGATCACCACAGCCTTTCCGATCAAGAACTGGCTGAAAAAGTCACCAGCGCACTGCTGGACTTTTTTGCCGAAGAGGATGAAACTCAAGCCTGTCGAACCTACTCTCCCGAGCACTTGCTTACTCGCGAAGGTGAAGAAAACCGATATCTGTGGTTTATCACTAAGGGAGAAGTTGCGCTTTATAAAAAAGACGATGTTGGTATGCAACGCGAGGTGGTGCGTCATAGCCAAGGGAATATCGTCGGCGGGATGTCGTTTGTGACTGGTGAGCCCTCTTTTTCGACCGCGGTAACCTTATCAAAGACGGAGGTTATTAAACTCGATAGAGAAGTCTTCGCTAAAGTCATGCATTCTAATATGACCTTGCTCCCTCTCTTTACCAATTTGTTACTTAGGCACTTTAATAGACGCCTGCAACGCAGCATTAATACTAAACTAGAGTTGCAAAAAACGCTCGAGTCACTTGAATCAGCTCACCAGCAACTTATTGAACGAGAAAAAATGGCAATGTTGGGCCAATTAGTGGCAGGTGTTGCGCACGAGCTTAATAACCCGATTGCCGCTATTTTAAGAGGGACAGAAACGCTCACCAACAAGATTCAACATTTGGTCGATGATCGGGCAATTGAGGAAGTTGGCTTGGATGGTGTATCCGTTCTCAAACAAGGGCTCACTCAACGGCCCCGTTCAACAGCAAGAGAACGCGAACTCACCAAAACCTTGACGGTACAACTTGTTGATCGACGTGTGGCTAAAAAGATTGTCAAGCTCGGCCTCGAACAGGACTGTAAATGGATCGCATCAGCCAAAACCAATCCAGATGACGTATTGGAAAAACTGGATCGGTTGGATGAATATTATCTGGCTGGTTCAACATTACGCTCGATTAACGTCTGTGCCGGGAGGATAGCGGATATGGTCAAAAGCTTAAAAGGCTACTCACGACCAGACGATGAAAAGTCTCACTTGGTCGATATCCATGAAGGTATTGAAGATACCTTGGTCATTTTTGAGAACCGCTTGAAATTCCACAATGTTGAACGTGTCTATGCGGAACTGCCCCCGATTCAATGCCAGCCCATCGCCTTGCAGCAAGTCTGGACTAACTTAATTTCCAATGCCATTGATGCCTTTCCAGAGAAAGGAACACTGACCGTTGAGACACAAAAAATTGAGCACCAATCACGTGATTGGATGGTGATATCCTTCACCGACAATGGTTGTGGAATTCCTCAAGATACTCAAGAGCAAATGTTTACTCTCAACTTCACCACCAAAAAAGAAGGCAACTTCGGCTTAGGTATTGGCCTTTCTGTCTGTCAACAGATCGTCCACCAACACGGTGGGCACATTGAAGTTGAATCTATCGTCAATAAGTTCACAAAAATGTCAGTTTGGCTACCTTTTAGCCAGGCATCCAATCTCGTTAAGGAGCTCTAAATGAATAAATACCTTATTTTATGTGTCGACGACGAACGAGAAGTATTGGACAGCGTAATACAAGACTTAGACTGTTTCGAAGAACACTTTATACTCGAAGCCGCTGAATCCGTTCAAGAAGCGAAAGCTCTGATCGAAGAATCACGACAAGAAGACATAAAATTGGCGCTCATTCTATGCGACCATATTATGCCTGAGCAAACTGGGATACAGTTTTTAATTGAACTAAACCAAGATATGCAAACCAAGCCAACGCGGAAACTTCTGTTAACTGGGCAGGCAGGCTTAGAAGATACGGTAGAAGCCGTCAATCATTCCAGCCTCGACTTCTACATTGCTAAGCCTTGGCAAGGCGATGAACTCAGAAACATCGTCAAAAATCAGTTGACGACCTATATGATTGAGAACGAAATGGATTTAATGCCTTGGGCATCGATGTTAGAAACGGAAAGAGTATTTGAAGCGATGGCGAAGCATCGTCTTGATTATGGTGAATAGCATACTATAGCCATCTGATACAGCCAGTTTGCATTGAAAATATAGACATACGAAACAAACAACTGGCATATGAATTGCTTATTTACATAAATCACGACAAAACAATGACATTTCTATAGTGACTGTTGCTATGATGCATTATCATGTCGTATCGAATGTCATGGCGCGAATGTCGCTTAAGACCAAGGAAATTAACAAGATATAGGTTTATCGTCCATATGCGTAAAACAATCTTAGCTGCAGCATTAGTGCTAGCATCTGGTCAAACACTGGCTCAAACCGATCCTAATAGTCCAGCAGTAATGAGTAACTTCAATTACGATTACGTTGAGGCCCGTATAGGCGCTAGCCCAGTCACTTTTGGTGCCGCGTTTAGTAAATCAATCCACCCAAATGCTCACATTCTTGGTCGAGCGGACTCTGAGTTCGAAGGCGACTATGATGCAGCAGCTGGTTTTGGCTTCCACGCACCAATCAACAACTGGGCTGATTTTACAGGCGAAATGCTACTTCGCTTAGTCAATACAGGTAACGAAGGACGCTTTGGTTTAGACCGCGGTACAAACACAGGTATGGAGCTTAACTTAGGCATTCGCCAATGGTTAGGGCCGCAGCTTGAAGTTGGTGGTAAAGGTGGTTACGTCTCGATTGACAATAGAGATAAATGGGTAGGTTCAGCATACGCTCGCTTCCACTCTACGGAGCTTTTCTCACTAGGCGCAGAGGCCCGTATCAATGACTTTTACGGCGACCAGTTGATGTTTACAACTCGATTCAAATTCTAATCGAGACTAAATTAAAAAAACCGAGGCTATCACCTCGGTTTTTTATTGCAATTCCGTTTGCATTTGAGCATTTCACTTCTTAGTTTCACTCTGAAGTGGCAAGAGAGTTAAAACCTAGCAACAACTCGCAAGCAATTGGCGTTTACGTGGTTCTTGAATCAACTTCCAGTGAATACCTTCAATGGCTCCAGCGAATTTCCACAGTAGCTTCACGTCAACATCACTGCCATAAGCCTGCTTTACACGAGTGAAGACAGCGGGCGCGCCAAGCTCTATAAATGTATCAACATCATCAACACCCGCCTTCTTAACCATACGCTCTAAGGTAAGTTGCATATTCGGCAAATCACGTAGACGTCTGTTGGCCAGCGAACGCTTAAATTCGCGCTGCGATACTGAGAAATTAATTGATTGCTCAACTAAATCACTCAGTTGACTATGCATAGTGCTAAACAACTGCGTGATGTCATAGTAGTTCACCGTCGCTGTGGTTTGCTTTTTGACGTGACGGTATTTTTCACACCCTAATTGAGAGAGTAGCTCATCTAAGTTATTTCCACCTCTGATGAATATTTTCTCCGCACTAATGAGTGCAAACATTGCATCTTCCCTAAACAACCCAGTTCCACCAAACATAGATCGTTTTTGAAAGTCTCCAAACTTCTGTACGTATTGAATAAATCGTTGCTCAGTCATATCCATTGATCCTTAATCAAGTACCCCGATTAGTTGTGATCACCAGATAGCAGCAGTAATAAGCGAAATATAAAAAACTCAACCAAACTTTAGTATTAGTATTTTGTAAGCTGGTTGGTATTAAACAGTACAAATGATAGTTAACGAAGAAAAATAAGTCTGTGCATCGGTCACATCAATCACATATGACAAAGCGGTTATCGTGAAGTGCGTCGCACATATGTTCAAGCAAAAAGCGACTTAACAACCAATGTTAGCGAGATAAAATTTCGTGAAAATTATCAATTAGCAAATTGAATTATTTGGTAAAGAAATGGAAATAAAGTTAAACTGTACGCAATAGCATAACCTTACAATTTATATGAACCACCTATCATTTTATTGGCTGCCTGAGAACAGCGAGCTTTTGCTCAAAGGTATCGAATCTGAGTTTTCAACACTTATTGAACACTCAATAAAATCGCGTACCATTTCTCTTCCTCCTATCTCAGACGTTGTTTTGAAGATTCAGAAGTTGTGTACTCAAGACGCAACCACTGTCACTGACGTTGCCGATAGCCTGCTTGAGGATCCAGGACTTGCTGCTATTGTGATACGAGTGGCTAACTCGGTCATATTCAACAGGCGCAACATCACTTGTACAGACCTTATAACCGCAGTTTCACGGCTCGGTATTTTGCGCGTTCGGGATATAGTTACAGCACAAGCTATTGAACAGCTCAAACACTCTGTCAATCTAAGTCAGGCATGTAATAAACTTTTGGTTCAAAGTGCTGCAACGTCACGCGAATTGGCCGCCACCATGGTGTTAGTTGTTCGCGGTTTTAAAGAATCTGGCTCTAAACATTACGTCCACTTGGAGACAGACAAAGCCTTACTGACAGGTCTCTTAGCAGATATCGGTTTGTTCTGTATTGTCAACGAGTACCATAATTATCAAGAAAGAGGTAATTACCTCCAAGAAGATATCGCTTTACAAATATTTGACCGCCAATGTTCAAATGCAAGTAAGTTGGTCCTTGAAAGTTGGGGGTTTGATAGTGACTTTTTAGCGGTTGCCTCCAATCAGGTTATTGGTCAGCAAAGTGTCATGGTCAGTTATCTCGACGTAGCGCGCATCGCCAATCATATTTTGATGTTCCGTCGACAAGATGAAAAAATATCTGAACACACGGTAGAATTTGACGTTACTGGAGCGGATATACTGTACAAACTCAGTAATTTAAGTGATATTGAGTTCAATACACAGATAGATGAACTCATTAGCGCAAGTGGCTTATAACCACTAAACAGGAGTACCATGTTTTCAGGGATGTTATTTATCTTTGCCCCACTTGTCGTGGGGTATTTCATTTCTATTTCAAAAAAATCTCTACTCGGTACCATCAACTCAACCACATCAAATTTGATCTACGTAATTTTGGCGTTGATGGGGTTAAGTTTGGCCGCGCTGGATAACTTAGGCGAGAACCTTCAACTGATTTTAAAAACAACGGCTGTTTTTTTTGTATGCCTTAGTCTGTCAAATTTAGCGGTGCTGCCTTTCATCGATCGATGGTTACCGATTAAAACCGACGCCAACAATAGTAAGCTCCCCCTATCAGAGATGGTGATGGAATCGGCGAAGCTTATTTTAGTTGTTGGAGGTGGTCTGATTGCAGGGCTTTTAATTCCAATTGACTTAAGTTGGGTCGATACAGCCAGTGAATGGATTCTGTTTTTACTGTTGTTTTTCATCGGTATCCAACTGCGCAACAGCGGTCTTACGCTTCGTCAGATATTGCTCAACAAACATGGCATGGTGATTGCCATAGTCATCATTGCAACCTCTTTATTTGGTGGTCTCGTTTCCGCGTTGATCCTAGATATCGACATTTTCCACGGACTGGCAATGGCTTCTGGTTTCGGCTGGTATTCATTGGCTGGGATTTTGATGGGCGATGCCTTTGGGCCCGTCTATGGTGGTGCCTCGTTTATGATTGAACTGCTGCGTGAGCTGATATCACTGGTACTCATTCCGCTATTTATTCGTACTAAGCCTTGTACGTCAATTGGTTATGCAGGCGCGACTGCGATGGATTTTACACTACCTGTAATACAAACTACGGGAGGAGTCCGATGTGTGCCCATTGCGATTGTTAGTGGATTTATTTTGAGCTTGTTGGTTCCTGTGCTAATGCTGTTCTTTGTCTCTCTTGCAGGCTAGATCGCAGGAATTTGAGCAAAAACCCTCTATATTATGCGCTTGAAAGCCCATTTGCTTTAGCTAAAGCTAAAGCTAAAGCTAAATTAGAAATATAAAATTAATAATATTCTTCAAAGGATTTACTATGAAACGCACTATCATCATGATGCTGCTTGCCACAACCTCAGCCATGGCGACCGCTGCTGACAATGCATGTCTGTCTGATAAATACGACGCTTATATTGATGCGTCTCTGCATTGGTATGAAGACTTGTCCAAGCTAACATCAGAACAATATCCAGAATTGACTGAGGTGAGTGAGTGGTTTCTAGAAGGGCGCAAAAATCATTTTGAGCTCAACCGTGCCGCGGTTCATTACTACCTTGAGCAAGATTCAGCGAAAGTCGCAACCAATCAGCCAGTTGAAGCTTGGTTACAGCTCGAGCAAAAAGATATCAAAGTGCTCGCATCGCGCAGTGATGAGCTTGGTCAGCTTGCTAAGGTCACTTTCGGCGATCGTCAAGCTAAGCCACATGAGAAAAACTACGAGCTACGCTCCGCATTTGCAGATTTGCTCAGCCATCCAACCAAAATCGACGCAGCTCTGAAACGTTACAACTCTTCAATCAAAGAGCTTGAAGCGATTAACTGTAAATAGTCCTTTTTCTCGGTATGGGCATTGGCCTTTAAGCCACCTTCTGCTCGGTAAAATCTAAGATTCGATAATTAAGACGGGACATTGTTCCCGTTTTCGTTTAGATTGTCCCGCTGCAACAAAAACGATTAGAGCAATGTAGCTGTATGATATCTGAACATAAAACGGCTGATGTGAGTTTCGAGAGTTTACTGCGAATCTTCACCATACCTGAAGGGCCAGACTCGACGCTAACCACAATTGAAGAAAAGCTATCACGCAACTTGAACCAGTTTTTGCGAGAGCATATTGTTGCGGAAGAAAAACCTCTGCGCGATATCGAGAAAGACTTCTCCAATGCTTCAATTCCAGAGCAGCCTCAATTTGTATCGGATCATACCCAACATCTACTTGATACCTTAGTTTCGCACTCGGTACATACCTCTGCACCAAGCTTTATTGGTCACATGACTTCAGCGCTGCCCTACTTCTTGATGCCGCTGTCAAAGATCATGATTGCTCTCAATCAAAATCTGGTAAAGATCGAAACATCCAAAGCTTTCACGCCATTGGAACGTCAAGTTCTTGGTATGCTACATCGCCTCATCTACGCCCAAGACGACCCGTTTTATAACCAATGGATGCACAGTGCAAATCACTCCTTAGGTGCGTTTTGCTCGGGAGGTACAATTGCTAATATTACCGCGCTCTGGGTGGCTCGTAATAATGCACTCAAAGCTGATGGCGACTTTAAAGGGGTGGAAAAAGAAGGCCTTTTTAAAGCGATGAAACATTATGGCTACGAAGGACTGGCAGTATTAGTGTCAGAGCGTGGCCACTACTCGTTGAAAAAGGCAGCAGACGTCCTCGGTATCGGTCAAGAAGGTTTGGTTGCGGTCAAAACCGATAATCGCAACCGTATTTGTCCACAAGCGCTTGCTGAAAAAATTACGCAGCTCAAAGCACAAAATATCAAACCTTTCGCTGTGATTGGTGTAGCGGGCACCACTGAAACAGGCAACATTGATCCATTAAAAGAGATTGCGCAAATCTGCCAAAGCGAAGCATGTCATTTCCATGTCGATGCCGCTTGGGGTGGCGCGACTCTTATGTCAAATAACTATCGCCACTTGCTTGATGGTATCGAACTGGCTGACTCGGTCACCATTGATGCGCACAAGCAGCTTTACATCCCTATGGGTGCTGGCATGGTTCTGTTTAAGCGTCCGGATGCGATGAAATCGATTGAGCACCATGCTCAATACATATTGCGTAAGGGATCGAAAGATCTTGGTAGCCATACCCTAGAAGGCTCGCGTTCAGGCATGGCAATGCTGGTTTATGCTGCGATGCATATTATTAGCCGTCCTGGTTATGAGCTGCTCATTGATCAAAGCATCGAAAAAGCGAAGTATTTTGCTGATCATATTGAACAACAACCTGATTTTGAACTTGTATCAGACCCTGAGCTGTGCCTGTTAACTTACCGTTATTTGCCTGAGCATATTCGCGAAGCACTTGAAAAGTCCCAAGGTAAAGAGACTGAAGAATTAAATGAACTATTAAATGAACTGACAAAGTTTGTTCAAAAACGTCAGCGTGAAACAGGCAAATCGTTCGTATCACGAACGCGTTTAAATCCATCACGTTGGGGCTACCTAAACACGATAGTGTTCCGCGTTGTGTTAGCTAACCCGTTGACCAGCCGAGATATTTTAAGTACGGTACTAGAAGAACAACGAGAGATCGTTAAGCAAGCGCCTAATCTGATTGCCAAGATTGAAAAGTTGGCTCAACATGTGATCGCTAAAAGCAATTAAAACTGAAATTTTCTTTCTCAAAATGTGTAATTTGCCTATCAACATAAGCTGAAAAGACGAAATTTACAGCAGGTAAATTGCGAATTCTGTAGTTTAGCCAAATTTTGTTTGAGGCTTGTCATATATTAGCCAATTACCTAACAGAAAAGTTACGGGAATTCTCTGGCTTAGGTTTATACTGGCAGCATGGCGCTGGATTGCACTTACCCTCTTGGGGTTACATTTTTTACCCCATCACTATTACTCGGGTATATCCAGTGAGTTGTTCTCTATACCCTCGTGAACACTATGAACACATTAGAAAAAATTCAAAAAAATCTAGAAAACTTTAGCAAATCTGAACGTAAGGTTGCTGAAGTGATTATGGCATCTCCTCAGACGGCTATTCATTCTAGTATTGCTACTCTGGCTAAAATGGCCGATGTAAGTGAGCCCACAGTTAACCGCTTCTGTCGCCGTTTGGATACCAAAGGATTTCCTGACTTTAAACTTCATCTTGCGCAAAGTCTTGCAAATGGTACGCCTTACGTTAATCGAAATGTCGAAGAAGACGATGGCCCAGAATCCTATACGCATAAGATTTTCGAATCTACAATGGCCTGTCTAGATGTGGCGAAGAATAGCTTAGATCCAATGCAGGTTAATCGCGCTGTTGATCTTTTAACTCAGGCAAAGCGTATTTCTTTCTTTGGTTTGGGCGCTTCCTCTGCCGTCGCTAAAGATGCGCAGAACAAATTTATCCGGTTTAATATTCCGATTACCTGCTTTGAAGATATCGTTATGCAGCGTATGAGTTGCATTAACTGTAGCGACAATGACGTGATCGTTTTGATCTCTCACACAGGTCGGACTAAAAGCCAGGTTGAGATTGCCAATCTAGCGCGTGAAAATGGTGCGACAGTCATTGCGATTACAGCCAAAGATTCACCATTAGATAAAGCCAGTTCTTTGTCAATTTCGCTTGATGTTCCAGAAGACACCGATGTCTATATGCCAATGGCGAGCCGAGTTGTTCAGATGACAGTGATTGATGTACTAGCTACTGGCTTCACACTTCGCCGTGGAACCGGCTTTAGAGAGAACCTTAAACGAGTCAAAGACGCGTTGAAAGATTCTCGCTACGACAAACTTTCTCAGTTGTAATAAGAAGCGGAGCCCAAGGCTCCGCTTTATTATTACAATGGCCTTACAGCTCCGCAGGTGACTTATTCTCTTGTACGACAAGAGTATGGTTTGATTCTTTATCCTTGTGCCTGGCGATTTCAGCTGGACAACCTTGCTGGCAAACACAAACTTGCTGCAAAATATAAATCAGGCGTTCCTTTGTTAGCGGAAGAGGATTACCCTTTATCGCCACAGACTTCAATGCATCTTGCGCAACCTCATCAAATGACGTCGCACAAACACCGTATTGATCGAGTTTAGGCAAGACTAACTTATCTAGCATCATGTTCACCCACAGAATCGAATCCTCGCGGCAGGCATTAACGCGACCAGTTAAGATTTGGGCAACTTTTGCATAGCGGCTCAATATATCGTCTCTTGAAACCTTATGCGCCGCATCAATATTCTCCTTCATCACATGGGGGATTAGCCTTGCGGTAATGATGCTGTGCGGAGCATCCAGTTTTCCTCCCAACGCCGAGGCAAGGCCATGTGCTGCGCCTAACTTGGCATTGGTTATCGCCATACCACCGAGCATAGCTGCAAACGAGAGATCGGATCTCGCCTGATAGTCATCATTTAAACAAGCAAGTAAGATTGAGTCAGACAAACGCCTGAACCCTTCCTCACAAATCATGTCAGTGAGCGGGTTCGGGTCGCCACACACATAAGCCTCGAGCAAGTGAGTAAAAGCGTCCATAGCACCTCTACCAGAAGTCAGTGTATCGGTTCCATAAGTTAAACTCGGATCGACAATCGCAACATCCGCTAGCATCTCTGGGCTTCTTAAACTCACTTTGACTTGATCTTGTCCAGAACGTAGAACGGCATTACGAGTCACTTCGGCTCCAGTGCTCGCCGTTGTGGGAATGGCTATGAAAGGAATAGGCTTAGCTTTGAGCGGTACATTGCGCCCGACGACTTCAACATAGTCGTATACATCCCCTTGGTTAGGAATGATGGCAGCAAGCGCCTTGCCCATATCTAAAACGCTACCGCCACCGATAGCAACCACCACCTCTGGTTTAAATTTACGAGCCACGGCCGCCGCTTCCTCAATCATAGTTATGTTTGGTTCGCCGCTCACTGCCACTTGCTGGTAACGCATGTTTTGCTGCTGTAGATAGTTGAGTATTGGTGTTGCCCGAATCTTGCTTCGACCAGTTACCAGAAGGACGCTATAACCAAACTGATTTAAGATTGATAACGATGACTGCAATGCCCCTTCGCCAAACACAATTCGGGTCGAAGTCATGAACTGAAACATACTTACCTACTCCTCGAAACAACCATCTGTTAGCTTGCACTGATTGGAAAAAAATAAACATGACCAAGTGCAACTTGCTTATTAAAACCACTAATATTTTATGGTTTTATCGATCAATCACACGTTGTTTACAGACCACGTTTTTAGTTCAGCGTATTTTTTGTCCGATAGCTTTTACCTATCGGACCAAGAGACAAATGACGCTTTATTTCCTCTATCGATTGAGGCATAGTTGCACTTAACAAATTACAGGAGAAAGAGAATATGTTCGTAGTTATCTTTGGTCGCCCAGCTTGTCCTTACTGTGTTCGTGCAAAAGAGCACGCTGAAACACTAAAAGCGAAACGCGACGATTTCAACTACCGTTACGTCGACATCCATGCTGAAGGTATTTCTAAGGCTGACCTTGAGAAAACAGTAGGTAAACCAGTTGAAACTGTACCTCAGATCTTCGTTGACCAAGAGCACATAGGTGGTTGTGATGACTTCGAAGCGTATGCGAAAGAACACCTAGGTTTGTTTGACGCGTAAAAAGTAAAATACATTTTCAAAAGCCGCTTGTTTTTCAAGCGGCTTTTTTGTAACGCGGCAGTTTTTGTCTAAGTCAACTAATCGTAAATTATAAAAATTTTCACTTATCTTTTTGCAATATTCAGATACAATTCGCACACTTAACCTACCCTCTGGCACCAATACAAGAATTGCCCGTGAACATTGACGTCGTACTCTTGCTCGAACAGAACCCAATCCTTCTTATTTTCGTTGTACTTGCGATTGGCCTAGGTATTGGCAAAATTCGCTTTGGCAACTTCCAGCTTGGTAACTCTATTGGCGTATTGATCACCGCCTTGGTCATGGGACATCTAGGGTTCACCTTTAACGCTGAAGCTTTAACTATTGGTTTCATGCTTTTTATCTACTGTGTTGGCATCGAAGCTGGGCCGAACTTTTTTGGTATTTTCTTCCGCGATGGTAAGCACTATTTCATCTTGAGTATGGTCGTACTTACTACTGCCCTATCTATTACCTATTTTGCAAGTCACCACATGGGCTTAGACTTTGGGCTATCTGCGGGGATGATGGCAGGAGCACTGACATCGACACCTGTCTTAGTTGGGGCTCAAGACGCATTAAATTCAGGGCTTGCAACGACACCGCGAGATATGGATTTTAGTCAAGTGATCGAAAACTTGTCAGTTGGGTACGCCATGGCTTATTTGATCGGTTTGATTAGCATGATTATGTTCGCCAAGTTACTGCCTAAGCTACAAAAACAAAACCTGTCAGATTCCGCAGAGCAAATTGCACAGGAACGCGGACTGGGCAGCTCAGGACAACGTAAAGTCTATTTGCCGATCATCCGCGCCTACCGCGTAGGCCAAGAACTGATCGATTGGATTGATGGTAGAAACCTACGTGAGTTGGGTATTTATCGCCAGACAGGCTGTTATATCGAACGGATTCGCCGTAACGGTATCATCGCCCACCCGGATGGTGACGCAATATTGCAGCAAGGGGATGAAATTGCCCTAGTTGGTTTCCCCGATAGCCACGCCCGTCTCGATCCAAGTTTTAGAAATGGTAAGGAAGTCTTTGACCGTAACTTGCTCGACCTACGTGTTGTAGAAGAAGAAATCGTCGTAAAAAGTGATTCTATTGCTGGTAAACGTCTGTCGGATCTCCACTTATCTGAATATGGCTGTTTTTTGAACCGAGTTGTCCGCGCACAAATTGAAATGCCAATGGATTTAGATATTGTTCTTGCCAAAGGCGATATTCTTCAGGTTAGTGGGGAAAAAAGTCGCGTCCACGGCTTAGCACAGAAAATCGGTTTTATATCGATTCATAGCCAAATGGCTGACTTGCTTGCCTTTTGTAGCTTCTTTATTTTAGGCGTACTTTTCGGGCTGATAACCATGACGTTTGGTCAAGTTTCGTTTGGCCTTGGTAATGCGGTGGGGTTGTTATTGTCAGGAATAACACTGGGATTCTTACGTGCGAACCACCCAACCTTCGGTTATGTTCCTCAGGGCGCTCTCAACATGGTTAAAGATCTCGGTTTAATGTTTTTTATGGTCGGAATTGGGCTTAGCGCAGGCGGTAAGATGTTCGATCACGTCGCACAAGTCGGTCTACAAGTGATAGGCCTTGCCTTTGTTATCAGTGTAGTCCCTGTCGTTATCGCTTACTTAGTTGGCGCCTACTTACTCAAGATGAACCGAGCGCTGCTATTTGGTGCAATTATTGGTGCAAGAACCTGTGCTCCAGCGATGGATATTGTTAATGACTATGCTAAGTCCACCATTCCAGCCCTAGGCTACGCTGGTACTTACGCTATTGCGAATATATTGATGACCTTAGCCGGTACGATACTCATCATCCTCAGTTAATTTAGTTAACCAAACAAAAAAGGCTTCCCTCGGGAAGCCTTTTTACTTGGTAAGTGGTTAGCTGAGTGGTCTCAAGTAAGCAAGGAAACGTTTCTCGGCCGTTTTAAAACAAGCCAGAATAATGAACGTTAGCGCCATGTAGAACAGACCAGCCGTCAGGAATGATTCAAATGGAGCATAGTAACGCGAGTTGACCAAACGTGCCGCACCTGTCAAGTCGACAATAGTAACAATACCCGCAACCGCACTCCCATGTAGCATGAAGATGACTTCGTTACTGTATGCTGGAAGTGCGCGGCGTAGTGCACTTGGCAAAATGATACGACGGTAGGTCATGAAGGTTCCCATGCCATACGCTTTTGCCGCTTCCACTTCACCTTTGGGCAGTCCGTTGATCGCACCTCGAATGATTTCTGCTGTATAAGCCGAGGTGTTGAGGACGAATGCAACTAATGCACAAAACCAAGCGTTCTCCCATAAGGTATCTTTAACGGGGAAGAACTGGTCCATACCGTAATAAATAAGGTAAAGCTGAACCAGTAAAGGCGTACCTCGGAAAAAGTAGATAAATGCCCAGCTTGGCCCACTTATAAAATAGTTATGGCTATTACGCGCAACGCCTAGAGGTACTGCCACACACAAACCAATAATTAGTGCTAGGCCAACTAACCAAGCGGTAGTCCACAAACCATCAAGATAAATAGGCAAGCTTTCTAGAATCAGTGAAAAATCCATTCTTTACCTCGCATGAATACTAAATTTGCGCTCTACCATTTTCAGGAATCCTGTCGAAACACTGGTAAAGAATAAAAAGATGATGGCGACAGCCATATAGAAAGTAAATGGCATTTTGGTTGAACCTGCGGCAAGCGAGCTCATGCGTACCATATCTTCCAGACCAATAATTGATACCAGCGCCGTTGTTTTAAGTAATACCAACCAGTTATTACCAAAGCCTGGCAATGCATGACGAATCATCTGTGGCAACAGAATACGGCGAAACGCCAGAACAGAGCTCATACCGTAAGCTTTAGCCGCTTCCAATTCACCTTTATCAACCGCCATGATTGCACCACGGAAGGTCTCGGCCATATAGGCACCAAAGATAAATCCAATCGTCAAAACACCTGCAATAAATGGGCTGACATCGATGTAATCGGGTAAATATGCGGTCCATTCATGATTCGGGTTGCTTGAGGCAAACCACTCATTGAGTGATTCATTGACGGAATACAAACTGTTGTTGAGAAGAATTTGCCCACCAAAGAAAATAAGCATCATGAGGACTAAGTCGGGAATACCACGGATAACAGTGGTATAAAGTGTCGCGATAGCTCTAGCCCAGCGATATGGGGCCATTTTAGCTAGTGCACCTAACATGCCTAGAATCATCGCAACAAAAAGCGATAACAGCGCGACTTCAATGGTCACTACGGCCCCTTTCAAAATAGAGGCTTCATATCCCTGTAGATCTAGCATAGGTAAGTTCCTGATCCCTAAACTTTTATAAAATTCGACCGTTGGCTACTACTCCTAGGAACAAGAACCAACGATCGCTTAGTAACGATTACTGACCGTAAACGTCGTAGTTGAAGTATTTAGCAGCGATGTCTTGGTATACACCTTTCTCACGTAGAGACATGATAGCTGCATCTAGCTTCTTAGTTAGGTCTTTGTCTTGTTTGCGAACAGCAATACCAAAACCTTCACCAAACCATTTTGGATCCGTTAGTGATGGACCTACGAATTCATAATCCTCACCACCCTCTTTGTTTAGAACGCCTTCTTCAAGTGCAGATGCATCACCTAGTACAGCTGCAACACGGCCGTTAGATAGATCTAGGTAAGCTTCGTCGAAAGAACCGTAGCGAACGATTTCAACTTTGTCGCCGTAGTTATCTGTTAGGTATTTGTCGTGAGTTGTTGCACGCTGTACAGCGATTTTCTTACCAACTAGGTTGTCGAAATCCAGACCTGCGCCTTTCTTAGCAATAAACTTGTTCGGGATAAGTGCATATTTGCCAGTGAAGTCAACTTTCTTCTTACGCTCTTCAGTAATAGACATTGCCGCGATGATTGCATCGTATTTGCGTGCTAGCAGAGATGGAATGATGCCGTCCCAGTCTTGAGGAACGACCTTACATTCAACCTGCATTTCAGCACAGAGTGCATTTGCCATATCAACGTCAAAACCTTTCAGCGAACCATCGGCCTCTGTCCAGCTAAATGGAGGGTATGCACCTTCAATACCGAAGCGAACCGTTTTCCATTCTTTCGCTTGCGCTACGCCAGTAACAGCTGTTGCTGCTAGTGTTGCTGCTAATAACCACTTTTTCATTTCCATACTCCTGTGATTGAGATTTTTTATTTTTAACTTAATTGTTGTGTTGGCCGCATTGCGGCGACTAGTAAATCGAAGAAATAAACTGCTTAAGACGCTCTGAGTCTGGGTTAGTAAATAATTTGGCAGGGTCGCCCTGCTCTTCTACTAAACCTTGATGTAAGAACATGACGTGGTTTGATACGTCGCGCGCAAAGGCCATCTCGTGAGTTACCACCAACATGGTTCGGCCTTCTTCAGCCAAATCACGCATTACGCCTAAAACCTCACCAACCAACTCTGGGTCAAGAGCCGAGGTAGGTTCGTCAAATAGCATAACTTCAGGATCAACCGCAAGAGCTCGCGCAATAGCCGCTCGTTGTTGCTGACCACCAGACAAGTGGCCTGGATAATAATCTTTGCGTTCGTACAAACCGACTTTCTTCAACAGCATCTCTGCATTTTCAATCGCTTGTGCTTTAGGAACGCCTAGAACGTGAATTGGCGCTTCAATGACATTTTCTAAAACTGTCATATGAGACCAAAGATTGAATCCTTGGAATACCATCGCGAGGCGAGAACGAATGCGTTGAACTTGCCTTTCATTGGCAGGCACGGCTTCACCTTGGCGGTTGTTTTTCATTTGAATCAACTCACCGTTGACCCAAATTTCGCCTTCGGTCGGTGTTTCAAGAAGGTTTATGCATCTAAGAAAGGTACTCTTACCGGACCCTGACGATCCGATAATTGAAATTACGTCCCCTTTGTGGGCTTCTAGTGAGATGCCCTTTAAAACTTCATTTTGTCCAAATGTTTTGTGCAGTTCTTTTATGTCCAGCGCTGGTACATCTTTCATGCGCTTTTGCTCCCTGTATTTATTATCACCAACGCTTTATGCATCACGTTTGGTTGACTGCTGGGTTCCACCCGTATTCCGATACAAACTAGCACCCCACCGCCCAACATGCAACAAATTATTAACCTGAAAATCAACAATATATAACCAATTTATATGACTAATAATGCATTTAATAGTCATATAAGCTTAAGAACTCGCATAAAACATTTATTCAGCCAGACATCAAACCAAAACCTGTAATTAACATTTTTATAAAAACAAGATCTATCTCAACAAACACTTTCGAATTTGATATTGATCGCGATTCCTATCTTCTTACTTGCTAAGAAAACTCGCATTATGAAACTAAATTTCAATGATTTACTCACCAACGATCGATAGAGCGCATTGTTGTGTAGTTTTCTTTCATAACCTTTCATAAAGTGATCTAAATCAATCACTCCTAAGGGTTAGCACGTTAAACTCGCCTCAAAGATAAAAGCCTCAACAGTCGTACTTTTTGTCTTTAATCCTCTATGCTTTAGCGCATAAAAGGTGCGCCACAATGAGGAAAGCCTAGACGCAAAAAGAGGACACGACTCCGGGCAAATGGAGCGACCGTCACAAAACAATAATCGGTTCTCTCTTTCAAGAATTATTAACTTTTTAGAATATGAGGAATCTATGTCAGACGCAGTCAATAAACCGCACTCTGATTCGGATATCGAAAACAAGAGCTATCAAGAGTTGCATCGTCCAGCTTCTGAATTTGAAAGCCGTTCAGACTATCTAGATCACGAATTGCAAATTATGAAGCCACGTCGCTTCGGTTTGAACCTTCCTGTTCGCGATTTCCGTTTTGAGCTTGAAGACCTAGTCCCGGCACTCGCTGGTACGATTGGTATTATCGCAATGTATTCTGCAGTAATGATGTCTTGGGCTGAAGGCCTGACGGCTGCATGGGATCACGTTAACCTTGGCAAAGATTTCGCTATCGAAGTCGCTCGTGTTGAAATGTTAATCCCAGCATTACTGTTCTGTGTTCTTGCTTCTGGCTTTATTAACCCCAAAGCTAACTTGGCAGGCAACCACGGCCCAATGATCCCTCTTATCGGCACCATCGCTCTTGCGGGTGCGCACCCTCTTGCATTGGCTATTCTCATTGGTGTATTTGGCTTATTGCTGAGCTTCCTCAAAGGTGGTTCCAAGCTGGTCAACCTAACCTCCGAGGGTACCGCGGGTGGTCTACTTATTTTCTTAGGCTTGACCGGGACTATGAGTCAAATCAACTCGATTCAGTCGTGGGCTGTTGGGCTTCAGTCTGACGCAGTAGCGGCTGGCAGTATGGGCTACGTTGGGTTGATTGTTCTTGCAGTGACGATTGTTCTGTATGCGTTCTTAGCCAAGGTGAACAAGCGTTGGCTAGCTATCCCTGTTTGTTCATTTACGGGTCTTGCTATTGCGTTAGTGTTAGGTGCAGGTTTCGATATTAAATTTGTAACAGAAACGGGCCTGCCTAACTTAAACCCTGTTTACTGGTGGGGCAGTACAGAGCAAGGTTGGATGCTAGGTTTACCAAACCTAGAGCACTTCATTGCTTCTTTACCGTTCGCAATCCTAGCGGTAGCAATGTGGTCTCCTGACTTCTTAGGTCATCGCATCTTCCAAGAGCTGAACTATCCGAAAAAGACAGAAAAAGTTCTTATGGATGTTGATGACACTATGACCATGTGTTCAGTACGTCAAATGGTGGGTACTGCAGTTGGTGGTGGTAACATCACGTCATCTTGGGGGACTTACATGATTCCTGCCGCTATTGCTAAACGTCCAATTCCAGCCGGTGCGATTCTACTTGGTTCTCTATGTATCATAGTCGCAATCCTTGGCTTCCCAATGGACATCGCGGTTTGGCCTCCAGTGATGCGTGTCGCTCTACTTGTTGGTGTATCTCTTCCTCTGTTGGAAGCAGGTATGCAAATGATTAAAGATTCGAAAGACTCCCAAGCTGCGGGTATCTGTATCTTTGGTTCTGCTGTGGTAAACCCTGTGCTGGCTTGGGCATTGACTATGCTTTTAGACAACAACGGTCTGATTGGTGATAAAGAGCGTGCAGCTCGTCTATCGTTTGTAGATAAGATCATCATTCCAGTCGGTGTACTCGTTATCTGTCTTGTCGCTATGCTTGCAGTCGGCATGCTAGAAGATCAATTCGGCATTCCAGCACTACTGTAATTGACATATCTCAAGTTGAGAGCCATCACGGCTCTCAACTTTTTTTTAAAATCAAACAATTTTTCATAAAATTTTATCTAACAGGAAATTTATTGATTTAGTTTAAGGTTTGCAAAAAAATTTTAGTATAACCTTAGTTTCAAGTTAAAAAATTCATCTACACAGAGTGGCAATATTTATCGTTTATTCTCACTTTCGATTATCGAAAAGAAAGACTATACATATTGTTATTCATAAGAGTGTACCGCCCATATATTGGCTTCTGACTCGCTCAATGGTTCAGAAAGGTACGTGTTTTTTCTACTAAAAAGGTAGGTATGTCATGGCAGAGCAATTTGCTAAAGCTTGGGAAGGTTTTGCTGAAGGTGATTGGCAGAACGAAGTTAACGTTCGCGACTTTATTCAGAAGAACTACGCACCATATGAAGGCGACGAGTCTTTCCTAGTTTCTGAAGGTACTGAAGCTACTAACAAGCTTTGGGCTAAGGTAATGGAAGGCATCAAGATTGAGAACTCGACTCACGCACCTGTTGATTTTGATACTGACCTTATCTCTACCATTACTGCACACGACGCAGGTTACATCGAAAAAGATCTAGAAACTATCGTTGGTCTACAAACTGACGCACCACTAAAGCGCGCGATCATCCCTAACGGTGGTATCCGCATGGTTGAAGGTTCTTGTAAAGTTTACGGTCGTGAACTAGACCCTCAAATTTCGAAAATCTTCACTGAATACCGCAAAACACACAACGCGGGTGTTTTCGATATCTACACTCCAGACATTCTTAAATGTCGTAAATCTGGTGTTCTAACTGGTCTTCCAGATGCATACGGTCGTGGTCGTATCATCGGTGACTACCGCCGTGTCGCTCTATACGGTATCGACTTCCTAATCAAAGACAAGCTAGCTCAATTTGCTTCTCTTCAAGACAAGTTCGAGAACGGCGAAGATCTTCAAATGACTATGCAGCTTCGCGAAGAGATCGCTGAACAGCACCGCGCACTTGGCCAAATGAAAGTGATGGCTGAAAAATACGGCTGTGATATTTCTCGTCCTGCTGAAACTGCACAAGAAGCTATCCAGTGGACTTACTTCGGTTACCTAGCAGCGGTTAAATCTCAAAACGGCGCGGCAATGTCTCTAGGCCGTACTTCTACTTTCCTAGATATCTTCATCGAGCGTGATATCGCCGCTGGTAAGATCACTGAAGAACAAGCTCAGGAAATGATTGACCACTTCGTAATGAAACTACGTATGGTTCGTTTCCTACGTACTCCTGAGTACGATGACCTATTCTCTGGTGACCCAATCTGGGCAACAGAATCTATGGGTGGTATGGGTCTTGACGGTCGTACGCTAGTAACGCGTACTAACTTCCGTTTCCTAAACTCTCTATACACTATGGGTCCTTCTCCAGAGCCAAACATCACTGTGCTATGGTCTGAGCAGCTCCCTGACGGCTTCAAGAAGTTCTGTGCGAAAGTATCTATCGATACCTCTTCAATCCAGTACGAAAACGACGACCTAATGCGCCCAGACATGGATTCAGACGACTACGCAATCGCATGTTGTGTATCTCCAATGGTTGTTGGTAAGCAAATGCAGTTCTTCGGTGCTCGCGCTAACCTTGCGAAAACTATGCTTTACGCAATCAACGGTGGTGTTGATGAGAAGCTGAAAATGCAAGTTGGTCCTGTAATGCCTAAGATCACTTCAGAAGTACTAGATTTCGATGAAGTGTGGAACAGCCTAGACCACTTCATGGATTGGCTAGCTAAGCAGTACGTTGCTGCACTAAACAGCATCCACTTCATGCACGACAAGTACAGCTACGAGTCTGCACTAATGGCACTACACGATCGCGACGTTTACCGCACAATGGCTTGTGGCATAGCAGGTCTATCTATCGCCGCAGACTCACTATCTGCCATCAAGCACGCGAAAGTTAAACCAATCCGCGATGAAGATGGCGTAGCAATCGACTTCGAGATCGAAGGCGACTACCCTAAATTCGGTAACAACGATTCACGCGTAGATGACATCGCTTGTGATCTAGTAGAAGTGTTCATGAACAAGATCCGTAAGCTTAAGACTTACCGTGACGCTGTTCCTACTCAGTCTATCCTTACTATCACATCTAACGTCGTGTACGGTAAGAAGACAGGTAACACGCCAGATGGTCGTCGCGCAGGTGCTCCATTTGCGCCGGGTGCAAACCCAATGCACGGCCGCGATGAGAAAGGTGCAGTAGCATCTCTAACATCAGTAGGTAAACTACCGTTTGCACACGCCAAAGATGGTATCTCTTACACCTTCTCTATCGTACCTAACGCGCTGGGTAAGGAAGAAGATTCTCAACGTGCTAACCTTGCTGGTCTAATGGATGGTTACTTCCACCACGAAGCAGGCATCGAAGGTGGTCAACACCTAAACGTGAACGTTCTTAACCGTGACACGCTAGAAGATGCTGTTAAGCACCCTGAGAAATACCCTCAGCTAACAATCCGCGTTTCTGGTTACGCGGTACGCTTCAACTCTCTAACTGCAGAGCAACAAGCTGACGTAATCGCACGTACATTCACTGAATCTCTATAATCTGATACGGTGAATGATTAAATGAAAAAGCCTCGCTTATGCGTAATGCCGATCAGTTA
>NZ_JXXV01000005.1 GCF_000967545.1 Vibrio galatheae | reverse complement strand
TTTAAGTCTACCGTTACAAATTTCAACAACTCGAGATGTCTGCATGCCCACATTGCTTATTTCGATTCGGATCAGACAGCAATTGCATCATTTGCTCTTGATGAGCTTCATGACTATTTAAAATCGCATCGTCAAGCGCACTAGAAAAATCCCCCAGCATGGCTTGCTCAGGAGTGTTATTGGCAATTTGACTCGTCACTGTAACTTTGCCCTACTCGCAGAATGCCATCACTTGTTCCAGTGCCTTTTGACTGTGGCAATACCCAAACAAATAGACTCAGCAGTTGTATTCATGGCTAGCCCTTCACTTTAAAATTAAATAGTTAAAACCAATTCAATTCTAAGTCCGTTTGCTTGTACTACACTTCCCTTTACGACAATAAGTTACATTTCCTAAAAAATTTATAAGACGACGTCAGGGATTTATATGCTAAGTACAACCAGCCAAGAACAAACCAACAAGTTATCCATTGTAGCCAGGCAACCTATTCTAGATAAAAACAAGGATCTATTTGCTTTCGAACTGTTGTATCGAGAAGGGGAAGCAAACGCTTTCCCAACATCATCCAGCAGATCGACCCTTCGCTTGCTTTCAGAGCAATTTTTAACCTTTCAGAAAAGAAATCTAGATGGTAAGCCGGGGTTCGTTAACTTTGAACATAGTGACATTGTCAACGGTGTTCCTTTTGATTTTTCACCAAACGATATCGTTGTTGAAATACTGGAAACCTGCTCACCCACAGATGAATTGTTTAACTCAATTGTCGAGTTGAAAGAGAAAAATTATCTGGTTGCATTGGACGATTTCCAACCCTCTTCTGAGTGGGATCGATTTTGCCCATTGGTGGACTTTATAAAATTAGATGTCAGAGAGCTCTCCTTTGTTGAGTGTAAGAGAATCATTCACAGCTTAGACAGCACAGATATTCAGTTCGTCGCAGAAAAAGTCGAAAACCATGAAGAGTTTCTAAAGGCGCAAGCGTGTGGTTTTTCTTTGTTTCAAGGCTACTTCTTTCAGAAACCGGAAATCATTAAGACACACAAGCTATCTGCGTCTGCTTTAGACATATTCAAGTTATCGACATTAGTGGCGAAAAGAGATGTCGATTTGAATAAAGTCAATCAAATCATTGAAAGAAACCCTGTACTTTCGGTGCAGCTTCTGAACTTTGTCAACAGTGATTCCCGAGTCAGCAAAACCATCGAGAGCACTCGTCAAGCGCTCGCTTACCTAGGCGATGATAGGATAAGAAAATATGTCACTTACACCACGCTTGCTGCACTGTCTCCAAATAAACCCAACATTATTCTGAGAAACTTGCTCAATCGAGCCAAATTCATCGAGTGCTTGGCTTCACATCTCGATGAACCGACATTATCTGACTCTGCTTACTTATGTGGCATGCTATCGCTAGTGGATGGTCTATTAGATATGGCACTGACAGACGTACTTTCATCACTACCACTGTCTGATATCATCACCCATGCGCTAGTTGATAGAGAAGGAACATTAGGCAACTTGCTTTCTATAGCCGAAGCCATTGAAGCGTCCAATTGGGTTTTATTAGATAAGATGAAAGCAAAAGTGTCGTTATCAGAAGAAACCATAATGGAGTGCTTAACCAAGTCGAACGCTTGGGTGAGCGAATTAGCGGCCTAGTTGACGCTAAATACCTGATGCTGCCCAAATCCATCACTATTTCTAGCAGCAACAAGTAACAAACAGACGCGTGGCTTAGTGCGAGTTTACTACCTTGCGACTAGGCCACTGTTGTTTTCAACATTTCTAATTAGATAACGTTGTGCTGATACTCACTTGTTGGCTCAAGTGTAATTTCTGCCACTTGTTCCATCGGGTTAGCAATTTGTATCTGAGCGTATTGAATAGGGTCATCGTTTCAGCGCTGCAAGTATAGGCAATCGCTTAACCACCGGATGGAATAAAGCCGACACGTTGTCAACAATGTCAGTAAAACGTTAGCGCGATGTGCGCTTTATGAAAGTCGTTCCCAAGCTAAAAATCATACTTAAAGGGAGGTTTATTTTTCTTCTCTGCCACATATAATTTCGAACTCAAAACATTAATGAACAAACAATAAATCCAATCACAAAAGTAACAAAACCCCAATAAATTTGATTTAAGTCACAAAATACTTTAAATTGCCCGGAAATATTAATTTGAACTCAAACAAAATGGAGGGCGGTTTTAGTGTTTTTCTTGAAAAAGATAAGCACATTATAAAAGCGTAAACTTTGTATTTATGGATAATGCGTTAAAAAAATACAGTATCGACACCACAGATTATCAAGTTGGGCAAGACAACGTACAAAAGTGGGGCTTCGATATCCACAATCCCGTATTTGGGATTAGTGCTGGACTTATAATACTTTGCCTTCTTTCACTCCTTCTCGTTGATCCAGCCACCGCTCGCGATGCGCTAAACGGTTTACGAAACAGTATCATGGCTGATTTTGACCTCTTCTTTATGTGGTCAGCCAACTTTTTTATTGTTTTTGCACTCGGCCTGCTGCTATCACCTTTAGGTAAAATTCGCATTGGTGGCAAAGATGCGCGAGCCGAGCATTCAACCCTGTCTTGGCTTTCAATGCTGTTCGCTGCTGGTATGGGAATTGGTTTGTTGTTCTGGAGTGTTGCCGAGCCGACCGCTTACTATACCGATTGGTGGGGAACCCCGCTGAATGTAGAGCCGTATACTGAACAAGCAAAATCGCTAGCGATGGGAGCCACCATGTTCCACTGGGGCATTCATGGCTGGGCGATTTACGCCATCGTCGCTCTCTCTTTGGCCTTTTTCGCTTTCAACAAAGGCTTACCACTTTCTCTGCGTTCTGCTTTTTACCCTATCATCGGTGATCGCGCTTGGGGCTGGACGGGACACATTATTGATATTCTAGCTGTACTCTCGACGCTATTCGGTTTGGCGACCTCACTGGGCCTCGGTGCCCAGCAAGCCACCAGCGGTATCAACCATGTATTTGGTTTAGACGGCGGCGCAGGTATGCAAATGGGTGTGATCGCGTTTGTGACCTTTATTGCCATCCTGTCAGTTATTCGTGGTATCGACGGTGGCGTTAAGCTACTCAGTAACGTCAATATGGCAGCGGCTTTTGTTCTGCTCACATTTATTGTTTTCATCAGCTACGACATTGCATTGCCTTCTATTGTGGATAGCATGATCGCTTATGCACAGCACATCATTCCACTCAGCAACCCACATGGACGTGAAGACTCCGCTTGGATGCACGGCTGGACAGTCTTTTACTGGGCATGGTGGGTGTCTTGGTCACCATTCGTCGGTATGTTTATAGCGCGCGTATCTAAAGGTCGCACAGTTCGCGAGTTCATCATTGCCGTTATTGCTATTCCAACGCTTGTGACATTAATCTGGATGTCAGTATTTGGTGGTATCGCTATCGATCAAGTGGTCAATAAAGTTGGAGAGCTAGGAGCAAATGGTCTAACAGACATCTCATTGACCCTTTTCCATGTTTACGACGCGTTACCGTATAGCTCGATTGTCTCGGTGTTGTCGATTGGATTGGTCTTGATCTTCTTTATTACCTCATCTGACTCTGGCTCATTAGTCATAGACAGCATCACATCCGGCGGTAAGATCGACGCTCCAATCCCGCAGCGAATTTTCTGGGCATGCATTGAAGGTTCCATTGCGGCAGTCATGCTTTGGATCGGTGGTAAAGAAGCGCTGCAAGCATTGCAGTCAGGAGTAGTCGCAACAGGTCTACCCTTCACTTTGGTTCTGCTCGTCATGTGTGTCAGCTTAATCAAAGGATTACGGACTGAGCTTCCCGTTTACCAAACATCGGCAAAACAAGCCTCGGTTTAGGTTTAACAACAGAAATCACACCCAATGGGCGCTTATTTAAGCGCCCATTTTGTTTATTAAATTAGGGGGAAATAGGATCGTAAAAAGCACAACTGCGTATACTAACTAGAAAGAGTAAGGGAGAGTTATTTTATGGAAAACCCAATTAAGATCGTTGCGCTTGATCATGTGGTACTGCGCACCAGTCAACTCGATAAGATGCTGCAATTTTATCGCGATATATTGGGCTGCTCCATTGAACGTGAAAAACAAGAGCTTGGCTTAACTCAACTTAGAGCGGGTAACGCTTTGATTGATATCGTGACCGTTGAGAGTGAGTTAGGAAAACTCGGCGGAAAAGCCCCGCAACAAAATGGCCGCAACCTTGATCACTTCTGTCTGCAAGTAAGCGCTTTTGATGAACCTCAACTCATTGCCTATTTGGAGAAATACCAGATAAAAACATCCGAGTTTGCAGAGCGATACGGAGCACAGGGATACGGTCGGTCCCTCTATATTGAAGACCCTGAAGGGAATGTAGTGGAATTGAAGCCTTTTGTAGAACCGATTAAATGAATGCCGCACTAGAAACAAAAGAGCCAGCCCTACGGTCAGCTCTTTCATTACTTTCCCTGTCTATTTCTTACGAATTTCAACGATATTACTGTAGTTCGATTCTCCAGTTCCCTTGAAGGCTTTTACTCGGTAGCCATAGTTGCCACTCTGCAAATCGCCAAAACTGGAGTCTATATAAGTAGAGCTAGCCGCATCAGCAATCTTTGCAAAATCAAACTGCCCTTTAGCTTTTACGCCACGCTCAACCTCAAAACGCTCTGCGTTGGCGTTATCTGTCCAAGTGAGAGTGACTTGGTTTCCAGAACTGGATAGTTGCAAATTGCTCGGTGCCGCTACCGAACCTGGGTCTGGATTTGCCGCAGAGTCCACCGTAACTTTCAATGTGTCAGAACTTAGCTGTTGTGAGACATTGATAACCGTAACTCGGTAAGTGTAGTCCCCTGGCTCAACCGTTTCAGCGTAACTCGTCGTATTCATATCAAGTGTCGCAATTGGCTCAAACGTGACCTTACCTCTCCGTTTCCCACCACGCTCGACAATATAGTTTGTTTCGCTCAAGCTATTATCTTGCCATGTGAGTGTCACTTGCAAACCATCCACCGTCGCAGCTAAATTGCTGGGTGCAACAAGTACATAAGGGTCAATAACTGAAACTGTAACATTGCTACTGTTTGATGCTCCAGCATTGTCGGTCACGGTGAGCGTGACAATATAGTTCCCAGCAGAAGGATAGGAGTAGTCCACATCGATTAAATCACTACCATCACCATTGCCAAAGTCCCACTCATAGCTAGTAATATACCCATCAGAGTCTGAAGAACCTGCTCCAACAAAAGAGACAAGTTCGTTCACGGCGTAGCTGCTTTGCGAACCAGTGATGCTGATTACCGGTGTCGGCAGCGCATTAGTCACTTGAATTGTCGTTGTTTCTGAGTCTGATAATCCGTCGTTATCCGTAACCGTTAAACTCACCTGATAACTGCCCGCAGCGGAGTAGGTGTGGCTCTCCATTGAGTTGTTTGACGAACTGCCATCGCCAAAATTCCAATGGTACGAAGTGATACTGCCATCAGAGTCACTTGAGCCAGTTGCGTCAAAACTTATCACGGTGCCAAATGATACCGAATTACTACTAACAACCAGATTTGCAACAGGAGGGGAAAAGTTACCTAAGTTCTGAGCGTAGCTAACCGCTGCAAACGCATCAACTAACCCATGTCCAAATACGTTGTCATCACCTACTGCGCCAATATCAACCGCAGTGGAAAACAATCCATTTTCAATTTCATCTGGGGTTATTGTAGGGTTTGCCGCCACCATGAGTGCCGCAATACCCGCTGTTAACGGGGAAGAAAATGACGTACCGCTATAGTAAACGTATTGGTTATCTGGGTAAGTCGTTGCGATATCAACCCCAGGAGCAGTCACATCAACATAGGCCCCCCAACTTGAAAAACTGGCTTTGGCATCATTACGATCCGTCGCTCCAACCCCTACCAAGCTAACGTAGTCAGGATAACCCGCGTGCTCTTCACCACTATTCCCCGCAGACATGAACAACAAGCCATTTCTTGCTCTTAAGTACTGAGCAGCAGCATCTATCGTTGAATATTGAATGCCTCCGTAGCTGAGGTTAACCACCCGAGCACCGTTGTTAGCGGCATATTCAATACAAGTTGCCATTGTCGAAATATAAGCGGAACTATTTTGGTCGCTAATCGCAATTCGTACTGGGATTATATCCACATCCCAGTTTGCACCAACCACACCGATACTATTATTACCAACAGCCCCTAAAGTACCAGCACTACCAGTACCGTGACCATTCGCGTCAAAGATATAATCTGTTCCATCCTGAGCGTTAAACGCGAGATCTATGCGCAAGTTTGGCTCTAAATCAGGATGATTCACATCAAATCCAGTATCACACACTGCTACCAATACCGAGCTGTTTCCGGTAGTAAGATCCCAAGCCTGACGACTGTTGACACTATTATGGTGCCACTGATAGCTCAAGAGAGGATCGTCGGGCGCGAGAGTGGGCTCAAGAGCAAAATCGGGCTCTGCAAATTCAACATAACCACTCTTGTCCAAAATCTTCGCGATTGCTTTTTCGCGCCCATGATGCTCGAACGTTGCAATAACAATCTGGCTGCCGTCGAGTGTTCGCTCCGAAACCAAGCCGTGGCTTTTGAGCAGGGCATTGAGTCCTTTTAAATCACTCTGCGTAGCATTGGCACTGATCTTATAAATTACAGTTCCCGGCCTGACCGTGTCAGTGGTCAAATCTTGTGCTAAAGCTTGCCATGGCAACGAAAGTACGCAACCCCAAACAGCCCATTTCAATTGCACGCTAATGTTTTTTCTGTCTAGCATCATGGCCTCCAGTCCTGAAACCCCACTACTAACAGTTTGGTCAATAGTGGGTGGTATGTAAATTTCAGCTAAGGAGTAACAAAACATGGGGGCTTTGGGAGCAGGCCGAGTTCGAGCTGAGCTAGGCTGTTGATTAGGATTAAAAAATCACAAGCTCAGATGCTTGAACTGCGTTTGAAAGAGGCTGGCGCGGATCATTGAGGTTTAGTTCAAAAGTTTAGGTCTAGGGTTAGTACGAAAGTATGAATGGGGGAATATCATAACCTTAGGTCGTCGAGTCATCTCAACTCTCCATTCAAAATAGAAATGTGAAGTTTTTATGACAACTGAAACTAACTCATACTTTTTTGGCTAATTTTGTTTCAATCTTATCGCAAATGTAGTTGCCGATTGGAATTGCAGAAGTTGCGGCGGGCGATGGCGCATTGCAAACATGCAAACTGCGTGGACTCTCAGCAAATAAAAAGTCGTGAACCAGCGTACCATCTTTCAGCACCGCCTGAGCACGAATTCCAGCCGGATAAGGCGTAAGATCTTCAAGCTGCACTTTAGGGCAGTATTTATTGACCAACTTGAGATAGCCGGACTTAAACCAAGAGTTTTTCGCTTCAAGCAATCCCGTTTTAAAGTGTTTGGCGGTGACTTTCCAAAAACCGCTGAAAGCAAGCATCTCGGCCACATCACCGAAACTGAAATTAACACGCCCATAACCTTCACGCTTCCAGCCCTGAACCGCATTTGGCCCTACCGTCACACTGCCGTCAATCATTCGAGTAAGGTGAACACCAAGAAATGGCAGTTCGGGATCTGGAATCGGATAAATCAAATGATTGACGATATCGTTGTGCTCTGCCGGGAGTCGGTAATACTCACCTCGGTAGGGAATGATCTGAAAATCGGTCTCTATTCCCATCATACGAGTCAAACGGTCTGCCATTAAACCAGAACATACCAGCAGTAACTGAGCATGAAATAGGCGCTTAACCTGTCCGTTAGCCACGGACACTTCAACGCCATCAAGCGTTTCTTTTAACGCCTCCACCTCAGATTCGAGCAGAACTTGGCCGCCCAATAAGCGAAATTCATCGGCCATTGCCTTCGTTACTTGGCGGTAGTCGACAATACTGGTTTCAGCGACAGCGATGGCCCCTAAACCCACGATATTTGGCTCGCGTTTTTTCAGCTCTTGCTGATCGATCAGTTCAACAGCTAGGCCATTTTGTTCACAACGAGTATAGAGCGCTTGCATGCGCTCGACTTCAAGTGGCGTTGTTGCCACTAACAGCTTTCCACAATTATCGACTTTAATGCCATGTTGATGACAAAAATTAACCGTTGCCTCGACCCCAGCTTTACACAACTGCGCTTTGAGACTGCCAGGCGCATAATAAACGCCCGCATGAATTACCCCACTGTTATGCCCGGTCTGGTGACACGCCAATTGAGACTCTTTTTCGAGCAGTAGAATAGAACGATGAGGATGGCGCATTTGCAATTGCCACGCGGTCGATACACCGACGATTCCACCTCCGACAACGATGTAATCGTATTCCAATCTCACGCTACGCCTCCTGTCTCTCTGCTCTCTACTAGTACTCTGGTTATTATTGCCAATAAGCGATTGAAAGATCGACTTATAAAGAAAAATATTATCGATAGATACATTTCATTCTCAAATAAACGTCGAAACTTTGTGAAACATGGTTAAAATAGCCGGCTAGTTTTTTAACCTATGTGGTTGATTGAGGAAGAGACATTGAAAACGCAACACCTTTTGGCAAGTGACAACAACGATATCGAACAAGCGAAAACGATTCTCGCGTCTGGCGAACTTGTTGCTATCCCGACCGAAACGGTTTACGGACTTGCTGCGGATGCGTCAAACCCAGAAGCGGTAAAAAAAATCTTTGCCGCGAAAGGACGCCCTGCCGATCATCCATTGATCGTTCATATTGGTGATGTAGAACAACTGTCTGACTGGGCAAAAAACATCCCTCAGCAAGCCTACACAATTGCCGACGCATTCTGGCCAGGTCCGGTCACTTTATTACTCGATAAAGCAGATCAAGCTACGCCAGTAGTCACGGGCGGATTGGACACCATAGGTATTCGTATGCCGGCACATGATGTTTTCGCCACGCTGATAAAATCATCAGGAATGGCTGTCGCAGCGCCATCAGCCAACCCATACAAAAAGCTCAGCCCAACGTCTGCGCAGCATGTGATTAAATCACTAGGTGGTAAAATTGCGGCAGTACTTGACGGTGGTGACTGCGCTCACGGCTTAGAGTCCACCATTATCGATCTGACTCAAAAACCGTTTCGCATTTTGCGTAGTGGCCCAGTTACCGCTGCGCAACTTGCTGCAACCTTAGGCGAAGAAGTACTGTCCCCGAAAGCACATACGGTTGCCGTCCCTGGCAATGTCACCAGTCACTATCAACCCAACACTAAAGTCCGCTTGGTTGATTTGTCTGATATTGAACGGGTACAAGAAACAAATATCGCCTGCTTACACATGTCAGAGATTGATACGCGAAACTTTAAATCAAAGCGGATGCCAAATGATGTGTCCCGCTATTCACATGATCTCTATCGCGCGCTCGACGAAGCTGATCAATGGGGCTGCAATGAGATTTGGGTCGAGCGTCCACCAATCAGCGACGACTGGCTTGCCGTCCATGATCGCTTAAACCGAGCACAGTCTAAACTGTAGACTGTGATAAAAACGCCAGTCGCTCATGCGCTGGCGTTTTTGCTTGCGGCTATCATTGCCAATAGACACCTTCTCCAATTCACCTCATCGCAATGTGATTCAGTAGTGGCAACACGTTTAGATAAAAACAGAAAAACAACGCTCGCTTCGAGAATGAAAAACAAATTGTTGCAATTTGGTTAAATAGAATGAAAACTCTAACTTTATCAACTCGCCATGTGTGTGGATTTGAAAAGAAAGGAGCCTGTTGTGTTAGCTATTGCCCGCCTTGTAGCCGCCGCCGTTTATATTATTTTTATGACGCTATTTGCGCTGATCTACTGTCTATTCAGTCCAAGAAATCCCAAACACGTCTACTTCTTTTGTCGTTGGTTTAGCCAACTACACAAACTGATCGGCCTGAAGATCATTCAACGTGGACTAGAACATGCACCGACACCAAACAACAGCGTCTATATTTCCAATCATCAGAGTGTCTTCGATTTTGTCACTGCTCCAGGAATGCTCAGGCCGCGTACTGTGTCATTGGGTAAGAAAGAACTATTGTGGGTGCCCTTCTTTGGTCAACTTTACTGGATTACCGGTAATATTCTGATTAACCGCGAAGACAAGTCCAAAGCACGCGACACCATAAAACAAGTTGCCGAAGCGATTCACCAGCGCAACCTTTCCGTTTGGGCGTATCCAGAAGGCACTCGCAGTAAAGGACGAGGCTTGTTGCCATTTAAGAGTGGCGCTTTTCGTATGGCCATCGAAGCTGGCGTGCCAATCACACCTATGGTGGTCAGCACCACACACAACAAAATCCATCTTAACCGTCGCAACAACGGCATAGTGATCACCGAGATGCTCGCACCAATCGACACTTCCCATTACAACCTAAAAGACGCACGCGCCCTTGCTGAGCATTGTCATCAATTAATGAAAGCTAAAATTGCTGAGTTGGATGAAGAAGTCATCCAATTAGAAGAGCAGCAAAAACGCAATAGCTTGGTAGAAAACAACAGCGCGAATCAGTAACTGATACGCACAATTCTCAATGGCGCAATTAATTATCTCCATAACGGTTTCTACTTAGTAAGCTTTATCGCTTAAGTTGCGTATACAGAAATAGTTTCAGGAGTATGAGAGTTATTCGATTGTATTGGCACAGCAATTAAGGTTCAGGACGTATTGTGTTAAGCTGATGTTAACGCTGTAAAAATGGAACACTGTTATGGACAACACGACGCCGAAGCTCTCACTGCGAACAATCGAACAAGCTGACTATCCAGAAATTGCCGAGTTGATGGATCTCGTTTTTCCCGATGTTGGAGGCGCTTGGCCGCGAAGCACGATTATGGATTTAATCCGCCAATTCCCCGATGGGCAAGTATGTATCGAGGATAACGGCAAAATCGTTGGCGCGGCACTGACCATCAAAGTGGATTACAACCGATTCTCTTTGCCTCATGTCTACACCGACATCATCGATGCAAACAACGTCATTCAAAACAACCCCAAAGGGGATGCCATGTATGGCTTGGATGTCTTTGTCCACCCAGACTATCGCGGCTTGCGACTCGGTCGTCGTCTGTATGATGCACGTAAAGAATTATGCCGCAGCAAAAATTTCAAAGCCATTCTTACTGGTGGGCGCATTCCCAATTATCAGGAACATGCCGATGAGCTGTCTGTCCCTGAATACATCAACAAAATTAAACGTCGCGAGTTACATGATCCCATCTTGTCGTTTCAGTTAGCAAATGACTTTGATGTCAAACGTTTAATGCGTAACTACCTACCCGAAGACGATGCTTCCCAAGGGTACGCGACGCTACTTGAGTGGGATAACTTCTTTTACGAAGAAGATATTCAATCAGTGCACGACATTGAAAAGACCTTAGTGCGAATTGGTGTTATCCAATGGCAAATGCGAGCCATGCGTGACTTGGACGATTTAATGGATCAAGCGGAGTTTTTCGTTACCTCACTATCGAACTACAAAGCTGACTTTGCGTTGTTTCCCGAGTTTTTCAACGCCCCCTTGATGGGACTGCAAGAGGGGCAAAACTCTGTAGAAGCGATTCGCTTTTTAGCCAGCTTTAGTGAAGAAATTAAAAATCGCTTCTCGCAAATGGCCGTCACTTACAACATCAACATTATCGCAGGTAGTGTGCCAGTACTTGAGGACGACAAACTTTACAACGTTTCATATTTACTACAACGTGACGGTCACATCGAAGCTCAGTACAAAATTCACATCACACCACATGAAGAAAAAGATTGGGTGATTGATGGCGGCGATAATGTCAAAGTGTTTGAAACCGACGCGGGACGTATAGGTATTTTAATCTGTTACGACAGTGAGTTCCCAGAACTGGGCCGCATGATGGCCGAACAAGGAGTGCAGATCATTTTTGTTCCATTCTGGACTGATACCAAGAACGGTTACCAACGTGTGCGAATCTGCTCACAAGCACGTGCCATTGAAAATGAATGTTATGTCGCGATAGGCGGTAGCGTTGGCAACCTACCGCGCGTCGACAACGTCGATATTCAATACGCGCAATCTGCGGTGTTCTCTCCATCCGATATCTACTTCCCCCATGATGCGACCTTAACTGAGGCCAATGCCAATACAGAAATGATCATCTTTGCTGATGTTGATTTAACCAAGTTAAAACAATTGAATACCGAAGGCTCTGTGACCAATCTTAAGCACCGTCGCCATGATATCTATGGCTCATTTATCAAACCGCAGAACTAATCGTGAAGGCGCTGAGTTTCAGCGCCTTTCATCTCATTTTCCTTTCAGCCCATTGCGGCTACATTGGCGGTGAAAAGTACTTCATCGCGCAACCTCTTGAGTTATTAGTCCATAAATCCGATCCAAAAATCGACGCTAAGCTGTTAACTATTTAAGACTAAAACTTGCCACAACTAATTTAAAATCAATACATTAAAAACAAACGATCTGGATAGACCATTTAATCACTGCGCTTCATGTATACTGCGCGGCAGTTATAGCCACATGAATAAAAGTATGTTTCTAACACCGTATTTTTCACAAGATAACAATCGATTCCAATTCACTCGCCAGCAAGCAAGTCATTTTGCTAAAAAAGTGGCCGGTGACTTTAACCCTATTCATGATGAAGACAACAAACGCTTCTGTGTGCCTGGTGACCTGCTTTTCGCAGTACTACTCACTAAAGAAGGCATCAGCCAAAAAATGCGTTTCGATTTCTCTGGAATGGTCAACGATGGTATTTCGCTTTCGATTGAGAACAAATGTGATAAAGAGAGTGCGGTTGTCGACCAAAACGCGAAAGAGTACTTACACATGTCGCGCGAAGGTGAAGTTAGCCAAGATGCAGCATTTATCGAGCATGTCGTAACCAGCTATGTTCAGTTCTCTGGCATGAACTTCCCGCATATTATGGTACCGCTGATGGAAGAAGCGCAGATGATGATCAACTGTCAACGCCCATTGGTTATTTACGAAAGCATGGAAGTTGAATTCTCGCGCTTAGACCTAACTCACCCAGAAGTAGAGTTCTCAGGTGCGACATTCGATGTGGAAGGTAAACGTGGCCTCGTGACATTAAACTTTACCTTTAAAGAAGATGGCGAAGTGGTCGGGAGAGGCATCAAGCGCATGGTGGCAAGTGGCTTGAAACCATACGACCAAGAGGCTGTGGATGACTTAGTTGAGCGTTTTCATGCGCGCAAAGAGTGCTTTCTCGCCGAGTTTGCCAACGCAGCTTAAGCATGACAGAGAAAAAAGGATTGCCATTAGGTAATCCTTTTTTTGTTGCCGGCAATACTCACGTCAAACTCTCTACGCAATGTGCTAGCATCATCCTGATTTGTTCGCTAGCCTCACAGTTTTACTGACACGACGCACTGCCGATGACACTGCACGCCCAATACTCAAGTTCAATTTTTGATTTTGTCACCACAGACTCCGCTATTCTTTGCTCACAACTCACGGGGTCGGATTGGCCACGCAGAGTTGAACTGCTCAAGCAGCAATTCAAGCAACTCCCCCACTTGGCGGGTGATATCGTTTTGGCATTGTCACATCGTCAGTCACAACTCGATATTGATGCTGTAGTTCTTTATCGTGGCTTGATTTTCCCATTGATGTTTGATTTCAACCATGATCATTACACAGCAGAATCACAGGCGTATATTCACCAGCAAGCTAGGCGACTCAAACAGCAGCATAGTGCCAGCGCGGCTAAATTTATCGTTCCTGTGCAAGTGACAACTCAGGCGTATCCTCAAAGCAGCGAGATCATCGTCTCTGAGGATCTTATTGCCAATACGATGTGCGACAATGGCGAGCACTTATCCGCCTTGGTCGAGCATTTCTCTAATCAGCACAAAGATGATCAAATCATAGCTAGTGATTGGATCTCAAGCGCGTTAATGCCTCGCTAAGGAGCCCAATCAGCGGGTCATTTTCTTTACAAACACCACCACAAACAGCGCCATAGTAAAGCTGCCTAAAAACGCTTCACAGGCGGCGATAAAGCGAGCAAAGCCAACCGGGGATATATCGCCATAGCCGAGTGTGGTAAAGGTCACGACACTAAAATAGAGCGAATTGAGAAACTCAAATAGATAAAACTGCCATCCCGTCAGATCTTCATAAAGCGGATGAGCACCTGTAGTGTCTAAGAAGAAGTAAGCAAGCGCGCAAACTAAGATCAAAAAGATCGAAAAGCCCACCACCCTTATCGGGTCTTCGCCATAACCACAAAACAGATCGACCGCTTTTGAAATCACTCTTTTCAAACTAAGCACAGGCATTTGATAACGGCGGTAGCGCATCTCGCGCTTAAAAAAATCGCCCGCCATTTCAAATAGCCCCTGCTTCTCACACTGTTTACGAATATTGCGACAAACTTCTTCTGCTTCTTGGCACAACATGATCGATTTTTTACGATCGCGTTTTTTCAGTGCATTATTCGCGTCAAATTCTTGCTTGAGGCAACCACCCCATTCAATATTTTCCAGTTTGGCCCGTGAAAGCTCTGCCCCCAGTAAATTGCAATTGTCCAGTTTGGCACAGTGTAAGTTTGCACCAATCAATCTGGCTTTCATCAAAGATGAGCCACGTAGATCTAAGCCGAAAAAATGAGCATCGGTTAAGTTCGCTCGATAGAAATCAACGCCTCGACATTGATATCCTTGTTTACTGCCTCGATTGACCAAATCAATGTCTTCAAGGTCTGTTTTTGCCAACTGAAATCCGTCTAAAGGTTTACCTGCTGCGGCCCATTGCTCAACCTGATCTTTTACGTCGTGATTGCTTTTATCGACTTGTGGATCATGCCAGTAGCATAAACCAGAGTCTCCGCACGGTTGATCGCAGCTCCAGCCATCAGGGTTTTGATAGCTGCATTGGCCTTGATGAGATTCCATATGCGCTGCCCCAAATACCACTGACTTCTGAGAAGCAGAAGCCAGTCCAATAATAAGTGTAGTGGGTGCATATGGTCATGCCATTGTTATTTATAGATTAATTGGTAACCACTTGTTCGCGCAGCCAATTTTTAAACCGACGTGTGTTCGGATCATCGATATGCGTGATCACGAAATAACCCGCATTCGCTGCAATTGCTGCATACGGTGCAACCAATTTTCCCTGCTGAACTTCATCACCAAGCAGCGCGACACGGGCCAAAGCAATTCCCACTCCAGCTTCGGCTGCTGACATCGCCATATCGGCACGATTAAAAAAGTGGCCACGATTGGTATCAAAATCGAGTTGTTGATGAGACGCCCAAAATAACCATTCGTAGTCTTTTACCGCCCCCTGCCAAGGCATTACATCATGGAGTAAAGTGACGTTATGCCAACCAAGCTCCCCCTTACTTTTATCAAAGTGCTGGGCAAAATAATCTCGGCTCATTACAGGCAACAAAGACTCTTCCATCAATAACTCGGCATCGGGATGTTTGTAAGGAATCGAGCCGTAATCAATCGCAATATCAAAATTCCGGTTGTCACTATCCACCAGCGCGCCTTCGGCAAAGGTGTGAATTTGAATATCCGGATAGTGCTTATGAAAGTTTTCAAGCTTTGGTACCAGCCACTTAAAGGCAAACGAAGGGGTTAGTTTAAGTCGGATCTGTTTGCGCTCAGACACCTGAGTCAGTTGAAACACATTGTCTTCGATCGCAGCCAGATGATGACTGGTTGCATCGACCAGTTTTTTCCCCTGTTCAGTCAGGCGAATGCCACGTGCGTGACGTTCAAATACACTAAAACCTAAACGCTGTTCTATCTGCTGAAGCTGCTGACTCACCGCACCTAAAGTTAAATTCAATTCCTTTGCAGCACTGGTTAAACTTTGGTGGCGAGCAATAATACAAATTAAGTTAATCCCATGAAGTAGTGTCGATTTCATATCAACCCTTTAGAAAATCTAAAGCCTGATATTAATTCTTATCGATTGTTAACCAGATGTAAACTCATCATTCTTAGCAAAATTTCAAACTGTGAGTAGAGATCGTGAAGGTTGTCGTTTTAGGAAGTGGCGTTATCGGCCTAACCAGCGCATGGTATTTGTCCCAAGCAGGATTCGAGGTGACCGTCGTTGATAGACAAGCAAGAGCAGCTGAAGAAACCAGTTTTGCTAATGCAGGACAGATCTCTTACGGTTACTCGTCGCCGTGGGCCGCACCTGGTATCCCAACCAAAGCAATAAAGTGGCTGTTTGAGCAACATGCTCCGCTCAAAGTGAAACCCTCTCTCAATCCTGAGCTCATCCGTTGGGCTGGACAAATGCTAGGCAACTGCCAGATCGATAAATACCGCGTCAACAAATCACGTATGTTGACCATTGCCAACCGTAGCCGTGATTGTTTAGCCAAACTAAACCAAGAGTTTGAACTCAACTATCAAGGTCGACGCCAAGGGACGCTACAAATATTTCGTAACCACGCTCAATTGAAAGCGGTGGAAAAGGATATTGCACTACTAGAAGAGAGCGGTACTTCGTGTAGATTACTCGATCCAAGTCAGTGTTTAGTGCAAGAGCCTGGGCTGGCTAACATGCAAGGAGAACTGGTTGGCGGACTTTACCTACCTGACGATGAGACTGGCGATTGCTATCTATTCTGTCAGCAACTTCAGCATATGGCAGAGCAAGCAGGAGTGAAGTTCTTGTTTAATACGGATGTAGTGAATTTGGTTGAAGAAGACCGTAAGGTTGTCGCGGTAAACACCTCTCAAGGAGAGATCGAAGCAGACCACTACGTTGTCGCATTAGGCAGTTATTCTAAAGCTTTGCTTAAGCCACTGGGTATCAATATGCCGGTCTATCCAGTCAAAGGCTACTCACTAACTTTGCCCGTCATAGATGAACAGCACGCACCAACCTCAACCGTTATGGATGAAACGTATAAGGTGGCCGTCACCCGTTTTGCGCAAAGAATTCGAGTGGCTGGAACCGCTGAACTAGCAGGATTTGACCCTGCCCTACCCGACAAGCGCTTAGCGACACTCAATCACGTCGTCAGTAACCTGTTTCCACAAGGCATTGATTTTACAAAAGCAGAATACTGGACCGGCTTTCGTCCTATGACACCCGACGGGACACCAATCATAGGTAGAACCAAACTAGATAACCTGTATACCAATACCGGGCACGGAACGCTAGGCTGGACTATGGCGTGCGGATCCGCAGATATATTAACTGAAGTTATGACTGCCAGTGGTCAACGCATACTCCCTGAGCTAAGTATTGAACGCTACCTTTAGATTGTTTTTTCTCTGATCAGCCACCCACCGACCACTCCACTAGAATAATCACCTTATTTATTCCTTACTAACAAAATATACACTAAGGAAAATAGGGTGCATTCCATCTATACAAATCACCAAATTGACTCTCAAATAAAATATACACCTAAAGAATTAGAAATAAGTAAATTATCAAACGCTAAATTTTAATTAATTTTCAGCATTTTGTGTTTCATCTCACGCTAATTAACACCGACAAATAAATTAATTAACAAATGCATTACAAAAAGGGTAATATCCTGTTCAGAAAACAACCATTAAAACAAACAGGGAAAATACTTATGCAGTCATTTGTTGATTTTCTGAATGGAATTATCTGGAGCCCGGTATTGATTTATCTTTGCCTTGGCGCAGGTCTGTTCTACTCAGTCATGACTCGATTTGTTCAAGTTCGTCACTTTACTGAAATGTGGCGTTTACTTCTTTCAGGGAAAAGCTCCACTAAAGGTATCTCATCCTTCCAAGCACTAGCAGTTTCACTGTCTGGTCGTGTCGGTACAGGTAACATTGCAGGTGTCGCAGCAGCGATCGGTTTTGGTGGTCCAGGTGCTGTATTCTGGATGTGGGTTGTTGCCTTCTTCGGCGCGGCCACGGCATATGCCGAATCAACTTTGGCGCAGATCTATAAAGAAGAAGATAACGGCGAATTCCGCGGTGGTCCGGCTTACTACATTGAAAAAGCAATGGGTCAAACTTGGTATGCTTGGGTCTTTGCTATTGCAACCATTTTTGCTTGTGGTTTCCTACTGCCAGGCGTTCAATCAAACAGTATCGGTAATGCGGTTGAAGCGGCATTCGGTTCTGGTGACATGATTGAAACGGCCATCGGTACTTTCAGCTTTGCTAAGATTTTTACTGGCACGGTGATCTCAGTTATCCTGGCGTTCATTATCTTCGGTGGCGTGAAACGTATTGCTAGCTTTACTCAAATCGTTGTTCCTTTCATGGCACTGGCTTACATCGTTACCGCCTTCATTATCATTCTGCTTAACATTGGTGAAGTACCGCGTGTATTCTCAATGATCATCGGTGATGCATTTACTCCTATGGCTGGACTTGGTGCTGCTATCGGTTGGGGTGTAAAACGTGGTGTTTACTCTAACGAAGCGGGTCAAGGTACAGGACCTCACGCAGCCGCAGCGGCTAGTGTTGATCACCCAGCTCAGCAAGGTTTAGTGCAATCATTCTCTATCTACATCGATACCTTGTTAGTCTGTTCAGCAACAGCGTTTATGATCATCATTACAGGTGCATACAACGTGCATGGCGCAGAAGGTTTCCTAGTGCAAAATGTCGCGGCTGATATCGCGGCGAACGGCCCTGTATTCACTCAGATGGCAATTGAAAGCGCCTTGCCTGGGATTGGCAAACCATTCATCGCTATTGCGCTATTCTTCTTTGCCTTTACTACGATTCTTGCTTACTACTACATCGCAGAAACAAACGTCGCGTACATTCGTCGTCACATCAAAGTTAATGGCTTGATGTTCTTACTAAAAGTGGCACTCATCGCGGTTGTGTTCTACGGTACAGTTAAGACCGCTAACCTTGCATGGGCAATGGGTGACGTAGGTGTTGGCCTAATGGCGTGGCTGAATATCGTTGGTATTTTGATCATATTCTTCATGTCTAAGCCTGCATTGAAAGCACTAAATGACTACGAAGAACAGCAAAAACAAGGTGTTGAAGAATACACGTTTAACCCGGTAAAACTGGGTATCAAAGGCGCTGACTACTGGGAAGATAAATACCGTCGTAAGACAGGTAAAGAGCCAGAATCAGAACTAGATTCTAAACAGGTTGAGCAGCCTTCAACCTAATAGCGACAAGCTATAAATAAAAAGCAGTGGTAAGAAAAAGGGGTTAGCCAATGGCTAACCCCTTTCATTATGTTCCCATTTTCAGTTGCCCTAGTTCAAACGATTCGACAGCTGAATTTTCAATTTGATTAAGCAGCCACTTGCTCTAGCTTAACTTGAGCTGACTTCTTGTCACCGATTGGTAAGATTGTACGGCCGTATTCGTTGTTAAGCACTTGAGCCATAGCAAAGTAAATCGCGCTCGCACCACAGAAGATACCTTCGAAACCAGCAATCGTGCCGATCAACTCACTACCTGTAAAATCACGTGCCGCTAGGAGGAAGAATAAGATAGTTAAAGAACCAAACACCACTTGCTTTGCCACTGGGTAACATAACGAGCCAATAAACATAAAGCCAGTGAACACGCCCCACAATGCTAAGTACCAGCCCATAAAGTTTGCCGGACTTGCAGGTAATCCCATGTAAGGCATAACCAGTAAACCCACCAGTGTCAGCCAAAATAGACCGTATGACGTAAATGCCGTAGTGCCGAATGTATCACCGCGTTTAAAGCACATCATGCCCACTAGAACTTGGCTTAGACCACCGTAAAAAATACCCATTGCCAAAATCATAGAGTCAATAGGAAAAAAACCTGCGTTGTGGATATTGAGCAGGATGGTTGTCATACCGAAACCCATTAGACCTAACGGAGCAGGGTTTGCCAGTTTTGTTGACATTTTGCGCACCTTTAAAAAAAGTTAATAAAAATTACGCGCAGATTTTAGATATGTTTAGTTAAAAAGATAGCGTGCGGAATCGAAATCTAAGGTTGCAAAAAACATCAAATGAAAACTTTGAGCGCATTTGATTCAATTATCAGCCTAAATGACATGAACATCGCACAATAGCTAAATAGAAAAAAAACAGCCCTAGCAAATAACTTAGGGCTGTTTCACATTATTTAGTGTTTAAACGAATGTTACTGACAGGAGATTTCATCCCAGAACCAATTTGACTGAGTAGGAGATTCCCACACGCCGGGGCCATTTTTAGCGATAAAGCACTTACCCAAATAAGTCACTTTGTCACCATCAGCGACTTGGCTTGAACCAGGTTGCCACTCGATAAACGTATCAGGATCTGGTGTTGGTGCCGGTTCTGGTTCCGGAGCAGGTTCAGGATCAGGCGTTGGTTCAGGAACGGGCTCGTTCGGCGTTTCTGACAGCAGTTCCCACGGCCCACCTAAACTTGGATCGTCACCTTGTGTCCACCACTTCGCTCTGTATGTCGCGCCTTGATGCGTTACTTCATCGCCGGTGTTATAAACCTTGCTTACACTCCATCCACTTCCCTCACCTTGATCTGGTTCGCTTGGCTCTAAGGTGTCAACAATACGCACTTGCGGCCAACCCGCATGTGAGCCATAAAAATTGGTCACACACTTTTCGTAATCACCAGGAACCAGTGCCGAATAGGCTGTTTGGAAACCCACCAATTCACACTCAAACGAATAACCACCGGGTCTATCAGCATAGTATTTCCAGTTTCCATCCCAGTTGGTGTACAACACATCAGTTGCCCCATTCAGATTTAAACTGCCATAAGGCGTTTGTTGCCAACACGTGTTCTTTTCATCAGGGTCAAGCGGGATCTGGTAATGGTCAGACAATCCTTCCCAATAACGAATGCGGTTAACCGGCTGACCTTTTTCTTTATTTTGTTCACCGCACTCAATACCACCGTTGATGATGTTAATTGTGGTACCGAAACCGTAACCAATACCGGCATCGATTTCACGCTGTGATGGTGTCCATGTTTTATCGATGACATGTAACATCGCAGGTTTTGGCGCTTGGGGGGTGAGAAAGAACCAGATTGCCGACGCAAGGTTAAGCCAAGAGTCCGCCACTAAGCCCGGGTTATTGAGCAACACCGAGGCATCGCCATCAAACATAGCTTCGGAGAACGCGCCGTAGTTAAAGTGGTAAGAAAGTTGTTTGGCACCACGGCCAAAATAACCTTGCCCTGTCGCGCATGGCCATTTTTTATTTTGCCAGTCATTTTGACCACAACCCGTGGTGTAACCCTCCTGCCCTTCAGACCAGCCCATTTCACGAACATGCACAAGCGCTTGCTGCCACTCTTCCAATGCCAATGGGTTATCGGAAATATTATCCTTGGCAATATGTCCACCAGTCTCCTGAGAGAAATGAGCAAACGCGGTTACGATTGAACGCTTACAAATCGCATCTGAATCTCGACCATCGGTGTACTCAGCACAGAATGCTGGAAACTTACCTATCGCACGTAGAAAGCGGGTATACGTGTATTCTGGCGCAGCCATGTGGGTGAGAAAGCCCCATTCGGCTTGCGGAAAGACTCGCTCTGCACGTTTGACGTTATCTGGATTGGTTACTAAGCCAGAATCAATCGCTTCAACGACTGTATTGGGGGCCGTACTCAGTGCTTGTGCCCAGATTTGGTACATAGGATCGGCCGTCTTTTCACTTTCAGCAGCTTCAATATCCGCGCGTGAAACGATGTAACCATTAGCGTTTTGAGGGTCGGGCTGAATGTTCATCGTAGCCCAAGATGTCGATGCCGCAGACACGAGTGCAAGTGCGGCGAGATAGCGTGTTTTCTTCATCAAACAAGTCCTTGTGTGAATTGCTGACGACAAGACTAGTTAACTCCTAACCGAACTTCACGACTCGTATGAGGTAAGAAGGTTAGTTTGCGAGCCACTCTCAACTTACAACGTAATTCTTCATCAAGGAGTTAGTCAAAAGTGTCGAGTAGATTCAAGAAAACACTAAACTCATTAATTACGTGATAACGACAAAGGCTGCGATGTGTAAAGCATATGATGGATAAAGAAAAAGCCAGTCCGAAGACTGGCTTACTGTTCGATTCTAAACGGAAATTATTCCCACTCAATCGTCGCAGGTGGCTTACCAGAAATATCGTAAACCACGCGAGAAATACCATCTACTTCGTTAATGATGCGGTTAGAAACCTTACCTAGGAAGTCATATGGTAGGTGCGCCCAATGTGCGGTCATAAAGTCGATGGTTTCAACTGCGCGTAGCGAAACTACCCAATCGTACTTGCGGCCATCGCCCATTACACCAACAGAGCGAACCGGCAAGAACACCGTAAACGCTTGAGAAACCTTGTTGTAAAGATCGGCTGCGTGCAGTTCTTCAATGAAGATAGCATCTGCTCGACGTAATAGATCGCAGTACTCTTTCTTGATTTCACCAAGAACACGAACACCTAGACCAGGCCCTGGGAACGGGTGGCGGTAAAGCATGTTGTAAGGTAGGCCTAGCTCTAGACCAATCTTACGTACTTCGTCTTTAAACAGCTCACGTAGCGGCTCAACGAGTCCCATCTCCATATCATCTGGCAAGCCGCCAACGTTATGGTGCGATTTGATCACGTGCGCTTTACCCGTCTTAGAAGCCGCAGATTCAATAACATCAGGGTAGATGGTACCTTGAGCGAGCCATTTCGCGTTTTTCAGCTTCTTCGATTCTTCATCAAAGACGTCGACGAATACGTGACCGATCGTCTTACGCTTCTCTTCAGGATCAGATTTGCCTTCAAGTGCTTTCAGGAAACGCTCTTCAGCATCTACCTTAATGATGTTTAGGCCGAACTTGTCGCCAAACATATCCATGACTTGCTGACCTTCGTTAAGACGAAGAAGACCGTTATCAACAAATACACACGTTAGCTTGTCACCGATAGCACGGTGAACCAACATAGCAACGACAGATGAATCTACACCACCAGATAGGCCAAGAATAACTTCATCATCGCCCACTTGTTCTTTAATACGCGCCACTGCATCTTCGATGATCGATTCTGATGTCCACAAACGCTCACAACCACATACGCCAAGAACAAAATTCTCTAGCATTTGCAGGCCTTGCTTTGTATGCGTCACTTCTGGGTGGAACTGAACACCGAAATATTTTTTCTCTTCATTCGCCATTGCCGCATAAGGACAAGTGTCAGTTTCACCAACTTTTTCAAAGCCTTGTGGAATCTCAACAACTTTGTCACCGTGACTCATCCAAACATCCTGAGTCGCCTCAAGATCTTTAAAGATTGAAGATTCGCCAGACACTTTTACTTGCGCATAGCCAAACTCACGTTCAGTAGAACCTGCAACTTTACCACCTAGCTGTTCTGCCATGGTCTGCATGCCGTAACATACGCCCAGTACAGGAACACCTGAGTCAAATACATATTGTGGTGCACGCGGAGAGTTCACTTCGGTGACACTTTCAGGGCCACCGGATAGAATGATGCCGTCGGGATTGAATTCACGAATATCCGATTCTTCTACATCCCAGCTCCAAAGTTCACAGTAAACGCCGATTTCACGGACGCGGCGAGCAACAAGTTGAGTGTACTGAGAACCGAAGTCTAAGATCAGAATTCGTTGGTCATGGATATTTTTAGTCATTTTGAGCAGTCTTATAAGCTAAGTTATTAAAACAGAGGCGAGTTTACTCGCCTCTTATTAATGCTTCAAGAGAAAAGCAAACGTTTTCGTCAGGGTTGTATCAATCAGTTTCGATTAACCTAAACGATAGTTTGGTGCTTCCTTGGTAATTTGAACGTCATGTACATGAGACTCTTTCATGCCAGCGCCAGAAATACGCACAAATTCAGCTTTAGTACGCATATCTTCAATTGTTGCACTGCCAGTAAGACCCATGCTTGAACGCAAGCCACCCATCTGTTGATGAACGATTTCTTTTAGACGACCTTTGTAAGCGATACGACCTTCGATACCTTCAGGTACTAGCTTGTCTGCTGCGTTGTCAGATTGGAAATAGCGGTCTGATGAACCCTGAGACATAGCGCCTAGAGAGCCCATTCCGCGGTAAGCTTTGTAAGAGCGGCCATTGTATAGAATGACTTCGCCAGGTGCTTCTTCAGTACCCGCGAACATAGAGCCAACCATGACACAAGATGCACCAGCCACGATAGCTTTACAGATATCACCAGAAAAACGGATACCACCGTCAGCGATAACCGGAATGCCGTATGAATTCGCCACTTCAGCGGCATCTGCAATAGCGGTTACTTGAGGAACACCAACACCCGTTACGATACGAGTGGTACAGATTGAACCTGGGCCGATACCAACTTTTACAGCGCTAACGCCTGCTTCAATAAGTGCTTTAGCACCAGCACCTGTTGCGACGTTACCACCAATGATGTCTAGATCTGGATAAGCAGCGCGCGTTTCACGAATGCGGTTAAGCACACCTTCAGAGTGGCCGTGTGAAGAGTCGATAAGTAGCACGTCAACACCTGCTTCAACTAGCGCTTTAACACGCTCTTCGTTGCCAGCACCAGCACCAACTGCAGCACCAACACGTAAACGACCTTGAGCATCTTTACACGCATTTGGTTTACGTTCTGCTTTGTGGAAGTCTTTGGCGGTGATCATACCGGTAAGTTGGAACTCGTCATTCACAACCAGTACTTTTTCAACGCGAGCGCTGTGCATTTTCTCTTGAACTTCTTCGCGTGTTGCCCCTTCTTTGACCGCGGCCAGACGCTCTTTTGGAGTCATGACTGCATCAACTTTCTTTGAAAGATCAGTAACAAAGCGGACATCACGCCCAGTGATAATACCAACCAACTCGTTGTTTTTGGTAACAACAGGGAAACCAGCAAAGCCGTGCTTTTTCGTCAATGCGACGACATCGGCGATCGTGGCATCAGGATTCACAGTCACTGGGTGTGAAACCACGCCAGCTTCGTAAATTTTAACCTGATGAACCATTTCTGCTTGCTGCTCAATCGACATGTTTTTGTGGATAAAGCCAATGCCACCCTCTTGCGCTAGCGCAATCGCTAGACGAGCTTCAGTGACGGTGTCCATAGACGCCGAAATCATTGGGATGTTTAGGGTGATGTTCTTGGTAAGCTGAGTGCGAAGATCAGCTGTGTTTGGGAGAACGGTGGAGTGTGCTGGCACAAGCAGTACGTCGTCGAATGTCAGCGCTTCTTTGGCAATTCTTAGCATTTGCAATATCTCACAATTAGAGGAGTAAAAAGAACAATCCAATCTCATCGTTTCGCATAATGAGGGTAAATGGTTTTAGCTAACCAATTACATTTGGATTAGATATTGCGGAGGGATTATACGGTCAACGCAATCGCTTGACCACAAATTTTTTAACTTTTTTGTTGCATTTACCCCCTTGATATGTATTATATTGCCGCTAATTTCCATACTCACGTCTCCGGAATTAGCAGTGTCTTCTCTGACCAATCAAAACATCTTCACCGTTTCTCGTCTTAATGCTGAAGTACGTCTGTTACTCGAAAATGAAATGGGCATTGTTTGGTTAATTGGCGAGATCTCCAATTTCTCCGCTCCGGTTTCTGGACACTGGTACCTCACTCTTAAAGATTCCCGTGCGCAAGTAAAATGTGCCATGTTCCGTGGCAATAATCGCCGAGTGACTTTCAAGCCACAAAACGGCAACCAAGTGTTAGTCAAAGCCCGTTTGTCGCTCTATGAACCTCGTGGTGATTATCAACTGATCATTGAGAGCATGCAGCCAGAGGGAGATGGCCGGTTGCAGCAACAATTCGACGAGCTGAAAATGAAGCTGGCTGGTGAAGGACTGTTTTCCCAAAGCGATAAAAAACCGCTGCCTGAGCATCCTAAATGCGTCGGTATTATCACCTCTAAAACTGGCGCGGCACTGTTCGATATTCTTGATGTTCTGAAGCGTCGTGATCCTTCTCTTCCTGTGGTTATCTACCCGACTATGGTTCAAGGTGAAGGCGCCGCAATACAGATTGCCCAAGCGATCGGCTGCGCGAATAGTCGTAATGAGTGTGATGTGTTAATTGTCGGTCGAGGCGGTGGCTCACTAGAAGATCTGTGGTGTTTCAATAACGAAATATTGGCCCGTACTATAGCGGCAAGTCAGATCCCAATTATTAGCGCTGTGGGTCATGAAGTGGATGTCACTATTGCTGACTTTGTCGCAGATATGCGCGCGCCCACGCCATCAGCGGCAGCTGAACTTGTCAGTCGTGACAATAGTCATAAAGAGCAAGCTCTCATCGCTCGACAACATAAACTGGCTAGTGCTATGCGTTACTACCTAGCCGAGCAGAAAAGTCACAGCGTATCTTTACTGCATCGTATTGAACGTCACCACCCTAGCTATCAGCTTCAGCGCCAGAGTCAGCAACTTGATGATTTAGAATCAAGACTGAATCGAGCCATGAGTCAATTTATTGCCCTCCGCGGGCAAAAGATTGAACGCCAGCAGTACAAGATCCAACTCCAGTCGCCAGTTAAACAGTTTGCTGAGCAACGGACCCGTATGCAAAGGCTAGAGCAGAAGTTACTTGATGCAATGGATAGGAAACTTCTTAACGCACGCCACCAGTTAGCTATTGGTGCGGAAAAACTTGATACCGTGAGCCCGCTGGCAACGCTGAAGAGGGGTTACTCCATCACGCAGACAGCGCAAGGTCATGTTGTCACTCAAACCGAACAAATAAAAACAGGCGACACTTTAGTCACCCGTTTATCTGACGGCGAAGTTCGCTCTACGGTGATTTAGCCTAGCTTTACTCTGGCTGAAATTCGAAGCGAATACGCGACTTAGATTTTAGTTCATTGCAACTATTACAGAAATAGTTGGCCGCTCCGCAAGCTTGCAGTTTTTCCAACTCAGCATCACAGTCAGGACAAAAACCCACTTTAATGTAATTCTCATCACACGCCGAACAATGGTATTTTCCTGTCCATTCCAGTTCTTCTTCGCAAACCGGGCAGATATTTTCGTTCATAGACACACTCAACATTTTCTACATGAGTTAACTCTAATATTCTAGAAATAACTTACCATGATCTCCATCATAACAAGCGAAGTGATCCTGCTTCCATTTATTGCGTGGCTATTATCTTAATCTGAGCTCAATGTGGATAGAGGGTCACTGTTTTTCATGACAAACAAAGTTAAGATAATAAAGATCCTATCCTGATCGTCGGCAAAAGCCGATGTGATCAGCGATCTGCCGTTAAAAGAACATTTATATAACCACACACCGAAAGCATAAGTTACATATACTGCATTTCAATTTAAGACAGATTAATAATCTAACTTAAATTGAAATAACCAATAATTCAGAATTTAATAAAAAGATCAGAATCTAGTTTGACGATTTAACATGGGTGTGCATTTCAATTATTTGTTCATCAATGGCGCATAAAATGACCTCAATAGCATGATACTCAGTTAGCGAATTGATATGAGTGCCACCACACGGAATCACTGCGTTTGCGGCTTCTTTTAAATCACATTGCCAATAGCGTGAGTCAGTTAATGTCTCGCCATGACACTCCATTGTGACGTCAGAATGGAGTGTTAACCATTGGATCAATTGTCGATTAACTGCATGTTCAATCGCAGCTAAGTCAGTGAGCATATCTGCGCTATTGAGGCCTCTCTTGCGCAGCGTTTTTCCCAATCGATAGGTATCTAGGCATTTATCGGGGGTGACGAAGCTGGTCACCTGAGCGTAGCTATTGAAGTCATAGTTACCGTGCGGATCTTTTCTGTCCGCATCTTTACGCCAGTACCCCTGTTCAGTCAGCACTTTATTTAAAGCAAGGTAAGACAAATGCCCGGCACTATGTCCACGACTGAGCGAGCGTTGATATTGCTCATCAACAGCCAATGTGACACTCTGGCCAACCATCAAGTCATGGCAACTGATATCTAAACAGTGCACCACGACAAACGCCCAGCCTTGTTGATCGCGTTTTACAGGAATATCTTTACCTACATAAAGCTCGCCGCTGGCGAGATCCACTGCGCCTACTTGGCAGTCAACGACCTGATGCTGGTTAAGTGTACCTTTGTCTGCGGGATGGTCAGGCCAAATATGGCTCACTGGGTGAAAAGGAGTCGAATCGGTAACAACGTAAAGATGTAATTCACCTAATTGTATTAGCTGAATATTGGCTTCGAGTTGCCAAGTGTTGTGGCAAAAACGGGTAATAGTTGGGCTAACTTGCATCATCATTTCCTATAAAAAAAGCGCCTAAGTCATACTCGGCGCTTTTTACAAACTCGTTTTCTCTTTCCGTCTGGAGAAAGAGTTACTTCTTACGATTTTTCATCATGCTCATTAAGCGCTTACGTTTGCGATCTTGAGATAATGTCATCTTGTTTGATTTACCCTCAAATGGGTTTTCGCTGTTTTGGAACTGAATACGAATCGGGGTACCCATGATTTCCAAAGACCTGCGGTAGTAGTTCATCAGGTAACGTTTGTACGAATCCGGCAATTCATTAACTTGGTTACCATGAATAACAACGATCGGTGGGTTGTACCCGCCTGCGTGCGCGTATTTGAGTTTAACACGACGGCCACGTACCAAAGGTGGTTGGTGATCGTCAGTCGCCATCTTCATAATACGAGTCAGTACCGAAGTACCTACACGTGTTGTTGCCGACTTATAAGCTTCTTGCACAGATTCAAACAAGTGGCCGACACCAGTGCCATGCAGCGCAGAAATAAAGTGGATACGAGCAAAATCAACGAAACCTAAGCGGCGATCTAGCTCTTTCTTCACGTGCTCTTTTACGTCCATATCGAGACCGTCCCACTTGTTGACCGCAATCACGATCGAACGACCCGCATTGAGGGCGAAGCCCAACAGACTCAAATCTTGATCCGAAATGTTTTCACGCGCATCGATAACAAGTAATACCACGTTTGCATCTTCGACTGCTTTTAGCGTTTTAACTACCGAGAATTTCTCTACCGTTTCATTAATACGCTTGCGACGTCTTACACCTGCGGTATCGATCAATACATATTCGCGCCCATCACGCTCCATCGGAATGTAGATAGAATCACGCGTTGTTCCTGGCATGTCATAAACAACCACGCGCTCTTCGCCAAGGATGCGGTTGGTCAGCGTCGATTTACCAACGTTTGGACGACCGATAATCGCCAGTTTGATCGGTTGATCTTGCAGGCGTTTAAATTCTGCTTCCGCTTCTTCTTCGCTGTAATCGAGTTTCTCTTCTTCTTCATCGATGAAATCAGTTAAGTCTTCGATTTCAGCTCTGGCTTCCTCTTCCATTTTTTCTGCAAATGGATTTAGCGCACGGTCAATAAGTGCCCCAACACCGCGGCCATGTGCCGCAGCGATTTGGTACATATTCTCCACACCAAGCTGCCAGAAATCAGCCGAAGCCGCATCCGCATCGATGCCATCGACTTTATTAACCACCAGCATTGATGGCTTTTCAATTTTACGTAGGTGATTAGAAATAGCGATATCCGCAGGCGTTAAACCAGCACGGCCATCAACCATAAATAGTACAACATCCGCTTCATCAATTGCCGCGAGAGACTGCTCTGCCATTTTGGTTTCGACACCTTCTTCGGTGCCATCAATACCACCAGTATCAATCACGATAAATTCGTGCTCACCAAGCTTAGCTTGGCCATATTTACGGTCACGAGTTAAGCCAGGGAAATCCGCAACCAATGCGTCGCGTGTACGAGTCAATCGGTTAAATAACGTTGATTTACCTACGTTAGGACGCCCTACCAGAGCAACAACAGGTACCATAATAACCTCTACAATATACTTTTCTTTATGTAGTTATAGGTAACAACTCAGCAGAGTTCACTTTAAGAGCACTTTACCTATAACCACATCTAACTATGGGTTCTAAAACAAACAAACGGCTCCCAACTGTTACCAGCTAGGAGCCGAATGTGAATTGTATCACACGATTACTCGTTGATCGTCAGTTTCTTTACATCGCCATCGCGAGTCACAAGCACGTAACCACCAGGCACAGTAATTGGTGCAACAGCGAGACCTGAACTGTCAATTTGCTGCATAGAGACAAACTCACCACTAACACGGTCAAGCCAGTACAAATAGCCTTCTGAATCACCCACGACGACATAATCATCAATCATGGCTGGCGCAGTCAACAAGCGGTGCTCTAGCTGATCGTTCGACCACAATTCTGTACCACTGCGTGCGTCAACCGCCACTAAGTGATCCTTCTCTGTTACTAAGAACAAACGGCTGCCATCACTCGCCAGATCAGCCGATGATGAGTAGCTACGCTTCCAAGATGGCTTACCAGAACGTAAGTCAATCGCGGTCAGCTGTCCGTTATAGCCTGCTATATATAGTGAGCCACCTAGTATCAGCGGTGCAGCATCGACATCCACTAGGCGGTCAATTTCCGTTGCCCCTTGTGGCATACCGATAGGCTGCTGCCAAATCAATTGACCACGTTCAACAATGGCCGCAGCCAAGCGGCCGTTAGCCGTACCCCAAAACACACCACCGGAAGCGGTAACTGGTTTACTGTTTCCACGCAAAGTTAAGTTTGGCACTTCAGTGCTGATGGTCCACTTGATGTTGCCCGTTTCTTGCTCAAGCGCGATCAACATACCGTCGTTGGTGTGGACAATAACTAGGTTGTTATCTGTCGCTGGTGCTGTCAGTACTTCACCATCGATTTGCGTTTGCCAGTTTAGCTCACCCGTTTCTTCATCGAGAGCCAGTACCGTACCGTTTTCGCTACCAATAAAGAGTTGGCTGTAGCCAGCGGTGATTCCACCCGCCAAACGAGCCGTCACATCCGCTTCAACTTCAGCTTCCCACAAGGTTTTGCCGTTTTCAGGATCGAATGCTTTGACTACACCGTCGCGGCTAGCAACAAATACTTTGCCGTAAGCGTACTCAGGTGTCAGCTTTGAGTAATATTCACCAACACCATTACCAACAGAGGCACTCCATTGGCTTGCTGGCGTAAATTTGCTGTCAACCTGAGGTACAGGAGACATGATGATGGTATCTTCTTCGCTAGCACAACCAGCAAGAACGCCAACAAACATCGCTGTGGTGAGTGCTTTTTTCAGCATATTCTTCATGCGACGCCCTTACTTGGCTAGATCATCCAGTTTCATCTGTAATGTCTGGCTTGCGTCTCCAGACTGTTGTGCTTCAGTGTACGCCGCATAAGCCGCTTGTGTATCACCTTTGCGCAGCAGGATGTCACCTTTTAGTTCTGCGACACGACCACCCCAGCTTTCGTCGCTAATGTTTGCCAGTTGAGTTACAGCTGCATCAAACTCACCCTGTTCTGCTTTTACGCGAGCGAGGCGGTAGTCGAGCACCGCAGACACGGCAACATCTTTTGTCGCTGATTTCGCCCACTCCAACTGAGCTAAAGCTTCATCAAGATTACCCGCTTCAACTTGAGCTTTTGCCAGTTGCAATGCCGCAAGAACCGAGTATTCAATCTCTTTATTTGCATCAATAAACGCTTGTACATCCGCTTCAGCAGACGCACCGTTTTCAGCCAGTGCTTGCACAGCTTTAGTGTAACTTTCAGACGCCGCTTCTTGAGCCGCAGTCACAGAGTCTTGGTAGTAACGCCAACCAAATAAGCCGCCAAGACCAACAACAGCGCCTAAAATGACTGCTTTGCCGTTCTCTTTCCACCAATCTTTGATCGCTTCTACTTGTTGTTCTTCAGTATCGTAGAGTTCCACTTCCTGTCCTCTTACATCAAAATGGCAGCCGAAACTGCCACTCAAAAATTATTCAAATTAAACCAGCTCAGCCAGTTTAGTGATCACGTCTGCTTGGCTCATTGTCTCTTGCGTACCACCAATCAAGTCTTTAAGCACAACTGTGTTGTCAGCAACTTCATTTTCACCCAGTACCAGAGCCACAGCCGCCCCTACTTTGTCGGCGCGCTTGAACTGCTTCTTAAAGTTGCCACCACCGAAGTGGCTCATTACGCGCAGACCAGCAACCTGTTCACGTAGGGATTCGGCCAGTTTCATTCCTGCTAACATAGTGCCTTCACCAGCAGTGACCATGTAGACATCCACACTACGACGAACGTCTGTCAGTTCAAGCGTTTCTAGCATAAGCACTAAGCGCTCAAGGCCCATTGCAAAACCTACCGCTGGTGTAGACTTGCCACCTAGTTGCTCAACAAGACCATCGTAGCGACCACCGCCACATACCGTACCTTGTGCTCCTAAGCTCTCGGTAATCCACTCAAATACCGTGCGGTTGTAGTAATCCAAACCACGAACTAGGCGTTCATTAACTGTGTATTCGATACCCGCAGCATCAAGAAGTTCACACAGACCTGAAAAATGTTGCTGTGATTCTTCACCTAGGTAATCCGACAAGCGTGGCGCATCAGCTAAAATAGCTTGAACATCAGGATTCTTAGAATCCAAAACACGTAATGGGTTAGTGTGCATGCGACGCTTACAATCGTCATCTAGAACATCAATGTGCTGCTCTAGGAATGCGATCAATGCCGTACGATAGTTGGCGCGGTCATCTAATGAACCAATAGAGTTAAGCTCTAAACGCACGTGGTTATCAATGCCTAGCTCACGCCATAAACGTGCAGTCATCATGATAAGCTCAGCATCCACGTCAGGGCCGTCGAGGCCAAAGACTTCAACACCACATTGGTGGAACTGGCGGTAACGACCTTTTTGCGGGCGTTCGTGACGGAACATTGGGCCCATGTACCATAGGCGTTGCTCCGAGCGATCGATAAGGCTGTTCTCGATACAAGAACGTACACAGCCTGCCGTACCTTCAGGACGAAGGGTTAAGCTATCACCGTTACGGTCTTCAAAGGTGTACATCTCTTTCTCGACTACATCGGTGACTTCACCGATAGCGCGGCTAAATAGATGAGTCATCTCAACGATTGGCATGCGCACTTCGTTATAACCGTAAGCACTGATTACGTTCTTCACTGTGTTTTCAAGTTTCTGCCACAGTGGTGATTGAGTTGGAAGGCAGTCGTTCATGCCTCGAATTGCTTGGATTTTCTTTGCCACAGTTATCTACCGTAAAATAGTTACCGTAATTGGGTTACGTTGAGATTAATCTTGTAGTTTAACGTCGATTCGATTTGCTTGATCTAGCGTGGACGCTTTAGCACGAATTCGTGCTTCAAGTTGGTCAACTAAGTCATTGTTGTCAAAACGCTCTTTCTGACGTTTACCATCTTCGTAAAAAGCGCTCTTCTTGTTACTGCCCGCTAAACCCAAATGTGAGACTTCCGCTTCGCCCGGACCGTTAACCACACAGCCGATAATGGAGACATCCATAGGCGTTAGCACATCTTCCAAACGCTGTTCTAATGCGTTGACCGTGCCGATAACATCGAACTCTTGGCGAGAGCAGCTTGGACAAGCGATAAAGTTAATACCGCGAGAGCGAATACGCAGTGACTTCAAGATATCGAAACCAACTTTGATCTCTTCTACCGGATCAGCCGCCAGCGATATACGCAGCGTGTCACCAATACCTTCAGCGAGAAGCATTCCCAAGCCGACTGACGACTTAACCGCACCCGCGCGAGCACCACCTGCTTCGGTAATACCCAAGTGCAACGGCTGGTCAATTTTCTGCGCCAATAAACGATAGGAGTCTACGGCAAGGAAAACATCCGAAGCCTTCACACTGACCTTAAACTGATCGAAGTTAAGGCGATCAAGGATATCGACGTGGCGCATTGCCGACTCAACCAGAGCTTCTGGTGTTGGCTCGCCATATTTCATCTGGATGTCTTTTTCTAGCGATCCACCATTCACCCCGATACGGATCGGGATGTTTTTATCTCGCGCGCAGTCAACAACGGAACGAATACGATCTTCATTGCCGATATTGCCTGGGTTGATACGTAAACAATCGACGCCGTACTCTGCCACTTTGAGGGCGATACGGTAGTCAAAGTGAATATCCGCAACCAGTGGGATCTTCACTTGTTGTTTGATCTGCTTAAAGGCTTCTGCCGCATCCATGGTTGGTACTGATACACGAACGATATCCGCACCGACATTTTCTAATGCTCTAATTTGCGCAACGGTCGCGTCAACGTCTGTTGTGCGGGTGTTGGTCATCGACTGCACGGCAATCGGTGCACCGTCACCAATAGGTACGTCGCCCACATAGATACGAGTCGATGGGCGACGTTTGATAGGAGATTCGTATTGCATAGTATTTTCTAAGGTAAGTTGAATCTTGCTACTTTTCCTGAAGTATACCCAGAAAGGTCGACAGGTTCACTCGCTAATGTCATTGAAACGTTTTCAGGCGCACCTAAAATGACACTGTAAGGCAAATCGCCACTTAGATTCAGAGTTTGACCAGCTTTTTTCACGCCGGTAGAAAGAGTTTTGCCTGACGCATCTTTGACCTGAATCCAACAATCGTCACTAAATGACATCGCTAGCAGGTTTGCAGCGCCAAGCGGTTGTTCTGATTGTGCAACCTCCGCTTCGGGTGTTGCCTCTACGACCATTTCAACAGACTCTGGCTGCGTGTTTTGCATTTCTTCAACAACCAGTGTCTCTGCTGTTTCAGGTGTAATGAGATCCTCTTCTAACTGAGGCTCCAATGGCTCTGCTGCAGGTTCGGGCGCGATATCTTCATTGACACTCACTTCAGGTGCCTCGTCAGAGAGAGTAGTAAAGTCCAGCGCTGGGTTTTCAGCTTGCGACTCCAACATTTGCGCTTGCTCAGATTCGCTGGTCAACGACTCCATGCCTTTTTCTTGATTTTGCCACCACCAGACAGATGAAATGCCTAAAACCACAATGATAATCCCCCAAGTGAGGGTCATGATACGGCTATCATGTGCTTCACGCTTCGTTTTACGCGAAAAGCTTTTCATCTCCTGTTCTTCTGGTTGCGTTTCTTCACACCCATCAAGAGCGCAAAGTACGACGGACTCTTTAATACCGACGGCTCTGGCATAAGAACGCAAATAACCACGGGTGAAGGTGGCCACTTGATCAGAGGAAAAGTTGTTGTTTTCGATGTTTTCGATGATGGAAAGGCGTAAACGCAAACGATCGGCAATTTGCTTCTGGCTAAGCCCAAGCGATTCTCGTTTATTTTTAAGCAGAGTCCCTGCTGCTACCTTCTCTACTTCTGTCTTGTCGTCGCTCGCTTGAAGTGGTTGTTCAGATGTCATGATAAAAAAAATTCTCTTCTTGTTTAAGTTTCGCTACATCACCGCTAATTATTCGTTCTTCGTTATGCGTAAAGTAACCAAACTTTGAATTAGGTTGAGGGTTGCCCTCGAATGTATAAATTTAACGCTTCACTCAAAAATCAGAGGAAAGTTCCCCGAAAGCGTTAACATTCAATTCTAATAGATATCATAGATGAAACAACACCAACAACACGCAGAATTTACAAGCAGCTCAAGGTTTTTCGTTATTTTGACAGAGAGATCGCTACCAAGTGTGACAAAAAAGCCAGAGCTTGGCTCTGGCTGTAACACATTTTGCTATTTTGTTATGAAACCGATTTGACTTGAATCGTGTCACCTTTAGCCGCTTTGAGCATTGCGGTACGTTTGGTACGGTCGATAACATCGCCAACTAACTGACCACAAGCCGCATCAATATCATCACCACGCGTTTTACGAATTGTCACTGTATGTTCATATTGCATCAAAGTTTTTTGGAAGCGGTCAATGCGCGAGTTACTCGGCTTTTTATATGGCGAACCTGGATACGGGTTAAACGGTATCAAGTTGATTTTACATGGCGTATCTTTCATCAACTCAGCTAACTCACGCGCGTGATCCATATCATCATTGACATGGTCAAGTAATACATACTCAACAGTGACCTTGCCGCGGTTGGCATTTGATGAAGCAATATAACGACGTACAGACGCGAGGAAATCTTGGATATCCCAACGATCATTAATAGGCATGATTTCGCTGCGCAGTTTGTCATTCGGAGCATGGAGTGAGATTGCCAAAGCAACGTCAATCTTGCCCGTCATCTGATCCAAACCAGAGACCACGCCCGAAGTAGAAACAGTGACACGACGCTTAGACAGGCCAAAACCTAAATCATCCAACATGATCTCAAGCGCAGGAATGAGGTTTTTCATGTTAAGCAGTGGTTCGCCCATCCCCATCATGACGACGTTAGTAATTGGGCGGCGACCCGTCTCTTTTTCTAGGCCAACCTCACGCGCAGCGCGCCACACCTGACCAATAATTTCAGACACTTTCAGGTTACGGTTAAAACCCTGTTGCGCCGTTGAACAGAATTTACACTCTAGCGCACAGCCAACCTGAGAAGAGACACATAAAGTCGCACGGTCATCTTCTGGGATGTATACCGTTTCAACATCTTGATCGCCAACTTTCATCGCCCATTTAATGGTGCCATCAGCAGAGTGCTGAGCCTCAGCCACGGTTGGCGCCTTAATTTCACAGCGATGTTGCAGTTTTTCACGTAACTTTTTATTAATGTTGGTCATATTGTCGAAGTTATCGACACCGAAATGGTAGATCCACTTCATTACCTGATCTGCACGGAATGCTTTTTCGCCGAGTTCATCAGCAAAAAATTGGCGCATACCTTGACGATCAAAGTCGAGTAGATTGATTTTTTCAGTGGTCATGTGGCCTCTCATAAGACGGAACATTAATTAAGGGCGCGAATTGTACAGGCTTTATGCAGTGACAACAAGACCTGTAAAGCCCTGTATTTTTTAAGGCGTTAATATCGATGTGATTATTTATTAACCAGTACAATAACTAGTCATGTTGCAGCCAATAAATATGGCAAATTATGCAGCGGTAACCTGCTTTATTTGCTCAACAATGGCTTTCAAACCATTGCCTCTCGAAGGACTTAGATGAGCAATTAAGCCTAGCGATGCAAAGTAGCTATCAATATCAAAAGACTGGATTTGCTCGGCCGATTTACCATCGTACGCCGCCATTACCAATGCGATAAGGCCACGGACAATGCGAGCATCTGAATCTGCACAGAAGTACCATATTCCATCCACACAATCACTAACCAACCACACCGTACTTTCACAGCCAGCAACGGTCACTTGCTCAGACTTAAGATCATCTGGCATCTGGGGAAGCTTTTTACCCCATTGAATCACCTGGCGATAGCGGTCTTCCCAACCATTAAACGCTTGCATGGTTTGAGCTATGTCTTGAGCACTAATTTCGTGACCGAATGGAGAGTGAGGAAAAGGTGACATTTTGTGCTCCACTTTATTGCTGACGGTGCTTTTGAATAAGCTTTTCAACGATACGTGACACGGCGACAAAGCCAAAGCTTGCCGTCACCACTGTCGCTGCGCCAAAACCACTGGCACAATCCATTCGTTTCGGACCTTCAGCCGTTGATTTAACACCACAAACACTGCCATCTGGTTGAGGATATTTAAGTTGTTCGGTAGAAAACACACAATCAATACCAAACTTACGCGCTGGATTGGTTGGAAAATTGTGGTGGCGACGTAAAGTGTCTTTAATTTTCTTCGCCAAAGGATCTTGGATAGTCTTAGTTAAATCCGCCACTTTGATTTGAGTCGGGTCAACTTGTCCACCAGCCCCACCAGTGGTAATCACTTTGATTTTGTTACTGCGGCAATAAGCCAGTAGAGCCGCCTTCGCTTTAACACTATCTATCGCATCAAGCACATAGTCATACTCTTTGGACAAATACTCGTGTTGATTGTCTGGGGTAATAAAATCATCAATCAAGTTCACTTTACACTCAGGATTGATCAGCTTCACTCGCTCGGCCATCACTTCGATTTTACTTTGACCAACCGAACCCGACATAGCGTGAATCTGGCGATTAATATTGGTCACGCAAACATCGTCCATATCGATAAGAGTGAGCTCACCGATTCCGGTGCGAGCTAATGCTTCAACAGCCCACGAGCCTACACCACCAATGCCAATCACGCACACATGCGCTGCACGTAGAATCTCAACTTCACTATTCCCGTAAAGACGGCGTGTGCCACCAAAACGTTGGTTGTAGTTGTCAGAAGCTGGAGTGTCGAGTTCACGCATATTGATTGTCCGCTTGGTGCAAAAATAAAGAGTGCGATTTATACGCACTCTTAAGTAAAAAGTCTAGATGCAGCTGAAGCGACTATTGTAGCTTTTCTGGCGGCAGTGCCCAAGGGGCTTGTGTGGCGCTGCCTTCTAGGCCTAACTTCCACACTCGGCCAAAATGCTTGTAGTGACCCGCTTCCGTACCTGCACGCGGCCCCATGCCGTGATATAGGTCGAGGTGATTTTGTTTCACCGCTCCCCCCGTATCTAGCACGATTAATAAGCGTAGTTGGTGCGCCCCGCTCCATGAACCATCCGGATTAAGCAGCGGCACTTCCGCTAAAATAGGCGTTCCCATGGGGAAGATGGAGCGATCGCCAGCCACTGAAGCCATTGCCAATAATGGAATACCGGCTGATCCGGTTACTGGTGCATCGGCGCGAGGTTCAAAGAACACAAATGATGGATTCTGTTCTAACAACTCACGAACCGTCGCTTCATCATTATTGAGCACCCACTCTTTAATTGCCTTCATCGACATCTTTTCGCGGGGCACGAGATCGCGCTCAATCAATACACGACCAATGCTCACGTAAGCTTTGTTATTTTTTCCGCCATAGGCGAAGTATTCTAAAGTGTCATCATCTTCGAAATGAACAAAACCGCTGCCCTGTACCTCCATTAAAAATGGATCGATCATGTTAGCTGCATAACCCAACTCTAAACCTAAACCCTCTAGCGCACCGTCGTAGATTTGAGCACGAGTCGGACAGTCACTTTCACATTCGGGTTTGGCGTAGACAGGATATTTGAAGATTTCATTCGCTTGATGACGCAGTTCCATTACCGGAGAGAAATAGCCCGTAAACAGAACGTTACCTTGTTTATCTCCACCTCCCAGTTGAGCGGCCTGAATGCCAAAGCTAGCTAGCTCGGTAGGTTCGCCACTTTGTAGAACCCATTCATTCAACGAGTCATAGAGCGGCTGGTAGATTTTTGCCATTGACGGGGAGTTAATCACCACTTGCTCTGCTTGACGATGAAACTCAGTAAAGTCGCGCGGCTTACTGGATTCAACGACTGCAGATTTATTCAAAATGGAAGTAAATTCATCATCAACATATTGCTGGGCACGATCGGTGGGTTGAGCACAACCAAACAGCAAACTGACGGCGGCGAGTGGAAGATATTTTTTGAGCACTGATTTTATCCCTTTCAAGCGTTGCAGAGAGCATGACAAACTTGCCCGGAATTCGCAATCGAGTCGTTGTTAATGGATGTTATTTTTGATTTATTCTGACAAATGGTAGACGGGTTGATAATTAGGCTCAGAGACGAGTTGTAACTCTGTCAGTTCTTCATTGAGCACTTTGAACTTACGCACTTTATCCCCCATTTGATACTCAAGATGGGCGCCATCCCAACTGTATTGAGTATCAACAATGCCACCATTGATTGCCACCCCCCGTGCACTAAGGACAAATTCCTCGGCGGCGTACGAGGCGACGTTCTGCTCGACCCATGTGCCGTAAATCTTTGATTTTGGATAGACTTTATCCAGATAAAACTGATACAAGCTACTCGCCATAAGAATCGCAGCAACGGCAGCGCAGAGTGCGCCGACGACGATGGCTCGTTCTACAAACTTTTTCTTGCTGCCTGCACCATTCATGTTCGTTCTCATCAATGTCACACTGTTCTTCTAGCTTAAGTGTTAACCAAAAATTTCATTACTGCGAATTCCATCACTAGCAGAGCTGACGAAAATTCTCATTTTGATTGCTAAAGCCGCTCTCGGCCCAATCTGTTCCCCGAGAACACCCAGGCTAAGCGCATGAAAAAAACGCTTGCTGACCAAGAATAAAATTGCAATATTAATGTATATAAATTCATTTAATGGTAGATATTGTGAAGCTTAGAAGCACTGCTCTCGTCAAAGGGTTTAGACAGTCCGCGCCCTACGTTAATGCCCACCGAGATAAAACCATGGTTATCATGCTCGGCGGAGAGGCGGTGGCTGACGGAAATTTTTCAAATATTATCAGTGATCTAGCATTGCTGCATAGTCTTGGCGTCAAAATTGTTCTTGTCCATGGTGCAAGGCCACAAATAAACCAATTGCTAGAACAAAACCAATATCAGACGCCCTACCACAAAGGCGTTCGTGTAACAGATGAAACCTCACTTAATTACGTCATGCAAGCAGCAGGACAACTGCAGTTAACCATCACAGCACAACTTTCAATGAGTCTCAGCAATACCCCAATGGCGGGCACTCAGCTTAATGTTGTCAGTGGCAACTTTATTACCTCCCAACCACTTGGCGTCGATGATGGCATTGACTATTGCCATAGTGGCAAGATTCGCCGCATCGATGCCGAGGGTATCAACCGAATGCTCGCTCAAGGTTCGATTGTTTTACTCGGCCCCATCGCCAGTTCCGTCACTGGGGAGTCGTTTAACCTTCTATCAGAAGAGGTAGCAACCCAAGTCGCGATTAAACTCAATGCCGATAAACTGATTGGATTTTGTTCAGAGCAAGGGATCATCAATGAAAATGGCGATGTTGTCGCCGAACTCTTCCCTAAAGATGCAGAACGAATCTTGTCGCGCTTAGAGAATGATCGAGTAGAAGGCTGCGATAACTCTTCAGGGACATTGCGTTTCTTGCGCGCGGCCACCGCCGCATGCCGAGCAGGCGTTCCTCGCAGCCACTTGGTCAGCTACAAAGTCGATGGTGCCTTGATTCAAGAATTGTTCTCTTTAGATGGTATTGGTACTCAAGTCGTACAGGCGAGTGCTGAACAAGTGCGCGTTGCGGATATCGATGATATCGGCGGGATCTTGGATTTAATTCAACCGCTGGAAGAACAAGGCATTTTAGTAAGGCGTTCTCGTGAGCAACTGGAACAAGAGCTGCATCAGTTCACCATCATTGAGAAGGATGGTTTGATTATCGGCTGCGCTGCGCTCTATCCTTATCCTGAAGAGAAGATGGCAGAAATGGCATGCGTTGCGATTCATCCTGAATATCGTGATGGTAACCGTGGCTTGTTGTTACTTAACCATATGCGGCTGCAATCTAAGGCTCAGGGAATCGAGAAGATATTCGTCTTAACCACTCACAGTCTGCACTGGTTTAGAGAGCAAGGTTTTCATGAAATGAGTGTCGATTTTCTGCCGTCGCAGAAACAAAATTTATACAACTATCAACGTAAATCAAAGATATTGTCGATCAATCTGTAATCAAGCATAACTCTCATAAATAAGACCTATTGCTTTTTATTACATGAAATATTAGCTTTATTTCATGATTTAATTTGGTTAATATTTCGCCTCCCCACATTCATGTGGGGAGCTGAATAGGATTACTTCTCAACTTTAGTGGTTATAAGTTGAGCCGCAAGGATTGCTTAAGGTTACTCACTACGTCACTAACGAGCAAACTATTGATGAAGAAAATTATCTGTAACTCTGTGCAGAGTTTTTGGGATATGGCAGACAATGAACTCCTCGAAGATCTCGATGTTCACTGTGTCTTCCCAGTGACAGAAGGCTTAAAAGCATTCATCCTGAACTACCAAAAAAAATACCGCATTCGCAGCATCTCTTTTTCTAAAGCGCTGTTGTAATGATGCTATAGGTTGGCCAAGGAAGGTTAACCTTTACTTTGAAGTCTTGGCACTAAACCACTCGCCCGCTCCGTTTTAACTTTAATTCCCCGCTTGATTACTCCGTCATCAGCAAACAGGCTTAGCCTCTTTTTCGCCCGTGTAATTCCGGTGTAGATCAACTCGCGAGTCAGTATCGGTGTAAAATCGGCTGGCAAAATCATCAGTGTATGTTCAAACTCGCTGCCCTGAGATTTATGTATGGTCATCGCATAGGCGGTTTCATGTTCGGGAACGCGACTAGGCAAAACCGATTTAACACTACCATCAGGCAACTCAAAAAAGACTTTTAACCGCGCCTGTTGCCCTGAGTGTTCAAGCATGCAAATTCCGATATCTCCGTTGTAGAGACCTAATCCGTGATCGTTTCTCGTCACCATTACCGGTCGGCCGTGATACCACAGTTCATCTTGAGTTTGGATCAACTTACGCGCCGCCAAGGCACGTTCGATACGTTGATTGAGCCCGCTAACACCAAAATCACCTTCACGTATCGCGCACAATAAACGGCAACGTGCAAATAGCTCGAGTACCGCTTTAGCTCGCTGAGACAGGGTTTCAGGCTTTTCTGTTGCCGAGTCCAACATCTCGACATTAATCCGTTTCAGGTAGTGACTATATTCTGCCACTAAGGTTTGAATAAGCTGGTTGTAATGCTGACTACCGATAGGAAACTTAGCTATATCCGTGAAGTCTTGCTGCCATACCCAGTCGACCTTTGGCCCCGAACCTGAATTCACCGCTTGAGCAAGCTGACCGATCCCTGATCGTGCGTCAAAACGATAACTTTTTTTCAGCATACACAAACTATCGGCGATCGTAGCTTGGGTATTGGCGCCATACGCGAGGGTATCGAAACCTGTCAGACGGGCAATTTGCGTTGCTTGCCCGTGGCTGAAACCAAATTGGCTAAACGAGCAGATGTCCCCCAGCACAGCTCCTGCTTCGACAGAGGCCAACTGGTCTTTGTCACCCAGTAGAATCAACCGAGCGTGGCCAGGCAGAGCATCGATCAATTTGTACATCATGGGCAAATCGACCATCGAAGCTTCATCAACAACCAAGATATCCAAATGCAGCGGATTATCCTGATTGTGGCGAAATTCGGCACTATCGGGGATTGCACCGAGCAAACGGTGCAGCGTGCTGGCATCGGTAGGAATCGCCTGTTTTAGTTCAGGCTCCACTGGCAATTCCGCCACCGCTTTACCAATTGATTCGGTCAATCGGGCAGCAGCTTTTCCTGTTGGTGCCACTAACTTGATCGTCGGCTGCTGACCTAGATGACTTGCTTGTTCAATCAAGGCGGCGAGTAATTTGGTCACTGTGGTCGTTTTACCTGTACCAGGGCCGCCGGAGATCACGGCAAAGCGTTTCGTCAATGCGACCGCCGCAGCAACCTTTTGCCAGTTCACGCAAGCCGCTAACGGAACCAGCTCATCTAACACGGTTAGCTGCTGAATACTCTTCGCGTCCAATAGCTTTTGGTCTATGGTAGGCCAATCCAAATTTTGCTCTGCGACCACGTCAAGATGGTCACAAACCATACGCTGACGCAGGACAGGTGTTGATTCACCAGACTGCCTAGATTTTTCAATATCTTCAAACAGATAACGATAATTGCGCGCAAAGAGATGATCCAGAAGATGAGCAAGTTTCTCTACTTCATCAAGCTTTAGGATCATGGGTGACCCAAAACTATTTAAACGCTGCGCAAGGGTTTCTTCATAGTGCCAATAACGCTGCAAATAGACTCTTTCGCCATCAAAAACCAGCGGTAAAGCTTGCTCTCCGCAGCCGACGAAAGCAGAGCGATTTAGCAAGGCTGCCCAATCTACACCCAGCAGGGCTTGGTTGAGCGCTAGCGCCGATTCACCAAACAAGCCCAACTTAGCCGCAAGATCGACCGCTTGCCCTTGCGCGTCAAACAGCGGCAGGCAGATATGGCCCTTACCCAACTCATGACTGGCAACCCCCGCAATAAAGGCTAACTGCTCATCTTGTGATTGGGTGGCGATAAAGCGCGCAAATTGGTAGTCCAGTTGTCTGATGTTACCTTTGTTGGCCAGTTGTTTAAGCGTAGAAATAAGGTTTGTCATCGTTAGAGTAACTCCATCTGACCGGCGTTATTGGTCTTGCTATCAAGGCTTTGTCCGTCTATCAGTTTGTCCATATCACTCAGAAACTCCAGCGTCGGCTTGGCAGAAAAAATACCATTGCCGCTCTTGCCATCCATCCCGCGTAAAAATAAGTAGTAGACCCCACCAAAGTGCTGATCATAGTCGTAATTGGCTAATCGACTGCGCAGGAAACGGTGCAGCGCTAGGGCATAAATTTGATATTGGAGATCATAGCGGTGATCGGCCATGGCTGATTTCAGTGCCTCACCATGATAGAAATCGACATGATCACCGAGATGATTGGACTTCCAATCGAGCACATAATATTTGCCTTGATGCTCAAACACTAAATCGATAAAGCCTTTCAGCATACCCTGAACGGGATAAAAACCGAGATCACCCGCTTTAGCCGACAGTGGATCATGGCGCTGTATCACTCGGTTTAACGCGGGTGCTGACAAGACTTCAATCGGCAATAGAAACTCCATCTCGACCAATCTTTGCTCGGGCCCTTTCTGATTAAGACGCAGAGATTTACCATCGAGTGGTGTGTCTAATACCGTATCAATGAGCTGCTGCAGAATGGGTAACCAACTGGCGTCAAGCTGCTCACTTTCCAACAAGTGGACGATAATCTCAGTATTGCTGTCGCTGGTGCTTGGCTGGGTAAATTCCACCTCTTCGAACAGAGTGTGCAGGAAGGTGCCCGGCCTTGCACCGCGCGGAAAGGTGAAGATCGAGGCTTCTGGTTCACTGATATCCTCATCATCATGTTCATCCGAAGAGTCAATATCTAGGTGCATCAAGTCCGTGAATGCATCGTTCGCGTGGTGTGAGCCTTGCTTAACCAAGCCAGAGTAGCTGGTAATGCGCCAATCACGATCGATTTCATGGCTTAATTCGCTGGCAGTTAATGACTTCTGTTGATCGCTTTGCGCCACAAACACCGTCTCATGTTGATCAGGGAGACCGGTAAGTGCAACGCACTCCAACCCAGCGACCTGCTTTTGGATTGCTAGAGTCAGGTCTTGAATACCGCCCTCTTGACCGTCTTGGAGTAAGTACCCCATTGCACTGCGGTGGGCACCTGTCGGTTCTTTGCTTGAGCGGCCATTTCTCAGTGGCGCTGCGCCAATAAAACAGCCGTAAACCGCTCGAGTGAGCGCAACATAAATCAGACGTAAGTCTTCTGCCAAGCGCTCTTTGTCAGCCTGAGCCAATGCGTCATCTTGGCGAGTAATGTCTAAGATGGTTTTGTCTTGCTGCTCGTCATAATACTTGGCTTCACTGGCTTCGCGCGATGTCATCACAAAAGGCAGAAACACCAGATCATATTCAAGACCTTTCGATTTATGGATAGTGACAATTTGCACCAAGTTACGTTCAGACTCTAGCCGCTGGATTTGATCGTCATTCCCGCCAAGGCCGTTTTGCGCATCGCTGATCGCTTGAGCCAGCCAGCGCAATAACCCGTGATCACTATCTAACTCCTGACTGGCTTGCTGAAGCAATTCCCCTATGTGCATCAGGTCGGTAAGAGTACGCTCTCCTGCCTCTTCTTCGAGCAGACGTTCTGCAACATGACGTTTGCTAAACACACTGCGCAGCATAGGCAGCACACCACGTTGAGTCCAAAGTTTTCGATACTCTTTAAACTCATTTATGACGCTTTCCCATTCGCTCTCGTCGTTGTTGAGTTTATCTAGGCTGCCTGCATCTAAAGCAAACATCTCGGATGCTAAGCTCGCTCTTAGCGCGCGATCATTTTCCGGTGTTAACACCGCTTGCAGAAGTCGTTGAATGTCTTGTGCTACCGAGGAGGTAAACACGCTATCGCGGTTAGATAGATAAACACTGGCAATACCTTGCTTCGCCAGCGCCTCTTTAATCATGCGTCCTTCATTACCTGTTCGAACCAGTACCGCAATATTGCCAGCCTCGATCGAATGCTCATCGTTGCCGTTGTAAAAATAAGCGTTTTCGTTTTGTGCTGCGGTCAATATCGTCTGGATTTGATTCGCCGTTGCTTGAGCCATCGCAGCAAGATATTCCCCTTTGGGTAGCGGCTTATCTTCTGCTTCTTGCAACCAATAAGTCAGCGCCGGTTGCTTCTGACCACCGATAGTCCAAATGCGTTGTTCGGCTCTTGGACTCGAGTCGACCGGCAAAAATGGGATGTCTTGATCATAAATAAACGGGCTGGCTGGCAGTTTGAAAATCTGGTTCACTGCACTGACCATATCGGCGCTTGAACGCCAGTTCGTTCCAAGAGTGAAGTGGGAGCAAACCTGCTTACGCGCTTTAATGTAGGTAAAGATATCTGCGCCACGGAAGCCGTAAATCGCCTGCTTCGGGTCGCCGATCATAAACAGACCGCACTCCGGACTGGCAAGATAAATACGACTGAAAATACTGTACTGAAGAGGATCGGTATCTTGGAACTCATCAATCATGGCAACGGGATAGAGCGAACGAATTCGCTCTGCAAGCAGCTGCGACTCATCTTGGTCCATTGCCGCAGAAAGATTGGTCAGTAAGTCATCAAAAGAGAGCCACTGCTTTTGTTGCTTGGCGTTGGCTAACATCGCGCGACAATGTTGAATAGCATGGGCGAGAATCGGCGCTTTAAGGCTAATTGGTGTCGCGAAGAAGGTGTCAATCGCTTCGAAAACAAGATGTTGCGGCGCGCTGCCCTTAGGCGTTTTTTCAATTAGCGTGCTCTGAGCAAACTTTTCCAGTTGGTCGGGAAAGTCATAACCTGTTGTCTCTACTTCAGACCATGCATTGACGGCAGCAAGCCAAGTAGGCAGCGATTTTTTGCTGTAACTGCGTTTATTCACATCGGAGTCATTGATAACGGCAAACAAGTCTTGTTGATGTTCGCGCCACAGCTGTTTGAGTTGATCAATACGCTTTAGATTGTCCTGATGCAGATCCGCAAGACTCCCGCTCATCGCCTCAACCGAAAGGCTCACTGGCGCTCCAGTAAGATAATTGGCGATATATTTAAGCAAGTCCGACGGCGCATTCCAGATTCGGCGCACTTCACCTGCTAAGTTGATCGGCAATGGATAGAAGTTACGTCGCCAGTAGTCTGCGACGATTTGTGCTTTAAGGTGGCTTTCGTCAGTGACAAATTCATTATTGAACCGGCTACCAGATTCAAACGCATTTTGGGTTAGCATACGTTGGCAAAAGCCGTGGATGGTATAAACAGCCGCCTCATCCATCTGTCTTTCTGCTTGCAGAAGTATCTCCGCCGCTTGTTTGTGATCGTCAACTTGCTCAAGTAGCGGAGCAATCACAGGATCGCTGCTGTTACCTCGGGCAAACGCAAGACGCGCAGCATGGATTCGGGCACGAATTCGGTCACGTAGCTCAGCCGTTGCGGCTTCGGTAAAGGTCACAACTAAGATTTGATCGACCGTTAATGGCTTCTGATGCTTGGTCTCGGAGCTACCATGTCCTAGCAGCAACCTAAGATACAAACCAGCAATGGTGAAGGTTTTCCCTGTACCTGCCGATGCTTCTATCAATCGCGCACCATGCAAAGGAAAAGTCATCGTATCAAGCGAAGTGACCATTGACGTTACTGCCATAAAATATTTGCCCTTTTTATGCAAAACCGAATTCTAAATGTGATCCAGACTTAAAAACGATTGCAATTAGTATAAATCCCTAAAAACTTAGAATTTTATGAGATCTTTCTCACGGTAGCTTAGTTAACTAACCGCTAATATACGCGCCATGTGTTGAGCGGCTAACGGATAATCGCTAGCCTGCAACAAACCCACCGAATAATGGTCCCTCTGACCTGTGGCCGTACAGCGAACGCCCTACACTATAATGATTTACTGGCGGCCACCTACTTTCTCCACTTTATCTTCAAGAAACATCTTCACTTATTTGCGCCTGCAAGCGTGGAGTTTGCAGCACAAGTGCGGTTAACGTTCGCACCTCACAAGCTAAGTCATCATTCCACGTTGGCCAAATTCGCGCGATATAAGGATCTTTTCCTTCCCCCGTCGCCATAAAGCTGTCGTTGAATGTTTCGGCCATTTTCTTGAGTGATTTCTCTTCATCATCGACCCAATTCCCGCGATTAAAGCCCGCCTCCACACTCGCTAAGGCCGTTTTGGGGAAATAACACAATGGCTGTGTCATGCCTTGATAGAACAAACGAACCAACTCAGATAGCAAACCATGCGCGTGCTGAGCGTCGGTGATTTCCGGGTAAATCAGATGCACCACGCCCTCTTTGCGATCATAGCCAATCAGATGAGTGCGTTTACTTACGCCCATCGCCGACATCGCCAAATGATCAATCCAAGCCGATAGATAATCTTGGCTACGTATCTTGCCACTACGGAATCGAATCAATCCCGATTGATAATATTGGGTCAGCCAACCAATGAGGTTGATTTTTTTGTCTGAGCCGAGCACATCAAAGTTCAGTTTGATTTCTAAATCATCACACTCAGCACCGCACAAGAACGCCAGTTTCTCCTCCAGCTCCTGCGTTTGTACACGATTGGTTTCAAACTCAATATCGCCAAACGCCCCAACTGGCAGTTTTCCTTCCGCGCGCTGCTGTTTAACAAAGTCCTCAATGACCGCCTTTCCTGCTTGAGCATCATTGAGTTGCTGCTTGAGTAACACTTCAAGCAAGCCATCACGCATCTGGTAGCTCTCTAATCCATTGAGCACAAATGGTTCATCGTCTTCCATCACTGGTAACGGCGGTTCAAACATCACTTTTAAGCGGCGATTAAAGAAGTACTGTACCGGTAAGCGCCAAAAACGTTGCAACTCGACTAGATCCAATTCCAATGGATAACTCGCATCAAGCAAGTAATCTGCTAATTCACGATTAAATTCACCGCTGCTTTGCCCGAGTCTGTTGGCGGCTGGAAGCCACTCTTTAGCGTAGCTTGGCTGCTGCCCCGAAAATGCGCTAGCACTAAATGGCACCATTGAGTGATAAGTGATCAGTTCGCTCAGCAGCTTATCGCCAGAATCGTCACTGGCTAAAGACTGATCCCCCTCTAGGCAATAATTCTGCTGACAATATTCCATCAGCTCCGCCACCAATACCGATGGGACACGTTCGGTATTATCTTGAATGGAGCGACCAACATAACTGATATACAAGCTTTGTTGCGCGGATAACATGGCTTCTAAAAACAGATATCTGTCATCGTCTCGACGAGAACGATCCCCCGCTTTAGTGCGACCGTTCATCAGATCAAAACCTTCCGGCGGCATTGAGCGCGGATAAACACCATCATTCATGCCTAACAGACAAACCGCTCGGAATGGAATCGAACGCATCGGCATCAAGGTACAGAAGTTAACTTGTCCAGCAAGGAAACGTTGGCTGATACGTGTCGCCGACAATTTGTTTTGCAGGTATTGAATAATAATTGCCGGAGCTAATTGTTGCTCAAACGCTGCATCGGTTAGCTGCTGTTTTAAATTGGCTAACGTATCGCGGATCGATTTTAGCGCCGCCTCTCCTTCCAACTCGACACTAAAGAAATCATCGAGTAACAAAGTCAACACTTCACGCCAGCTATCAATAGACTGGTTTTTTAGGAGTTTAACTCTGTAATCGCTAATAGTTTCAATGTAATGGGCTAGCTTACCAGCAAGTTCTGCCCCCATGCCTTGCACTTCATTGTATGGCGCAAGTGGGCCAGAATTGGATTCAAATAGCCCAACCGATTGCTCCATTGCATAACCGAGCAGCATACGATCGATGCCAAATTGCCAAGTATTCTGGCTTGTTTCTGGCAGATCAAACTCTTGGCCTGTCGTCGAGTTTAAGCCCCAGCGAATACCCGACTGCTCAACCCACTGTTTGGCGAGGATAAACTCATTCTCATCCAAACCAAATCGCGCCAATATCGCCGGTGTTTCGAGCAATTCGAGTAGTTCTGACGCCAAGCAGCGCGTATTTGGCAAATTCACCAACTGCATAAACGCATTGAGAATAGGGCTCTCCTGATCGGCGGTGCGGTCAGAAATTGAGTAAGGAATAAACCGCTCGCCTGGCGCGTTACCAAACACCGCTTGAATAGCAGGGCTGTAGGCGTTGATGTCGGCCACCATAACAATAATGTCACGCGGCTTTAGGCTTGGGTCCGCATCAAACATAGCTAACAGTTGATCGTGCAGCACTTCTACTTCGCGCATCGGACTATGACAAGCGTGCAAGGTCAGCGACTTATCTTCTAATGACACCGCTTGTTTATGCTCACTGCTTTCAAGCTTATTGTCATCCTGATGTTCTTCGAGGTTGAGAATATCGGCCTGTAATTGATGGAGCAAAGAGTCACGCTCGACCTCAACAAAGGCTTCAATTTCATGAGATTCCAGTTGCGACAATAAGTACATATTATCGCGCCCTAATTTCCCCATTGAAGCAAGTAGGCTATTGCCAACCGCATCGGTATGTAACTCGTCAATCAAGTTGTCTTCGAGTGAGCCTTTCAGTTGCTCACTCTCCCCGTGCTGCTCTGAGTGGTCTTGATTCCACACTAAGTGCTTGCGCTGCTTGGCTGCCAAACGGGCTAAGAATTTTCGGTCACGAACCTCACCCCAATAGTAACGGCAAGGGTTGGTAAACATAAGGTGCACATCGATATGTTCACCAATCGCTTTAAGCGCATCCATGTAACGCGGTGGCAGAGAGGTAATACCAAAGACAAACAAACGTTGTGGTAAATGGGTAAAACTGCCACGAAAGTTGTCTAACGTGTCGATAAAGTGCTCGTACAAGTTAGCACGATGAAATGGAGACTGGCCGAGTGCGAGGGTGTGATCATACAAGGCTTGCCATAAGATTGGCTGCCACGGGTGTTCATCTTGCAGCTCCAATACGGCTTGCCCGGCTTCCCAGCTCGCGATCCACTCTGGACGGTAAACTAAGTAGCCATCAAAAATATCGGCAATTTTCTCTGAAAGTTGGTACAGCTTCGGATTGTCTTCATCGTTGGCCAAATAGCGTTTAAGTGGTGCGAACTCTGGCTGTTCCAGCAGATTCGGCAAGACATGCATCAGCTTCCAAGTCATCGACTCTTTGTTGAACGCACTACGCTGCGGCACGTCATCGAGCACTTCGGTGAACATGTTCCAGATAAACGTCGCCGGTAAAGGAAAATCAATATTGGCTGCCACACCAAACTCTTTGGCTAATTCCATTTTCAACCACTGCGACATCCCCGGGCTTTGAACTAAGATCTGTTCTTTTTCAAACGGGTTTGCCAGCGGATTAAGTCGAATGAGTTCAACCAACAGAGACTTTAAGACATCTACTTGATTCGAATGGTAAACAGTAAACAAAGTGAGTGCACCGAACGCCGATTTATACTGATTATTAGCTTACCACAGCGATATTTTTTCCAGCAGCAATCTTAGTCACTAACAGAGTAAAAGGTTACCTGATACACAGTGTCTCTCCGCTTCTGGACGAATAACTGAATTGCGACAACACTTATCAATACGTTAAGCACCGATTTTGCCTGAGTTTGGGACAGCTCAGAGAGACTTAAAATCAAGATAAGGCCAGCTATCCCAGCTCGCAAGTAAGAGATAGACAATGGATTTGATCGCTGACTATTTGCAATCGTTTATTGATTCGATGTCTAGCATCGAGACATACAGCCAAATGGGGATGATTACGCTGATCTATTTGCTGGCCTATTTTCTCGCCAATCGCATCTATAAATATGTACCGATTCTCCATACTGAGCCCTCATCAGAAAGTGATTTTCCCATTCGCATGTTGCTCTATCGGTGTGGAAAACTGCTGTTTCCCATCTTAGCCATTCTGTTGTTGAGAATCTCTTTAGAATTTAGTCATCTGTATATTCAACAAGGCTGGGTTATCCAAATGGCGTTTGCGATTGCCCTGTTGCTGTTGTTTAACTCGTTTATTACGCTGGTGATTAAAACACCACTAGTAGCAAGCGCATTTCGCTGGATTGGGATTCCAATTTTAGTCTTTTACGCGATTGGCATACTCGATGACATCATCGTCATCCTCGAATCGATGTCGATCGAATTAGGCAATATTCATTTGTCTGCCTATGGTTTGGTCAGAACCTTGATCTTCGGTTCGTTGCTTTTCTGGCTCGGACGTGTTTCGAATACCACTGGCCAAACCATTATCCGCAAACAACAATCGCTCGATTTCCGTACCCGAGAAATTGTCGCGAAAGTGTTTGAAGTTTCGCTATTTTTTACGGTTATTCTGCTGATCCTACAATTAATGGGCATCAATCTGACCGCCCTAGCGGTATTCGGCGGCGCAGTCGGCGTCGGGTTAGGCTTTGGTTTGCAAGCCATTGCCTCAAATTTCATTTCCGGCATTATCATTATTTTTGACCGATCTATTTCTGTCGGCGATTACATAGAAATGGAAGATGGACGTACCGGCATTGTCACCGAACTCAATATGCGCTCAACCACCCTCGAAACCTTTGATGGTAAAGATATCGTCGTACCTAATGAAAAGTTTATCTCTAGCTCGTTTACCAACTGGACACACAAAAATACTAAGCAGCGTTACCGCGTCGATTTTTCCGTTGCCTATAAAACCGATGTACGCAGCATGGTGGAGCTCGTTAAAGAGGCCGTCGCGACCCACCCACAAGTATTAAGTGGCGACAATATCCCTTTTGAAGAACGACCTGACTGTGAAATCGACAGTTTCGGCGATTCAGGAATCAATATGTTTGTCGAGTTTTGGATGGAAGGTATTGACGATGGACGCAATCGTGTTGGCGGCGATCTGTTACTCATCATCCTTGAAACACTGCAGAATAACGGCATTGAAATCCCCTTCCCACAACGTGAAGTTCGCATGGTGTCAGACGAAGAAAATGATGATCGCTTTAGCAGCAAGTCTTAACACACCAAGAGCAATATTCACTACTGCTTCTGGCCGTTGCTCTTGAAACAGCAAGATAAAACAAAAATGCCCGCTCAAGTCCAAAATGGACAAGAACGGGCAGAGGGAGAAATCATCCAATAAAGTCGTTAACCTTACTGAGCGATGAGATCTTTATACGCGATCGTCTTACCTTGCGGCTTCTCGTTGGCGAGTTTCGCTTTCGGTGCGCCCGGTTGCGATAACCAGTATTGAGGGGCTTTCTTCGGATTCAGTTTCGGCCCACATTCGCCCTGAGCACCACTGCGCTCAAGACGTTGCATGACACGATCTTGCGCTTGTGCTAACCCATCAAGCGCCTCTTGTGGTGTTTTCTCGCCACTGGCCGCTTCCGAAACATATTGCCACCAAAGCTGAGCCAGTTTTGGATAGTCTGGTACGTTGGTGCCCGTTGGCGTCCACTGTTTACGCGCATCACTGCGGTAGAACTCAACCAAACCACCTAATTTCGGTGCCACATCGGTCATCGCTTGCGAATTGATATCCGACTCACGAATAGGCGTTAAACCCACCAAGGTTTTCTTCAAACTTACCGATTTAGATACCACAAACTGGGCGTATAGCCAGGCAGCCTGACGGCGATCAACTGGCGTACTGTTGAGGAATGTCCAAGAGCCGGCATCTTGATAACCTAGCTTCATGCCATCTTCCCAGTAAGGGCCACGTGGCGAAGGCGCCATACGCCATTTTGGTGTGCCATCTTCGTTAACCACAGGAAGCCCAGGTTTGGTCATATCAGCGGTAAATGCGGTATACCAGAAAATTTGTTGTGCGATAGACCCTTGCGCTGGAACCGGACCGGCTTCACCGAACGTCATCCCTTGAGCTTCAGGTGGCGCGTACTGTTTCAACCAGTCGACGTATTTCGTCGTCGCGTAGACCGCTGCTGGGCCATTGGTCGCGCCACCACGTGCGACATCAGATCCAACGGGCTTACAACCTTCAATACGAATCCCCCACTCATCGACAGGCAGACCATTTGGAATCCCTTTATCCCCAGCGCCCGCCATCGAGAACCAAGAGTCGGTAAAACGCCAACCGAGTGATGGATCTTTCTTACCGTAATCCATGTGGCCGTATACTGGCTCACCATCAATGGTTTTGACTTTATTGGTAAAGAACTCGGCGATATCTTCATACGCTGACCAGTTCAGTGGCACACCTAGCTCGTAGCCGTACTCTTGTTTGAATTTCGCTTTCAGATCGTCACGTTCAAACCAGTCAGCGCGGAACCAGTACAAGTTTGCGAACTGCTGATCTGGAAGCTGATAGATTTTGCCATCAGGCCCCGTAGTGAAATCGAGACCAATGAAGTCCGGTAGATCAAGATATGGGTTTGTGACGCTTTTTCCTTCACCTGCGATGAAATCAGAAATAGGCACCACTTTACCGTAACGAACGTGAGTACCTATCAAATCAGAATCGTTGATGTAGCCATCGTAGATATTGCGTCCAGTTTGCATCTGAGTTTGCAGCTTCTCGACCACATCACCTTCTTGAATCAGGTCGTGATTGACTTTAATACCGGTAATTTCATAGAAAGCTTTCGCCAGTACTTTCGCTTCGTACTCGTGAGTGGTAATGGTTTCAGAGGCAACATTGATTTCCATACCTTGGAACGGTTTCGCTGCATCGATGAACCACTGCATCTCTTGTGTCTGCTCTTCTTTCGACAAAGTCGTTGGAGTGAACTCTTGATCCATCCATTTCTTCGCCGCTGCCATGTCCGCAAGTGCGGCAGGTGAAAGTGCAGCAAGTGCGAAAGAGAGCGCTAAGCTACGTGCAAGGTAAGATTTCTTGATATCCTTTTTCATTATTGTCTAACTCCAGTTATGAGTATTCTCGTTTGTTACGTTATTGAGTACGCCCACTCTCGCTGACGACAGCCTACAACTTGAGTGTGAGCACATGTTCATGTCGTTGTCTTTATCCCCACTTCAAAACTGTGCCTAGCCAAATTACGCTGATGGTAAATGGCACCCAAATAGAGAGCTCCGATAAGCCAACAAATCCCAAGTGGATAAAGGCGGAACTCAATAAACCGATAAATAGACGATCACCGCGTGTGGTGGTAATCGGTAGAAACCCTTTGCGCGCAATACATGGCGAACGAATTTCTAGAATTGTCATAGTGAGTAAGATCATCGCTATCCCAACAAAGAAAAGCGCTGAAGGTGTTGTCCATGCCATCCAAGCCATGTTTGTTCTCCTTAAACTCGACCGAGTGCGAAACCTTTCGCAACATGGTTTCTCACAAACCAGATAACTAAAATACCTGGCAAAATGGTTAGAACGCCGGCAGCCGCCAATACGCCCCAATCGATACCCGATGCACTGACCGTACGAGTCATAACGGCAGAGATAGGCTTGGCATCAATCGATGTCAGCGTTCGCGCTAGCAGGAGCTCGACCCAACTGAACATGAAACAGAAAAAAGCCGAGACCCCAATCCCCGAACGGATCATCGGCAAAAAGATTTTGACGAAGAATTTAGGAAAGCTGTAACCATCGATGTAGGCGGTTTCATCAATTTCACGCGGCACACTCGACATGAAGCCTTCTAAGATCCATACCGCGAGTGGCACATTAAACAGACAGTGTGCCAACGCCACGGCGATATGCGTGTCAAACAGACCGACCGATGAATAGAGCTGGAAGAACGGCAACAGAAATACCGCTGGTGGCGCCATCTTATTGGTGAGTAGCCAAAAGAATAGGTGATTGTCGCCAATGAACTTAAAACGTGAAAAAGCATAAGCTGCAGGCAGCGCCACCGTTAAGGTGATCACCATGTTCATCACCACGTAAATGATCGAGTTGACATAGCCCATGTACCAGCTCGAATCAGAGAAAATGGTCGCATAGTTCTTAAATGTCCAATTGTCTGGAAAGAAGCTCAGCCCACCCAAGATCTCTTGGTTCTCTTTAAAAGACATGTTGAGCAACCAGTAAATCGGCAGCATCAAGCAGATGATGTAGAAGGCTAACCCGACAATTTGCGTATAGCGGGTGTATTTAGATTTGGTCATCGCCATTGTAGTTTCCTTACTTGTTTTCACCGTGCGTCATCGCGGTATAGAACACCCAGCTCACCAATAGGATGATTAGGAAGTAGATGATAGAGAAAGCCGCTGCTGGCCCGATATCAAACTGACCGATTGCCATTTTGGTTAGTGTCTGACTGAGGAAAGTGGTTGAGTTACCCGGGCCGCCCCCCGTTAATACGAACGGTTCGGTGTAGATCATGAAGCTATCCATAAAGCGGATCAGAATCCCGATCAGCAATACGCTTTTTAGCTTGGGTAACTGAATGTAGCGAATGATTGACCAAGTTGATGCACGGTCGATGTTCGCAGCTTGATAGTACGCATCTGGAATGGCGCGCAGGCCCGAGTAACACAACAAGGCAATCAATGAGGTCCAGTGCCAAACATCCATTAGGATCACGGTTAACCAAGCATCGACTGGGTTGCCTGCGTAGTTATAGTCAATGCCCATGCCGTTCAACGCCCAGCCAAATAGGCCAATGTCCGCACGCCCAAAGATCTGCCAGATTGTCCCCACAACGTTGAGTGGAATCAGCAGAGGAATCGCCAAGACAATCAAACAGAACGCCGACCATTTACCCTTAGTTGGCATTGTCAGAGCAACGATGATCCCAAGTGGTACTTCGATCAGCAAAATGGTGAATGTAAAACCGAACTGACGTAGTAGTGCGCCATGCAAGCGATCATCATTTAAGATTTCGCGATACCACTCGGTGCCAACAAAATAAGCGGTGTTGGCATCAAAGATATCTTGCAGTGAATAGTTGACCACCGTCATCAGCGGCACGATGGCACTGAACGCCACCAGCACAAAGACAGGTAGCACGAGGAACCACGCTTTATTATTTGCAACCTTATCCATTACTCTTCCCCTACCTTGACTAAGAACTCATCGACATACAGCATGGTCCATTGCTCCGGGAAGCTGATGTAAGCCTCTTTTTCTGGAACACGCTGGTCTTCTTGGAGACGAGCTTTGATTTGTTTATTACCTAGTTGCAGAGTAACAATTTTGTAGGTGCCCAAATCCTCAACGTGCTGTACTTCACAGCGCAATGCCGACTCATTACCCTTTTCCCATACATGAACAAACTCAGGACGAATACCGATCTTGATGTTGCGACTATTCGCCTTGGCAATTGCATGGCGGTACGACTCTGACAGCGGCACTTCCACGCCATCAAACATCACCCCGTTTTCCGTGGGAGTGACCTCCATCAAATTCATTCCGGGGCTGCCAATAAAGTAGCCGACGAAAGTGTGATTCGGTCGCTCAAACAGCTCGCGTGGTGTACCGAATTGCACAATCTGACCGTTGTACATCACCGCAATTTCATCGGCGAAAGTCGATGCTTCAAGCTGATCGTGCGTGACGTAAACCATAGTGATATTGAACTGCTGGTGGATTTGCTTGAGTTTACGGCGCAGCTTCCACTTAAGTTGTGGGTCGATTACAGTGAGAGGTTCATCAAAGAGAATTGCCGACACATCATCACGAACGAGCCCGCGTCCCATAGACACTTTCTGCTTTTCGTCTGCGGTCAGGTGCTGCGCTTTTTTCGACAATACATTGGTCAGTTCGAGAATCTCTGCAATCTCAGTCACTTTGGAGTGAATCTTGGCTTTGTGTACCTTCATGTTCCGCAGTGGGAATGCCAAGTTGTCATACACCGTCATGGTGTCGTAAATCACTGGAAACTGAAAAACCTGAGCGATATTGCGATCTTGTGGGCGCAATTCATTAACGCGTACATCATCAAACATCACGTCGCCTTGAGATGGACTCATCAGGCCAGAAATAATATTGAGCAAGGTCGACTTGCCACAGCCTGATGGCCCGAGAAGCGCATAAGCTCCACCTTGTTTCCAAACGTGATTCATCTCTTTGATCGCGTATGGAGATGAAGCGGTCGGCTTTTTATCGTAAGTGTGCGCAAGCGAATTGAGTGTAATTTGAACCATGACAATTATCCCCTGACATCACGAATCGGGGCATGGATAAGGTTGTGATCCATACCAAAGACATAAAATTTGTGGATTGGAATGTAGATTTTGATCGTCTCATCCACGTCGTAGCTGTGTACGCCAGGCAGATGCAACACCATATCCAGATGGGCATTACGAACATGGAGGAAGGTTTCAGAACCACTGATTTCCGCAACCTCAACTTGAACCGTTAATTCAACATCATCGTCGTTTTTAGGCAGTAAGCTAAGATGGCTTGGACGAATACCAAATTGATATTCCCCTTTGGCTAATTTGCTTAGCGACTGATTAAGCGGAAAATGCGCGCTGTTATCAAAGGTGACTTCGTTGCTGGTCACCGCTCCCGAGATCAAGTTGATCGGCGGCTCACTAAATAAGGTCGCAGAATCCACATTGTCTGGTTTGTGATAGACCGATGCCGTCGGCCCATGCTGAATAACTTTACCTTCATGCAAGATGGTGGTCGTGCCGCCTAACGCTAAGGCTTCGTTCGGCTCCGTCGTCGCATAAATCGCAATGGTATGGCGGCTCTTAAATAACTCGCGCATCTCTTGGCGCAGCTCTTCGCGCAACTTATAGTCAAGGTTGACTAGAGGTTCATCAAACAGGATGATTTCTGCATCTTTGACCAGAGCGCGCGCCATTGCAGTACGCTGCTGCTGACCACCAGATAACTCTAACGGGTGCTTGTTGAGATGTTCAGTAATACGCAACATTTCTGCTGTCGCATGGACACGCTCTTGAATCTCTTTCTCTGCCATTCCAGCCAAACGCAGTGGTGAAGCGACATTCTCAAACACGCTCAAATTGGGATAATTGATAAACTGTTGATAGACCATAGAGATGTTGCGATCGCGTACCGAAACACCCGTGACATCAACGCCATTGACGATTATTTTTCCGGAAGTCGGGCGATCCAGCCCTGCGATGAGCCTCATTAACGAGGTCTTGCCCGCCAACGTACGACCCAACAACACGTTAAACGAACCTGGCTCAAAGGTGAGGTTAACGTCAGAGATATGCATCTCGCCGTCAACAATTTTGCTTACCTGCTCAAGTGTTAGTGACACTAAGAACTCCTTACCATTCGAACAATAATTTTTTTTCGATATTGCTCGATAGAGCGAGAGTCGTGCCAAGTTATAAATTTCGCAACAAATATTTTACAACATGCTCCCCCAAGCCTTTCAACTCAAGGAAGTCTGGTTAAAACACTTAGTAATTGACTTGTTTTATTAGCAATTTCGCATATGAGACCGCCGTAACATTTGTTAATAAAATGTGTTCAAAACATGTTCAACGTGTTCAGATGAGTGATATGTTAAATGAGCGTTTGTGATCATTAGTGTTCACATGCGAACAATTAGAATAATTACTTAAAAATGATTTTGTATCGCTGCTATTGGCCACCACTATGGACAAAAAACACCTATCAATGATTGAGAACTCTTGGCAGCGCTGTCGAGAGGCAGGGCTAGTTCACAACAGTAATCCAATAATAGAAATGGAAACGGGCCAGGCTTTTTCTCATACGCTCGAAGAACATCAAGGCTTGCTCACCACCACTCAACAAAAAGTTTTGCCCTTCTATGACAGCTTACTTGCCAACAGCAACTGTTTGATCACATTGGCAAACAGTAATGGACAAGTGTTGAACAGTTGGGGTGAACAACGCTTTTTTTCACAAAGACAACCACAAGTGTTTCAAAATGGTGTTCACTGGCAAGAGGGCTTGATTGGCACTAATGCAATAGGCACAGCGCTCGAAACTGGGTCAATTGTTCAGGTGTTTCACGATGAACACTTTCTCACCTCAAATCGCTTTATGACAGGATCGGCTGCACCCCTGTTTGATGCCGATAGAAAAATGGCCGGAGTGCTGTCGATTTCAAGTGACGCCTATATGCCGACATCACACACACTAGGTATGGTCAAACTGATGTCACAAGCAATTGAGAATCAGCTCATCGCATCTAAATTTCAATCCGATCACTATTTACTGTGGTTTAACACCGCAGCAGAGAACATTGATAGTCAGTGGTCATCACTGTTGGTATTTAATGAACAAGGTGTCATTGTTTCCGCCAACCGTCGCGCTGAAGTGGTACTTGGTCAGGATCTCGCCCTGCAGCGATTGGAACAAATTTTTGATATCAAACTGGAACAGTTATTGTCACATCCACCATTTAACCCAACCGCCCTCTCGACACATTCACGTTTTAATTTCTACGCTATCATCACACCGCCAAAGGTGGCTAAAGGACGGCAACTCGATTATCGTAAATCCCCAATGAAACAGGATGTGAAAGACGCTAAAGCCCCGTTGGATCTCGAACGATTAAATATGGGTGATCCGAGATTGGCAAAGGCGATAACGCAAGCAAGTCGAATCCTCAATACCGATATTCCAATCCTTATTCATGGTGAAACGGGGGTGGGCAAAGAGGTGTTCGTCAATGCATTGCATCTATCGAGTGAACGAAAACATGCCCCTATGATTGCTGTAAACTGCGCCGCCATTCCGGCAGAACTGGTCGAATCAGAGCTGTTTGGCTATGAGAAAGGTGCGTTCACTGGTGCGAACAACAAAGGTTATATTGGTTTGATCCGTAAAGCAGACAAAGGCACACTGTTTTTGGATGAACTGGGCGATATGCCAATGAATGTTCAAGCGCGCCTGCTAAGAGTATTGCAAGAGCGCAAAGTAACGCCGCTGGGTTCAACGACTTCTTACCCCGTTGATTTTAAACTCGTGTCAGCCACCAACCGCAACTTGAAACAAGATGTCGAGCAAGGGACTTTCCGCCAAGATTTATACTACCGTGTCACCGGACTAAACCTGTCACTACCCGCACTACGTGAACGGACAGATAAAGAAGCGTTAGTAAAATTCTTACTCGCTAAACACGCTCTTGATGAACAAACGCCGAAAATAAGCCTCGACGTATTATCTATGTTCAAATCCCACCCTTGGCCGGGAAACATACGCCAGATGGTTAGCGTAATTCAAATCGCGATTGCCATGGCAGGTGACGAGACCATCGCGATTGAACATCTTCCCGATGATTTTCTCCACGATCTCGAACTGCATCATCCTCAACCCGTGGCTTTGCAATACAGAAATGTCAGCCAGCTTGTCGCTGTTCAACCAGAGGAATTAGAACAAAACGATTGGTTAAGTGTTTATGAGCAAAACGGGCGCAATGTCTCTGCAACCGCGAAAGAGTTAAATATTAGTCGCAACACCTTATATAAAAGATTAAGAGAGCAAGGTCTGCGTTAGACTGCTGATAACGCTGGCGTCACTGGCTTGTAGTGGTTGAAGTATCTCACGGCCACATAGCCAACTACCAGACTGGCAACCAGCAGTTCTAGAGCGGCTAAAAAACGCACTTGTGCTATGTATTTATCAGCCATATCGACGCTTTGCATCCACGCGGCCAACTTATACAGCGCAGTCGCACCAATGACCATGGGAAAAGTAAATGCGGCATAACCTGGGCTAAATGGCAATCTAAGCAGCTTAAAGAACGCAAGGTAAATAATCGTAGTCATCAGTACGGCAATGCCAAACAACAAACCAATAATCAACGGCGAAGGTTGTTCACTCACCGTTAAGTAACCTGCCAGAGAGAGACTTGCTGGCGCGGCTAGGATCGCCATGGTGGGTTTGGCTGCGTCTGGGATCTCGTGACTGAACATGAAGCGATAAATCATCATAGGCAGCATCAGCGCATAAGCTAACATACCAAAGACCAGCGCAGCATGGGCAACGAAGAGCAGAGCGGGATTGCCAGAAAAAGAGACATCCGCAACAATAATGCCTACCGGTGGAACAAACCAACTGGGCAGCATATGGTGTAACTCAAACTGTTGAGCTCGATGGTAAATAAAGCAAGTCAAGAACACTAAGTGTAGCCCAACCGCAAACAGCCAAAGCATGTCCCCTGCCAGCGGAAAAAAGTGCCCCAGCGAATTGGACACCACCATAGTGCTCATCGCAAACGTTGGCACCACACTCCCCACCACTGGGTGCGCAAGATCATCACGCAGCAACTGACGATGAAAAACAAACTTGGCGCTCAGCACAAGCAGTAACACACTCGCTATGGCAGCCCCCGCCCATTGAGCATAGCCATTAAACGTTGCGGCATTTTCCCAACACCAACCCAAACTGGCAATGCCAAGCGCTAAACCTGCCATCGGTGTTGGCGCGCCCATCACTTTTGCTTTCGTTGCTGTAATCATTTTTGCCTCACACTCTGTTGGAACAGGGTCAGTTTACGCTTGCCATTCGTTCGATAATATCTAATTATTTAGAACACACGTTCAGAAATTATAAACAATCAATGGCAAGCAATATTTCGCTTAAACAACTGAGAGTGTTCATCGCAATTACTCAGCACACTACCTTAACTGCAGCCTCGCAATCGCTGTTTCTATCCAAAGCGGCACTGAGCATGGCGTTATCTGAGCTGGAGAAGCAGATCGGCCACTCACTATTTGATCGGGTCAACAATCGTCTTATCCTCAATCAAGAGGGGCAAAAATTACTGCCTTTAGCGGATGAACTCATTGAGCGAGCGCAAGACATCGAGCAATTGTTTGCCGATGAGCACAACCTTTCCGGTAAATTACGTATTGGTGCCAGCGACACCATCGGCAATCAAGTTGCCCCCTACCTATTGAGCGATTTCCGCCACCAAACCAGCCATAAATCGCAAAGCTTGTTTATTTCTAACTCTGCGTTGATCTGTCAGAAACTGGTCGACTACGAGCTAGATCTGGCGCTAATAGAAGGTAAAACACTTCACCCACAGTTGATCTCCACGCAATTTAGTGAAGACGAAATGTGTGTCATTTGCTCGCCTAATTCACCATTGGCACATAAAACAGATTTTCGTCTGGGAGATTTGGAAGCAAGCGAATGGATACTGCGTGAGCCGGGTTCGGGTTCAAGAGAGTTCTTCTTACGCGCAATTGCACCGCGCATTGAGCAGTGGCACGAAGCGTTTCAGCTCAATACAACCGAAGCTCTGATTAACAGCGTTTCGGCAGGCCTTGGACTCGGCTGTTTGTCTAGGCTCGCCGCTCAACAGGCATTAACCGACGGCAGAGTCATCGAGCTTAAACTGTCACTGGATATGAAGCGTCGCTACTGGCTACTGGTACACAAAGAAAAATACCAAAGCCCACTATTACGCTCTTTTATCGACTATTGTCATCAATGGAATAAAGGCTAGCCACATAAAAAAAGGGCAACCCCAATTTCCGGAGTTGCCCTACTAATCCTAATTAGAGGGATCAGACAGTGGATTCATTTTCAACTGCAAGTAGCATATTTTTCTCACTTGCTTCTTTCTTTTGTTGAGCACGTTTTGCTAGGACGTAATAGAACAGCGGAGTTAACAGTAATCCAAACACAGTTACACCAATCATGCCGGAAAATACTGCGATACCCATAGCTTGTCTCATTTCCGCACCTGCTCCAGTTGAGAACACCATTGGAACAACGCCCATAATAAAAGCAATCGATGTCATCAGAATTGGACGCAAACGTAGGCGAGATGCCTCTAAGATTGCTTCCATTACTGTACGGCCTCTGTCCTGCAACTCCTTGGCAAATTCAACAATTAAAATCGCGTTCTTAGTAGCCAGACCAACTAATACAATCAAACCTATTTGGGTGAAGATATTGTTGTCACTTCCCCACAAGATCACACCGCTGATCGCCGACAATAGCGTCATAGGGATAATCAAGATAATTGCCATAGGTAAACGCACGCTCTCGTACTGTGCTGCCAACACCAAGAACACCAGTAAAATTACCAATGGATAAATTAAAGTTGCAGTATCACCTGCGAGCTTTTGCTGATAAGTTAACTCCGTCCATTCGTACGTCATACCGATTGGTAAAGTCTCTGCAAGAATCTTTTCAATCGCTGCCTGAGCTTCACCAGAGCTAACACCCGGCATTGGACTTCCGTTGATTTCTGCGGTCTTATAGGCATTGTAATGCATGACTCGATCAGGTCCCGCAACGTTATCAACATTCACAAATGATCCTAGTGGAATCATTTCGCCATCGGAATTTCTTACCTTCAGCTGACGAATCTGCTCTGGGTTTTGACGAAACGCTTCATCAGCTTGAACATTCACCTGATAAGTTCGACCAAACTGGTTGATGTCGTTGACGTAAGTTGACCCCATGTAAGACTGCAATGTCGCAAATACATCATCTAAAGAGACGTTTTGTTTCAGCGCTTTAGTGCGATCTACATCCAGCTCTAATTGTGGTACGTTGACCTGATAGCTTGAGAACACTCCTGTTAAAGCAGGATCAGCCCAAGCCTTCATAATGATTTGTTGAGTAACCTGATACAAAGACTCATAGCCGTGATTCCCTCGGTCTTGGATTTGCAGCCTAAAACCACCAATCGTACCCAGACCTTGAACAGGTGGCGGTGGGAAGATAGCAATAAAGGCATCGGGAATCGCAGCAAATTTTTGGTTAAGTTGCATCGCAATCGCACCCGCACTCAAGCTAGCATCTTGACGCTCTTCAAAAGCAGACAGTGGTGTGAAAACAATGCCACTGTTAGGACTATTGGTAAATCCATTGATGCTCAGACCCGGGAAGGCGACCGAGTGTTCAACGCCAGGTTGAGCAAGCGCAATCTCAGACATTTCACGAATCACAGTATCGGTACGCTCGAGTGAAGCCGCATCAGGTAATTGAGCAAAAGCGACTAAGTACTGCTTATCTTGCCCTGGGACATAACCTGTCGGCGTTTTATCGAACTGATAAGCCGTGAGACCAAGTAATCCGACATAGATAGCACCAATCAACGCACCGAGACGAATGGTTTTCTTCACCACGTAACCGTAAGCATTCGCGCCTTTATTAAACAACTTATTAAACGGAGCAAAAATCAGACGTCCAAACAACGAATCCATGACACGAGTAAGCCAGTCTTTAGGCTGATCATGACCTTTCAATATCAATGCAGATAAAGCCGGGCTCAAAGTCAAAGAGTTAATCGCGGATATGAAGGTTGATATGGTAATGGTCAGTGCAAACTGCTTATAAAATTGTCCGGTTAATCCAGACATAAAAGCTGTCGGAATGAATACTGCCGCAAGAACTAAGGTCGTCGCGACGATTGGCCCCGTAACCTCACGCATCGCCTTTTCCGTTGCAGGTATAGGTGCCAAACCTTCCGCTATGTTTCGTTCCACATTCTCTACCACCACAATGGCATCATCGACGACAATACCGATCGCCAATACCAAACCAAACAGCGATAGAGCATTAAGTGAAAAGCCCATCAGATGCATGAAAGCGAACGTACCAACCAAAGAAACCGGGACTGCCACCAACGGTATAATTGAAGCGCGCCACGTCTGTAGGAACAACACGACAACTAAGACGACTAGTAATATCGCCTCAAGTAGCGTTTGAACAACAGCTTCAATTGAGCCACGAACAAAGACTGTCGGGTCATAAACGATGTCGTACGCCACACCTTGTGGGAAGCTCTGTTCAAGCTCTGCCATCTTGCTGCGCACGTCTTCAGAGATCTGAATCGCGTTAGACCCTGATGCTTGGAAAACACCAATCGCTACCGCATCTTGGTTGTCCAGCAATGATCTCAATGAATACGTTTCCGCACCAAGTTCAATTCGAGCCACATCTTTCAAACGGTTAACCTGACCATTGTCACCGACTTTAATTATGATGTTTTCAAACTCTTCTACATCCGTGAGGCGACCTTTCACATTTATCAGCAATTGGAAGTCCGAATTACCACTTGGCTGCGCGCCTAGACTGCCTGCCGCAGCTTGCTGGTTTTGCTCACGAATCGCTGCAATAATCTCGCTAGGATTCAAACCAAGCGCGGCAACCTTGTTCGGGTCTAACCAGATTCGCATACTGTACTCGCCACCACCAAACACACGCACTGAGCCAATCCCCTCAATGCGGGTAATTTCATCCCGTACGTTAAGTGCTGCATAGTTTGCTAAGTACAGCAAATCATAACGTTCATCAGGGGAGTAAAGGTGAACAACCATGGTCAAGTCTGGTGAAGACTTCTCCGTAACAACCCCTAAACGCTGTACTTCTTCGGGTAACCTTGGCAGTGCGCGGTCAACTCGACTTTGCACTAACGATTGCGCTTTGTCCGCATCGGTACCTATTTCAAAAGTCACCGTTAGGGTCATCATCCCATCAGAAGTTGCTTGAGAAGACATGTACAACATACCTTCAACACCGTTAATTTCTTCTTCAAGAGGTGACGCAACTGTATCGGCAATGACTTTAGGGTTTGCGCCTGGATATGTCGTAGTGACGACAACCGTCGGAGGAACAACTTCCGGGTACTCAGTAATAGGCAGTTGCCAAACTGATAAGGCACCCGCAATAAAAATGAGTATCGATAAAACCGATGCGAATATCGGCCTACGAATAAAATACTGAGAAAACATCCGTTATCCCTTCTCGTTGAGTGCCGCTGTTGTAAGAGATTGGCGCTGCTGGTCAACCAGATTTTGTTGATCGCGCAACATCAATAAAGTCAGCTCATTTGCCATTGTGACTTCACTTGGTGTAACCGGCATGTTGGCACGCACACGTTGCAGACCATTCACCACCACTTTTTCACCCGGCAATAAACCATCTGCCACAATACGCAAGCCACTCAGTTTTTCACCAAGAGAAACAGCGCGATATTGAACGATATTGTTCTCATCAAGAACTAACACATACTTGTTGTTGAGATCAGTACCCACCGCTCGGTTGTCTATCAACACTCCTTCATAACTGCCTGAACCTGTAATACGTAATTTAGCGAACATTCCAGGCCACATAGATTGGTCCTTATTGTCAAATACAGCACGAACTCGAATCGTACCTGTTGCTTGATTAACAGCATTGTCAACAAAGTCGATGTGACCCACTCGCGGGTAAGACGCATCATTAGCAAGGCCTAGCTGAACTAACTGCTTTTCGTTTCCTTTACCCGCTTTAAGCCTGTTTAACTTCTGGTATTTAAGGAAGGTTACTTCATCAACATCAAAGTAGGCGTACATATGAGCCGTCGATACTAATGTAGTTAACTGAGTATCACCCGCTGATACATAGTTACCTTTGGTAATATATGCTCTTGAAACTTTGCCAGTAATTGGCGCAGTTACTTGTGTAAAAGCTAAATCAAGCTTAGCTTGTGATAATGCAGCGTTGATGGCAGCAACGCTGGCGGCCCCACGCAGCTTGGCGGTGAGACGAGCATCTACCGTTTCTTGCGAGATGGCGTTGTTTTTACTCAGCTTGAGCACACGCTGATGATCTTTAATCGATTGGTTGTAGCTTGCCTTCGCACTGCTTAGTTCAGCCTCAAGTCTCGCCACTTCCGCCACAAATGCTCGGTCATCAATGGAGAAAAGGACATCGCCCTCTTGAACCATAGTGCCTTCCTCAAAATGCACTTGCTCAACATAGCCCGACACTCGCGGTATCACAGAAACCGTCTGAGGCGATTCTAAACGCCCCGTATATTCATCAAGCTCAGTGATGGTTTCAACTAGCACCTCTGCGACTTCAACAGTTGGAGGTGGTGGTGCGGACTGAGTCACTTCTGCATGTGAATCCTGACATCCCGACAACACCAAAGGTGCTGCAATTGAGATAAGTAGAAGAGGCATTTTAAGGTGTTTACCTACCATCTCGCTATCCTTACATTATTTTGTACCGATCGGTATAATAATACCAAGTTTTGACATTGATCAAGTTAAATTCACCAAATGAATACATTTACGATATGGACAACACACGGCCTGCGAATTACCATTTGAGTGTCATATTTGAGAAGTTGTTGAATAAAGTTATGGTTCGTTTAACCTGTGGTCGCCCAAAAAGCTTTGATAGAGAAGTCGCTCTTGAGAGAGCTTTGGATGTCTTTTGGACACAAGGTTACGATGGCGCATCACTAAAAGATCTCACCCAAGCAATGGGCATCAACAAACCAAGTATGTACGCAACGTTTGGCAATAAAGAACAACTCTATTTTCAGGCGGTAGAGATGTATAAGAATCGTGAAGGAGCGCCATTCCTTAGTGCATTGGGCCAGCCTCAAATTCGCGATGTGATTGAGGCAATTTTTTCCCGTACTGCGGAAGCAAAATGCAGCAACGAGAAAAACAAAGGTTGCTTGATGATCCAAAGCTCTCTGGCTTGCAGTGATGATTCTAGTGTGGTCAAAACATCTGCTTTAAAAATGCGCTCTGAATTCATCCAGCTCATACAAAATCGTTTTACAAAAGCTGCCAATGATGGCCAGCTTATCAAAAACGCCGACACTCAAGTCATGACTCACTATGCCGTTAGCATACTAGACGGGTTACAAATTCACTCCATAGATAACCCTCCACCAGAAATGCTAGAAAGTGTGGCCAAGATTGCGACTGAGCACCTTTTGCAGTTCTGTATTCCACTAACTTCTCAATAACGAAAGCTCACTAGCAAGCTTTTGCTGATCTCAACCTCATGATCACCTAGGTTACCTAGACTTTACCACTTAAAAACTGTATAAACAGACAGTGAATACATTTGATAATTTGAGTTAGAGGACCAACCATGGCTGTAATCGTCAAGTACGTGGTAGAACGCAACGGAGAAGAGAAAATGACTTTTGCCTCTAAAGCGGAAGCTGACGCATATGACAAAATGCTTGATATGGCTGATGAGCTTTTTGAGCTACTAGGTAAAAGTGAATTGCTAGAAGACGAAGGCAAGCAAGAAGACTTGGCTATGTTCCTAGCACAAAATAAAGAAGAAGTGCTTTACGCACTAGGCGCAAAACGCAAACCGACACCGAAGAAAACAAAGAAAGTTGAAGCGGTGGAAGATGCAGAGCAAGCTCAAGACGACGCGGCTTAATATCGCGTAACTCGATTTTAAAACCTCAGCCAAGTGCTGAGGTTTTTTGTTTTTACAGTTCATTTTGAGGAAAGCAAATCTTCGATCTTTACCCTTATATCTCACCGCTCGGCTGCTAAAATAACAGCAATCTGATTACTAGGATCTGCCATGAAATATCACGTAGAAGTCTGCATCGACAATTTGGAATCACTGCATAATGCGGTTGCTGGCGGAGCGACTCGTATTGAACTTTGTTCTTCATTAGCGCTTGGAGGCTTAACGCCAAGTTTTGGTTTTATGAAGAAAGCTGCCCAGCTGTCACCGATTCCGCTTTACGCGATGATAAGGCCACGCCAAGGCGATTTTCTCTATGAACAAGACGACATCGACGCAATGTTACTCGACATTGAAGCCGCTGCTGAAGCTGGGTTGCAAGGTATTGTATTCGGCGTCCTTAAAGCAGATGGCAACATAGATATCAAACTCGCAGAGCAATTGGCTGAGCGAGCAAAACTGTATGGTTTGGGCATGACCTTCCATCGAGCTATCGATCAAAGCAGTGACTGGCAACAAGCGATTGAAGCCATAATCTCATTAGGATGTGAACGTATTCTAACCTCAGGATTAGCCGCAAACGTTGAATTGGGTAAAGAGCGCCTTAAACAAATGGTCACCGCCGCCGGTGGCCGAATCTCAATCATGGCTGGTGCTGGGCTGAGCGCTGAAAACGTCGCCGACATTGTCACCCACACAGGCGTGAGAGAAGTTCATTTGTCAGGTAAAACCGCTCGACCTAGTCAGATGATGACCATCAGTGACGAAGCAAAAATGGGCAATCACAACATTGATGATTTCACCATTCCACTCACAAGCCGCAACGCCATTGAAAATGTCGTAAAGGCTCTCAGTTCTTAGCCACAATACTCTCATTGAGTACGCACTGATGCTAACCTTTTGATAACGAAGGAGAGCATTATGGGCAGCAAAAAACTGGATAAAAAGTTCTACGAAAGCGAACTAGAGCGACTGCAAGTCGAACTGGTCAAACTGCAAGAATGGGTCAAGAACGAAGGACTGAAAGTAGTCGTGATCTTTGAAGGGCGTGACGCCGCGGGGAAAGGTGGCGTCATTAAGCGGATCACAGAGAAACTCAACCCTAGGGTTTGCCGTGTTACTGCTCTTCCCGCTCCCACTGAAAAAGAGAAAACTCAGTGGTATTTTCAACGCTATGTAGCGCATCTTCCTTCTGCAGGTGAGATGGTGCTTTTTGACCGCAGTTGGTACAATCGCGCTGGCGTGGAAAAAGTGATGGGATTTTGCAGCGACGAACAGTACGAAGAGTTTTTGCGCTCTTGTCCTGAGTTCGAACGTATGTTGCAGCGCTCAGGCATTGTGTTAATCAAGTATTGGTTTTCTGTCTCAGATGAAGAGCAGGAGAAGCGCTTTTTAGGCCGCATCAGTACGCCGATCAAACGCTGGAAATTCAGCCCGATGGACTTAGAATCTCGCAATCGTTGGGCAGAGTACTCGGAAGCGAAAGACAAGATGTTTGCCTATACAGATACCAAGCAGTGCCCATGGTGGGTAGTGCCATCCGATGATAAAAAGCGCGCGCGTCTTGACTGTATTAGCCACTTATTGGAACAAATTGAGTATCAAGAAATTAGCTATCCGGAGATCGAGCTACCGGAACTCAACAAAGAAGGCTATATTCGCGCACCACTCGAAGAGCAGACATTTGTTCCACAAAAATACTAGCGTGAGTTAACGATTAACGCAGTGCATCATCGATACTTTGTTCGCCCAAGTGGCGAACATCTTTACCTTTGACGAAGTAGATAATGTACTCACAAATGTTTTGGCAGCGGTCACCCACTCGCTCGATGGCACGTGCCGACCACATTACTTGCAAAATATTGGGGATATTTTTGGGATCTTCCATCATATAGGTCATCAACTGACGAATAACCGCCTCATACTCAGCGTCGATTTTGTCATCCAACTTGTACACTTCAGCCGCCGCATCCACATCCATACGCGCAAACGCATCCAGCACTTGGTGCAACATGCTGATCGCCTGACGACACAGTGGCTCTAACGAAACTTGGAACTGACGCTCTTTAGATGATGGGCTTTCAATCGCAACGTAGGCTATCTTAGTCGCGACATCACCGATGCGCTCTAAGTCTGTAATGGTTTTGATAATCGCCATGATCAGGCGTAAATCTTTAGCCGTCGGCTGGCGTTTAGCAATGATGCGCGTACAAGCCTCATCAATCGAGACTTCCATCGCGTTGACCTTGTGATCATCACGCACCACTTTTCTTGCCAGTTCAATATCTTCTTTGTGCAGTGCTTGCATAGCAAACGATAACTGCTGCTCGACCAAACCGCCCATAGTTAATACATGGGTTCGGATCGACTCGAGTTCGACATTAAACTGACCTGAAATATGGCGTCCAAAATTCATGAAGGAAGTGACTCTCTTTTTCTGAGTAATAGCAAAAGCATAGAACCGTTAATGGTTCTAACAACAAATTTAACCGTATCTACCTGTAATATAGTCTTCAGTTTGCTTTTTCAACGGCGAAGTAAATATAGAGTCCGTATCTGAGTACTCGATCAACTTACCCATATGGATAAAAGCAGTGTGATCACTCACTCGCGCCGCCTGTTGCATGTTGTGTGTAACAATAACAACCGTATATTTGGTTTTCAGATCGTTGATCAGCTCTTCGATGGTTAAGGTGGAAATAGGATCAAGCGCTGAAGTTGGCTCATCAAGCAGTAATACTTCTGGCTCAATCGCAATCGCACGGGCAATCACCAAACGCTGCTGTTGACCACCAGACAAACCAAACGCATTCTCGTGCAAACGGTTTTTCACTTCGTCCCACAATGCAGACGCACGTAATGAACGTTCAACCGCATCATCTAAGGCACGGCTGTTTTTGATTCCCTGTAAACGTAGACCGTAAACGACATTTTCGTAAATTGATTTTGGAAATGGATTCGGCCGTTGAAACACCATACCGACACGACGGCGCAGAGTCGCGACATCCACTTTAGGATGGTAAACATTTTTGCCATGCAGCTTAACCTTGCCTTCAACACGGCAGCCATCGACGAGATCGTTCATGCGATTGATGCAGCGTAGCAGCGTTGATTTACCACAACCCGACGGGCCGATAAATGCAGTCACCTGCCCTTTCGGAATGCGCATCGAAATATCGCTTAAGGCTTGAGTGTTTTGGTAGTACAAGTTCAACCCCTCGATGGCAATCGCAGTTTGCTGATCGCTGAGGTTGTTTACGTCTAAAGGGGCCTGATAGCCGAGTGTTTGGTTAACTGAAAACATGGTTAATCTTGTCCTAGCGTTCGGTATTTCTCGCGTAAGTTGTTACGAATACTGATGGCAGTTAAATTCAAGCCCACAATCACGGTCACGAGCAAAAATGACGTGGCGTAAACTAACGGCCGTGCACTTTCAATATTAGTGGTCTGGAACCCAACGTCATAGATATGGAAGCCTAAATGCATAAACTTACGCTCTAAATGCAAAAACGGGAATTGACTGTCCACGGGCAAGCTTGAGGCTAACTTGACCGCACCCACCAACATTAGCGGAGCTACCTCACCCGCAGCTCGTGCAACGGCGAGGATCAAGCCGGTAATAATTGCAGGGCTTGCCATTGGCAATACAATACGCCACATGGTCTCAAATTGTGTTGCACCTAATGCGAGTGAACCATGCCGTACTGAACTTGGGATGCGTGTTAGACCTTCCTCTGTGGCGACAATCACCACTGGCAGGGTTAATACCGCTAAGGTCAATGCTGACCATAACAAACCCGGCGTACCAAATGTCGGCGTAGGTAGCCGCTCTTCATAAAATAAGGCGTCAATCGAGCCACCTAAGGTATAGACAAAAAAGCCCAGTCCAAACACACCATAGACGATAGACGGTACACCAGCCAAGTTGATCACCGCGACACGAATCAAGCGAGTAAAGGCATTGTTTTTCGCATACTCATGAAGATAAATCGCCGCGATAACACCCAGCGGCATCACAATCACAGACATAATTAACACCAATAAAACAGTGCCAAACATCGCCGGGAAGACGCCACCTTCAGAGTTCGATTCACGCGGATCATCAGATAAAAACTTCCACGCTTGCTGGGCCCATCGAGTAAGTTTTTGGCCAAGATTGAGCTGATTCGGATACCATAAATCGAGAATATCGCTAAGAGGAATGGTGACTGTCTTGCCCGTCATCTCCTTCACCAGCAAACCTTGGTTCACTAGTTGGCTACGCAAGTTATCCAATTCAGCTTCAGCCGCTGCTAAAGCCTGAGCGTATTGGTCGCTCTTCTGTTGATAAAATGTAATAAACTCATCGTTTAAAGTACCATTGAGTGACCTTTTTCTCTTTACTAACCTAAGTCGCTCTGCCTGTGCATTGATCACTCTGACATCACGTTCAATTAAGTTTTCTATTTCATCTCGCACTACGTCAGCAAAAGCAATTCCTGCCCTGTAATCGGCGACAATATTGTCGTCACTCACGCGACCGTCTGGATGAAGATAGCCAATCGGCTGACCATAAAAATCACCACCACGAGCCCGTTCAATCACGGCCCAATCTTCCGGTTGTGTCGGCGGATTAAGATCCACTTCGAGCAGAGAAACAAAGTCGGCTGAGTACAAATCGCGGTTGGCGACTTTGATACTGATACGATTAACCAGACCTTTTTCTATTACGTCTTGCGGCAAATCGATGTCCATTTCGCGTAAGTGATTAATCGGCACATACTCTTGTGAGTATATTTGCCCAACCAAAATATCGCCTTGCTGCGTTTGCCATTGATATAAGGGAGCCGGCCAAAAATAAGAAAGCCCTTTCCAACCTATAAGCAGTAAAAGCCCCAATACAGATAACAGGCTGACGCTCACCGCACCACCTGTTAACCATATCCAAGGTGAACCTGACTTTAACCACTTAAACACGTAGAACGTTTCCTAATCATAAACTGTTACAGCGAACGGTACTTTTCACGCAAGCGTTGACGTACCCATTCGGCGAGTGAGTTAACCGCAAAGGTAAAGACTAACAGCAGTAAGGCTGCTAAAAATAAAATTCGATAGTGAGAACTGCCCACTGCGGACTCTGGCATTTCAACCGCGATAGTGGCCGACAAGGTGCGCATCCCTTCAAGGATGTTCCAGTCCAGAATCGGTGTATTGCCCGTTGCCATGAGCACTATCATGGTTTCACCCACCGCGCGACCAAGCCCCATCATGATAGCGGAAAATATCCCAGGACTGGCAGTGAGTAACACCACATGAACTAATGTTTGCCAAGGCGTTGCCCCTAATGCCAATGATCCATCAGACAAATGTTTTGGCACCGAGAAAATCGCATCTTCTGCAATGGTAAAAATGGTCGGAATCACCGCAAATCCCATAGCAAAGCCAACCACCAACGCATTACGCTGGTCGAAGTCTATTCCATTTTGCGCGAGGTAAACTCTGACATCGCCAGCAAACAGTAACGCTTCTAAGTTGCTACTGTTAGACAAGATCACCACACTAATCACTACGACTGCTGGCATCAAGATCAGTGCATGCCAACCACTGGCAAATCGCCCAGTCCAAGTTTTAGGCAGCAAATACCAGACTAACCCAACAACGATCATGGATAGCGGCAAAAACAGCATTAAAGTAACAACAGCAGCGAGGTGACTCTCAACAATCGGCGCGAACCAAAGTCCAGCTAGAAAACCTATAATAACGGTCGGTAAGGCTTCCATCAGTTCAATCGATGGCTTCACGACTCGACGCATCTTAGGTGTCATAAAATAGGCGGTGTAGATTGCACCAAAAACCGCAATGGGTATCGCAAACAGCATTGCAAAGGCGGCGGCTTTTAAGGTGCCAAATGCAATCGGTACGATACTGAATTTCGCTTCAAACTCGTCACTAGCGGAGGTGGTTTGCCACACATATTGCGGCTCTGGGTAACCCTCGTACCAGACTTTTTGCCACAACGAAGAGAGCGAGATCTCTGGATAGGGATTATCAATCGAGGCAAGCGTAAGCGCATCATCGTTTACCGCCAACAAATACGACTCATTGTTCGACATCGCCACCAGCTTGGGAGCTTTAGTATACGCTCTCTCAAACATCACCAACTTTTGACTGGTGGTGTAGTGGCTTTGCACCGTGCCGTTGGTATAAAAACTATAGAATCCCTTGCGATAGGTATCAGCAAGCAAGAACTCCAATTGCGACGCGAGTTTAAATTGACGAATGTGAGTTAAATGTCGCTCACCATTGGATAGCACATCAAACCACTGAGACACTAAACCATCTTGATGAGTGACAAGAAGCGAGTAAGCGCCCGGCAGCAGATTGATATGGGTAATCGCATGTTCAGGGCGGCCTTGACTCAAGTCGACAATTTCTCGTACTTCAAATTTAGCGCCACGTTTTAACGCTACTATCAGCTCAGACCCCGTTCTCATATACAAGGTATTACCGTCGGGGGTTAAAATAAGTTGATCTAAGCTCGGCAAAGGCTCAGAGAAACGATAGTGGCTAACCCCGCTTTCCCCTTGCCAACGCACTCGTACATAATGGTCATCATACCAACCCACTAGAGTCAGATCTTGCGGGTTAGCGAAGGCAAATTGGCGCAAAGCATGTTGCTCAGCGTGTAGATCAAACGGCGTTGATAACTCTGCGACACTCGGGGTAAGGACTCTTTTGCCCTGCTTCAGTTCCGATTCAAGATTGGGCTTGAATAATGTCACTTCACCATGTGAGTTAGCAAAACCGTACCAGCCAAAAGCCGCTAAAGATTGGGCGAATAAATCATCCGTCTGACCAATTTGCCGCGACAGTAAGGGCTTGCCACTTGGTTCTAACAGTGACCAAAAGCTGAGCTTTCCTTGCGAAGAGAGCACAAACGCGCTTTCTCCTGCGTCATCCACGCCAAGTGCAATCGGCTGATGTGTCACAACCGGCACAGAGCGAACATCAGGTGTTATTTTAGCGTCACTAAATAGGGGTAAAACCATCATAGCAAGATAGACAAAGATAAGAACCAAAGCGGCTAACACGCTCACGCCACCGACGGAAACGGCGAAGCGAACCAATCGATCTTTGATTAGTCGCTTATGATCACGCTCTCGTAATGAGAATTCCGCTTTGGCCATGAGTTTTTCTTACCTATTTTTGTCCGAGGCTATAATATTTCTATTAGGTGACAATTATATTACAGATCGCAATAAACAACTGAAAACAATGCAATAAAAAAATGCAATAAAACTGTCATACAAACACCTTAAGTTGCTATCCATCTGAGTAATTTAACAGTACTCAACATCGTCAGACAGGTTATAAGGTAAGATTTATGAGCGCAGAAAAACTGTATATTGAAAAAGAATTGAGCTGGCTCTCTTTCAATGAGCGCGTCTTACAAGAAGCGGCAGATAAAAGTGTTCCTCTGATTGAGCGAATTCGATTTCTTGGTATATTTTCCAATAACTTAGATGAGTTTTATAAAGTCCGCTTTGCCGATGTCAAACGGCGTATCCTGATCAACCAAGAACGTGGCGGTAACGATAACTCCAAGCACTTGTTGTCCAAGATGCAGGGCAAGGCGTTGAAACTGAATGAGCGATTTGATGAGTTATACGCGGAATTAATTCGTGATATGGCAAGACGACGTATCTTTCTGGTCAACGAAACTCAGCTCAGTGAAACGCAAGAAAAATGGGTAAAAAAGTATTTCCTTAAGGAAGTTCTGCCTCATATAACCCCATTAATGATGCGCGACGATATCGATGTACTGCAATTTTTAAAAGACGAATACGCCTACATAGTGGTCGAACTCAAAACCGAGCAAAGCAACCAATATGCCCTGATTGAGATCCCAACCGATCACCTGCCACGATTTGTGATGGTTCCTGAGCAAAAAGGCAAGCGACGTAAAACCATTATCTTGCTTGATAACATCATTCGATATTGCCTTGATGATCTGTTCAGCGGCTTCTTCGATTACCAAGAGCTGAACGGTTATGCGATGAAAATGACGCGTGACGCGGAATACGATTTAAGCCACGAAGTCGAACACAGCTTATTAGAGCAGATGTCGGAAGGGGTAAGCCAACGTTTGACCGCCATGCCGGTGCGCTTTGTTTATCAACGGGATATGCCACATGAGATGCTGGATTTCTTATGCGACAAATTAAAGATTTCTAACTACGATAGCTTGATTCCCGGCGGACGCTACCACAACTTCAAAGACTTTATCGCTTTCCCTAATGTCGGTCGTGACTACCTAGAAAACAAGCCACTGCCGCCAATGCAATGTGCCGATTTTGATGGTTACGCCAACAAATTTGATGCAATCAAAGCGCAAGATATTTTGCTCTACTACCCATATCACACCTTTGAGCATATCAGTGAGCTGGTTCGACAGGCTTCATTTGACCCTAAAGTGTTGAGCATCAAGATTAATATCTATCGTGTTGCGAAAGATTCACGCTTAATGAACTCGCTAATTGACGCGGTGCACAACGGTAAAAACGTCACTGTGGTCGTCGAGTTGCAAGCGCGCTTTGATGAAGAAGCCAATATCGAGTGGTCGCGCGTGCTTACCGAAGCAGGTGTTCAAGTTATTTTTGGTGTGCCGGGTTTAAAAATTCACTCTAAACTGCTGCTGATCAGTCGCCGAGAAGGTGAAGAAATTGTCCGCTATGCACATATTGGTACTGGCAACTTCCACGAAAAGACCGCACGTATCTATACTGATTTCTCTCTGCTGACTGCCGATCCAGAGATCACCACAGAAGTACGTAAGGTCTTCGGCTACATTGAAAACCCATATCGCCCTGTGCGCTTCAACCATTTGTTTGTTTCGCCGCGTAACTCACGTAAGCAAATCTACCGTTTGATCGACAACGAAATTGCCAACGCCAAAATCGGCAAGAAAGCTTCGCTAACCATCAAGGTCAATAACCTGGTCGATAAAGGCATTGTCAATAAACTCTATGGTGCGAGTGCATCTGGAGTGGAAATAAGGATGATTATTCGCGGAATGTGCTCTCTGGTTCCGGGAATTGAAGGGGTCAGCGACAACATTAAGATCATCAGTATCGTCGACCGCTTTCTCGAACACCCAAGAGTCGTGATCGCACACAATGATGGTGACCCGCAAGTCTACATTTCATCGGCTGACTGGATGACGCGAAACATCGACTATCGAATTGAAGTCGCTGCCCCAGTACGTGACGAACGTCTTAAACAACGCATTATTGATATCATTGACATCCACTTTACCGATACAGTAAAGGCGAGATGGATCGATAAGGAAATGAGCAATAGTTACGTCGCGCGTGGCAATCGTAAGAAAGTTCGCTCGCAAATTGCCATTTACGACTATCTTAAAAATATAGAAAAACAAACTAAGATTCAAAAACGTAAAGAGCAAGAGCAGTTAAATGACTCAAACACAGGACATTCGTGACGTTGCCGCCATCGATTTAGGCTCAAACAGCTTCCATATGGTGGTGGCACGAGTCGTTGATCAGGATTTGCAACTGGTCAGCCGCCATAAACAGCGTGTTCGCCTCGCTGCTGGGCTTGATGGACAAAAAAACCTTGATAATGCATCGATTGAACGCGGCCTAGAATGCTTAACGATGTTCGCTGAACGTCTGCAAGGTTTTGCTGAAGAAAATGTTCGCATTGCTGCAACTCACACCCTGCGCCAAGCCAATAATTCCCACATTTTTTTGCAACGCGCCCGTGACGTACTGCCGTTCCCGATAGAAATCATTCCCGGCATTGAAGAAGCGCGTTTAATTTATTTAGGCGTTGCGCATACTCAACCGGAATCTGGGGCGAAATTGGTGGTCGACATCGGCGGTGGCAGTACTGAAATGATCATCGGTAGTGGCTTTGAACCAGACTTAATCAACAGTAAGCAAATGGGCTGTGTCAGCTACACTAGCCACTATTTCGCCAATGGCAAACTGTCGAAGAAGAACTTTGCCAAAGCGACGCTTGCAGCAGAACAAAAAATGGAGTCATTAGCCCATCGCTATAAGAAGAAAGGCTGGGATGTCGCTTTTGGTTCATCGGGCACCATCAAGGCGATTCGAGAAGTGCTGATTGGGCTGGGATTTGAAGACGGCATCATCACCACCGAACGACTAGACAAACTGATCACTGTACTGTCTGAATGGGACACAATTGATGATATTGAACTGGAAGGGCTCACTGCCGAGCGTAAACCCGTTTTCGCCGCCGGAGTCGCTATCCTCTCTGCAATTTTGCACAGTTTGAAAGTCTCTGAGATGCACTTTTCTGAAGGCGCGCTACGCGAAGGTTTGCTGTTTGAAATGGAAGACAGCTTTAAACGCTCTGACATCCGTATGCGCACCACAGAAAACCTCGCCAATAAACACTTAGTCGATCTAGAGCATGCCGCTAAAATCAAGGGCCATGCGACGGAATTTCTGCATCAAGTCCATAAAGACTTAGGCATCAAAAAAAGCTCCGAACTGTTTGATTTACTCGAATGGAGCGCCCTGCTGCATGAGGTCGGCTTAAGTATCAGTTTACAAGCCTTCCATCGCCACTCTGCCTATATTTTACGCAACACTTATATGCCCGGCTTTAACCGCGAGCAACAGCGTGTGCTGGCGATGTTAGTGCGTTTTCAACGAAAAGCGCTCAAATTGCATGAAATGGAAGAGTTTGCTTTGTTCAAAAAGAAGGACATAGTTAGCCTAATTCGCATCTTGCGCTTGGCAATTCTGCTTAATGGACAACGCAACGATGAGCCACTACCATCGCTTAGCTTATCTATTGATGGCGATAAATGGACACTAACATCACAAGATGAAAATTGGTTGGAATCCAACAAACTGCTCGATGCGGATCTCGCCAGTGAGCAAGAGTATTGGCGCAGCGCGGGCTGGGAGCTGAGCTTTACTCAATCCGAATAACAAAGCTAAGTTTTTTCAATTCACAAACAGTAAACACTAATAAGCCTCTAACTCTGCAGAGGCTTAGACTAGGATCTGTTGACCTAATCATTCGCTGAAATATCGACTTTGGCTAACTCACGCTGGGCAATTTCTGCTGAAATTGGAATGTAGCCATCTTTGGCAACCAATGCCTGCCCCTGTTTCGAATAGATAAAGCGAATAAACTCACGTTCAATTGGACTCAGCGGTTTTACTGGATCTTTGTTCACATAGACATATAAGTAACGTGATAGTGGGTACTTACCTGACAAGATATTAGCTTGGTTAGCTTCAACGTAATCAGCGCCTGATTTGGCAATTGGCAGCAGTTTTACTCCAGAGACCTTGTACCCCACACCAGAGTAACCAATGGTGTTAATGGCTGAGCTTACCGATTGCACCACAGAAGCTGAACCCGGTTGTTCGTTAACGCTGCTCTTAAAGTCTCCGCCACACAGCGCATTCTTTTTAAAATAACCATAGGTGCCTGACACTGAGTTACGACCAAATAACTGCATGCCGCGTTTAGCCCATTGATAGTCTAATCCAAGGTCGGCCCAAGTATTGAGATGTCGCGTTGCCCCACAGCGTAAGGTGGCAGAAAATATGCTGTCGAGCTGAGAGAAATTGAGCCCTTTGATCGGATTGTCACGGTGAACAAAAACACCAATTGCATCAATTGCAACTCTTAACTCTGTTGGCTTATAGCCGTGCTCTCTCGCAAAAGATTCAATTTCACGATTACGCATCGGTCGGCTCATCGGGCCAAACTGCGCAGTGCGCTCTGTTAAAGCTGGAGGCGCAGTCGACGATCCTGACGCTTGTACCTGACCATTAACGCTCGGATAAAGCTGTTGAAACTCTTCGACCCACAAGGTTGTCATCCCAGCTAAGGTATCGGAACCAACACTGGTTAAACTGCCGCTAATCCCGGCCGTTTTTTGGTAATCCTCTAGTTCACCGCTTGTAGCCGTAGCAGCCGACACACTGAGACTAAGTAATGCTGTCGACCATTTCATTAACTGACGACCAATCTTGGTGGAAGAATGAAAGAGAATTTACTGCCAACGCCAACCGCACTTTGAATTTCTAAATGGGAGTCATGATGGCTAAGTGCATGCTTAACGATTGCCAAACCTAAGCCACTGCCTCCAGTGTCTCGAGAGCGCGCTTTATCCACGCGATAGAAACGCTCGGTGAGTCTGTGTAAGTGCTGAGGTTCGATACCATCACCACTGTCTTCCACTTCTAGATGAGCGCCTTGTGACGATTGATACCAACGCACGCGAATATCTGCGCCTGGCGGAGTATATTTAACCGCATTGTAAACCAGATTAGATATTGCGCTGCGTAGCTGATCATCATCACCCAATACACGTAAGCTATTGTCAACATCAAAAGAGAGTTTATGGGCAAGATCGCCACTAAGACTCGCCGCCTCTTTCTCCAGCACTTCTAGCATGGCTGGCACATTGACCACATCTTCAAGTTCGTGCATCGGCGCGGCTTCAATCTTCGACAATGTCAGCAGCTGATTGACCAAACTGTTCATTCGGTTGAGCTGCTCTGTCATTACGCCGTGCGCTTTGGTCCACATAGGGCCGACGACCATATCGGGGTCTTCGGTCATCTCTAGATAACCTTGCAGCACCGTCATCGGAGTTCGCAGTTCGTGGGAAACGTTAGCGAAGAAGTTACGGCGCATGCCCTCGAGTTGTTTTACCTGAGAAACATCACGCACCACCATCAGGTGTTCGCCTTCGGTATAAGGCACGATACGTAGCTCTAGCATACGCTCAACATTAAGCGGTGATTGCATTTCAAGCGGCTCAGAAAAGTCTTGTTTGTTGAGGTATTTAATGAAGTCAGGTGTGCGAATCAAGTTAGAAATCGGCTGACCTGAATCATCAGGCCATTTAAAGCCAAGTAGATGCTGAGCAAGCTTGTTGCACCAGACAATATTGCCTTCGCCACGAAAAACCACCACCGCATCGGGCAGCGATTCCGCACCATTACGGAAACGACGGATTAAATTAGTTAACTCTTTGCGCTTTTTACGCTGGCGCTGCTGCAAGCGGTAGATGCCGTTAAACAGCGACTCCCAGTTACCACTGCCAGACGGTGGTGTCAGGCGCTTTTCATCCCACAACCACGCAGATAAGCGCATTTGGTTGTGCAGATGCCATACCAGCTGTAAAACCGTAGCCGCTAATAGCAACCACGGCATTTGACCGAAAATCCAGCCGACAATCACCCAAGGGGTGTAAAAAAAAGCCAGCTCCCAGGCCAGCTTCTTCCAAGTTAACCGTTCTACCACATACCTCTCCGAATGGGTCTATTTACTACGCTTTGGTCGAGAATCGGTAGCCTGCACCGCGTACTGTCTGAATCAGCTTATCATGACCGGCTGTTTCGAGCGCTTTACGCAGACGACGGATATGAACATCGACAGTTCGATCTTCAACATAAACGTTGGTGCCCCACACATTGTTCAGTAGCTGCTCTCTGCTGTAGACACGCTCTTGGTGGGTCATAAAAAAGTGCAACATTTTGAACTCTGTCGGCCCCATATCAAGCGCTTCATCGTTCGCCGTAACACGGTGGGAAACAGGGTCAAGTTTGAGCCCTTGCACATCAATCACATCTTCTAATGCCGTTGGTGTCACGCGGCGAATGACCGCTTTAAGACGAGCAACCAGCTCTTTTGGTGAAAATGGCTTAGTAATGTAGTCGTCTGCACCGACTTCAAGACCACGCACTTTGTCTTCTTCTTCACCACGAGCCGTGAGCATGACCACTGGAATGTTACGTGTCAGCTCTTCGCGTTTCATATGTTTGATAAAGTTGATACCACTACCACCCGGTAGCATCCAGTCTAGCAATACTAGATCTGGGAAGGGTTCAGCCAGTTTAGTTACCGCACTATCGTAATCTTCCGCTTCTACCGCTTGGTAACCTTTTTGTTCAAGTACAAAGCAAAGCATTTCGCGAATAGGTGCTTCGTCTTCAACAACCAGAATCCTTCTAGACATAATCTAATAACCTTGTGTAAGTTTAGTTATCTAGGGTATTCAACCCTTGTGCAACGCTAAGCATTATCACTAGCAATTATGACACTTTTGTGACCTTTGAAAACAAATTTTCATATAACTTTCATCCCACTATTGCGTGTTTGCAGTAAGACAAGCGACACAAAAGTCTTTATGATTGGCAGCTAAATTAAAGGTAAGAGAAAAAGTATGTGGTTTAAAAACTGTCTGGTATATCGTTTTAACCGTGATATCGAGTTCAATGCAGATCAGCTTGAAAAACAATTAGCTGAGTTCCGTTTTACCCCTTGCGGCAGCCAAGACAAACAGAAGTTTGGTTGGGTAACAGCTATGGGTAAACATGGCGACATGATGACTCACGTGTCTGAAAACCGCATCCTTATCTGCGCTAAGAAAGAAGAAAAAATGCTGCCAGCATCAGTGATCAAAGATTCACTCAGTGCTAAGGTTGATGCCCTCGAAGCGCAAGAAGGCCGCCCACTGAAAAAGAAAGAAAAAGACACGTTAAAAGAAGACATTGTGATGGATCTGCTACCACGAGCCTTTAGCCGCAGCAACCACACCTATGTTCTTATCTTGCCGAAAGAAGGTTTTATTCTTGTCGATGCGAGCAGCTTCAAAAAAGCGGAAGATGTATTAGCTTTGCTACGTAAAACCATGGGCAGTCTACCTGTTGTTCCTGCTATCCCTGAAAAAGCGGTAGAAACCACCTTAACTGAGTGGGTCAAAACGGGCGAAACACCCGTTGGCATGCAAATGCTTGATGAAGCTGAGCTCAAATCGGTACTTGAAGAAGGCGGCGTGATCCGTTGTAAGAAGCAAGAGTTAACGGCGGATGAAATTCGCAGCCACATCGACGCGGATAAAGTCGTCACTAAGCTGGCGTTATGGTGGCAAGAACGAATCGAGTTCATTTTGGCAGAAGATGGCAGCATCAAGCGCCTTAAATTCTCTGATGAGCTAAAAGATCAAAACGATGATATCCCACGTGAAGATCAGGCTGCTCGTTTTGACGCTGACTTCTCGCTGATGTGTGGTGAACTTAGCGCGTTTCTACCCAACCTATACGAATGCCTTGGCGGACTGCCGCATCCTAACTCATAAAGCGTTATATCAGGGCATCTAAGAATGGCCTGTATCGCTCTTACTAACAAGTATGCGCGGACATAGCTCTGCGCATAATTCCTCCCCCTAACTTCCCTCAAGCGACTTGCAAAGCAATAGCTAACAGGCCATTGCTAGCATGAATAAATTTTGTTCACACTCTTCGCTGGTCACAAGTCACATTTTGACGTAAAATTTGCGCCCCCGATCCCATGTGGTGGAATCGGCCTGACTTGAGATCAGATTAAGAGAATTACACATGACTGAGAAAGCATTCGTACCAGAGCTACTGTCACCGGCAGGTAGCCTAAAAAACATGCGTTACGCATTCGCCTATGGCGCTGATGCGGTATACGCAGGCCAGCCTCGTTACAGCCTTCGCGTACGTAACAACGAGTTTAACCACGAGAATCTACAAATTGGTATCAACGAAGCGCATGCCCAAGGCAAAAAGCTTTACGTGGTTTGTAACATCCAGCCGCACAACTCTAAGCTAAAAACCTTCATCCGCGATCTTAAACCTGTGGTAGAAATGGGCCCTGACGCACTGATCATGTCTGACCCAGGTTTGATTATGATGGTTCGTGAAGCGTTTCCTGAGATGCCAATTCACCTGTCTGTACAAGCGAACGCGGTGAACTGGGCAACCGTAAAATTCTGGGCAGCAAACGGTGTTGAGCGTGTGATTGTATCTCGTGAGCTTTCTCTGGAAGAAATTGAAGAGATCCGTGAACACTGTCCTGAAACAGAGCTCGAAGTGTTCGTTCACGGCGCGCTATGTATGGCTTATTCAGGACGCTGTTTATTGTCTGGCTACATCAACAAGCGTGATCCGAACCAAGGTACGTGTACCAACGCATGTCGTTGGGAATATAAAGTTGAACAAGGCAAAGAAAATGACACTGGCGATATCGTAGAGAAATTTGACCCGACAGAAGCACAAGCGGTTGAAATTCAGGACGAGCGCCCTGAAACGACTATCGGTCGTGGTAAGCCAACGGATGAAGTAGTCCTGCTTTCTGAAGCACACCGTCCAGAAGAGAAGATGGCAGCTTACGAAGATGAGCATGGTACTTACATCATGAACTCAAAAGATCTTCGCGCCGTTCAACACGTTGAGCGCCTAACTAAGATGGGTGTTCACTCATTGAAGATCGAAGGCCGTACTAAATCATTCTACTACTGTGCGCGTACTGCTCAGGTATACCGCAAAGCGATTGATGATGCCGTTGCTGGCAAGCCATTTGATGAAAACCTAATGGGCACGCTGGAAAGCCTTGCTCACCGTGGTTACACCGAAGGTTTCCTACGTCGTCACACTCACGATGCCTACCAGAACTACGATTACGGTTACTCAGTTTCTGACGCGCAGCAGTTTGTTGGTGAGTTTACGGGTAAACGCCGTGGTGACCTTGCTGAAGTTGAAGTGAAAAACAAATTTGTTGTCGGTGACAGCCTTGAGCTAATGACGCCAAAAGGCAATGTAGTCTTTACTCTCGAAGTGATGGAAAACCGTAAATCAGAACAGATTGAAGACGCAAAAGGTAACGGCCACTTTGTATTTATTCCAGTTCCACAAGATATGGATCTTGAATATGGCTTGTTAATGCGTAACCTAAACTCAGGTCAGGATACTCGTAACCCAACGGGTAAGTAAGCAATGGCGTTACTGATCACCGATAAGTGCATTAACTGCGATATGTGTGACCCAGAATGTCCCAATGGGGCTATTTCTATGGGTGACTCTATCTTTGAGATCGATCCTGATCTATGTACTGAGTGTAAAGGTCACTATGAGAAGCCTACGTGTCAGTCGGTATGTCCGATCACAAAATGTATCATTACCGATCCAAACCACGTAGAAACCGAAGAAGAGTTGCTGGAGAAATTCGTCATCATTCAAGGTTTAGCTTAACATTCCGCCTTAATGAAAAACGCAGCTCACTGGAGCTGCGTTTTTTGTTATATCTCTTCAAGCAATTGCTGACACTGCTCGGGCAAGAGTTTGGCTTTTTTCTTTTTCGGCTTAGTGCTCGCTATCTTTGGCGCAGCAGGTTTAGGTTGCGGCTTCCAACTCGCTAACTCAGCTCCACAGCCATCACCTTGCGGTGGCGCTGCTTGAGGCTGACAGATCTCACTTCCTTGTGGACATTTCAAACGCACATGCATGTGATAATGATGTCCCCACCACGGACGCACTTTTCGCAGCCAAGCCCTATCTTCACTTTGCTCACTTTGACAGAGCTTGTTCTTGATCACTGGATGAACAAATATCCGCGCAACTTGCTCCTTGAGCGCGGTCATTTTAATCAGGTCAAAATGACGCGACTCCCACTGTTTTTGCAGCAATCGATACTGTTCGATGTCGACCACACTCATTGGCGTTGGCTGTTCAAGTTGCTCATTAGAGAGAGGGCGATCAGCAAAGCGCAACCAGATATCAATATCGAGTCCGGTTTGATGGCTAGAGTGGCCTGAAGAAAAGCGTCCACCTTGCGGCAGTGACATATCGCCGATTAAGAGTGAGGTATGAAGCTTTTGACTGGCTAAATAAGCCAAAGACTGGACAAAGCTGATGGTGTTAGGATGAGCGTAATAACGCGCACGCTGACTGCGCAGTACCTGATACCCTTCCCCGTTCAGAGGAAGCGCAGCACCACCAGCTAAACAACCATTGGCGTAGCTACCAATCGCTTGTGGTGGCTGATTGGACGGATTGGCTATTTGCTCCCAAGGCGTAGCAATAGCCGGAAAGCTTAGTAATGCAAGTAGAGTCAAGCTCATTACGGAGGTTTGAAAATGACTTGCCATACGAAGCTCCCTTATGCCGCTCAAAATCTAATAATGTTCACCATTATCATAGTAGCCACTCGCCGCTAGCGCGGTGAAAATCACGGCGACGTCGACATCTTCACCAATGATGCCACGCACTTGCTGAGTAATAATTTTCGCGACGCTATCTTGGGTATCTTGACCACGGTCGAACCACAGTACTTCAACAAATGGGTAGGCTTGGCTTACTTCGCCTTCATGATAAAAAGTGCTGTAGATGTATTCAAAGGTAAAATCTTCGCGTGGGCAATCCATATGAGGCTGTAGCTCATCAATCAACGACTGTGACAAGGTTTGCACGGTTTGCGGCTCTACCGCTCGAAAACGTAAATGTGGCATGACGGATTTCCTATTGCTTTACTTGTTTTCATCATAACAAGATCTTTGCTAATGTCTCGTTTACAGCGCAACGCTATCTGCTTGGCGAGGTCTGTCTCACAAAGGTTAACGAGGAGTCACGGTCAACGAGACCAGTTCACCGTCACTAAATAGTCGAGCTTCCCAGTTAGGATTCTGCCAATAGATTGTGCGCATCGCTTCCGGTGGATATCGATTTAGAAACAGCACTAAGTCTCTATCCGCTTCAGGCGCTGAGACTTCTTTGAGCGCCGAGGCGACGTCAAACTCCATCTCTTCGATATTCACGCTGGTGAGGCTAAAACCATCTTGGCGCAAATGCAGTTGGAGCTGAGAAAGTAGATGGGCGGAATATTCAGCGAACAATTGAATGGAAAATTTTTGCGGGCTTATTCGAGCTTCAGCAATAAAACTTTCTCGATAATAAAACAGCTCGTCGCTACACCAAACTTGTGGTTCGCAATGCAGCCAAGAAGACTGAATAGACAACTTGAGTTCGTCATCACTAATACCCGATAGCACCAGTGTATTTGCCCACAGAGTGGCGCTAAACAGCAACGTAAATAGCGTTAAACAACGCACTATGAATTCCTTTCATCAACAATAAAGCCGCTGAGTTCAGCGGCTTTAGACTATGTGTATGGTGAAATAGCCTTAAGGCATCTCATCAAACTCTGCACCCTCTTTCTCAATTTGAGGAGGCATTAAATGCTCTTTGGTAATACCCAATTTCAATGCCAGCGCCGAAGCGACATAGATTGAAGAGTAAGTACCGACCGTAATACCCAAGAGAAGTGCGGTTGCAAAGCCATGAATCATAGCACCGCCCTGAGTAAACAGCGCAATAACAACGAACAAGGTAGTACCTGAAGTAATTAACGTACGGCTCAATGTTTGGGTAATCGAGCTGTTCATAATCTCGGCTGGTTCGCCCTTACGCATCTTGCGGAAGTTTTCACGAATACGGTCAAATACCACTATGGTATCGTTTAGCGAGTAACCAACGACCGTCAACAGCGCCGCGACAATTGTCAGGTCGACTTCAATTTCAAGCAGCGAAAAGACACCCAGAGTAATGATGACATCGTGAGTTAAGGCCAATACCGCACCCGCAGCCAAACGCCACTCAAAACGCACCGAAACGTAAAGCAAGATACAGATCAGCGAGACAAGGATCGCAAGACCACCCGCCTCGGTCAGCTCGTCACCCACGTTTGGACCAACGAACTCAATACGACGCATCTCAACACTGTCACCCGTGCCGTCTTTAATCGCATTTAAGATCTGATTACCAAGAGTTTCACCAGCCATATCCTCGCGAGGACGTAGGCGCACCATTACATCACGTGCACTACCAAAGTTTTGCACCGTGGCATCACCGAAGCCTTTTGCTTCCAGTGCACCACGAATTTCTTCGAGGTTTGCTGGTTGCTCAAAGCCTACTTCGATTAAGGTACCACCGGTAAAGTCTAGACCCCAGTTCAACCACTTAGTTGACAGAGTGAAGATAGAGGCACCAATCATCAAAATAGACAACACAAATGCCAACTTCGACCAACGCATAAAGTCGATCGTTCTGTCTGTTTTCATTAACTGAAACATATTACTTCCTTAGATCGACAGTTTGTTGATTCGCTTACCGCCGTAAAGCAGGTTCACGATACAACGAGTACCAATAATGGCGGTAAACATTGAGGTCAAGATACCGATAGATAGCGTTACCGCGAAGCCTTTAATCGCACCTGTACCAACTGCAAATAGAATGATTGCCGTGATCAAGGTTGTGATGTTGGCATCGGCAATGGTACTGAACGCATTGGCGTAACCTTGGTGAATTGCTTGCTGGGGATTACGTCCGTCGCGCAGCTCTTCACGAATACGCTCAAAGATAAGGACGTTGGCATCGACCGCCATACCCACCGTTAATACGATACCTGCGATGCCCGGTAGCGTCATCGTCGCGCCAGGAATCATCGACATTACACCGATAATCAACACAATATTAGCAATGAGCGCAAGGTTAGCGAACAGACCGAACTTACGGTAGTAAACCAAACAGAACAACATCACAGCGGCAAGGCCAAAGAGACACGCCTGAATACCCATATCGATATTTTGTTGCCCCATAGATGGACCAATGGTTCGCTCTTCAACAATAGAAATAGGCGCAATCAAAGCACCTGCACGTAGCAATAACGCTAAGTTATGCGCTTCCGCAGCAGAATCGATACCGGTAATACGGAAGTTACGACCGAGTGCAGACTGAATCGTCGCTTGGTTGATCACTTCTTCGTGTTTAGACAGAATCACCTTGCCTTCCGGAGTACGACGACCACTGTCTTTGTACTCAGCAAACACGGTAGCCATCAGCTTACCAATGTTTTGCTTAGAGAACGCAGACATCTTGCTGCCACCTTCACTGTCTAGTGAGATGTTAACTTGAGGTCGGCCATATTCGTCAACACTTGAACTCGCATCGGTAATGCTTGCACCACCAAGAATGACACGTTTCTTAAGTACCACAGGGCGACCATCGCGATCTTGTTTAATCTCGCTACCTGCTGGGGCACGGCCACTGGCTGCGGCTGCCAAATCGGCTTTAGCATCCACTTCACGGAACTCGAGCGTTGCTGTCGCACCTAGAATTTCTTTCGCACGCGCGGTGTCTTGGACGCCTGGCAGTTCAACAACGATACGGCTTGCGCCCTGACGTTGAACTAGTGGCTCGGCAACACCTAATTCGTTAACACGGTTACGTAAGATAGTGATGTTTTGTTCAACGGCGTAATTACGAATTTCGGTTAAACGCTGCTCGGTAAACGTCGCAGTTAAAGCAAAACGACCATCAGAATCTGACTCTGTAAAGATCATGTCTGGATGGTTTTTCTTCAGAATACGCTCGGCATCCGCCAACTGCTTTTCATCACGAAGGAGTACTTCTACCGCCTCTTTCCCAGACGGACGAATGGCGCGGTAACGAATTTTTTCTTCACGAAGTTCTGTGCGGAAAGCTTCTTCCTGCTGACCGACCAGCTTTTCCATCGCGGCATCCATATCCACTTCCATCAAGAAGTGAACACCACCACGTAGGTCCAAGCCAAGTTTCATCGGTGCAGCACCGATAGACTCAAGCCAATCCGGTGTTGAAGGAGCAAGGTTCAGAGCAACAATTGTGTCTTTGCCAAGTGCTTCATTGATAATATCGCGGGCACTGATTTGGGTGTCAGTGTCATTAAAGCGTACAAGAATAGATCCATTTTCGAGAGCAATGGATTTATGAGATAAGCCCTGAGTTTCAAGAGCGTGAGTGACAGAATCCAGCGTTGACATATCTACAGAGGCGCCACGCGCCCCTGTAACTTGAATAGCCGGATCTTCACCGTAGATATTTGGAAGTGCATACAATGCAGCAATAGCGATGGTAAACACCACCATCAGGTACTTCCATATAGGATAGCGGTTTAACACAGCGAGGATCCTCTAGCTGTTTTATAGAGACTTAAGCGTACCTTTTGGTAGCACTGCAGTAACGAAATCTTTCTTGATAACAACTTCGTTATTTGTGTTCAGCTCGATAGAGATGTAGTCGTTATCTTCAGCGATTTTAGTGATTTTACCCACTAGGCCACCGCTCGTTAGCACTTCATCACCTTTACCCATCGACGACATTAGGCTCTTGTGCTCTTTAACACGCTTAGCTTGTGGACGGTAGATCATGAAGTAGAAGATCACCGCAAACATACCTAGCATGATTAGCATTTCAAAACCGCCGCCTGCTGGGCCACCTTCTGCTGCTGCATGAGCTTGAGAAATAAACATTAAAAAGTCCTCTATTATTTTTTATTAATACCCAAGTTGGGCCGACGCAATTTAGTTTCAAGTCTGAGTGTGACTAATAGAGATCGCTCTCTCAAAAATAACCTACGTTTGCCTACTTTATTCGTAAAAGCCTCTGGCACAAGGCCAAAGGCTTCAATTATTTAAGTCAGCTGTTACTGCTCTTTTGCTAGCGGTGGTACTTCACGACCACGACGCTCATAGAACTCTTGCACGAACTCATCAAAGCGATCTTCATCAATCGCGTTACGAATACTTTCCATCAAACGTTGGTAATAACGCAGGTTGTGGATCGTATTTAGACGAGCACCCAAGATTTCATTACAACGCTCTAAGTGGTGAAGGTACGACTTGCTGTAGTTTTGGCAAGTGTAACAGTCACAGTGCGGATCTAATGGCGTTGTATCTGTTTTATGTTTCGCATTACGGATCTTGATCACACCACCTGTCACAAATAAGTGGCCATTACGTGCGTTACGCGTTGGCATTACACAGTCGAACATGTCGATACCGCGTCGAACACCTTCTACTAAATCTTCTGGTTTGCCAACACCCATCAAGTAACGAGGTTTGTCTTCCGGAAGTTGTGGACAGGTGTGCTCTAGAATGCGGTGCATGTCCTCTTTAGGCTCACCAACCGCAAGACCACCGACAGCGTAACCATCAAAACCGATCTCTGTTAGGCCCTTAACCGAAACATCACGCAGGTCTTCGTAAACGCCACCTTGCACGATACCAAATAGGTTGTTCGGGTTTTCTAGTTTATCGAAATGGTCGCGTGAACGTTGTGCCCAGCGTAGCGACATTTCCATCGATTTTTTCGCTTCGTCATGTGTCGCAGGGTACGGCGTACACTCGTCGAAGATCATTACGATATCTGAACCAAGGTCTTTTTGGATTTCCATCGACTTTTCTGCGTCCATGAAAATCTTGTCACCGTTAACCGGGTTACGGAAGTGAACCCCTTGCTCAGTGATAGTGCGCATTTTGCCCAAACTAAATACTTGGAAACCGCCTGAGTCAGTCAGGATTGGACCATGCCAGTTCATAAAATCATGCAAATCGCCGTGCATTTTCATGATTTCTTGACCTGGGCGTAGCCAAAGGTGGAAAGTGTTGCCGAGAAGGATTTCAGCACCAGTGCCTTTCACTTCCTCTGGTGTCATGCCTTTAACGGTACCGTACGTACCCACTGGCATAAATGCAGGAGTTTGAACAGTGCCACGTTCGAAGGTCAGTTGACCACGACGCGCTACACCATCTTTTTTCTTAAGATCGAATTTTAACTTCACGAAGCCTCCGGTTGTCAGAGAAACAGTCTGACATTAAGTTCAGAGCAAAACAGTCATCATTTTGCCATCTACCCTAAATAGTTGGTGTTGCAGCTAGGCGACAGTAAGCTCAGCCCTATGAGCATAGAGATTCTATGTGACTAGGGTGAATTTACGCAGTCAACAACATTGCAGCGCCAAATATGACGGGTCATGAGGAGCGGTCGCCTTCCATGCGAGATACTAACTAGCCTTCTAGTTAGCGTCCTAGCGTTCTGCTAGCACTCGTAAATTTTTAAATTATGCCGTTTTCTTTTGGATAAACATTGAATCGCCATACGAGAAGAAACGGTAGTTATTCTCTACCGCGTGTTTGTAGGCGTTCATAGTATTTTCATAACCTGCGAATGCACTGACCAGCATAATCAGTGTCGATTCTGGCAGATGGAAATTGGTAATTAAACAGTCCACCAACTGATATTCATAACCTGGGAAGATGAAAATCTCGGTATCACCAAAGAAAGGTACTAACTCCGTACCCTTTTTGATGGCATCTTGCGCTGCGCTTTCCAGAGAGCGTACAGACGTTGTCCCCACTGCGATAATACGACCGCCACGTGCTTTCGCTGCATTGATCGCATCCACCACTTCTTGCGGGACTTCAACGTACTCAGCGTGCATATGGTGATCATTGATGTTGTCTACTTTAACTGGCTGGAACGTCCCCGCGCCAACATGCAGAGTAACGTAGGCAAACTCAGCGCCTTTGGCTTTGATTTTCTCTAGCAAAGGCTCGTCAAAATGCAGACCAGCCGTTGGCGCAGCCACCGCGCCCGGTTTCTTGTTGTAAACCGTTTGGTAACGCTCTTTATCTGAATCTTCATCAGGGCGGTCAATATAAGGTGGAAGTGGCATATGACCAATTTCTTCCAATACCGCCAATACATTTTGCTCGGTATTAAACTTCAACTCAAACAGTGCATCATGACGCGCAACCATCTGTGCCGAGTACTCGTCGTTCTCACCAATAAAAATTGTTGTGCCAGGTTTTGGAGATTTAGAGCAACGAACGTGAGCCAGAATGCTCTTTTCATCCAGTACTCGCTCTACCAACACCTCTAGCTTGCCCCCTGACTCCTTGCGACCAAACATACGCGCTGGAATCACGCGAGTATTATTGAAAACCACTAAATCACCCGGCTGCACTTGCTCCAGCACATCGGTAAACGTGCCATCGGTGAGCTCGCCACTGTTACCGTCAAGTTGAAGCAGACGGCTAGCAGTACGCTGTGGCTGAGGATAACGAGCAATCAGCTCATCGGGTAGGTCAAAGTGAAAATCTGATACTTGCATGTTACTAATCTTTAGTCGTGGTTTGTTATGTCGTGATGGAAGTCGAACTGATTCTGTCACAAACAGACGACGAGTTTTTCGCAGCCGACTAGTATATTCCGCATACCAGTAATAGCAAGGAAAGAGATGTGAATTATTGTAATCGAATTCGATTTTTTCTGCTGCTGAAATGCTTGATAGGCGATGGTTCTGCACGTTGGTTTTAATCTTTTGATATTTCGCCAGCGCTTTTGCAAAAAATAGGAATAAAAACCTAACTGGCTCTCAATATCCAGTGGCAAAAGTTACTATATTAAAGAAGGATACCTAAGTAGCTTTAGCTGATACCGACAGTAAGTAGAAGAGAATCGCAACGCAGACCGCCTAGTAAAGGCTACTTAGTTGTAAATCACAATAACTCAGGAGGCAGCCATGATTAAGGTAGAAGACATGATGACGCGTAACCCGCATACTTTGCTACGCTCACATAACCTTGCCGATGCGAAACATACCATGGAAGCGCTAGACATTCGTCATGTCCCCATCGTCGATGCGCATAAGCATTTGCTTGGTGTAATATCTCAACGCGACGTGCTCGCTGCGCAAGAATCAAGCTTGCAGCAGATCCCCGAAAATCAATCTTACACACTCAATACTCCATTACATGAGGTGATGAAAACTGGTGTGATGACAGTAGCACCTCAGGCTGGATTAAAAGAGAGTGCGATTTACATGCAAAAACATAAAGTCGGTTGTTTGCCAGTGGTAGAGAAAGGCCAATTAGTGGGCATTATCACCGACAGTGACTTTGTTGCTATCGCGATCAATCTACTTGAACTACAAGAAGAAGTTGAACCAGAAGAGATGGAATAAACACAGCTAAAGTGTCGAGTTTTAGACGCGAGACTCTAAAACTCGACTTACCAATACGCTATACGCATACCAATATCACAGCGTAAAAATATCAGCGCCATAACCCCCCGCCTAAATTAGCATTAATCAAACCTATCAATTACACTTTTTTAACATCAAACCATACTCTGTGATTCTCTCACTCTAGTGACGAATGACAACTCATTGTTAGGGTACCCCATGAGCTTAAAAAAATTACTCTCACTAGGCTTTGGCGTCGTTCTCAGCCTAATTCTGGTTATCTCGATTCTTTCTTCTGTTCGATTTTATCAATCAAGCAATGGCTTCGATGACTACCGTTCTCTCGCCTTAACAAGTGTTGCAACAGGCCGAATTCAAGCCAACATTCTTGAAGCGCGCTTAGCATCGCTAAAGTTTATCAGGACGCAAGATGATCAATATATCTCTAACCTGCATGACCGTATTTCAACCGCTAAGCAACTGATTAATGAAGCGTTATCAACTTATAAAGTCGGTTCCCATCAAAGTACATTGAAACAAATGCAACAGCAGATGACTCAATATGAACAAGGCTTTGATCAGGTCGTTCAGCTTGTCGACACCAGAAACCAACTGGTGAGAGATAAGTTAGATCCTGCAGGGCTGGCTATGAGAGAAGCAATTTCAAACTTGATGGCAAACGCAGCCAGTGAGCAAGATTTGGCTATTGCTGTCAAGTCAGGGATCATCCAAGAACATCTTTTGTTGTCGCGTCTCTATGTATCTAAATTTTTAACCGACAATCGCCCGCAAGACGCTGAAAGAGCACAAATGGAGTTTGATCAACTCACCACTTTAGCGAGTAGTATTAAAGAACAACTCAACTCATCCGAACAAACGTCGGCATTCAACACCTTCTTCCAAAGCTTCAACACTTACCAAGCGATTTTCGCCGAGGTGATTAAAACCATTGATGCCCGTAACGCTATCATCAGCAATACACTCGATGTGATAGGCGCATCAGCGGCGTCGTCGATTGAGCAAATCAAGCTAAGTACTAAAGCAGAACAAGATGCGATTGGCCCTGCAATGGTTGAAAGGTTTGACAATGCACAAACGCTACTGGCAATCACATCGCTACTGGTGATTGCTATATCACTGTTTGTTGCAGTCAAAATATATCGCAGCGTGTTTAAAATCGTCGGTGGTGAGCCAAGCGAAATCCAGGCGATCGTTGAACAAGTCTCATCAGGCAACCTATCGATTGACAAAAACATCACCGGTAAAGAAACCGGTATCTATGCCAACATTCTGCAGATGTGTGTTGAACTCAAACGCATTATTGGGGAGTTTCATCAAACATCAGATAGCGTGTCGTCAGCATCCGTGCAATTAACCAGTGTCATGAGCGAGACTGAGAATAACGCGCAACAAGAATTCAATCAGGTCGAACAAATTGCAACAGCGATTGACGAGCTCTCCAGCACAGCAAGTGAGGTCAGTCAAAGTGCTTCTCGCGCCGAAACTGCTGCCAGTACGGCCAACACCAATGTGCTAGAAGGACAACGTTTACTAAGTTCTTCTGACGAAGTCTCTGGTAAGGTGGATAAATCGATTGCAGAAACGTCTGGTATCGTCCATCAGTTGCAAGAATATTCTGTTGAGATCGGCAGTGTTATCGAAGTGATCAATTCTATTTCAGAGCAGACCAATTTGCTGGCGCTCAATGCAGCCATTGAAGCAGCACGTGCAGGAGAACAAGGGCGAGGTTTTGCCGTTGTCGCCGACGAAGTTCGCTCATTGGCCGCTAAGACGCAGCAATCGACTATCGACATTCAAGAGATCATCGCTCGTCTCCAGGCCCAAGCTCAAGATGCCAATAAATTCATGCAATCCAATCTAACCTTGGCCGAAGAGTCACGTAGCTACAGTCAAAACTTACGTTCGGCGTTTAGCTCTATTACCGACTCTGTCAGACAAATATCAGAAATGAACACTCAAGTGGCTACCGCATCAGAAGAGCAATCTAGTGTCACTCAAGATATATCCAAAAATGTCTCCATCGCTTTCGAGCTAGTGAATGTTAATGTTGCTGCGATCCGAGAAAGCAATAAGGCCAGTGTTGAACTTTCAGGCCTAGCGACACGACAAAAAGATCTGCTCAGTTTTTTCAAAATATAACTATCCAACTGAGTGTTACAGCACAAAAAAAGAGCGGCTAGCGCCGCTCAAACATGTCAAAGTTTCTACTCAGACCGAAAGTAACATTACAAGCTGTACACTTCTTCTACAGAAGAAATTTCGGTGACGAACACCTTAGTGCTAGAGCAGCTCTGATACGACATCTGCCAACTGATTGAAAGTGTTGACGCGAGATGAACTTGGGCGCCAAACCAATCCAATATGACGATGGGCTTGTTGCCCAGGAGCATCAATCACGACCAGATTTTGGTTGTCAATCAAGCCATGATCGATCGCCATCTGAGGAATAAAAGTGGTTCCCATGCCATTCGCTACCATTTGCACTAAGGTATGCAAACTCGTCGCAGAGAAAGGATTGATCTTTTCTTTGTCTGTCAATTGGCAAGCGGAAACGGCATGCTCGGTTAAACAGTGCTCTTTCTCTAATAAGAACACAAACTCATTGGGTAAATCCGCATATTTGATGGGCGTGCGTATCGCATCGGCTTGATTCTGACTAATGATCATTCTAAACGGATCATTGCCCACAATACGGCTATCCATGCCATCAATATCGACGGGCAGCGCGAGTATCAAAACATCTAACTCTCCGTGGCGTAAGGCGTCCAATAGGTTGGTGGTGGTATCTTCTCGCAGTAGCAGGTTAAGCTGAGGAAATCGTTGATTCACTTCCTGAACCAGATCGCACAGTAAGAAGGGGGCGATAGTCGGGATGCATCCAACTCGCAACTGCCCTTCCATTTCATCACCTTGGCACAACCGCCCTAACTCGACTAAATCTTGCCCTTTGGCGAGGAGCTCTCGCCCTTGCTGAACCACCAACTCTCCAGCTTGAGTGAACACCAATGGGCTTTTTTTATCTTTCTTTTCATATAGAGGGCAGCCAATCAACTCTTCGAGGTTTTGAATTCCCTTACTTAAGGTTGACTGGCTAACAAAACACTTCTCGGCGGCGTCGCTGAAATGGCGGGTTTCGTGCAGAGTAATGAGATAATGTAACTGCTTGAGGCTAGGCCACTTATTCATAGATTTATTGATTACTTGTGATGAGATATTGATCGAGCTAATAAAAACCAACTTATCGCTTTTTTCGATTAACTTAATCTATTTAATTCGCTTTTTTACATACTACAATGTGTACTATAGTTTGTCGCGCACAAACACGGACTAAACCAACTTAAACCAAGCTTGGTTTGGAACTAACCATATATTTTAGGAGCAAAAAAATGGTACTAGTAGGTCGTCAAGCCCCAGATTTTACTGCTGCAGCTGTTCTAGGTAACGGTGAAATCGTTGATAACTTCAACTTTGCTGAGTTCACTAAAGGTAAGAAAGCGGTTGTTTTCTTCTACCCACTAGATTTCACTTTCGTTTGCCCATCTGAGCTAATCGCTTTCGACAACCGTCTAGCTGATTTCCAAGCTAAAGGTGTTGAAGTAATCGGTGTATCTATCGATTCTCAGTTCTCTCACAACGCATGGCGTAACACTGCAATCGAAGATGGCGGTATCGGTCAAGTTAAGTACCCACTAGTTGCTGACGTTAAGCACGAAATCTGTAAAGCTTACGACGTTGAGCACCCAGAAGCAGGCGTTGCTTTCCGTGGTTCTTTCCTAATCGACGAAGATGGTCTTGTACGTCACCAAGTTGTTAACGACCTACCACTAGGCCGTAACATCGACGAAATGCTACGCATGGTTGACGCACTAAACTTCCACCAGAAAAACGGTGAAGTATGTCCAGCACAGTGGGAAGAAGGTAAAGCAGGTATGGACGCATCACCAAAAGGTGTTGCAGCGTTCCTATCTGAGCACGCATCAGACCTAAGCAAGTAATTACTTGTTTCACACACCCAGGCTCACGGGTGTGAACGGTTGGTAATATAAGCAAATAAGCGCGAAAAGCGCAGCGCCAATCAGTTATAAGTAAAGTCTTACTCAAGAGCCCGAAGTTTTGCTTCGGGCTCTTTTTATATCTATTCAAATTTAACGAATATAGACCAAAAGACAACATATCGCTAAAGAGACAAAAAATATCGGCTTACAGACTTTATCCAGTAATGCCCTTTAAAGTCTTTGATGCACTCTTTATGATGAATCTAACTTGATTTGAGACTGAGCAACAAAGCTCGATATCCATACTCGTCGGCGTGAGAACGTCAACTATGCTGGATATCTTTAAACGAATACAAAATGGAGATTTAACATGGCTTACTTTTCTCTAGCCTTTGGTACGGCGACTAAAAACCGCGACGGGAAAATCATCGAAGCATTTTTCCCTAACCCAGTTCTTAACCCAGCTAACTCGCTGGTTGATGCTGTAGCTAAAGTTTCAGGTTACGAGCAAGGCAACCAAGCTATCGAAATCTCAGCGGCGCAAAGCGCTGATCTCGCTGCAGCATTCGAATCAAATGGTGATGCAGCTAACGCATCATTTGCAGCCAAAGCGGCAGAATCAGCTCAGCCACTTGTGCTAATTGTGCTAGCGAGTGACGAAAAACCAGCGTCGGTTGCGGAAGGCTTCCTAAAACTGCAACTTATCTCTAACCGTCTTGTTCAACCACATGGCACTGTACTTGATGGTATCTTCGGTCTACTGCACAACATCGCATGGACAAACGAAGGCCCTATCGATCTCCCTGAACTGGCAGATCGTCAAATTGAAGCACGCTTAGCAGGCCGTAACCTGTCTGTCGATTGCGTAGACAAATTCCCTAAAATGGTTGATTACGTTGTACCTGCTGGTATTCGTATTGCTGATACATCACGCGTTCGTCTTGGCGCGCATGTGGGTGAAGGCACAACAGTAATGCACGAAGGCTTTATTAACTTCAATGCTGGCACAACTGGTGTAAGCATGGTTGAAGGCCGTATTTCTGCAGGCGTGGTTGTTGGCAACGGTTCAGATATCGGTGGCGGAGCCTCTATCATGGGCACACTATCAGGTGGCGGCACCGTGGTGGTTTCAATTGGTGAGAACTCTCTACTGGGTGCCAACTCTGGTCTTGGCTTCCCACTAGGCGATCGTTGTACGGTTGAATCAGGCCTATACGTAACAGCTGGTTCGAAAGTGCGCATGCTGGACTCTTCAGGCCAAGAAGTCGAAGTCGTGAAAGCACGTGATCTTGCTGGTGTCTCTGATCTGCTGTTCCGTCGCAATTCAGTGACAGGCCAAATTGAATGCCTTGCTAACAAGTCAGCGGTTGAGCTGAACTCTGAGCTACACAGCAACAACTAATCACTCGACCCGTTTTGTTTGATAGATCTCCCCCAACAGGAAACTGCTGGGGGATTTTTTTATCCTTTTTCTGGTGCCATTCGGCAAGGAATAGCGCATTTCAATAACTAAAGTCACTCATTTACATTCCATTTACATGCTTAAACGCTCATTTTTTATGTTCGTTTATTTTCGAATTAACCAATATGTGCAAAATTACTCTTCATTGACAGAGAAACGAACCCATTTTTACTCCCGACCATGAAGTAAGATCGATTCTCACTTCAAACCTCAGCAGCGCAAATTAGCTAAAATAGTGATAATGAAATAAAAGGACTCTAACCATGACTGAGCAAAAGTACATTGTTGCCCTCGACCAAGGAACAACGAGCTCACGCGCGGTGATTTTGGATCACGATGCGAATATTGTCAGCATATCGCAGCGGGAATTCACTCAAATCTACCCTCAGTCTGGCTGGGTAGAACATGATCCACTAGAAATTTGGGCTACCCAAAGTTCGACCTTAATCGAGACGTTGGCTAAATCTGGCATCAGCAGTGATCAACTTGCGGCAATCGGGATAACCAATCAGCGTGAAACGACCATTGTTTGGAACAAAGAAACAGGCAAACCGGTTTACAACGCCATTGTTTGGCAATGTCGACGCACAGCCGAGATATGCGAAGAGCTTAAACAGCGTGGCTTAGAAGAATATGTTAGAGAAAACACAGGCTTAGTCCTCGATCCATATTTCTCTGGCACTAAGGTCAAATGGATTTTAGATAACGTTGAAGGCGCACGTGAAGATGCCAAAGCAGGAAAACTACTGTTTGGCACGGTCGATACTTGGCTGGTATGGAAAATGACCCAAGGTCGCGTTCACGTCACCGACTACACCAATGCCTCACGTACCATGCTATTTAATATCAATCAGCTCTGCTGGGATCAGAAATTACTTGATGAGCTGGGCATTCCCGCGTCAATGATGCCGGAAGTAAAACGCTCTTCAGAGGTATACGGCCAAACTAATATCGGCGGAAAAGGCGGAACTCGTATCCCTATTGCCGGTATCGCAGGAGATCAGCAAGCTGCCCTCTATGGTCAAATGTGTGTCAAAGCGGGTCAAGCGAAGAATACCTATGGCACTGGCTGTTTCTTACTAATGAATACTGGACAAGAAAAAGTGAACTCCACGCATGGATTGCTCACCACACTGGCATGTGGTCCGAACGGCGAGCCCAGCTATGCATTAGAAGGAGCGGTGTTTATGGGTGGAGCGTCCATCCAGTGGCTGCGTGATGAAATGAAGTTGTTAGCCGATGCCAAAGATTCTGAATACTTTGCCACTAAGGTCGACTCTTCGAACGGCGTTTATGTTGTCCCAGCCTTTACTGGGCTTGGCGCCCCATATTGGGATGCTTGGGCGCGTGGCACGATTGTGGGTCTGACACGCGGAGTCAGTTCCAACCATATTATTCGTGCCACCCTAGAAGGGATTGCCTACCAAACCAGAGATGTTCTCGATGCGATGCAAGCAGACTCGGGCATCAAACTCGCCAATCTGCGCGTTGACGGTGGCGCTGTTGCCAATAACTTCCTAATGCAGTTCCAATCTGATGTTCTTGATACAGAAGTACTGCGCCCGAAAGTGACAGAGGTGACCGCATTAGGCGCGGCATACCTGGCAGGCTTAGCCGTCGGTTACTGGAAGAGCATTGATGAACTACAAAACAAAGCTGAGCTTGATCGAACCTTTGTCCCTCACCATGATGAAGAAAAGCGCAATCGGCGCTACAAAGGCTGGAAGCGTGCCGTAAAGTGTGCTCAGGTATGGGCAGAAATGCATAACGAAGAAGACGATTAGTCCGCTGTGCGCCGACTATGATGAAACAAGGGTGCGTTCGAGCACCCTTTTTTGCGCCTTACACCCGATTACATCAACGCTTCTCTTCTCACAACGAAACAATTCGCGCACAATAACGTGAGTTATTATTTTCGAATTAAGCTCGAATACAGGGAGCGACGAGTGAAACAAATACCAAGACATCAACAGATTATCGCCTTAGTGCAAAAACAAGGTTATGTCAGTACTGACGAATTAGTGGAAAAGTTCAATGTCAGTCCGCAAACCATCAGGCGCGATCTGAATGAACTGGCAGACGAAAATAAAATCCGCCGCTACCACGGTGGCGCGACCATTCCATTGAGTTCGGAAAACACCTCATACACCACTCGTAAAAGCATGAACTACAATGAGAAAGACGTCATTGCGGATGAGGTGGTTAAGCACATTCCCGATGGCGCGACACTCTTCATCGACATAGGTACCACCCCAGAAGCAATTGCTCGGGCACTAAACAAAAATCATAAGCAGTTGCGCGTTGTCACTAACAACATCAATGTCGCGACTATTTTGCTCGCTAACCCAGAGTTCAAAGTCATTCTAGCGGGGGGCGAAGTCCGCAACCGTGATGGTGGTATCGTTGGTGAAGCGACACTCGACTTCGTCAAACAGTTTCGACTGGATTTTGGTATTCTTGGCATCAGCGGTATCGACTTTGACGGCTCACTACTCGACTTTGACTATCACGAAGTAAGAGTCAAACAGGCAATAATCGAGAACAGTCGCAGTGTCTTTTTGGCCGTTGACCACACTAAGTTTGGCCGTAATGCCATGGTTAAACTAGGCAACATTTCACAACTCAATATGCTGTTTACCAATCAGCAACCGCCAAAAGAGATACTATCAATCCTTAACGAGCACGCCATTCCGCTTCAGGTTGTCAGCAAAGAAGAATAACACCATTTATTCATTGCAATTTAACCTTATTGAAACCTTTATCGTTCGATAAAGGTTTTTTTGTGCACAAATCACACAAACGAGCACAAACGAAAATATTTAGTGACCACAAACGAAAGCTAAGCTAGGATTCATTTAAGTTCAAAAATGCTCGTTCGCTCAACGTAAGGTCATTTCATGAGTAACAATACGAATGCGGAAAATTCGCACCAAGTTTTAGATTTAATCGTTATTGGTGGTGGTATCAATGGCGCAGGTATTGCTGCTGATGCGGCAGGGCGAGGACTCGCTGTTGGTTTGTATGAAGCGTCCGACTTCGCTTCTGCCACCTCTTCAGCCAGTTCGAAATTAATTCATGGTGGATTGCGTTACCTTGAGCATTACGAGTTTCGTTTAGTTTCAGAAGCGCTCGCTGAGCGAGAAGTTTTACTCAAAAAAGCGCCTCACGTGGCGAAACCAATGCGTTTTCGGTTGCCACATAGACCTTTCTTGCGCCCAGCTTGGATGATACGTTGCGGTCTATTCCTCTATGACCACTTAGGAAAACGCACCACCTTACCCGCAAGCGAAAGTATTGATTTGTCAAAGTCAGGCCTACTTAAACCAGAAATGATAAAAGGCTTTGAATACTCGGATTGCTGGGTCGATGACGCGCGATTGGTTTTACTCAATGTATTGGCGGCACAAGAGAACAAGGCTGAAATCCGCAATTACTGTCGCGTAGAAAGTGCACGCAGAGAAGGCGATCTGTGGCAGGTCACCATCCATGATCAGATCAGCGGACAAACTTTTACTCGTCAAGCTAAGGCGCTGGTTAACGCAGCGGGGCCTTGGGTGAAACAGTTCTTTGATGATGGCTTAGAACAAACATCGCCACGTAACATCCGTCTGATCAAAGGATCACATATTGTTGTTCCACGGATTCATGATGAACCGCAAGCCTATATTCTACAAAACAAAGATCATCGTATCGTATTTATGATCCCTTACTTGGACCAGTTTTCGATCATTGGCACCACGGATGTCGAATATAAAGGCGATCCGCGTAAAGTTGCGATTAGTGATGAAGAAGTTGACTACCTGATCGATATCGTCAACCAACACTTTGTTCAGCAACTGACAGCTGAAGATGTGGTTTGGACATACAGTGGTGTGCGGCCATTGTGTGATGATGAGTCAGACTCCCCGCAAGCCATTACACGTGACTACACACTAGAGCTCGAAGCTGACTATGACCAAGCTCCGCTGCTGTCAGTATTTGGAGGCAAGCTCACCACATACCGTAAATTGAGTGAAGCCGCATTGGAGAAGCTCAAACCGTATTTGTCACATATGGGCTCCGCATGGACAGCGACTCACGCACTCCCAGGAGGTAACTTTAGTTGCTCACGTGAGCAGCTAGCGGCAACGATTCACAACGCCTACCCTTGGCTACCACAAACTTTATTGCTCAGATACGTAACGCAATTTGGAACCTACACATGGAAGTTGCTTGAAGGCGTAGAACAGAACACGGACTTAGGCACCAAGTTTTCAGATTCAGCACAAGGGGTTTATCAACGTGAGATTGACTACCTGATTGAACATGAAATGGCGGTCAGCGAAGAAGATATTTTATGGCGGCGCACCAAGCTAGGACTCTACCTCAATGAACAAGAAAAGCAGGCGCTAAGCGATTATCTAAAGAGTCAAAAGCCGACCACGGTTGTCACGCTTTCTGAGGTCGGCTAAGTCTCATTGCTCTACATAGCTTAAAGGCTTGGTCGTACCAAGCCTTTTCTATTTTACCCCGGATGCCCATCAACGCGCGGTGTCAGTAACATTTTGCCAAACAGCCCAACATACATAGCGAAAGCAAGAACCCATAACGCTGCACTGATATTGACAGCTTCAATCATAAATTGAGGGAAGAAAGCCCCCCCAAGACTGCGCGTAACGGCAGCAAGAATAATCGCCCCAAAAGCAAGGCTCATATTCGGCCCTTGATAGATAGCACGACCAGTATGGCCCATAGTGACCCGCGCAATCATGGCTAAAATAACCCCGCCAATCGCACCAATTGCAAATAAATGCAGCATATTGTGGTTGGCAAATGGATTGTCGATGAATCCACGTAGCAATAGACTCAACGGAATACAAAGATACGTCGCATGCAGTGACCAAACCAGCGGCTCAGTTAAAGTTCGCCAAGGCTGCCATCTCACCACTCTGACCAGATGCGCTAAGCCCGAGATAACCATCAATGGTTGACCGAGTTGTGAAAACGTCATCGGGAAGAAGCTTACAATAAACAAACCTACCAGGGGTAAATTTGCCAGCCAATCTAACCAGACCATAGGTTGTGGCTTGTCGAAATTAAAGCGCCGAGCGCTAAAAAACGGAATAACGCGGCTGCCCATCACGGATAGCAATAACGTAAACCACCAGAGCATAGCCTGCCATACCGCCGCCGATGGGAAGGGTGGCATCCCTTTGACTGTCGCATAGCTGGCAAAATTGGCCACCACAGCCAACGCAAATAGGGGCACAAAAAATAAGTTACGCCACCCTTTTGCTTTGACAACCCGTGAACCGACCTCAAAGGCAACCAAAGTAAGAAATAAGGCCTCAATCGATGAAACTAACCACAACGGCGTTGGTGTCCATAACAATAGCCGAGGCGCGAGCCACAACATAACCAGCAATGCTAAGCGGTGATGCTTGGTGCCATTAATGCCAGTCCAATTTTGCACTGCGGTAAGAACAAATCCCGCCACTATCGCCATAGCAAAGCCAAACACCATTTCATGCACATGCCACCAAAGGGCAGGAACGTTAAGCTGCGCAGGTTGACCGGAGTGAAACATCCAAACCCATAGCGCAATCGCAACAACCGCATAAATGGAACCGAGTAGAAAAAAAGGCCTGAACCCCAAACGCAAAACAGCAGGGATCGCCTCTTCAATTTTTTTATCGGTAATATTGAGCACTGAAAACTCCTAAACAAATTTCAATCGCTAACAGAGCGACTAGAGCAAGAACTATTCCGCTAGCGGTAATCTTTGTAAGTTCATGCTATTTAGTGAGGCCCTCACAAATAAAAGAGTCATAACGACACATTCACAAGGAGTCAAAATGACACAAAAGGTGCAATTTACATCACTTCCATTTCTATGAAAAACTCGTTAATTTAAACAGAATCCAATCGACAAGGAGTGTGGCATGGCAAATTATATCTTTGGTTACGGTAGTCTTATGAACTCAGCCTCTAGACAACTAACTGGTCAAACTTCAACTGCAATGCCTGCCACGGCACATGGTTTTAGACGCTTCTGGGGCAAAGTTGATGATAGCTATATACTCTCCCCACTTGTCGTCGATAAAGGAGAGGGACAAGTTAATGGCGTACTACTTGAAGTAAGTGAGGCGGGATTAGTAGAATTTGATGTTCGCGAACGAGGTTACCATAGGGTGGAAATTGCGCAGGACAAATTGGAAGCAGAGCTAGTACTAACGAATAGCGATCACGTATGGCTCTATATCAAAGACAGCCCTCAACCACCCTGCTCGCTAAGCCCGATAATGCAGACATATGTCGATACGGTGTTAGTTGGCTGTTTAGAGATTTCCGAGCAGTTCGCCCGCCAGTTTATTGAACACACCATTGGTTGGCACTTCCCATTAGAAAATGATCGACAAAAACCTAAATACGGCAATTTAGCTGGGGTAAAACCAGAACACCACCCTGCTATTGATGCTCTAGTCGCTCAAGCAAGAACCTAGTGCGATAAAATCCTCCCCCTCGCCGTAACCCTATCTTTCATAATTAGATTTAGCTGTTGAGTTCATGGAACTTGTGTTTTGGGGCTCAAAGTTACACTTTGAAGCCAGTTAATCTGTGGCAAAGAGTGTGGCATAAAGTCAGGGCGTTGCGATTAGCAACGCCCTTTTTATATAAATGATAAGATCTGTGGAGCTTAGGCTACACCATGACCTTTCGATGCTACCCAGACTCTATACCACTGCTCTTGAGTAAGCGTAATATCTAAAGCGCCAACGGCGGTTTTCACGCGTTCAATATTACCGCTACCAATAATGGGTACTGGTTTAGCTGGAATTTTCATCACCCAAGCAAAGATCACCTGGTCGATAGAGTTAGCACCAACTTCGTTCGCCACCTCAGCTAAGGTATGACGTAGACGACACATTTGCTCACTGTCATCGCTAAAGATGCGTCCACCAGCCAAACAAGACCAAGCCATTGGCTGCACACGCTGCTGATGCAACTGATCTAAAGTTCCATCTTCGGTCACTTGTAGATTAACCGGGTTAATCTCCACTTGATTGGTAATCAGTGGTTGCTCTACTCGTGATTGAAGCAAATCAAACTGAGACGGAGTAAAGTTAGACACACCAAAATGTTTCACTTTTCCGGACGCTTTCAGTTGCGCGAACGCTTCTGCAGCTTCGTCGGCATCCATCAATAGATCTGGGCGATGCAATAACAATACATCAAGATGGTCTGTTTTAAGGCGCGACAAAGATTGCTCGACAGAATCAATAATCGCTGCCTTGCTGCTGTTATAGTGGTTGACCTGTGGGTGTTCACCGCGGTAGATACCGCACTTAGACACAATTTCAATTTGGTCGCGCAGACTGCTGTCTAATGCCAGCACTTCACCAAACATACGTTCACATGCAGAATCTGGCCCGTATACTGGTGCATGATCGACTGTGGTGATGCCTAATTCTAAGTGCTGTTTAAGGAAACTAAGCTGCTGCTGAGTGTTCATACCCCACTCTGCCATACGCCAATAACCTTGAATCATTGGTGAAAACACTGGATGCGTTTTGGTCATTTTTATCCCCTGATAAATAGTTCTCACCGTCTTTTCTGCGCGGCAAGTTAATTCTGCTGTCCAGTCAGTATACTGGTATAAAACACAAGGATTAAACTAGCTGGCGAAAAAAGATAATTCGCTATATCACACAATGAGGGAAGTTTAATTTTTTATATAGAACGATATAATCCCAATCAAGCATCAATTAAGGTTAAGCAGATATGCAAAAAATGCACAAACGCTTTGAGCGCTATGCGCTGTTTAGTGAAGTAGCTAAGCAACTTAGTTTCTCGAAAGCCGCAGACAACCTCGGCATTTCCCGTAGCTATCTATCCTCGCAAATTAACCAGTTAGAACAAGAGCTCGAGACCAGTTTACTCATTCGCTCAACCCGCAATGTTCGCCTTACTGCGGCCGGCGAAAAAATTCTCACCAAGATGCAATTTATTAATGCTTCGATCGTTGAACTGGAAAAAGATCTTGACCATACCAAGAGTGACGTCAGCGGTTTGCTACGAATTACCGCACCAACTATCTTTAGCCACCGCTTTTTAATTGATGTTTGCTATCAATTTCAAAAGCAGTATCCCGAAATAGAATTTGACCTAGATGTCGGATACCAGCGTGAAGATCTGACTAAGAGTCACTTTGATCTGGCTATTCGCGCCACGAATAATCCACCAGACAATATGGTCGCCAAGAAGCTCATTCCCTACCAGCATATTTGTTGTGCCTCTCCCGACTATATTGCTAAGTTCGGTCAACCCAGTCACCCAGACGAACTACTCGATCACAATTGCTTGTCAGACCCAAACCTGCGCCGTTGGCAGTTTGTTAGTAGCAGCAAAACCATCGATGTTGAGACCGATGGGGATATGTTGATTAATGATAATCTCTTGCTCTTGAACGCAGCTAAGAAAGGGCGAGGAATTATCAAGATGCCAAGTTACTTAGTGCAACCAGCATTAGAGAGTGGAGAATTGGTGCAATTGTTGCCCGAGTACTTTATTGCCCGAAGTCATATCTATTTGATCTATCCACCGCAACTGCGCAGCAGCACCAAACTGGCGGCATTTATAGAATTCATTCAAAAGTGGTTTGCACAATAAAAACCACTTCCAATCGCTTGGAAGTGGTGTCGGAACATCGACTAAATGTTTGCAAATGAGTATGGTAAATGGGCAGTGAATTAATGACTTACGCTGTTGTTAGCACTTTTTCAGGTGCCGAGTTGCGAATCAAGTAATCAAATGCGCCTAAACTCGCTTTGGCCCCTTCGCCCATAGCAATGATGATCTGTTTGTATGGTACGGTCGTCACATCACCCGCCGCAAACACACCTTTCATAGACGTTGCGCCGTGAGCATCAATCTCAATTTCACCACGAGGCGACAGCTCAACTTTAGTACCTTTTAACCATTCGCTATTTGGCATTAGACCAATTTGAACAAAGATACCGGCCAGCTCAATCTGTTTAAGTTCGCCCGTGTTACGGTCTTGGTACTCTAACCCTGTGACTCGATTGCCATCACCCAATACTTGCGTCGTTTGTGCCATCTTGATGATTTCAATGTTTGACGTTGAGTTCGCTTTATCAATCAACACTTGGTCTGCACGTAGCGTATCGGCAAATTCCAACACAGTAACATGCTCGACAATACCCGCGAGATCGATCGCTGCTTCTATACCTGAGTTACCGCCACCAATAACCGCCGTTTTCTTCCCTTTGAACAATGGGCCATCACAGTGTGGGCAATAGGCGACGCCTTTATTACGATATTCTTGTTCACCCGGAACGTTCATTTCACGCCAACGAGCACCTGTACTAGTAATAACCGTACGCGCTCGTAGCACTGCGCCACTTTCAAGTTCTACGTGGATATATCCATCATTGGTTTGCTCAGCATCGATAATATTGGCTGCGCGCTGCTCAGTGATCACTTCAACACCGTACTCTTTCACATGCTCCTCTAGGCTAGCGACAAGCTTAGGACCTGTGGTGGCCTTAACTGAAATAAAGTTCTCAATCGCCATAGTATCCATCACTTGACCACCAAAGCGCTCGGCAACCACACCAGTGCGAATACCTTTACGTGCGGCGTAAATGGCAGCCGAAGAACCCGCAGGACCACCACCAACGACCAATACATCAAACGGTGCCTGCTGATTTAAGCTCTCCGCTTTTTTTTCAGCAGCTCCAGAATCCACTTTATTTAAGATTTCCGCCAAAGACATACGGCCTTGACCAAACAGCTCCCCATTGATGAAGACACTCGGTACCGCCATGATGTCGCGAGACTTCACTTCATCCTGAAACGCGGCACCATCAATCATGGTCGTTTTAATCAGTGGGTTGATTGCCGACATCATATTGAATGCTTGAACCACTTCTGGACAGTTCTGACATGAAAGTGAAATAAAGATTTCAACATTTAACGGCTGGTTAAGCTGCTTGATCTGCTCAATCACATCTGCTTCTAGTTTGATTGGGTGACCACCACTGTGCAACAAGGCTAGCACAAGCGAGGTAAACTCATGGCCCATAGGCAAGCCCGCAAAACCAATCGCAGTCTCTTTCTCTTGATTGACCACTTGCATAATTGGTTTGCGTGTACTGGCTGCATCGTCGCGCGATACTTGGATTTTGTCAGTCAATGATGCAATATCATCCGCCAGTGCTTGCAGTTTGCTAGCTGTTTCGCTGTTATCAAGGCTCAACACAAGTTGAACGTTAGTTTTTAAGTTTTCTAGGTATGCTTTAAGCTGCTGCTTCATCGCTTGGTCTAACATAGTCACTAATTCCCAATCTGGTGGCTAATCTTTGAGGTAGTACGCTCTAATGCGCTGATGTGACTATTTTGCCCCGACCGTTATGATTGGTAAATTCGAACGTTTCTATCGGTTTGTTAGGTAAAACCTATCAAATTTATTAAATGACCAGCCGTTTAATTGAGAAATGGATGAGTGCTATTGCTTGAAGAGAAAAAACCAAATTCACTGAATCTGGCTTTGTTAATGTGGTTAAATACTATTGTCAATTAAACGTTGTTTAACTTCCTTGATGGTGTAGCCGAGATCAAGACTAAAAACAGAGCACCCTGTAGTACTGAAGCCAAAGTTACCTTTCTTATCCGCCATTATATGGAACGTTTGCATGTTGTCTGGCATGAGCACAAGATAAAGAGTATCTGAGGTGTTATCTGTATCAATACCGCAAATATAGAGCTTCTCGGCAGCGTTGCTCATTCGAACAATATAACCTGCCCCTTGCTCATTGACTGAAAGCTTATGGTTCTCCTCAAAAGAGATATTTTCGCTCCACTCTTCTTCAAGGTTTCTTGCGCTATGGTAGCCGCCGTTTTCGCCCAAGCGAGCTCTTACCTCTGCCTGTGCTTCCTTCCAAAACTCGATTTTCGCCTCACTCAAGCGATCACTATCATAATATCGGTCACAAGCGATTTCTAACTCATACTCGTAATCACTGTCTCCTTCATAGTCCTCATAGATCACATCGAAGTCAGTTTCTTTGCCTGGCAGCAATAAAAAACTGAATGCACCATAGCCATCATTAAGGGCCACGGTACAAACGGCCGCTCCGCGCTGTTCTTTTAAAGATATAGAGTACTTAATCCCTGTTTTTTCACTAAAAACATATTGATCGTTAACGTACTTCTCATAAGTATCGTCAAATCCAGCCAATACAACCGTCGAGAATAACGTTGTTAGCAGCCCTAGAAAAATACCGAGTCCTTTCATCTCATCCCTTATCAATGCCAAACCAACTTATAGAAAATTTATATCTATACAAAAACTAGCAATGAACCTGGTGCATGTCTATATCGCTATCAATCGTCATATATGGTTCGCCACTGACTAGCATTTTAACAAAAACAAAAAGCCACTCCCGGATTGGGAGTGGCTTGGAAAGGTGCACGCCCAAGCTTTAGGAGCAAACCGGGGCGTGCGGCACAAACGCTGTGCTTAAATTTTACCAACTAGGTCTAGAGATGGCGCTAGCGTCTCTTCACCTTCTTTCCATTTAGCTGGACAAACTTCACCTGGGTGCGCGGCAACGTATTGTGCAGCTTTCACTTTACGCATTAGGTCTTCTGCATCACGGCCGATACCTTCTGCGGTGATTTCCATCGCTTGGATAGTACCTTGTGGGTCAATTAAGAAAGTAGCACGGTCAGCAAGACCTTGGCCTTCACGCATAACACCGAAGTTGTTGGTGATTGTCCCTGTTTGGTCACCCACCATGTAGTAGTTGATTTTTCCAATGGTGTCTGAGCTGTCGTGCCATGCTTTGTGCGTGAAGTGTGTATCTGTTGATACTGAGTACACTTCTACACCGCGGCTTTGTAGCTCTTCGTAATGGTCAGCTAGGTCGCCAAGTTCAGTCGGACATACGAAAGTAAAATCAGCTGGGTAGAAGAAGAATACGGCCCATTTACCTTTCACGTCTTGCTCTGTGATTTCTACGAATTCACCGTTTTTGAATGCTGTTGCTGAGAATGGTTTGATTTGTGTGTTGATCATGTTTTTACTCTCTTTCTAATCTAGTGTACTACTGTGCTGACGCTCCTTTGCGTCGATGTAGATAGTTTGCCTTGCGAGAGTTGATAGGTAAATTTGGACGTTTCTATTGCTTCAATAGGGGCTAGCTATCAAAAGTGGTAAACAGCCAGTGATTGAAACCAATGTTTGCAACCACACTCGTGACAGCGTATTCGAGACTAGGATAAAGTAGCGTTGAGAAAAACAGAGATTCCTTGTTCCTATGACCATGATTTCAGTGACGTTAAATAGCCTTGTCCACCGAGTGCCAGATAAAGCCGAACTCATCGCGTTAGCCACTGAGCATGATTGCCAGTTGAAACGAATTCGCCGCTCACGACACTGGCTGTTATCAGGACAAGAAGAGAAGCTACGAGCGCTAATCACGCTGCTTGATAATGAAGCGCACCAATGGATAGTTAAAGCCATTGAAAGATCCTTACCCAAGCCTGTATTTGATCTCTCCGCAATACTTACCGAAAAGCCTAATATAACTCTGCAACAATTGGTCAGTGAAACTAGCTGCTCTCTATTTGAAGCAAGGAAAGCACTAGATGAGTTTGAAGGTTTTTAGCTGAAACGCCCTTTGCAGCATTGTTTAAACAGCTGCAATGGGCGCAATATACTAAAAATTAAACTGATATGTAGTTTTATAACGATATTCTTCATTAGGACGAAGAATACAACTGGGCTGCTGCCATTCAGGGTGTTTCGGAGAGTCGGGTAAAAACTGAGTTGCTAATGCAACGCCAGCGTAATCTTTATACTCTCCGCCATTTCTAGTCGACTAATAGGTTGCTACCATTTGTGGGTATTACTCTTTTAGATTGTGTTCTTTGCGTTCAATTTCATTTGGCAAAAAGCCATTGGCCCAAACTTGGCCAATGGGGGTGAGGCTGAGAACAGCCAGTGGCCTCAGCTTTATTTTCAAATGCCTGAACCCAAACGTACTCTTTATATAGCACTTCAACTTGATCGTTCCATGTGTCAATCACGCCACGGGTTTTCTCAACGGGTAGCTCTGGTAAGGTTTTGCTGTGGTCAGGCGCGCAACAAATCACTCGACTTAAGCCACATACACCTTGAGTTTGGAAAAGAGGATTATCCGATTTTGGTGCATCTGGTTAATCTGCAACCAAAGCTGAAAAATCATTGCTGAACACATTAGTGCCTTGGTAATCTGGGTTAACATCCCCAGAAATGCGCTCGTTGGTTGGACACAAGAAGCACTTCTCATCGGTGCCACGCCAAGGGCGCTTTGCACGATGTGGGAGACACCAAGACTCACAGCCCCGTCAACGGGTTATAATGGTGGTGAGGGTGAACGACAAAGTTAAAAACAAGATTCGACATTTTACTTACTCAACTCTCTAATACAGTAAACTAGCGAACTAAAATGCTACAAAATTAATATCCCTGTGGATTTTTAGACTGCCAGTTCCAAGTATCGGCCGCGATTTCAGTAACGCTGCGAGTGGCTTTCCAGCCCAGATCTCGCTCTGCTTTCTCAGTACTTGCCCAACATTCGGCGATATCACCCGGACGACGTGCACATAACTCGTAAGGCACGGGGTTACCACAAGCATTGGCAAAAGCATCAACCATTTCCAGTACACTTGAGCCTCTACCAGCCCCTAGATTGTAAATATGCAAACCAGCTGTTTCACCCACCGCCTTTAACGCAACAATATGACCGTCAGCCAGATCCATTACGTGAATATAATCACGTACACCAGTGCCATCTGGGGTTGGGTAGTCGTTACCAAATACGGAGAGCTTATCTCGGCGGCCAACCGCAACTTGGGCGATAAATGGCATTAAGTTGTTTGGAATGCCTTGTGGATCTTCTCCCATAATGCCAGAAGGGTGTGCGCCAACAGGGTTAAAGTAACGCAATAGTGTAATACTCCAATCAGGCTCTGCGTTGAATAAATCAGATAGGCACTCTTCGACCATATATTTACTGCGGCCGTACGGGTTAGTGGTCGCGCCTGTCGGTGAATCTTCTGTAATTGGAACGACTTCAGGATCGCCATACACAGTAGCCGAAGAACTAAAGACAATACTTTTCACGCCAGCCTTACGCATAGAGCGCGCCAACACTAACGTGCCGATGACATTGTTATCATAGTACTCAAGCGGTTTTTCGACTGACTCACCGACCGCTTTTAAACCTGCAAAGTGAATCACTGCATCAATATCATATTGATTGAACACTGAGCCCAAAAAAGCTTCATCACGAATATCACCTAAGTGAAAGATTGGCTTTTTGCCAGTTAATACTTCGATACGCTTAAGCACTTCTTGTTGTGAGTTACATAGGTTGTCGACGATGATTGGCTCTAGCCCAGCTTCAATCATTTGAACGCAAGTGTGACTGCCGATATATCCCATGCCACCTGTTACTAGTACTTTCACTTTTACTCTCCAGAAACTCTTGAGCGCAAATATTCAATGCTTGATGTTGTTAAACAGTTTAGCAATCAATTCTACCTTATTTCCGTGATTTAGCCCCATAAGTGTAAGCGCTTTCACGGCTCAATTTCCAAGCGTTCTAATTGATGACTAAAGGCCCAAGTTCTTCGTATCAACACAAATCTGGTATTGGCTCATAAACAATTTAGCCGTTTGTTGCGCCAGCACCCTCGCCTCTGTTTGGGTTAACGAAGGTTCCATACTCAGAACTTGCGGCCAAAATGCGCTCCCTTTGACCAAACTGTGCAATTGAGTACTGGCTAACTCAATATCATCAATCGCTAGCGTCTGCTTAGCTTGTTGCTCAATTAGCCAGTTGTAGAGAGCGGTTTCTTGCTTAGATATTTTCGCGTCTTGTTGCTTGAGTTCTTCCGGCTTATAGAAAAAATAACCGAAGGCCACTTTAGCGAGCTCAATATAATGCGGATCGGTGACGACATTAATTTCACTTTCGAGCAAAGCAACAAGTTGTTGCTCTAAATCTAGGTTTATAAACCCTGCAATATCATGCTCTGCCATTGACGTCCGCCATAGCTCTGCCAACAGTTCCATGACAATAGTTTCTTTAGAAGCAAAATGATTGTAAACCGTTCGCTTAGAGACTTGGGCCATCGCAGATAGCTTATCCATACTGGTATTTTGTACGCCAAACTCTTGAAAAGCCTGCTTTGCCGCGTTCAATATCGCTTCACGTTTGATTTCACTTCGGCCTTTCTTAATTACTTTCATAGAGTTAACGATCCTACTTAGTTGCGACCTGATCTATTTTACACTAAGCAGTTTACTTTAAAAGTAAAGCATGTAAACTACACCGTATAGTTTACTTTAAGGTATCGATAGTGAAACGCCTATTATTATTGGCCGCTGTATGTTTAGGAGCGATAATTATGACCACCTCACTCATCTCTTGTACTAGTAGTGATAAAAGTTCTAGCAAGCAATACCCAGAAAAATTCGCTAATACGGAACTGGAATACAAGAGCGGTTTTGGCGACCTGATGAAAATCGCTAAAGCCTATTTCACGACCGAGCGCTTAAATCCAACACCAACATTTGAACTTCCGGTTCATGCCATCACAACCGATCAACTGCGTGATGAACAACAAGATGTCTTATACCGTTTAGGCCATTCGACGATTGCCATGAAGCTCGATCAGCAACTGATCCTGACCGATCCTGTATTTAGTGATAGAGCATCTCCGGTACAATGGGCTGGACCGAAACGCTTCCACCAGCCGCCAATCTCATTAGATGATCTTCCTCACATCGATGTGGTTCTCATCAGCCATGACCATTACGATCATTTAGATAAGACATCAATCAAAACATTAGCTGACAAGGTTGACCTTTTTCTGGTACCGCTGAAAGTTGGTCAGTTGCTTAAAGCTTGGGGCGTCGAACAACAGAAAATCATTGAGCTAAATTGGTGGGAATCGCATATCCACAATGATGTGCAATATGTATTGACCCCAACTCAGCACTTTTCAGGACGTGGATTGACTGACCGTGACGGCACCTTATGGGGCAGTTGGGTTATCAACGGCCAGCAACACAAGGTGTTTTTTAGCGGCGATTCTGGTTACTTCGCTGGCTTCAAAGAAATTGGGGAAAAATACGGCCCGTTTGATCTCACCATGATAGAGACTGGTGCTTACAACACCTTGTGGTCAGATATCCACATGTTCCCCGAGCAAAGTGTCCAGGCACATATTGATCTTAAAGGTAAAGTGATGATGCCCATTCACAACAGCACCTTTGATCTCGCCATGCATGACTGGAATGAACCGATGCAACAAGCATTGGAGATCAGTCAGCAAAAGGGCGTTTCAATGGTCAGCCCCGAAATTGGCCAACGAGTCGAACTTTCAGAGCCGTTGCCAATCAAACCATGGTGGAATCTGTAAAAATGAGGCAACAATGAAGCTTAGCTATACACTCTTATTCGCCAGCGTGTGGGCGGCTCCCGCGTTGGCGAGCGTAGAACAAGATGTCGAAGTTTTAATTGGCCAAATTGAGCACTCGCCGTGTGTTTTTATTCGCAACGGCGACCAATACAATTCGCAGCAAGCCGCTGAGCATATCCGCAATAAGTGGAATTACGCCAAAGACGACGTCACGGATATAGAGATGTTTATCTCTGACGTGGCGTCGAAAAGCTGGTTTAGTGGCAAGCCGTATATGGTTGAGTGCGCAGAGCAAGTGATGTCCAGTGAAGTCTGGCTGCGGCAATTATGGCGACAAGCCAACAAGCCTTAATTTCTTCTTACTAGACAATTTGCATACATATGTCCGTCAGAGCGGGCTAGACAATGTTCCAGCGAGTTAATTTGTCTTCGCTCGGTGCATTGATTAGTGCCGCTATCTTATATTTACGACCACCTCTTTCGCTACACAGCCCCCCTTCTGCTTGGCAACTTCGCCTTAAACGCATAGAAAACCGTCTTTTCGGATCATTCATCAATCCATTGTCGCGATATAGTGAGACTCACACTTAGCGGCCGCTATTTGTCTAAATCGTCATATATATTGAAAGGTTGATTACCATGTTGAAGTTAGATTCTATGGCACCTGTGCTGTTCCTGGTGATGTGGAGTAGCGGTGCGGTTATCGTGAAACTTGGCTTACAGTTTTCTTCTGAATGGAGCTTTTTGGCTCTGCGTGCAGCAAGCTCGTTCATCTTTGTTACTGTTCTCTATCTCGTAGCCAAACGTTTTAGTTCTATTGTGTTCACAAGGCTTAGTCGCTCTGATCTGAAAGCGCTCTTGCTTGTGGGCCTATTGCTACAAATCCTCTATTTGGCTTTCTACATTCTCGCCATAGGCACAGAGATGTCACCGGGATTGGTCACTCTTATCTTAGGTGTCCAGCCGTTAATCACCCCTCTGCTCTGCCGACAAAAACTGGACCTCGCCAGAATCTTATTACTACTACTGGGCTTCAGCGGTTTAACTATCGCTATCGCCGGAGCGCAAAACCTAGATGGCATTGAATGGGCAGGTATTGGGTTTGCTGTCTTGGCGCTATTTTCTTTGACTTGGGGCACCATCAAGCAAGCGTCGGTCAAAGTCCACTCGATTCAAGCCATGTGGTATCAATGTTTGATGTCGAGTCTGTTTTTCACCGCCCTCGGGCTAAGCTCTGGCTGGCAAGTGGAATGGGAGCAAGGTTTGGTGTTCTCGGTATTGTGGATGAGCTTGGTGGTATCAGTCGGCGCACTATTACTGCTAATGTATATGGTTAAATACGAGAGCTCGGATAAAGTCAGTGTACTGTTTTACGCTATTCCTATTTTAACTTACCTGTTTGACCATCTGTTATTTGGCACCACGCTTACGCCAGTTACGATGCTCGGCATGGTTGTCGTTGCACTTTGTATTGTACTGTATCGACGCCAATCGAAATCTAATCGTGAGCCCGATAAGCTTTCGGTGGTAAACCAAAATAGCCACTGAAACTGCGGGTAAAAGAGGAGGGATTGCCAAACCCCACCGCCTCGGCAATTCGACTTACCGGCATATCGGTATTAATCAGCAAGGTGCGCGCTTTTTCCATCCTCAATTTCGCTAAGTACTTAAGCGGAGATAGCTGTACCTCTCTGCTAAACAAGTATTTAAATTGCGTGGCACTTAAACAGGCGATATTCGCTAGCTCTTCAATTGAATGGTTGCTAGCGATATCTTGATGGATGTATTGGATGACGTTCTTAATCCGTACATCCATCTTGCTGGAAGAACATTGGCGAGCCAGAAGTTCAAATAACAGAGACAACAGACTCTCTTCCAATTCTCCTTCAATATCTTGCTCAAGCTGCTTTTCGATAAAGGTGAGATATTGATGTGTCGCGCCATCTAACTCTAAAATTGGCCGCTCAAGCTCGACCAAAGGGCGCGGCAATTGGTCAACATCAATCACCAAAAAACGAAAATCTTCACGTGCACGAAACTCGTGATAGCATTGAGGCGCAATAATCACACAATCGCCATAAGAGACACTCGCCGCCTCGCCGTCTAAGGTCAGATCAATAAATCCTCTTAGCGGCAATAACACTTGGTAGTGATTATGACTATGACCATCAGAGCTACGACTATAAGCTCTTACTGTGATTTTTCCGCTCAACGCTCGTCCCTTACTTTTAACGAATCACTCGCACCATTATTCAAGAGATTTTTCCATGCCATACATTGTGAATAGATATTGAATAACAGCATAATAAAGAGCATTTAATAACTTCAACGTAAGATGAAATATACAACATTTATCTCATTGAGCGCAGTCAGATTCAAACTGGCTGCTACGTTGGTTACTTAACTGGCGTGACCTATCTGTTTAGCGATCCTACCGCTGCCATTTTTACTAACGAACCAGAGCTCGCCGCCATTACCCTCTTTTAAATCGCAGGATCGATCACTTTGGAAGCTGGGCGAGTGGTTTCGCTATATCATTATGGCAATGCGAGACTCTATGTCTGTCTAGATTTGCGTAATTTCAAGCAATAGACAAGCTTCTGGATCCAAAATCCGCAAACTCAAACTTTATCTACCGGGCAACTTATCACTCTAAGAATTATGTGTACCTCAAGTTCCAAAGTGAAGTGATAAAACGTCTAGGTAATAGCACTTACATGTTAGGTCAATCATGCGATGTCGATGGCTTTAAAGTCCATTTACCGGGTGACCAAGAAATAACTAAGTTTCAAAAACTGGAACTGAGATGCAAGGCTAACGATTGTCATCTGCTTGATGAACAAGGACTACGAGTTGAGTAGTTAACGCTAGAACCGACTAAAAATCAGCTAACCAGCAGCTTTTTAGTTCCTCAGCCAACAAACATTCACTATCTATTCTAGACTAAAGATAATGCTATATTTTTAGATACTTAGGGTCAGATGAATCAAACACAGAATAGTTATCGCGTATTACTTAGAGTAGCGTTGCTTGGGCTCGTTTTCTTTTCACTCAACCCTTTTATTGCCCGCGCTAATAGTTTTCTGCTCTACGACAGTAAGCGCATATTTATTATCTTACTTATGCTCGCTTCACTCGTTATAGCGGTTGTATCGACACGAACCACCAACGATTTCGCTCAAGAGTTCAAATTAACCTCTAAACACAATCGTTTTTTTATCGCACTGTTTGTTCTGTTTTCTGCCTTTGCTACCATCAACGCCTCTTACCCTTTGGCTGCCACACTTCAGTTTCTCTACCTAATAGGGCTCTTTGTACTCACAATTCAAATCAAACAAGTCGTAAACATCGAAAAAGTGAGGGTATTACAATACTTCACCTGGATTGGCTTGATGCTGTTCTTATGTGTTGCCATTGTCCACTGGCTATCTCTTTCTCAGGGAATTCCCGTTCAAAGACATACCCTGCTAGGTTTTACTAACGCTCGGTTTCTCAATCAAGTACACGTCTGGCTAGTCATTCCTATTGCGTATTTAGGCCTAATCCAGATTCGCCGCCAGCGCAGCGCTTTTGCACTGAGATTGTTACTTGCTGTCTGTATAAGCGTTATCGTCGCAACAGATGCGAGAGGCGAAGCCATCTCAGTGATAGCTGCATTTGTCTTGCTGATTATATTAGACAAAGCCAACAGAAAACTTTGGTGGTCGCTCTGCTGGCAAAGCGTGTTAGTAGGGACCGCAGTAAAAATACTGTTACTTTCCCCTATCCCAAGTTTGGTACTCGGAATTCCCGCTGAGTGGACAACAATCCGTACCGATAGCTCTGGTCGATTACAGCTCTGGCGCGAAGCATGGGAAATGGCTACATTCTCAGGATTGGGGGCAGATGTATTTGTATGCGATAGTCAGACGTATGGCAGACCACATAACTCCCTGCTCAATGTACTCGTTCACTGGGGCGCAATTACTACTCTTGCATACATTGGACTCTGTCTGTCGGTCGTATACCGACTAGTGACAGTTAAAAGGCGTCTAACGCGTGTTTTTGGGGTGAGCCTGCTGTCTGGGCTAGGATACAGCTTGGTTTCAGGCGTTCTAGATTCGCCTCTCAGCCAGTTAATGGCAGTCCTTAGTATCGCATTGTACTGGGCGAGCCTTACGACAACCACGCCATTGAGTCGAACTAAGCCACCATACTTTCTCCGGTTAATGACTTGCTTAATCTGTATCTCCATTGCGCTAGCAATTAGTTACCGTCTATTTATGCGAATACATCACTATCCAGTCTACGATCCTAATCTTGTCTATAAGACTCAATTTTGGATAGGCTACAATTGCTTGGCTCGCCCAACACTCCCTTAATCAGATCGGCCTGCGATGCCTTGAATCAGATCACACAGCCAACGATTTTTTTCTTCATGCTGAGAAGATTTAAAATAGATTAGTTTAATATCAAAATCCGCAACATGAATTGGGGGAGTAACCGCTTTGAGGCCATGGCTGTCTATTTCCATTTGAGCAAATCGCTTAGGGACGATACAAATTAACTCTCTCCCAATTAATAAACGTCTAATTGTTAAAAAATTGCGCGACGCAACACCAACTCTACGCTTATACCCTCTTTTAGCTAATTCATTATCTACCTGAGTGTGCAAGCTACCATCAGGGCTAACTAACGCATGCTCATAGGCAGTGAATGCCTCTAAGCTCATCGATTTGTCCACGGTGACAACGCTTGGGTCAAACAAACACAAATGTTGCTCTGTATAAAGGAGCTCCGAATGATAACGGCGGTTGAGATTCTCGATACTGCCAATCACCACATCTAACCTCTCCTTCTCTGTAATCTCAGCATAGTTACTGCGATTAACATTGAAGAAACTTACTTGTGAATGTGGTGATTGCTGTTTAATCGCATCATATAAGCTAGGTGCAAACAGTTGCTCGGCGTAATCCGTTAAGCCAATTTTCCAAATTCCTGTATAACTTTCGGGCGTAAAACCCTTTTTAACCAAGAGATCGTTCTTAATACTCCCAAGCAAGCTTTCAATGAGCGGTGCAATATCGATCGCATGCTGAGTAGGTTCCATTTTCGTCCCTACTCTTTCAAACAGCGGATCATTAAACAATGTGCGCATTCTTTGCAGCGTGTGACTCATCGCCGACTGGCTCACATAGCATTGGTCCGCTGCCAAGCTGACACTCTTAGTTTGAAATATGGCCTGAAATGCGACCAATAAGTTCAGGTCGACCTCTTTCCAATTGAAATCTTTCATCAGAGAAATCCCATTACATTCATACTAAATATTATTACTATTAATTTGAGTCATTTTATTTCAATCAGTACAGTAATGGCACTAATAAATACCAAACAAAGTAAGTGTTCATGTGGTCCATTTTTAAAACTTTTTTTCTGCTTGGTTGGATTAGTTTCGGCGGACCTGCTGCGCATATCGGGTACTTTAGAAACACCTTCGTCGATAAACTCAATTGGCTAGATGATAAAAAGTACGCTCAGATTGTTGCACTAAGCCAATTCCTGCCAGGCCCTGGTTCGAGTCAAGTTGGCTTTGCGTTGGGTTACAAGCGGGCTGGGTTAGGCGGAGCATGTATGGCGTTCGCTGGCTTTACGCTACCCTCAGCCATCATAATGTTGGCGCTGGCAATGTTGAGTAGCCAGCTCACTGACGCGAGTGCTTTTCAATATATTGTTCACGGTCTAAAACTACTCGCTGTCGTAGTGGTGGCTGACGCAACATGGGGAATGTATAAGAACTTCTGTAAGCAGACAATAACCGTTACTCTGTGCTTGATGACTGCAGTTGCACTGCTACTTATACCCGGAATTGCGACTCAAATGAGTGTGCTGATTATTGCCGCTTTAGTGGGTTTAAAGTCACTAGGCAATGAAAATACCCAGATCGGAGGCAAGTTTGAACCATCAATACTTCCATTAAGCTTGTTCGTAATACTAATGGTGGGGTTGCCACTCATAGCCCAAAGCCAGCCTGCGTTGCAGTTGTTCAATGACTTTTATCAAGCTGGTAGCTTGGTATTTGGCGGAGGACATGTCGTTCTGCCACTGCTACAAAACATCGTCGGCGATCAACTCAGCCAAGATGCTTTTTTGACCGGCTATGCTGCGGCGCAAGCTGTACCTGGCCCAATGTTCACCTTTGCTACTTATATTGGTTACCAACTAATGCCGAGTGCTCCTGTTTTAGGTGCCTTGATAGCGACACTGGCGGTCTTTTTACCGGGTTTTCTATTGCTTTTAGGTGTGCTGAAAAACTGGCAATCTTTGGCTGAGAATGACAAGATTTCCGGCGCCGTAAATGGTGTTAACGCCGCGGTAGTCGGCTTACTGGCCTCCGCGCTATATCAACCTGTATTTACCAGTGCAATCGACAGCCCATTAGATATTTCATTCGTGCTGGTTGGTTTCTATCTACTTAAACAACATAAGCTACCGATAGTATGGATGGTGGTGTTTTATATGCTGGCGGGTTTAGCCATCGGCTATGCGAGTTAGTCACGTAAAACACACCAAAAGAAAGGAGAGCACGTGCTCTCCTTTTTCTATTCATCTTGTTTGGCTTCCTCTTCCCTAACCATAGCCAGCGCCTTCTCTAAGTTCTCATTAGCAACCTTGTAGTAAGTCGGCTTCGTGTTAATCGCTTGCTGGAGGTAAGGAATCGCCTCATCAGGTTTACCCTGTAGCGTTAGGAAGTAACCAACATTATTGAGCGCCTCAGGCTTATCCATATGACGAGAAAAAACATTCAGCGCACGGTTAACTTCACCTTTTGCTAGGTAAATTAAAGCGAGGTTATTTAACGCTTTTTCGTTGCTAGGCTCGATGTCTAATGCTTGCAACACAAAACGTTGCGCTTTGCGGTAGTCGCCCGACATATAGAACGAATAGCTAACATTAATCAAAGCTTTAGCTGAATCTGGCTTAATACTCAGTGATTGCTTATAGAATGCCTGCGCTAACTCGTGCTGTTGTTGCAAATCAGCAGCCACGCCCAAACCCATATAGGCATATTCTGGCGAGTGTCGATCAACTTGCAGGCTTGCAACGGATTCAACCGTTGTAAGATCGGTACTAGAAAGCGTATCAACCTTGTTAAATCGGACTTGGTCGGCATTCACAGCACGTAGGAAATAACTTTTTCCTTGTCGTATATCCCCATTGCTACTGTAAAGAATTCCTAATTGCTCTAGTACTTGAGTGTTATTCGGGTTCTCTTCAACCGCGATTAGGTAGGCCTTTTCGGCCAAAGCAATGTTATCTCGTGACTGGTGGATACGACCAATATTAAACAGTGCCTTGTCCCTGAATTGCCCATTTTCGAACTCCAACGAACGAATGTATTCATACAAAGCCAAATCCGTATTGCCAGCACTCAAAGCCGTATCACCACGCTGAATGGCTTCTTTTTCTGTTTTTGGCGGCTCATCCAAAGAAAGAGTATCAATGGGCTTTCCGTCATATAGCGAAGTATCTAGGCTTGACTCCTTATTTGCACAGGCGGCAAGCAAAGAAAGTGATACCAATACCAGTAGACAACGTATTCCTTTCATAACAAATCCTTATTTTCCTAATGTAGCCGTCAGTGACAACATGGAAGGCCCTATCGCAACAATAAAAAAACATGGCCATATAAATATCAACAGCGGAAAAATCATTTTTGTTGGGATTTTTGCAGCAATTTCTTCAACTTCTTGATTGCGCTTATCGCGAAAATCTTCGGTATATTCTCGCAATGTTTGCGATAAACTCCCGCCAATCTTCGAAGCATGAGACAACATAGTGACCAGACCAGCAATCTCTTTCAAACCGGTTCGGTCAACCAGCTCATTGAATGCTGTTGACATCTCCACACCAGCTTTAATCTTGGCACAAACGGTGTCTAACTCATCCGCGAAATCAGGATGAGAGATCATCAACTCATCTGCGACTCTGCGTAATGCCGCATTAAACCCTAAACCGGACTCAGTACATACCACCAGAAGATCGAGCGCGTCAGGAACACCACCGCGAATACGAGATTGACGCTTATCTACCATAAATTTCAGGCCAACATTCGGGGTATAGAGTCCCATAGCAACACTAACGATCATCACAAGGTGGAGCTGAGACATATCGGGTAAAAAGAAGTAGAAACAGGCTGCTAAGATCAATCCCATTAAGATAGAAAATGCCTTCAACGCATAAAACACGGTAAGCGCGTTGGCATCATGATATCCGGCATGCATCAGCTTATTACGTATACTTGCGCTCTCTTTACTGCTTGATGGTTGCATTACCGGCGCTAAAGTTTCTAACGTGTTATCTAAACGTCGATTCTTTCTCAGTTTATCGCCACCCGAACTTTTACGTATTTCTTCAAGCTTTTGCGTTAGCGGGGATTTAGAGCCCAATAACAACATTAATGCGGTAAAAATAACCAAGATCGTCGCAATGAGTATGAGAGTGAGGAAGACTGTCTGTTCATCAAGTTGGAGAGCATTGAGCTGTTCTAGGAAGGTTTCCATAATTACACCTCAAAGTTAATGATCTTTCTGATCCACATCGAGCCAATAAAAAGGCTTACGATCCCACCGCTAACGAGATCCATCCCTCGCGGATCAGTGTAGAGTGGCTCGACATACTCTGGATTAATAAAAGACATAAAGACAAATAAAATAAACGGGGAAAGGACAAGAATCCAAGCAGATAAGCGGCTCTCAGCCGAAAGTGTCTTGATCTTTCTCTGGAGCTTAAATCGAGCTCTTAGCACTCTAGATACTTTTTCTAAATTCTCTGATAAGTTGCCCCCGGTCTCTTTTTGTAGCAACACAGCGCTAGAAAAAGCTAGCATTGATACCGTAGGTGTCCTTTCCGCCATTTGCATAATAGCCATGCGCATATCATAGCCATAGTTAAGCAGGTTATAGGTATTTTTAAACTCAACACCTATTGGCGCAGGCATTTCATTACCTACTTCATTAAACGCTTGCGTCACGGGCTGCCCAGCTTGAAGCATTCTTCGGATAATATCGAGTGCTTCTGGCAGTTGCTCTTCGAATACCGATAAACGATCGGAAATCCGTTTATTAAGCCAAAAATAGAGGATAAACCAGACACCCGATGCAGCGACAATTGCAACATAGATTGGCTGCCTAAAAATTAGTGCCGTGGTCAGCACGGTAATAGAAAACAGCGATGTGACCGTTAATGTTTGCGTTAAACTCCAGTCATACCCTGACAATTCAATGGTTTTTTTTAGCGAAGAGAAAAATTGAATTTTAACCAGCCGTCTATCTAACGGCGTTAAGCTCTTAATATAGTGCTCTTGCAGCAAAGACCTCGCTTCTTCATCAACATTAGACTGTGACTCTTTTAACCGTTGAGATAACTCTTTGTGTTTAGCTTTATTCCCTGCCGCAGGAAGAATCAGCGCCTGCGAAATAAACACAACCGCAAAGAAGAGTAAAATGAAGAATAACGTCGCATCCTGCTGCATAACGCCCCCTAAGAGAATTTCTCATTAAAAATATCGAATGGAAGATGCAGTCCTTTTTTAGACAGTTGGTCATGACACTGAGGTACGATTCCCGTTGCTGTGTAGTAGCCCAGCACGTTGCCCTCTTCATCCATGCCTTGGCGATTAAAACGAAATAGCTCAGACATGGTGATAATTTCCCCTTCCATGCCATTGATTTCACAAATGCTCACCATTCGACGTTTACCATCCTCTTGCCTTTCCATTTGAACCACCAAATGGATCGCAGAGGCGATTTGTGACCGCAAGTTTTTTGCCGACATATTCCAGCCAGCCATTGCAAACATGTTCTCTACCCTAGATAACGCGTCGCGTGGGGTATTAGCGTGGATAGTTGCCAAAGAGCCATCATGACCGGTGTTCATGGCAGCGAGCATATCGACAGCCTCAGCGCCACGCACCTCCCCCAGAACAATCCGATCGGGCCTCATACGTAGCGAGTTTTTCACTAGGTCTCTCTGAGTAATTTCCCCCTTCCCTTCAAGGTTAGCAGGGCGAGTTTCTAGGCGAACAACATGGGGTTGTTGTAACTGCAGCTCCGCCGAGTCTTCAATAGTAACAATACGATCATCAGAGGGAATAAAATTGGAGAATATATTCAATGTTGTGGTTTTACCCGAGCCCGTACCTCCAGAGATAAGCACATTTAAAGCTCCATTAACTGCCGCTTCAACAAACTGAGCCATTTCGGGAGAGAGAGAGTTGAACTCAAGCAGATTACCCATGTTAAGTTTTTCAACCGCAAAACGACGAATAGATACTGAAGATCCATCTAACGCCAGCGGGGGAATGATCGCATTCACACGTGAGCCATCGGCCAAACGAGCATCCACCATAGGGGAAGCCTCATCAATACGTCGACCAACTTGACTGACAATTCGGTCAATGATGTTTCTTAAGTGGCGCTCATCCAAGAATGTATAAGGCGTTTGCTCAAGCTTACCTCGACGTTCAACAAACACATGTTTGGGGCCATTAACTAAGATATCGGATACGGTCGAGTCATGTAAAAGCGGCTCTAAAGGGCCAAGACCAAACACCTCATCTTCAATCTGTTGAATGACGCGCTTACGCCCCTCGGCACTGAGTGCGTGTGTTTGATCATCCGCCATTAGCTGAATAATGGCATCGTGCAGATCAGCTTTGGCTCTTTCTGGATCCAAACTTGCCAAAAGTCCAAGGTCTAATGTTTCTAGCAACCTTTGGTGGTAATAACGTTTAACCTCTTGCTCTAACGCCAATTGCTTACGAGTTTCTTCGACAACTTTACCTTTTGCTTCTGCTTCAATTTTTTTCTTATCTTTAAGTGAGTTATTATCGCTAGAGGCACCACCTTGTTGCTGAATATTTTCATTTTCGGTCGCGCGCTCTTGACTTTGCAGCTCTAACGCATCGACTTTTTCTTGCAACTCAGGATTTAGATTTTTTCTTTTAAAAAACATAATCTCTCTGCCACCGTAAATGAAAAATTAAGAGAATAACCGTTTAAGCCAGCCTTTTTTCTCATCAGGCTGCGGAGAAAGCGAATCAACAAACCGACTAATTGACTTTGCTATAGAACTGCTTTTCTTCGCTTCGACGAACGGACGCCCCAAATTGGCACTTTCTAATGCCACTTTGAATTCATTTGGAACAACATGCACGGGAATGTCACCGACCGTAGCTTGGATATCTTTCAAGCGAATTGATTGTCGTTTTTCGAACCGATTGATAACAATCTCTATTTGTTCCTTGTTGATACCAAATTCAAACGATAGAAGTTTCATTATTTGAGTGGCATTTTTAATTGCGACTAAATTCTGCTGCGCAATTAAGTAAACTTTAGTTGCTGGGGCTAAGACTGGTGCAAATAATCGATCTAACCCTCTCGATAAATCGACAATAACGTAAGGGTAATGTTCTCTCAGCAGAGGTAGCAACTTGTTGAGATGTTTCGCTTTTTCGTAGTTTTCATGACTATTCTCTCTTTTAAACGAGAGGATATGTAGACCTGATGGATGTTTAGTAACAAAGGAGCCCAGAGAAACTTCGTCGAGATCAGATACGTTAGCCAAAGCATCCGTCATGCTGTAGGTAGGGTTAATACTCAAGTAGTCATTAACCACACCAAACTGTAGATCCAAATCGAGCAACAGAACATGGTTAGGGTGGAGCTTGGCCATTTTTATCGCTGAGTTAATTGCAATACTTGAAGCCCCCGAACCACCTTTAGTATTCATAAACACCAACATCTCTCCCAAATTACGACTTGCCACTTTTTCTTCAGCGACATTCTTAAGTAATGGAATCAGCTCTTCTATTTGCGCTGTATTAGAAACAAAATCTGCAGCACCAATTCGCAGTGAAATTTTTAGTGCGCCATTATCATTTTCGTTACCAAATACGATAAGCGATGCTTCATGGTTCTCATTATGACTCTCAGGTGACTCATAATTTTGCAGCTCGACTATTTTTTGTGCCCAATTCGGGCCAGTTTCCACAAAAATCAGATCTGGCGGAGAAAAATGAGCCAAATTTCCAACGACGAGACCATGAAAAGAAATCATTTCATAACTAATGCTCTGGCACTTAGATAGCTCGTGACTGATGTGCAAATGAAAAGCATCCGACGAGTAAAAAACCCAAATAGTTAGATTGGTTTTTAATCTCAATGGCGCACTCCCATTTGGCGTTATCTTCACAGCCTCTCCCATATATGCCTCCTAGCAATCAGTACTACTGCTGGTTCCACCTGAAGTTCGATGATGACCTAAATTTTCCCTTGGCCTAATCGTTTCAAATTCAGGTACAGCTAAAAGCCCAGTTAAATTTACAAAACTCAGTAACCCTGTGTACTGGTAATTAAAATTAACTACTCTTGCCCTTACATAACTAATTGTAGAAAACACCGCGTCATCTGTCAGAGTTCCTATCACTACATTTCCTGAGTCATCTAAGTAATCTACAACTATATTAGCGGCTGTCAGCCCTCCTGGTGCATAATCAGGTATCACTAAAGCGGATATATCGTTCTGGTCTTCAACTCTACAAACAACAGCAAGTCGAGCTGCCACACGAGTAACGTCATTAATAACTTGAAGGGAGTAGACATACCTTCCTACTTCAATGATAGAAAAAATAATCAACAGCAGTGCAGTTGAAATGAGAGTAAACTCAATCACCGTTACTCCTTTCTCACTCTTTTTCATGGTGTTGTCCTCATCATAGCTGAAGCATTCAGGGGCACAGAAAAGTTTATATCGGAGTTAAATGATGTGATGAGTGGGGTATAGTTATGTGCTACGGTTACAGTCACATATCCATTGCTGTGATCAACTGTAACATCAGATGTTGTTACGCCTGCGACTAATGAACTTGAATTTTCGCCGACCGTTTTGTGTCCATACACAACAACATTTTTGATCTCTGTTTCATCCACGATTTGGTCATAGGTAGCGGAACCTGATATTTCAGTGGTCGCAAAACGAATACCATTTTGTGCCATTTTGTTTAGTGTATTGTAACTAATTAGCGCATTACCAAATTCAGTGATAGCCATCATCAATAGCAACAAAACTGGAGCTGCGATGACTAACTCAACTGCTGCTAAACCCCACTGTCTTGTTCTCAAAGTATTCCTAATCATGACTCACCTCCATTAGGATCTTTGTAAAGCACTATACGGTAAGGTCCATCGTCATTTGAGTTTTGACCAGGTGTGCCACCTTGAGCTGAGCAATCTTCGATAAACTCTCCATAGACAGGGTCTTTACTCCCATTATTGGTAGGAGCTTGCTGTAATAAAAAGAAACAGGCTAAAGCCGTCACCTCAAAACTTGTAGTGCCGCCTTTTGCTCCAGTGCAATCGACTACGGGTAAAATCAATACACGGCGATTATATTGACCTCCGGAAGCAATACGACAATCAGGATCGCCCGTACAATCTGGTAAAGCCGCGAGATAATCTTCATACCCCCATGGTTGACCGCCATCACCACTGGTATCCTCATACGTTACGTTACCATCGCTATCTGTTGTCGGCGAGACTGTAGATTCACGAACATACACATCAGACGGATAATCGTCTGCTGAGACTCCACCGCCGCTATAGGAGCCAAATCGCGTATTCAATCCCTGACCTACAGGTCCAACGGTGTTGCCAGGTTTAGTTGTTACGATACTTCCTACGCCTATCGCCCCATAAGTCTCCTGATACTCGTTGACAGGATCTGGATTCCCCGCTAGTGCTTCTCGCACAGTTGATGCACCAGAACCAAAATCTAGCAGTTGGTAGTTTCCTGAACCCATATCACTGTTTTTATGACTTACAACTTTAATGGGATAAACCTCACCAGAATTATAACCATTAGTACCCCCTGCTTCACCTTCACAAACCGCAATTGGTACTATGTTGTTAGAATCAATGACTGATGGGCTTGGGCCAGCAACGGCAGAAGAACTTAACGATTTCTCTGCATTGAATAGGTGCGCAAAAAAGTTATCCAACGAATAGTCGGTTACAGAAACTCGGACAAATGTATCATTTGCCAGATTAAAACTGCCATCTGGAAACAAGGTGGGGTCATTTGAAAACTGGACGGAAATAGTCGCAGATGAAAAATCCATTTCAGCGTTGCCCGTCGCATTGGCTACATTTGATAGCGTTGTATTTGCGGCATTTGTAGCTTCTGCGGTCGTCCCTCCGTTATCGACAACAATAGCAGCTGCTAATGCAGCCGCATCTAGACTATTCTGCAAACGTGTTTTATTTAACATTGAATGGTTAACATCAATAGATAAAGCAGCGATCCCAATCAGCGACATCATTGCCGCGGTAACTAAGACTAAAGCTAAACCTTTTTGCTTATTGGCCATCCTGATATTGGTACATCGGCTCATAGGAACTCCTTCGGGCTTACTCACCAAACCCTTCGAGGAATTGACTCTCAGTGCCTTTCAACTCGGAATCTTGCTTCCCAGTATAAACTTGATAGGCACTTTCCATTCGTTCACCACTACCGACTGGAATGACGCCAAGGTTCTCTTGTGTCGCATCCAAGTTGTATGTTTGTTCTACTCTAAGTTTAGCTACATGAGCACCAAACTGCTTTGTTTTATTCACACAACCCGCAAGCAGCAGTGTTATTACAAGCACGCCCAATATTGCTTTTATATGTTGCATACTGCCTCCTATAAACTGTGTCCAAATGTACCTTCAGTGCCACCTTTAGAGTGGTCAACATACTCTTGCTCACGCTCCGCTGGCTGTTTGACTTGTTTTGCAGGCGCAATATAAGCCCCTCGACCGAGCAGGTAGTACTTAACATCGTTTGGTTCAACAAAAGAGTCCGTGGGCAATGAGATATTACGTCGATCGATGGGCTTCGCGAGTCGTGGCGTGACCAAAATAACCAACTCAGTCTCACCCGAAATATATTCTTGGCTGTTGAACAATTGGCCTAAGACCGGGATGTCACCAAAGCCAGGCATTCTTTCCGCTACATCTCTGACATTTTCACTCAGCAAACCTGCAATACCTATCGTTTGTCCGTCAGCCAGTTCTAACGTCGATGATGCACTTCGGCGGGTAATTGGCGGTATAACATAAGTACCATTGGTTTCACCAGGTGAGAGAGTTAAAGATGAACTATTGGCTATTTCACTCACGTCTATTGCTAGGTCGAGATTAATTGATTGGTCGCTTAAAATAGTCGGGATAAACTTAAGCCCCACACCATACTCTTTGTACTCTATGGTTATTCCGTCTTGGTCCGGTACCGGGATAGGAAACTCCCCCCCCGCAAGGAACTCGGCTTTCGATCCACTCAAAGCAGTTAAGTTAGGCTCTGCAAGAACTTTAGCGGTACCGTTTTGCCGCGCGATATCGAGGGCAAACGTAAACAGAGTATTGCCATCAATAAATGAGCCAAGTAAGCCGCTAGAAGTAATAGCTGGGTTACCGAAAATAGGGGTAGCATCAAAGCTAGGTATCGTGTCGGTTAGAATGGCACCAGGCCCATTGACGCCCCCCCAATTAAACTTTGACCCGCTAGATTGGAAGAAATTGAAGTTAGCATCGAACTTACGAACTAAACTGCGTTGAACCTCGGCAACCGTCACCTCAAGCATCACTTGCTGCGCGCCACCAATGGTCATAAGATTGATCACACCCGTTTTGTCCACTTGTTGACTGAGAGATTCATTCTCTTTATCTGCATCCTGACCGGCCGAATAAGTCTCTGCTACCCTTAAGGCAATGTTCATCGACGCTTGGTTGCTGATTTGGCCACTAAGAATTAATCGATTTTGCGCACTGTGAACTTCAATTTTCTCATTGGGTAAAAATTCGTACAGTTTCGCTTTAAGGCTATTTAAATCATGAGTCACTTCAATATTGATAGATTCAATCAGTTGTCCGCGACTATCCCAAGCCATCAAGTTGGTCGACCCCAATCTCTTACCTATTAAAAATACTTCGTCTGATTTAAGCATCACGATGTCGAGCACATTGGGATCGCCAAGAGACACTCGCTTCGCTTTTCCCGCCAAAGTCACATGCGTCGATTTATGATGCGGTACTGTCACCACTTTCCCTGATTGAGTTGCACCATGTGCACTTACGACACTCAATATAAACAGGCTTATTACTATCAATAGTTTATACATAGTTCACCTCAATCCTTGACTCTGATGTTGCTCGTTTCTGTGCCTTTCAGGATGGTGACACTTGGCGCAACGTATCTTTTGACTGGTTTTTCCTCTTCATGCGGATTACGTAGCGCAAGTTGAATATCGCCCTTGCTCTGCGCCGTCAAAAGTCTCTCAGCTTGTCTTGGCGACACTTCTAAAGTCACTGCTCGTACTATGATGGGTTTGTTTTCTTTACTTCGTGCAGTTTGGTCGACCGCTAATACTTTGATGTCTTTTAAAACCGTTAAAGTCGTCGCTGAGGTCGCGCTATAACTGATGGTGTTAAGCACATCAACTCTGTTCCCCGGCAATAGGAAACCAGCAACACCGATGACATCATTGACTCGAATTGTCACTGCCCGTTTGTTTTCAGGAATAAGCGCGGCAAGTGTTGACCCCTCTCCAGAGTTAGCCAAGCGATTTTTACTCACTATTTCGCCTGGAAAAATAGTCGTTGCTGCAACTTGACCTAGTAGTTCATCCTCGGACACAAACTGTGACTCTTCACGCCACGATACTTCAAGTAACTTAGAACTGATATGTTGCTCTTCAATCACACTACCTGAAGGAATTTCTTGAGCTGCGATGATAACCGGCTCACGCTCTACAACTTCCACTTCCTTTTGTGGCGTGAGTTGCTGGTCCATCCACTGCTTGGCAAAAAAGACCGCGCCAAGGCCAAATGCGATAGATAGTAAGAATAGTAATATCACTTGGTTGCGACTCATCGAGCACCTCCTCCTTTGCCATCAGCAGTAAAGTAAACTTCCCATGCGCGCTTGACGATCTCTGAGGTAATGACCGGGGCAACTTCTTCAAAAACAATAATATCTCGGCTGATACCTGCTAAATCCTTTGGAATACAAGGATAAAAGCCAACGCTATGCTGACGATGTAATTCTAACAGTGATGGTAAACAGTCCTCTGCAAGATCAAGGTTGCGACTTTGTGAGAACTGCCCCCACAACTGCCGATACTCTGACTCTAATAAAGGGCCGAATTGAATTTTGTAACCTAGGCGACGTAAGAAAGCAGGGTCACTGATCTTTTCTGGATCTAGGTTGGTCGAAAAAGCTAACGTGAGTATGAAGGGGATAGTGATCTGCTGGCCATTAGGAAGAGAAAGATAATCGTAGAAATACTCCATAGGGACAATCCAACGATTAAGCAGTGTCGCAACAGGCATTGTCTGGCGGCCAAGGTCGTCGATGATGAAAATACCATTGTTTGCCATCATTTGTAGTGGCGCCATCCATACTCGATTGTGCTCACTATGGTTTACTTCCAACATATCCATCGTTAACTCGCCGCCAACTTGAATACTAGGACGCTCACATAAACACCAGCGCCGATCAAACTGCTCTTTGAAAGCAATTGAGCGTATTTCATCACTAGTAACACGTTTATGATGCTGTGGAGAAAACACCTTAATAATGTTACCAGCCGCATAAACAGCGTAAGGAATATAAACCGACGTATTCAGTGAGTTTAAAAGCCTAGTCGCAACGAAAGTCTTACCGGTACCCGCATCACCGTATAAGAGCAGCGCTCGCCCAGAGTTGATCGCTGGCCCTAAGTAACCAATCATCCTGTCAGCCCCTAAAACCTCTTCTAGTGCGTGTGTGACATCTTGTCGGTTAACCATTCGTGCACGAACATCTTGAGCCCGAACCATGGTTTCGTAGCTAGATAGTGACACGGGGACAGGGCCAAGATAAGCGTCTTTAGCAAAGGCTGTATCGGCCTCCTGCATTCCCTGCTCAGACAATCCGTATCTTACATTCCCAGTTGATGTAGCATTGAATCCACTGCCTTGGCCTTGGAAAACCTCTACTTGGGATTTCGCTCTTAAATCACCAAGCATATCTTCAATCATGTGGCTATTAATGCACATTAGCTTGGTCAGTTGGAGAATATCTGATTTTGGGTACGCTGCGAGGTGCTTAAGAAGAAGATTCTCTAAAACGGCTTTAGGTAGCTCAAGAGCATCGAAAGAGGTTGGCACAGGAGGCGACTCTGCCTGAGGTGTCAATTCTACTCTGTGTTTTTTGACCACTGTAGATTGAACCATAAAGACTCCTTTCTTTATTCAGTTGCTACTTAGAAGTACTGATGCATTGCCAATCCAATTACAACCACTGGTGCGAATGGCATTCTATATCGTTCTTCCTGCGAGCTGTTACTCGTCATACTTTTTAATGAAGAACGCCCATATAAAGCAAGTATAGAGTATTTTCTAAATAGCACTTTGGTTTGTTCTGGCCTGTCTGCCATCCTCAAAAAGGCGTAAAACATTCCGATAGTGACACTGGCGACAGCAATCCAAAAGATAGCATCTAATGTATTTTCGGTGCCCAGCCAAAAACCCACGACACCCAATAGTTTAACGTCACCCGGCGCCATCACTTTCATAAAATAAAACAGCAGTGCACCGAAAAAACACGCACTCCCACTGGCAAATGACCAGAACAGCAGGGAGTAATCATGAAGAATAAACGCTTTATTTATGAGCACTAGAATTACAACAACCAATAATAAAACGTTAGGGATTCGATGCTCCTTTGCATCCGATACGGCGATAGCAATTAAGACTGCCCAAACTAACACATCCATTAAACCGTTCCTCAGTTATCAATTTTCAACCTTTCTTAATCGAAGATAGTCGAAAATTCTTCAGACACCAGCCCCCCAAAACCTAGAAATAAAATAGTAAGACCAATGGCGACTAACCCAGCACCAACGACATACTCAACCACGGTCAGCCCCTCTTCATCAATCAAAAAGTCAAATTTCGACAAGGTCCGCCTCCCAGCATAACTGAAAAACCCGCATTAACATCAATACGGGTCTTGCTCGCTCTCTATTTAGATCTACTAAAGATGCAGGCTCTACCTATGAAGATGCAGTAAAGACACTGTCTAACTCTCCTTGAAGAGTAGTACCAAAATTTGCAAATACTGCCGCTAATGCAACAACAAGCAGTCCGGCCCCCACAACGTATTCGACCACGGTTAAACCTTCTTCGTCTTTCATAAATGCAGAGATGTTGTTAATAAGCTTGCTCATGATATGTCTCCTTCCAAAGTTCATTAAGCGCTGTGCTTATTGACAATTTAGATTTATACGGCGGCTAGGGTTAGGATTATTTTGTCTATTTATGGTATTTTTTTGTCTTAAGTTTTACACATTATTGGACTTTCTTACTTTTATATTTGGGGAATGTGTATTTAAACTATTAACTCTAATAATAAAAAATAAAGTATAAACACTTAATATAAAAACAATCTTATACATGCAAGTTAACCACATAGATATGGCTTTAAAGTTTTTTATTAATTCTCACTTTTGATACTTGACAAATTTTAGTAAAATTAAAACTGTGAACCCAGTTCAAATATTTAATCAACTAAACATCCAAAAACTCAATAAATCGAATTGGTCAACTCAAATAACTCATACTAAGCTCAACGCTATAGTTCCTCTTTATTGTATTTAAGAATCACTAAAGGCCGCATACATTGGATGTTTTACATAAAGGGTATTGGTTAGGAAAATCAGTAACCTATATTAACAAAGATTTAATTAGAGAAATGGAAAGGTATTTCCACATTCTTGACTTTGGCTATGATGTTTCTGTCCTCAGTGAGCCCGACATCGATTTCTGCTTTTTCTATTATGAAGAGTCGGTTGAACCCCTACTGCGTACCGCGATCAAATTGTGCCAAAACCTAGACAAACATTTGGTTATTATCTGTAACAACGATTTATCTGAAGAAATTCAACAATTAGATGTGGTTTTTTCAGTTTTTTCCATCAACCACGATGATGTCAGGCAGTGGTCTGATGAACTCAATAAACAAGTTTATTACCACTTTGCAAAGCACCAAGAGATTTTAGATATTCACCGTTTAGTTGAGAAGCAGTCGCAAAAAAACATCAGTAAAGACCTAGTGGAGATGCTCAGATACATAGAGAAAAATTTGTCGAGAACCATTAGAGAAGAGGACGTTGCTGAGTATTGCCATTATTCCGTTACCTATTTTTCTAAGTTCTTCCACAAAACGATTGGTGTGAGTTTTCGTGACTACCTGACGTTAAAGAGAATAAACCTCGCCAAACAACTGCTTACTCGTGATCGCAAAGAAAAAATTTCGTTTATAGCATTTCAATGTGGCTACAATGATGTCTCTTACTTCTCACGTATCTTCAAAAAGAAAACTGGAATCAGTCCCGCTATTTATCGTCAGCTACACTAACAGTGTAGTGGTCACAAGATACACGAAAACTCATCACTTGTGCTTTCCTCTACTTCACCTAACATGCTAGAGTTAACATTCTATTAACAATAAAAATAACACTAATACTTTGCCAATAACATGGAGTTAGAGAATGATTCAGCCTAACGAGTTAAGCAAACCAACTTGTGCTCTCCCCCCACCAAATGAAATGATCCTCAAATGGGCTGAGGAACGCCCAAACGAGGTTTACCTTAAACAAATCATCAATCGAAAGTTTGTTGAATACACCTATGCAGACGTCGCTGATCAAGCTTTGAAACTGGTTAGCGCACTTAATCAATTAGGAGTAAAACCAGGTGACAAAGTCGCTTTAGTATCGAAAAACTGTGCTGAATGGTTTATCTGCGATCTTGCTATGATGCTCGGTGACTTTATCAGTGTGCCAATATTCCCTACCGCTGGCGCGGATACCATCGAATACTGTTTAACGCACAGTGAAAGCAAAGCTCTGATTGGTGGAAAATTAGATGATGCAGCTGCAACTCAGCAAGTAATCGATGTTAGTGCTGATTTGATCACAATTGCACTACCATACGACAGTGCACCAAACTGTCAGTACCAATACAAAGAATTGATCGCGTCCGCCACTCCAAGTGAGCACCGTCCTAAGCACTACGATGACAAATTGATGTCATTGGTCTACACCTCAGGGACCTCTGGTCTGCCCAAAGGGGCTATGCTCACTTATGGCGCGTTTAGCTGGTCTGTACAACAGTTAATTAATCATATTGGTATTCAAGAGAATGACCGCTTGTTCTCATATCTTCCATTAGCGCACATTACTGAGCGTGTCTATATCTTCGGTTCCTCTATTATGGGAGGAGTACCAACCGCTTTCCCTGAATCTTTAGATACCTTTATCGAAGATGTCAAAATGCATCGGCCGACACTGTTTATCTCAGTTCCTCGCCTATGGACTTTGTTCCAGCAGCGTATTCAAGACAAACTGCCACAAAAGAAATTGAACATCTTATTGAAGATTCCATTTGTTAGCTCTCTGATCAAGAAAAAATTGGCTGATGGTTTAGGTCTAGATCAAGCACGAGTTTTAGGCTGTGGCTCTGCTCCAGTGTCTCCAGCATTACTTGAGTGGTACCACAGTGTAGGACTTAATATTACTGAAGCTTGGGGGATGACCGAGTCATTTGCTTATAGCACGCTGAACTACCCATTCCGCGCAGACAAAATCGGTAGTGTCGGTAACGCAGGACCTGGAATCGAACTGAAAATTGCGCAAGATGATGAGATTATGGTTCGCGGTAAAGGCCTTTTCTCTGGCTACTACAAAAACGATATCGCCACCCAAGAGTCATTTGACGCCGAAGGTTGGTTACACACAGGTGATATTGGCTTTATTGATAACGATGGTTACCTCACAATTCAAGGCCGTAAAAAAGACACCTTCAAAACAGCCAAAGGCAAGTTTGTTGCTCCAGTGCCAATTGAAAACAAGTTGTTCGAATACAGCCGCGTAGAAATGATGTGTTTGATAGGCTTAGGCTTACCTGCTCCAATTTTGTTGGTTGTACCACATGATTTTCCTAATTTTGATCGTGCACGCTACGAGAGAACAACGAAAAAAGTCATCGCTCGTATGAATGCCGACCTTGAGTCACATGAACAGATCAAAGGTGTGTTGATGATCAAAGAACCATGGACGATCGAAAATGGTATCCTTACACCAACATTAAAGATCAAGCGTCACGTACTTGAACAGAAGTACCACGATGTTGGGCACAACTGGCCGAAAGGGCAACTTGTGGTCTGGGAAGAGTAACGCCAAACTAAAACCAAGGAGAGCTACGGCTCTCCTTTTGCTTTTGGCTCAAACAGATTATGATGCCAAAACACTAACTAACACATAGGTATTGGCTATGGATGCGCGCTTGCATCATTTACCCGGATTACGCTATTTTGAGGTCGCAGCTAGGCTTAATAGTTATAGTCGTGCTGCAGAAGAGCTCTTTATTAGCCAAGCCGCAGTTAGCCAAAAAATACGTCAACTGGAAGATGGTTTAGGGTGTAAACTTTTTGTGCGTGACGGCCGGGAAATGAGGCTCACTGAACAAGGAAAAATCTTGTTCAAGCATGTGTCACAAGGGTTTGAAACGATTGTAAGTGGCTTAAATCAAATTCAAAACGAGCCTGTCGAAGGCTTGTTGTGCGTCAGCTCTACACCTTCATTTGCCTCACGCTGGTTATTGCCGAGACTATGGAAGTTCTCAACACAACATCCAAACATCCCTATTCGTATCATTACAAGTTGTGATGCCCCACGAATCAAGCAAGGTGATGCTGATCTTGCCATTTGGCAAGGTGATGACCTTGACATCAACAACGATCAGAAATTACACAAAGAGTTTCTGTTTGAGGAAACTATCTACCCCTTCTGCTCCCCTAACCTTGCAAAGAGTATCGCATTAACAAAGCCAGAACAGTTACTGAACACTTGGTTGATTCACTACGAATCTGGCGGCTACCCTTGGCAAAGTTGGTTTGCTCAAGCAGGCGTGACAATGAACAAAGAATCAGTACGCTGGATGGATGTTAGCACTTTTGATCATGCAATGAATGCCGTTATGGCTGGCCATGGCGCTTGTCTCGTGTCTGACTCACTGGCCGCTGATTATGTCGAACGTGGTCTACTGATTAAACCCTTTGATCTGGGAATGACTCCAGGTATTCAGTTCAACCTCTTTTATGATAGTGAATCAACACGGCGAAATCGCATTCAGGCTTTTGTAAACTGGCTAACCAGCGAGATCTCACCATCACAGTCCCCCAGCTAACTCGTCTGGGGGATGCAGAGCTCGACGCCGAGGTGGCGTTACTAACATCATTGATAAACCCACCTTTTAATCTCTTCTACAGATGAGATCCCATCCAATGAAACCAAAGAAAAAGTTACTTATCCCAAAAGTGACGATAGCTTTCTTGCTGAGCTTGCTCCTTGGTTAAACCAATATCATTCAATAGGTGTGAAGAGAGATGTTGAAGCTGTCTACGCGTTGTAAAGTTACGCCACCAGCGGGTTACTTTAGTTAAGATTTTATTATCCGAAATAAACGTTTGTAGTGCTTTTTGTTTGTAAGCATAATTTGAAGTATCCATAGTATTTCTCCACTCTTGTCTTTGTTGAGTAAATAATCGACTATAAGAGCATCTCGCTCAAACGATACAAACTGACATTCAGTTAAGGAAAACTAAAGTGAAAGAACGATTACCGCCTTTGCAGGGGATTTATTACTTCTACACAGCAGCGAGACTCGGTAGCTTCAAGCTTGCAGCCGAGGAGCTTTATGTTACCGCAGCGGCTATCAGCCAACAGATTCGGCAATTAGAAGATTTCTTGGGGGCTGAGCTATTCTATCGACAACACCGCAAAGTCAGCTTAACCATGGAAGGCGAAATCCTTTATCAACAAGCGCAACGTGGATTTGATCACCTGCACCGCGGGATTAGACAAATTAACCAAGATCCCAATCCCAACCAACTATCTATCTCGACACTTCCCTCGTTCGCTCAGCACTGGTTGGTACCTAGAATAGGCAACTTTAGGCTGCAAAACCCTGACTTAGAGTTGATGATCGAGCCCACCAGTGATCTGGCGGATTTTCAGAACTCAAATCTCGATTTGTGTATTCGCTATGGTCCAGGGGATTACCCCAACATCAATTCACAACTGTTGTTTGAAGAGCTGCTTTATCCCGTCTGTCACCCAATTTATCAAGAACAGCATGGTATATACGAACTCAGTGACCTAACGGGGGCTGACTTAATTGAGGATTACTGGCGCGATATTGATTGGGGAATTTGGCTTAACAACGTCGGCCATAAAGCGTCGAAACCGAGCTTAAAATACAATGGTTCACATTTTGTACTGGAAGGTGCCCTTGCGGTACAAGGCGTTGCTTTGGCTAAACATACGCTTGCTCAGCGCTATATTGACGAGGGTAAATTAGTCAGAATCGGAAATTTAGCTCAACGTACTGACTACAATTACTTCTTGTGCGCACCTAGAGCCTACTTCAAAAGAGATAAGATAAAACGCTTCTGCCAATGGATATTTGCCCAAGCTGAAGAGTGCCGAAAAGTCGATCATTTAGGCTTGGAAATTATCGATAGTCGTAGCCCAAAATAGATAGGCTGGTTTTTCTTCCCACTAAAAAGAAAACCCCTGATGCTTTCACATCAGGGGTTTTATAAGCTATCTAGCTAACAAAAAGAATTACTTCTTAGCGTTACGCTCTTTAACTTCTGCGATTACTTGCTCAGCAACGTTTACTGGACAAGCTGAGTAGTGTGCGAACTCCATAGAGAACTGACCACGACCAGAAGTGATAGTACGTAGGTGACCGATGTAGCCAAACATTTCTGATAGAGGAACGTCTGCTTTAATACGAACACCAGTAGCACCAGCTTGTTGGTCTTTGATCATACCACGACGACGGTTAAGGTCACCGATTACATCACCAACGTTGTCTTCTGGAGAGAATACGTCAACGTGCATGATAGGCTCTAGAAGCTGTGCACCTGCTTTAGGCATAGACTGACGGAATGCGCCTTTCGCTGCGATTTCGTAAGCAATTGCAGATGAGTCAACTGCGTGGAAGCCACCGTCGAATAGCTCAACTTCAACGTCTAGCGTTGGGAAGCCAGCTAGAACACCAGTTTCCATCATGCTTGCGAAGCCTTTCTCTACTGCAGGCCAGAATTCTTTAGGTACGTTACCACCAACAACTGTTGATTTGAACGTGAAGCCAGAGTTTGGCTCACCTGGTTTGATACGGTAATCGATCTTACCGAACTGACCAGAACCACCAGACTGCTTCTTGTGCGTGTAGCTATCTTCAACTTCTTGAGTGATAGTTTCACGGTAAGCTACCTGTGGAGCACCTACTTCTAGCTCAACGCCGTAAGTACGCTTAAGGATGTCTACCTTGATGTCTAGGTGAAGTTCACCCATACCTTTCAGGATAGTTTCGCCTGAATCTTCGTCAGTCTCAACTTGGAAAGATGGATCTTCTGCAACCATTTTACCGATCGCGATACCCATTTTCTCTGTAGAACCTTTATCTTTTGGCGCTACAGCGATAGAGATTACTGGTTCAGGGAAGATCATTGGCTCTAGAGTACATTCGTGCTTAGGATCACATAGAGTGTGACCTGTTTGAACGTTCTTCATACCAACAACCGCGATGATGTCACCAGCTTGCGCTTCAGTGATTTCATTACGGTCGTCCGCTTGCATCTCACACATACGGCCGATACGCTCAGTTTTACCTGTAGCAGCGTTAAGGATAGTGTCACCTTTCTTCATTACACCAGAGTAGATGCGGATGAATGTTAGGGCACCGAAACGGTCGTCCATGATCTTAAATGCTAGAGCGCGTAGTGGCTCTTCTGCAGATACAGTTGCTACTTCGCCTGTTGGCTCACCAGTTTCTTTATCTGTTAGAGGCTGAGGATCAACTTCTGTTGGAGATGGTAGGTAATCTACAACAGCGTCTAGTACTAGCTGAACACCTTTGTTCTTGAACGCAGAACCACAGAATGTTGGGAAGAATGCTAGGTCGCGAGTACCTTTACGGATACAAGCTTTTAGTTGCTCAACAGTTGGCTCTTCGCCTTCCATGTAAGCTTCCATTAGGTCATCGTCTTGCTCAACAGCAGTTTCGATTAGCTCTTCACGGTACTGTTCAACGTCATCAACCATGTCAGCTGGAACGTCTTGGATTTCGTAGTTCTCTGGAAGACCTGAGTCATCCCATACGTATGCTTTACGAGATAGCAGATCAACAACACCAACGAAGTCGTCTTCACGACCAATTGGAAGAACCATTACTAGTGGGTTAGCCGCTAGAACGTTCTTAACTTGGTCAACAACGTTGTAGAAGTCTGCACCCATACGGTCTAGTTTGTTAACGAAGATCAGACGAGATACTTCTGATTCGTTCGCGTAGCGCCAGTTAGTTTCTGACTGAGGCTCAACACCACCAGAACCACAGAATACACCGATACCACCATCTAGTACTTTCAGTGAACGGTATACTTCTACTGTAAAGTCAACGTGTCCCGGAGTATCGATAACGTTTAGGCGGTGGCCGTTCCACTCACACGTTACGGCAGCAGACTGGATTGTGATACCACGCTCAGCTTCTTGCTCCATGAAGTCAGTTGTTGACTCACCGTCGTGTACTTCACCAGTTTTGTGGATTTTACCAGTAAGCTTTAGAATACGCTCAGTGGTGGTAGTTTTACCCGCATCAACGTGCGCGAAAATACCAATGTTTCTGTACTTTGATAAATCTGCCATTGTCTTACTCTGTTTATAAGGTATAAATTGCGCGCAGAGTATATCACAATCTGTCAAGACTGATACCCTTGCGTGCTCGGTATGTTAAAAAATTTTCGCTTTAATTTGCCTTCAGTAACACATGGGCAAACCAGCATATCGTGCTCAAAATTACCTGTATAAGGATAGACGACATTGCTAAGACTAGTCGTCCATTTTTACTCCTTGTCTAGTTCGTCTTGACGACTAGAACGTAGCACTCTCTTTATCAGTCTATTGAGTAGCTGAAAACTCGCCACAATATCAGACTTTGCACAAACCACCTAATAATCCTCATCAAGCGAAATGAAGAACCAATTTCATCCAAGTGAATTCACACGCTATTGACTGCCTGATGCTTGGCTCTTTTGCTAACAAACATTCGCTCATCTGCCTTTCTAACCACTGAGTGAGACGAAGCGAGTTCGTCAAAACGCGCAACACCATAGCTCACACCAACATTGGGCAAGAATTCATGTTTGAGTTCTTGATCGAGTTTTTGCAGAGCTTTCGTCACCTTATTCTTACTGCGACTCGGGGCAATAACACCAAACTCATCACCAGAGATTCTAAATAATCGACTGTTTTTGGGCAGCAAGGCGTCTAGTTTTTTCCCAAATGAAATCAGCAAATTATCCCCCATCTCATGGCCAAAATTATCGTTACAACGTTTAAGACCATCAAGATCAATATAAATAAAGACATCTCGTCCCGTCACTTGCTGCAACGCTTCTTCCATCGCATATCGGTTTGGTAGTTGGGTTAGAACATCTGTTTGGGCTATCTTCAAATGCGCTTCAGCTTGGCGCAATGCCAAGACTTTCTCTTGTTGCAAACGTGTCATTTGATAGGCAATAACGCAAGAAAGCATAAGAACTTCGCAGACAACAGCGATTAAACCAAAATGTGCCATATAGATGGTTTTCAAGTCCGCAACCTGCTCTTGGCTAATCGCGACCGTGCCAAATAACACGAATCCAAAATTAGCCAGCAAATACCACCTTGCAACAATATTTCCACGCCACACTTTGTAGCTACCCGCGATTACACCAAACAAGAGAAACATGCCAACGGCAGAGCGGTTAAACTCGTTTTGGTAATGGATAAAGAAGAATGATAAAAGTAGGAACCCACTAAATAGAGCAATCAAAGCTGTGCCCAACCACCATACCCAGCGATCTTGAGAACGCTGTATCCCGAGCAGCTTCATGACAAATAGCAGATAAGCGATATTGGAAAGTAGAATTGGCCAACTCGCGCCACCATACCAATGAATATCGAGTAATCTCGGTATGACCAACAGGCTAGTCGCGTTAAAAATCAAATTGCCAAGGATAAAAGCAGCGTAACTCAAATCCACCCAGCTAAGGCGGGTAATCGATAAGACAAAGTAGTAAAAGAACAGCCCAAAGAAAATACCCAGCCCAATAAGCGTGATACTGTTTCCTAACTGTATTTCCTGTTTATATTCGGCTTCTGGCATCACAAATGGTGTTGGTGGCGCGATATTAAACTGAGAGTCCTGCTAGGTGACTAAGGTGTAACTACCAGCAGTTAAATTGACATGGCGACCATTACGCAAAAAATAATCATTGATGGCATTTTGTTCGAGCAGCCCACCTTGAAAATACGCAACTTTTTGGCCATTTTCATCATATAGCCAATGCCTAAAAACCCCGATAAGAGCAGAACTTCGAAAGTCGACAACATAGTCCCCTTGCACAGCAAGGCTAAATGTAAGCAGGCTAGCATGTCCACCACCGGTCAGACTAAAAGATGTGCGTTGAGATTGAAGTAAGTTATCCGTGTCACTATTTTCGTCAGGAATAACATCTTGGTTTGAATCGTACCAAGAGATGTCGCTCGATGTGATAGCGCCGTACGACTCTGCGCTCATCGTTATCCCGATCCCCACAAGGCAAACGATGACAAAATTCCTTAATAACGAAGTCCCTATCAACCAATCAGCTCCTGTCGGCCTAACTAAAAAGCCACATCCTTAATAACAATTAGCTTACTATAAGAGGACAAAAAGTCAGCTAAAATATAAAAGCCAGCGACTGAAGTGGCTGGCTTTTGATTGGGTTAAATTTCGTTCTCGAGTTATTTACGAGGACAAATTTCTGCTTGTGGGAAGAAGAACTCAATTTCGCGTGCTGCTGACTCAGGGCTATCCGAACCATGCACTGAGTTGTAACGCATGCTTATCGCATAATCAGCACGGATAGTGCCACATGCGGCCTCTTCAGGATTCGTTTTCCCCATTAGCTCACGGTAGCGAGCGATGGCATTTTCACCTTCCAGTACCTGAACCATAATTGGACCAGATGTCATAAACTCTTTCAGTGCTGGAAAAAATTCTTTTCCTTCGTGCTCTGCATAGAAGCCACTCGCTTGTTCTTCGGTAAGATGTACCATCTTAGCGGCAATAATTTGCAAACCCGCTTTTTCAATACGGTGGTAAATTTCACCAATTAAGTTACGTTCTACTGCATCAGGCTTAACAATAGAAAAAGTTCTCTCTAGAGCCATAAGGTATCCTTTCGTTATCTCTTTGTTTTAATAAAAGAGGCTCTGTGGCCTCTTGGCATTATTTGTTTGCTTGCTGAATAAGTAGACCAGCAAGGCTTCGTACGCCAACACCGGTCGCACCTGCAGCCCATTTATCCGTTGCGGATTTGCGATAAGTGGCCGCGCAATCAAAATGCAACCAACCTTTTTTATAGTCTGCAACGAAATAAGATAGGAACGCGGCTGCCGTGCTCGCACCTGGTGAGTAGTCGCCACTGCTGATGTTCGAAAGATCGGCAAAGTTAGATGGCAACATCTCACGATGGAATTCTGCCAATGGTAACGGCCATAGACCTTCTTTTTCTTCGCGTGCTGCATTCAAAGCTTGATGCGATAGCTCATCATCAAAACTCATCAACGCATGGTAGTCATTACCTAGGGCATTTTTAGCTGCCCCCGTTAAGGTTGCGCAATCGATGATTAGCTCAGGGTTTTGCTCACTCGCATAAATTAGACCATCAGCAAGAACAAGACGACCTTCTGCATCTGTGTTCATGATTTCTACTGTCTTGCCATTTTTGTAGGTAATAATGTCACCCAACTTCAATGCACGACCTGAAATCATATTCTCAGCACAACATAGAATCAGTTTCACACGTTTGTTCAATCCACGCATGATAGCAAGACCTAAGCCACCAGTAATTGTCGCTGAGCCTCCCATATCCGCTTTCATCGCTGTCATGAAGTTCGAAGGTTTAATGCTGTAACCACCTGAATCAAAGGTAATACCCTTACCCACTAAACAAGCAAATACTGGCGCATTCTCGTCACCTGTCGGGTTGAAGTCTAACTGCAACATTGCCGATGTGCGTTCACTGCCGCGGCCAACTGCATAGATACCCTGCCACTCTTCGGCCAGTAGGTCTTTGTCTTTGACAATACGCGCGGTCACCGTACCTTCAGGTGCGACAGATTTGATAAACTCGGCAGCCATCGTTGCTAGCTGGCGTGGCGCGACTTCTTCGGCAGGCTTGTTGATAATATCTCGAGTAAAGTCAGTGGCTTTGATACGAGCGTCAAGTTCTGCTTGGTCTTGCTCTTTGAGCTCTTGCCAAACCACTTGGTTAAGTTTCTTCGGCCCACGATAGCCCTGATAAAAAGACCAAATACTTTCAAGATCCCAACCTTCTCCCTGTAAAGAGATGGACGCGACACCTTGACCATCAAGCTTGCGAGCGGCACGTTGAATAGCTAAATCATGATCCTTGCCAAGATGTATGGTTGCACCTAAATCAGAGAACGAAAGAATCGCCCCCTCACCCCAGTGTGGGGCTGCTGGCTCTTGGCTGACAAATACTGACATCTGTGTAGACATGGTTTCTCCTTGTCTGTACTGGCGTTGCCTACGCCTTTTTCTGCTTACGGTGAGATGTTAACACTTTAATGTTAAATTGATAAAAAAACGGACCCTAAGGTCCGTCTTTTTTGGTAAATTTTGTTAACTGAGATAGGTTTCCGTTTAAGGATTAATCTATCTCATCCATCCAGCATAAGATCACGGCTTCCAAAATCTTCTCGTTGGAACGGTTAGGTTCGTCGTCAAACTCCTCTAACTCAGTAATCCACTGGTGAAGATCGGTAAAGCGCACAGTCTGCGGATCGATCTCAGGAAACTTGTCGCACAACTCTATCGCAATATCGCGTGAATCTGTCCATTTCATTGCTTACCTTCCTTCTGCTCTCATCGTTTGATTTGGGGGCTGATAACAGCTAAAGATTAATGACCTTCTGACGCAAGGTTCAGAGTGTACTTTGGAATTTCAACCACTAAGTCTTCATCTGCCACTTTCGCTTGGCAGCCAAGACGAGATTCGGGTTCTAAGCCCCAGGCTTTATCGAGCATGTCGTCCTCAAGCTCATCACTCTCTTCAAGTGAATCAAAACCCTCACGGATCACGATGTGACAAGTTGTACAAGCACAAGATTTTTCACATGCGTGCTCAATGCCGATGCCGTTTTTTAAAGCAACATCAAGTACTGTGTCACCTGTATTCGCTTCCAAAACCGCACCTTCTGGGCATAAATCTTCATGCGGCAATACAATAATCTTAGGCATAACTCTTTCTCTTAAATATCATTGACTGATTGACCTGACAGAGCAGCTCGAATCGATTTGTCCATACGGCGAGACGCAAAATCCTGGCTCGCTTTATCAGTATCTTTGATACCTTGTTCTATTGCGTCTGAGCTGTCGCCATTACGCAGTTCAATCAGCGCTTCAATTGCAGCTAGTAAGGCCTGACGTTCTGCTTCAGTCAGTAGCTCATCGCCATCGGCCTGCATTGCGGCAATTAAACCTTCAATTACGCGATCGGCTTCAACACGTTGCTCAGCCAGAGCGCGTGCATTCATATCTTCTTTGGCATACGTCATCGAATCACGAAGCATATTAGCCACTTCGTCATCGCTGAGCCCATAGGATGGCTTAACCTGAATTTCAGACTGCACACCAGTGCTTTTTTCCATCGCAGTTACAGACAGCAACCCATCGGCATCCACCTGGTAAGTCACGCGAATATGTGCAGCACCTGCTGCCATTGGCGGAATACCTTTCAGCGAGAAGCGTGCTAATGAACGGCAATCATCAACCATTTCTCGTTCACCCTGAACGATATGAACGCTCATTGCGGTTTGGCCATCTTTGAACGTAGTAAACTCTTGTGCACGAGCAACGGGAATCGTGGTATTGCGTGGTACAATCTTTTCAACCAATCCGCCCATGGTTTCAATACCTAGCGAAAGAGGAATCACGTCAAGAAGCAGCATCTCTGAGTCAGGTTTGTTGCCTACCAGAATATCTGCTTGAATACCCGCGCCAATCGCAACCACTTCGTCGGGGTTAATGCTGGTTAGCGGTTGGCGTTCAAAAAAGTCGCCGACCATTTCACGCACTAATAATGTACGCGTCGAGCCTCCGACCATGACCACTTCTAGAACCTCATCGGTATCGACTTCAGCGTCTTTCATCGCGCGACGACAAGAGAGTAAGGTTTTCTTAACCAATGGGCGAATCAAGTCTTCAAATTCGCCACGAGAGATCTGACCTTGCCAACCTAAAACATTAACGTCAACAACGTCTTGTTCTGAAAATGCAATTTTAGTTGCCGTTGCAACATTCAATACCTTGCGCATCTGCTCTGCGCTTAGCGATCCTGAAATGCCCGCTTTATCAACTAGGTAATCAGCAAGAAGGTGGTCAAAATCGTCACCGCCCAGCGCTGAATCACCACCGGTTGCCAGAACTTCAAACACACCTTTAGATAGGCGTAGAATTGAAATATCAAATGTACCACCGCCAAGATCATAAACAGCAATGACTCCTTCTTGCCCCGAATCTAAACCGTAGGCAATTGCCGCGGCAGTTGGTTCATTAAGAAGACGTAAAACATGCAATCCCGCTAATTTAGCTGCATCTTTTGTTCCTGCACGCTGCGCATCATCGAAGTAAGCAGGAACTGTGATAACAACACCTGCTAGCTCACCACCAAGAGTTTGCTCTGCTCGCTTACCTAGCGACTTGAGGATCTCTGCTGACACTTCAATCGGATTTTTGTCACCACTCGCGGTTTTGAGCACTGGTAAGCCATTATCGCTGGCCTTAAACTGGTACGGCAAATTTGGGTAACGTGCTTGAATATCTTCTAGCGAACGGCCCAGTAAGCGTTTTACTGAGATAATGGTATTGGTAGGATCAAGTTCAGCTTTCGCTTTTGCGCTACAGCCAACTTCGGGAGTCTCTCCAGAGTAATTAACAACCGAAGGTAAGATGCTTTGACCTTGTTCATCTTGCAATGTTGCCGCGTCGCCACTTCGAACAGACGCAACCAGAGAGTTAGTAGTACCTAAATCAATGCCAGCTGCGAGTTTGTGCTCATGTGGAGCCGAGCTTTGACCCGGTTCTGCAATTTGAAGTAATGCCATGGATGGTCCTTGTTTTTAACTAGCCGAGGAGCTTGTCTTCCACTAGTTCGATTTCATTTTTTAATTTGGCGATAAACTTTAGCTTACGCACGCTATCAGCGGCTTGCGTCCAAACTGATTCATCAAGCTGTTTCTCGGTAGCGGTTAGCTGCTGCCTAAACATCTTGCTCACTTTGCTTTCGAAGTCGAACAAAGCCTCTTCAGGTTCTGCGCAAGATGAAATATCTTCGAGTTCTTCACGTAACTCCATCTGCTCCATCAAGAACATAGGGTCTTGCATGGTCTGTTGCTCACCTCGAATCTCAACACCATTGAGTGACAAAATGTATTCAGCTCTTGAGATTGGATTCTTAAGGACTTGATAAGCATCATTGATTTGTGCCGCTTTCTGCACTGCCATCAAACGATCTCGTTCAGATGCAGTTGCAAAGTTATCAGGGTGAAACTTTTTCTGGAGTTCGCGGAACTGTGAAGAAAGAAGGCTACCATCCAGATTAAACTGACTTGGTAGCCCAAATAATTCAAAGTAATTCATGGAGAATTCTATCCTTGGTAATAAACCTGTGAGTCAAAAAACTCACAGGCCTTTCAATTACACGTTGAAGCTTTCACCACAACCACATTCGCTTTTCGCATTTGGGTTATTGAATTCAAACCCTTCATTCAAGCCTTCTTTAACGTAGTCCAACTCAGTACCATCTAAATACACTAGGCTCTTCTGGTCGATGATGACCTTAACACCTTCGTGTTCAAATACCGAGTCTTCCTCGTTCAGCTCATCAACGAACTCCAGTACATATGCCATACCAGAACACCCGGTCGTTTTCACACCCAAGCGTAAACCGATGCCTTTACCTCGGTTTTCTAGGAATGTTCTAACGCGACTTGCCGCGGTTTCTGTCATTGTAATGGCCATACTGCACCTTAGTTTGTCTATGTGGCGAATGAAATGGGAGAGAAGCCTCCCATTATATACTGATTACTTATTGTTGGTGTTTTTTCTTGTAGTCAGCGACAGCTGCTTTAATTGCATCTTCAGCAAGAATTGAGCAGTGAACTTTCACTGGCGGCAATTCTAGTTCTTCAGCAATTTCAGAGTTTTTAATTGCTGCTGCTTCATCGACGCTTTTGCCTTTCACCCACTCAGTAACCAGTGAGCTAGATGCGATAGCACTACCACAACCATACGTTTTGAACTTCGCGTCTTCGATAATACCTTCCGGAGTTACCTTGATCTGAAGCTTCATTACGTCACCACACGCAGGCGCACCAACCATGCCGCTGCCTACAGATAGGTCGTCTTTATCAAATGAACCAACGTTACGTGGGTTCTCGTAGTGATCAATTACTTTTTCGCTATATGCCATGATATTTACCTCGAATCCTCTATTTCTATCCTTGGAATGACTGAACCAGATTTAGTGGTGAGCCCACTCAACTGTGCTTAGGTCAATTCCTTCTTTGTACATATCCCATAGAGGAGACATGTCTCGCAGTTTAATCACTGCAGTACGAATTTGTTCAATTGCGTAGTCGATCTCTTCTGCCGTAGTGAAACGACCGAATGAGAAACGAACTGAGCTGTGCGCAAGTTCATCATCAAGACCTAGAGCACGTAGAACGTACGAAGGCTCTAAGCTTGCAGAGGTACATGCACTACCCGATGATACCGCTAGATCTTTTAGCGACATCAGTAATGACTCACCCTCAACAAAAGCAAAGCTGATGTTTAGGTTATGTGGAACACGTTGCTCAAGGTCACCGTTGATTGTTACCGCTTCTAAGTCTTTTACACCATCAAGTAGACGAGTGCGTAACGCTAATGCGTGCTCGAAGTCTTTTTGCATATCTTCTTTTGCAATGCGGAAAGCTTCGCCCATACCAACAATTTGGTGAGTCGCTAGCGTACCAGATCGGAAACCACGCTCATGACCGCCACCGTGCATTTGCGCTTCTAGGCGAATACGAGGTTTGCGACGAACGTAAAGTGCACCGATACCTTTAGGGCCATAGATTTTGTGCGCAGAAAGAGAAATAAGATCCACTTTCATTTCTTGAACATCGATAGGTAGCTTACCCGCAGATTGAGCGGCATCTACATGGAACACTATCTTGCGTTCGCGGCAAAGTTCACCGATTGAAGAGATATCTTGAATCACGCCGATTTCGTTATTTACGTGCATGATTGAAACAAGCACAGTATCTTCACGCATCGCTGCTTCAAGCTTGTTCAAATCGATAAGGCCGTTTGATTCTGGCTCAAGATAAGTCACCTCAAAGCCTTCACGCTCAAGTTGACGACATGGATCAAGCACCGCTTTGTGCTCTGTCTTACAAGTGATAATGTGCTTGCCTTTCTTCGAGTAGAAGTGAGCAGCACCTTTAATCGCTAGGTTATCTGATTCGGTCGCGCCAGACGTGAATACAATCTCACGAGGATCCGCATTCAATAGGTCAGCGATCTGCTCGCGAGCATTATCCACCGCTTCTTCTGCCTGCCAGCCGTAACGGTGTGAACGAGATGCTGGGTTACCAAACGTACCGTCCATAGTCATGTACTGAACCATTTTTTCAGCCACACGAGGATCAACAGGACAAGTCGCTGAATAATCAAGATAAATAGGCAGTTTCATTTTCTACTCCAATGTAACAGGCAAATCGCTTATGAGCGTACATTTACACCGATGGGCGCGGCGTTTGTATTTTTATTAGCGAACCCATGATTAACGGCAAGATCAATGTCTTGTCGATCTGAAATTTCAAGGACTTCGTTGTCAGTCATCAACTCACCTAGAGTGATGTTGTTCAAGAAGTCGCTAATGCGCGAGCTTAAATCACGCCATAGTGTGTGCGTAAGGCAACGAGAGCCACCTTGGCAGTCACCCTTACCATTACATTTAGTCGCATCCACTGACTCATCAACGGCAGCGATTACAGTACCAATTGCAATTGAGTGAGCATCTTCACCTAGTCGGTAGCCACCACCAGGTCCACGAACACTAGCAACAAGGCCAGCTTTACGTAACTTAGAAAACAGTTGCTCTAAGTAAGACAAAGAGATCCCTTGGCGCTCGGAAATATCAGCCAGAGGCACAGGGTTTTGTTGCGAATGCAGAGCCACATCTAACATGGCTGTCACTGCGTATCTTCCTTTAGATGTAAGTCTCATATAACACCATATCCACACCGTTTATGTGGTATGAATTATTTCATACCCGACTAAAACGGTCAAGTATTTAACCAACTAATTTAGTCAGGTATTTAACCTTTATTTTATAAAGGTTAATCTTTATTAGGAGATACGCTTTTCAATTGCTGTCAGAATGCCACGCAGAATATTGAGTTCTTGTGCTTCTGGCCGAGCGCGGCTAAATAGCCTACGCAGTTTATTCATTACCTTACCAGGCTGTTCATCACTGATAAATTGGGTCTCTTTAGCCACTTTTTCAAGGTGCGAAAAGAATAATTCCAACTCTTTGTGTCTTGGATACTCTGCGGCCTCTTGCGATTCATATTGGCTTTGTTGTCGCTCTAAATAGGCCATACGAACTTCATAACTGAGTGTTTGTACTGCCATCGCCAAATTCAACGAACTGTACTCAGGATTTGCAGGAATACACACATGATAATGACAAGTTTGTAGCTCTTCGTTCGTCAGGCCGGTACGTTCACGCCCAAACACTAAAGCCACTGGCGCTGATCGACCTTCTTCAACAAACTTCTGCCCACATTCACGCGGTTCAAGCATCGGCCACTCTAAAGTACGCGAGCGAGCACTAGAGCCAACCACTAACGCGCAATCTGCTACCGCTTCGGTCAGCGTTGATACAACTTGGGCATTTTGCGCGATATCCGCTGCTCCAGCAGCTAACGCTAGGGTTTGTTCATCAACGCTGCACTGAGGATCAACAAGCACTAGGTTGGATAACCCCATAACCTTCATTGCACGGGCTGCTGAACCAATATTTCCTGAGTGAGAAGTGCCGACAAGGACGACTTTTACGTTGTTAAGCATTGATGATATCCGAACACAAAATTTGAGCTGCAAGATAGTACCATATACCTGAGTAAAATGGTCAGACCCTTGCAATGAATAAAACTGAAAGTGCAAAAATTAACCACTTCCATTTCACCATTTATCTGTTATACTGCCGCCCGTTTTTCTGTTCTTTAACATCCGTTGGGAAATTAGTATGCATCCAATGCTTAATATCGCTATTCGTGCTGCACGAAAAGCTGGCAACCATATTGCTAAATCTTTAGAAAATGCTGAGAAGATCGAATCTACTCAGAAAGGCGCGAATGACTTTGTTACTAACGTAGACAAAGAAGCGGAAACTCTCATTATCGATACGATTAAAGCCTCATACCCTGAGCACGAAATTGTTGCTGAGGAAAATGGCATTATCGAAGGTAAAGATAAAGACGTGCAATGGATCATCGACCCACTGGATGGCACAACAAACTTTGTAAAAGGTTTGCCACACTTCGCTGTTTCAATCGCTGTACGTATCAAAGGCAAAACTGAAGTTGCCTGTGTGTACGACCCAATGCTAAACGAACTATTTACTGCACAACGCGGTGCTGGCGCCCAGCTAAACAACGCACGCATCCGTGTTAAACAGCTCAAAGACCTACAAGGCACTGTTCTAGCAACAGGTTTCCCGTTCAAACAGAAGCAACACTCTGAGTCTTACTTCAAGATCATGTCTTCTTTATTCGTAGACTGTGCGGACTTCCGTCGTACTGGTTCTGCGGCATTAGATCTATGCTACCTAGCAGCTAGCCGTGTTGACGGTTACTTCGAGCTAGGCTTAAAACCTTGGGATATCGCGGCCGGTGAGTTAATTGCTCGCGAAGCTGGTGCAATTGTGACTGATTTTGCAGGCGGTACGGACTACATGAAGTCTGGTAATGTTGTCGCTTCAAGCGCTCGTGGTGTTAAAGGAATGCTTAAACACATTCGTGAAAACGGTAACGAAGCGATTTTAAAGTAATCTTTACACTGAATTATTTAGCCCACTCTACTGAGTGGGCTTTTTTGTAACTATACTTAAGTACTCAGCTTTAATTCCACGAAGGATAACACTGTGCCATACCTGAAGTACTTAGCTCTACTATTGCTTGTTCCATTTTTAGTAGAGGCTAAGAGCTTAGTTATCGCGCTAGATGACTACCCACCACACACTTCAAGTTCTAATTCCAACCATCGCCAACTCCAAGTTCCAATTGCAGCTATTTTTGAAACCCTAGGTTATGAAGTAAAGTATGAATACACGTCGTGGGCGCGAGCTTTGAAAGGGGTAAAATCCGGAAAGTTTGACATTACTTTCCCTTGGTTCGAAAACGCAAGCCGAAGAGATGATTTTATCCTGTCAGATAAGATAATGACTCAAAAAGTGGTCTTCTTCCACAGAAGAGATAACAACTTTGATTGGCAAAATAGCAATGATTTACACAAATACAGACTAGGTGCCGTTGTCGACTACACGGCAAGAGACGTGTTAATAGATATGGGGTTAAAGCCTTTCACCGGCAACACCGATACCTATATATTTCAGTTGCTGTTTAAGGAACGACTTGATGCCTATCCGGCAACCATAGAAACTGGTCTAATGAGGATCAGTCAGATCTTACCCTTAGAAGACGCGGCTAAAATAACCTACCACAGTAAGCCCCTATTCGAGAAAGATATGTATTTACTATTCTCCAAAGAAAAGTTTCAAGATTCCCCACTACCAGCGCAATTCAATCAACTTTGGGCAGAATATACATCGTCGATAGAAGAAGAGAGCAGATAAACTGGGGGCTAGGAAAAACTGCCGTAGAACAAACAATGTAGCTAAGCATTCTTTCGAAAATTTGAGTAAGGACGTAAGCTTTACAAGAGACAAAAGGGAGTTGGTAGAACAACTTAATAGCTGGTTTTGTTTATATAAGTAAAAAGGCTCTAGTCTTTCGACTAGAGCCTTAAATATGGCAGGGGTGGAGAGATTCGAACTCCCAACACGCGGATTTGGAATCCGCTGCTCTGCCAATTGGAGCTACACCCCTGCTGTTCGTGTTTAATGAGACGACTCTCGAATAAGTGGCGGAGCGGACGG
>NZ_JXXV01000004.1 GCF_000967545.1 Vibrio galatheae | reverse complement strand
CTTAACTGACTGGCATTACTCTTAGCGAGGCTGTTTTTTTATGCCTATTGACCTAGCTGTTATCGTCGCAGTCGTCTTTCTTCTGACATAAATGCTGCCATGTATAGGTCACAATTATAGGTCAATGCCAGCATCAATCTTGAACTTAATCACACTTTTCGGTAGCATGCGACCACTCGAACTGAATTGTAACATTTAGTCTCTACGCTCTTTTACATTGCATTTGCCCTATGGCGACTAAATACCATTCAGACACCTTTTAAACACTTAGCCAAACTGAGCAAATATGTTTGAATTTCCCCAATTTTCTAAACACTCCGTAAAAAACGATGTGTTATCTGGCTTAACGGTCGCACTCGCACTCGTACCTGAAGCTGTCGCTTTCGCATTTGTTGCAGGCGTTGACCCTATGGTCGGCCTTTATGCCGCCTTTATCGTCGGTTTAATCACGTCTATTTTTGGTGGCCGTCCGGGAATGATTTCAGGTGCCACTGGCGCAATGGCGGTTGTTATGGTAACTCTGGTTGCTGCACATGGGGTACAATACCTCTTCGCCGCAATCATGTTGACGGGCATTCTTCAAATTGCAGCAGGTGTGTTCAAACTCGGCAAATTCATTCGCATTGTCCCGCACCCTGTTATGATAGGTTTTGTGAACGGCTTGGCGATTGTTATTTTCCTTGCTCAGCTCGGACAATTTAAGGCGGCCGATCTCACTGGCGCACTCACTTGGCTACCACAAGACCAGATGCTACTTATGCTCGGCCTTGTCGCTCTGACGATGGCAATCATTCACTTCTTGCCTAAGTTTACTACAGCGGTTCCTTCTTCACTTGTGGCGATCGTCACTGTGACTGCTTTAGTGGTGGGTTTAGATCTTGAAACTCGTACCGTTGTCGACTTCCTACGCACCATGTCGGGCAATGAGGCAGCAACCCTAGCAGGCTCCTTACCAACGTTCTCGATACCAACGGTACCACTAACATTGGAAACTCTGCAGATTATTCTGCCATATGCGATTATTCTTGCGGCGATTGGTTTGATTGAGTCGTTGCTGACATTGACTGTACTTGATGAGATGACCAACACACGTGGTCAGTCGAACCGTGAATGTATCGGCCAAGGCATGGCAAACATGACCTGTTCAGTATTTGGTGCTATGGGTGGCTGTGCGATGATTGGTCAATCGATGATCAACGTAAACTCAGGCGGTCGTGGTCGTCTATCGGGTATTGTTGCTGCTGTTGCACTGTTGATGTTCATTCTGTTTGCTTCGTCACTGATTGAAATGATACCGCTCGCCGCCCTTGTTGGCGTGATGTTCATGGTCGTGATTGGCACCTTCGAATGGGCGACGTTCAAACTGGCTCGCCGCGTACCTAAACAAGATTTCTTTGTTATTGTGCTGGTCACTGTGGTCACTGTTCTTACCGACCTTGCCATTGCGGTTTTCGTTGGTGTTATTGCATCAGCGCTGATGTTTGCTTGGCAGCACGCAAAACATATCTATGCCGATACCAGCCTCAATGCGGAAGGTTCAAAAGAGTACAAAATTCACGGACCGGTATTCTTTGGTTCCGTTGCCAACTTTTTAGAGATCTTTGATGCGCACAAAGACCCGGTTGATGTGATTGTGGATTTTGCCGACTCACGCGTAACCGATCACTCAGCGATTGAAGCGATCGAAACCTTAGCTGAGCGATACTCTGCACAAGGTAAAACGCTGCATCTACGTCACCTAAGTCCTGACTGTCGTAAACTACTTGATAAAGCAGGCAGCTTAGTTGAAATCAACGTCAAAGAAGATCCAAGCTATAAAGTCGCCACTGACGTGCTGGCTGGCTAATTAATCAAGCAGCAATAAGGGCTTCCATATGGAAGCCCTTATTGTTTATCTCAGCTTAACGGTATTAGAGCAGCTTATTGAGCTTTTCACCAAACAGTTCCAAGCGCCAACTTTGCATCACATCAGGTAACTTGGCTGGATCTCTATCTTTTTTCCATACCCAACTAATGAACTGGTTCAGTTGTTTCTTAGATGCCAAAAACTCCGTGGCTAAGCCACTTGTTTGGGAGGCGCGTTTCACTTCGTCTTTCAATATTTTGAACTTCTGCTTGTAGCCAGTCATATCCATAAGGCGCTCGATCTTATGTGGATACTCATCGACAGGAGTCTGTTTGGCCGATTTCACAATCGAAATAATTCGAGCACTGTGACGTTGAACGGAACGGTAATCCATCCCTTCTTGCTCCATCTGATGACGATTCTCAATACCGTATCTCGCTACCGTCAGTAAATCATTCTCTTTAAATACAAAGTTAAGTGCTAAATCACGGCGCAACGCTTCTTTTAAGCGCCACGTCGCGAGTGGCTTAAGGATCGCCAGTTCACTTGGTTTAAGCTGCCACGCACCTTTAACATCAAGATAGGCCATCTCAGGATTAACGACTTTAATCCGCTTAGCGGCAATTAAATCACTCTCTTGCTGAGCAGCTTCCCACCAACCAGCTTGGGTGATTTTTTCAAATAACTGTTCATAGAGGGGCTGTAAGTAGAAAACATCAGCGGCCGCGTATTCTAGTTGCTTTTCTGTTAATGGCCTTGCGAGCCAATCGGTACGTGATTCACTCTTATCAAGTTCAACACCAAGATAGTTTTCAACTAAGGCAGCAAAACCCGTTGATAACCCATGACCCAAGAATGCCGCCATAATTTGAGTATCGACCATAGGATAAGGTAAGCAACCAAAGCTGTTGTGAAACACTTCCAAATCTTCACCACAGGCATGCAGTACCTTAAGGACAGAGGTATCTTTAAGCAACTCAACAAAAGATGTCATATCCTCAATTATCGTTGGATCAATAAGGGAAAGATTCTGCCCATCAAAAAGCTGTATTAAGCCAAGTTGTGGATAGTAGGTTCGCGTGCGGACAAACTCTGTGTCCAACATGACAACATCAGCTTCTCTCGCATTGTGACAAACGGCATCAAGCTGCGCCGATTGGGTAATAATCTGATAATTCACTAACTTCTCACTATGAGCGATTGGTTGCGGCAATAAAAAATGCCGACTGGATATAGTCGGCATTCTATCATCAATCACTAAGTGATGCGTAACTCTCGTTAGGTTACTTCGACTTGGCTAGGTTGGCATCGTTTTCTTCACGCAACACGCGGCGCAGAATTTTACCTACGTTGGTTTTTGGTAGATCATCTTTAAATTCAACGATTTTAGGAATTTTGTAGCCCGTCAGATGTTCACGACAGTGAGCGATAATCTCTTCTTTAGTTAGGCTTGGGTCGCGCTTCACCACATAAATCTTAACTAACTCACCGGAAACCTCATGAGGTTGACCGATAGCCGCGACTTCAAGTACTTTGCCATGCAGCGCCACAACGTCTTCAATCTCATTTGGATAGACATTAAAGCCCGAGACAAGAATCATATCTTTCTTGCGGTCAACAATATGAATCAAGCCTTCATCATCAAACTTAACGATATCGCCAGTCGACAACCAACCTTCAGCATTGATCACTTCTTTGGTCGCTTCTGGGCGCTGCCAGTAACCTTGCATCACTTGAGGACCACGAACTTGAAGTTCGCCGACTTCGGTATTTGCTACTGGGTTGCCTTCATCGTCGACGATACGCACTTCAGTCGATGGTACTGGCAAACCGATTGCACCAGTATAATCAGTTAGGTCATAAGGGTTACCAGTTACCAGCGGTGAACACTCGGTCAAACCGTAACCTTCCAAAAGATGGATTCCCGTGGTCTTTTTCCATTGGTCAGCCACTCCTCGTTGAACCGCCATACCACCACCAACGGAAAGCTTGAGCTTGCTAAAATCAAGCTCATGGAAATCTTCATTGTTGACTAAGGCATTAAACAGCGTATTCACGCCAGTAATAGCGGTAAATGGATATTTCTGCAGCTCTTTGACAAAACCGGGAATATCACGTGGGTTGGTGATCAGCAGGTTCTGCGCACCTAGTTCGATAAACAGTAGGCAGTTGACCGTCAAAGCAAAGACATGGTAAAGCGGCAGAGCAGTCACCACCAATTCTCGGCCTTCTGACAATACAGGGCCATATGCACCCTCAGCCTGCAGAACATTGGCAATCATATTTCGATGAGTAAGGATTGCCCCTTTTGCCACACCAGTTGTACCGCCTGTGTACTGTAAGAACGCAATATCATCGCCAGACATAAATGGCTTCACATATTGTAAACGACGCCCATTATGCAAAGCTTTACGCATTGAAATAGCACCCGGTAGATCGTACTTAGGTACCATACCCTTAACGTACTTCACCACGAAATCGACAAGCGTACCCTTCGCGCGAGGTAGCATCTGACCAAGGCTAGTCAATACGACATGTTTGACTTGGGTATTATCGACGATTTGCTCGAGAGTGTTGGCGAAATTGGACACAATGACGATTGCTTTCGCACCAGAATCGTTCAACTGATGTTCTAATTCACGTGGTGTGTATAACGGGTTAACGTTAACGGCAATCAAACCGGCGCGTAGTACGCCAAAAAGCGCAACTGGGTATTGCAGCAAATTCGGCATCATAAGCGCGACACGATCGCCCTTTTGTAGCTTTAGCTCATTTTGCAAGTAAGCCGCAAATGCTCGGCTACGCTCTTCCAGTTTGCGGAACGTCATCACCGAGCCCATATTCATAAATGCGGGCTGGTCAGCGTATTTTTGTACCGACTGTTCAAACATTTCCACCAATGATGGATATTTATCTGGATCGATCTGCTCCGGCACATCTTCTGGATAGCGTGATAACCAAGGTTTATCCACGGTAAAACTCCTCGAAATTAACTGGCTGTCATCTAAATGAAAAGCTCTATTTTCAACGTTGTCTATTACAGCACAGGCAAAGCACTTGAGCACGAAAGTCTCAAACACTTGTTTAAATTTTGTTAACTAAACCAAAAATTAGGTTAGATACTCTAACTGGGGATTGCAGGTGACAATGATGACCACCTTCGACTCGTTCAAATTGAATCGATTGTGAGTCATCACGTTGAAACAATTGCAAATAAGAAAACCCTTGCTGACCTAAGATGACCTTCTGTGGGCAAGTCACATGTTGGCGAAATGACTCAGCATGTTCGAGCGACATCCGATAAAGTGACTGACTTTGCAGCTTCACATCGTGGCGCCAAACCCAACCAGACTGATAGGCTTTAAGTCCGCGCAACACAATAGGCGCTATAAGTTCTGGGTCAATTTGGTTGACCTTTGCACGCCTCTCAATCGCTTCTTGCTTGGTTTGCATAACACGGACCGGTTTTCTGCGGATTCTCTGTCGACTGAGCAATCCTTCCCTCAATCGCGAAGTGGTCTGTTGTGACGTTTCGCCCAGAGGCCCATACCCCTCGATCTGAACTAAGCCACTGACTTGTTCAGGGAAGGCGGCACTATAACAACTTGCAATCAAAGCACCAAGAGAATGACCAACCAGAACTAACCTGTTTGGCGATAACTTAGCCAAAAGCTGATAAACATCGTCTATATAGTCATGAAATGGATAAAAATTGCTGGATTCCTTGTGACTTGAGAGTCCGTGACCCGGTAAATCTATGGCGCATAGGTGCCAATCAGGATTCAGTTGGTGAAGAGCTGCTAGTACAGATTCAAAACTTGCCGCGTTATCTAACCAACCGTGCAAAAAAACGACCGAGATATCGGCCGTTTGAATTTTTCCATACTCTATCGTCGCGATATAGCCATCAGCGAGCTGATGTTGTTGTTCATAGCGCATGATTATTTTACTTCTTGTATCACTTTGCCCTGCTTAGTGCCGTAGCGGATATCATTGCAGAACATTCCTAAACATGGCTGCATGTAGCTGCCAAAGTCGTGAATAATCACGCGCTCTTCAATACGCCATAGATGGAAGCCCGTCGCTTTGATTACCGGAAAATCGTAAACGTAGTCTCCAACCTTAGCTTGCTCTCGTCCCTGACTGTCACCAAGCAGAGAAACTAACCTACCCGACGACAAGGTCATTGGATCGGCAAAGCCATCAACGTAAGCCACAAAGCGACCATTTGGCTCTTGGTTGATGTCTGGCTTACCTGACGAACTGATGGGCAGATTGACCACCTCAATCCGAGTTTGAGTCGCGAGATTTTTAACATCGGCAATTAAACCGCCAAGTCTCACCTGCACTTTCTGATCGTCAAGAGATTGCCAAACCTGATAATCGGTCACCAGATTTGGGTTATCAGTTGTGAGATTTTCAGGCAGAGAACTGCATGCCGATAACAAAATGCCAGCCGCCAGTACATACCCACATCGAACCATTCTATGAATCATAAGCGTTTGTAAAAGAGTGAGATTAGATATAAATATCGACACCAAGCAGCTGTGAAAGTTCATCACGCTTAGCTTGATTCATCACGCCCATATACTCCTCCATTGCTTTACGACTGCGGCCTTCGGGGAGATCATATTGGACTTGTGCTTTATGAATATCAGATTCACTGACATGACGAATAGAGTGCGCCACCGCATTGGCCACCTTAGTCGGCTGGCTAACGGATGCTTTATCTTCAGACTTTTTAACCTCATTCTTTCTATTGGCCTTGTTGGCCCGATTGGGGCCGGGGACCGAAGGAGGTAATCCGTTGATTGATACCATGCTATTCGTCTACACCTTACTCATCCAATTATTCTCGACCTGGCAGTTTTTTCCACGCAACGGTATCACGAAGGTAAACCGGACTGGCCTCTTCTGCGTCAACCGTATTGCCTTTGGCGAACTCGATCTTAGCAAGTTGGACAATATCCTCCGCATCTGGGAACAAAACTTCGCTTTTTTGGGTGTTAAACTTCACCTCTGCAAGCTGCGCACTATACGCATCCCAGCCCGTTCCAGCCATAAACCATAATTGTTCATCAGTGACGCTTTCGTCCGCTACCAATTGTGGCGGCATAACACATTCCGCATCCGCTGCTGTCCAAGTGCCATCATCTTGACGGGCAAAACGTCCCCAGTAAACTTCACTCATACGCGCGTCAATCGCAGTTGCTACATGGCTTACAGCGTGTTTGCGATACACTCCTTGCGCCATCGCTTCGAGGGTAGAGACACCAATCATGGGTAAATCTGCACCAAAGGCTAAACCTTGTGCAATACCAATGCCAATTCTAACGCCAGTAAAGCTTCCCGGCCCACGTCCAAAGGCAAGCGCATCCAGATCGCTCAACCCCATGCCCGCTTCTTTTAACACTTCGTCCACCATTGGAAGAACTTTCTTGGTGTGGTCTCTCGGTGCCACTTCACTGCGTACGTATACTTTGTCGTCAACTAAAAGAGCAACGGAACAGTTCTCGGTTGCTGTATCTAGAGCAAGGATCTTTACACTCATTGATATCTCTGGTTATTCGTTGGTAGTCAATATGGTTAGTTTGCTCGCCTTTAGCTAGGTATCAAATACCAAGTCACGCTAGCAATGATTATTTGTGTTCGAGAAAGTCTTGTACCACGGACAAATCACGAGTACGCGGTATCGGCGGTAAGCTCGCGAGGAAAACGCCGCCATAATCACGAGTCACGAGGCGATTATCACAAATAATCAACGCCCCTTTATCTTTCTTATCTCGAATCAGCCGCCCGACCCCCTGCTTTAGAGTGATCACAGCATCCGGTATTTGTACCTGAGCAAAGGGATCGCCCCCTTTAAGCTGACAATCTTCTATCCGCGCTTTTAACAACGGGTCATCGGGTGCGGTAAACGGCAATTTGTCGATGATAACACAGCTCAGCGCATCACCTCTAACGTCTATGCCTTCCCAAAATGCTCCGGTCGCCACCAGCAGCGCATTGCCAAGCTCCATAAATTCTGTCAGGGTTTTCTGCTTGCTGGTTTCCCCTTGCATAAGTACGGGTACGCTGAGTCTCTCTCTAAAGCGCTCAGCAAGATCTTTCATCATGCTGTGTGAGGTACAAAGGAAAAAGCATCGCCCTTGGTTTTGCTCAATGATCGGGGTCAGCATCTTAACCAGTTTATCTGCCAAGCCTGGGCTATTGGGTTCAGGCAAATAACGAGGAACACAAAGACGAGCTTGAGTTTGATAGTCAAACGGACTCAGCAATGACATTTGCGCCTGAGGCTTTAATCCAAGGCGCGAGGTAAAATGGCCAAAGTCGTCATTAACGGCCAGTGTCGCGGAAGTAAATATCCACGCGCCCTGTTTAAGTTCTATCTGTTCATGGAATTTATCGGCAACACTCAGCGGAGTAATGTGCAAGCTAAAATGACGCGGCGTGGTTTCATACCAATAAGAGTAACCTGTTATCGAGACATCACAGACACGATTGAGGCGCGCTTTAATCATGTTCGCTCGTTCAAATGCGCTATCTAGAATCTGGCTACGACCTAAGGCTAATTTGAGCACCTCAATCACAAAGTCGAGATCGTCTTCTAGCCGTCTTAACTCACGGCCGATCGAGGGTGATGTCACGGCTTCGCGCCAGTTACCACGAAAACCTGGCTCGCCCAATACAATTCTTAAATCCATCGCCGTTTGATAGAGTTTTTCACCCGCTTTTTGCAACTGACGCATATCTTTCGCTTCAGTGCGATAGGCAATTTCGATGTCTTTGCTCAGCTCTTGTATTTGGCGACTAGACAACGACTGACCAAAATATTGGCTCGCTATATCAGGAAGTTGATGCGCTTCATCAAACACGAAGACTTCTGCTTCAGGGATCAACTCACCAAACCCGGTCTCTTTTATGGCTAAGTCGGCTAAAAAAAGATGGTGGTTGACCACGACGATGTCGGCATCCATCGCTTTCTTACGTGCTTTAAGCACAAAGCAGTCTTGATAGCTCGGACACTCCTTACCCAGACAATTATCATTGGTCGAGGTGATGGTCGGTATCACAATGCTGTCTTCAGCAATCGCGTCGCAATCCCCCAAATCTCCCGTTTTGGTCTCAGATGACCAACTGCGCACCTTAACCAACTGGCTAAGCAAGGTTGGATCGGCACTTTGATTGTGACTCTCAACCATCTGACGACTCAAACGGTCCAAACACAAATAGTTGGCTCGCCCTTTGAGCAACGCAACCTGACCATAAAAACCGAGTGCGTTGACCATTAAAGGCAAGTCGCGGTGAAATAACTGTTCTTGCAGGTTTTTGGAGCCAGTGCTGATAATGGTTTTTTTACCACTCAGAAGCGCTGGTACTAAATAGGCGAAGGTTTTTCCCGTTCCCGTTCCCGCTTCAACGACAACCTGACTCTGAGATTTGATGGCACTGGCTACCGCCTCAGCCATATCGAGCTGCGCTTGTCGTGGCTGAAATCCAGGAATCGCTTTACCCAGCGCCCCTTCGGAGGAAAAGGTCTTTGAAATCATGCGCAACAGAAGAGTTAAATAAAGGGGGGAGAGATTATGGCAGTTTTTGCAGCAAGGCGCGAATGAGATTTTCGCGCCTAAGCAATCCTGTAGGATTAGCGTTTATGAAGGTAGCGACTTAGCCAAGCTGGGCCAGAAAAGTCTTGCTGTTGATCATCCATCATGGCACGCGCTGCTTCGCTTGGGGAGGCGCGGTTCTCCCACATTTCACCTAATATCTCTTCGTCTAATGTTTTACCACCGGTTAAGGCACTTACTCGCTCACAATACAACTTACGGGCTAATAGCTCTTTATCCATACATACCACCTAAAGACACGCTAAGAGAACATTGCTTCCGCAAATAACCTCAGCCAAACGGTTAACTCAGATTATTTGTTGAAACCAACTCGATATTAGTTTAATTGTAGCTTCAATACTGCGGGTGAGCTCACCGTTCGGCTGCCTGTAAAAATTTCACAATACAAAAAAATAATTCACGGAAGTTTGAACCTAATGGAAAAAAAAATACTGCTGACACACTGCACTGATGCCCCTGGTCTTATTTCGAAGATCACTAATATTTGTTACAAGCACCAACTTAATATCGTTCACAACAATGAGTTTGTTGATAACACCAGCGGCCACTTCTTTATGCGTACCGAGCTTGAGGGCTATTTCAACGACGAAACGTTTTTAGCCGATCTTGACCAAGCTTTGCCTCAGGGTGCAAAACGCAAACTGATGGGGTCTGATCGCAAACGCGTCGTCATACTGGTGACTAAAGAAGCCCACTGTTTGGGTGACATTTTAATGAAGAACTATGATGGCAGCTTAGATGTCGATATTGCAGCGGTCATAGGCAACTACGACACACTGCAAAGTCTCACCGAAAGATTTGATATTCCATATCACCACGTTTCTCATGAAGGACTGAATCGCGAAGAGCACGAAAAGAAAATGCTCGAAGTGATTGAACCGTACCAAGCCGATTACTTGGTGCTTGCGAAGTATATGCGAGTGCTGACACCCTCATTTGTTGAAAAGTACCACCATAAAATCATTAACATCCACCATAGCTTCCTCCCAGCATTTATTGGCGCTAAACCATACCAGCAAGCTTATGAGCGCGGTGTAAAAATCATTGGTGCGACGGCGCACTTTGTTACCAACGACCTCGATGAAGGGCCAATCATCAAGCAAGATGTGATTCCTGTTGACCATAATTTTAGCGCTCAAGATATGGCGCAAGCAGGCCGTGACGTTGAGAAGAACGTACTCAGCAAAGCACTGAACAAGGTGTTGAACGATCACGTTTTTGTCTACGGCAACAAGACGGTTATTCTATAATTTAGCCTCTGACTAAAAGACAAAAGGTCTCTAATTTAGAGACCTTTTTCATATCTAACCTAGGTTTACTTACAGTTTAACCGCAAGCTCGACCCCCTGCTTGATTGCCCTTACAGCGTCGAGTTCCCCCGCATAATCCGCACCACCAATCACATGCAGTTTATCGCCCAGTAGATTCCATTGGCTTTCAAATGGACGAACAGACTCTTGACCAGCGCAGATCACCACGGTATCTGCCTCAAGCAATTGCGATTTATCGTCAATACTTATGTGCAAACCTTGCTGATCAATTTTGTCGTAACTCACACCACCAAGGAGATTAACGCCACGCTTTTCCAAAGTTCGCTTATGAATCCAACCCGTTGTTTTACCAGGACCTTTACCTACGCGTCCTTTACTACGTTGCAGTACCCATACGGTTTTGTCGCTCAATGAATCTGGGTATGGGAACAACCCACCAGGATGTGAGATTTCTTTATCAATGCCCCATTCGTGTAGCCAATCATCCAGATTGTGCCCAGTTGGCTCAGTTAGCATGGTTGCCACATCAACACCTATACCACCAGCACCAACTATGGCTACTTTGTTACCAACATAGGTTTTCTCTTTGATCAAGGTTTGGTAGTCGACCACTTTCTCCGGTGTATCAATACCTTCAATATTGACTTTACGCGGCTCTACCCCTGAAGCCATGACCACTTCATCATACTCGGCGAGCAAATCGTAATTGGCATCCGTTTCTAGGTGCAGCTTGACACCCGTTTCGTCAATACGATTGGCAAAGTAACGAATGGTCTCGCGAAATTCTTCTTTGCCCGGAATTTGCATCGCCAAACGGAATTGACCGCCAATTCGGTCATTACGCTCAAAGAGGTCAACGTGATGCCCTCTTTCCGCCAACGTGGTTGCACAGGCTAAACCAGCTGGCCCCGCGCCAACCACGGCAATATTCTTTTTCACCTCTGTAGGTGTCACCACCAGCTCAGTCTCTCGACAGGCGAGTGGGTTGACCAAACACCCTGCACGCTTACCTTTGAACACATTGTCAAGACACGCTTGGTTACAGCCAATACAGGTATTGATCATCTGTGAGCGATTCTGCTCTGCTTTAACCACAAAGTGCGGATCAGCAAGGAATGGTCGTGCCATTGACACCATATCAGCATGGCCATTAGCGAGAATTTTTTCTGCCTCTTCAGGCGTGTTAATACGATTACAAGTGACGATAGGCACATTAACATGTGGGCGAACCTTCTCGGTTACCCAAGTAAAAGCACCGCGAGGCACCTGAGTGGCTATGGTCGGAATGCGCGCTTCATGCCAGCCGATACCTGTATTAATAATCGTAACGCCCGCTTTTTCGAGCTCTTGAGCCAACATTACCACTTCGTCAAACGTGCTGCCTTCTTCAACAAGATCGAGCATAGATAACCGGAAAATAATGATGAACTCTTTACCTGCCGCTTGCCGAATCGCTTTAACGACCTCAAGCGGAAAACGAATACGGTTTTCGTAGCTGCCACCCCATTCGTCGTAGCGAGTATTAGTACGCTTACAAATGAACTGGTTGAGCAGATAGCCTTCAGAGCCCATCACTTCAACGCCATCGTAGCCCGCTTGCTGAGCTAAAGCGGCACTGTTAGCGAACGCATCAATTGTTTTATTAATTTGGCGCGTGCTCATTTCACTTGGTGCGAAACGCGAAATTGGCGCTTTAATCGCCGAGGCACTTTGAGAAAATGGGTGCATCGCATAGCGACCCGCGTGAAGGAGCTGTAACGCGATCTTACCACCATGTTTGTGAACAGCCTTGGTAACAACTTGATGCGCTTTAGCGTGTTTGGACTTACTAAATTCTGCGCTAAATGGATGGAGGCGACCACGCAAGTTAGGAGAAAAACCTCCAGTTACAATCAGGCCAACACCCCCTTTTGCACGCTCTTCGTAAAACGCAGCGAGCTTACCAAGCCCCTCTTTATGCTCTTCCAATCCGGTGTGCATTGACCCCATCAACACGCGATTGCGTAATTGGGTAAATCCTAGATCCAATGGCTGTAGTAAGTTTGGGTACATGGTAGACATCGCTATACTCTTTATTATTGTGGTCAGACCACAATACGAAGGCACTAAATAAAAATCAAACACCTGTTTACATTTTTGTAACACCGATCAATCTTCTGGTTGTGCGGGTATACTAGTTTAAGTAGGATGGAGCCTATCTGAACGAAATAGCGCTTAGAGCAGACGGTCTTAGTCTGCAGAGTCTAGAGCGGAGAAAAAATGAAAAATATATTCAAATTCGTTGGCTTGTTTTTTAAAGGGATTTGGAAACTAATCACCTTTATCAGGCTTGCCCTCGTCAACTTTATCTTTTTGGCTAGTATCGCAATCATTTACTTCATATACACGAGTGCGGAAACACCTACGCCTTCCGTTCCAACAGAGTCAGCACTGATCCTCAATATTTCTGGCCCTATCGTTGAACAATCCACCTATGTCAATCCAATGGATTCTTTAACTGGCTCCATCTTTGGTCAGAATCTGCCGAAAGAAAACGTACTGTTCGACATTGTTGAAACCATTCGTCATGCCAAAGATGACAACAAAGTTAGCGGCATTGTATTGGCACTGCGCGATATGCCGGAAACCAACCTGACTAAGTTGCGTTATATCGCCAAGGCACTCAATGAGTTCAAAACCTCGGGTAAGCCAGTTTACGCCGTAGGCGATATGTACAATCAAAGTCAGTACTACCTGGCGAGCTACGCAGACAAAATCTTCCTCGCGCCAGACGGTGCAGTGATGCTCAAAGGCTACAGTGCATACAGCTTGTACTACAAAACCCTGCTTGAGAACCTAGACGTCAATACCCATGTCTTCCGCGTCGGTACATACAAATCCGCGATTGAACCTTTTGTCCGTGACGATATGTCTGACGCAGCAAAAGAGTCAGCCTCACGTTGGCTTGGTCAACTATGGGGAGCTTACGTCGATGATGTGGCGACCAACCGCCAGCTAGATCCACAAGCTCTTACGCCTGATATGGATGAGTTTTTGGCGCTGCTAAAACAGAACAACGGTGACTTAGCAGCCCTTTCTCTAAATGTTGGCCTCGTTGATGAGCTCGCTACACGCCAGCAAGTGCGCAAGCAGTTAATCGATGTCTTTGGCAGTAACGGGGACGATAGCTACAACTATATCGATTACTATGAATATCAACCGACAATGACTCCTAATTTCGATATGTCAGCCCATGATATCGCCGTCGTCGTCGCAAGTGGCGCGATTATGGATGGGTCACAGCCGCGCGGAACCGTGGGCGGTGATACCGTAGCGGCATTGCTGCGTCAGGCGCGCAATGATGACAAAGTAAAAGCAGTGGTTCTTCGTGTTGATAGCCCCGGCGGAAGTGCCTTCGCTTCAGAAGTCATTCGTAATGAAGTGGATGCATTAGAACAGGCGGGTAAGCCTGTTGTCGTTTCTATGTCTAGCCTTGCTGCCTCTGGTGGTTACTGGATTTCTATGAGTGCAGACAGCATTGTTGCGCAGCCGACAACGTTAACAGGGTCGATTGGCATCTTTAGCGTGGTCACCACATTCGAGAAAGGACTTAACAAATTGGGCGTCTATACCGACGGTGTCGGTACGTCACCGTTTTCTGATGTTGGACTTACCACTGGCTTATCAGAAGGTGCTGCACAAGCATTCCAAATGGGTATCGAACATGGCTACAGCCGTTTCATTGGTCTGGTCAGCCAATCTCGTGACATCCCACTAGATAAAGTCGATGAAGTTGCCCAAGGTCGAGTCTGGACAGGTCAAGATGCGCTCAAATTTGGACTGATTGACAAAATTGGCGACTTTGATGATGCAGTGGAACTAGCTGCTAAGCTGGCCAATATTGACAGCCATAACCTGTACTGGGTAGAAGAGCCATTGACGCCAGCGCAGCAATTCATTCAAGACTTCATGAATCAGGTCAGCGCGTCATTCGGTATTGACGTGACGGCACTGCTGCCACAAGCACTGCAGCCCGTTGCCGCACAAGTAATACAAGATGCGGGCATGCTACAAAGCTTTAATGATCCCAAAGGACATTATGCCTTCTGCTTAAATTGTCAAACCCAGTAGCAGCCCTAACTTGATCTAGCTATTCAAAAGGGGGATTCCTGTGCAGGATCCCCCTTTTTATCGGGCTAGATTAATATATAATTCCACGCTCTGTTCCCCCTACATTTAACTGGTTTTACACAATGGCAAGAAAACATATTTATATCGCCTACACTGGCGGTACCATTGGTATGCAAAAATCACATGACCACGGCTACGTGCCTGTCGCTGGGTTTATGGAAAAACAACTCGCAAGCATGCCAGAGTTCCATCGACCAGAAATGCCTGAGTTTACCATTCATGAGTACGACCCTCTTATTGACTCATCAGACATGACGCCAGCTGATTGGCAGCAAATTGCTGACGATATTCGCGGCAACTACAATAAGTATGATGGCTTCGTGATCCTCCATGGTACCGACACTATGGCATACACAGCTTCTGCGCTCTCGTTTATGCTTGAGAACCTTGGTAAGCCAGTTATTGTGACAGGTTCACAGATCCCGCTAGCTGAACTGCGCTCAGATGGTCAGGCAAACCTCTTAAATGCTCTGCACATTGCCGCTAACTACCCGATCAATGAAGTGACGTTATTCTTCAACAACAAATTAATGCGCGGTAATCGCAGTACAAAATCTCATGCTGATGGCTTCAACGCCTTCACTTCGCCTAACCTTCCACCACTACTGGAAGCTGGTATCAACATTCAAATCAGTAGTGATGTTGAGGTCGATGCTAAGCCTAAAGGCGAATTTAAAGTGCATGATATTACGCCGCAGCCCATCGGCGTAATTACCATGTACCCTGGCATCTCCCACGAGGTTATACGCAATACGTTACTTCAGCCGGTAAACGCAATGATTTTGCTTACCTTTGGCGTTGGAAACGCACCACAAAACCCAGAGCTGCTGCATCATCTAAAAGATGCCTCTGAGCGAGGTGTAATCGTGGTCAACCTAACCCAATGTTTGGCAGGTAAAGTGAACATGGGTGGCTACGCGACAGGCTGTGCCCTAGCTGAGGCCGGCGTTATTAGCGGTTACGACATGACACCAGAAGCGGCGTTGGCAAAACTGCACTATTTGCTGAGCCAAGGACTTAGCTACGACCAAGTAAAGATAAAAATGCAGCAAGTTTTGCGCGGCGAGATGTCGATATAACACCATATCTTCAAGAAATTTTACTGATAAAAAGTCGACATTTTGTCGACTTTTTCTTTTCATTTCAGTGCTCTGATTAGATGAGCTTGTTCGTACTTACTATTCAGTTCATCATACGCTTTTCAATCGCAATCAATTCCACCTTATGCACATTGATCATTCTATATGGGTTTGGCTTCTATTAAGCGCTTCCATTCTGGCCGCATTCCTTAGAGCATACACAGCCTCATTGAGTTTGCTTGCTGCAACTCTTCTCGGTGGCTTTATAGCCAGTGTATTATCGCCCCAAGGCTTGATTATCGTTGTTACCTTTTTAGCAGGTACTTACTACCTCAAAGACAAGCCCTCGCTGCCACCAGTAATACTCTCCACTGTAATCATCATTGGGAGCCTCGCACTCTTTCTACATTTGGTGCCTGGTTTTAGCAATCCGCAAGTACTTCAAAACGTGCAAACTGGCCCTCTGAGTGCAAATTTCAACATGTATTTGAACCTAGACAAACCACTGGCCTTCTTCGCCCTTCTTTTGGCTTTCCCAGCTTTATTAGGAGAAAGCTGCAAAGTCAATTATCGATCTGTACTGTTGATATCAATCCCACTGTTCGCTTTACTGCCTATTGCGTCACTGCTTGGAGCTATCAAACCTGAGTTCTCTCTTCCCAACTGGTGGTGGTTGTTCGCCTTCAACAATCTATTATTTACCTGTGTCGCTGAAGAAGCCCTGTTCCGCGGTTTTATCCAACAAAAGTTAACGAATAAGTATGGTGCCTATATCGGCGTTGTGGTCGCGAGTCTGTTATTTGCATTAGCACACTTTGCTGGCGGCCCACTACTAATTGTTTTCGCTTCGCTAGCTGGGCTTGGCTACGGCCTGATCTTCCTTACAACTGGAAGATTATGGGCTGCAGTTTTGGTACATTTTCTTTTTAACTTCAGTCACTTGCTCTTCTATACCTACCCAACTCTTCGTGGGTAATAAGCAGATACAAAAAAGCCAGCTCACTTGAACTGGCTTTTTGGTGCTTATTTGATGAGATTAACCAATATGCGTTGCGCCGCCCATGTACTTCTGCAGTACAGCAGGAATTGCGATACGGCCATCCGCTTGTTGATTGTTTTCAAGAATCGCAACCATAGTACGTCCAACAGCTAGACCAGAACCGTTTAGTGTATGCACAAGCTCAGGTTTTTTCTCACCTTTACGACGGAAACGCGCTTGCATACGACGCGCTTGGAAATTCCACATGTTTGAACAAGAAGAAATTTCACGGTATGTCTCTTGCGCAGGAACCCAAACTTCAAGGTCGTAAGTCTTACGCGCGCCGAAGCCCATGTCACCAGTACATAGAACGACTTTGCGGTAAGGGAGCTCCAGAAGTTGCAGAACTTTCTCAGCGTGACCAGTTAGCTCTTCTAAAGCGTTCATTGAATCTTCAGGCTTAGTAATTTGTACTAGTTCAACTTTGTCGAACTGGTGCATACGGATCAGACCGCGGGTATCACGACCATAAGAACCCGCTTCAGAGCGGAAACATGGCGTGTGCGCCGTCATCTTCAGTGGCAGATCCGCTTCATCAGAGATAGTGTCACGTACCATGTTAGTGACAGGAACTTCTGCTGTTGGGATTAGCGACAACTTACGTGGCTCTTCGTCGTTCACCTTCTCTTCTAGCGGCTCAGTGTGGAATAGGTCTTTACCAAATTTAGGTAGCTGACCAGTACCAAACAAGCTGTCAGAGTTAACTAGGTACGGTACGTACATTTCAGTGTAACCGTGCTCTTCTGTGTGAAGATCAAGCATGAACTGAGCAATGGCACGGTGAAGACGCGCAAATTGACCTTTCATTACGATAAAGCGAGCACCAGTGATTTTAGTTGCGCTTGCGAAATCAAGACCGCCACCCATTTCACCTAGATCCACGTGATCTTTTAGTTCGAAGTCGTAAGTTTTTGGCTCACCCCAACGAGAGATTTCTACGTTATCATCTTCATCTTTACCGTCTGGCACTTCGTCAGCAGGAAGGTTTGGCACAGATAGAGTGATTTCTTCAAGTTGAGCCATTACCGCGTCAAGTTCCACTTTTTTCGCGTCTAGATCGCTACCAAGTGTACCGATTTGCTTCTTGATTTCTTCAGCGCCTTCTTTGTCGCCTGCCGCCATTTTTTGGCCAATTTGCTTTGAGATGGAGTTACGCGTGGATTGTAAATTTTCAACTTCGACTTGAATCGACTTGCGTTGCTCTTCAAGTGTACGGATTGTTTCTACGTCTAGCTTAAAGCCACGACGCGCTAATTTTGCAGCTGTTTCATCCAGCTCTGTACGAAGTAATTTAGAATCCAGCATTGTTAATCCTATGCTTTTTAGTAGTGAAAACGCACTCAAACAAAGTGCTTGAGCGCTAAAAGTGTTAACCGAATAAATGTATCGAAAATGGGCGCTTATTCATAGCGCTTTTGTGGGCTTTTTGCGTCTAAACTAGCCAAGTAATCTAACTTTTCGCCAATTTTTGTTTCCAAGCCGCGATTGGTTGGATAATAGTAGCGCGTTTGGGCCATTTCAGGTGGTAAGTAACGCTCACCCGCTGCGTAAGCTCCCGGCTCATCATGCGCGTAACGATATTCAGCGCCATAGCCTAAATCCTTCATCAGGCTGGTTGGCGCGTTACGTAAATGCGGCGGGACTTCATATTCCGGCTGATTATGTGCATCACTCAGCGCTTGCTTCCAAGCCGTGTAAACAGCGTTACTTTTTGGCGCGCAAGCGAGGTAGACAATCGCCTGAGCAATCGCTCGCTCACCCTCGGCAGGGCCAACACGAGTAAAGCAATCCCAAGCAGCGAGAGCAACTTGCATTGCTCTGGGATCGGCGTTACCAACATCTTCTGAAGCAATCGCCAATAGCCTACGAGCGATATACAAAGGGTCACAGCCCGCAGCGATCATTCTCGCCGACCAATATAAAGCCGCATCGGGATTTGAACCGCGGATAGACTTATGCACGGCGGAGATTAAGTCGTACCAGATATCGCCTTTGTTATCAAAACGCGACACTTTTTCTCCTGCCACTTCAGCCAGTAGTGGCAAAGTAATGTTTTTGCTGCCTTGCTCATCTTCTTCTGCCATATCGTAAAGCAGCTCTAAGTAGTTGAGCGACATCCGAGCATCACCATTCACCAGCTCAGAAAGCCTATCGATTACGCCCTCAGCAAACGAAGCGGCTATCTTACCCAAGCCTCGCTCTTTATCTTCGATTGCTTGCTGCAGCGCCAAGCGAATATCGGCTGTCGCTAACGAAGTCAGTTTATACACGCGTGCACGAGACAAAAGTGCGTTATTCAACTCAAATGATGGGTTCTCGGTGGTAGCACCAATAAAGGTGACCGTGCCGTCTTCAATATGCGGCAAAAATGCATCTTGTTGAGATTTGTTGAAGCGGTGCACCTCATCAACGAACAAGATAGTACGTCGCCCGGCCAGTTTGTTCTCACGCGCTTTTTCAATAGCGGCACGGATCTCTTTGACGCCTGAAGTCACTGCTGATACTCGTTCTACTTCAGCATTGGCGTAGTTTGCTGCCACTTCAGCCAATGTGGTTTTTCCAGTACCAGGCGGCCCCCAAAGTATCATTGAGTGGATATGACCTGCCTCTAAGGCTCTGCGTAGTGGCTTACCCTGGCCCAAAATATGTTGCTGACCAATATATTGGTCTAGCATCTCAGGTCGCATTCTTGCAGCAAGCGGGCGAAAATCTTCATCTCCCGCAAAATCAAATGAGTAGTTACTCACACTTAATTCCTTTGATCATCGACCTCAACACCATCTGGCACCACAAAGGTAAATCGGTCAGCTTTAGGTTTGATGAGCTCGATGTTCTTGAAAACAAATTTGCTTTGTTGACCGTCTTGTTCGACAACGCTGAATCCTTGTACCGCACCTTGCTGATCAATATTAAGTTTGAATTGACCTTGGTTGGTATCTAGCGCCGTAGGCGTCAGTGTAAAGGTATCCCCTTGCTGCTCAACTCGATAGTTGTCCCAGTCACTTGCACGGTTACGGGTGAGAAGCACAAATGGCGTCTGCTCTGTTGCTTGCTCTTGCCAGTAAATACTCACTTGTTCAATAAAAGGGCTGTAGTACCACAAAGACTCACCATCGGAGACCAGAACATTTTCATCCGGTGCCGTTGTAGTCCAGCGGAACAGACTTGGTCGCGCAATTTCAACATTGCCTTGGCCTTCCATTACCAAATCCCCTTCAGGGCTGATCAGTTGTTGAGAGAAATCAGCACTAAAGCCGTCATTTTTTTGCAAGCGCTGACTCAATTCATCTTTTGGTGCCGCCAATACTGAAAAGCTCATCATTAGTAATACAGCAAGTTTTTTCATTCGATTGTTACCCTAGTTGGTCGCGTATGTACCACTTATATCTTCTAATTCGTTCTAATATGACCGAATAACGTTAACTTTGTTCGATCAAATTTTCTTACTGGCCACAACACTGCTTGAATTTTTTACCACTTCCACATGGACACATGTCATTACGACCTATGTCTTTGTATGGGTTCACACTCTGAGCCTTAGCTCCTAACATGGCTTCATCCGCAGCTTGTGCAACTTCGGAGATCATAAGATCCAATTGGGGAGACATCTCTGCCAAGCTCGGGGGCGTACCTATACCTGACGCTTTCATTTGCGCTTGGGTTTGCTGTTCGTCAATCGCTAACATCAAGGTCGTTAACAATGCTTGCAACATACGCAGTGAGCCATCACTTGAATTCACCTCTGCCCACTGTTCTTCAATCACAGGCCAAAGCGTCATAAAACCTTCGGCAAAATCGGCCAATTGCTCTTTCTGGTTAGATGTATCCACCAAAGCCAACAAAGAATATTCATTGCGCTGCAAAAAGCTGTACTGCTGATGGATATGTACTTCAATCGCCGATTTGACTGCGGCTGCGTGCTCAGCAAACACTGAAGGCAACCAAGTTTCCGGTGCTAATGGCTGGGTTGCCATATTGGCAGCAAGGGTCAAACCTTCAACAAACAGGGCAGATTCGTCAGTAACTGAGCTTTCTAGTGTCAATAATTGGTACTTCATTATCATAATCTAGTGTTAACCATACTTTGCCCGCATTATACCCTTAAGCAAGGTGTTGGGTCACTTCAAGACTTTACTCCCTGGCTTGATGACCTTTCGTTGCGAAAATTTGACTCAATTCACGTCACGGCTGGCTATTGGCTCTAATAGCTAAGCCTTTTTTCAAATCCAATTTTTCAAGCTATAGACGTTAGCCCAGCGATTACGTTAACCGATTAGACTTCTTGTTGTGAAATCTCTAAAATCACGCCTCTTATTTTTAGCGATAGACTTTACGAGAAGACAGTATGCGATTAGTGCTCGGTCCTATGGAGGGCGTATTAGACCATTTGATGCGCGAGATCTTAACAGACATCAATGACTACGATTTATGTGTCACTGAGTTTGTGCGCGTGGTCGATCAACTGCTTCCAGACCATGTCTTCCACCGTTTATGTCCAGAGCTACTGCAAGACTCGCAAACAAAAGCGGGAGTTCCGGTTCATATACAATTGTTGGGCCAAGACCCAAACTGGATGGCTGAAAATGCTATTCGAGCTGCCGAGCTAGGCGCAAAAGGGATTGATCTCAACTTCGGTTGCCCAGCAAAGCTGGTGAACAAGAGCAAGGGCGGCGCGGCGCTTCTGCAACACCCTGAACTTATCCATGATGTTGTCAAAGCCTGTCGCCAAGCGGTTCCGGAGCAAACACCTGTTACCGCTAAGATTCGCTTGGGATGGGATAATCCCGAAGATTGCTTTGAGATTGTCGATGCAGTTCAATCCGCGGGAGCGAATGAGCTGACTGTACACGCTCGGACTAAAGCTGGCGGCTACAAAGCCAGTGAAATTAAATGGGACTACATCAATCAAATCCGTGAACGCTTTTCTATCCCACTAATCGCCAATGGTGAAATTTGGAATTACCAAGATGGACAAGCTTGTATCGAAACCACAGGGGTTGATTCCCTCATGGTATGCCGCGGCGCGTTTAACGTGCCAAACCTCGGTAATGTGGTTAAGCACAATCACAGCGCAATGCCTTGGTCTGAAGTGGTTGAGTTGCTGCTGGTTTACTCGCAATACGAGATGAAAGGTGACAAAGGTTTGTACTACCCGAACCGTGTAAAACAATGGTTCTCGTACTTACGTCACCAATATCCTCAAGCTGATGCGTTATTCAGAGAGATCCGCACGTTTAACAAAGCCGCGCCTATTGTTGAGCATATTACTCGCTACCGTGATGAACTGGCCGCTTAGATAACCAGTTTATTCTTGCCGCTGGTTTTTGCTGTGTAGAGCTTTTCATCAGCGGCTTTAAACATTACTTCGAAGCTGCCGTGGTTATCTCGTTCGACAACCTCAGCCCCGCCAGAAACGGTAAAACCTTGCTCTAAAATTAGACTCGAAGAAGAGCAGATAACCTCTCTTACTCGATTTAAACTTGTGTGTAACGGCTCTCTCGAGTCAGCCGTCATATAGACGATAAATTCCTCACCCCCAATCCGCGCCGCCACGTCACTACTGCGTATACTTGCACTGATCTGGTTAGCCATATGAATAATGACTCGATCGCCGACGTCATGACCGTAGGTATCATTAATAAATTTAAAGTTATCAATATCAAACACGGCTAAGGCAATGTATCTATCTTGGGGTATCGTTTTTAACAAACTTTCTAAACCACGGCGGTTCAGCAATCCAGTCATTGGGTCTTTCGCCGCGAGATCTTTAAAGTAACTATGCTCCACTCTGGTATTAATAAAGAACAGCGCAGTCACTGAAAACACATAAATAACGAGTATCACCAATAAGTTTTCGCTCTTGGCTGAGAAAAAGTAGCCCGCCTCATCTAACCAATTGAGCGTATAAAAAATCGCATGCTCTTGAGTTACTCCCTCAATACTAAGTAACCGACTTTTGGTACTCCCTGTTGAGCTTAGGTTTGAGGATGCTTGTATAGCAAAATACCCCGCGAGCTTTTGAGTGGGCTTCAACAAGGCTTCATAATCAATATCCAGTGATACAACACCTTGTAATTCTCCTCGAACAAAAACCGGAGCTGACATTTTCAGTAACGATTGGCCAGTCGAGGCTCTTGTAATCGGCCCTTCGAGTGTCGCTAAGCTAGGGTTATAGATCGCTTGATACCAAAAAGGCTGCGCTTTTATCGAATTCAGATCCTCTTTTGTTACTGTTTTCGCGTAGTTGTCAGGGGATGACATAATGTATCCACGCTTATCAAGATAAGTAATCGCGAGCAGGAATGCGTCTATATCATGCAGAAATGATAATACCGGCGCGTAAGAAACCTGACCTGATATATGTTGATACTCTTCGGATGAAGCATCACATAACGCTTTGTCACCCACAATTCGGTAGCTAATATTAACTGCAGGCAGTTCATTATATTTATCTTCGGATAGTAACGTCGGTTCTATAGGCCATATATGGCAAGTGCCATCTTTAACTTGGTAGTTGTGCTCAAGAAAGCCACTTCCGTTGCGCGTCGCGTAGCTAGAAAAGCTGTAGTCAATTGCCGATACAACTTTAGCAGAACGAGATAATTCCCTATTAATGCGCAGGTATTCCGCTTCGATATCACTGTTGACCGAATCGTAGTGATTTTTTACCGTCACCATCAAGAGGGTAAAGACGATAACCAAAGGCATTAAAAAAACAAATATTAGGCTAAAGTGCCTTTGAACCTGCATCCCGTTCTCACTATTGTAAAGTCATTAAAGAAAAACCCATCAATACTGTAATACAGTTGATGGGTTTATCTATAAGAGTTGCGCTAAACATGTCGCAAACTTTCAGCAGAGCGGCGATATTTTGCTAGTTAAGCAGCAAACTGTCATCGGCCAACTCTTCTCCGCGTACTTTGCTAAACATCTCTAGCAGATCTGGCACTTGCATATTGGCGCGTTGCTCACCTGCGACATCAAGTACAATTTCACCTTGGTGAAGCATGACAGTGCGATCACCACACGCCAAAGCATCTTTCATCGAGTGAGTCACCATCATCACGGTCAGATTAAACTCTGCGACAATTTTTTTCGTCAGGTCGATGATAAAAGCCGCCATACGTGGATCTAATGCGGCGGTATGCTCGTCTAGCAAAAGAAGTTTACTGTCTGACAAGGTTGCCATCACCAAACTCACCGCCTGTCTCTGACCACCCGAAAGCAGACCAATGCTATCACCTAAGCGGTCTTCAAGCCCCAACCCCAAGATGCTGATACGCTCTTGAAATAACTTGCGACGCTTGCTAGAAAGCGACAAGTTCCAACCGCGTTTTTTGCCTCGCATATAAGCAAGTGCCATGTTTTCTTCAATGGTAAGGTCACCACAAGTCCCTGCTAGAGGATCTTGGAACACACGAGCACACTGCTGCGCACGCTGGTCGACAGTGCGCTTAGTCACATCGAGTTCATCGATAATCACCTTACCCCCCACCATTGGGGTTTCACCTGTGACCGCACCTAACAGCGTTGACTTGCCAGCCCCGTTAGAACCAATGACAGTTAAAAACTGATGTTCTGGCACTTCTAGGTCGACCCCTCTTAATGCCCTATTTTCAAGAATAGTGCCGGGGTTAAAAGTCACTTGGATATCTTCTAAACGAATCATGCTACTTCTCCTGACTCTTTTTCCTGCCTAGGTTTGTTTTGAGCAGGAGCACTACGCTTTTTTGCTTTGAGGTTTCCTTTAATCTTCGGTGCAATAAGCGCTGCTGCAACTAATACCGCCGTTACGAGATTAAGGTCTGACGCTTGTAGCCCAAACATCCCAGTACTGAGTGCAAACGCGACCGCTAAACGGTAGAGCACAGAACCGACGACCACAGCCACAACGGCCACCCAAATTTTTCTACCCGGAATTAGCGTTTGCCCTAAGATCACCGCGGCTAGGCCAACTACTATGGTACCAACACCTGAAGTCACATCTGCGAAACTGTTGGTCTGGGCAAACAGAGCGCCGGCAAAACCAACAAAGCCATTGGAGAGTGCCAATCCGAAATAGGTGTAAAAAGCAGTACTTGCGCCTTGTGCCGCGACCATACGCGCGTTAACACCGGTTGCTCTAAGACCCAAGCCGAAATCACTGTTAAGCAGCCTGACGACAAGCCAACCTGAGATCAGCACCAATATCCCAACCACCAATGGTCGGATCAACATAGGATCGCCTATAGTCTCGAACGGTGTGAGAATAGTTTCTTCGCCTAACAGCGCCACATTCGGCCTACCCATAATGCGTATGTTGATCGAAAACGCGGCAATCATGGTCAGAATCGACGCCAGCAGATGTAAGATGCCACAACGCACGGCTAGAAATGCGGTCACCCAACCAGTTGCAGCACCCGCTATAATCGCCATGAAAGTGGCAATCCACGGATTGATTCCTGACACAATTGCCGTCGCGGCTACGGCTGCTCCCATTGGAAAGCTGCCATCAACACTAAGATCGGGGAAATCTAGAACACGGAAGGTGAGATATACGCCTAAAGCGACCAACCCATACAGTAAGCCAATCTCTAGAGCGCCAAAAAAAGCAAAAGCAGACATACCAACTCCCTTTTCTGCCTGAGTACAAAGTGCCTCAAGCATGCAGTTTATCTACACGCTTGAGGCAAACTCTTATTTCACGCTAGTAGCACGATCTAGAACAGATTGAGGAATCGAAACGCCAAGTTTAGTTGCTGCACTCTTACTGACGACAAGATCTGAGCCTTTGGCCACTTTAACGTCCAGTGAACCTGGCGCTTTCCCTTCTAGGATAGCAGCAACATAATCGGCAGTTTGAACACCAACTTGGTAGTAATCAAAGCCTAAACTCGCGATAGCACCTTTCTCAACATAAGAGGTCGCACCGCCGAAAACAGGGGTTTTTGCTTGGTTTGCAGCAACGATCATGCCTTCAATCGCACTCGCAACTGTGTTATCTGTTGGTGCATAGAGCACATCTGATTTAGCGGCAATAGCCTGAGTAGCAGATTGAACATCGGCACTTTTTAATGCTGTTGCTTCAATCACTTGGATACCTTGCTCTGCTGCGCTCTGTTTCAGTAGCTCAACAAGAGTAACGGCGTTTGCTTCACCTGGGTTGAACACAACACCAATAGATTTAGCATTTGGCAAAATTTCTTTGATCAATTCAACGTGCTGGCTTACTGGCGATAGGTCCGAAAGACCCGTTACGTTTTTACCTGGTTGCTCAAGTTGTTTAACCAACTTTGCACCAACTGGGTCGGTTACCGCGGTAAAAACGACAGGAATTGAGCGTGTTGCTGACACTAATGCTTGCGCAGTTGGGGTGGCAATACCAACTAATACGTCTGGTTGTTCACCTACATATTGACGGGCAATTTGCACCGCGATAGCAGGGTTACCTTGCGCTGTTTTGTAATCAAATTCGAGGTTCTTTCCTTGCTCATAACCTTTCGCTTTTAGGCCGTCAATCAAGCCTTGTCGAGCCGCATCTAATGCTGGATGTTCGACAATTTGCGACACCGCGACCTTAGCGGTTTTCGCCAGAACATTTGTCGATGAGAGTAACGTGACACCTGTGAGTAGAGCGGTCGCAATAACTTTTGCTGCTTTCATCTTAACTCCTTGATGTAATACCAATTCCGTTGGCAGTCGAAACTTTAAAGTTGCGGCTAAGCACCTTTATGGGATTCGGTATAAGCAATAATGTTGTGTAAGGGATTGTTTAGTATTGTTGTTATCGCACATTTCATGCGCACATCAATATTATTACCAACATGCTGTTCAAAAGAAAAGCAACTTTTAACATTGGAGCAACAAAAGGAGAGACTGGTTGCTGTTTAACGTTTCACAGCATGAATCAGCAGGTTGCGAGGTGTTGTATCACGGCAACAAAACTCAGATAGCGTGACTTGATAACCTCGCTCTTGCAGGTAAAGCGCTTTATCAATAACCAACCAAATTTCTAAAGCTCGACGAAATGGTTGCTGTACTAAGCTCATCCGTTCCATCTGCCAATATCTCGTTGAGCCTAATTGCTCATAATGAGCATAATCTAAACGAGGTAGCCCTACCCCCTTTTGCTCACTCGCCCAACGGCAGAACGCTTCAAAACCTAGTGCTAGAGCCGATTTTTTGATGCTAGGCACAGGTTGGTAAACTTGGTTGCCCGTCACATCTCTGAGTAATAGATCAAATCCCAAGCGGAAAGTCATCTCTTCAATGCGATGGCGTTTAACCCTTTCTCCCCCAGTCACGGTTTCTTGAAGCGGAATTCTTAATTCTTGTCGGGTCAAAGCCAAATCTGACGCCTGACCAAGCTTCGATAAAGCCTGATAATGTTCGCTACTCACTAAGTGATAACAACACGGGGACAAGGTAATCGCGGGAAGCTTTTTCTTTGTCGCATGCTGAATCAGAGACACATGCAGATCTCCACAAGCATGGAGCGCTACAGCGTGTTGCTCACTATGGAAAGCTTGACTGGCTTGCTCGCTCAGCGCATCGCCTTGGACGAAATGCATAGCGAGACCTTGTCTATCGGCTTCTTTCTGTCCTGACTCACAGAGCGTTTGCTGATATTCAAAGCTTGTCACTTTTTGCTGAGTATGACTGGCAAGAATTCTGCCGAGAAAGCCTTTCCCTGAACACCACTCAAGCCATTCCCTGCCATGATGATCACCAATAACCGTTTCACCCATAGCAAGAATCTGCTCAAGTTTACGGCCCGGCACACCATTGTCGACACCACGAGGGAGAGTCAAGCCGACTCTTTGGCTTTGCGCAATCGTTGTCCACGTTTCAATAGCGCGAATGCAAGAGAGATGGTCGGCCATATCGTCGACTAACGCCTTGTTATTTTGTTTATATGCGCTGATTTGCTGTGGGGAAAGAGACTCTAACCACTGGCAAAGATCTGGATTCACTTCATGCCAAAGCAAGTCTGGCTGAACAGAATCAAAGAAAGGCTCAAAGCGCCAATAGGCTTGATGTTCGATCAGGAATCGATCGAGAGATTGGAATTGGTTTAACATGACTTCCCCCTAAGCGTGCATTTTAGAAGGAAGTCATCTGCGATGCTAGCGAACTGGAAGGTCGATATCTTTAAACATCTCTTCGATTTCAGCATTGGATTTAAGCGACAACGCTTGTTCCACAACCGGGCGTGTTAGGTGCGGGGCAAATCGCTCCATAAAATCAAACATGTAGGAGCGTAGGAATGTGCCTCGTCTAAAGCCAATGCTTGTGGTACTTGCACCGAAAATATGACTCGCATCAATCGCGACCAGATCGGTATCTTGCTCTTGGTCGATAGCCATACTTGCAATCACGCCCACGCCAATTCCCATCCGCACGTACGTTTTAATCACATCAGCATCGGTTGCAGTAAACACAACTCTTGGCGTCAGGCCGTATTTATTAAACGCAGTATCAAGCTCTGAACGACCTGTAAATCCGAACACATAAGTCACCAAAGGATAGCTAGCCAGATCTTGAATCGTCACCTTCTCTTTTTGTGCCAATGGATGCGATTTAGGCACCACAATAGAGCGGTTCCAGTGGTAACACGGTAGCATAATCGCATCTTGATAAAGGTGTAGGGCCTCGGTGGCGATAGCGAAGTTTGCCGTTCCTTTAGCAATCGCTTCCGACATTTGTGACGGCGTACCCTGGTGCATGTGCAAAGAGACTTTTGGATAACGGGTAGTGAATCCCTTAATCACATCAGGTAGTGCGTAACGGGCTTGGGTATGAGTGGTCGAGATATTTAAGGTGCCCATTTCAGGATGAGTATGCTCACCTGCCACCGCTTTGATGCTTTCTACTCGAGCTAAGATTTCCTGTGATATGCGGATAATATCTTCGCCCGCACCCGTGACTTGGGTTAAGTGTTTACCACTACGCTCGAAGATTTGAATACCCAGCTCATCTTCCAACAGGCGAACCTGTTTACTGATACCTGGCTGCGAAGTGTATAAGCTCTCTGCGGTTGCTGATACATTTAGATTATGGTTAACGACCTCAACAATATACTTCAATTGTTGTAATTTCATTCTCGACCTCGCAATCCCTTATCAACGCCCCATAGTGAGCAAATATAGTTTATAATATTTAGTTATAACGCCAATAGATTTAAATTGATAGTCCAATCGTTATTAAGGTCGGGAAAAGACCAATGCCGCACACTTGATTGTCCGTTTTGCAATCAATTACTCAGAATAAGGTTTGCAATCAGGGTTTTGATTAATAAAATTTATCAATTAGGCGATAATACAAAAGAGATGCAGTAGCTTAGCGGAATCGTGTATGCTTATCTGCTAGCCACCAAAAAATATTAAGATACGGAATTTATGAATATTGGTTTAATCATAGCGTTAGTTGCCATCTTACTCGTCTTGATCCTTGGCTATAACATTATGCTGCAGTATAAAGTGAAAGCTGAAACGGCACGAAAACAGGAAAGTACACGCTACCTGCAGATCATCGACGCAACAGAAGATCTGATAGGACATGCCCACCATATGCCTTACAGCAAAGATCTCTTGATGTGTCTTAATACCCGTATTTTAGATGCACTGCAGAGCATGCATGAACTCGATCCTAAAAATAAGCAATTAGAGCAAAGAGTCGCGCACGTAAAGCAACAAATCAAACAAACTCAAGACAACTTTAACGAAGGCGAAAGCGCGAGTTTTAAAGTCCCAACCAGTGATAAGCAAGCGATTGTAATGCTTAAACTCGTAAAACGCCTGCGCGATACGATTCGTAGCGAACACAACAAGGGGCGTTTTGAGACTCAAGCTTATGTGGCAGAGAATGCGCGTTTAGAGACAATCCAGATTCGCATCAACATCGAAAACGTTATTAAGCGTTCTAACGACGCTATCATTCGCGGCCAACCAGGTACTGCTATTCAGTTGCTTAAGAAAGGTTTGGATGCATTGAGTACAAGAAGCGATAACTATTCAGCGCAAGCTAGAGAGAAGTTACAGACCATGTACGATGAGCTCGAGTTGAAAAGGCAAAATCGCAATGCCGAAGAACTTCATCAATTCGAAGAGAATCAGCGTAAAGATGACATGGAAGCACTCTTTGGCGAAAAGAAAAAGTGGTAATATACTGCCACCAAACGTATTCAAAGGTCGCGATTGCGGCCTTTTCTTTTTAATCTAGCTTTATAAATGAAGATGAAAGAACTTGACCAATACCAGAGCTTACTCGCGCCCATCAATGCCTTTTTGCAATGTCCAACACCAGAACAATGGGTTGAAGAAGCAAGCAATCCCGAGAACTTAAAGGTAGTCCTGATTGACCACTTGTTATGTGAGCTGAAAGCTGGCCAATCGGCGATGTACCTGATTCGCAAATACGCAGTCGACAAAGAAAGCGCGCATAGCTTGCTGGATTGGTTTAAACCTTACGAAGACTTTGCGTATAGAAAGGAAGGTAATTTAGCAACACTAAAGGGTAAGAGTAGTATCTCCAAAGCGATCATGGCTAAATCTAACTCGCCATATAGCCAAGACCTGATTGATAAAATGGTGCTGTTGATTAAAGAGGAGCTCCATCACTTTTATCAAGTATTGGAGATCATGGATAACCGAGGAATTAACTACGAGCCAGTGCCCGCAAGTCGTTATGCCAAAGGCTTGATCTCTCACATGGCCACTCATGAGCCGCAGACTCTGATCGACAAGTTAATCATTGGCGCTTACATCGAAGCTCGTTCTTGTGAGCGCTTTGCTATGCTTGCTCCTCATATGGAAGACGACATTGCTAAGTTCTACGTCTCTCTTTTGCGTTCAGAAGCTCGCCATTATCAAGACTACTTAACGCTGGCTGAAGATATAGCCGGTAAAGATATCACTGAACGTATCGAGTATTTCGGCAAAATCGAAGCTGAACTTATTTCTACACCAGACGATGACTTCAAATTCCACAGCGGTATTCCCGAACTTGTCGCTTAAGCTAGTACAAATAAAAAAGACCAGCCATGATATGGCTGGCCTTGTTATTTGAATCGATGATTACGCCAACGTTGCGTTGATTTCTGCCAATACTGATGCAGGATCTGCAGCTTGGGTGATCGGGCGGCCAATGACCAAATAATCTGAACCCGCCTGAATCGCTTCAACTGGCATCATAATACGTTTCTGATCGCCAACCGCAGCACCTACCGGACGAATACCCGGCGTCACTAACTTGAATTCTCGACCTAGCTCATTCTTAAGCAGAGAAGCCTCTTGAGCGGAACATACCACACCGTCTAGACCCGAGTTTTTAGTTAGATTAGCAAGACGAATCACTTGTTCTTGCGGCTGAATATTTAAACCAATGCCTGCTAAATCACTCTGCTCCATACTGGTCAATACGGTAACACCAATCAATAATGGTCGGTCTTTACCGTAAGGCTCAAGAATCTCACGTGAAGCAACCATCATACGTTCGCCACCACTCGCATGGACATTAACCATCCACACGCCAAGTTCAGCAGCTGCACGAACGGCTTTAGAACAGGTGTTAGGGATATCATGGAACTTAAGGTCAAGGAAGACTGAAAAACCGCGTTGGTGAAGTTGTTTAACGAAATCAGGACCAAATAGGGTAAACATCTCTTTGCCAACTTTTAATCGGCATGAACTTGGGTCGATTCTATCAACAAAAGCGAGTGCATCAGCTTGGTTATCATAATCAAGTGCCACGATTACTTTTTGGTCGATCATTTCATCTCCTAACTTACTTATAAAATCGAAAAAAAGCAGCGGGATAGCCGCTGCCATTTTGTTATGGGATTACCCCATATGGAAATCATTCACCATCCAAGCCTCGAATTGGCTTAATGGTTCCCCACCCTTTGCAGGAAGGACAATGCCAATACATTGAATGGGTTGAAAAACCACATTTACGACATCGGTAATGAGGTTTGACTTTTAACTGCTCCCCCACCAACTTCTGCAGTGTGCCAAGGCTCGCTTTGGCACGCCCTTCTTCCGCTTCTGCTAAATGATAGTCCATCAAACGGTAAAAGCCTTTCATGGTCGGGTTTTTAACCAGCTGTCTGGTTAAAAGCTCTTGCGCTGCACCAGCACCATCATGCTGAGCCACCAACTGAGCCAACATAAGCTCTGCTGAAACACCAGCTTTATTGACGATACACTGGCGTAAAAAATTGAGTAATTCATCTTCTTGATCAAGGTGGTGATAGCACTCTGCTAAGGTGGGCAAAACTTCGCTGATGAAGTCACTATCTTGGTCTAATACCATCTCCATATACTTGATAGTATTTTTGTAATCTTCATCATCAAGATAAAGCTTACCTAAAGCGATACTGGCGCGGACACATTTTGGGTCTTCAGATAAGGCACGCTTAAAATTCTGGATTGCCTGAGCATGATGACCATCTGCCTTTTCTTGCATCGCCAATTCACACCAAAAATGAGCAATGCTGCCACTCATGCGCTTGCGTCCCATCTTGACCAGCAAGGTCGCATAGTGAATGGCTTTGTTCCACTCTCGAGTCTGTTGGTAAATCGCAACCAGTTGCTGCAAAGCGGCTTCGCGGTGTTCAGGCTCATCAACCAACTGCTCAAAAATTTTCTCAGCACGGTCAAGAAAACCAGACGCCATGTAGTCTTTAGCTAACTGCTGCAACGCGATGTTTTTTTGCTCGATGGTGAGCCCAGAACGAGATATAAGATTTTGGTGAATACGAATAGCGCGATCAACCTCGCCACGTGAACGGAACAGATTACCAAGTGCGAGGTGAGTATCGATCGTTTCGTTGTCAACTTGAAGCAGTTCGATAAAGTGATCGACCGCCTTATCAGACTGGTCTGATAATAGAAGGTTCAAACCCGTCACATACTGACGTGATATTTGGTTGGATTGTTTCTGCTTGTCTTGCTGGGCACTTCGATTACCCATATACCAGCCGTATGCTGCGGCTATCGGCAATAACAAGAAGAGAATTTCTAACATCGAGTAACAGCCTACCTATCTACAGCTTTAAGCTTTACCTTGATTGGCTTCAGTGACGGCAGGAGAAAGCTTGTTGAGTTTCTTTTTTAATTTGCGAACTTGAAGCTTAGATTTTAGGTGTAGGCTACCAAAGATGAGCCATGCAATTGCAAAACCACAGATAAATACACCGCCAAGTAATGTAGAAAGGTGGAAGTCACCTTGTGCGATAAGGTAATTAAAATTAACGACAGCTTGATTCTGAGAGCCTAATGCCAATGCAATTAAAAATAGGGCCAGTACAAGAACGATTTTTATAATTTTCATAGTCCATCACCTAAGAGAAGTTCCGCCGTTACGATTATGCAGTAAAAGCTACCAACAAACCATGGTTATCTCTGTAATTCCATTGATAAAAAAGCGGCATACGCTTTGTATGCCGCTTTTTTATCAGTCTGTTGTAAATATCTAGCCGATATTCACGCGCTCACGCAACTCTTTGCCCGGTTTGAAGTGTGGAACATATTTGCCTTCCAATTCCACTTTATCACCCGTTTTAGGGTTACGACCAATACGAGGCTCACGGAAATGAAGAGAGAAGCTACCAAAGCCACGAATCTCGATCCTGTCGCCACTTTCAAGTGTTGACGCCATATGCTCTAAAATATCTTTTACAGCATCTTCTATCTCTTTCGCTGAAAGGTGCGTTTGCTCGGCGCACAGTCTTTCAATCAATTCAGACTTAGTCATAGTTGCCCTCGTAGAGTAATTTATCACTTATTATAGTAAGTAATACCAGTTCCAACAAACACTTGCTTTCAATTTTAGACAATAAATGAGCAATATGTGTAATGAAAAATTGCTTTTTTAGAACACTTTGAAGAGATTGGTATTACCACTAACTAACATTTGAACATAAAAAAGGAGCCTTTCGGCCCCTTTTTCTTAAAAGCGATTTAATTATTCGCCTTTAGCTGCTTTGAATGCGTCAGCCATAGCGTTACCGAATGAAGCATCGTCTGCTTTGTTCAGTGTAGCCATTGCTTCTTGCTCTTCAGCTTCGTCTTTAGCTTTGATAGATAGGTTGATTACGCGGTTCTTACGGTCTACACCTGTGAACTTAGCTTCAACACTGTCACCAGCGCTTAGGATTAGAGTAGCGTCTTCTACGCGGTCACGAGAAACTTCAGATGCGCGGATGTAACCTTCTACGCCTTCTTCAAGCTCGATAGTTGCACCTTTAGCGTCTACTGCAGTTACAGTACCGTTAACAAGTACACCTTTCTTCTTCTCAGCTACGTAAGCATTGAATGGGTCGTTTTCCATTTGCTTAACGCCTAGAGAAATACGCTCACGCTCTGCATCTACTGCTAGAACAACTGCAGAGATTTCGTCGCCTTTCTTGTACTCACGTACCGCTTCTTCGCCTGCAACATTCCAAGAAATGTCAGATAGGTGAACAAGACCATCGATACCGCCTTCTAGACCGATGAAGATACCGAAGTCAGTGATAGACTTGATCTTACCAGTAACTTTGTCGCCTTTAGCTTGCGCTTCAGCGAAAGATTGCCATGGGTTAGCTTTACACTGTTTTAGGCCTAGAGAGATACGACGACGCTCTTCGTCGATTTCAAGAACCATAACCTCAACTTCGTCGCCAACATTAACAACTTTAGATGGGTGGATGTTCTTGTTAGTCCAATCCATTTCAGAAACGTGTACTAGACCTTCAACGCCTTCTTCGATTTCAACGAAACAGCCGTAGTCAGTTAGGTTAGTAACGCGACCAGATAGTTTGTGACCTTCTGGGTAACGCTTAGCGATAGCTACCCATGGATCTTCGCCTAGTTGCTTAAGACCTAGTGATACGCGAGTACGGTCACGGTCAAACTTAAGAACTTTAACTTGGATCTCGTCACCAACGTTAACGATCTCAGAAGGGTGCTTAACGCGCTTCCAAGCCATGTCAGTGATGTGTAGTAGGCCGTCAACGCCGCCTAGGTCTACGAACGCACCGTAGTCAGTAAGGTTCTTAACGATACCTTTAACTTCTGCGCCTTCTTGTAGAGTTTCTAGAAGCTCATCACGCTCAACGCTGTTCTCAGACTCGATTACTGCACGACGAGATACAACTACGTTGTTACGCTTCTGGTCAAGTTTGATAACTTTGAACTCTAGCTCTTTGTTTTCTAGGTGAGCAGTGTCACGGATAGGACGTACGTCTACTAGTGACCCAGGAAGGAAGGCACGGATACCGTTTAGTTCAACAGTGAAACCACCTTTAACTTTACCGTTGATGATACCAACAACAGTTTCAGCTTCTTCACAAGCTTTCTCAAGTACGATCCAAGCTTCGTGACGCTTCGCTTTCTCACGAGAAAGTTGAGTTTCACCGAAACCATCTTCAACAGCGTCTAGAGCTACGTCTACTTCAGCGCCAACTTCAACTTCAAGTTCGCCAGCAGCGTTCTTGAACTGTTCAGCAGGGATAGCAGATTCAGACTTAAGACCAGCATCAACAAGAACGAAACCGTTCTCGATAGCTACTACAGTACCTTTAACGATACTGCCTTGTTGGAATTCAGTTTCGTTTAGAAACTCTTCAAAGAGTTGAGCAAAAGATTCAGTCATTATTTAATCTTCAATAAATTAAACGTCCACGGGTATCCTACCGCATGGGGTTATTAGCTTCGCCGGTCATCATCCTTGCGACCAACGCTCTTACCTAGCCGCCTAAGCGACTAGCTTCGATTCGATATATTGTAGTGCTTTTTCTACCACTTCGTCGATACTCATGGTGGTAGAATCTAGCAAAAGCGCGTCTTCCGCTGGACGCAACGGCGCCACAGGGCGATTACGATCTCGATCGTCTCGCTCTTGGATCTCGCTCAAAAGGTCGTCAAATTTAACATCTAACCCTTTGCCTTGCAACTGTTTCAGGCGTCGGTGCGCGCGTTCCTCCGCACTCGCATCTAAGAAAATTTTCACTTCTGCTTGCGGAAAAACAACCGTACCCATATCACGGCCATCGGCAATCAAGCCTTTACCTTCCGAGAAAGCACGCTGACGACGTAACAGAGCTTCGCGAACTCTAGGTAAGGCTGCAACTTTTGAAGCGGCCATACCGGTTTCTTCTTTACGAAGTTCACGAGAGACATCTTCACCTTCAAGAATCACTTTCACTAAGTCACCCTCGGCAACAAACTGGACATCAAGGTGAGTCGCCAGAGGAACCAGCGCATCTTCTGATTCTAAATCCACACCATGGTGAATTGCGGCGAGTGCCAGCACACGATAAATCGCTCCAGAGTCTAGTAGATTGAAACCTAGCTTGTTTGCTAACAGCATACATAGAGTGCCCTTACCCGCACCACTCGGTCCATCAACGGTCACAACCGGTGTATGAGACGACATGTTTTACTCCGTATTGGTTGTAGATCAACGCTAAGTGCCTTGACCTTAATTCGGCGAGAAATTATAGGGGGAAACAGCTATAGGTTCTAGGCGGGATTAAGAGAAAATCAAAAAAAGAGCGCTAAACGCGCTCTGTTACAGCTGGATTCGAGATTGATTTTTGCTTACCAATGATGGTCCAATCCCTTTGACTTTAGTGAGTGACTCGGCGCTGTCAAACTTACCGTGTTCTTGCCGATACTCCACAATCGCCTCAGCCTTTTTAATACCAATACCAGTCAACAAATCAGCAAGTTCTTGCGCACTAGCAGTATTGATATTGACGGTAATTTCGATCCCTGCATATTTAGGATCTGCGGTCGAATCTTCGGCATAAGAGACTGGCGCGATACATATCAGCACCATAATAAGTAACAGTTGTTTTAGCATACTGGCTTCCTTGTTGTTCAATGGCATAGTCAGCATACTAATTTTCGTTACTCATCCCATCTCTAACAATAACAAAACAAAACGGACTGCAGAAGCAGTCCGTTTTAAGTTATGTGTCAGTTACATAATTAACTGTTATTGCGTCACATAGTATTCAATATCTATCGTCTTGCGTAGAATGCTGACCAGACCTGATAAATCTTGTTGCGCGTTCACTTGCGACAGTTGCGAACCAATTTGCTGGTTGTATTGTGGGTCAAACTCAGAAGCAACGTTAGTTAACTCCACCACTACCACATCCCCATTTAGATCCTTCGCTTGTGCGAACGCCGCTTCACCTTGTGCTGGTTTGACCATTGAGAATACAACGTCGGCAAGCGGTGAACTGCGATCCAGTGTTTCAATATCACCAAACGCTAGGCCACTTTGGTTAAGAAGATCCAGCTTACCCTGTTTAAGCTCATCGACAAGGTTATTAGCCAGCTCAATTGCGCTTTGCTCTCCTTTGACGTTTGCTAATGCACTTGTCACTTGACTGCGCACTTCTTCAAGGGGTAGTACGGTTTCATTGCGGCTATCCTCAACACGAACGACAACAACATGTTCTGGAGCGACTTCAATCACCTCTGAATTCAAACCATCTTCTTTGACTTCAGGGCTAGTAAGCGCTTGCAGCACCGCCGGTGTTTTAAGCAACTCTGGCGCGTTTTGTTGAGAGATAAAATCGGTAGTCTGAATCTGAGCATCGATTACCTTCGCAGCATCATCAAGAGAATCTGGGTATTCAAATGCCACCTTCTCTAGTTCGCTTTGCAATTCGTAGAATTGATCAACAGCTTGCTGGTCTGCCAACTCTTGTTTAATGTCAGCTGCAACCTCTTGGAATGGTTTAGCAACGGAGCTTTGTAGCTCATCAAGCTTGATAATATGGTAACCAAATTCAGATTTTACCAAACCGGTTATTTCACCTACCGTCGTTAAGGCGAACGCCGCGTCTTCAAAACTTGGATCCATAACATCGCGTTCAATCCAGCCAAGGGAACCACCCTCAGAAGCGCTACCAAAGTCATCTGACTTCTCTTCTGCTAGTGAGGCAAAGTCAGCGCCTGAATTGAGTTCATCAAGAATCGCTTGAGCCTTAGCTTCATCGTCACCTTCGACAAGAATATGGCTAACTCGACGTTGCTCTTCAGAAGAATACTTATCGAGATGCTCTTGATAGTACTGCTGAGCCTGCTCGTCTGAAATTTCGATACCTTGTTTAAGCTGTTGCGCCGACAGCTCAATGTATGCCACTTTTACCTGTTCAGGGCGAGTATAGCGCTCGGAGTTTTGCTGATAGTAATCGTTAATTTCGTCTTCAGACAGTTCGGCTTTCGCTGCGAAATCAGCCAACGACAATGTCACTTTTTTGATATCACGAGTCTGAGTCAACAGCTTGCTTTGTGCTTCTACTTCACCAGGCAAGGAGAAGTCGCTGCCTTGAATTGCGCTCAATAATTGGTTACGTACAAGATCGCGACGTAGGTATTCAGCAAAACTTTCCGCAGAAAATCCAGCACGGCGAAGTGCCACTTGGTAAATTTCTTGGTCAAACTTGCCGTCTACCTGAAACTGAGGCATTTCCAAAATCAAGGTACGTACTTGCGTATCACTCACTCTTAGACCAAGTGATTCTGCATGCTGCTCGAGAAGCAGATCGTTGACCATACGATCTAATACAGATTTACGGAAAGTCTCTACATAGCTTGGGTCAGCCAATAGATTAGAGAAATAATCGCCAAGTTGCGCTTGCATACGATTACGCTCATTTTGGTAAGCCTGTTCAAACTCACCACGACCAATTTCAACATTGCCTACTTTCGCTGCTGAGTTATTTGAGCCACCAACAATATAGCTACCAACACCAGCGAATACGAAAGATAGGATGATAAGTCCTAGGATAATTTTAACCGCGATGCTATTAACGCCTTCGCGCAATCGGTCCATCATACTTAAACTACTCTCCGCTTATGCACCATGCTGGGTTCATACCAACACAATACACGTGATTAAAATAAAAATTGAATAGCGCGATAATACCAGAAAAAGAAATGCGCATCAGTATGATGCGCATAATTTAAAAAGGTTCTAAAAAAACCGCCTAACTGGCGAATTTTTGATTAGTTGCAAGAATCTTTCAGAGCTTTACCCGCTTTGAATGCTGGTACTTTTGCTTCTGCGATTTGGATCTCTTCACCAGTCTTAGGGTTACGACCTGTGCGCGCTGCACGAGTACGTACGCTGAATGTACCGAAGCCCACTAGAGCGACTTGGTCACCAGACTGTAGCGTGTCGCCTACTGCTTCGATGAATGCGTCAAGAGCACGACCAGCTGACGCTTTTGATAGATCTGCATTTTCTGCAATTTTTTCTACTAATTGTGTTTTATTCACTGTGATTCCCCTTTGTGCCACCTGATTTTATTTTTGTCGGTAGCTTTACGTTCCATTTCATTTCAATTTAGCTACAAACCCTTATATGACAAGGCTTGAAGCTGCAGTGGCTAACGTTAGCTCCCAAAAAAAACGCTGACAAGCCTTTTTGTGCTTATCAGCGTAATCTTTTACTTATTTTTGCTGCACATCACTATTTTACGGCTGCAAACTCGACACCTGACGGCTCTTTTTCTAGCGCGACTTTCAATACTTCATCGATCCATTGCACCGGAATAACCTTCAGATCTGCAATAACATTATCTGGAATTTCTTCTAGATCACGTTCATTGTCTTTCGGAATCAACACCGTTTTGATGCCACCACGGTGTGCAGCAAGCAACTTCTCTTTCAATCCACCGATAGGTAACACTTCGCCGCGCAAAGTGATTTCACCCGTCATGGCGACCTCAGCTTTGACCGGATTACCGGTTAAGCTAGAGACAAGCGCAGTACACATCGCGATACCCGCACTAGGACCATCTTTTGGTGTTGCGCCTTCAGGAACATGGACGTGGATATCACGCTTCTCGTAAAAGTCCGGGTTTATGCCCAGTTTTTCTGCACGTGAGCGTACCACTGTCATCGCCGCCTGAATCGATTCTTGCATCACATCGCCCAGAGAACCGGTTTGAGTCAGCTTACCTTTGCCTGGCATTGACTGGGTTTCAATGGTGAGTAGGTCACCACCCACTTCAGTCCAAGCTAAACCTGTAACCTGACCAATGCGATTGCTGTCATCAGCTTTACCGTAATCAAATCGTTGAACACCTAAATACTCTTTAAGGTTGTCCATGCTGACCGTGACACTCTTGATGTCGTTATCGAGAAGGATGTTCTTCACCGCTTTACGACAGATCTTAGAAATTTCACGCTCTAGGCTACGAACGCCCGCTTCACGAGTGTAGTAACGGATAATACCGATGATGGCAGAATCTTCGATTTCAATTTCGCCAACTTTCAAGCCATTGCGCTTAATCTGCTTATCAACTAGGTGACGTTTAGCGATGTTAAGCTTTTCGTCTTCTGTGTAACCAGATAAACGAATTACTTCCATACGGTCTAGCAATGGGCCAGGAATGTTCATTGAGTTCGACGTTGCGACAAACATGACGTCAGATAAATCGTAATCAACTTCCAAATAGTGGTCGTTAAAGGCGTTATTTTGTTCTGGGTCTAGCACCTCTAACAAAGCCGATGACGGATCACCACGCATGTCAGAAGACATTTTGTCGATTTCATCCAAAAGGAATAACGGGTTTTTCACGCCCACTTTTGACATTTTCTGGATAAGCTTACCTGGCATAGAACCGATGTAAGTACGACGGTGGCCGCGGATTTCCGCTTCGTCACGCACGCCGCCGAGTGCCATACGCGTGTACTGACGCCCTGTTGCTGCAGCAATAGAGCGACCAAGTGACGTTTTACCCACACCTGGAGGACCAACAAGGCACAAGATAGGACCTTTAAGCTTGTTAATCCGGTTTTGCACCGCTAAGTACTCAAGAATACGTTCTTTGACTCGTTCTAAACCGTAGTGATCTTCGTTAAGAATTTCTTCTGCTTTAGCTAAGTTTTTCTTTACCTTAGTACGCTTGGCCCAAGGGACCCCAAGCATCCAGTCGATGTAGCCACGAACAACCGTCGCTTCTGCCGACATAGGAGACATCATTTTCAGCTTTTGTAGCTCTTGCTCCGTCTTCTCGCGAGCTTCCTGCGGCATTTTCGAATCAACGATCTTCTGCTTTAACGTTTCAAACTCGTCAACACCATCTTCGCTTTCGCCTAGCTCTTTCTGAATCGCTTTCATTTGCTCATTCAGATAATACTCGCGTTGCGATTTTTCCATCTGCTTTTTAACGCGTGTACGAATTCGCTTTTCAACTTGAAGCAAGTCGATTTCGGACTCCATCTGCCCCATAAGGAACTCTAAACGTTCTGTGACGTCCAAAATTTCTAACACGTTTTGCTTTTCAGCCAGTTTGAGCGGCATATGTGCTGCAATGGTATCCGCTAAACGCGCCGCGTCATCAATTCCATTCAGTGAAGTGAGCACTTCAGGCGGAATTTTTTTGTTCAGTTTAATGAAGCCTTCAAACTGGTTAATCGCACTGCGCACGACCACTTCTTGTTCACGCTCATCCAACTCTGCGGTGGTGAGATACTCTGCGTCTGCGTAGAAAAAGTCGTTTTCAATAAAATGATTAATTTTCGCGCGCTGCTGACCTTCTACCAACACTTTTACTGTGCCGTCTGGTAGTTTGAGCAATTGCAGGATGGTCGCTACGGTACCCACTTCAAACAAGTCTGTTTGCGTTGGCTCGTCAGTATCCGCTTCTTTTTGCGCTACCAACAATACTTGCTTGTTGTGATCCATTGCAGCTTCTAAGCACGCAATCGATTTTTCACGGCCAACAAACAATGGAATTACCATATGCGGGTAAACGACTACATCTCGTAGAGGTAGTACGGGGATCTCGATACGTTCGGAACGTTCCAAGTTCATATTCTTCTCTCTTCCGCTTTGTCCTATGAGCAGTATATGGGGGCTAATTGGTTGGATTCAATGAAAGAATAAAAAAAAGGAGGTAATTGATTACCCCCTTTTTTCGTACATGATTTTCTGTGATTCAGATTATGATTCTGCACCAGCCGCTTGGTTGTCTGAGTTGCTGTAAATAAGCAGCGGCTCAGATTCACCCTTAATGACCGACTCATCAATCACAACCTTGCTGACATCTTCCATGGATGGCAATTCATACATGGTCTCAAGCAGCACGCCTTCAAGAATTGAACGTAAACCACGAGCCCCCGTCTTACGCTCCATCGCTTTCTTCGCGATAGCACGTAGCGCATCTTCACGGAACTCTAGCTCTGTATCTTCAAGCTCAAACAGTGCTGCATATTGCTTGGTCAGTGCATTTTTTGGTTCACACAAGATTTGAATTAACGCATCTTCATCCAGCTCAGTTAGTGTCGTTGTCACAGGAAGACGACCAATGAACTCAGGGATTAAACCGTATTTGACCAAATCTTCTGGCTCGACCTGAGAGAACAACTCGCCGATAGTGCGCGTTTCGTTTTTAGAACGAATATCTGCACCAAAACCGATACCAGTACCAGTTGCGACACGTTGCTCAATCACTTTGTCTAGTCCAGCAAAAGCACCACCACAAATAAATAGAATCTTAGATGTATCTACTTGGAGGAACTCTTGTTGTGGATGCTTACGACCACCTTGAGGTGGAACCGAGGCAACCGTACCTTCGATCAGCTTTAGTAGCGCTTGTTGAACGCCTTCACCCGATACGTCACGAGTAATTGAAGGGTTCTCAGCTTTACGAGAAATCTTGTCAATTTCGTCGATGTATACAATGCCGCGTTCGGCTTTCGCTACGTCATAATCACATTTCTGTAGTAGCTTCTGGATGATGTTTTCTACATCTTCACCAACGTAACCCGCTTCGGTTAGCGTTGTCGCATCTGCCATAGTGAACGGTACATCAAGGAAACGTGCTAGCGTCTCAGCAAGCAGCGTTTTGCCACTACCCGTCGGACCAATCAGTAGAATGTTACTCTTACCAAGCTCGACACCCTCACTGGTGGTGTCGCCGTTACGTAAACGCTTATAGTGGTTATAAACGGCTACGGCTAACACTTTCTTAGCGTAATCTTGGCCAATCACATAATCGTCAAGGTGTTCACGAATTTCTCTTGGCACTGGCAGTGCTTCCGATTGTTTCTTCGGCAGAACATCTTTAATTTCTTCGCGGATGATGTCATTACATAAGTCGACACATTCATCACAAATGTAAACTGACGGACCAGCGATTAGCTTGCGAACTTCGTGCTGGCTCTTGCCGCAGAAAGAGCAGTAAAGAAGCTTACTACTACCGCTCTCTTTGCTTTTATCTGTCATTCGCTAACCTCTTATTAGCTTTACTCTCTTGCATTGAGTTTATATCAATTTTGACCAAATTTCGCCTGCATCTTTTGGCGATATGGTATTACTCTTTGTGATGAGTCAAAACCGAGTCAACCAAACCGTACTCTACTGCTTGATCCGCAGACATAAAGTTATCGCGGTCAGTATCACGTTCAATGATTTCTAGTGGCTGGCCTGTGTGCTCAGCAAGCAGTTTGTTTAGCTTCTGCTTAATCGTTAGAATTTCTTGCGCGTGGATTTGGATGTCCGATGCTTGACCTTGGAAACCACCTAATGGTTGGTGAATCATCACACGTGAGTTTGGCAATACATGACGCTTACCTGGCGCGCCTCCAGCAAGAAGGAAGGCCCCCATAGAGCAAGCTTGCCCCATACACACGGTACTCACGTTAGGCTTAATGTATTGCATGGTATCGTAGATCGACATACCAGCCGTTACGCTACCACCTGGTGAGTTGATGTAAAGGAAAATATCTTTATCTGGATTTTCTGATTCTAGGAAAAGCAGCTGAGCCACGACTAGGTTAGCCATCTGGTCTTCTACCTGGCCAGTCAGAAAGATGATACGTTCTTTTAGCAAACGAGAATAAATATCGTAAGAACGCTCACCACGGGAAGTTTGCTCAACCACCATAGGTACTAGCGCGTTTAGGATTGGTGACATTGCATTTTTTTCTTGGTAACTCATATTCTTATGTCCCTAAAATAAATGGCCCGGATGATACATATCATACGGACCATTGTTAGCAGAATAGTTAACGCTAAGTCAACCTTGTCAACACTATATTGCTTGTTACGCTGCTGGCTGCTGGTTCATTAGCTCATTGAAGCTAACTTCTTTTTCAGAAACCTGAGCTTTAGCGATGATTGCGTCGATCGCTTGCTCTTCTAGAGCAACGTTACGCATGTTGTTCATCATTTGCTCGTTTTGCTCGTAGTAAGCAACAACTTCTGCTGGATCTTCGTATGCTGTCGCCATCTCTTCGATAAGTGTTTTCACTTTCTCATCGTCAGCTTTTAGCTCTTCAGACTTGATCACTTCACCAAGTAGAAGACCAACAACTACGCGACGCTTCGCTTGCTCTTCAAATAGTTCACGTGGAAGTTGTGCAGCCGCTTCTGGGTTACCGCCGAAACGTTGTGCAGCTTGCTGACGTAGAGTACCGATCTCTTGATCAATCAGTGCAGCAGGTACATCAATTTCGTTTTCTTTCACAAGACCGTCAATCGCTTGCTCTTTGATGCGGTTCTTAACAGCTTGCTTAAGCTCACGCTCCATGTTCTTACGAACTTCAGCTTTAAGTGCGTCAACACCACCTTCAGCAACACCGAACTTAGCAACGAACTCGTCGTTTAGTTCAGGAAGCTCACGTGCTTCAACTTTGTTTACTTTGATTGCGAACTTAGCCGCTTTACCTTTTAGGTTTTCTGCGTGGTAATCTTCTGGGAAAGTTACGTCGATTTCGAATTCCATACCAGCAGTCTTACCTGCGATACCATCTTCGAAACCAGGGATCATACGACCTGCGCCCATTTCTAGTGGGAAGTTTTCAGCTTTACCGCCTTCAAACTCTTCACCATCGATAGAACCAACGAAATCGATAGTAGCACGCTTGCCTTCTTCAGCCGCTTCTTCTACTTCAACCCAACCAGCTTGTTGCTTACGTAGAGTTTCGATCATCTCTTCAACGTCAGCGTCTTGAACGTCAGTTGTTGGTTTTTCAACAGTGATGTTCTCTAGGCCTTTTAGCTCAACTTCAGGGTAAACTTCAAAAGTTGCGTTGAATACTAGGTCTGCGCCTTCTTTTGTCTCAACTGGAGCAAAAGTTGGTGCGCCTGCTGGGTTGATTTTTTCTTTAACGATCGCTTCGATGAAATGGCGTTGCATAACTTCACCCATTACGTCTTGACGTACTGCTTTGCCGTACATCTGCGCAACCATTTTTAGAGGCACTTTGCCTTTACGGAAACCATCGAAACGACGGTTTTTTGCGATGTTGCGTAGTTCCGCAGTAACAGCATCTTCGATGTTTGCCGCAGGAACAGTAATGTTTAGACGGCGCTCTAGGCCCTCTAGCGTTTCAACAGTAACTTGCATTATTCAATAACCTCAAAACTGGCTCAGATAACTGAGCGTATGTGCCCTTTCTGTAACTGAAAGAAAAAGCCCATCCTTGTTTGTACTCTATGAGTACTCTTGTAAATCGAGTAGCTCAATTATCGGACTAATTAGCGATATCCTTTCAACGTAGATTCTGACGAATTGAAGTCGGTAAAGGTATCTCCGATTAGCCTCAGGATTAAAATTTAGACGCAGCATTCTACCGAGCAGATCGATAGCTGTCGAGCCAATCACCTCGATCACTACGGGATAACCCTAAAAACTCACTTAACTGCTAAAAAAAGCAGCAATAAAGCTGTCTTTGATTCAAGAAATGGGGACATTAATGCCTTTTTCAAGAGAAACTAATGTTTTTTTTCAATTTAAGATCAAAACACGATCTACGTCCGGTTTTATCGCTCAGATTACTCTGTTGGACACACACATTTGTAACAAAAACCTTTAGGCTAAGGAGGACTAATTCAGAGGACAGGAATGGGGATGTTAACGTTCAGACGCGGTAAGTATTATCTGCTGATAATTTACCTGTTCACCGTCATTTTGGGATCAAGCTGGATTTGGAACTCGAGCGAGAGTCGTCAGTTTTCAATTCACGAAGAGCAACTTGAACGATTTGCTGAATTTATCTCAAGCAAATTAGATAAATATACCCATCTTCCTCAATTGATCGCCAAAGATTCAGAACTTATAGCCGCCCTGCAGTCTCCGCGCAACAGTGCTCAAATCGAACTGACTAATCGCTATTTAGAACAGGTAAACGAAATCATCCAATCGACCGATGCCTATTTGCTTGATGAATATGGCAATACCATAGCGTCGAGTAACTGGAATCTCGACCGCTCATTTATTGGGCGAAACTACGCGTGGCGACCGTACTTTTCCGATGCGATTCAAGGCCAACCAAGTCAATATTTTGCCCTTGGTTCAAGCTCTAAGCAGCGCGGCTATTATTTCTCTTATCCTGTCACTTATGCGGCCGAAATTATCGGGGTGATAGTGATAAAAATGGATCTCAATGCAATTGAAGCCAATTGGCAAAATAGAACCAACATTTTCGTCGCCACCGATCACTACAACGTGATTTTTATGTCGAGCAATGATGAGTGGCTATTTAAAGCTTTAACGCCTCTTTCAGAGTCAGACCGACAAGATATTCTTAACAGCCGCCAGTATCTCGACTCTCCGATACGTTCATTTGGTCTCGTCGGCGATATTTCAAAACCCCATACGGAGCTCAGCCATCCGCGTGCCACTGGGTTCGAGAATTCGTATTTGGTGTCATCTCGCGCGCTCGATAAACATCAGCTCACTTTGCGCGTTTTGACCCCGAAAACAACCTTGCTATGGTCGACACTCAGTTTTGGCTTAGTGATCACCTTGTTATTCGTCATCGTTTATTTGTCGTTGCAGTTAGTCAACCAACGCCATCTTAAAAAACGTCAGTTTGAGCAATTGCAATCAGAAGCGAAGCAAAAGCTGGAGTTTTTAGTCATGGAACGTACTTCCGAGCTGCAAGCCGAAGTCCATGAACGGAGCAAAACCGAATTTGCCCTACGCCAAACCCAAGATGAACTTATTCAAGCAGCCAAATTAGCCGTGTTAGGCCAGATGTCAGCAAGCATCAGCCATGAACTAAATAACCCACTGGCCGCGATACGCAGCTTCGCAGAAAATGGCCGCCGTTTTCTGCAAAGGGAGAAGTATGATCGTGTCGATGACAACTTGTCTCGTATCTCTAACCTGACCGACCGTATGGCGAAGATCAGTAACCAATTGCGCTCATTCGCAAGAAAAAGTGACAGCAACGATGTCAGTCTGGTCGATGTTGCTCCGCTGGTCATGGCGGCCAAAGAACTGCTTGCCCCCCAATTCAAAGCAAAACTGGTGACTCTCGACACCGACCTACAGCCCAATCTGCCTAAGGTGGAGCTTAATCCGATTCAGTTTGAACAGGTACTGATCAATCTAATGACCAATGCGATTCAAGCGGTTGAACAACAGCAACAAAAGCTAGTCACTATTTCTACTGTCATTACCGAGCAGCGGATAGCTATCCTTGTCGACGATAACGGCCCAGGCATTGATCGTGATAAGCAGCAATCTTTGTTCGAGCCATTCTATACCACCAAGAAAAATGGCTTAGGATTGGGACTATCGATTTCACAGCAGATCACGCAAGCAATGAATGGCACACTTACGGTTGCGCAATCCCCACTAGGCGGAGCGCGATTTACTATCACACTGCCGATAAAAACATAATAAGGAATGCAGATGTACGACGTAATCTTTATTGATGATGAAAGCGATATTCGACTGGCCATTGAACAGAGTTTTGAGCTTGAAGAGATCTCTGCACGCTTTTTTGCCAGTGCAGAAGAGGCACTGATCGCGATTAAACAAGATGGCTTACCTAAGGTGGTCATTACCGATATATGCCTACCCGGTTTGTCTGGTGAAAACATACTGTCGAGTATCTTGCATCAAGATGCCAATATTCCTGTGATACTCATCACTGGCCATGGTGATATTTCTATGGCGGTCAACGCACTGAGAAATGGCGCCTATGACTTTATTGAAAAGCCTTTTCCACTCGATAGATTGATTGATACCACACGTAGAGCGTTAGAAAAACGCGACTTAACCCTTGAAAACCAAGAACTCAAACGCAGCCTTAAAGCCAGTCAGGCGCTTGGGCCAAGAATCATTGGTGACACCCCATCCATTCAAGCGTTACGCGATACGATAGTGCATATCGCCGATACCAGTGCTGACATCTTGTTGTTTGGTGAAACCGGTACTGGTAAAGAGCTTTTCGCCCGTTCCATTCACGAACAAAGCCCACGCCGTGATAACAACTTCGTTGCCATCAACTGTGGTGCGGTACCAGAAAATTTGATTGAGAGTGAGCTCTATGGTCATGAGAAAGGCGCGTTCACCGGTGCTGATAGCAAGCGAGTTGGTAAATTTGAGCACGCGCAGGGCGGGACGCTGTTTTTAGACGAAATTGAGTCTATGCCGCTGCAAGCTCAAATCCGTCTATTGCGAGTACTGCAAGAACGTGTCATTGAGAGAGTCGGATCGAACGAGCTCATTCCGATTGATATACGCGTTATCGCGGCAACAAAAGTGGATCTTAAACGCGCATCTGAAGAAGGGACTTTTCGCGAAGATCTCTACTATCGACTTAATGTCGTCACGCTTGATTTACCACCATTAAGGCAGCGCAAAGAAGACATACCAACCCTGTTCCACCATTTTCTTCTGGTTGCGGCCGCGCGTTATGGCAAATCAGCACCCGCAATAGAATCTCAGCAAATTCATCAATTGATGAGCCACGACTGGCCAGGTAACGTCCGCGAACTAAGAAATGCAGCCGAGCGTTTTGTGTTGCTGGGACGATTAACTCAATTTGATAGCCAAGGAGAAAGCAGTGACCGCGAACTAGGATTAGCGAAGCAAGTGGCCGAATTTGAGAAAAGCATCATTGAACAAGCACTGAATCAGTGTGAAGGCAGCATCAAGAAGACAATGGATCACTTGCAGTTAGCGCGTAAAACGCTCTATGACAAAATGCAGAAATATGGCTTAGATAAAAGCAACTATAAAAGCGATTAACGCCGAGAAATGAGTAAAGCCCCACACCAAGTCGTGTGGGGCTTTTTATATAAAGCGCAGTTACTTAGTTATAATCTCTGGCCCCATTAAGGTCGTTGGTAACCAGGTTGATACCCAAGGTACGTAAGTAACAATAATCAAGAACAAGAACATCACCGCCACCCAAGGCAGTGCGGCTTTGACCACCTGCATCATTGACATCTTCGCTACACCAGCCGTAACGAATAAGTTCAACCCAACCGGAGGTGTAATCATACCGATCTCCATGTTCACCACCATCATGATACCAAGGTGAATCGGATCAATACCGAGCGCAATAGCAATAGGGAACACCAAAGGCGCGACAATGATCAACAGACCAGATGGCTCCATAAACTGACCGCCAATGAGCAACAAGACGTTAACCACAATCAAGAAAGTGATTGGTCCCAAACCAGCCGACAACATGGATTCGGTGATCATTTGCGGGATGCGCTCTTCCGTTAACACGTGCTTTAAGATCAGGGCGTTAGCTATGATGAACAGCAGCATAATCGTCAGCTTGCCGGCTTCAAAAAGCGTGTCTTGAGTATCTTTATGGACAAAGGCTTGCACCACTTTAACCAGTGCAGGTTTGGTGTTTTTCTTGTCGGCAAATGGGCCCATATCTTTGTAGATAAAGTTTGCAATCAGAAAAGCATAGACGGCAGCCACCGCAGCAGCTTCTGTTGGTGTGAAGATACCACCATAGATACCGCCTAGAATAATCACTACCAGCAGTAATCCCCAACTTGCATCTTTGGCCGCTTTAAGCGCCTCTCCCCAGCCGACAAAAGGCTGCTTAGGTAAGTTCTTGACTCGAGCTGCAATATAGATGGCGATCATCAGCATTAAACCCGCTAGCAGGCCCGGGATAACACCACCAAGGAACATACGCCCCACTGACACATCCGTTGCGGCTGCATATACGACCATGACGATTGAAGGTGGAATCAAAATACCTAAAGTACCTGCGTTACAAATAACCCCAGCAGCAAAGTCTTTCGAGTAGCCATTTTTGATCATGCCAGCAATAACAATACTACCGATGGCGACAACGGTCGCAGGCGATGAACCAGACAAAGCAGCAAACATCATACACGCGACTACAGACGCCATGGCAAGACCGCCACGGAACCAACCGACCATAGCAATCGCAAAGCGGATAATGCGCTTAGCCACACCGCCCGTAGACATAAAGCTAGACGCAAGAATAAAGAACGGAATCGCCAATAAGGTGTAGTGGCCTTCAAATGCATTGAATAGAGTTTGTGCGACTGACGCTAAAGACGCGTCTGAGTGCCACATCAAAAATAGAATACTGGATAGACCGAGCGAAACAGCAATCGGCACACCGATGAGCATAAAGCCAATCACCATCAAGAATAACAATAAAATATCCATGTGTTAGCTCTCCTTGCTCTTATTGTTATCTTGGCTATTGTCAGCGCCTGATTTCGGTTCCATCGCCTCATCTGCGTCTTTAAGTTCTTCTTTTAACGCTTCAAGTTCATCTTCCGCCTCGTGGCCAGCAATCATTCTGTCGAGCTTGCCAGTTAAAATTTGATACGCGATTTGCGCAAAACGGAATGTCAGCAGTGCCATGCCAACTGGCAGCGCCATATAGGGAATAAAGCGGGGGATTTTTTCGTAGCGCTCGCCTTCATTAAGCCAATCTGACATAAACTGTAAAATTTCTGGCATTGGAATATCATCGGTCTCATACCAAGCGCGCTCAGTGGCAAACGGGTACCAGTAGTTCCACGATCCGACCAGAAGTAAAATTGAAAATGTTAAGCAACAAGCCACCGCGATCAGAGCATAAACTTTTCGAAGACGTTCAGGCGCCATGTTAATCACTACGTCGACGCCAATATGAAAATGTTTTTTCACGCCATATGAAGCGCCTACCAATACCATCCAAGCAAAGAGGAACACGGTAAGTTCAAGCGCCCAGAGAATATTGTCGTTGAATAGGTAACGCATGACGACGTTGATAAAAGTCAGCATCGTCATCGTACCGAGGAAGAAAGCAATCAAGGTTTCTTCAACCTTGTCGGTAAACTGTCCGACCTTCGCAAAAAATGACTGTTCCATGTAATACATCACTCGAATCAGGTGAATTGGGCTCCCGCATTACGGGAGCCATCGCTGGTTATTTTTGGTTTGCAGATAACGCTGCATTGATTAGGTCTGAGCCAATATCTTTCTCAAACTTATTCCAAACAGGTTTAAGTGCAGTTACCCACTCTTGACGCTGCTCTGGTGTCAGTTCACGAACCACGCCACCCGCTTCAATAACGTACTGTTTGTTCTGCTGCTCTACACGGTTAGATTCAGCATTACGCGTCTGAGTCACTTCTTGAAGGATCGTCGCTAATTGACCGCGTACATCAGCAGGAAGACCATCCCACCACTTAGTTGATGTCACTACTAGGTAATCAAGAATGCCGTGATTCGTTTCTGTAATGCCGTCTTGTACTTCAAAGAACTTCTTACCGTAGATATTCGACCAAGTGTTCTCCTGACCATCGATAACTTTGGTTTGTAAGCCGCCGTAGACCTCTGCGAACGACATTTTTTGCGGGTTTGCACCAAGCTGCTCGAACTGAGCGACGAGCACATCTGACGCCTGAACGCGGAACTTAAGACCTTTTGCATCTTCAGGATGCATCAATGGCTTGCTGGCAGAGATTTGCTTCATACCGTTATGCCAAAACTCTAGGCCTCTGATACCACGGCGGTTCATTGCATTTTTCAGTTTTTCACCAGCATCAGAGTTTTGAAAGCGGTCAACAGCGTCAACATCATCAAATAGGAATGGTAGATCGAAGATGCGGAATTTTTTGGTGAACTTTTCAAACTTAGACAGTGATGGAGCAGCCAGTTGAACATCGCCATTGAGCATAGCTTCGAGCACTTTATCATCGTCATACAGAGTAGAGTTTGGGAATACCTGCATACACGCTTTGCCATTCATCTCTTCATTGACACGCTTTTCCAATAACGAGGCTGCAATGCCTTTAGGATGCTTGTCTGTGTTGGTTACGTGGCTGAACTTAATCACGGTTTCACCCGGATCACAGTTCGCAGCAGCATTGAAACTGGTGACGGCAAGAATGGCAGCAGATAGTAGGGTTAAAGGCTTTAGCATTATCGTTCTCCTTGTTAAATGAACAACCCCATCACTGGGTGTTGATAACCTTACAAGGGCAATAACCAAGCCAATATTTAGAAAACGAATTTAATTGCATTATTTCAATAAGTTATAGATAACCAATTAAAGAAAAAGTCGTTAGATTTACTTTAGCTAATTGAAAACGGGTGGGATTCCACCCATTAGAAATTACAATACGGGTGAATTTACACATATTTAATAAGAATGCAAAATGATAAAAACAAACCGCAAAAAACAAATGGCAGCTTAATAAGCTGCCATTTTCGTTACTAGAGATGAGGTGAGCAATAAGGAGACATGATTGCCCACCTCTACTCACACCGCATGAACTCACTTCATGCTATAACAATAAGCTTAGTCCACTTCTTCGATAGTGACTAACCAAGATGCCTATTAATTTGCAGCTTAGTGAAACTCAATACGCTGCTCGGTAGCGGCATCAAAGAAGACCGCTTTTGACAAATCAAAGTGCAACGGTGCGATTTGCCCCGCCGTGACATCAAACTCAGGCGATAGTCGGCAAGCGACTTCTTGCTCATTGACCTTAATCATCGCAATCGTATCTGGGCCTGTTGGCTCTAAGACCTCTAGCATCAAATCAAGTTGGGTTGTCGCATCAGACTCTTGGTTTTCGCTGTCAGTGATATGCTCCGGACGCAGCCCAATCACCACTTCTTTGCCATCTTGCTCACGCATAGAAGCTGGCAGATTGATATGGTGCTCTTGACCATTACTACCTTTAACCTTGATCACTGGCTTATCCTGTTCATCCAAATCTACCATGGTCTTGATAAAGTTCATCGATGGTGAACCCATAAAGCCAGCGACAAACATGTTGTTTGGCTTATTGTAGATCTCTTGCGGCGTCCCTAGCTGCTGCAGTTCGCCATCTTTCATCACAGCGATACGATCGGCTAGAGTCATTGCTTCAATCTGATCATGGGTTACATAGACAATTGTCGTATTGAGCTGCTGGTGAAGACGTTTGATTTGATGACGCATTTCGACACGCAACTTAGCGTCTAGGTTCGACAAAGGTTCATCAAACAAATAGAGTTTCGGTCTGCGAGCCAAAGCGCGGCCCATTGCCACACGCTGGCGCTGACCACCCGACAACTGAGAAGGCTTTCTTTCCAGTAGGTGGTCGATTTGCAGCATGGCCGCAACACGCTCGACTTCGGCATCAATCTCTTGCTTCGGCATTTTACGGATCTTGAGACCAAACTCGATATTGCCGCGCACCGTCATGTTCGGGTATAGGGCATACGATTGGAACACCATCGCAATATCACGGTCTTTTGGTTCAACATCAGACACATCGTTACCATCGATAACAATCTCGCCTGAGCTAATGTTTTCAAGCCCCGCAATGGTATTCATCAAGGTAGATTTACCACACCCCGAAGGGCCTACCAAAATCAGAAACTCACCAGAGTCGATGTTGATATCAATGCCTTTGAGTGTTTCTTGTTCCGCTTTCGGATAGGTTTTACGGATTTGTTTAAGTTCTAGTGTTGCCATGATAATTATCCTTTTACCGATCCAGCCGTCAGGCCACGAACGAAATATTTCCCTGCTAATACATAAACGAGCAATGTTGGTAGCGCCGCAATGATCGCCGCTGCCATGTCAACGTTGTACTCTTTCACTCCGGTACTGGTGTTGACCAAGTTATTCAGTGCCACTGTGATAGGCTGAGTCTCTGAGCCTGAATACACCACGCCAAATAAGAAGTCATTCCAAATTGCCGTAAACTGCCAAATAACGGTCACCATGATGATAGGTGTCGAAATCGGCAATAGAATTTTAAAGAAGATAGTGAAGAACCCTGCTCCATCCAATTTTGCCGCTTTCACCAGTTCATCTGGAATACTGATGTAAAAGTTGCGGAAAAATAGAGTGGTAAAGGCCATACCATAGATAACATGGACAATGACCAGACCCGTCGTCGTGTTGGCTAAACCTAGCTTACCCAGTACCGTCGCCATTGGCAGAAGAACAACTTGAAACGGGATAAAACAACCAAACAGCAATAGGCTGAAGAAGAGGTTCGAGCCACGGAATTGCCACTTGGTCACAACGTAACCATTGAATGCACCCAGTAACGTGGAAATAGCCACTGCAGGTATCACCATTTGGAACGAGTTCCAGAAGAAGCCTTTCACACCTTCACACTTAACACCGGTACAAGCACTGTCCCAAGCTTTGTACCAAGCATCAAATACCCATTGGGTTGGCAAACTCATCAAGTTACCTGCCTTGATATCTGGCAAGGTTTTAAATGAAGTAATCACCATAACAAACAAAGGCATAAGGTAAACTAAACAGAAGAATACCAAGGTCGAGTAGATAAATAGTCGAGAGAAATTCACACTACGCATCATGATTTTTTCTCCCTTAATTCTGAATATAGATATGGAACAAGAATCGCCAAGATACCTGCTAGCATCATCATCGCACTGGCTGCACCTAAGCCAATTTGACCACGTGTAAATGAGTGTGCGTACATGAACAACGCTGGTAAGTCAGACGAATAACCTGGGCCACCGGCTGTCATTGCGGTCACCAAGTCGAAGCTCTTAATCGCAATATGAGAAGTAATAATAACCGCGCTGAAAAATACCGGTCTTAAACACGGCATGATGATACGCCAATAGATAGTCGGAAGGTTTGCACCATCAATTTGCGCCGCCTTAATGATCGACGAGTCAATACCGCGTAAGCCAGCTAAGAACATCGCCATCACGAAACCTGATGATTGCCACACCGCCGCGATCACTAAGGTATATACCGACATATCGGAGTCGACCAACCAGTCGAATTTAAAGTCTGTGAAGCCCCAATCTTGCATCAATTTTTCGATACCTAGACCTGGGTTAAGAATCCATTTCCACGCGGTACCTGTTACGATAAAAGAGAGCGCCATCGGGTAAAGATAGATAGTGCGTATTGCACCTTCCTGACGGATATTTTGATCAAGCAGAATCGCTAGACCAACACCTAAGCCAATCGCGACCAGCATAAACAGCAAGCCAAAGATGCCAAGGTTAGAAATAGAGGTAATCCAACGGTCGTTTTCCATCAGCTTTTCGTATTGGGCAAAGCCAACAAAGTTAAAACTAGGCAGAAAACGTGAGTTAGTCATTGAAAGCGCCGCGGTCCAGAAAATATAACCATAGATACATACCACGGTTACCAGAACGGTCGGTGCAAGAACGATTTTCGGTAGCCACTGCTGAAGTCGGTCGGCCAAACTGACCTTTTTTAACGACTTCTTTTCGTACCGATTTACAACATGCTCCATAACGAGTCCTTACGTTATAACACACCAGCCAAAATTCTGACCGGTAATAGAGGAAAGGGCGTACAGGCTCCCCACAAGCCTGAACGCCCTTTAGGGGTGTTAGATACCAACCTAGTTAGTCAATGAGCCGTGACTTACTCTAAGTTGGTACAACTTGCGTTAGATTGCCGCTTTTACTGCTTTCGCAAGTTTTTGTGCTGCTTGTTTCGGATCTGCGTTGTCATCATTGAAGAAGTTAGTCACAACATCATAGATAGCACCTTGTGCGTAGCTCGTCGTCGCTAGACCGTGAGCCATACTTGGTACTAGGTCACCTGATTTCGCACTCGCTTTGAAGGTTGCCATTGAATCCAATGCACATTGGTCAAACTTTGACATATCCATATCTAGACGCACTGGGATCGAACCTTTGTTGAGGTTGAACACTTCTTGGAAGTCTTTAGTTAGGATGGTGCGCGCAAGATCTTGCTGAGCTTTTTGGTTATCTTTATTGCTTAACTCAAAGAAAGCAAAGCTGTCGATGTTGAATGTAAATTGACCATTGGTACCCGGAGCCGGTGCACAAATGTAGTCTTTACCTGGCATCTTGCCTGCAGCGGTAAACTCACCTTTCGCCCAGTCACCCATGATTTGCATCGCTGCTTCACCATTAATAACCATAGACGTTGCTACGTTCCAGTCACGACCTGGCGAGTTTGCGTCGATGTAATCATGAATCTTCTTAAACTTAGTGAAGACTTCAACCATCTTGTCACCCGCTAGCACATCCATATCAAGGTCTACGAATGCTTTGTTGTAGTCTTCGCTGCCTAGCACATCAAGGGCAACCGCTTCAAATACCGTTGCGTCTTGCCATGGTTGACCGCCATGCGCTAGAGGAACGAAGCCTGCTGCTTTAATTTTGTCTGCCGCGGCAAAGAACTCATCCATCGTCGTTGGTAGTTCTACGCCAGCTTTTTTCAACACTTCAGGGTTAGCCCATAGCCAGTTTACACGGTGTACGTTAACTGGAACCGCCACGTAATCACCATCAAACTTCATTACTTTGGTTACAACAGAAGGCAGGATTTCGTCCCAGTGTTCTTGTGTTGCCGTGCTGTCTAGCGAAGTTAGGAAGCCAAGACCGCCCCACTCTTGAATATCGTGACCTTTGATTTGTGCTGCCGAAGGAGGATTGCCCGATACAGCACGAGTTTTGAGTACTGTCATCGCAGACTCACCGCCGCCACCAGCAACCGCAAAATCTTTCCAAGTATGATTCTGTTGTTCTAGCATTTCTTTCAGCACTGCAGCAGATTTTGCTTCACCGCCAGCAGTCCACCAGTGAAGTACTTCAACTTCACCAGCATGAGCAAAATTAGCAGCAGAAAGTAGAGAGAGGGTAAGTAGGGTTTTATTAAGTTTCATTATTATCTTCCATGTATCGGATTAGACATTCAGGCCAACTGCTTAATGGCCCCAAGCGTTCTTGCTTGTTCGATAAAGAGTCTATCCAATTGGAAATTTTTGTTTGAAACAAACAGTAATACCTATGTAACAATTGTGTTACATTAAACCTCAAGACTAGGTGGGATAAAGACTTGCGCCCTTAAGCCTCCGGTTGGCAAGTTATCAATAATGAGATCTCCACCATGCCCGTGAAGAATATTACGGCATATTCCCAAGCCTAAACCATGTCCATCTGCGTCGTTGGCTAACCTATAGTAAGGCTCAAACACCGCCTCAAGCTTATCTTGTGGTATCCCGGGGCCATGATCGCAAATCACTACCGTAATCCACTCTTCATTGATGATGACTTCAACCTCCGCCAGTTGACCATACTTGACCGCATTTTCAATCAAATTGCTCAGCACCCGTTTAATCGCGAGAGGTTTACCGACGATAGGATCAATATCATGAGGTCTAAACTCCACACGTGTTTGGTACTGATTAAAGGGCTCGGCAACGCTTTGAATCATGTCGTTTAAGTCGATGTAGGCATTATTTTCGTGCAAATCGGTATCACGCACACACTGCAGCGCCCCTTTGACCATCATTTCTAGCTCATCGAGATCGCGGTTGAATTTCTCACGTTTGGTGTCACTTTCTAACAGTTCAGCGCGCAGTCTTAAGCGGGTAATTGGTGTTTTAAGATCATGGGAAATTGCGGAAAAAAGATGTTCGCGATCAGCCACATAACGCCGAATCCTCTGCTGCATACGGTTAAACGCTCGTGTTGCCGTGATCAGCTCACTTGCGCCCTCTTCTTGCAGCGGTGCTTGGTCAATATCCATACTCATTTCATTGGCGGCTCTCGCTAAGCGCTTAAGTGGTTTTACTTGGCGGCGCACCAATAGGTAAGTTAAAACGAGTAGGATCGATGTAGAAAAGATAAGAAATAGGATCTGCTCACGCCCAATCAAGGTGTCATCCAAAGTGACATAAGGCGCTGGGAGCAGCGCTGCAATGTATAGCCACTCACGGTTCGCTAACTCAATTTGCACCACCAGAATAGGCGGGTCAATCGGGTTCAAAGTAAGAGTATGGTGCGCCCATGATTTAGGCAGATCATTGAGGTAAATATCATTTTTTAGCAAGCGCAAATTATCTGGATGCGAAAAATCAACCGAAATGCTTTCTGCCTTACGCAATTTATTGCCAAGTACCCGCTCAATCGCTTCAATAGACGCCAGCTTTAGTGGTGTGTCGTCAATGGGGTCGACAATTAATTGTTCTTTGTTAAATGAGACGAAAAAACGCGTTCCGCCCATATTGCGGATCTGGTCAAGCACAATATGTCGATAGCGAACAGGCAAAGATTGAAAAAATGTCACCGTAGAGGCAAACATATTGGCCATGCTCTCAGACGCATCACGGATCCCGGCTAACTCTTTATGTTTAGATTCCGTGTACCAAATGCTGGTTGCGACCCCTTGAGCTAGAATCACGGCTAACAGTGTTAAACCAAGTGTTCGGCTCACTAATGAGTTGGGTTTAAATTGGCGCACCCAACCGAACAATTTAGTTTTCATAGCTCACTGGCACCGCTAGTAAATACCCATTGCCACGCATCGTTTTAATATAATGAGGAAATCTTGCGCTATCACCCAAGCGCTGCCTTAAACGACTCAATTGTACATCGATCCCCCGTTCAAACGGCAAAGCCTCACGTCCACGAGTGGCGAAAGAGATGGTGTCTCTATCCAGCACTTCATTAGGCCGCTTGAGAAACAGCATCAACAACGCAAAGTCACTGCCCGACAAATCATGGGTTTGATGATTCTCTAAATGGGTAATGCGATGCGCCAGAGGATCAAGTTGCCAATCACCGAAGATAATCGACTTTGCATTGGCGCTGGCAGGAATGTCATCCGCGACTTTGACACGGCGCAACACCGCTTTAATACGCGCATTGAGGTGGCGGGGATTGAATGGCTTGGCAATGTAATCATCGGCTCCAATCTCTAAGCCGATAATTTGGTCGGTATCATCGGAGACGGCTGTCAGCATGATAATGGGTACTGAAGAATAACGACGAACTTGCTGACATAAAGCAAATCCATCATCACCGGGTAACATCACATCCAATAAGATAAGTTCAGGGTATCCTTGCTGCTCAATATAAGCCTTCATCTGCTCGCCATCATTGACGGCGGAGACCTGATACCCTTGTTTGGTCAGATACTCTTCCAACAATTCACAAATTTCTTGATCATCATCGACAACGAGAATCTTAGCTGACATATTACTACCCATTAGTACGCTAAATTAATAGTGCGAGTTTAATCACTTCTCTTGCAACTGATGCAGGAAGAATCTAAAGAATTTGAACCTCTTGCGGACACAAATCACATCTTATTAACAAACCATTGAATAGCACTAAGAAGAACAACTAATTTCCATTTTTTTACCCCAGTCAGGGGGCAGATTGGCATAGGCGCTCATTTCAGCCTGCTCATCAAATGGACGTTTAAGCAGCTCGGCCAGTGTTTGCACTTCACTAAAATCCCCTTGCTCAGCTTTATCAATCGCGATCTGCGCAAGATAGTTGCGTAAGATGTATTTGGGGTTCACTTGACGCATTTTTTCACAGCGAGCTTGACAAGAGACTTGGTGGCCCGTTTCATCGACCTCTTGCTCACAACGCGCCAAATATTGCTCAAGCCAATGACTGGCTTCTGCTCGGTCAATGAACAAGTCGAGTACACCATTTATCCCACCTTGATCAACCGATGATAATTCACGCATAAATCGCGTGTAGTCAATCTGATGTTGATGCAGCAGTTCAAACATCGCCGAAAAAAGTTGAGTATCTACTTTTTGTTTGTTGTATAAGCCAAGCTTCTGTCGCATCAGCCGACTGAAGGTTTTCACCAACAAAGGTTCAAAGTTCGCCAAACTTGCCTCAAGATCCTCTCGTTCAATCAACGGCGACAGACTATGTGCCAGAGCCGATAAGTTCCATAAGGCAATGCGGGGTTGTTGGTCAAAGGCATATCGACCTTGGTAATCGGAATGGTTGCAGATATACCCCGGCTCGTAATCATCAAGGAAGCCAAACGGTCCGTAGTCAAACGTCTCTCCGATAATAGACATGTTATCAGTGTTCATCACCCCGTGAGCAAATCCACACGCCTGCCATTGGGCGATCATCTCTGCTGTGCGACTGACAATATGTTCGAACATCCTCAAGTAAGGCTTTTCAGACTCCAAACAGTCTGGCCAATACCACTCGATAACCTTATCGGCTAATTGCTGGAGATGCGTCAGTTGATTGGTGTAAAAGAAATGCTCAAAATGGCCGAAGCGAATATGACTGCGCGCGAGACGTAGCAATAGCGCGCCCTGCTCGCACTTCTCTCGGTAAACTGGCGTGTCACTAACCAGCATCCCCAACGACCGTGTGGTTGGAATGCCTAATCCTGCCATTGCTTCACTACACAGATATTCGCGGATCGTCGAGCGCAAAACCGCTCGCCCATCGCCCATTCGAGAATATGGTGTTAATCCCGCCCCTTTCAGATGCAAATCAAACACATCGTTTGTTTGGTTGGTCAATTCACCCAATAACACACCGCGACCATCACCTAAGTCTGGATTGTATGCGCCAAACTGGTGGCCAGCGTATTTCATTGCAAGTGGCGGAGCGTCTTGTGATATTTGCTCACCAGATAAAATCTGCTTCAGTTCTCCATTCGGCGCGTTGCTCGGGAGCTCAAACTGACAGGCAAGTTCACTATTCCAGACGACCCAGCGTGTGTTGTCTAACGGTTGAGGGGTGACATAAGAATAAAATGCTTGCGGAAGAGCGGCGAAACGACGGGAGAATAAACAGGGTGAAGACATATACACACCATTAACAATGTTAGCTAGGAGGGAAACTAACACAGCGTCATGATGATAGCTAGAGGGTGCCTTGATGAACACCAATAAAAGTAAGTAGTTACTTACACATCAAGGCATACCTTCATGTCGATATCGTTAAAGAATAACAAACACACTGCATATTGCGATAAGTGAAAATAAACAAGTACGGCTGATCACGCCAAAGTTTGATGGTTGGATCATCTCTTGGTGCTGCATAGGCATTCTCCATTTTGTTACATAGTCATTACAATATGATGAAAATTGACAACTTTCTCAATGCATACTTAGATTAATTTTTTATGACAAACGGGGATTTAATTTCTTTTTACCTATTTATAAATGAACTTAGTTGCACAAATATGCCTACATCACTTAATTGCATATTGATTTCGGCTATGCTCAGTAAATCAAAATTATAAGTCTGATGTCAGGAGGCCCATATGCGATCGGTTATGAAACGCTTTTCGCTGCACCATATCTTTACTGCCCTTGCCGGCGTCCCCTTAGTACTGGCTTTATTAATGGCTGTAGAAGTGGCGATTAATCAGAAGAGCGCAGTGTCACAAGCCAATATAGAACAAGAGATCATCGAGTTGACTTTACTCTCTGACAATCTGGCCCATAACCTTGCTGTCGAACGTGGCTTAACCGCGGGTGTATTGGGCAGCAAAGGCGCACAAGAACAAGTTGCTAAGCTCAAAGCGCAGCGTACTATTGCCGATCAGCATATCGCGGCATTCAACGCTTTTCAGCCTCAGTACATAGCGGCAGATATCACCAACAGACTAAAGCAATCCGTCAATGCCCAACTCACCGATATCAACCAGGTTCGGAGTCAGGTTGACCAATTAGCCCCCACTCGCTCACCATTCGCCTATTACTCAAACCTCAATCAATTAGCGATTGATAACGCGTTGCTGTTGGTTTCTGGAGTGAACAGTCCTGAAGTGAGTCGCCTTGGTAGCTCTCTGAATTCAGTGATGATCATCAAAGAGCGCGCTGGGCAGGTTCGTGGGGCATTAAACGGCGCTTTTGCTCGCAAGAGTTCCTCAATGGGTCAATATACAGCGATTGAAAACTATATTAACTCAGGTCAATACGCAGAACGTATCGCGACACTGGCCATGCCTGCTGAATTTTTAGCTCAGCTAAAAGCGGCCAAAGACACCCCAACCTGGCAGCAAGTCACCGCGATTCAAGACCAGTATTTAGACCAAAAAAATCAATTAGACAGCTTACAAGGCCCTTCCGCTTTAGAATGGTTTGGCTTAGCCACGGAAAGAATTAAGCTAGTTAACAGCATTCGTAACCAGTTAGCGGCTACTATGTCTGACGCGGTCACAAGCCAAGCTCGTTCGGCGCAATGGCAGCTAAGCATTATGCTCGCCGCAATCGTATGTCTAGGGGTGATATTAGTCGGTGGTTTGATCATGAGCCTGACTAGCCTCAAGAACCGAGTCGGCCAGCTAACCCGTGATTTGTCCAACATGTCTCAATCTAATGACCTAAGCATGACACTGCAATCAGATGGAAAAAATGAATTGTCGCAAATTTCTCTCAGCGTCAACGGCTTGGTGGCAAGTATTAAGCACCTGTTGCTCAACGTGACCGAAACCAACGATCATAGCAACCAAAGACTCGACCAAATGGTTAAAGGTGCGAATGATTTGGGTGATAGCAGCCGCGCAACCTCAGACAAATGCAGCAATATTGCTGCCGCAATGACAGAGCTTTCTCAGTCCAGTCTGGAAATCGCCTCTTCTTCTGAACGAGCGTTGGAAGAAACTGAGCAAATGACAAACAAGGTGTTAACTTGTCAGAAGCAGAGCCAAGATTCCTACGAGATTGTCAAAGCGTTAGTTAGCCAAATTGAACAAACGCAAGAGTGTATGCTCCAACTTGAGCAAGACGCGTTGAGCGTGAGTAAGATTGTAGACACCATCAATGGCATTTCGGAGCAGACTAACTTGCTAGCCCTTAACGCGGCGATAGAAGCAGCACGTGCGGGTGAGCATGGCCGTGGGTTTGCGGTCGTGTCATCTGAGGTGAGAGATCTGGCTCAACGCAGCAAAGATGCAACAGAGCATATCTCGCAACTGTTATCTAACATTACCAATAACACCCAAACTGCGGTAAGCAATATGCACAAGAGCCGCGAGGCGACGGACTCGACATTCAACTCAGTCTCTGAAGTGACCAATAGCGTTTCTCAACTCGAGGTTTTGATCGAGACGGTCAATGAACACATCACCAGTATTGCCAATTCAACGGTGGAACAATCTAAAGCCAGTGAAGCGGTCGATTTGGATGTCGATGTATTGACTGAAATTGCCCAAAATACAGGCCAACTTGCTGATAAGATGAATCATATCGTGATCAGCTACCGACAAGAAGTGAGTGAAGTGAACGACCAACTGCAGAAGTTTAAACTCGCTTAACCACTAAAATACCCTTGGTGTCGTCTAGACAATCACATCTATACGACTTCAACAGACGACACTAAGGTCATATTTGTTGTTAGCGCAGCGAGAGCGTAATTCGAACGAATTCACCGTCTTCAAATTCTATACTGTGATCAAACAGTGAAGATGAATAAATAGTGCGTAGGAAAGTATGCTTTTCCCCGTGAGTACCACGAAACAGCATTGAAATATTCGCGACAAGACGATTGCGATTGTTAAAGTGTGCGTTAAGGTCTGGTGAAAGCACACACAATAAACACCCCTTGCTATTGTGTTGCAGGTCTACCGATTCAGGACGTGAGACAAGAACCGTTGTATTAAGCTCTTTTTCTAACGTATTAACCAACAAAAGAAAGCTATCAAGATGTGGTAACTCGTCCCCTGCGACTGGCGTCAATAAGTTCCCTAACATAGATTCCATGTCGAGCCGCTGAGCACGCGCATGGCTAACTAAGGCTTTCACTTTCTTTTTAAATGGTTTGTACTTTTTGCTGCTCGCAGCTTTATTCAGCCAAGCGGAAAGTACATCGTTAATTTGAGAACGTGATTTCTGGTGTAACGCGTTGGCAGTATGATTGGTGCGCAAGTGCAACAAAGCATGAAGTGCGAGCTCCGCTAATAACGGTTCGAATTCAGGTTTAATTTTGGTATGGATACTGCGCATGTACTCTGAACGTAAGGTGCCAAGCTCAAGCTTAGTCTATTCGATTTTATTAAAGGAACGTCATGCTACCGAAAACCATTGCGTAAGTACAGTAAACAATCTATGCCCGCTTATTATGCAAGCAATTGGATTCATTACGCATGTGCGACCTGTTGAAAACGTTGCTCACAAATCCGTTTCTGATGTTGAATTTGTTCCACTTTGGAGTGCATAGGAGCTTGTTTACGTAGGTTGGCAATCACTATTACCACACTGATAACAAACCGTTCTTTAACCAATTCAACTTGGTCGCTATAGAACATTTTTCACTTCAACAAAAACGCAAAAACCCGACAACTTTTTGAGTTGTCGGGTTTTAAGAATAAATGGCACGCCCTGTAGGATTCGAACCTACGACCACATCCTTAGAAGGGACGTGCTCTATCCAGCTGAGCTAAGGGCGCGCTATAGGGAAAGGATTATACGAGTTCATATTCTTAAAACAAGAGCTTTTAGTAACATTATGATCTGACTGACTAAAAAAAGGTCACTGAATACTATTTTGCTTAAAAACACCACGAAGCAAACGTTTGCTTATAGATGTTCATCAAATAATTTGCGACAATGCGCTGCAAATTATTCGCCACTGTTATCAAAGGAAAGTCATGACTGCTCAAAATATTGATGGAACTCTTATTTCCCAAACGGTTCGCTCAGAAGTAGCAGCCCGAGTGAAAGCTCGTAAAGAAGCAGGATTACGCGCGCCAGGCCTAGCGGTTGTACTTGTCGGGGAAGATCCCGCCTCTCAAGTTTACGTCGGCAGTAAACGTCGTGCTTGTGAAGAAGTCGGCTTTGTCTCTAAATCGTTTGATCTTCCTGCCACCAGCACTGAAGAAGAACTGCTCGCTCTTATTGATGAGCTTAATGATGACAGTGAGATTGACGGCATTTTGGTGCAATTACCTCTCCCTGCTGGTATCGACACCACCCACGTACTCGAACGTATTCATCCAGAAAAAGATGTTGATGGTTTCCACCCTTATAACGTCGGCCGTTTGGCGCAACGCATTCCAAAGTTACGTTCATGCACACCGAAAGGCATAATTACGCTACTTGAACGCTACAACATTGCTTTGCGTGGCAAGCATGCCGTTATCGTTGGTGCTTCCAATATTGTTGGCCGCCCGATGACTCTTGAGCTACTGCTTGCAGGATGCACCACCACCACCTGCCATCGTTTTACCAAAGATTTAGAAAGTCATATCCGCCAAGCAGACATCGTTGTTGTTGCGGTTGGTAAACCAAACTTTATTCCGGGTAACTGGATTAAACAGGGCGCTATTGTGGTTGATGTCGGTATCAACCGCCTAGAATCAGGTAAACTTGTTGGTGATGTTGAGTACGACAAAGCGAAAGAGAATGCTAGCTTCATCACGCCTGTACCGGGTGGTGTCGGCCCAATGACAGTGGCAAGCTTGATTGAAAACACTATGCTGGCTTGTGAACAGTTCCACACCAAGAAGTAGAAAATAAAATGAGCGGCTTAAGTCGCTCATTTTTCTTCAATAACACTTAACTTTCCTTGCCCAGCTTTTTTGGCCTGGTACATAGCCTTGTCTGCCGTCTTCAAGCTTTCACGCAACCCTTCTGCCGTTGATTCAAACGCAATGCCGACACTGACATTAACCTCAACGTCAATCTCGTTAAGTGATTCAATCTGTTGTTGTTCAAATAACGCTATCACTTGCTTGCCGATATTCAGCACTTCATCACCGTCCTTTACATCACGTACAAAGACCGCGAATTCATCCCCACCAAGACGGGCAACATCATATTTTTGTACGCGCTCGCCTAACTCTTGCTGGATCAATTGCTTCAAGCGAAGAGCAAATTCGCTCAGCACAATATCACCCATATCGTGACCATATCGGTCATTGACCGCTTTAAAATTATCCAGATCACAATAGATGATTGCCCGGCGTTTAGGCTCTTTTCCAATCGCAACATGGGACAGAACAGAAAGAAAACTAGCGCGATTGGCAAGCATGGTCAGAGAATCCATATAAGCAAGTTCTTGGATTCCCTCCTCATCCATTTTCAGGATGTAATCGTCCATTTTCGATTGAAAGTACACGACGATATGACACATCACAGACAGTGCCATTAGAGTGAGTATAAGTCGAAAACTCAAGGCTGCTGAGTAATCATACTGCGTGAACTCGGTGCCCAGCAGTACACTGAGCGTAATCAGGTTCACAATCGAAAACGCAACCCCTCTAGAGAAAGGATTGATAAAAATGCCAATAGCCGATAAGGGGTACGCCCATATGCTACCTGTGCCTTGATAGCCACCAGTAAACACTAAATAGACGCATAAAGAGTAGACAATAAATGTTAAGCCATGAATACCGCTTGGACGCCCAAGGTGAACCAGCCTTGTACTGATTATCCCGGCAATAGAGTAAGCACTAAGAATCACTCCCAGAACAATGGCTTGCCGATAGAAACTATAAACAGCAAAAGCAGATAAAAACGTAACGCCACAAACTGCAAGAACACGTACCATCATTAACTGACGCTTGTGCTTCATGAGTACGACTTCTGACAATTTATCAGCAACAAAATGATGAACGTTCATCTTTTCCCTAGGCGAACCTTTGACAATAACCTATCTCACACATGCCGTATTGTCTCATGTGTGAGTAGAATGATTAAGAAAAAGGGAACGACCAAACGCTCATTTTTTCAGCAAGACATCATGTTTACATCACAATTTTATCCGCGAGATGTGAAACAGCCAAAGCAAAATAGTAAGACCGGTTCCATTTCATTAATACATTGTAGTTATTGTAGACCAGATAGACTCGGCCATTTGCATCATCCGGAGCAATCAACCATGCCTTGATGTCGTTATCTAATTTAGGTAGCGGACGCCCGTCGTAACGGGTAATACCCATCTGACTCCAATCCTGAAGGTATTTCGCTTTTGCTTCATCGCGGCCTTGGATGCTGGTATCAAAGCCTTTAGGTAACTTGACTTGACGCCCCCAGGTAAACTTGTCGTTCCAACCCGACTGGCTGAGATAGTTAGCTGCCGACGCAAAGACATCTGCTTCCGTGTTCCAGATATCTTTCTTTCCATCACCGCTACCATCCGCGGCAAAAGAGAGAAACGAGCTAGGCATGAACTGGCATTGCCCCATCGCACCTGCCCAAGAGCCCTTAAAATCTTCGACAGAGATATGCCCTTCTTGCAAAATTTGTAGCGCTGCCATCGCTTCGCTGCGGAAGAAAGCCTCGCGGCGACCATCAAAAGCCAGTGTCGATAAAGCATCAATCACTGAATAATTTCCGGTGAACTTACCGAAGTTGCTCTCAACTCCCCACAACGCAACAATAAAACGTGGCTGTACACCGTATTTTTCACCAATACGACTCAGCTCTTGATAATGTTTTTCGTAAAGCGATTTCGCTTGATTGACCTTCCAATCCGGCACCGCACGAGGAATGTATTCATCTAGAGTCAGTTTCTTTTCCGGCTGGTTTTTATCCGCCGTTACCGCTCTTGGTTTGTGGGTAACATTTTCAAAAGCTTGATTGATGACCTGCTCTGAAATACCTCTAGTTCGAGCCTCTTGCTTCAAGCCTTCAATATATTGTTCAAAGGCCACTTCATTAGCGTAGCTTGAAGTGGCAAGTGTTATTCCCAGAACGACTGACAGTAGTTTTCTCACATTGCCCTCCTTGAGCAACTGAATCCAGCAATCTAATTATTATTTATTCTTCAGATTGCTGACGAGCTTGTTTTTGCTCTTTATATTCATCGAGTAGGTTTTTGGGTGGCGGCGGAACTTGGAGGAAAAAACCATCATCTTTAAGCGACTGTTTGACCTTTTCGACATCCACTTGTGCCAGTGTACGTCCGTCCAGTTTCACCACCATAACCATAATAGGTTTGCCAAACATCTGCATTAAAGTGTCAGGAACTTGTGAAAAATCATCCTTTTTCGGAATGTATAGGTAAGTCCCTTCTTTTTTAGAACTTTTGTAAATTGCACAAAGCATGGAAAGCCTTTTGTCTGTTTAATTCATTGAACGTCAATGTTTCGCTATTTTTGAGAGCAAAACACTCAATTGAGCGCAAGATAACTTGCTGTGCTTATTCTGGGAATATAACATGAGACCCCTAGTCTCAGGCAACGCCCTTAAGAGGTTGTAAGTAAAAGATGTCACACACTCCAGACCTAAAAGGCAGTAGCTTTACTTTGTCAGTTTTGCACCTTTCTGACAACAATGTCGACAAAACTATTCATTTTCTACAAGAAAAGGTAGAACAAGCGCCAGCGTTTTTTGCCCACGCGCCCGTTGTCATTAATATTTCAAAAGTCGATGGTGATATTGACTTTATGAGACTAAAAGAAGGTATTTCCCAAGCTGGCATGATTCCTGTTGGTATTACCGGATGCAAAGACAAGCGCACACAGAACCTAGCATCAGACGCTAGGTTTGCCGTTATGTCAGCGAGTAAGTCTCCGACACAAGCTCCCGCTAAAATGGCACCAACAAAAATTGTTCGCACACCAGTTCGCTCAGGCCAACAAATTTATGCCAAAGACAGTGATCTCGTGGTGCTCAATCACGTCAGCGAAGGGGCTGAGGTCATTGCAGATGGTTCTATTCATATTCATGGTACGTTACGCGGCCGCGCAATCGCTGGTGCAAGCGGTAACACCGGTGCAGTTATCATCTGTAATAAGCTCAATGCCGAACTTATGTCGATTGCCGGCCATTATTGGCTTACCGAGCAATTCGCCGACGAGTTCTGGCAACAAAAAGTTATGTTCAGTTTGAATGACGACTCACTCAAGTTTGAGTTGTTAACGATCTAATCTAATAAGGAACACATAATGGCACGCGTTATTGTTGTCACATCAGGTAAAGGTGGAGTGGGTAAAACCACTTCTAGCGCTGCGATCGCTTCAGGCCTTGCTGTAAAAGGAAAAAAAACCGCAGTGATCGATTTCGATATCGGTCTGCGTAACCTAGATTTGATCATGGGTTGTGAACGCCGCGTCGTTTATGACTTCGTCAACGTCATTAACGGCGAAGCTACGCTAAACCAAGCGATGATCAAAGACAAACGTACTGAAAACCTGTTCATTCTGCCCGCGTCTCAAACGCGCGATAAAGATGCGCTGACAAAAGAAGGCGTACGTCGTGTCCTAGACGAGTTGGACGAAATGGGATTTGATTTTGTTATCTGCGACTCACCAGCGGGCATCGAGCAAGGTGCGCTAATGGCGCTATACTTTGCTGATGAAGCGATTGTAACCACCAACCCTGAAGTTTCGTCAGTGCGTGATTCTGACCGTATTCTTGGCATCCTAGATTCAAAGTCTCGCCGCGCCGAAGAAGGTTTAGAGCCTGTTAAACAACATCTGTTGTTAACTCGCTACAATCCAGCTCGTGTTAATCAAGGTGAAATGCTCAGCGTTGAAGACGTTGAAGAAATTCTACACATAGGGTTACTTGGGGTTATTCCAGAGAGCCAAGCGGTTCTCAATGCGTCTAACAAAGGTGTACCAGTAATTTTTGATGAGCAGTCTGATGCTGGAATGGCCTACAACGACACCGTTGAACGCCTGCTTGGTGAGCAAGTGGATTTCCGCTTCCTGACTGAACAGAAGAAAGGCATCTTTAAACGACTATTCGGAGGCTAAATGTCACTACTTGAGTTTTTCCGTCCACAGAAAAAAAGCTCGGCGAATTTAGCCAAAGAGCGATTACAAATTATTGTTGCTGAACGCCGAAGCCAAGATGATCCAGCACCTTCGTATCTACCACAACTTAAGGAAGACATCCTCAAAGTGATCAGTAAATACGTCGCGATTGATCCTTCGATGGTTGACCTAACGTTTGAACACAAAGATGACGACATTTCGGTGTTGGAGCTCAACGTTAAGCTGCCGGATGACGAAAAATAATACGCTCTGAAAACCCTCATTCGAGGGTTTTCTTTTATCTGCTTTAACCTAACTTACGCGCAATGAAAAAAAGCCCCAGTCATACGACTGAGGCTTGTTCTTTTCCCGATTAGTAGGTTTCGTGCTAGCGAAAACCTATCTCTAGCTCAACTATATTACGCTTCAGCTTTAGCTTTTTTTGCTTTTGGCGCTTCTTGGTCTGCTTTCTTCTTAATAACAGTCGTACCTTCGAAAGTTTCACCTTCAACGAATGCTTTACCGTAGTAAGAAGCAAGTAGCACTTCTTTCAGCTCGCTGATTAGAGGGTAACGTGGGTTCGCACCAGTACATTGGTCATCGAACGCTTCTACCGCTAGCTCATCTAGTTTCGCTACGAAATCAGACTCAGCAACACCTGCTGCTTGGATAGACATTGGAATGTCTAGGTTCACTTTTAGCTCATCCAACCATGCTAGTAGACGTTCAATCTTCTGAGCTGTACGGTCACCAGCTTGGCTTAGGCCTAGGTGGTCAGCTACTTCAGCGTAACGACGACGTGCTTGTGGACGGTCGTATTGAGAGAACGCAGTCTGTTTAGTTGGGTTGTCGTTCGCGTTGTAACGTACCACGTTAGAGATTAGTAGTGCGTTCGCAAGGCCGTGTGGCAAGTGGAACTCAGCACCAATCTTGTGCGCCATTGAGTGACAAACACCTAGGAATGCGTTTGCGAATGCAACACCTGCGATAGTTGCAGCGTTGTGTACTTTCTCACGAGCGATTGGGTCATTTGCACCGTTTGCGTAGCTTGATGGTAGGTACTCTTTAAGCATCTTAAGTGCTTGTAGAGCCTGACCGTCAGAGTATTCGTTCGCTAGAACTGATACGTAAGCTTCTAGAGCGTGGGTCACGGCATCGTAACCACCGAACGCTGTTAGAGACTTAGGCATGTTCATTACTAGGTTAGCATCAACGATAGCCATGTTTGGCGTGATTTCGTAGTCCGCTAGTGGGTACTTAGCGCCAGTCTTGTCATCAGTAACAACCGCGAATGGTGTAACTTCTGAACCCGTACCTGAAGTAGTAGTGATACAAACAAGCTCAGCTTTTTGGCCCATTTTAGGGAACTTGTAGATACGTTTACGAATGTCCATAAAGCGCATTGCTAGTTCAGCAAAGTGTGTATCTGGGTGCTCGTACATTACCCACATGATCTTAGCCGCATCCATTGGTGAACCACCACCTAGCGCTAGGATTACGTCTGGTTGGAAGCTCTTCATTGCTTCAGCGCCTTTCTCTACAACAGATAGAGTTGGATCCGCTTCTACATCAAAGAATGTTTGCACTTCCATACCTTGAGCTTTCAGTAGGCTTACTACTTCATCTGCGTAACCGTTGTTAAATAGGAAACGGTCAGTTACTAGGAATGCACGTTTCTTACCTTCTAGGTCGCCAAGAGCAATTGGAAGGCTACCGCGACGGAAGTAGATTGACTTAGGTAGTTTATGCCACAACATGTTTTCAGCTCGCTTCGCTACAGTTTTCTTGTTGATAAGGTGTTTAGGACCTACGTTCTCAGAGATAGAGTTACCACCCCAAGAACCACAACCTAGCGTTAGAGAAGGTGCAACGTTGAAGTTGTACAAGTCACCGATACCACCGTGAGTAGTCGGAATGTTAATTAGGATACGAGCTGTTTTAAGCTTGTCACCGAAGTAACGAATGCGGTCTGCGTTAACATCTTGGTTAGTGTAAAGACCAGATGTGTGGCCGATACCACCAATTTCAACCATAGTTACCGCTTGAGCGACTGCATCTTCGAAGTCGTCAGCACGGAATAGACCTAGAGTTGGAGATAGTTTCTCGTGAGCAAATGCGTCGTCGTAAGAAACTTTACCTAGACCTTCACCAACAAGCACTTTAGTGTCCGCTGGTACTTTAACACCTGCCATTTCAGCGATAGCTGCAGCTGGTTGACCTACGATTTTCGCGTTTAGTGCACCTTCGATAAGCAGTACTTTACGTACTTTCTCAGCTTCTGCTTTGTTTAGAACGTAAGCTTTGTGAGATGCGAAACGCTCTTTAACTTCATCGTATACAGAGTCAACAACGATAGCGGCTTGCTCAGAAGCACATACTACGCCGTTATCGAATGTTTTAGACATTAGGATAGACGCAACTGCACGTTTGATGTCAGCAGTTTCATCAATAACCACAGGAACGTTACCTGCACCTACACCGATTGCTGGCTTACCAGAAGAGTAAGCAGCTTTAACCATGCCTGGACCGCCAGTTGCGAGGATAAGAGCGATGTCGTCGTGCTTCATAAGCGCGTTAGAAAGTTCAACAGATGGTTGGTCGATCCAACCGATGATGTCTTTTGGAGCACCTGCTGCTACTGCTGCATCTAGAACCAGTTTCGCTGCATCGTTAGTTGAGTTCTTCGCACGTGGGTGTGGCGAGAAAATGATGCCGTTACGAGTTTTTAGAGAAATTAGAGATTTGAAAATCGCAGTAGAAGTTGGGTTAGTTGTTGGGACGATACCACAGATGATACCTACAGGCTCTGCGATAGTCATAGTACCTAGGTTGTCATCCTCTTCTAGGATGCCACAGGTTTTTTCGTCCTTGTATTTGTTGTAGATAAATTCTGAAGCAAAGTGGTTTTTGATAACCTTATCTTCAACAATACCCATGCCAGACTCTGCAACCGCTTGCTGTGCTAGTGGGATACGAGCGTGGTTAGCTGCTAGAGACGCTGCACGGAAGATTGCGTCAACTTTCTCTTGAGAGAAAGTAGCAAACTCTGCTTGAGCCGCTTTAACGCGAGCTACCATTGCATCTAGTTCAGCCATATTCGTTACAGGCATAGTGAATCTCCTAAATAAATATTAAAAACTTTTTAGTAAGGTCACTGTGAATGTTGAAGCAGAGATCTTAGTAAATTGCTTTCAGGACTGAGTATATTATTTCAGGTTGTGAAAAAAATTGACCCAGATCAGTTCTGAAAAACTATTTACCTACTAAGTGGTACTGCAATCTCAAAATCCTTTGTAACCACATGAATTTATTAAACTTAAGTCACAAAACATAATTGATATTTTTTAATAAAAATAAACCAATTAATTTGACGAATAACCTTATTGTGTAAAAAAGTTTCATTTCTTGACCACACACTTACATGTAATCCATAAAATTTGTGCTACTAAGAGTATATGCGAAGCGATGTTTCTCTCTATAGTTACTCTCAATTTCTATTTAAAATGTGCGAATGTTAACGTTTATGTTAATGCGCAAATCTTCACCTGTATTCTACGTAACAAACTGTGTCATTAATATTTACGTATTGTTCAATAATAAGATTTTCTCAGTAATGAACTTGATTTGACTTTAGTTTTTTTCATTCGTTCAAGGGTAAAATTTCGACTATATTTCGCATGTAATTTCAACCCTATTGACATAGTGTAGGCAAACCGAATGCATTCGTTCGAAATCGCGATATTTTTGCAGTTTTTTCTCGGCTTAGTTGCTGCAGTTAACCCTGTCGGCATTATGCCTGTGTTCGTTTCTTTGACCGGTCATATGACCCAAGAAGAAAAGAACAAAACCGCTATCACAGCGAACTTAGCCGTGGCAATAATCTTGGTTGTTTCGCTTTTAGCGGGCCAGATGCTACTTGATATGTTTAGCATCTCACTCGATTCGTTTCGTGTGGCAGGCGGATTGCTACTTCTGAGTATTGCTTTTTCGATGATGAGCGGTAAGTTGGGTGAAGATAAACAAAACAAGCAGGAACGATCTGAATATGTTAGCCGTGAGCAAATTGGTGTGGTGCCATTAGCCATGCCTTTGATGGCAGGACCAGGTGCGATCAGCTCTACCATAGTTTATGGTTCACGCTACCCTGGTGCATTTGATACCGTTGGCATCATAGCTACGATTGTCGTGTTTGCACTGTGTACTTGGTTACTATTCCGCTCCGCTCCGTTGATCGTACGCTTCTTAGGCCAGACGGGGATTAACGTGATCACACGTATTATGGGTTTGATTCTTGGGGCTCTGGGCATCGAGTTCATCGCCAATGGTCTGCGTAACCTATTTCCCGGGTTAGCCTAATGTAAATTATCGAGTATGATAGAGTGACCCGTTACCATTTCGCTCTATCATGACTAGACATTCTTTACAGCATCATCTCTACATAGTGATCTTTGGTACTCATACCAAAGCTGGACGCGCATTCGACATTACCCTTATCGCGGCAATATTGGCATCGCTGGCAGTATTGGTTTTCGAGTCAGTTCCTTCCGTCAACGCCAATTGGGGTATTCAGCTCCGATACTTAGAATATACCTTCACCGCCCTATTCACGATTGAGTACCTTCTACGGCTTTATTGCTCGCCCAAGCCCACGGCTTACGCGAAAAGCTTTTATGGCGTAATTGACTTGCTGGCGATACTGCCTACTTACCTCGCCTTTTTCTTTCCTGCTGCGACGTTTATGGGTGTCATCCGAGCCCTGCGAATCATGCGAATTTTCCGCATTCTGAAACTGGTTCGCTACCTGCAAGATTCCAACCTGCTGCTGCGCTCTTTGCTGATGGCAAGAAGAAAAATCTTCATTTTCTTTAGCACCGTAGCCATATTAGTGACGATATTTGGCGCACTGATCTACGTGATAGAAGGGCCTAAAAACGGCTTTACCAGCATTCCGCAAAGTATTTACTGGGCCATTGTAACCATTACCACTGTCGGCTATGGCGATCTCGTTCCACAAACGGCCCTCGGCAAAGGTATCGCCGCGATAACCATGTTGTTGGGTTATTCGATTCTAGCCGTACCGACCGGAATTATTACCGCGGAGTTGCATCAAGAGATGAACTCACACAAATCTCTGGTTAAGTGCCCAAACTGTTCCCGCTCAGGGCACGAATCCGATGCACTATTTTGTAAACACTGCGGTAGCCAGTTAGCCGACCCCGATAAGCGTGTTGTCTCGGTTGATGAACAAGGCCGTTCTAAGTAGCGAGATGCAGCCGCACAACATTGCTATCTGCAGATCTCGGAAATAACTGCTCGACTAAGGCACTCGCTGGCAAAGGTTTGCTCAGATAGAAACCCTGACCAATCGTACAGCCCATTGCCAACAGGTCTTGCTGGTGCTGTTGTGTTTCTACCCCTTCGGCAACCACAGAAACTCCGAGCTCTCTACCCAATTGAATAATCGACTTTAGCAGCACCGAGGAGGTGTTGTTTGTAGCGTAATCCATCACAAAACTGCGATCGATTTTGATGGTTTGAAAGTCAAAGTCTTTGAGATATGAGAGTGAAGAGAAACCCGTGCCAAAATCGTCGAGGGCGATGCGCACACCCAGGTGCTTCAACTCAGAAAAAATCACCTGAGCGACTTCGATGTTCTCAACCATCACGGTTTCGGTGATCTCAATTTCCAGCTTGTTGCTCGCGACACCCGACTGGACAATAATCTGCTTGAGACGAGCAAAAAAGTCTGGATGTTTAAGACTGCTGGCAGAGATATTGATCCCGACAATCCCCAACTCTACTCCTTGCTCTATCCATCTCTTCTGCTGCGCGAGCGCTTTGCGGGCAATTAACAAATCAAGCAAACGGATCTGGCCTGTCGACTCTGCCACTGGGATAAAATCATTGGGGTAGAGCAAGCCTTTGTGTGGATTATTCCAACGAACCAAAGCCTCGACGCCTTCAATTTGCTCCGTTTGGAGGTTCCATTTAGGTAAATAATGCAACTCGAACTCATCACGCTCTATCGCAATCGCCAGTTCATTTTCTGTTTGCTTTTGCGACATCGCAATACGGTTGAGCTCTTTAGAATAAAATTGGAAGTTATTCTTACCCATCGCTTTGGCATGATACATGGCGTTATCGGCATAACGAATCAAGGTATCTTGTGTTGCGCTGTCTTCAGGATAGATAGAAATACCAATACTGGCGGAAACGTAAGCACTGACATTATTTAACTGAAAAGGCTGCGATAGAGAGTGAGTCAGCTTAGAGGCAATTTTATTGGCAACGCTGATGGCACTGCTGACATCATTTAAATGACCAAGTACCACCACAAATTCGTCACCACTAAACCGCGCTGACAAATCCGTGACACGAATGCACTGATTGATACGTTTTGCTACCTGTTTAAGTAGCTGATCGCCAATGTCATGACCATATTGGTCGTTAATATCTTTAAAGTGGTCAAGATCAATAAATAACAGCGCAAAAGACTTTTTCGAGCGCTCAGCGTTTAATATCGATTGATTGAGTCGATCCAAAAATAAACTACGGTTTGGCAAATCAGTTAACGAGTCAAAATAAGCTTGGTTGTGCAGTTGGGTGTTTTTCTCTTCGATATCATTCTTGGCATCAGTGAGCGATTTGAGCAATGAGTCACGACTTTTCTCATGCTTGTGCTGCAAACGGATCGAATACGCGGCAATCACGATGACCGCAATGATCAGAGAGATACTGGTGTTGGTGTAGCTCTTGATCCCAGCCTCATAGCTCGCCTTAATAACGCGTTGGATTTCATCAGCTTTACTGGCAAATTCTAAAAACTGCTCATCACGACGCACTGAGTTGACTGCTAGTGCGCGATCGGAAAGTACATATTGGTAATTAGCTTCAGCATTGACGCGAAATTCAGCCAACATTTCACGTAACGCAATAAGGCGTTTTCTTATCTCTGGGTCTTGCACTGGCTGGTAGCTGCCCATAATACTTTCGCCGCCTTCTAGCAGGGCAACAACATGCCAATCTGCTATTTCTAAGTAGTACCAAACTTCTTGAATTGATTGCGCAGTATCACCTGACATAATTTCATCGAACCACAGATACGCGAGCGTACCGTTAACTTTGATTTCTGCCGCTGCCTCAGCAAGCGGTGATTTCTTAACCAGAAGATGAGTAGATTGAGAGACCAAGACCGAGGTGATGGCGATAACTAATGTGGCGAGTATGGAGGTGAAAAGGAACTTGCGCTTCATAAAAAATAAGTTGGTCAAATAGCTGACAAAGTGTTCATTGAATTTAAGAGCAAGGAGGATATTCAGTAATTGTGTCAACAATATGAATCTGTTGCTGATTCATTCTAGTTATTAAGATTTGATGAAATTTATCCTGAGCTGGTTGCTCAGATAACAGAGATGCATTAGTTTTCTGTGCCTAATCATCGATGACGAATCCATTTTACTGCGGCCAACATGCTCAAATTCTCTCAAACTCTAGCTCATGGACTAGCTTGGTTAATGATTGCTTCTGCCTCTTGTAACGCAGGAGCAAAAGATTTAATCAAGATCGAGGGTTCTAGCACGGTTTACCCCATCACTCATCAAGTCGCACAACAGTTTATGCTCGCCGAAGGCACCCAGACGCAAGTGGTGGTAGGCATCACAGGAACTGGGGGGGGATTTCGAAAGTTTTGTCGTGGCCGCACAGACATTTCTAATGCATCCCGCCCGATCAAAGAGAGTGAAAAGTCGCTGTGCAAAGCCAATGGTATCGAGTTTCTTGAACTCCCAGTGGCGCTGGATGCCATCACTGTGGTAGTCAATAAACAGAATAGCTGGCTCGATGCATTGTCACTTGAGGAGCTCAATTTAATCTGGCGCTCAAGCTCTGAACAACAGATCACCAGTTGGGACAAAGTCAATCACGCTTATCCGCCCTATACATTAAAACTTCACGGCCCTGGCCCTGATTCAGGGACATACGATTATTTTGTCAATGTCGTGCTTGATAAGGCAGCTAGCAGGAGAGACTATATGGAAAATGAAGATGATACGGCTATGGTAGCGGAAGTGGCGGCTGATCAGAATGCGCTCGCTTTTCTAGGCTTTGCCTACTACACCAAAAACCAGAACAAGCTCAAAGCCGTAGCGATTGCAGATGGCGATAGTGATGCGGTGTTACCCAGTGTAAAAAATGTCACCGATGGTCGTTACAGCGCTCTATCTCGTCCTTTGTTCATTTATGTCAATAAACACTCTTTAGAAAATCGTGAATCTCTAAGGCGCTTTCTGAGTCTCTATCTCAAGCAGAACAACATCAGTCATAGTGTCACCAAATCAGGCTATATTCCGCTTTCGCCAGATATGTATACCGTGGCGAGAAGTATACTGCTACAAGGTAAAACAGGTTCGGTATTTAATAGCGACGATTTAAGTGCCAATTTCGAGCGCTTCTTGTACCAGAGGTAGAACGATAAACCGCTCGAGTCTTTGTTTGCTCAAGCAATAAAAAAAGCGCCAAAGGGCGCTTTTTCATGGAGATAATTACTATTTTTCAGCAAGGATAATACGCAGCGTACGACGTAGTGGCTCTGCAGCACCCCACAGTAATTGGTCACCCACGGTAAATGCATTGAGGAAATCATCTCCCATTGCCATCTTACGTAGACGGCCAACTGGAACCGAAAGCGTCCCCGTTACTTTAGCTGGCGTCAGTTCTTGAGCCGTAATATCACGGTCGTTTGGAATGACTTTAACCCAATCATTGTGAGTCGCGATCATCTCTTCGATCTCATCCATCGGCACATTTTGTTTTAGTTTGATGGTCAATGCTTGTGAGTGACAACGCATTGCGCCAATACGCACACACGTACCATCAATTGGCACTGGAGCATCCTGGAAGCCAAGGATCTTATTCGCTTCAACGCCTGCTTTCCACTCTTCTTTGCTTTGGCCGTTGTCACGCTTAACATCAATCCACGGGATCAACGATCCCGCCAGAGGAACACCAAATTTATCAGTAGGGAAAGAACCGCTACGCATGGTATCAGCGACTTTTTTATCGATATCTAAGATCGAGCTTGAAGGATTTGCAAGTTCTGAACTCACTGAGTCATTAATGACGCCCATCTGAGAAATCAGCTCACGCATATTTTGCGCGCCTGCACCTGATGCGGCTTGGTAAGTCATTGCGCTGGTCCACTCCACCAGACCTTTCTCAAATAGGCCGCCCAAGCCCATAAGCATTAAGCTGACCGTACAGTTACCGCCAACAAACGTGTTGGTTCCAGCGTGAATACCTTGCTGAATTTGACTTAAGTTAACTGGGTCTAGCGTGATAATCGAATCTTGAGCCATACGCAGAGTTGAAGCAGCGTCAATCCAGTAACCTTTCCAACCTGCTTGACGTAACGCCGGATAAACCTTTTCCGTGTAGCTACCACCTTGACAGGTAATGACAGCATCCAACTGCTTTAAGCTTTCAATGTCGAAAGCATCTTGTAGCATACCTGCATCTTTGCCTAAGTTTGGCGCCGGAATACCGACCTGAGACGTGCTGTAAAATACCGGTTCAATGAGGTCAAAGTCTTTCTCTTCAACCATACGCTGCATTAATACAGAACCAACCATGCCACGCCAACCGACTAAACCTACTCTCATTCTCAACTCTCCGTGTATTCAATTTTAAAAAAGGGAATACATCAATATTCAATTTTCACAGCAAAATCTCAAGTGAAAATTACGTCAAATGTGTAACTTTTATCTCGAGTTTTGCCAATTTCGCTTAAAAGCCCTGTTTTGTATCATTTTTCACCCGTTGTTATTTTGGCAAACACAAAACATCCACAGTAAAGCAACGACAATAACAACGTGCCACACAAACATCACATCTCGTTATACACCAGACAACATCACCCTAACTTAGTAAAAATATTTAACCAAAAACAAACCAATAAATAGTTATAACGAATACAAAATGACAAATAATCGAAATATTAATCCAAATAATGTACAGTACACGACCTCCCAAATATGGGATTTATCCTCCTTGGCAAACGGTCCGTACCACTGTTTGTGTTAATAAATAAAAATAAAGAGGCCCCGTATGACACAACATACTCCCCGCTTACCTAACTTAGCGCAGGTTGCCGTCTCCCTTGGTTTATTCTTGTTAATGGCATTTTCATTTACCGCCAAACTCGACTTGCCGATTCAACTCGCCTTATACATAGGTTGGTTTATCATCATGGTGCTTGGTATCCGCCTAGGCCACCAATATAAAGATTTAGAGGCCGCCGCCCTCAATGGCATATCAAATGGTTTGGCCGCGGTGCTGATTTTACTGGCGGTAGGCGCACTCGTTGGTACTTGGATCTCTGGTGGCATCGTGCCAACAATCATCTACTATGGGCTAAAAGCCATCCATCCTTCGATTTTTCTTTTAGCCACCATGATCATCTGCTCTCTCACCGCGCTTGCGACAGGTACTTCTTGGGGCGCAGCGGGTACCGCTGGCATTGCAATGATGGGGATCGGTCAGGGTTTAGGTGTCCCCGCGCCTATTACAGCAGGTGCAGTGCTGTCGGGCTGTTACTTTGGCGATAAAATGTCCCCTTTGTCAGATTCGGTGATTTTGGCCTCATCGATGTCGAATGTTGAAGTGGTCGAACACATCAAAGGCATGCTACCTATTGCTTTAATTAGTTACGTCATTACTGGCATCATGTTCACCGGATTTGGTTTCCATTATGCGGGTAACGTCGATATGACTCAGGTTCAATCCGTCATCCAAGCCATGGAAGAGCAGTTTTACATCACACCGTACTCATTTGTACCTGTCATCATAGTGCTTGCCCTTCTTGCGATGCGAATGCCTTCTTTTCCTGTGATCAGTTTTGGTTCTTTGCTCGGTGTGGTATGGGCAGTAATGATTCAGGACATCAACTTTCTACAAGCATTCAATACCGCTTGGGCGCCGTTTGAAATCGAGTCTGGGGTTAACTTTATCGATTCAATTCTTAACAGAGGAGGTATGTCGTCGATGCTCGGCTCAGTAGCAGTCATCGTCTTCGGTCTCGGTTTCGGTGGCTTACTGGATAAAGTGGGAGTTTTAGAGACTATTGCCAAATTATTTGAACGTCGTGTCCAAAGTGCTGGATCTCTGGCAACCAGCACTATCGGCACGGCCTTTATGGGCAATGTATTTGGCTCCGCGATGTACGTATCTTTGATCTTAACGCCGAAAATATGCGCTAAGAACTATGATCGTTTAGGCTATCAACGTAAGAACTTATCGCGCAATGCTGAATTTGGCGGGACATTAACTTCAGGTATGGTGCCTTGGAGTGACAACGGTATCTATATGGCCAGCATTCTTGGTGTAGCAACGCTCTCGTACGCGCCATTTATGTGGCTGAGCTTCGTTTGTATCATAGTGACCATAGTGACTTCTTATCTAGGTTGGTTTGTAGACAAATGCGAACCAATCACGAGTAACGAGTCAATGGACAACGAAGCTGAACTGACTAGGCAAACAGCTTCACTCTAAGCCAACCAAGAAGCGTCTGCATAAAGGCGCTTGTTTGCCATTAACGGTACAAGACGCATCACTGACATCACCACTATTAGTGGCTTTCTATGCTATTGTGCTCATTTAAAAAGACTTTAGCTTCCTCTATTGCGCGTGCTAAATGTATCTTCAACTCATCAAGTAGCTCTGCATCGACACTATTGGTCTCTTTAATCGCAATTTCCACCTTGGTCGCTGCTGCCCTAAGTTTGCTGGCGGCTAGGTTGCCTCCAACGCCTTTCAAACTGTGGGCCTTGCGTTGGGCGTCTTCTGGCGAATGTTCGATGAGTTGCCCGATTTTATCTGCGTCTCCGGTATGATCTTCTATAAACACTGCAAGCAACATACATACCGATTCCATATCGTTATTTAACGACTCCAGCATCTTGTCAAAGTCAATTTCCGTCACTTCGCTCTCTACCTCAGTCGCTGCCTCTTGCTCCGGATTGTTTTCCGGTACCACCTCAAGCTCTTCTGTTACTTTAGGATGTTCCTCATGCTGCACAGGTTCCCCTTCGGGTGCTGGACTGTCGGCTGTAGGCTCGGATTGATTTTGTGGTGAGACAAGATCGCGTCTACTCGCGGAATAAAGCAGCAGCACAAAGCCGCTAAGGGCAAACAGAGTCACAATTAGAGCTGCGATATTATGACGTATCAGTAGCTGGTCAAACTCCCCTCTTAGCACATCTATTTGCTCATAGACATTGTGATTTTGTAGTTTATCAACGATGTATCGCCCTTGTGCGTATCCACCTAATACCGCAGAGACTTGAGCAAGAGTTTGTTGCAAATCACGTCGTTCTTTTTCAAGCAGTTCATTTGATTGGGAATAGACATTGTCCAGATCTCGATAGACCTGTGGACTGGTGCTGCTGTTGCCAAATACCGCTTCTAACACATTGGAACTTAAACGAAGATAAAGTGAGTTGACCGCCAGATCCTGATAACGCTGTCGCATCGCACCTATATGTTGCACAAGGCTAAGTAAATCTAAGTTGTTATCGAGGTAGACTTGCGACAGTTCAATAAAACGGTCTGTAGTAAAAAGTAAACGGTGGATGTCTGGCATTAGCCAATGATGTGGGTAGTCAGCTTCAAGTTGCAGGCGAAGCGCATAGATAAGCTGGAGTTTCAGTGCCTGAGAATCACTCATTTGAGTATGATATGAAGCTTTGAAAAAGAATGAATCGCGTAGCGCGTCGACACTGCTACCTAACTCATATATATGCTCTTTGGTTGCTTCTGTTGAACGGTAGCTGAGGGTGATTGCTGCGATACTCACTGACCATATCGCAAACAATGCCAATCCAAGTTTCAGCGTTTTGCCGTACATGCCCTTACCTGTTGATAAATTCCTAGTATTACAAGCATATACACTATCAAACAGAAAGGGAGGATAAACTGCAAAAATGTTGCAGTTTATCCGATATTTGAGTGACTATTTGTTTCTGGTTAACTGATCGCGAAGATTCGGTGGTGTTCCCTTGATAGTTAACGTGTCTGTCTCTGGATCGTAAAAAATACGCTCGCCCAGCAGCAAACTATCAAAGCTAACATTGAGACCACCGCCGGCACCGACATACTTAGTCAACTTACGCACTGCAGCGCGATCACCCGGGAAGCTCTCTTCCAATTGGTAACCTTGTTCTTGCGTGTAATCGAGAAAGCTCGTTCCATCGTGAGAAGGTGGCAACTCCCCTGACAACTCGCGAACTTGAACTTCATCACCAGACTTAATCTGCTCATTACAATAGTCAGCCACTTGTTTTTTGTAACTGATCGCTTCTTCTTTTTCGAGTTTAGAGTCCGCACAAAAGTCTTCAACCGCCTGCATCAGGACTTGGTTTTGTACTTTAGTATCTAAGCCCACTTCTGCTTGCAGAAAATCGAGGAAAAAGTCCGCCACTTTACGCCCAACTCGACCTTTAATGTAAGCGAGATAACGGTTGGAATCTTTATCGGTTTCAAAGCTGGTCAAATCGATACGCGCGGCAATATCCATTTTACTCAGATCTAAATAGTCGGTTGCGCTAATGTCGAGACCTTCTGTCACTTTGAGGCTCTGGTTTGACGGGACAATTGCCACAAATAAATAGTCCGTCGCAAGCGATTGATACTCAGCAATCACCAAAATACCTTCGTCAGCAAAGGGGTATTTGGATAGCTCATCTTTGAGACGATTGGCACTTAACTGCGAAAAATCATAAAAGTTTTGATTTCCCTGACGCAACTCTTGCAACCAGTTGTGAAATTCACTGTCTGATGTAAAAGAACCAAAGCCTTTACCAGCTTTTGAGTTGAACACACGATGAAGCTCGGCAACTAGGTTTTCGGTCGAAGTGTCGTTAGATAGAGACTCAGAACGGAAATTAACAACTAGTTCATCTGCATCGTTTTTCTGTAATTGATGTAGGATAACGTTTGATAGATGAAGGCTCATGATGAAATTTATCACTGCGTAGGTTTCAGTTGCGTGGCATTGTAGGTTATCATAAGCCGCTTTACTATCATCATTAGAGTCTTTATGCCGATTACATCTAAATACAGCGACGCAAAAGTAGAACAAATTCTTGCAGAAGTAGCTGCAGTACTTGAAAAACATTCTGCTGGCCCGGAGCTTGCGTTAATGATTGCTGGAAATATCGCAACCAATGTCTTAAATCAAGACGTTGCCGCTTCACAACGCAAAGCAATTGCTGAAAAATTTGCAGAAGCGCTTGTTTCTTCAGTTGAAGACAAAAAACATTAAGAATAATAACGGACATAGAACACATACATGGTCGATAACGGAAACACATACGGCGAACGCGTATCGCGTTTAGTGGGATGGGGGCATTGGTTTGCCTTTTTCAACATCATCGCGGCAATGCTGATCGGAACCCGTTATATCTCTCAGTCACCGTGGCCGGAAACGCTACTTGGTCAATTCTATTTGATGATCTCTTGGGTTGGTCATTTTGGCTTTTTGGTATTCGCGTTATACCTGTTAGTTCTCTTTCCTCTCACCTTTATCATACCGTCACGAAAACTGTTCCGGTTGGTGGCGGTCTGTTTTGCTACCCTTGGTCTGACGATTCTCTTAGTCGATACTCAGGCCTATCAGACCATTAATTTACACCTGACTCCCGTCGTATGGGAGGTACTGTTCAGTGATGAAAGCTCTGCGATCACCGTTGACCTACAACATCTATTTATTGTTTTACCGTTGATCTTCTTGCTGCAACTGGCTCTATCAGAGTGGGTATGGCGCAAACAACGCAAACTCTCTCACAAACATGTTGGCCGACCATTAGCGGCGCTGTTTTTCGTCAGTTTTATTGCTAGCCATCTGATTTACGTCTGGGCGGATGCTTATTTCTACAACTCAATTACGGCTCAGCGCGCAAACTTCCCATTATCTTATCCAATGACGGCTAAGTCATTTATGGAAAGACACGGATTACTGGATCGCGATGAGTACCTTAAGCGCTTAGAACAGAGCCAAGACAGCACAGAACTAGTGCGTTATCCACTGGAAAAAATTGAATTTAACCGCCGTGCTAACTCACTGAATATTTTAGTTGTCAGTGTCAACAATCTCAGAGCAGATATGCTGACCGAGCAAACGATGCCCGCTACCTATGCCTTTGCTCAAGATAACTTAAATTTCACTAATCATTACAGCTCAAGCAACGACTCGTTTGGTATTTTTGGTCTGTTCTATGGTTTACCAAGTAGTTACGCAAGCAGTATCAAAACTCAAGGTTCTAAGCCAATTATCATTGATACGTTGCTCGACAAACAGTACCAGTTTGGCTTATTCAGCGCTGATAACTTCGATGAGCCTTTATACGGTGAAACGGTGTTCCGTGGTATGAATTTCAACGGCATTGCCTTCAATGATGCTAAATCGGCTGATCATCAAGCGATTGAAGCTTGGAGTGAATGGGTTAAGCAACAGAGCAAAAAACCTTGGTTTAGCTATGTCGAACTCACGACAGTCGATAACTTTAGTAGTTTCAATCAAGGCAATAAACAACGTTCAACAGAAGAAAAGCTCAAATCGGGCTACCAAAAATCGGTCGCTCAAGCCGATACTGAGCTCAACCAACTGCTGCAACAAGTGACAGAGCTAGGGCTCGACAGTTCAACAGTGATTGTTATCACCTCCAACCATGCAACAGAGTTCAACGAAACTCAAACAAACAGTTGGGGCTCAAACACAAACTACAGCCAGTATCAGCTAAAAGTACCTATGGTTATTCACTGGCCTGGTAAATTGGCCGCAGAATACCAGCATAGAACCAGTCACTTAGATATGTCGGTCACGCTCATGCAAGATTTACTCGGCGTCTCGTCTAATCCGACAGACTTTAGCAGTGGTCGAAATCTATTTGATGAACGTAAACGTCGCTGGATTTTGGCTGGTGATTCTCGTGAACTGGCATTGATTACCACCAAAGACACGACAGTGATTGATAAATTTGGTAACTACAAATTGTACGACGCTAACTATCAACGCCTGAAAGATGAGAACCCAACGCTTCCTGTGTTGATGCAAGGTTTAACTGAATTGCAACGATTTTATGCAAAAAGTAACTAAATCATAGTGTTATTGCATTGACCTGCCGATGATTTACGATTAAATTAACAGGCATCGGACTGTAGCGCAGCTTGGTAGCGCACCGTCATGGGGTGTCGGGGGTCGCAAGTTCAAATCTTGTCAGTCCGACCATTACACCTAGAAAAGAGAGCTTCGGCTCTCTTTTTGCTTACTTACGATTCCATACGTTAATGTGCTCTGATTTCCCCTTTAGCTGGCTTAACGTGTTGCCACACATTATGTAAATCTCCTTTTATACACTCCCTATACATTGACCTGTCCATAAAGCAATTCACTGATAATTCGCTTTAAATCGTTTTGCGCCGCAAATTGACAACATTTTATAAACCTATGCGCAACCTCTTGGACACGTCTCACGAAAAATATCTAATCTTGTATTAGAATGTAGGTTATCGCTCTCACTGAAATAAAGGTCATATTTTGATAGTTGAGTCGGCTTTCTGGCTAAGTTGTGGCGTTCTCATTTTTGCTAGCTTCCATTTTTTCGCTATCGCCTTTTCCCAAAGCAGACGAACGCTCTATTTTTCATGTTCGTTTTTAGCGTTAAGCATATTCTTCTATCAACTATTCTCATATCTCTATTTCAGTAGCACAAACCTTGCTCACTCCGTTGTGATGATAAAACTACAAGTAAGTGCTTTGTGCTTTCTCTACGTCGCTTTCTTTGCCGTTGTTTCCAGCTATACTCAGCGACCAAACCGAAAACTGTACTACTTTATCTGCGGCTACTCTTTACTCGTTTTAGTACTAAACCTCATATCAGACTACTCGGTTCGATTCGTTGAACCCGCCTATCTACATCATTTTGACGTGCTGGGTTTTAATGCTTCGCTCATCCGTGCAGAGCCTTCACCTTTAGGGTATATATTTCATGGTTTTACCTATGTCTACCTTGGATGGGTGTTTTACTCGTTATTCCACTTCTTAAAAGCCAAGCTAGACAGTTTTACTATTGGCTTTGGCATATTTGCCCTGCTGATTGTCATCGCTGGTTATATGGGCTCACAGATCGACCGCGGTGAGCTAGAAAGTGTCTATGTGGTTGGTTTTGTGTTTACTGCCTTCATTATTTTTATGAGCTTTTTACTGCAAAAAGACTTACGAGCACAAAACCGATTAGTCGTAAAATATCAGGCTTCGTTAGAAGCGATAGCAAAAGGCGTTACCTACGAATCAGGCCACCATTTTTATCAACAGCTCGTCACACATCTATCCGATATTATTGGTGCAAAGTACTGTTTTATTGGCCTACTTAGTCAAGATAAGGAAACCATTTCCACCAAAGCGGTGTGTGTCAATGGTGTCGTAGCGGACAACTTCTCGTATTCACTCAAAGATACGCCATGTGAAAATGTGATGGCCAATGAGATCTGTCAGTTCCCCGAAGGCGTGCAAGCCCTGTTTCCGTCCGATCATCTGCTTGAAGATATGCATATCCAAAGCTATATCGGCGCACCGATTCTCAACGATCATGACACTCCGATCGGCTTGTTTGTCGTGCTCGATACCAAACCAAGGAAAACATCTAAACAAATCAAACATATCGTAGAAATCTTTTCCGCACGTGCCAGCGCTGAAATCCAGCGTGATATCGCATTACGTAAAGTGAGATCTATGGCCTATGAGGACTATTTGACGCGCTTGCCCAATAGAGCCCAAGCCTATGAATATTTACAAAATAAAATAGATAATCCCAGACACGCTAAGGATACAATCTGTCTCTATTTCCTCGACTTAGACCATTTCAAGACCATCAATGATGCACTTGGTCACGACATTGGCGATGACTTACTTCGTGTGATTGGCCGCAAACTGAGTGAATTTATTTCACCAAATCAATTCGTTGCGCGAGTCGGAGGTGATGAGTTTCTCATAGTCTCAGACGCCTATGACGGTCAATTCGATAAACAGCTTCTGGATGTTTTTGACGAGCCAATCGTGATGGGTGACCATCTTATTGATATCAATCTAAGCATTGGCGTGGCGCAAGTTGTGGCTGAATCATCAACCGTTCTCGATATGATGCGCTTTACTGAGCTTGCGTTATACAAAGCCAAGAACAGCGGGCGTAACTGCAGTGTTATGTACAAGCCAGAAATGCAAACCGCGGCGATAGAAAAGTTAAACATTCAGTCTGCACTAAAAAAAGCCATCGGCGCGAATCGACTGTCGCTCTACTATCAACCTCAGGTTACCTCCAGCCAACAAGTGTACGGCGCGGAAGCACTACTGCGTTGGCATGATCCTGAATTGGGTTTTGTATCCCCTGCCGACTTTATCCCGTTAGCGGAAGAAACGGGGCTAATACACCCAATAGGAGAGTGGGTGCTTGATGAATCTTTAAGATTCCTTGCAAGCATCGAGCACACTCATAGAGACAATATTCAACACCTTTCTATCAATATTTCTGCGTGGCAGTTCGCTTTGCCTAATTTTGCAGAGTACATTTTGGCTAAAATCCAACAGTGGAACATTAACCCGCAAAGCATAATGCTAGAGTTGACTGAAACTGCGGTATTGCGCGATGTGGAAGATGCCAAAACCAAACTGATTTATCTCAATAAGAATGGAATTAAAGTTGCGTTAGATGATTTTGGTACTGGCTATTCGTCACTCGCTTATCTACGCGATTTACCTATTGATGTGTTAAAAATTGATAAGGCCTTCATAGACGAGCTTCAAGCTCAGACGTCTTCCCCACTCACCGATACCATTATCTCTATTGGACAGAGCATTAACGTCGATGTGATTGCAGAGGGTGTCGAAACCGAGCAGCAAGCTCAAAAGCTTGAGGCGTTAGGTTGCCACATTTATCAAGGGTTTCTATTTGCTAAGCCGATGCCTGAAGAGCAGCTATTGCAGTGGTTAGGCTCTAGATCAAATCAGCAACTAGTTAACAGCAACTGAGACGAACAGAAAACTTAGACAATTCGCTCACAAAGCGTTCAATCAGTTCAATCAAGGGTTTACAAACACAATCAAGGCCATTATTATTGCGCCCATACGGAGAGATGGCTGAGTGGTTGAAAGCACCGGTCTTGAAAACCGGCATACGTTAATAGCGTATCTAGGGTTCAAATCCCTATCTCTCCGCCACTTTCAGTAAAAAAGCCGTTGATTATCAACGGCTTTTTTCGTTTCTAATGCAGATAAAAATCATTGTATGCTTAACCAAGTGCTCAGTTTGCATCCTCTTCCTCACCTTTAGTTACCTAAAAATCAAACTGAAATTCGCTCAGATCTTGTAAAATGAGTTAACTTTAAATCGTCCAAAATAAGCAGCACACAAGGCACAACAATTGACGCGAGCAACGTGGCCGAGACTAAGCCAAACGCAATACTGGCAATTAACGGGATCAGAAATTGCGCCTGCGTACTGGTTTCGGTTAACAGTGGAAGCAAGCCGGCAAAAGTGGTTAACGAGGTAATAAATATTGCTCTGAATCGATCACGCACCGCCACTTTACACGCATCGATCAAACGCTCGCCTTGGGCGATGTTCTGCTTAATAAAATTGACCAACAAAATGTTGTCGTTGACGACGATACCCGCCAAGGTTGCGAAGCCCACCAAGCTTGGAATGGTCAAATCGAACCCCATGCCCAAGTGCCCCCATACCACACCAATCCAGCCCATCGGTATCGCCAGTAGCACAGCGATAGGTTGAGTGTAACTTTGGAACAGGAACACCAAGATAAGATAGATCCCCACCACGCCAAGCGCAAAGAAGGTTGCTAGTGAAGAGCCTGTATCTGAGCTTTCTTTATCCTGACCTTGAGAAACAAAACTGACCTCTGGGAATTTCTGTTGAATTTGCGGAACAAATTCACTATTGAACTGCAGCATGATTTCGCGCGCATTGGCAACACGAGTATCGATATTGCCTTGCACAACCACAGTGTTCATCCCATTAATACGGTGAATTCGCGAGAAGGCTTGCTTTCTGTCAAAGGTCGCCACACTTGATAGCGGAACAAGGGTTCCATTGCCTGCCGTCACCATCAAATTATTCAACTCATACAGGCTAGCTTGGTGCGTAAACTCATCCAATCTCACACTAATATCCACCAGCTCGCCTTGTTGGAAAACCGTCAGATCAGTACTGCCTTTTACCGCGCTGCGCAGCGTTTGAGCAATGTTGGAAGCATTCACGCCCATCACGCCCGCTTCATCTTTAAGGTTGACGTGGAATTCGGTTCTGCCCTCACGCAGGTCGGTGGAGAGGTTATAAACACCGTCAAATCCTTTCAACCATTTCACAAGCGAGCGGCTGACTTGATTGAGCTGTTCTAACGACTCACCCTGAACTCGAATATCAATGCCATTACCAGCGATACCGCGTTCTTTATCGGTAAACTTGAGTGAAACCACATCGGCAGTAGGGCCTACTTTTTGTTTCCAATCTTGGATCAGATCTTTAATGCTCTGCTGCCTAAACTGCGCTGGCAGTAGATCGGCACTGACGGTTGCCATGTGCGGCCCCGATTCATTGGCATCAACATTTGAGCTGAACATGATGGTGGTGCTCGCGACCAAAGGTTGTGAGCTTGGGTATTTCTCTGCGTATTCTTGGTTGAGTTCATCAAGCGCGTTTGAAACCTTCTCCACCACCGCCTCTGTCTGGCTCAGTAAACTGCCTTGAGGGAGTAAGATACGCGCCTGAAGCACATCACTTTCCAAGGCAGGCATGGCTTTGAATTTCAGCCAGCCTGACGAAATGGAAGCGGTTGAAATCATCACCACCATCACCAATATCCCTAGTGAAAGATAAGGTGTATTCATCGCCTTGACACTCACTGGCACAAAGAATCTATCTCTGATGCTTTCAAACCCAGTAATGAATTTATCTCGTATTGGATTGGAGCGAAACTCCGTATGGCTGTGCGCCAAGTGAGAGGGCAAGATCAAGAAAGCTTCTACCAGACTAACAAGCAACGTAATCAATAACACGATAGGAATATAGCGTAGTACTTCGCCCATATTGCCTGTGAGAAACATCAGCGGCCCTATCACCATGATGGTGGTAGCAAACGATGCAATCACACCTGGCAAGACTTGCTTGGTGCCTTCAACTGCAGCGTCAAACACGGGTAGCCCTTGTTGCCTCTTGGCGGCGATGTTTTCTGCAATGATCAACGAGTCGTCCATTAGCAAACCAATCGCAACAATCAACCCGACCAGCGTCATCATATTCAGGGTATAACCGAGAAGTTGTATCGCAAAAATGGCACCAAGGAATGAAACCGGCAGCCCCATAGTGACCCAAAAGCTAAAGCGAATATTAAAGAACGCCCACAACATCAAAAACGCCAGTGCTAATCCCTGCACACCATTGCTGGTGAGAATTCTCAAACGCTCAATAATATTGGTGCTGGAATCTTGGGTGATGGTTAAAGCGACGCCTTCAGGGGCTTTCGCCTGTTCTTTTTCAACGATGCTGACGATCGCATCTTTGACCGTTAAGGTATCTTGAAATTGCGTTTTGGACACCTGAAGCAAAGCGGCACGCTGACCATTGAACAGGATTTGATTTTCATTGGTAGTGAACTTCTGTTGAATAACGGCAACATCACCGAGGCGAACCTGAGTCCCCGCCTCACTGGATTTAATCACGATATTTTCGAAGTCTCTGACGCTGCTGCCTAAGTGGTCGAAGCGGACACTGATCTCTTCCAAGTCATTACTAAATACACCAGCAGGAGTGCTGATACTTTGCTGTTGTACCAGATTGGACAAGTCAGACACACTCAGACCGTACTGTTGCAACTTCCACTGTGACACGCGAATCTCTATTTCTTGATCCGCAAAACCGCTCACGGTCACCTGCGCGATCAGTGGGCTCTCTTTTAGCTTGTGCTTAATTTGTTGGGCGTAAAGATATAAGTCCCTGTCTGACATATTGCCGGTAATAGCAACACTGGCCACCGTTGCCACCCGGTCCAGTTTCGACACCGTGATCTGCTCAACCCGATCCGGAAAATCATTGATTGCGTTAACCTGCTGCTGAATATCGCTAGTTAAGGTGTCGATGTCTTCATCATCGCCAATTTCCACATTGGCGATGACCAAATTCTCTCGGGCATCACAGCTTAACTCTTTAATTCCACTCAGCTTATCGAGAGAATCTTCCAACGGGTAACACACTTCTTCCATCATCTCAAAAGGCGACGCACCCGGATAGACGATCCGAACCTCAATATTTTTGGTCGGCGTCAGCGGAAAAGTGTCTTTCTGCAGTTTGGGCAAGGCAAAAGCCCCTAACAGCAGTACCGCCATCATCAGGACATTAGCGCCAGTGGCGTGCCGGGCAAAAAAAGCGATCATAATTTGCCCTCTTTCTGAATCGCGTTTGCGGCTTTAAATCCGCTCAGCGTATCCAACCAAAGGCCGATTTTCTCATCCGGTTGCGGTTGTAAAGCCATCCCCTCAACGGCGGGTGAAAGCTTACTTAGTACAACCACATCACCGAATTCCACGCCAGATTTGATCACCGCAACTTGCCCTTGGACGAAATCAATCCTGACAGGTTTGCTTTTCAGTTTACCTTCAGAGACAGTGTAAACTTTACCGTCATGAATGGCGTTTATCGGTAGCAAGACTTGTTGCTCCATCATCGGTGCTTTAATCGTGACTTTAACGAAAGTCCCACGAATTAGCGGCGGTTTCGCTCCGGGAATGGCTTGCTGATAGGGCTGATTGACTTGTGCAACCAGGCTTTGGCTTTGAGTCTGGGCATCGATTTCACCGCCGGAGCGGCTGACCTCGGCAGGCCAAGTGATCACTTTATCGCCAGCCTGGAGTTCTACTGTCGCGCTCAAGTTGCTATGCACATCTTCGTCAAGCGAGTCTAAACGATTGGAGTTTCTTAGTGGGCGCATTTTACCAAGCGGAAACTGCGCACGGACCTCGACGGCATCGATGCCATCCGCTTTGAACAGCAACTCCCCCTTGTTGACATACTCAGCAAGCCCAACCAAGGTTTCGACAATACGAATATCAAACGGCGCTTTAATCATGGTTTGTTCAAGATCACGGTTTGCAAGCGCAAGTTCCGTTTGTAATACCTTCTGTTGCGCTTGATTAATCGCCAGCTGGTTTTTTTGAGTCTGGAGCTGTTGCTGGCTACTGAGTAAGTCTTTAGTCGCACGGTCTTTCTCTGTTTTGGAGATATGCCCTGTCTCACTCAATTTGATTGATCGGGCATATTCAGACTGTTGTACCTGAAACTCTTTCTCTGCAATCTTGAGAGAATCGATAATGGCTTGGCTGGTCAGCGTTAGCACTTCAAGCTCTGCCTGCAAGCGGGCAATGGTGAGTTGATAAGAGGCAGGATCGATTCTGAGGATTTCGCTGTCTTTACGAATAATGGTGCCCGTTTTGTATTGCTCAGAAACCCATACAACTGCGCCGTCGAGTTCGGACTGCGCTTGCCAGTCTTGAGCGGGTTCGGTATGCCCATATCCGATGGCTGAAGGTTGGATATTTCGTGGCTCAACTTTCAGCACCCGGACCACCTTTTTAGCCGCAGTAGTACTCGCTTTAGGCGGTTCGGCCTTCATTCCCGGTGCCACGACCAATAACACGATGCCCAACAAGACAGGAGGAATAAACAGAGCCCTTTGTAACCTGCTATACCTAGTCATAGCGATTCCCTCACCATGTATATTAGCTTTAACTTAATTAAAAATTAGCACACCAACATAAGCGTGTTTGCTTCTTTGATCTAAAAATAAGTCAGGCCTCACAAATGGAGGCCTGATTGAATTGAGCTATTGATTGTTTTTGCCTTTGCCCATAGTATTTTTGGGGTTCGCCAAGCCTTGATGAGCGTTAAACTCTTGTTGAGAGATAGCGCCATCCGCGTTGCTATCTAACGAAGCAAAACTTTGGCTTTGATTGATATTTTTTAACGTACGCCCCTCTTCCGCTCGCTGGGCAATACGCTCTGAGCGTGCTTGATTGAACTCGGCTTCGGTTATCTTGCCATCACCATCCAGATCAAACTGTGAAAATGCTGGACGCGACATATTGTTGTTCATGCCTTTTTTCATTCCGCCAGCCACTACTCCGAAGGCGATAACGATACCGAGTAAGGCAATTATCGTGCTTTTGATTTTCATGACGTTTTCCTTCTCTTTGCTCCACTACTTAAGAATATACTAATATAAGTAAGGTAACGTCATGTGATGTAAAGGAGTGTAAAGAAGCAATGCTTAGTCACGTCACGTGGTACGAATTATTGCTAGATCAAAGTTGATCTATATCTTCATTGTGCCCTTGAATATAGCTGCCTAAATGGGTGGAAAAACGTTCAGCTTCAATCAAATCGATCAGTTTATTTTTGAGTTGTGGGGGATAAATCCTCAGATCTGGCAATTGGGGAATAGGCACCCATTGAACCGACTGAATATAGCCCTCGTCATTTAACCCCGACAAATTCCCCAAATGTGGTGTGCCTAAGAAACCGTCGATCAGATAGAAAAACTCAGCGTTGTAACGTTGGCTTTGAGTTTCGAAAAACTCTCGTACACAAATCAGTTCCCCAACCTGAACATCAATGCCAGCTTCTTCTTTAAATTCTCGCTTAACGCATGCTTTCGAACTTCTGTCTTCCGCTTCCATTCCGCCACCGGGTGGAATCCAATATTCACCACTAAAGTCTTTAACTTTAAGTAATAACATGGCGCCTTCTTTTATCACTATCCCTGCGGCACGAATTCGATGTTGCATAACTTATCCTTTAACTTCCAAAAACATGGAGCGCTGCCCGAATGAGTTGCATATGAATCGGGACTAGGTCTTGATGCTGACTACGATAACCGCCACCCACCACGCAAGCGATAGGCAATTGCTGTCGCTTGGCAAGTTGAAACATAAACACGTCCCTTGCATAGATGCAATCGCTAGAAACATTGAGGTAACCCAGCTCATCATCTTGGTGAATATCGACCCCAGCATCATAGATAATTATATCCGGTTGATGCAGATTCACCGCCATCTCGACCACACTTGTGAAGGCCAGCATAAATTCTTCGTCTTGCGTCTCTCTTGCCAGTGGCACATCGAGATCAGAGTCTGGTTTACGCGCTGGAAAATTTTTATCGCAATGGAAAGAGAGCGTCACTATCGAAGGGTCGCCATCGCACAAGGTTGCGGTGCCATCTCCGTGATGCACATCGCTGTCGACAATCAAAACCTTGTCTATGCCCTCTAGCGTCAACGCTCTCTTTGCTGCCAATACCAAATCATTCACCAAACAAAAGCCACTGCCAAAGTCACGATGAGCGTGGTGATAGCCGCCACTCAAATGGATTGCAATGCCCTGTTCAGCCGCTTGATGAACGGTTTCGCATGTCCCACCAGCCGACGTTAACGTGCGCTGAATCAAGGCTTCGCTCCAAGGAAATCCAATTCGACGCATCTTAGGCGCCGCTAGCAGTCCGCTGGTTAACTGTTGGATATAGTCAGGACAGTGCACCTGATTGACTTCCTCTAACCCCAAGGGAGCGGGCTTGATGTAGTCAAAAGTACGTTGCCACACAGGATCAAAACTGCGTAATTCTTCTATCGCTTCAAACAAGAGACGGTATTTATTGATCGGATAACGATGCCCTTCGGGTAAAGGCAACTGAGAATAGATAGGATGGTAAATGAGCGGGATCATAACTGAGCAACGTAAACATAGTTGCCGATAGAGTACCAGTTTGTGAGTGTAGTGAAAAACACACTGGCGACGAGAGTGCTTCTTATACTAAGCACTCTCCACCAGTCATTGATAACTTCAATCATATTGCGGACTTAGCTTGAGAACAAAATCGGAATCAAACTGAAACCTTTCACTATTATGAAACCTTTCACTATTATGAAATCTTTCAAAATTGCCTGATTTAACGCATACAGAATCAAATACTTTTACGTGATGTAGAGACAAAAGGGCCAAGTACAACAACGGTAACGGCAGATACTGTCGCGCTGGGTGCCATGTTCGAAGCTTGGTGGTAACCACTAATACTTTTCAATTTTTTGCTAGCGAAAGGCAGCATTGCGCTAGCAGTATTAAATTAACTCCAGCTTCATTGAGCCGCATCAAGCGGCTCTTTTTTATTTTTACCGACTGATGGCGTCGCTAAAAACTTTGTAGGTAGGCCAACTAGCGGGCTGCAATCTATGCCTTGCTCCAAGCAATTTCCCCTGCGCAATTATCTGAACACTTACTTATCTTGATTAGTATAAATAGCGAACCTAAGAGTATACAAAATAACCACTCTGTGAAACGGTTTCATAAGACAATATCAAACTGCATACTGCTTCATCCTTTAATAATTCAGGTAACTTAGCGCTAATTTGAGTGTGACCACTCTCACGTAACCAAGAGTTCAGATCTCTAATAATGGCCTCATGAAAGCGGTTTCGAATCAAATTACTAATACGAAACTAGCGAACTCGTTGTAGAGGTGTTGAGTGGCAACCATCAAAGATGTATCTGAATATGCAGGTGTTTCACAAGCAACTGTATCGCGCGTTATCAATGGCACTAGTCGTGTTAGCCATGACAAGAAGCTCAAAGTTGAAAAAGCGATTCAGGTACTTGGCTACCGACCAAATTCGATTGCACAGGCTCTCGCATCTAGCCGTACAGGCAGCATTGGCATCATTGTTCCTGAGCTAGGCGGTCCATTTTATTCAGGCATTTTACACAACCTAGAAGAAAAGCTGCGTCGTTTGGGTTACCACGTAGTCGTCACGGCAGGTTCGAACACTGAACAAGGCCAGCGCGAGTCGGTTGAATTTTTACTTGGGCGACGAGTAGATGCCATGATACTCCATACTCAGCACCTCACCGATGACTACTTAACCGATCTCGAAAACAAAGGTGTCGCACTGGTTCTGGTCAATCGGTTCATTCCGGAGCTGGCGCAAAACTGTATTGAAATAGATAACGAATTCGGTGGTCAACTGGCTACCGAATACTTGTTGCGAATGGGGCATCGCAACATCGCGTGTATCACCGGCCCTCTGGACAAATCTGATGCGCGGGGGCGTCTGCAGGGTTACCGCAAAGCCATTGAAAAGGCGGGAATCATGTTCGACGAAGCATTGGTTGCAGAGGCCGGTTTTACCGAAGAATCAGGAGTCAGTGCGATGCAAAAACTCCTTAAGCGACAGCACCCATTCACCGCCGTATTTGCCTGCAATGATCACATGGCTTTCGGCGCCTTTGAGGTATTGAAAGAGCACGAAATTCAAGTTCCTGAGCAAATTTCATTAATTGGGTTCGATGATATTTTATTTGCTCGATATATCACGCCACCTCTTACTACAGTCAATTTCCCTATTGAGCAAATGAGTGCCGAAGCAGTTCAACTGGTCATTCAAATTCTCAACAAAAGCAAGCGAGATGTGAACTTCAGACTGTCACCTACCCTAGTGCCAAGAAGTTCAGTAAAACAACTAAATAAAGTCAATTAAGGACAATAAGATGAAACTCAAAACCCTAACAATTGCCACTGTTACCGCACTTGGAATGGCGACAACAGTTAATGCTGCTGATACCAATATTCGCTTTGATGGTTTTCCAGATTTCGACAGCAGTTTAAAAGTGATACTGCCTGATTTCGAAAAAGAGACAGGGATTAAAGTCGATTACCTAATGAATAACCATGGTGACCACCACACTAAGCTAACAACCAACCTAGCGACAGGTTCAGGCGCTGGCGACGTTATTGTTGTTGATGTTGAGAAGATTGGTCCTTTTGTCGCATCTGGCGGACTGGTAAACCTATCTGAGCAATATGGTGCAGATAAATACGCAGAAAGCTTTGCACCATACGCGTGGGCGCAAGGGAAAGGTTCAGACGGCGACATCTACGGTATGCCAGTCGACTTAGGTCCAGGTGTAATGTACTACCGCACGGACGTCTTTGAAAATGCAGGTGTTGATGTCAAGCAAGCCATTACAGACTGGGATTCGTACATCAAAGCAGGTGAAGAACTCAAGAAAAAAGATGTTTACCTCATTGCCTCGGCGGCTGACGTGGCTCAAGCAATCATCTTCACTACCGTCCCAGAAGGTGAAGGCCTCTACTTTGATGCCAAAGGTGAGCCTGTGGTGACTTCAGAGCGTTTTGTTCATGCATTTGAAGTAGCGAAAGAAATTCGTGATAAAGGCTTAGATGCCCGCATTCTAGCTTGGTCTAACGAATGGTATGAAGGCTTCCGAAATGGCACGTTTGCGACCCAACTTTCTGGGGCTTGGCTGCTAGGCCATTTGAACAACTGGATTGCACCTGAAACTGCAGGTAAATGGGGCGTTTCTCACTTACCAGATGGAATCTATGGCAGCTGGGGCGGTTCATTCCTGTCTATTCCAACTCAGTCACAACATCAAGATGAAGCATGGAAACTGATTGAGTACATGACAACACGCAGAGACATCCAGCTAAAACACTTTGAAACTATCGCGGCCTTCCCAGCCAATACTACAACATACGATGACGCCTTATTCCAAAAAGAAGTGCCATTCTTAGGCGGACAAAAAGCACGCTTATTGTTTGCTGATGTTGCGAAAAACATCAAGCCAGTCGCTCCAGCTAAAGGTGATCACGTCGCTCGTTCCATCATTTTGGAGAATGCTCTAATGGAAGTTCTTGATGAAGGAAAAGACATTAAGACTGCCCTGAAAGAAGCCGAGCGCATGATTAAACGTCGTACTCGCAATCTTTAATTGGTTACTTGTTTGGTAAGAAAGGAAGGCGGTTACGCCTTCCTGACTAGAGGTCGTTACTATGAATCATACCGCGAGCAAGGTTATGGATAATTCACAACAAGAAAGCCTTTTTTCTCGCCTGAGTTTGAAAGCGCTTACACCGTATGGGTTCCTGCTGCCGTTTTTGATTATTTTTTCTGTATTTGGGATCTTCCCACTACTCTTTTCTATCTATTTGTCATTTCACGAGTGGAACCCAGTCGAAGGACTAGGTGCAATGGATTACGTTGGGCTAGAAAACTACTATATTGCCCTAACTGACCCTTGGCTTTGGCGCTCACTAAAAAATACGCTTTGGCTTGCTATCACTTCGGGTGTCGCTCAACACCTTGTCGCGCTACCTGTCGCCTATATTTTAGTTTCACTCGGTGACCGTTTCCGCCACTGGTTAACATCGGCGTACTTTCTACCATTTATTACTTCAACGGTCGCTGCATCGCTGATTTTCTTCAACATGTATTCACCAAACTCAGGGATCATAAACCAAAGCTTAATCGCATTAGCAGATAGCTCGCTATTGGGCTGGGCGTTCTCTTGGGTCAATGACTACCAACCTATTCGTTGGTTAGATGATGCTACTTTAGTCAAACCTTCAATCGCGATTATGGTGTTTTGGAAATACACGGGTTTCAACCTTGTGCTCTACACCACAGGCTTAATGACGATTCCGAAAGATATTCTCGAAGCCGCTCGTATGGATGGTGCCAATGCGTGGCGACGTTTCTGGAGCATTTCACTACCGATGATTCGCCCATTTATTTTCTTTGCTGTCACTATGACCATCATAGGTAATCTGCAGCTCTTTGAAGAGCCATTTGTTCTAACGCGTGGTACTGGTGGTACGGGTCAATCAGGTTTAACGATTTCTATGTACCTCTACAAAGTGGGTTGGGAGTGGTTAGAAATGGGCACAGCATCGGCTATTTCATGGCTGCTATTTATGCTGATAGCCGGTTGTACTGCTATTCAATTCATCTTCTTTGGTAAAAAAGGCTTAGGAGAACAATAAGATGACAACTAACTCTATGACTTCTCCTCGTTGGAAACCAAGTGAACGTAGCGTTGAGCTATTGACTAAGCTATTGATGGCCTTACTCGCAGTAGTGCTGATTGTATCTGCCATTATGACCGTATTTCCATTTCTATGGTCGGCATTGTTATCCACACGCGACAGAACAGAGATTTTTGGTTCTGGCATCAGCTTTGCCATCGGAGACAGCTTAGCAATCAACTATGCCAAGCTATTAGAAATTATGCCTTTCTGGCAGGCGATGTTTAACTCTATCTACATTGCTTTTCTGGGCACCACCATTTCGCTGCTGTTTTGTAGCATGGGTGGATACGCTTTCGCGGTCTACAAATTTAAAGGTAAGACCCTGCTATTTGGCATGTTGGTTGGTTCAATGATGATCCCTCCGGTGTTGAGCCTTATCCCGTATTTCATGATCGTCAAATTCCTTGGTTTGCTCGATAACCATCTCGCGGTGTGGCTGCCTTTCACCACTACACCGTTTGGCATTTTCTTAATGCGTCAACACGTGGTGGCCTCGGTGCCAAAAGAGCTGCTAGAAGCTGCTAAACTCGATGGAGCAGGTGAATTCAGAACATACTGGAGTGTCGTTCTGCCACTGATGAAACCGGCGTTGGCAACGCTTGCTATCGTACAGTTTGTGTTTTTCTGGAACATGTTTATGCAGCCTTTGGTTGTACTAACGACACCAGAAAACTATGTCATTACGCAAGCACTGCGCAGTGTACAAGGCATTCCAAACACACCTTGGGGGGCTGTCATGCTTGGTACGACGATCTCTATTCTCCCACTGGTGATCACTTATCTATTTGCATCTAAACAAATGATTAGCGGCCTGACGTCAGGCGCAGTTAAAGGCTAAAAAGGTTTATAACAATGAATAAATTTCAACTTCCATCAGATTCAAAATTACGTCGCCCAGAGTTCTTATTTGGTGTCGCTACCTCCTCTTATCAAATTGAGGGTGGAGCTCAACTTGGCGGGCGTACCCCTTCCATTTGGGATACTTTTTGCAACAAACCAGGTGCCGTTGACAACGCCGATAACGGTGACGTAGCGTGCGACCATTTCCACCTTTGGCAGCAAGACATTGAGATGATTCAAGGGCTGGGTGTCGATGCGTATCGACTATCAATGGCTTGGCCAAGAATCGTTCCTCATGATGGTCAAGTCAATGAAGAAGGGCTGAAGTTTTACGAACAAATCATTGATGAGTGCCACGCACGTGGCCTGAAAGTGTTTGTAACCTTATATCACTGGGACTTACCACAATACTTAGAAGACAAAGGTGGCTGGCTCAACCGCGAAACGGCCTACAAGTTTGAATATTACGCCCAAGTGGTTAGCGAATACTTCGGCGACAAAATTGATTCATACGCCACATTGAACGAACCATTCTGTGCATCATACCTAGGTTATCGTTGGGGAATTCACGCACCAGGAATCAAGGGAGAGAGAGAAGGGTTCTTATCTGCGCACCACCTGATGCTTGCCCACGGTTTAGCCATGCCGCATTTACGCAAAAACGCACCAAACTCCATGCATGGATGTGTATTCAATGCTACGCCAGCGTACCCACTCAATGACAGTGATATCGCAGCCGCTGAATATTCTGATGCGGAAGGTTTTCATTGGTTCATGGATCCGGTGCTAAAAGGTGAATACCCTCAGGCTGTCCTAGATCGCCAATCCCACAATATGCCCATGATCTTAGAAGGTGACCTCGATATTATTCGCAGCGATTTAGACTTCATTGGCATCAATTTTTATACCCGTTGCGTCGTACGATTTGATGAAAACGGCGATATCCAAGAGGTACCACAACCAACCAATGAACATACCTTCATTGGTTGGGAAATCTACCCTCAAGCCCTGACCGATTTATTGCTACGTCTGAATGAACGTTATGACAACCTGCCACCGCTCTACATCACAGAAAACGGAGCAGCGGGTGAAGACAACTGTGTGAACGGTGAAGTCAACGACCAACAACGCGTGATGTATTTCCAAACTCACCTTGAGGCATTAGATGCAGCTATCAAGGCTGGCGTGAAAGTTGACGGTTACTTCGCATGGAGTTTGATGGACAACTTTGAATGGGCTTATGGTTACAAACAGCGTTTTGGCATTGTTCACGTCGATTACCAGACCCAAAAACGAACACTGAAGCAAAGTGCCCTCGCTTATCGCAATATGCTACTTGAACGCAGAGAGGAGAATCAGTAATGGCTAAGGTGGAATTCAAAAATATTAAGAAGTCTTACGACGACGTTGAAGTTGTAAAACATTTCGACTTTACCGTTAACGACGGCGAGTTTGTGGTATTCCTAGGACCATCGGGGTGTGGTAAATCGACCACCTTACGCATGTTAGCGGGTCTTGAGAGCATTACCGCTGGTGAGATTCTTGTTGGTGACAAGCTAATGAACAAAGTCGATGCCAAAGACAGAGACTTAGCAATGGTGTTTCAAAGCTATGCACTCTACCCGCACATGACGGTTTACGAAAATATCGCCTTCGCTTTGAAACTGAAAGGCATGGCCAAAGACAAGATTGACAGCGAAGTACGCAAAGCAGCCAAAATGTTGGAACTGGATCCTCTGCTTGATCGCAAGCCTAAAGAGTTGTCTGGTGGACAACGTCAACGTGTGGCTATGGGGCGCGCTATGGTTCGAACGCCAAAGGTCTTCTTGTTTGATGAACCGCTGTCAAATTTAGATGCAAAACTCCGCGGAACAATGCGCGAAGAAATTAAGCAGCTTCATCGTGAATTGAAAACCACCACCATCTACGTGACTCACGATCAAATTGAAGCAATGACACTCGCAGATCGCATTGTCATTCTTAAAGATGGCTATGTCGCCCAAGTTGGTACACCAACAGAAGTATTTCAGCGCCCTGCCAACAAATTTGTTGCTCAGTTTATCGGTAACCCATCAATGAACATGCTTGATGCACAATTGATAGGTGAAAATGATAATTGGCAGATTGAACTCGGTGACGTGCGTATTCCACTGCCGGAGCGTTTCCATGCCCACGCGTCCAAGAACCTAGCGTTACATTTTGGCGTTAGACCTACCGACATTCATTTGCGGGCAGAACAGGTCGATCATAACCGAGTAATTCCGTTACCGGTTAAAATTAAAGATAAAGAGTTGCTTGGCGCCAGCATCCTACTCAAAACAGAAATCGCCGGACAACCATTAATGGTCGAAACACAGGCTGCAGAAGTGGATGTCAGTGAGTTAACACTCTATTTAGACTTAGATGCTATTCACCTCTTCGATGCGCTGAGTGAAAACTCTTTAGCGAACTTCTAACCCTTAGCGCAAGCTGGCGTGGATACACGTCAGCTTGCTGTTCGGGTTCTCATTGGCTTCACCGCTCAGTCGATCTCATATACACTCTTTTTATGTGAAACACTTAGCTGACACTGGTTTTATTTTTAATGAAATCAAGAAAAAACAAATCTCCGTCAATTTATGATGTTGCTAAATTAGCAAACGTCTCTCCGAGTACGGTTTCTCGCTTTCTCAATCGAACCACTTATGTATCAGATGAGAAAAGCACCCGCATTGAGCTGGCAATTAAATCTCTTGGATACCAACCGAATTACAGCATGAATCAGGGCCACAATACCCGTTCAATGACAATTGGCGTGTTGGTTCAGAATCCAGAAAGCCCACATACCAGCCGTATCCTGAATGACATGGAAAAGGTCTTGAATGGGCAAGGCTACTCTTTGGTTATCGCCACGGGTCATTGGAAAAATAAACTTGAGTCTCATGCCCTAGATTACTTAGCGAAAAGCAATGTCGATGGCGTCATCATAGTCACGGGGAGCCTAACTGAATCGCAAATCCACGAGTACGCTAAAACCATTCCTGTCGTCGCGGTTGGCTACGATGTCATCGGTGAAAACATTCGTTGTATTAATATCGACAATGTTCTCGGTGGTTATATGGCCACGCTTCATCTGCTCCAGCAAGGTCATCTCAATATTGCTCATATCAAGGGACTATTAAATCAACCCGATGCGGTCGCCAGATTTGTCGGCTACAAAAATGCCTTACAAGAAGCGGGCATAAAGATTCAGCCAAAACTGATCAAACAGGGAGACTTTAGCAGTCAGAGTGGTTACGAGTTAACCAAACAACTGATTGAATCTAAAAGTCACTTTAGTGCGATTTTTGCTTCTAATGATCAAACTGCATATGGTGTAATTAAAGCTCTCCATGACCATGGATATCGTGTACCTGAAGATGTATCAGTGGTGGGTTTTGATGATTTGCCTACCTCCTATTACTTTACGCCAGCGCTGACAACGATGCGCCAACCTGTGGAAGAGGTCGGCGTGGTATGTGCAGAATCAATTCTCAATCTGCTGAGTGGGAATCGCCACCAAGCCCGTCTTCCACCAATTGAATTGATTGTCAGGCAGTCGACCAAATCCATTTTTCGCTAAAATTATGATGCTGGAAAAAAGAGGTTTCTCGTCTGAAAAAGTGGTGATTATTTTATCATCCTTACTACTCATCGCCTGTACGGATACCACGCCTAGTGGCGTATTCGATGACTACCTCACCCGTGTGGCGAGAGTGCAACAAGCGCCGCTAGTGGAAGCGACTGCGAACAGCTATATCGACCTAGCCCGTAAACGTGAACTGTTTATCGAGATTCCACCGATTTCTATTGGACTACTCGATAGCTATCAACTCAGACAGTGTGGATTATTCCATCTTATTGCCGAGAAAAACTCTGTGCTTGGCAAGGTGGAGGATGAGTTTCGTAATTACGATTATCAGCGTGCGGTGTTAGAGGGGCTTTCTCGCTGTATACAAAGCGATGCGATTGAACAAGATCTCAAAATCAAACTGACCGAGATTAAGCAGCAAAAACAGGCTCAACTTCACCTCCATCAGTGGAACCTCATCTACGCTAGTAACGCAATGCAGCAGCAGTTAAAGGGTAGCCAGTGGCTTGACTCCGATCTTGGACAAACAGCAACGGTGATCAATCAGGCGCTGACCACACTGAGTTTAGCGTTTGAAAATAAAGGAAAAGAAACAGCGCAAGTACAGGAAATCTTAGAAAAGCAGCCGTTTGTCGGCAAACTAAACTACTCTCTTGCTCAAGCCACTCATCAGTTAAACCAAGTGACTCGCCAACTACTTGTCCACGACCAACAAATCATCTGCGCAGAAAATCGAGACAAAACCAAGTTTCGCTATTTGAACAATGTCTTCGAGCAGCAATATATTGGCAGAGTACAACCCTATATGGCTCAGCTCGACAGCTACTATCAAACTCTGGCGACAAACTTAACCCTGTTTGCACCACAGCCAAGTATCCATGCCTATGTCTATCCATTGGAACAAAATCATCTCGCCTTTCGCCAAGCAATTCGTCGCCACGTCGATTACTGGCAATCACTGTTTAAACGCTGTGGGCGCCAAGTGGGTTAAGGGCGCTTTTGCCTAGGTTTTGCTGACGTTTTTTTACCATAACTACCCTTTTTACGCTTATATGCTGGGCGTTCCACTTTAGGCAGATGACGCAGTGATTCGGGTACGTCTCCGCTGCGAACTTGAGTCATTAATCCATCAATACGTTGTTGAAGCGCCTGCATAAAAGGTTGATAAGCTTGATTACGCTCAGCCATCCCCTGCAGTTGATGTTCCCAATTGGCGGTCATGTCAGGATAGGTCGACTCAGTTGGCAAGGCGTGAATCAAGCCTCTACCCGCTGGTGTGCTTAAAATCGACTTAGCTTGGCGCTGGAGTAGCTGCCTTTTAAACAGGGTATCAAGAATACCCGCACGAGTGGCTTCGGTGCCCAGTCCATCGGTCTCTTTTAAGATTTTTTTCAGTTCTTTATCTTCAACAAAGCGCGCGATACCTGTCATGGCTTGCAGAAGGGTGGCTTCTGTAAAGTGTTTTGGCGGCTCGGTTTTGCGATCTTTTATCTCGCCTTCGCGGCAGGTCAGCGTGCTTCCTTCAGGCAAGGGAGGAACGGTATCGACACCGCTCTCTTCTTCATCAGCTTTGCCCATCAATGCTTTCCAGCCAGCAGAAACCAGTTGTCGACCTTTGGCAATAAAAGTGCCACCTGCAATATCAAACACCAATTTGGCTTCGGCATACACCGCGGCTGGGTAAAACTGCATCAGGTACTGACGGGCAATCTGTTGATAGATTTTCATCTCGTTACCTGACAGGCCGTTCACAGCCGCCTTTTTTGGAGTGGGGATAATCGCATGGTGTGCATCGACTTTTTTATCGTTCCACGCTTTCGACTTGAGGCTCAGGTTCGCTCCGCCAACCGCATTATTGAGTTCTTTGGCGTTATTACCAATCGCATCACAAACACTGCTCGCCTGAGCGTAATGCTCTTGCGGAAGATAACGACAGTCGGAGCGCGGATAGGTGATCAATTTATGCTTTTCATACAATGACTGACAAGTATCTAACACTTGTTGCGCACTCATACCAAAACGCTTGGCGGCATCAATTTGCAAGGCAGATAATGAATAAGGCAAAGGTGCAGATTGCTTGGTCTGCTTCTGCTCTGATTCAACGACAGTGGCTGGTTGATTGGCAATCCGATTGGCAACATTTTCCACCAACTTACGGTTAAGCACCCGACCTTCTTCATCTTGCCACGGCTTGCACGCCTCGCTCGGTTTCCAACGAGCCCGGATATCAAACTGTTTAGCGCCATCTTGATATGGAATAAGAGCATGGAGGGTAAAATAGTCACGCGGAACAAAGTTTTCGATCTCTTCATCACGCCTAACGACCAAACCAAGCACGGGGGTTTGCACTCGACCCACAGACAATACACCTTGATAGCCAGCCTTTTGCCCCAGCAAGGTGTAAGCACGAGACATGTTCATACCATACAACCAATCTGCGCGAGATCGGGCTAAAGCAGAAACCGATAAAGGGATAAAATCGCGATTGCTGCGCATTTGACTCAGCGCTCGTTTAACAGCGGGGAGGTTTAAGTCGCTAATCAACAAACGTTGCACGGCTTCTTTTTTGCTTTTACTCACCTTACAGTAATCCAGTACTTCATCCACCAGCAATTGCCCTTCTCTATCAGGGTCTCCGGCGTGGACAATTTGATTGGACTCTTTAAGTAGCTTTCTTACTACGGTGAGCTGCTTGCTGGCTGACTTGCGCGGCTTTAGTTGCCACTGCTCTGGAACGATAGGTAAATCGGCGAGATTCCACTTTTTGTAGCGCTCGTCATAAGCATCTGGCTCAACTTGCTCAAGTAAATGACCAATACACCAAGTGACCACATCACCGTTGCCACAGCGAATAAAGCCTTGATCGTTTTTCTTTGGCCCAGGGAGCGCTGCGGCGATAGCACGGCCTAAACTAGGCTTTTCGGCAATAAACAGACGAGACATAACGTAAAACTGGCTGGATACAATAAGGGCCACATTATCGAATGTGGCCCTTATAAATCAAGAAAAACTGTAAATTTAAACAGTGTTTTAAGCGTCTTCGCCGCCTTCAGTGCGTGCAGCCGCTTCTTTAACGAGTGGCTGAAGTTCACCTTTTTGGAACATCTCGATGATAATGTCACAACCACCGATCAGTTCACCTTCAACCCATAATTGAGGGAAGGTTGGCCACTGTGCGTAAGCCGGAAGCTCGGCACGAATGTCTGGATTTTGCAGAATATCTACGTAAGCAAATTTTTCGCCACAAGCCATTAACGCTTGTGCTGCTTGTGATGAGAAACCGCAGCTAGGTAGTTTTGGTGAACCTTTCATGTAAAGAAGGATCGAGTTTTCTGCGATTTGCTGTTTGATTTTATCGATAGTTTCCATTGCTTCCTCATTAATGGAGTTACGGCAAATATTCCCCACATTCTAAACCATTAGCACAGAATAAAAAGCCTATTATGTGTATGGTTATAGCCCTAAAACGATTTTAGAGATGAAGTTAATAGAAAAATTTCATATAGAAATAACAAGACCAAGCTTTTAATAAAGTAAAAACTTGCTAAACTATAGCGCAAGTCAGCAAATTGAGCATGGTTGACGACACGTGAACCATCAATAATAGATAACACTGGAAGCAATCGAGAGGGGCAACCCTTTCATATAAATGGAGAATCGAGCAATGGCATTTGAACTACCAGCTCTTCCTTACGCGAAAGACGCACTAGAACCACATATCTCAGCTGAAACTCTAGATTTCCACCACGGTAAGCACCACAACACTTACGTTGTTAAGCTAAACGGTCTTATCCCTGGCACTGAGTTCGAAGGCAAATCTCTAGAAGACATCATCAAGACTTCTACTGGTGGTGTATTCAACAACGCAGCACAAATCTGGAACCACACGTTCTACTGGCACTGTCTAGCGCCTAACGCTGGTGGTGAACCAACAGGTGCAGTTGCTGACGCAATCAACGCCGCTTTCGGTTCTTTCGAAGAGTTCAAAGCAAAATTCACAGATGCAGCAATCAACAACTTCGGTTCTTCTTGGACTTGGTTGGTTAAGAAAGCGGACGGCTCACTAGAGATCGTTAACACTTCTAACGCTGCAACCCCGCTAACAGAAGAAGGTACGACTCCACTTCTAACTGTTGACCTATGGGAACACGCTTACTACATCGATTACCGTAACGTTCGTCCAGACTACATGAATGGTTTCTGGGCACTAGTTAACTGGGACTTCGTTGCAGAAAACCTAGCTAAATAATCCTTTTCCCCTAGGATTTAAAATTTAGTCGCTTAAAAAGCCAGCAAATCGCTGGCTTTTTTCTTTTTCAAATCAGGATATTCCTAAAGTTTCTCGTTTTTAAGTCGCTATAAAAGCAACATACGAGGAACATCATGCACATTCATACTTTAGACAAAGCAGCCATTATCAGCGAGCTTCAGTTTGGCACGGGCATTAGCAATGCCGTGCACGAAGGACGCAGAGCTGACTTTGCCCTAATTTTGTCGATGTTTTCCGATGATGTACGCGACAACACCCCGCTAGAAAAGATCGATGAAGTTGATAACAGTGAACAAGCGCTACGTAAAAGGTTTGAACTTCAACAACCTCAGCAACTGAGATCGGATCAAAGCTCCTACGAAGTTTCAGCACAGCAAGCTTCGCTGTTCCATAGTGCTGGTCTGGTAAGTACAAAGCTCAGTCACTATCTTGTTCCAGACGCATTAAGCTATATGCCCGAAGATACCCATGACCTACCAGAAGAGGTCTACCACAACCTATCAGGTCACCAACGCCGAGCGATGGGCGAAAAAGAGCCCAAAGAGCTGATGCCGATCGATCTTTATAACCAGCTGATCAAAGCTCAACGCACCTTCCAGATCCAAGCTCAGGCCTAAATGATCGTCATTGATCACATTTTAATGTCTTATTTTTAGAACTTGCTAAACAATTGACCCACATAATGTGAATGACACCAAATAATCAAACATTGTCATACTGAGCGAAGAGTTATTTGACGTTATTCACAACTAAGACACAGCTAATCTACCATGCTATGTGGACATCTTTTTGAGCATGCATTGCTTATGGGGGTAAGTTAATGGATATAAAAAATGCTGTTATTTTAGTGACATCTTCGGGTTCCCAAATCGGCAGTACACTGGCCTATCACTTTGCATCGCTCGGTGCGACCTTGGTATTGTGCGATAAAAAAACACCACAACTTACGCAAACCTATCAGTTGTGTCAGGCGATATCAGATACCGTCTATCAGTGCCCGATTGATGACCACTCGCTCAGCTCAATCCAGCATCTGTTCGCATTCATCGATCAAACGATCAAACGCTCCCCCGACGTTTTGATCAATACGCTAACAGCGGAAGCGATGCCGAACATTTTCGATCATCAAGGCAGTGATGTCTTTACGCAAAGATTGTCATTGATGGCGGCAACGTTATTTAGCTTCGGTCAAGCGACAGCAGAAAGGATGCGTGAAGAAAAGAAAAATGGCGTAATCGTCAATGTAATCTCTCACCCTGAGTACCAAGACTTATCTGGTTTTGACAACGCAACCTCTATGGTGGCTGGCTTTACCCAAAGCTGGGCAAAAGAACTCACACCATTCAATATTCGCGTTGGAGGTGTGGTTCCCGCCATTGCACATGACCATTCCCACTGGGCAGAAGTTCAAGATGAACTGATCCGCAATACCGAATATATCGTGTCGAATGATTACTTTAGTGGTCGAGTGATGGCAGCGTAATAAAATGACTTACCATCACTCAAGCTCACAAGGATTTCAATACCTTTTCTGACGCCTCTTCGATAAGATCGAGCACCAGCTCAAAACCACTATCGCCACCATAGTATGGATCGGGAATTTCATCATAGTCAGAGCTGGCAAATTCAAGATACAATTTAATCTTATGTTGTAAATGCACGGGGCACTGAGCAATCAAATCGGCTAAGTTCGCTCGGTCGGCGGCTAGAATTAAATCAAACTCCTCAAAGTCGTGACTGGCCACTTTGCGCGAGCGAATCCCTTTAAATGAGTAGCCTCGACGCTCTCCCGCTTCCTTTGCTCTTAGGTCTGGCGGGTTCCCTTGGTGATAACCAATCGTACCTGCTGAATCAACCTCAACTGGAATACCAAGTTGCTCTGACTTTGCTCGCAAAACAGCCTCACCCGTTGGAGAGCGGCAGATGTTGCCCATACACACAACCAATATTTTATTCATCTCTTACCTGGCCTTTTTCCTTGCTTGCCCATAGAAATCATAGGTTTTTGCTACTTTCTGAATAGGCTATGATAGTCACAGATTTGTTTAATAAAAAAGGATTTACCGTGACCTCTGAAACCAATAAAGAAGCCCGTCACAAAGCGAGACAGCAAAAAGTGAAAGAGCAAGTTGATGCAAAAGTCGCGGCAGCTCAAGAAGAAAAAGGGCTATTGCTGGTGATTACTGGCAACGGCAAAGGTAAATCAACCTCTGGCTTTGGCACCATCGCACGTGCTGTTGGTCATGGCCTCAAGTGTTCCGTTGCTCAATTTATTAAAGGCACTTGGGACAACGGTGAGCGTAACTTGTTAGAGAAGCTTGGCGTAGAATTCCAAGTCATGGCGACTGGATTTACATGGGAAACACAAAATAAAGAGTCAGATACCCAAGCCGCACAGCTTGTTTGGCAACAATGTAAGCGTATGCTCAATGATGACTCGATTGATGTCATTCTGTTTGATGAGCTAACGTATATGGTGAGCTACGGTTACATCGACCTTGACGAGGTAGTAACAGCGCTCAATAACCGCCCTAAAATGCAATCTGTTGTGATTACTGGACGCGCGGCTCATCGCACGTTAATTGAAATGGCAGACACGGTATCGGAAGTGAAGAACGTTAAGCACGCTTTTGAGTCCGGTGTAAAAGCGCTCAAAGGCGTTGATTGGTAATCAATCACCAGTCTTGCTCTTAGCACTGCTAAACCGCTAAGTCACAAAGAAAAAACGCGCCTCATTCGGCGCGTTTTTGGGTTTATTCACAGTAGCAACATTAATTAAATAAGCCTTTCAATAATCCGTCTACCGCTTTCTTGGTATCTTCGTCTTTGATTTTGTCCGTTAGTTTCTCAACGCCACGATCAATCTCTTTTTGCGCTTTCTGTTTTAGCACGTCATCGAAGACCAATTTGAATTTAGGTTCAGCCCAAGCGCCAGAAATATTGATAGGAATGGTGACATCTTTCAGTTCATCAATATCTTTACCTCCCTGCCCTTGCAGAGAACCGACAATCGACGTGCTGACAGTAAAATCGACGGTCTCATTGATGTAATTCGCACTGCCGTTACCACGAATGCGTAGTAGCGGTGATTGCATTTGCAAATCATTGGTTGAGACGTTGCCTTTATTCAATTTAAGGGTTGCTTTCATCGCACTAAAGTCGGTTTTCTGAACTTCATTGCTACCCGCCACTTTTTCGCCTTTGATTTTGGCGTAATTTTCACGAATGAGTTGTGCGACGTTAATACCGTTAACCGCACCATCGGCAAAATTTATCACCACCGCACCGACTAGGTTTTTCTGAATACCCGTAGGTGTTAGGCTGCTGCCTTTGATATCGACATCAATGTTACCCGTTCCTTCCAACTTATCGTTGCTCGCTACATCAATAAGTAGCGGCTGAACTTTTACCCCTTTGATATGTTTTACAGCGGTATAGCTTGCTGGTGTTTTGCGCGCATCTAAGCGCGCTGTAGCGCTGATCGATCCTTGGTAGAGATTCGAAGTAAAGGAGGTGAGTTCTGCAATACCACGGTTGACCGAGAAACTCGCTTTGACATTCTGCATCTTGGCATTGCTGGCTTTAAACTTATCAATCGCGATATCACCTTTGACATCCAAGGTTTTCAATGCGGAAAGGTCAGGTTCAACTTCCTCTGCAGGTTTCTTTGGTGATGTCTGAGATGGCTTTTGCGGTTTGGTTTCGCTCGGTGTAGAAGTTGGTGCTGTATCACTTGCCGTCGATTGCTCAACACCTAAAAATTCATCTAGGTCGATATTTGGACTGTGCAGTGCAAAACGCACCTTAGGAATATCACCTAAAGTAACGTCAGCCTTACCGTCGAAAGCCAATGCGTTTGCCGTCAGCTTTTCAAGCACAAAGCTTAAGTGATTTTTGGTCAGATCAAAGGAGAGATCAGAGGCCATGTCTACCTTCATCGGCGACTGAGGCAATGATGTACCTTTAAATGTTGCATCTAACACTAACTGATTCATTAGCACTTTGCTGATCGCCTCATCAACCTGAAGCGATGCTGAACCTTTCATATCGAGATCTAACCCAGCCGCATTACCTAGCACGGCATAAGTTAACGCGTTGGCTTTATTAAACTCAAACGTGGCTAAGCTAATTTTGGCACTGTCGATTTTGGTGGCCGGATCATTAAAGGTCGCATCAAGGTTAATATTGCGTAGTGCATAGTGGGTAAAGCCTTGTGCCAATTTAAATTCGGCTTCACCTTTTGCTGTGAACTTTTGTTGGTTGCTTTCGCCTTTTGCGGCAAAGTCTGCTTTTGTCCATGTATCCACGGCAAACTCAGAGAGATTCAAGGACACATCATAGAGCTTGGTAAAGGCGCCCGCTTGTTTATCTTGAATTTCAACCGAGGCATTCGAGATAGTGACCCCTGCAAGATTGATTGTCCAAGCCGAGCCACTGTCCTCAGACGTAGTCACAGCCTCTGTTTTTGGTTGTGTCGCCGACTCTGGCTTCTCACCTGTTGAGGTTGCATCCGCTTGGGCTGTTTGCGCTTTGGTTAACGCATCAATGTTTTTCGTGCCATCTTGCAAGGTTTCAAGCGAGAATGCCGCGCCATCAAGCGTCACGTTGCCAATTTCTAGCTGTTGGCTAAACAATGGCATCACTGAAACATCGATCCCCACCGAATCGACTTTAAACATATTAAGCTGCTCAAAACCTTGGGGGTTGCGTAATTCGGTTTGGCCTAATTCAAAGCCAATCGAAGGAAAGAATTGCCAACTGATATCACCTTCAATCACAAGATCGAGCCCGGTATGGGTTTTCGCTTGTTCTACGATCAATGGCTTAAATTGGTTAGGGTTAACTAAAGTAACCAGTGCGATCAACGCACCGAGAACAGCAACCACTGGGATTGCCACGATTAGGAGCAGTTTCTTCATCAGCATTATCCTTGCTTGGCGAGTCACCCAAATAACAGGGTTAACTCCAAGTATAAATGATCAGGTAAATTTTTTAGGGCGACCATAAAAAGAAAGTGGCACTAAAAGTGCCACTTATCTCATAAAAAATAAAGCCTTAAGCGCGTTTCAACGTTAAGATTTCAAAAGTTTTGCAATGTGTGCTTTTAATACGTCAATTGCGATACGGTTTTTACCACCGCGAGGCACAATAATGTCTGCATACTGCTTTGATGGTTCAATAAACTGCATAAACATCGGGCGAACCGTTTTCTGATATTGCTTAAGCACCGACTCCATTGTACGACCGCGCTCTTCTACATCGCGTTTTACACGGCGCAGTAGGCAGATATCCAGTGGCGTATCCATAAATACCGTCGCATGCATTAGATCACGCAGACGTGGGTCAGTCAGAAGCAGGATACCTTCCAGAATAATGACTTTCTTAGGCGTTAGCGTTGTCGTATTTTCAGTACGAGTATGCTCGGTATAACTGTACTCAGGTACTTCTACGGCTTGTCCCTTAACCAGTTGCTCTAGATGATCGCACAATAGATCATGGTCTAGTGCGCTTGGGTGGTCATAGTTGGTTTTTACACGCTCTTCCATGCTGAGATGGCTTTGATCGTTGTAGTAGCAATCTTCCGTAATCACACCAATTTGATGATCGCCCACTTTTTCACGAAGTTCATTGTAAATAGTGCTCGCGATTAAACTTTTTCCAGAAGCAGACGCGCCAGCAATACCTACGATGACGCATTGATTATTATCAGACATTATTCTTGCACCCGATGATTTAGATTGGTGTCATATGCTAATACTAGCAGTGCCCCTCAAGTTGAGCTCTGTGCATTAGTATAAATTTAGATAAACCGCCTGATTATAGGGAGTTCGCCCCTTGGTGGCTAGTCGCTATTGTCGAGATCGACTTAAATGGAATAAATGATTTCAACGCAATCGATTACGCTAAATAAGAATAGAAAAGAGCGCCATTTAAGCGCTCTAAATCAAATGAAACACGATGCTTAATTGACCATGGTAAACTGGATTGAATCGGGTTTGACCTTACCTCGCCAGTAGAGTCTTGAACTCACCGCCTCCGCCAAAGCGAGGTATTGCTGTGCATGTTGCGATTCGGGTCTTGCGGCAACGGTCGGCTTGCCATTGTCGATGTCTTCCCGCATTTGAATATGCAATGGAATCTGAGCCAATAGGTCGAGGCCGTATTCACTCGACATTTTCTCTGCACCACCAGCGCCAAAGATATGTTCTTTCTCACCACAGTGACTACAAATGTGGTAACTCATATTCTCAACAACCCCCACCACAGGAACATCAACCTTGTTAAACATGGCTGCACCTTTACGTGCATCGGCCAACGCCAAATCTTGTGGTGTGGTGACAATCACAGCGCCAGTCACTGGTACTTGCTGCGCTAACGTTAACTGAATATCGCCAGTACCCGGAGGCATATCGACTACCAAGTAATCAAGCTCTGGCCACTCGGTTTCGTTAAGCAACTGGGCAAGCGCTTTTGCTGCCATAGGCCCACGCCAAATAGCCGCTTCATCTTTAGAAACTAGATAGCCGATTGAATGGGTGTAAATCCCATGCGCTTTGATCGGTTGCATCCATTTATTGTCACGTACTTCGGGTTGAGCATCAGTTTGCCCAAGCATAAGCGGAACGGAAGGACCGTAAATATCAGCATCTAGTAGCCCTACTTTCGCACCAGACTGTGCCAACGCCAACGCCAAATTGACCGATGTTGTCGATTTACCCACGCCGCCTTTGGCAGATGTCACCGCGATAACGTTTTTTACACCAGTGACACTTGTCGAAACGTGGGTTTGCAAAGCTTTCGTTGCGATGTCTATTTGATAAGAAAAAGTCGCTACTTCTCCTTTGTCCTGAGCGGCCTTAATCCAATCGGATAACGCCTGATTCAACCTATTGGCTGCAAAAGGAATTTCAATTTTAAACAAGCTAGCTTCAACAGAAACTATGTTCGCTGAAGATGCCCAGTCTGGGGCTAGGCTTGGATGTTCAAATTGGTTCAACCAATCACAGAAATCTTGCTTTGAAGTGAATTGACGCATAGGTCCTCCTTACGCATCTAATCGTAACACTCCCCTAAGGTATACTGAACCCCGAAAAAACTAAGGTAATCGACTCGTTCACACCTTGGAGTCACTGGTGGGATAAGGTAGTATTAGTCTCTATTTTTTTATACACCTGAGAAGCGAATATTAAGTATGGCGACTAATCCAAGAAAACTTTTGGTCACTTGTGCCCTTCCGTACGCTAACGGTTCGATTCACCTAGGTCATATGCTTGAGCACATTCAAGCTGACATCTGGGTTCGCTACCAACGCCTGCGTGGCAACACTGTAAACTTCATCTGTGCTGACGATGCTCACGGCACACCAATCATGCTAAAAGCACAGCAGATGGGAATTACACCAGAAGAGATGATCGCTGCAGTCAGTGAAGAGCACCAAAAAGACTTCGCTGGTTTCGATATTAGCTTTGACAACTACCACAGCACACATTCAGAAGAGAACCGTGAGCTGGCTTCTCATATCTATCTTGAGCTGAAGAAAAACGGCTTTATCTCTAGCCGTACAATTTCCCAGTTGTTCGACCCTGAAAAAGAGATGTTCTTACCTGATCGTTTCGTCAAAGGAACTTGTCCTAAGTGTAAGTCGGAAGACCAATACGGCGACAACTGTGACAACTGTGGTGAGACATACAGCCCAACTGAACTGATCAATCCTAAATCGGCGGTTTCTGGCGCAACCCCAGTAATGAAAGATTCTGAGCACTTCTTCTTTGACTTGCCTCAGTTTGAAAGCATGTTGAAAGAATGGACTCGCTCTGGCTCACTGCAAGCTGAAACAGCCAACAAGATGCAAGAGTGGTTTGAGTCTGGTCTGCAACAATGGGATATCTCGCGCGATGCACCTTACTTTGGTTTTGAGATCCCAGGTGAGAAAGACAAATTCTTCTACGTTTGGCTTGACGCGCCGATCGGCTACATGGGTTCATTTAAAAACTTATGTGGCAAGCGTGACGACCTAGATTTTGACGAATACTGGAAAAAAGACAGCACGACTGAACTCTACCACTTCATCGGTAAAGATATTGTCTACTTCCACTCGCTATTCTGGCCTGCAATGCTAGAAGGCGCGGGGTTCCGTAAGCCAGACAACGTATTTGTCCACGGCTACGTAACCGTAAACGGCGCGAAAATGTCTAAGTCTAAGGGCACCTTCATTAAGGCGGCGACCTACCTTGACCACCTAGATCCTGAATGTCTGCGCTACTACTACGCTGCCAAGCTAAACAGCCGTATTGATGACCTAGACCTTAACCTTGAAGACTTCACTCAACGAGTAAACGCCGACGTCGTTAACAAGATTGTCAACCTAGCTTCTCGTAACGCTGGTTTCATCTCTAAGCGCTTCGAAGGTAAGCTATCGGCTAACTTCGCTGAGCCTGAGCTATACAACGAATTCATTGCAGCTGCAGATCGCATCGCAGAGCTGTATGAAACGCGTGAATTTGGTCGTGCAATCCGCGAAATCACTGCACTAGCAGACAAGGCAAACCAATACGTTGATGAAAAAGCACCTTGGGTTGTCGCCAAAGAAGAAGGTAAAGACCAAGAGCTGCAAGACATCTGCTCTGTGGGTATCAACCTATTCCGCGTGCTCATTACTTACCTCAAACCAGTGATGCCAGAGCTTGCGGCACGTACTGAAGCGTTCTTAAACGAAGAACTCACTTGGGAAGGTATCGCCGCACCACTAACCGGTCACGAAATCACTAAGTTCAAAGCGCTATTCAACCGCATCGATCCTAAGAAAGTTGAAGCTATGGTTGAAGCGTCTAAAGAAGACGCAGCGGCTGAAGTTGCCGCCAAAGAAGCAGCAGAAGCCGCCAAGAACCAAGCAAGCCAAACTGAGCTAGACAAAGATCCAATCGCAGACGAGATTGAGTTCGATGCGTTCGCCGCAGTGGATATGCGTATCGCACGTATCATCTCTTGTGAAGAAGTGCCAAAAGCCAACAAACTGCTTAAATTCCAGCTTGATATCGGCGGTGAAACACGTCAGGTATTCTCAGGCATTAAGTCGGCGTACAAACCAGAAGACTTGGAAGGCAAGCTAACTGTCATGGTAGCTAACCTAAAACCTCGTAAGATGAAATTTGGTATGTCGGAAGGCATGATCCTAGCTGCTGGCCCTGGTGGCAGCGAGCTATGGATTCTTGAGCCGCACGAAGGCGCTCAGCCAGGTATGCGAGTGATGTAAGCTTTACCGCTGTACTCGAAAGCCCTGCTCTAATCTGCAGGGTTTTTTATTTCCAATCAATAAGCAGTACTCAAACCACCACAATGTATTGTCTAGTGTTATAGCTTTAAGGCCTTCCATCACTTACTATTGACATATCACACAATTACCCAACTACTGTTGAATTTTATATGGACTCTTACATCTCGGCATTGCGCCAATCGATTAACATTTCAAATTTGAAACAGCTTCTATCGCTAATTCCACTCAAGGGAATTGTTTTAAGCTTAACTCTCATCACTACCTCATTTCAAAGCAATGCCGAGCAAGACTTAACCAAGAATTACTCCGAGAACTTAGCACTATTAATTGCAACGACAAGCGCCACTCATACAGTATTAGAGTTTACGAGTACGCCACTAGAACGCTATCAGGAAAAAACTCAGAAGTGTATAAACGCCAATGTAGATACCCACACTGAGCTTACTTCAGAGCAACTGGCCTATAGTTGTGCCGCATACAATGAGGCCAAAATCATCTTAAAAAACATTACCGACATAATGGAGATGGTTTCTGGGCAGCAAGCAATATGCGCGAAATTTACCGAAGATAAAAAGCAGATTATCCAGAACTTTGAACAATATGGCTCCAATGGTTACCAGCGCTGGGCGATGAGAAATGCCACTTCACGTGACACAAACGTTTTTGAATACTACGACTCTCCAACTATCTCTATGCATGTGATACAGATAGTCAACCGCCTGATAGACGAAAAAGCGGACCAAGATATCGAGGCGACATTAAACCACATCAATAACTATTTGGTATCAAAAAACTTAGGAGTTTCACAGCCAACCAAAGAAACTATCGGCGGCTATAGCGTAAATGGTATAGCGCAGTATGGATACTTTTTACAAGATCTGGATTATCAAGCATATCCAGATAGACCATTATTGACTAAAGATCAGCTTGAACAACGAGTTACCAAGCTGTTTTCTTCACTACGTCAACTTAGCCGTTGTTTAAATAATTATGTCAACGTGACAGAAAACTTACGAGCCTCCGCAAAAGAAACCGGCGCAGATCTAAGCAGACATGGCCTTGATGCTTCGCAGTTTATGTCCTTATTACCCTACAGAGGTACAACACTGGATCAGTAACGCTCTCAGAGAATTTGTTATCAAACTCACACTTTCAGTGCTTTGTGCACCAAATAGGTTCACATCACTGAGAGTTAAAATACATAACCAATTGAAATTTATATAAATTATTTTTGGCACCAAACCTGCTCTACCACTTTATAGGTAATCCATAACAAGGAGTTGGTTATGTTTGTGCTCTTTTCATTGATCATTTCGTTTGTCGTACTATCGACACTATTTTATTTCTCCAAAAAGCGTCATACGGGTTTAGAGAGAAAGTTTGAAATCTTGGTGCTGCTGCGCCAGATACTTTTGCTTTGTCGTCAACACCGTGCGCTCACTCATCAAGCATTGATCAGCCAACAAGCTAATCTTCACCACAACAAGCTCGAAGAGAGCTATGACATCATGATGGAACGTTCAAATGAACTGATTGCCAACGCGCAGTTCGAGAACAAACCTATGTATCGTATTTTGCAACTAAAGCTGAAAAAGCTGCACAAAGAGTGGGATCAAAGAACGGTTGCTCGCAATCAAGTCGTGCATGGAAAAACCATTCGCCACTGTATGTTTTTAATGGATGAGATTGCGATTGCTTGGCTAATTGAGTCGGGGCGTGAAGACGTCAGTGATGAATACCATATGAATTGGCAACAAGTGCTAGATAGCATGGAAGTGCTCACTCAGCTCAGGATCTCTATTCAAGATCTGCACTATCCAGAAGGCATGCTGAGAGTGAAGTACTATTGCGACAAAACCAGACGTAAACTCAATCAGTTGTCTTTGATTAGCCCGCTCTCGGTCGCCTCTCCAACCAGCTCCAAGGCGATGCACGCCCTGACTGAAATTAATGCTAGCCAAGAGATCCAATGGACAAGTGAAGAGCTGTACCAGTTAACAACCGATATCTCTCTCATCATTTCGCAAGTCTATGACCAGATGTTGTCGGATATGACGGAGAGTCTTTACCAGCCGTTACCTAAGATAGCATTTGGCTAACCATAAAGGGCTAACATCACAGGTGTTAGCCCTTATTTTCCCTGCTAATCTAGCCATCAGCACCAGACAAAAATCACCTATCGTGACGACAAAAATTTTTCACTTCCTTTTACCTACTTAACTATTGATTGCAGAGATTGATGCTTTTACTATCATCCCGCTTCTTGATGATAGCCAATCCGAGTACATCACAGCAGTTTTGTGGCAAGGCGATAGAGCAACTATCCAAGAGTGACTTTGACTGCGCATTGCGCATTTTTTGACGCTCCACGTTTTACCCCTATGCGATAAAACGTGCCTTAAATTTGTTGGAGATTGGCCATGGCTATTGCTCACTCTGTACTTGATTTTCAATCATACTCTTCTAGCGCACTATCCGCACAAGAGTCACAACTTATCCAAACCTCGGTTGACCAATTTGGCGCGCCGCTGCTACTGCTCGACTGCGATGTTATTCGCCAACAGTATCAAGCTTTGAGTCGTGCACTGCCGAACGTAACACTTCATTTTGCGCTCAAGCCGTTACCACACCCAGCCGTAGTACAAACACTTTTGGCAGAAGGTGCGAGCTTTGACTTGGCAACCAGTGGTGAAGTAGAGCTAGTCGCAGAGCAAGGCGTACCTGCTGAACGTACCATTCACACCCACCCAATTAAGCGCGACCGTGATATTCGCGATGCATTAGCCTATGGCTGCAAAGTATTCGTAGTTGATAACATCAATGAACTGGAAAAGTTTATTGCTTATCGGGATGAAGTTGAGCTACTGGTTCGCCTGAGTTTTCGTAACTCAGAGGCCTTTGCTGACCTGTCGAAAAAGTTCGGTTGTTCACCACAACAGGCACTTGAACTGATTGCTCAAGCGAAAACTTGGAACATCCATATTAAGGGGCTATCGTTCCATGTTGGTTCTCAGACAATGAACCCACAGAAGTATGTTGATGCAATTGAGACTTGCCGCGATGTAATGCAACAGGTCGTTGAGCGCAATCTGCCAGCCTTGAGTACCCTTGATATTGGTGGTGGCTTCCCTGTTAGCTACAACTCACAGGTAATGCCGATCGAGCTATTTTGCCAGCCGATCAATCAAGCATTGAGCCAGTTACCTGAAACCGTTCAAGTGATTGCTGAACCGGGTCGTTTTATCGTTGCAGAGGCAATGACAAGTGTGGCGTCAGTGATGGGACAAGCCGAGCGTGATGGACAGATTTGGTACTACCTCGACGATGGTATCTATGGCTCTTTCAGTGGCTTGATGTTCGATGATGCAAAATACCCACTAACCACCCTCAATAAAGAGGGAGAGTGGTTACCTAGCGTTTTAGCTGGTCCAACCTGCGACAGCATTGACGTCATCGCCGAAAACATTATGTTGCCTAAATTAAACAACGGTGACTTAGTGGTTGGACGTATGATGGGCGCCTACACCAGTGCGACCGCAACAGACTTTAACTTCTTCAAGCGTGCCCAAACCGTTTTGATTAACCATCAAAACATCGCTCAAGAAAGATTAATCGGCTGACATAGCACTCCGAATAAACCGCAATAAAAAAGCCTCACATGTCCATGTGAGGCTTAAGATTCACTCTCTATAACGTGCTACAGCATTTTACGCGCAGCTTCAACCACCACTTTAATTGAACGAGCTTCTGTCTCTTTCAGTGTCGAGTGATCTGGGATCTCTTTTTGCGTGCGGTTGATAATTACCCCAGCGACACAGCCTGCTTTAAGGCCAGAGCTGGCACACATAGTTAATAGGGTCGCAGACTCCATTTCGAAGTTGAGAACACCCATCTCTTGCCACTCTTTCATTGAACCCTGGAAGCGTTTTACTACTCGACCAGAGAATGTGTCGTAACGCTCTTGTCCTGGGTAGAAGGTATCACTTGATGCGGTAACCCCCATGTGGACAGTTGCTCCAGACTCTTCTACTGCCGCTTTCATTGCTGTTGCCACTTCAAAATCTGCCACAGCTGGGAATTCCATTGGCGCAAAATGCAGGCTCGCGCCGTCTAAACGCACAGAGCCAGTCGATACAATCATATCTCCCACATTTACGTGCGGTTGAATCGCGCCTGTCGTACCAACACGTAAGAAAGTACGTACACCAAGCTGTGCAAGTTCTTCAACGGCGATAGAGGTTGAAGGACCACCAATACCTGTTGAACAAACGACAACAGGTTTGCCATCAAGTTCTGCACGGTAAAGCGTGTATTCACGATGGCTTGCAAGGAAAACAGGGTTCTCCATCTCTTCGGCAATTTTTTGAACACGAGCTGGGTCACCAGGAATAATCGCGAGTGTCGCGCCAGCTAGATCAGATTCAGTAACACCAAGATGGAATACAGCTTGAGACATAGGGGGCTCCTTATTGTGGCGCAGTTGGGTCGAGACATTGACCTATACGCTCTATAAATTTATCGGGTACAAGATATACTCTAACCAACTTCTCATTAGCTTATAGTGATATCAATCACAACATTGTTAGCAACAAAATTAAAACTTGCACTTAAATTAGATTCTAATCACATAAAAAGCAATCAAGATACATTAGTTGCATAAATAATAGCCCCAACATCAATATATGGAACCACAAATATCACTCTTTTTTTGGCTCAAACTTGAGTAGCCTCAGTGCATTCAGGGTAACAATTGCCGTTGCGCCACTGTCGGCTAACACGGCCACCCACAGCCCAGTCACTCCCAATAAACTTGTCACCAAGAATACGCCTTTTAACCCTAAGGCTAATGCGATGTTTTGGCGAATATTCGCCAGAGTGGCACGAGATAGCTCAATCATGCCAGCTAACTCAATAAGTCGATTGTGAGTAATCGCTGCGTCGGCGGTTTCTAAGGCGACATCCGTACCTCCACCCATCGCAATACCGATACTCGACGCTTTCATCGCTGGTGCATCATTAATACCATCTCCAACCATAGCGACGTGACCAGTTTGCGAAAGCTGTTCGACATAACTGACTTTATCTTGGGGAAGTAAGCCCGCTTTATAGTCGATGCCGATCATTGAGCTGATGGCAAGTGCGCTGCGTGGGTTATCCCCTGTCAGCATGATTGAGCGAATCCCTAGCGATGTAAGTGCTTTTACAGCCTGAGATGAATCGTCACGCAATGTATCTTGCCACGCAACAATACCAATAACGGTTCGCTGTGCTTCAATCGCAATCACCACGGTTTTTCCTTCGCCTTCGAGCTGTTCTATCTGCTCAATTAGCGCGGCGGAGAGCACAACTGGCGCTTTACTCGGTGCACAGACCTGATATTCAACACCAGCCACGACACCACGCACTCCGATGCCGACCAGAGCCTGCTTATCTTGCGCTTCAACAATTTCAATGCCAGATTGTTTGGCTTTGTAGAGCAAAGATTCGGCCAAAGGGTGACTAGAGCCAAGTTCAATCGCCGCCATTTTTCCCAATAAGAGGCTCTCGCTCCAACCCGATAAAGCAATGACATCTGTGACTTGCGGTTTGCCTTTGGTCAAAGTGCCTGTTTTATCAAATGCGATGGTATCCACCTTGCCTAACTGCTCTAACGCTGCACCGCCTTTGATCAATGCACCTCTGCGTGCGGCAGCGGCAAGTCCTGAGGTAATCGCAGCCGGAGTAGAAATAACCAGAGCGCAAGGACAAGCAATTAAAAGTAGGGCCAATCCACGATAGACCCAAGTCTCCCACGGCTGAGCAAATAGAAGTGGTGGCGTGATAATCACCAATAACGACACCAACATCATGATTGGCGTGTACCAACGGCTGAATTTGTCGAGAAAGCGCTCTAAGGGGGCTTTGCGAGATTCCGCTTGTTCGATCATATGGAGAATCCGATCTATCGCGTTTTCACCTTGTTTTGAGGTAATCGTTATCCGCACCACCTTATCAACAACCACCGCACCGGCAATCACTGAGTCATTTTGAACACGTTCGACAGGAATCGACTCACCAGTCAAAGCACTCTCATCAAAGCTCGCCATTTTATCTAAAAGTTGGCCATCTGCAGGCAATCGCGCTCCCGGCGACGCTTCGATAACATCACCCGGCTTAAGCTCGCTGGCAGACACTTGAACACGTTGACCATCGACAATTTTGATGGCGTTTTCAGGCACCAACGCCATTAAAGCCTGCACCCCACTTCGCGCTCGTGATGCAGCAAACGCTTCCAATCGTTCACCAATCAGAAACAGCAGTAGCACCATCGCGGCTTCAACGGTTTCCCCTAAATATAGTGCTCCTAGTGCGGCGACACTCATTAATGTTTCTATGGCAAACGGCGTCCCTGACCGAGCAAGCGTGATCGCTTTTTTAGCAATCGGCAACAAGCCCGCTAAACAAGTAACAGCAAAAATCCACTCACTGATTTGCGGTGAGACAGGTTTGATTAACGCCGCGACTGCCATAGCCAACGCTATAGCAATAATTTGAACATTCTGTTGCAGCACCAACTTCCAACCATTAGAGGCTGGTGGTGAGGTATTTGAACGAGCACTGATGAATTTGAAACCAGTATCGACAATGGTTTGCTCGACAATTTGGCCGATGTGGTCACTGTTGGTGGTTATCATCAGCTTTTCGGTAGCAAAAACCACCTTAGCATCAACGACACCATCAATCCGATTAACCGCGGTTTCGATTTTTTTTGCGCAGGATGGGCAATCCATCCCTTCAATTTTCCAACTGTGGCTATAACGAGTAGGCGAACTGGGCTCACCCTCTTCATCTGATGGATCGGTACCACTAATGCAATTGTCAGAGCTGCAGCCTGTCGACGCAGGACTTTCGGCCCCAGCCACTTTGATGGTTGAGATTTTTGGATTGGCACAAGAGTGTGCTTGGGAAGGGTTTACTGCCACTTTGTTTGAACGGCAAGCTTGATGTTTAGTGCACATAGACGTATCTCCATTAAATGTACACTTAAAGTTTAAACCTTGGAGCTAAGTCCAAGGTCAAACGTTTTTTTGCCTAGAGACTAAACTGCGTGCTTAAAGCAAGCCTCAATATTTTTGCCAATCGCGCGCAGAACGTCTCGACGAGTAATAATACCAACCAGTTTTCCAGAGTCGATGACCGGGTATACTTTTGGTTTACCTACTTTCATCATCTCCGCTAGCTCTATTATCGAGGTCTCTGGGCTGACGGAAAGCACTTCTGGGTGCATACAATCGGCAACGATGTGGCTGTCTTGGCAGTAATAACTGACATTAATCAACTTATCGAGTAGATCTTGTCCCGACAGGAAACCAATCACTTCCTTTTTATCATTAAGCACTGGACCACCAAGATACTTAGAGTTCATCACCTTATCGAGCGCTGCGCTCAATGACATTTCAGGCGTAAAGGTTACCGCTTGCAATGTCATATAATCTTTTACTTTCAACGATTCCATCTGTGTCTCCTTAACGTGCAAGCTTGTCTGCATATATTGTAATTGTTGTCTAATTTCTTGATTTTACTAAATGGAAAACAACAATTTTTACAATAGACGTTACCTATCACGTTTCTTAGTAGTGGCCGTTATCTCCATATGGAAAATTTTCAGTATTGACCACTCAATCAGCGACTTGTATCACGCTATTATCGCCTTTCACGTTTTGGTGATGTGCGTTCCAAGATTAACTGTCTAAACTATTAATAATTACAACGCTTATTGTGGGGATAAGACGTGAACTCTACCTTTTCCACCGAGATCGCCAACAATCCAGATTTGATGCACGTGGTGTTTGAGTCACTACCTGAACCTACATTTCTAATAGATAAGTCTGGCACTTATGTTGAAGCATGGGGCGGAAGAGATAGAAAACGCCATCACGATCCTGCTGCTGTCATTGGTTTAAATCAATATCAAGTACTTCCGTCAGACAAAGCGATTTGGTTTAGTCAGGTCATCGTAGATGTAATAGACAGTCAAACCGCAGCAGAACTTGAATACGCTCTTGACCCAAAAGAGTTGCCATGTTTTGAAGGGACAGAAGGTCCACAGCAAGTACAGCATTTCAGCGCGCTGGTTATCCCGCTTCCGAATACTTCGCTTGTGCTTTGGACAGTAAGAAATATTACTGAATTTAAACTTGCTTTGGACAAGTTAGCTGTTCAACAGATCGAACTAGAGCGTCTGACTTATATTGACCACCTAACGCAAATATACAATCGCTATGCGCTCGATGTTCTGCTCCCCGAAGCAATTGAAGTAGCAAAACTAAAGCTGATTGGTTCAGCGGTACTGATGATCGATATTGATTGTTTTAAAGAATACAACGACCATTTTGGCCATTTGCAGGGCGATGAAATTCTTAAAACTCTCAGCCATGCGATTCGAACCTGGGCCAAAGGTGATGACTTATGCTTTCGTTATGGTGGCGATGAGTTCTTAGTCTTTATACCAAACGTAACTGAGTCGGAAAGTTTAGCCCATGCTCAAACACTCCAAGAGCAAGTCAGACAGCTTGCTATCCCCCATCCCTCATCGACGGTCGGGGAGCTGCTTTCAATTACCATCGGCATTCAACACTGCCGCATTGTTCCGCAAGAGATGGATGCCGAAAAATTTATTTCCATCGCAGATAAAGCACTATTCAACGCCAAGGGGCGACAGAGAGGATCGATTCACCAACTCAGTGAAAATGGAAAAGCGCCTGATTAAAGGCGCTTTATCTGAATTTGGCGTTATTTATTATGCCAGCGCTCGGCAGCCTTAGCATCGGAATCTCTAGAGTCTACCCAGCGAACCGCCTCTGTCGTTCGCTCCTTTTTCCAAAATGGCGCCTTGGTCTTGAGGTAATCCATAACAAATTCACACGCTTCAAATGCTGCGCCTCGATGTGCACTCGACACACCAACGAAAACAATTTGATCGCCAATGTCCAGCTCGCCAACACGATGGATGACTCGAATACTCAGCAAAGGCCAGCGCTGCTGTGCCTCACCACAAATCTCAATGAGCGCTTTCTCTGTCATTCCCGGGTAATGTTCCAGAGAAAGGCCGATAACGTTGTCCCCAAGGTTCATATCACGGACTTTACCGGTAAATGTGACCACAGCGCCCGCGGATGTCCCGTGTGCAAGCGCATCATATTCGGCACCGACAGAGAAGTCTTCAAACTGGACTGAAACGCGTTTATCCATATTTAGCCACCTGTAACCGGAGGGAAAAACGCCACCTCATCACCAGACTGAACGGGATGAGTCAGAGGCACTATCGATTGGTTAACCGCTGCCAGTAGTTTTCCTGGCTCTAATGCGAGATCCCACTTTCCCGGCTGCAGAGCAAGATGGCTGCGCACAGCTTCTACGCTATCGAAATCACCTTGTAGATCTATTTCGTCGGTTCCAACTAGCTCACGAGTTTGGGCAAAAAACAGAACTTTTATCATGACTCCACCTTAAAATGACCCGACTTGCCGCCCGTTTTTTCCAACAAACGCACCTGACCAATGACCATATCTTTTTGCACGGCTTTGCACATATCGTAAATCGTTAACGCCGCAACAGAAGCTGCCGTCAAGGCTTCCATTTCTACCCCAGTTTTACCCGCCAGCTTGCAGACCGATTCGATACGCACCATGTTTTCAGCTTCGATCGCTTCAAGCTGCACTTCTACTTTTGATAGCAGTAATGGATGGCATAGCGGAATCAAATCCCATGTTTTCTTCGCTGCTTGAATTCCCGCAATTCTAGCGGTGGCAAACACATCGCCTTTGTGATGAGAGCCAGAGACGATCAAAGCGAGTGTTTCAGGAGCCATGTGCACAAAAGCTTCAGCGCGAGCTTCACGGACGGTTTCAGCTTTGGCAGACACATCGACCATGTTCGCTTCACCCGAAGCATTGATATGAGTAAATTCGCTCATCAACGACTCCTGGGCTTAAACGGCTAAATGAGGCATAAAGTTACATGGGCGGTGGCTGGCATCTAGCTGTTGCTTGATGATCTTCGTCCAACCAGTGCGGCAAGCGCCCGTCGAGCCCGGCATGGCAAAGATCACCGTATGATTAGCAAAACCCGCAATCGCACGCGATTGAATCGTAGAGGTACCAATTTCTTCATAAGAGACCATGCGGAACAGCTCACCAAAGCCTTCAACTTCTTTGTCGAATAACGGTTTTAGTGCTTCAGGCGTACTATCGCGTGAGGTAAAACCCGTCCCACCAGTGATCATCACGGCTTGGACATTTTCATCGGCAATCCATTGTGAAACGATCGCACGAATTTTGTACATATCATCAATAACGATTTTCTTATCAACAATGTTATGACCCGCTTCTTTTGCGTTTTCAACTAGGTAACCACCTGACGTGTCATTCTCTTCTGTACGAGTATCTGAAACGGTTAAAACTGCGATATTTGCTGGTTGAAATTTGCTTTCTGCGTGACCCATTTGTTCACCTATAGTTGTCAAAGTCTTATCCTGGCTTAACAAGCGCTAAGCAAGATTAATTGAAAAATTGAAATTAGCCGCCAATGGATGCCAAATGCGGTGTCATACCTGAGTTGCCATCATGAAGGAAGTGGCTCACCGATTTGGTTTGCAGCTGTTGTTGAATACGTTCGATCAGTGCGGATTCTTGTTCGTCTTGTTGGAGCAAATCGCGCAACTCCACACCATGTTCACCGAATAAACATAGATGCAGCTTACCTTTGGCCGAGACACGTAAACGGTTACAGCTTTCACAAAAATCCTTTTCATACGGCATGATCAAACCGATCTCACCTTGGTAATCCGGATGAACAAACACCTGAGCTGGCCCGTCATTTTTGTTACGAACTTTCAATAACCAGCCGTTAGCAATCAACTGATTACGAATCGCCACGCCTGATACATGGTGGCGTTGAAACAAATCGTCCATCTCTCCGGTTTGCATCAGCTCAATAAAACGCAACTGAATGGGTCTATCTTTAATCCAGTTAAGGAAAGCGGGTAACTCGTGAGAGTTAAGGTCTTTCATCAATACGACATTGACTTTAACCTGCTCATAGCCCACTTCGAATGCACGGTCGATGCCCGCCATCACCTGAGTAAATTTGTTTTCACCCGTGATCTGATAAAACATTCTTGGGTCAAGGCTATCTACACTGACATTAATGTGAGTGAGTCCAGCGTCCTTCCAGCCAGCCACTTGTTTTTCCATCCGGTAGCCGTTGGTCGTTGTGGCGACTTTTTCGATACCTTGGGTTGCAGCGACGCTGTGGACAATCTCGTTGAAATCTTTGCGTAAAGTGGGTTCACCACCCGTAATACGTACCTTAGAGGTACCACAATCGGCAAACGCTCGCACGACACGTTTGATCTCCGGTAGAGATAAAAAAGACGAGCTTTTTTGCCCAGAAGGCTTATAGCCATCAGGCAAACAATATGTGCATTTAAAGTTACAGACGTCTGTAACGGAAAGTCGCAAGTAATAGAACTTGCGATGAAATCTATCTTCGAATTGTTGCGCCACGGAACACCTTTCCAAACACGGGAGGCATACTCATTTCCAAATATGCCCTTGTGACAACATGTCACTGGCTCTATACGCTTATCTTTATCGACTTAGCTTATAGAGCTCGGAGTTATGGCAACTACCTAGCGATTCGGGTAGTGCTGCTGACTAAAATACTTAATAACTGTGTGTGATTCTACCCTGTTGGAGAAAAAATCGTGCTTGGAGCCCAATTTACCTATTATTGAGTATTGGTTGTTAATGCAATAATCTAAATTGTAGTTGGTTATGAACAAAAAGAAGCTCAGCATGACAATTTACGCTAGCAATAAAGTGGTCGCGATTGGCGGAGGCCACGGCCTGGGACGTATGCTTGCGGCACTCAAAGATTTCGGCTCAAACGCTACTGGCATAGTGGCGACAACAGATAACGGCGGCTCGACAGGTCGTATTAGACACTGCCAAGGCGGTATTGCTTGGGGTGATACACGTAACTGCATTAATCAGTTGATCACCGACCCATCGATCAGCTCCATGATGTTCGAATATCGCTTTAAAGGCGCCGGAGAACTCGACGGTCACAATCTAGGCAACCTGATGCTAACGGCGCTCGATAACCTTTCGGTTCGCCCGTTAGATGCAACCAACCTGATTCGCAATATGCTCAAGGTCGATGTCAATATCATCCCTATGTCTGAACACCCTTCCGATTTAAAAGCGTTGGCACCTAACGGTAAGTGGGTCACAGGAGAAACCAGTGTTGATGAGATGCTAGAGAAACTGGTTCGACTCGATTTGGATCCCGAGGTTCCTGCGACCAAAGAAGGCGTTATGGCGATTGAACAAGCCGACATTATCGTGCTCGGACCGGGCAGCTTTCTTACCAGTATTATGCCGCCACTGCTTTTAGCCGAAGTCGGACGCGCCATCGCCACCAATGTCACAGCAAAATTGGTGTTTGTCGAAAACCTTTCCCCCGAGTACGGCCCAGCAGGGAAAATGACGCTAAAAGAAAAGCTGGAATGGTGTGAACGCTCGTGCCAAGGGCGTAAGATTGATGTTGTTCTAGGCGAAGAACCACACCCAGAATTGACGGATTGGAATTGCGTAACAACTCCGCTCGCTTCGCCTAACCGTGACTGGCGTCATGACAGAGCGAAGCTTCAGCAGGCGATTGAGCGTTTATTGGTCGTATAAACCTTGGTATCTCTGCTGAGTATCGCTCAGTAGAGATAACATTTGCTGCTTATGGTCAGTGGAGTCCAGCATTCCTCCCGATTTAGCACTGGAATCGACGTCAGCAGAGTGGGCTCTAAGCGCCTCTGCACCAAAACTGGCAGCGCTGCTTTTTAACGCATGACTAATTTCCTTTAGGTACAAAGCTTGCTCTTGACCTTCCAACTGAGAAAGCTTGGTGATGTAGGTTTGCAATTCACCCAAAAATATCTCAAGCAATAACGGGACATTCTCAGCCCCTATTTCTTCGGCTAATCGGTCAATTTTACTTTGATCTAATAGTTCCACTATTGCACTTCCTTTGCATTCCAAGCTTGCAGCTTTCTGTATATCGTCGAAGGACTGACATCTAAGTAGCCCGCCGCTTTAGGGATATTGCCATCACACGCTTTGATCGCTTGCTCAATGGCATTTTTTTCAGTTAACCACAAAGGGAATATCTCATGAACTGAGACTGTCTCATTTTGTGGACGCGTCAGCCGAATATCATTTGTTGGCGGCTGATTGAGCGGCGGTGGCAACATGGCTAAATCAATCTCACGACCATTATTAAGCACAACCACATTACGCAATACATTTTGCAGTTGGCGCACGTTGCCCGGCCATTCATAACGAGAAAATCTATCGACAACTTCCGGAGCCAGACGTATGAAGTCTTTGCCCTCTTCTTTAGACATAAACCCTAGCAGCGAGTACGCGATCTCAATGATATCGTCACCACGTTCGCGCAATGGCGGCAGATGAAGCGGGATAACATACAAACGATAGTACAAATCTTCGCGAAAACGGCCTTCCTCTACTTCAGTCCAGGGATCTTTGTTGGTGGCACAGACAAATCGCACATCCACGCTTTTCATCTTCGACGAACCTACCTTTTGAAAGGTCCCGGTCTGAATGAAGCGCAGCAACTTTGTTTGCAAATCTAGATCCATTTCGCACAATTCATCAAGGAATAAGGTACCACCATCCGCCAATTCCGCTGCCCCTTGGCGATCTGTCGCGGCACCAGTAAACGCGCCTTTGACGTGACCAAATAGCTCACTCTCAATCAGATCTTTAGGAATTGCGGCGCAGTTGATGGCGATAAAAGGCTTATCACCGCGCTTACTGGTAGCATGGATTGCTTCTGCGCACACCTCTTTACCCGTACCACTTTCCCCTGTGATAAAAATGCTAGCTTTACTGCTCGCCGCAGAGTCGATGGTGCGATAGACCGCTTGCATTGTTTGGCTACTGCCGATGAATCCTTGATAGCCCTGACTGGCTGGGCTGTCGCCTCCCAGCTTGAGCTTACTTGCTTTGCGCAGCGCATTGTTCACGGTTACGCGCAGGCGGTCAGCTTCACAAGGTTTAATTAGAAAGTCTTGTGCGCCATGACGCATTGCCTCTACTGCGGTATCAATTGAACCATGCGCGGTCATAAAGATAACCGGAACCGTGGGATTTTTTTCTTTTACCGCGTGCAAAACATCCATCCCCGTCATATCAGGAAGACGTAGGTCGAGCAAGATTAGGTCTGGCGTTCTAAAATTGAGGCTCTCAATAGCATCACGGCCAGTGCCGACGATATTGATATCAATTTGCAGAGGAGTAAGGTAGGAGCGATACAACGCCGCAACCGATGCTGTATCTTCAACCATCAGCAAATATTTGCTGTTTTTTTCTTGTGTATTAAATTGCATAACCCAGCCAAGGCATTTGTCGCATTTATACAAATAATCGCATTGCGCTTTGCATTATGCAAATAAAAAGCCTATACCTAGCCAAATAAGATCAAAAACAGCCTGTTTTTCTGCTAAAACGCTTGGCATGCTATATGCAAAATTTTAACTGACCCTCATGGGTCACCTAGCCAACTGACGTTGTTAGTGAATTTAGTATTCACAAATTACAGCCAGTAGAACTTATTTCTGCTGGCTTTTTTTTACCTGCCTGTCTGACACAATAGCACTAGCTGTTAACAATAAACTGCTGACGTAGCTTATCAATTTGATCACGTTTCTCTGCCGCTAACTCAAACTCCAAATCTTGGGCATGCTGATACATTTGCGCTTCAAGTTTACTTATTTCTTTGTCTAGCTGTTGAGGTGTCATCACATCATAGCTTTGTGACGGCTCAGCGACCTTGGACAAAGGTACCGCTTTACTCGTCCGTTGCTTCTTGCTCTTAGTAATATCACCGAGCTCCATAATATCTTTAATATTACGTTTCAACGCTTGCGGCTCAATGCCCATTTTCTCATTGTAAGCTTGTTGCTTTTCGCGGCGGCGATTGGTTTCACCCATCGCTTTTTCCATCGATTTGGTAATTCTGTCCGCGTACAGAATCGCTTTGCCCGAGATATTACGTGCCGCACGACCTATGGTCTGGATCAGCGAACGCTCAGAGCGCAAGAAGCCTTCTTTATCCGCATCAAGAATAGCGACTAAAGAAACCTCTGGCATATCAAGACCTTCTCGCAACAGGTTGATCCCAACTAATACGTCAAATTCCCCTAGGCGCAAATCGCGAATAATCTCAACCCTTTCCACGGTATCAATATCTGAGTGTAGATAACGCACTTTAACGTCATGCTCGGTAAGATATTCGGTTAAGTCTTCCGCCATGCGTTTGGTCAAGGTGGTGACCAATACCCGTTCATCTTTTGCTGCTCGAATGCGTATCTCTGAGAGAAGATCATCTACCTGAGTGGCTACAGGACGTACTTCTAGCACCGGATCAAGTAGGCCTGTCGGACGAACCACTTGGTCTGCGACTTCACCGTCTGATTTTTCCAACTCATAATTACCCGGCGTGGCAGAAACAAAAATGGTCTGCGGCGCAAGAGATTCAAATTCTTCAAACTTGAGTGGGCGGTTATCGAGCGCAGAAGGCAGACGGAAGCCAAATTCCACCAGCGTCTCTTTGCGCGAGCGATCACCTTTGAACATAGCGCCAATCTGGGGAACCGTTACATGGGACTCATCAATGATCAGCAACCCATCATGAGGTAGGTAGTCAAACAAGGTCGGTGGCGGCTCACCTTCATTACGCCCACTGAGGTAGCGAGAATAGTTTTCAATGCCTGAACAGAACCCCAGCTCGTTCATCATCTCAATATCAAACTGAGTACGTTGTGAAATACGTTGTTCTTCAAGCAGTTTATTGTTTTCTAATAGATACTTCTTACGAACTTCGAGCTCGAGTTTGATATTTTCTATCGCACCCAGAATTCGCTCTCGCGGCGTAACATAGTGTGTTTTGGGATAGATGGTGTAACGCGCTAAGTCACGCTGCTTGATAGCACCAGTCAAAGGATCAAAGACACTAATGCAATCAATCTCATCGTCAAACATTTCAATACGCACGGCGTCTTGGTCTGATTCTGCAGGGAAAATATCAATCACCTCGCCGCGAACTCGAAATTGCCCTCGCTCAAATGCCACATCATTACGACTGTATTGAAGCTCAGCGAGTCGACGCAAAATATCGCGCTGATCCATCACATCTCCACGGCGAATATGCAGCATCATTTGTAAATAAGATTCAGGGTCACCCAGACCGTAGATTGCAGAAACAGAGGCGACAATAATCGCATCTTTACGCTCTAGAAGCGCTTTAGTAGCAGATAGGCGCATTTGTTCAATATGTGCATTCACCGACGCGTCTTTTTCAATAAACGTATCAGTGGTCGGCACATAAGCTTCCGGTTGGTAGTAATCATAGTAAGAGACGAAGTACTCAACGGCATTATTGGGAAAGAAAGATTTCATTTCCCCATAAAGCTGAGCTGCCAGAGTTTTATTCGGTGCCAATAAAATTGCAGGTCTTTGCGCATTAGCAATGACATTCGCCAAGGTAAAAGTCTTACCTGAACCTGTTACACCGAGTAGCGTTTGGTGCGCCAAGCCAGAATCTAGGCCTTCAAGTAATTGCTCAATAGCCGTTGGCTGATCGCCTGAAGGCTTATAATCAGATACTAAATCAAAAACTTTGCTCATACTTCAACTCTGTCTCATCATGAGGAGGAGGTTATATTGTGACTGTATATGTATACAGCCTCAAGTCTTAACGAAAAAATTAATCACTGTTTTGCATAAAGTGACATAGAGACGCTAGATCATTGCCGTTAATCCTGATACTATCTTTCGCCTTGCTAGAGATCTACCTCTAAAATCAGCTCAATTCAACTCACAGCTTATACACATTTTTCCTGAAAACTTCGTTAGAACCACTTTTCTTAAGTGCTCATCATTTTATTGCATTTATTATCAAGAAGCCGACAAATCATTGTGCTACAAGACGTTACAGTCCATCATTCTAATTTCATGATCATGACAATTATTTCGGTTTTGAGACTTTCCTGACTTACTCAATTTTAACACACACACTTATCCACAATTTTAGTGGATAAGTAAACCTACCCTTTACTCGATAAGGGCTGCAGAAAAGTAAAGTTTTTTTTATGTGCATTTTTTAATTGAAATCGCATTTAGTGTATTGACACTACTTAAGCAGCTCGCTAAGATTCGCCTCGCTTAATGCAATTCCCCCTTAGTTCAGTTGGTAGAACGGCGGACTGTTAATCCGTATGTCGCAGGTTCGAGTCCCGCAGGGGGAGCCAAATTCCAGAAAAAAGACGTCCTAGGACGTCTTTTTTTGTATCTAAACCTAGCTATTTCAAGGGATTGTATTCTCTTAACTTCTTTTACTGACTAGTACTAGCTTAGAAGTTTAGGTACACAAATAGGTACATTGTCCGTATGTTCCAATTTACGGTGTATCAATCATGGCAAGAACAACTAAATCTTTAACAGATAAGCAAATCTTTAACGCTAAGCCACAAGATAAAGAGTACACACTCTTTGATGGGCTTAGTCGCTTAATTCAAAGAGAAGACATGCCTGTCCCATAGTGCTTGATTCTTATGAGTTTCTGGCATACTTAACCCGTAAGCTTATTCAGCGCTTTGATCCTAGCGTAAGTCTCGCCAACTTGAGCGTTGTAGGTTCTCAGGCTTAATTTCCCACCTAACAACAGTTTCACTCGATACATTGCTGTCTCTGATAGCGAATGCTTGTGATAGTCATACCGCTTATTCCACTTCTTGTTGGAGCCGCAGAGCTTCTGACAACCTACTGCTAAATTGCGTCCCTGCTCCCAGAAGGCAGCCCCATCTCATGGCGGGATAAGCGGAACGATCCGTAAAGCATCATGGCAAATCCTTGTGTCATAAGCGCCATCATCTTATATCTCAATGATTTTACTACGTGTCTGCTTGAGTCAATTGGGGAGCACTTCAGCATCGGTTACGTTAGATAAGCTCTGCTTCAACTAGTTCTTGGATGCTTGTATCTACTGCGATATGCAGCTTACGCCAGACTCTGCACTTCCGTCAGCACCGTACTTCTTGACCTTCCATTCACCTTCGCCATAAACCTTGAGACCAGTGGCATTAAGCGCAGGCTGAGTTTTTCTTTTGGGCATTGTGACAAGGGTTGATATCGGTGCATATCGTGCGGTTAAGTATGCAGGGAGTACCACTTGTCACGCCAAGCGACAAACTCCTCCATCGGCATTGGTTTGTTGATGTAGTAACCTTGGACTTCATCGCATTGCAGAGCCGCTAGCGTATCAAACAACTCTCGGGTTTCCACTCCCTCAGCGACAACACGCAACCCTAAATTGTGCGCCAGTTCAATGGTGGAGCTGACGATAATTCTGTCGTTGTTGTTCTCTATCATATTGAGGACAAAAGATTTATCGACTTTGAGCTCATTAACGGGTAGCTGTTTCAGATAGCCAAGTGACGAATAACCTGTACCAAAATCGTCGATGGAAAGGTGAAAACCCATTTCGGCAAGCTCATTTAAGGTTTGTTGGGCGATCTTCGGATCTTCCATGATAGCGCTTTCGGTGATTTCTAGACAGATACCCGCTGCTGGCACCTTGAATTCGCTCAGAAGGGAATCAAGGAAAGCAGGTAACTGACCTGTCATGAGATCCCAAGTCGACAAGTTAATCGAAATTATCATTTGCCCTCTCAGCGGTTGCACATGGTGCCATTGGCTAATGACTTCTCTCATCACCCATTTAGTAATTTCACGCACAAAACCGGTCTGTTCAGCAAAGGGGACAAAGTGATAGGGTGCGATCATGCCTTTACTGGGATGCTGCCAACGAATCAAGGCTTCAGCAGCGGCTACTAGCGAGGATTCTGCATCTACTTTGGCTTGTAGGAAAACACGCAGTTCACTTTCTCGTACCGCGCGGCGCAGCTCAGAAAGCAGTGATAAGTTTTGTGGAGCCGCCGCAACCAAGGCTTGGTCGTAGAGTACGATCTGCTCTTTTTTCGATTTCGCCGCGTACATGGCAACTTGTGAAGCATGAATTAGAGAGTCAGGATCGGCGGAATCCTTTGGCCAAGACGCAATGCCGATGGATACACTGAGATCAATGTGCGTTCCATCGATTTCAAACGCTTCGTCCAAACTGCGCCTAAGCTGTTGTGCTGCCTCAAAAGGTGGCTGGCTGGAAGTGTTCAGCATCACTGAAAACTCATCACCACTGACATGAGCCGTCATCATAGCAGAGGGGAGGTGTGCTGCGTCACTTAAACGCTCTGCAACGGTTTTGAGCACCCGGTCGCCCACTTCATAGCCGAGCACATCATTCACTTGCTTAAAGCGATCGAGATTAAATGTGACAACGGAAATTTGCCCAAATGTGTTAGACGCCATTGCTTCGCTCAGTGTTTGTTTAAAATTGAGACGATTGGGCAATGAGGTCAGGGGATCGAAGTAAGCCAGTTGAGTGATGGTCTCTCTCTGGTCCTCTATGCTAGTACGCATTTGCTCGAACCCTCTCGCGAGTTGTCCGATCTCATCGGGGCGATCCGTGCCTTCAATATCGGAAGAGAAATTCCCCTTTTCTAGTTCTGTGGTTGCTTCGGTGAGGACGATTAGCGGTTTTAAAGTTCGGTGAGACAAGGCGAATATGGCCAAAGTGAAGATAATAATGCCAGCGCCACTTACGGTCAGATATTGAGTTGAAAGTTGATTAAATTTCTCGCTGGCCTTTGGCAAAGATTCAAGGAAAACAACATGAATCCAATGTTGTGTCGAGGTTTGCTCGCTTAATAACCCACTGATGAAAACCTCTTGATTGATCACAATGTCCTGGAGTGAGTGTTCGTCTGTTGCTATTGTATTGTTTTGCGAGAGAAAATAGTCAGCAATTGCCTCTGAACTGGCGACTACTTTGATGGTTTTCGTCCCTGTTGATGAAGAGATAAGGGCTATTTCAACCCCCGATAGCTGGCTGGCTTGTATGATGCGTTCTTGGTCAATATCGAAGCCCAGCAAAACGTAGCCGATCACTCTCGGAGCACGTACCGGAGCCAGTACGAACTGGGTCGGTTTGCCGTTGTACATCATCAGTTGAAAGTTTTTTTGCTCGTCAAAACGTTGGATAATATCTTTATATACCGAAGGGTCGTCAAACAAAATAGCTTCGGAAGAAGCAGCTTTTAGCTGCCAGTTGGCATCAATCAAAATGGCAATGGAAGCGTTGATGCGCTGAGCGTTATTTAACAAAGCGGAGGCAATGGTGCTTTGATCTTGAGTGGCGACGGCGGAGCGAAAACCAAAGTCGGAAGCGAGCACTTCTGCACTCTCTTGTAACATAGAATTAGATTGTGTCAGCAATTGATTCCAAACGCGTTTTGATACTTCTAATGACTGTCTGATTTCCTCGCGAACAGACTTGTCCACGGTGATATTAACTAAAGTAAAGCTGATGGCTTGCACAGTAATCAGCAGTAATAAAGTGATAAAAATAAATCGTTTGGATAGACTCTCTTTGAAAAATGCCCAGTTTAGACTCACAATCTCTCTCCAGAGTCTGGTATAGTCATACTAAGTGAAACAGGCTGTGCATCGACGGTCACACTTGAAGTCACAAACGGTGAGCTATACGGTAAGCTGGCATGCCACACATCAATCTCATAGTGCTCTGGTATTTGATCAGGAAAAATAGCCTCACCTTGTTGATTGGTTTGTGTATAGACTGGTGTCTCTGACACCAATATCCAAGCCAGCATACTGTCGTGGATGTTACAACCGAGTTCAACTACACCTGCTTGATCAAAGACAATTGGTTGTTCAGGTTTGTCGTTGTAGAGCTTGAGTTCAAACGTTTTCGCTGGAGAAAAAGAGTAAACATGGTGGCGAACAGTGTCGCGATTGGGGAAATCAACTGCAGTTCCTTTGGTAATAACAAGCACTCCGGGAACAAATGCACGATGTTTCTGCGCCATTTCGACGTTGCTCAACGGTTTTAGCTGGCTCTTTAATCGATCTGACTTTAGAAATACAACCGCATTTTCTAACGGTTCTCCCGTTGTTTTTCGCACTTCTACTCGAATATCAGCGGCGTGTACAGTGCTAACTGCGAAGCAGAGCAACGATAACCACCATTTTGTTTTGTACAAGGGGCACCTCATAAGAATTAGGGCTCAATCGCCAAGCCAATAATCGTTTTACCACTAGGGAAGTGGCCAATCGCAACATTCTTGATATCGCTGATATCTAATGAAACATCTTGATTGTTTGTCGTTTTTCTTTCTGCCTACAATTACATGTCTGCCTATAACTGTAGAATAGTTATAAAAAAAAAATCAAACCATCCATGTATGAAAATGATGGAAAGAATATGCTATTAACAGACAATAAAGTCTGCTCCATTGATATTCTGCTGGGCTATGCTCCTGATAGTATATCTCCCTCTATTTAAAATAGTTAACCCGATCTGATTATAAAGATCAAACCCACTAGCATCAGAGGGGCCAGGTCTTGCCTTTTGCCACTATCCGACTAATTCGCGAATAGTGTAGCCCAAAGAAATCACCTAACTGTCTTCGAGTGTAGCCACCGCTCGCGAATGCCATCGTTATCGCTTCATCTCGCGTACTCGCATTAATTGCATATTGCTGTAGCGACAACGGATTTGGGCGACGCTGTTTTGCAGGAATTTCTGCAATATCACCCTCTATCACGTTTGAACTTTCCATATGGCTATTGATGAAATCTTCACTACCCAAAAAACTTGTTGTTTAAGATTATCCCACAACGCTTTGCCTATACCTGAAAGTAAAAGTCGTGATACTTTCGTCTCGCTTTACTTAGTTGGCTATCAAAGAGTAGCAATGTTTGATTAACTGCCAACCACTCTGGTGCTTCTTTTTTACCCATGATTGTGTGCCAGCTGCTCCATTGGCATTCTTCAGGATTATCAACCAAGGCAGCTTTGTATCAGCCTCGATATAAATGACCTACTCGCTGATGTTTGCAATTAAATCTTTGGGTATACACTCCATTTAGCTGCCGCATACCTTTACTCAAGTTTCCGTCTGGAGTGTCTACCAACAAGTGATAGTGATTGGTCATTAAGCAGTAGCTATGCAACACCCAATTAAACTGTTCGAAAACTTTCGATAGCACTTCCAAAAACAGTTCAAAGTCCTGCTTGTAATGGTCAACTAAATTT
>NZ_JXXV01000003.1 GCF_000967545.1 Vibrio galatheae | reverse complement strand
GCTTAACTGACTGGCATTACTGATTAATCAGGGCTTTTTATTTCCAGCGTGTTACATTGATCTCATTAGCAGGACTAGTCAGGTATTTTCCAACCGAACTCAGCACACAGTTTTTGCCACGTCTCATCGACACGTGCTTTGATCTCTACTTTCTGCTCAGTAAACGGATGAGTAAACACCAAACTCGATGCATGCAATAGCAATCGATGTGAGTCATACACCTCTCTAAACAGCTTATTGTGTTTTCCGTCACCGTGAGTCGTATCTCCAACAATCGGGTGTCTGAGGTGCGCCATATGGCGTCTTAGTTGATGTTTACGCCCGGTAAGCGGCTTCATCTCCATAAGACAGTAGCGAGTAGTTGGAAATTTCCCTGTTGAATAGGGAATCTCTACATTAGCGAGTGGCGTGTAATCGGTAATGGCCTCTTGTGCCTCTTTATCTTGATTTGCGTGCTTGTCAGCTATTTTATCGAGCTCGACCTTAAGCGCATAATCCAAACGACCTCCTTGCTCGATCCAACCGCGAACTATCGCATGGTAAGTTTTCTCCATCTCGTGATTGGCGAACATTGGCATTACTTGAGATGCAATCTCGCTCGATAGAGCGAAAATCAACACTCCCGAAGTAGGACGGTCGAGTCTATGCAAAGGAAAGACATGCTGGCCAATTTGGTCACGCAGCGTCTGCATGACAAATTGAGTCTCATGCTTATCTAGCCAACTACGGTGTACCAACATACCCGCAGGCTTATTGACTGCAACGAAATATTCGTCTTGGAACACAATCTCCAGCATTAGCGGCACTCCTCATCGATCTGCTGCAAAATTGCAATCACTGGCATTAAAGCCGGATTTTCGCTCCAGCACTGTTCAAAATAGGGAGCGAGTGCAAAACCCTGCGGAAGTGGCTGAGATTGACTTAGTATGTGATGCATTTTGTCGATAAACACCCAGCGTAGCCATTCATGGGGCTGCAAGGTATCAAGCGCAAAAGGCTGCTCGCTTTGCAGGGCTTGCTGGCTTGGCCGCTCCAGAGGCCATATTTGATGCTGCTGCATGGCGTGCTCTAACTGATCAAGCAATGCCGCTAATTGTTTCTCTTTTGTCATTAATCTTTGATGGTGACCTTGAAAATTGTCCTAAGAGTACCATTTATAGAGGAAAGAAAGTTAGGACAATTCTCCAATGCAAACCATTCATACGCTTACTCAACTGCTGACGAACAGTGATTGCCAATACCAGGTCTTCGATCTTGGCCGACGAATCAAGAAAATTGATAGTAAAGCTTTTGCTGATGTGGAACACGGTCAGCTCCCTTATCCATATCCGATGCAGCGTAAGGCACATATCGCAATCGCCTACTGGAACAAGGAGCAACAGCCATGGATTTGGTTTCTTAAGTTTGAATTGGATGAACGCGGCCTACTGAAACAAGCTGAGGTGGGTAACTTCATCAAGTACGTGATTGAAGCGATGGGGACACGCTTAAATCAAGCTATGAGTGAAGAGCAACAGCAAAAGTTGTCCAATAACCCATATACGTTTAAGCCTAGCGAAGACAAAATGGCAGTGTTTCATAGCCAGATTCGCTCTGACCTCGATCTACCTTGCAGCCAATACTACGAACATGCCCAGCACTATTTCTCTGGTGGCTTAGCATGGGATAAGTGGCACACTGTCGGCTTGCAAGGTGTCACCGATATTTGTGCACGATTAGGTCAAGAACAAAATGGGGTGAACCTGCGCAAAGCGCTTAAGCACCTACCCAACGAACCTCTGTATGCACTACTTGGTGCACTTGAACATACAGAGTTACCCGAAAAACTTGCCAACCGTTTAACGGAAATAGCTCAGCGCGAAATAGACAGTGATGAGCCAGATCTTTTCCTGCTTTCAGCGCTGTTACGCGCGCTCTCTGGCGCTGATAATTCAATTGCCCTAGCCGTTGTTCGCCAAGTGCTCGATTCTCCTCGCTTAAGTCATCAGGAAGTATTGATTGGTGTGGCGGGTCGCAGTTGGCATTGGTTAGCCAATTCCCAAATCGCAGAACAATTTCTCTTGAGGTTGGCGCAAACAGGCAATCAAGCGTTGTTTAATCAGTTATTTGCTGATCTGGTGATGTTGCCTGAGTTAAGAATGGTGTTGCTGCCTTTGCTCCACTCCAACCCTTCTGACGAACTGGCGAAAGCGTTGATTAATCTTCAACAAGCAGCAAAGGCGTAATTATGATTCATGACCTTGTGGCTATTCTCGCGCTCGCGATTGTGTGCCTTATCTTTTGGCAACAAAGACGCCAAGCCGAGTTGGCTAAATCTGTCGCCTTACGTAAGTGTAAAGAACTTGATTTGCAGTTGCTTAGCGTCGCACTAAAAGGTCATAAACTAAAAACGCCAGACGGTGTCTGGCGTTGGCATTCGATTTATCAATTTGAGTTTTCTTCACTCGGTGATGACTGCTATCAAGGCCGTATTGTTATGCAAGGTTTCCAGCTAGCAAAGGTCGATCTGCCACCGCATCGGATGTAAAAACGAACTCATCGTAAGGCCCGAACATATCTCGTTTATGCGCATTGAATTTAAACCCTAACTTATTCAAAATACGTACTGATGGTTCATGACCAACATTTGCCGTCGCAGCGACACGCTCTAAGTTGAGATCGCGCACCGCTTTTGAGAAAAAAGCTTGCAGAACTTCGCTGGCAATGCCCCTCCCCCAATAATCCTTATCGAATATATAACCGAGTTCCGGTTGGGTATCTAAATCTGAAACAAACACATGCCCCATATATTCTCTATTGTGGCTATCTAATACTGCCATCGCAAAGATATTTCTGTCATTGAGAACCTTCTCGAACTGAGCTTTTGCCGAAGAGACCGTATGCGCGCCATTCATTTGGGCACGGTTGATGGCACAGCAGTTGAGCATGAGATATTCAGATTGTAATGATTCGTTATATGGGACTAATAACGAACGCCGAGTCACTATCGTCATGACACATCCTTGTATACAGCAAAATTGTCTTTTAAAACAAAGCCGGAAAGTTAAACCAACTGGTTACAACCTGTATTGATCTAGATTGCTTTTTTATTGTTGTTTTGGTGCTTTTTAGAAAGGTCAGATCTAAGAAAAGCCCCGACACGTGAGTGTCGGGGCTATAGTCTTACTCGCAGCAGTCCGGCTACAAAAGGTGCTCCATGCATCTTCCTTAATAGTTACTGAATCCGTCAGTAATTTCCTAACTTCGCCGTCCTAGCGGTTTCCTATTCATCCTGATCGCTAACAATCCTCGCTAGCTTCACATCACTTGTTCCTTGAGCGGTGTCCTTTGTATCATCCTGATACTGTCCTAGCCTCTTTCTAGAGGTGTCCATTGTCTTTCCTTTGTCGCTAACGTCCTGTTAACGAGCGTATCCTTACAATGTCCTTTCGCTCCATGCGTGATCAACGTTCCTCGTCAACCAATCTTCTTCCTGAAGATGCCACTCCTTGGTCTTTCCTGTTCCGTGTCAGCATCCTTCCGACACCGTTCAATTTACGCTAATCTACACTTCAGACAATAGCCTGTAAAATAACAATTATTGAAACAACTTAGAAACAAACAAAAAATACAATTTAAATCATGAACTTAACTCACAGAATCCGTCAAAAACCATGTTTGAAACACACTTTCTCTCACATCACTTGTGAGAAATTTCGCACACGCTATTTCTCAATTTTCCATTGGCCAATTATGGTTAAGCTCAGTATTATTGGCGCTAACAGCACAATGGAGGTTTTATGCTTACTCAAGACGTTAGCCAAGAGCTAAAAGAAATCCTTGAACAGTTACACGCCGAAGGAAAAGAACCCACCGTCGCGCTAGTGAAAGCACGCCTAACGACATCCGTCCCTATGCCCGCGTTGATCACTACACTGAAAAGTTGGAAAAGCGCTAGCCGAGTCCCTAAAGTTGAGGTGGCGACAAAAAAAGAGGTCACAGATGCAGAGCGGATCGAACAACTGGAAAGGCAAGTTGCCGACTTGAGCGCTAGATTGGCCGCATTAGAGCAAAAACAATAGAACTAGAGACACCGCGCTGCCACTTATACTAGATGAGTGAACTATTGGCTTTTTCATACTGAATGGAACGCATAAATATCAGCCGGTAGAAAAACAAAAGGCTTGGCAAAATGCCAAGCCTTTCTCGTTGAAACGGGTCAGATTACCAACCTGTTACTTCACGTAGACCTTTACCGATCTCTGCTAGAGATTTAACTGTCTTAACGCCAGCTGCTTCTAGTGCAGCGAATTTGTCTTCAGCAGTACCTTTACCACCAGAGATAATCGCACCTGCGTGACCCATACGTTTGCCAGGAGGTGCTGTTACACCTGCGATGTAAGAAACAACGGGTTTAGTGACGTTCTCTTTGATGAACGCCGCAGCTTCTTCTTCCGCTGTACCACCGATTTCACCAATCATTACGATCGCTTCAGTTTCAGGGTCTTCTTGGAACAGTTTTAGGATATCAATGAAGTTAGAACCAGGGATTGGGTCACCACCGATACCAACACAAGTCGACTGACCGAAACCTTCGTCAGTTGTTTGCTTAACTGCTTCGTAAGTTAGTGTACCGCTGCGAGATACGATACCTACTTTACCTTTCTTGTGGATGTGACCAGGCATGATACCGATCTTACACTCATCAGGAGTGATAACACCCGGACAGTTAGGACCGATCATGCGCACGCCAGTTTCTTCTAGCTTCACTTTCACGTCGATCATATCTGTTGTAGGAATTCCTTCCGTGATTGTTACGATTAGCTCGATACCTGCGTCAATCGCTTCAAGGATTGCATCTTTACAGAAAGGTGCTGGTACGTAGATTACTGTCGCTGTTGCGCCAGTCGCTTCTACCGCTTCACGTACTGTATTGAATACAGGTAGACCTAGGTGAGTTTGACCGCCTTTACCAGGAGATACACCACCAACCATTTGCGTACCGTATGCGATAGCTTGCTCTGAGTGGAAAGTACCTTGACCACCAGTGAAACCCTGACAGATTACTTTAGTGTCTTTGTTAATTAATACAGACATTATTTAGCCTCCGCAGCAGCAACAACTTTTTGAGCAGCATCAGTTAGCGACTCAGCAGCAATGATATCAACATCAGAATTAGCAAGAACTTCGCGACCTAGGTCAGCGTTAGTACCTTCTAGACGAACAACAACCGGTACGCTTACACCTACCTCTTTAACCGCACCGATAATACCTTCAGCGATCATGTCACAACGCACGATACCACCGAAGATGTTTACCAGTACCGCTTTCACGTTATCATCAGATAGGATTATTTTGAATGCTTCAGCTACGCGCTCTTTCGTCGCACCGCCACCTACATCTAGGAAGTTCGCTGGCTTGCCACCGTGCAGGTTAACGATATCCATCGTACCCATAGCCAGACCTGCACCGTTAACCATACAGCCAACGTTACCATCTAGTGCTACGTAGTTTAGTTCCCACTGAGCAGCATGTGCTTCACGCTCATCTTCTTGTGAAGGATCGTGCATTTCGCGAAGCTTAGGCTGACGGTACATCGCGTTAGAGTCGATGTTGATTTTACCATCTAGACATAGCAAGTTGCCTTCAGCAGTAATCACAAGCGGGTTGATCTCTAGTAGAGCAAGGTCGTACTGAGAGAACATGTTGCCAAGACCCATAAAGATCTTAACGAATTGTTTAATTTGGTCACCTTCAAGACCCAGCTTGAACGCTAGCTCACGGCCTTGGTAAGCTTGAGGGCCAACAAGTGGATCGATAGCCGCTTTGTGAATTAACTCTGGCGTCTCTTCTGCCACTTTCTCGATTTCAACACCACCTTCTGTTGATGCCATAAATACGACTTTACGCGTTGCACGGTCTACAACTGCGCCTAGGTAAAGTTCGTTAGCAATGTTTGACGCTTCTTCAACTAGGATTTTTGTTACTGGCTGACCATTTGCGTCTGTTTGGTAAGTCACTAGGTTTTTACCTAGCCACTTTTGTGCAAATTCTTTTACGCCATCTTTTGTATCGTGTAGCTCTACGCCACCCGCTTTACCACGTCCACCTGCGTGAACCTGACATTTGACTACTTTCTTCTCTGTTGAGATACGGCTAGCTGCTTCAAAAGCTTCTTGTGGCGTGTCACACGCGTAACCTTCCGGTACAGGCAAACCGAATTCTGCAAACAGCTGTTTGGCTTGGTATTCATGCAAATTCATTTTGATATTCCGTTTATTTTCCCTTGTAGGGATTATTATTTCCATAACGCCGCTATGTTGCGGGCGTCTGTAGGGTCTTCTCAAATCAATCACCAACCATTTCAAAAACGGTCAGAGATTCAAGTGAAGGCCAGACAGTTGAGCGAGTCTAGCCTTTGAAACTATCGAACGTCTAGTTACCCAAGATAACTAGACGTTTTAGCGATATTAAACGTCTAATAGCAGACGTGCTGGATCTTCTAGTAGCTCTTTAATGGTCACTAGGAAGCCCACTGACTCACGACCGTCGATTAAGCGGTGATCGTAAGACAAGGCTAGGTACATCATTGGTAAGATTTCTACTTTACCGTCTACCGCCATTGGACGCTCTTGGATTTTGTGCATACCCAAAATTGCCGATTGTGGTGGGTTGATGATAGGTGTAGACATTAAAGATCCAAATACACCACCGTTAGTGATGGTGAAGTTACCACCCATCAACTCATCAACCGTTAGCTTGCCATCACGGCCTTTAATCGCTAACTCTTTGATGCCTTTTTCGATATCCGCGAAGCCTAGAGTGTCACAGTCTTTAAGTACTGGAGTCACTAGACCACGTGGCGTTGATACCGCCATGCTGATATCAAAGTAGTTGTGGTAAACAATATCGTCACCGTCAATCGAAGCATTAACTTCTGGGTAACGTTTTAGCGCTTCAGTTACCGCTTTAACGTAGAAAGACATAAAGCCTAGACGCGTGCCATGACGCTCTTCGAACTGATCTTTGTACTGTTTACGAAGATCCATAATTGGCTTCATGTTCACTTCGTTAAACGTAGTCAGCATAGCGGTGTTGTTTTTCGCTTCTAGTAGGCGGTTAGCAACTGTCTTACGTAGGCGTGTCATTGGAACACGTTTTTGGCTACGCGCTGCTGCAGGTGCTTCGACAGCCGCTGGCGCGTCCGCTTTTGGCGCTTCTTTTGCTTTCGCTAGGTGCGCTTCAATGTCTTCACGTGTAATACGACCACCAACACCAGTCCCTTTCACTTGGCTCGCTTCAAGACCGTGTTCACCAAGCAGACGGCGAACTGCTGGGCTAAGAGCGTCATTGCTCTCTTCTGTAAGTGACGCTTTGTGGCGTTTATCAGGAGACGCTTCAGACTCTTCTGTGGTGTCTTTAGTCGGCTCACCCGCAACCGCGCCAGGCTTAATCTTAGCGAGCAGTTGCTTAGAAAGTACTGTTGCACCTTCTTCTTCGATAATCGCTTCTAGAACACCAGCTTCTGGCGCAGGTACTTCTAAAACGACTTTATCTGTTTCGATATCGACTAAAACCTCGTCACGTTCAACTTTGTCACCAGGTTGTTTGTGCCATGTTGCAACTGTTGCGTCTGCAACTGATTCAGGTAAATCTGGAACCAGAATTTCAATTGTCATATCTGTTTCTTCCTTTAACTTCTAGCGCTTAAGCCGAAGTTTTTGTATTCACGGTAAGCGCCTCTTCAACTAGCGCTTTTTGTTGTTTCAAGTGTACTGACATGTAACCAACTGCAGGTGATGCTGACGCTGGTCGTCCAGCGTATTTCAGATCGGCACCTGCTGGAATCGCAGCACGGAAGTTATGTTGGCTCGAGTACCAAGCACCTTGGTTTTGCGGCTCTTCTTGACACCAAACGTAGTCTTCTACATTGGTGTATTGCTCGATCGCTGCTTGAACCTCTTCCAGAGGGAATGGGTAGAGCTGCTCAATACGAACAATCGCCACATCATCTTGCTCATTGTTACGACGCTGCTCTAGCAGATCGAAGTAAACTTTACCTGAACAGAAGACAACGCGTTTCACCTTAGATGCTTCTAAGTTGTCAATCTCACCGATCGCTGCCTGGAAAGTCCCTTCTGCTAAGTCTTCAATAGAAGAGGTACACAGAGGATGGCGTAGCAGTGACTTAGGCGACATCACCACAAGCGGACGACGCATTGGTCTTACAACCTGGCGACGGATCATGTGGTAAACCTGAGCTGGCGTTGAAGGCACAACGACTTGCATGTTCTGCTCAGCACACAACTGCAAGTAACGCTCTAGACGCGCAGATGAGTGTTCTGGGCCTTGACCTTCGTAGCCATGAGGAAGAAGCATAGTCAGGCCACACAAACGTGCCCATTTTTGCTCACCTGATGAGATAAATTGGTCTATAACCACTTGAGCGCCGTTAGCAAAGTCACCAAACTGAGCTTCCCAAAGTGTTAAACCACCGGGTTCTGCTGTTGCATAGCCGTACTCAAATGCAAGAACAGCCTCTTCAGACAGCACGGAGTCGAATACTTCGAATGGCCCCTGCTTGTCATGAATGTTCGCCAATGGAACATAAGTGCTGGCGTCGTTCTGGTTGTGTAAAACCGAGTGACGGTGGAAGAAAGTACCACGACCCGAATCCTGACCAGAAATACGAATTCGCTTGCCATCATCGACCAGAGTTGCGTAGGCCAATGTTTCAGCCATCCCCCAGTCAATCGCTTTTTCACCACTCAGCATTGCTTGACGATCGTTGTAAAGCTTGTTGACGCGGCTTTGTAATTTATGGCTATCTGGGTAGCTACATAGGCGCTGACCAAGTTCAATCAGGCGCTGAGTGTCAAATTTGCTGTTCCACTCTGTATCCCAGTCATGACCAAGATAAGGAGACCAGTCCACCGAGTGCATTGCCATTGGGCGCCACTCTTTGACCACAACTTCGCCGCGATCTAACGCATCGCGATACTCGTTGACCAGTTGTGTGGCGGTATCAATACCAAAATCACCGCGTTCGATCAGTACATCAGCATAGAGCTTGCGTGGCGTCGGATGCTTTTTGATCTTCTGGTACATCAATGGCTGTGTTGCGTTTGGCTCGTCAGCTTCGTTGTGACCATGACGGCGGTAACAAACTAGGTCGATAACGACATCACGCTTAAATTCGTTACGGTAGTCAAGCGCAATACGAGTAACGAAAGCGACCGCTTCAGGGTCATCTGCGTTAACGTGGAAAATTGGCGCCTGAACCATTTTAGCGATGTCAGTACAGTACATGGTTGAACGCGTATCGCTCGGGTTCGATGTCGTAAAGCCAACTTGGTTGTTAACGACAATGCGTACCGTACCACCAACACGGAAACCACGTGCCTGAGACATGTTAAAGGTTTCAGCCACCACACCCTGACCAGCAATTGCCGAGTCACCATGAATAGTGATCGGCAATACTGTACTGCCGTCTGTATCACCTAAACGGTCTTGACGTGCACGTACCGAACCGATAACCACAGGGTTAACAATTTCTAGGTGAGATGGGTTAAATGCGAGTGCTAAGTGAACATCACCGTTTGGCGTTGCAAAGTCAGCCGAGAAACCTTGGTGATATTTAACATCGCCAGTTCCCCAAGTTTCATCGTGTTTGCCTGCAAACTCGTCGAACAGATCTTGAGGTTTTTTACCCAAGACGTTAACCAGCATATTTAGACGACCACGGTGAGCCATACCAATTACGACTTCACGCATACCGCTCTTACCCGCATGACGAATCAACTCTTTCGTCATTGGAATTAAGGCATCACCACCTTCTAGGGAGAAACGCTTCGCACCTGGGAATTTCGCGCCCAAATAACGCTCTAAACCTTCTGCTGCTGTCAGCTCTTCTAGGAATTCTTGCTTTTCTTCTTTGCTGAATGACGGCTGACCGACCACTGATTCTAGACGTTGCTGAATCCAACGTTTTTGTTCAGTGTCTGTCATGTGCATATACTCAGCACCGATAGAGCCACAGTAAATCTTATTTAATGACGAGTGGATGTCTTTCAACTGCATCGTCTCTTTGCCAATAGCAAAAGAACCGACGTTGAAAGTTTCTTCTAGATCGTCTTGGGTGAGATTATGAAAAGCAGGATCAAGCTCCGCCACCGTTGGACGTTGCCATAAACCTAGAGGGTCAAGCTGTGCCGCTTCATGACCACGAAAGCGGTAAGCATTGATTAACTGAAGTACTTTTACCTGTTTAGCGTCGACATCAGGATCACTAACTTGGACATTGTAATGCTTTGTTTCTTGAGCGAGTCGTCGGAAGTAGTCACGGACACGTGAGTGGGGTTGTTCCACCACCTCTTCTGAAGGCTTAGGTAGTCCCTCAAAAACACGTTTCCACTCCTCACTTACCAGATCGGGATCACTTAGATACAGTTCGTAGAGGTCTTCTACATACGTTGCATTGGCGCCAGCCAAGTGTGAAGACTCGAGCCACGCCTTCATCACGCCGTTGTGCATATTTTCCCTTAACCAGTAGTTTTCACGTTTGCTGCGGTCTACGCCGAGCTATTAAGAGCCGACTCAATTTGAATCGGCAATTTTTTGTTAATTACACAGAACGATTGACAAGCATGGTCTTAATATGACCAATTGCTTTCGTCGGATTTAATCCCTTAGGACAAACACTTACACAATTCATGATGCCGTGGCAACGGAAAACGCTAAATGCGTCATCAAGATTTGACAGACGTTCATCTGTCGCGGTATCTCGGCTATCTATTAACCAACGGTAAGCCGCTAGAAGACCTGCAGGACCAATAAATTTATCTGGGTTCCACCAGAACGATGGGCACGAAGTTGTACAACATGCACACATAATACATTCATACAGACCGTCTAGATGCGCACGTTCTTCAGGCGATTGTAGGTTCTCACGTGATGGCGGTAGTGCGCCATCATCAATCAAGAACGGTTTCACTTTCGTGTAGTTATCATAGAACTGCGTCATATCGACAATAAGATCGCGCACAACAGGTAGACCTGGTAGTGGACGGATGACAATTTTCTCACCGCTTAATGCTGAAAGTGGTGTGATACATGCCAAACCATTCTTACCATTCATGTTCAGACCGTCTGAACCACATACACCTTCACGGCAAGAGCGACGGAACGAGATGCTTGGATCTTGCTCTTTTAGCAAAATCAATGCATCAAGCAGCATCATGTCAGAGCCTTCTTCCACTTCAAGCGTGTAGTCCTTCATGTAAGGCTTTTGATCGACATCCGGATTGTAGCGGTACAAAGAGAAATTCAGTTTCATAATATTATCCTCCTTTCCTTAGTACGTACGTGCTTTCGGTGGGAACGCATCACGGTGAATAGGTTCCATGTTTACACCACGCTTCGTCATTGCTTCCGTTTCTGGGTTGTAGATTGAGTGACATAGCCACTGCGCATCATCACGGTCAGGGAAGTCAAAACGAGCATGTGCGCCACGACTTTCTGTACGGTAGTTCGCCGCTACAGCTGTTGCGTATGCTGTTTCCATCAAGTTTTCTAGCTCTAGACACTCAATACGTTGGGTGTTGAACTCGGTTGATTTATCAGCTAAGTGTGCGTTCTTCAGACGCTCACGGATAACTTTAAGCTCTTCAAGACCTTTAGCCATTGCATCACCTTCACGGAATACCGAGAAGTTGTTTTGCATACATTGTTGTAGGTCTTTACGGATTTGTGCTGGGTCTTCACCTTCAGTGCTGTTTTCCCAACGGTTGTAACGCTCTAGGGAACGCTCAATATCAGCTTCAGTTGCAGGTGTAGCCTCAGCTTGCTTCGCGAGAGTTTCACCTAGGTGCAAACCTGTTGCACGGCCAAATACCACCAAATCTAGTAGTGAGTTACCGCCAAGACGGTTGGCACCATGTACTGATACAGATGCAATTTCACCACAAGCGAATAGGCCTTGTACTTCAACATCAGCGCCGTTTTCATCTTGCTTGATAGCCTGACCTGAAACCTGAGTTGGGATACCACCCATCATGTAGTGACAGGTTGGGATTACTGGAATTGGTTCTTTAACTGGGTCAACGTGTGCGAATGTGCGAGACAGTTCACAAACGCCAGGTAGACGTGACTCAAGAGTATCTTTACCTAAGTGATCCAGTTTCAGTTTGATATGAGGACCCCATGGACCATCGCAGCCACGACCTTCACGGATCTCAATCATCATTGAACGAGCAACAACGTCACGACCAGCTAGGTCTTTCGCGTTTGGAGCATAACGCTCCATGAAGCGCTCGCCATCTTTATTAAGAAGGTAACCACCTTCACCACGACAGCCTTCTGTTACAAGAACACCTGCGCCAGCGATACCCGTTGGGTGGAACTGCCACATTTCCATATCTTGCATCGGTACGCCTGCACGTAGCGCCATACCAACACCATCACCTGTGTTGATGTGAGCGTTCGTAGTAGAAGCGTAAATACGACCTGCACCACCCGTAGCTAGGATGGTTGCTTTTGATTTGAAGTAACAAACTTCACCCGTTTCCATACATAGCGCTGTACAACCTAGAACAACACCGTCTTCGTTCTTCACAAGATCAAGTGCATACCACTCTGAGAATACGGTTGTTTTGTGCTTGATGTTTTGTTGGTAAAGCGTGTGTAGAAGTGCGTGACCAGTACGGTCTGCAGCTGCAGCTGTACGCGCAGCCTGCTCACCACCAAAGTTCTTTGACTGACCGCCAAATGGACGTTGGTAGATAGTACCGTTGTCGAAACGTGAGAAAGGTAGACCCATTTTCTCAAGTTCAATTACTGACTCAGGACCATTTTTACACATGTACTCGATAGCGTTTTGGTCACCGATGTAGTCAGACCCTTTGACCGTATCGTACATATGCTGTTCCCAATGGTCTTCGTGCGCATTACCTAGCGCAACCGTAATACCACCTTGAGCAGAAACAGTATGAGAACGAGTTGGAAAAACTTTAGACAGCAAAGCACAAGTTAGGCCTTGCTCAGAGATTTGCAGTGCAGCGCGCATGCCTGCACCACCAGCGCCGATTACTACGGCATCAAATTCGCGAACTGGAATAGACACTTACGCACCCCACAGAATAAATAGACCAGAGAAGAAGTAACCAAATAGAACAGCAATAATAGCTAGCTGCAGGCCACCACGAAGCTTGGCGCACTTAATGTAATCAGTCAGCACCTGCCACAAACCGATCCATGCATGGATCAAAACAGATACTAGCGCCAGCATGGTAAATACTTTGGTGAAAGTACCACCAAAGAACTGGGTCCAAGATACGTAAGAAATATCTGTGAAAGCACAGAAGCTCACTAAATAAATAGTGTAAAGCGTCATAATGATTGCCGTCGCACGAATCAATAAGAAATCGTGGACACCATTACGACCAAAAGATGAGATGTGTTTTACCATACCATAACCCCCGCAAGTAGAGACAGAACGGCCGTTGCTGCGAATGCAACCTTAGCGCTCATCGCACCAGATTCCAGCTCTTCAAAATGACCTAAATCCATTAGTAAATGGCGGATGCCACCTGCAATGTGATAGGCCAAAGCCGTTAGAATGCCCCATAGAATAAACTTCACAAAGAAACCATCGACAAGGTCAACAGCTTGTGCGTAGCCAACTGGGGAGGATAGAGAAATGGATAGTAACCAAAGTAGGATTCCGATTGCGACAAACGTAATCACACCAGATACACGGTGTAGGATAGATGCGATTGCGGTGATCGGAAAGCGAATGGTCTGTAAATCTAAATTAACAGGTCTTGACTTTCTTTCTTTCACGGGCTTGCTCACTCAGCTCCATTGAGCATTTATAGTTATGAACGAATTTTGATTGCAAACCTACAAAACTTAACATTTATTTAACACAAGACTGCAACAATCGTCCGAGTATTTTGTAAAATAATTGTTAACAACAAGGATTAAAACTTCACCTCACATTTGTTTCAAGCCTTGAATTTATAAGGTTTCCACCAAAATTTACTGCGCCACTATACGGCTGGCAACATTCTAATACAATTGATGTAACAATTTTTGCTACACAGACCAGATTTTTTACCTAATACGTTCAAAAAATCATAACAAGTGCACACATCAGATGAGAAAAATTGACTTTGATAACGAACACACGTAAAAAAATGGCACACAAACATCCTGGACGGATTAAATAATAAACAAAGGAGATTGTTATGGCAGATAAGAAAGCTACCCTTCATGTTGAAGGTCAAGCGCCTATCGAACTGCCGATTATGGAAGGTGCCCTTGGTACGCCTGTAATTGATGTTCGAACACTGGGAGCAAATGGATACTTTACTTTTGACCCAGGTTTTCTTGCCACTGCATCTTGTGAATCTCAAATCACCTACATCGACGGCGGCAAAGGCATTCTTTTGCACCGTGGTTACCCAATTGATCAGCTAGCAAACAACGCTGATTACTTAGAAGTTTGTTACATTCTTCTTTACGGTGAAGCCCCAACACGTGAACAATACGAACAGTTCAAAACAACTGTGACCCGTCACACTATGGTCCATGAGCAAATTGCGAGCTTCTTCCACGGTTTCCGCCGTGACGCTCACCCAATGGCTGTCATGTGTGGTGTGGTTGGAGCACTGGCTGCGTTTTACCACGATTCATTAGATATCAATAACGACACACACCGCGAAATCACCGCATATCGTCTACTTTCGAAAATGCCAACACTTGCGGCTATGTGTTACAAGTACTCTATCGGTCAACCATTCATCTACCCTCGTAACGATCTAAGCTACGCAGAAAACTTCCTACACATGATGTTCGCAAACCCATGTGAAGAATATGAAGTCAACCCTGTGGTTGCTCGTGCGATGGACAAAATTTTCACACTGCATGCTGACCACGAGCAAAACGCATCTACGTCGACAGTACGTTTGGCTGGTTCATCTGGTGCTAACCCATTCGCATGTATTGCCGCAGGTATTGCATCTCTATGGGGCCCTGCTCACGGTGGTGCAAACGAAGCGTGTCTGAAGATGCTTGAAGAGATCGGTAGCGTTGAAAACATTCCTGAGTACGTTGCACGTGCAAAAGATAAGGATGACCCATTCCGCCTAATGGGCTTTGGTCACCGTGTTTACAAGAACTATGACCCACGCGCAACAGTCATGCGTGAGACATGCCATGACGTGCTTAAAGAGCTTAATATCCAAGATCCACTGCTTGATGTTGCAATGGAACTGGAACGCATTGCATTGTCTGATGAATACTTCGTTTCTAAGAAGCTTTACCCGAACGTAGACTTCTACTCAGGTATTATTCTTAAAGCGATCGGTATTCCTGTCTCAATGTTCACGGTAATCTTTGCCCTGTCTCGTACCATCGGCTGGATTGCACACTGGAACGAAATGCACAGCGACCCACTAAACCGTATAGGTCGTCCTCGCCAACTATACACAGGTGAGGTACAGCGTGAATTTTCACCTCTTCATGAGCGTGAATAATAGCTGACTAGCAAAAAGTAAAGGGCTGACGTGCAAACGTCAGCCCTTTTTATTCGATGAGTTGTCACTCTCAACAACGATGTTAGACCGGATTATCAATATCGATAAACTCAACGTCCAACCCGTGTTCTTTCGCTAGCCACTCACCAAGGGCTTTAATGCCATAACGCTCAGTCGCGTGATGCCCTGCAGCAAAGTAATGGATATCTTGCTCACGCGCCGAGTAAGTCGTGCGCTCCGAAATCTCTCCTGAAACAAAAGCATCTAGGCCATTTTGTGCCGCTAGCTCGATATAATCTTGACCACCGCCAGTACACCAACCAACGGTTTCTATCATCTTGTGCGTATTATCTGGTGAGATATGCAAAGGCATGCGTTCTAAAACTCGCTGAATTCTTTCAGCAAATTCGCTTCCAGTGAGTGGCGACTTTAAACGTCCATACATGGCAACAGATTGCGCATGCCCTTCAAGCCCACCTTCAACTTCTATTTCTAACAAACGCGCCAGTTCAGCGTTATTGCCAAGTTCAGGATGGATATCGAGCGGTAGATGGTATCCGAGCAAATTAATGTCATTTTTGATCAGTGTGCGGATGCGCTTACCTTTCATACCACGAATAGGTTCTGGCTCGCCCTTCCAAAAATAACCATGGTGAACCAACAGCGCATCGGCTTTGAGCTCGACTGCTTTATCAATTAATGCTTGCGAAGCCGTCACGCCCGTTACGACCTTTTTAATCTGCCCTTTACCTTCGACTTGCAAACCATTAGGCGCATAATCTTTAATCAGGTGTGGAGATAACTTTTCATTGAGGATTTTTTCGAGTTGTAAGTTATTCATTCGGACTTCCATTACTTTGCTATTGGCTGACTCAATTCATTGTCGCAAAGTGTAAGTCAACCGCAGCAGTGATGCTAGAGGAAGTGCGTGTTACACTGCGCATAAGCACATAGTTATAGGTTCAAGGATGCATTCACTACAACGCTTTTATGATTGGATTTCGACGACGCCTCCGCTCTTCGAACCCAAGCCACCTTTCGAAGAGCTGAGTTCTCTCACTTGCCCCCCTTATATAGACGAGCAATATCAAGGCAACCCTAGGCTAGGCTTCATCTATCAACATTTGTGCACTCAGTTACTCAAAGCCAGTGATAACTACTCTCTACTTGAAGAAGAAATTCAGATCAACAAAGCTAACGGACAAACACTTGGCGCTATCGATCTTATCTTGCATAACCATGAGTTGCAGCGTAATGAACATTGGGAAGTGGCGATTAAGTTTTATCTTCTGCATCAAGGGACTTGGTACGGACCGAATGCTCACGACCAACTGGATAAAAAACTCGACCGAATGCTCTCTCATCAACTAAAAATGAGTAATGCGTCTGAATTCCTGCAACAATACCCCGAATATGACCAGCTCTCAGAACACGTATTGATTCAGGGCCGCTTATACACCAATCCTTTCTCGCCAGAAACCATTCCAGATGAATGTCTAGGTTTAAAGCTCAATCAAAGCCAAATTAGCGGCCATTGGTGTTACCAAAGCCAGTGGCAACAAATTGGTGAACCTCTTTATGAGCTCGACAAGCCACTTTGGGCAATAGGTCGCCAAGCATTCTCTCAACCTCTTGACAAACCAGAGGGGCGCTTTGTTCACGCACAAACTCGATCGGGCCAATTTTGGTTTGTTGTACCCGACAACTGGCCGAAGGGATAAAAGGCTGACCGGCAATGCCAGTAAATAAAAAGGCTGACATAATGTCAGCCCTTACAACGGTCATTTAATGAAATTACAAGCCTGCGTCAGCAAAAACTTGATTAACGATCTGTTGCGCTTCTTCTTCGATCTGCTTCAAATGTTCCGCACCTTTAAAGCTTTCGCAGTATATTTTGTAGATGTCTTCTGTACCTGATGGGCGAGCAGCAAACCAACCATTTTCTGTCGTCACTTTTAGGCCACCAATCGCAGCGCCATTACCCGGAGCGTGGGTCAAACGTGCGGTAATCGGCTCTCCGGCTAACGTCTCTGCCGTTACCATTTCAGCAGAAAGCTTAGATAGCACTGCTTTTTGCGGGCCATTAGCAACGGCTTGAATACGATTATATTCAGACGCACCATGCTTCGCCGCCAATTCTTCGTAGTACTGTTGCGGGTTCTTACCCGTTACCGCAGTGATTTCCGCAGCCAGCAAACATAAGATAATGCCATCTTTGTCCGTTGACCAAGGTGTTCCATCTTTACGCAAGAAAGAAGCACCTGCAGATTCTTCACCACCAAAACCAAATTTGCCTTCGTATAAACCATCAACAAACCATTTAAAGCCAACTGGCACTTCGCATAGTTCGCGTCCAAGGTCTGCCACGACACGGTCGATCAATGCACTTGATACCAGTGTTTTACCGACAGCCACATCTTTGGCCCAACCTTGACGGTGACGATATAAATAGTCAATACATACGGCAAGGAAATGGTTCGGGTTCATAAGCCCTTTCGGAGTCACTATGCCGTGACGATCGTAGTCAGGGTCGTTACCGAATGCTAAATCATACTCATCTTTAAGTGCAAGTAGACCTGCCATTGCATACGGCGATGAACAGTCCATACGAACCACGCCATCTTTATCTAACGACATAAACTGGAATGATGGGTCAATGGCTTCACTGACTAGCGTAAGATCTAAGTTGTAAGCCGCACCGATCTGGCGCCAGTAATCAATACCGCTACCGCCCAATGGATCAACACCGATTTTAAGGTTTGCGTTTTGAATCGCTTCCATATCAATAACGTTAACCAGATCATCAACGTATGGTTTGACGAGATCGCGTTGTTCAAACAATGCAGATGCTTTCGCCTCACCTAAAGGCATACGTTTGACACCCTTAAGGCCTTCTGCAATAAGCACATTCGCACGATCTTGGATAGCCTGAGTGAGCTCACCCTCCGCTGGGCCGCCATGAGTTGGATTGTACTTGATACCGCCATCTTGAGGCGGGTTGTGCGACGGAGTGATAACAATACCGTCCGCCTTGTCATCATGTTTAAGGTTGTAGGTCAAAATAGCATGCGAGACACCCGGTGTTGGTGTATAGCCATTATCTTGTTGAACAATGACGTGGACCTCGTTGGCAATAAGTACTTCAACCACAGTCGAAAATGCAGGCTCAGACAGCGCATGAGTATCTTTGCCAACAAACAAAGGTCCTGTGATGCCTTTTTCTACACGCACTTCAGCGACCGCTTGTGCAATGGCTAAAATATGATGCTCGTTGAAAGTTGATTTGTCTGCACTGCCACGGTGACCTGAGGTCCCAAACTCTACTTTATGGTCTGGGTTGGAAGGGGCAGGTTGAAGAAGAAAATAGTTCGAAACTAGGGCAGGAATATTGTGCAAATCTTGCTGCTGAGCTTTTTGTCCAGCTCTTGGGTGCATAGCCATTGTTGACATCCTTTCTTAAAAACATTAAGCAATAAAAAAACCCCATAATACGTCAACTAGGTTGTGCATTATGAGGTTTCAATCAGAATTCGCTAAATTGAATTCGTCACTTTTTCTATCAAGTCTGATGGAAAATTCATTCTCGCCATCAGTTGGTCAACCATCTGCCGTTTTCGGCTGGTATTGTTATTGGTAATAACCCAAAACGGTGAACCAGGAATTGCCTTGGGTTTGGTTGTATTACCGTTAGCCAGCAAAGTTTGTTCGTTGTCAGCGAAATAAACACGTTTGCGACCTTTAACCTGGGTAGCTTCAGAAAAATCACTTGGGTTTAGGCGATGCAGTGTTGAAAGTACCAACATAAAACGATCAATCGCTTTCTTTAGACCTGCAAACTCATCAGAGATCAGTAGCGAACGCATTTCTTTAATGCTATCCACTGCTTCTTCTTTTATTGCATCTTTACTAACCACGACACCCTTTGGTTGCGCCATAACCTTTGCTTGAGTATTGGAAGCTTTCGATTCCGCCATCAAAAGACGACGTAAAATATCGGAAGCACTCTCACCAATATGCTCGGTTTGACTTGCGATGTAACGGTATAGATCCTCATCAACCTCAATTGTTTTCATTCGCTTTTCACAATCTCTATGTTTAAACTCTGGGGGATTATAGCGAGATCTTTAAAGAGACTCTACGGTTTACCAGTCACGAATAAAATAAAATGTCACATCTGCTCAACTACAAACTCGAAGGTGAGGGTCACACCATAGTATTGATCCATGGATTGTTTGGTAACTTGGATAACCTTGGATTACTCGCACGCGACTTAAGATCCGATCATCAAGTGCTCAGCATCGATCTACGCAATCATGGCTTATCACTTCACAGCGATGAGCACAACTATCGATTGATGGCGCAAGACGTCTTTGCATTGCTGCAACACCTCCAGCTCAACAACTACACCCTGATTGGCCATTCGATGGGTGGTAAAGTCGCGATGAAGCTGGCAGAACTTGCCGAAACGAACATTAATAAACTGCTTGTTCTTGATATGGCCCCGGTAAAGTACACGGTCAGTCGTCATGACAATGTATTTGATGGCTTAAAAGCAGTCATCGAGTTAAAGCCAACACAACGTAAGCAAGCGCTCGATATTTTGGCCCAACATATTGAATTGGAAGGCGTTAGACAGTTTCTCGGTAAATCTCTATATAACAATGGAGAGCACTTGGCTTGGCGCTTTAACGTCACTAGCCTATGGAATAATTATCAAGAGATTCTTGGTTGGCAGCCGATCACTCCCATTGCAACACCGACGCTGTTTATCAAAGGGGGCGATTCGGATTACCTCACGGCCGAACATCAGCTCGATGTACAGCGGCAGTTCCCGAACGCCAAGGCCCACGTAATCGCCAATACAGGCCACTGGTTGCATGCCGAGAAGCCAGCAGAAGTACTGCGTGCAATCCGTAAGTTCATCACTTAAAACAGAATGAGAGATCTGTTGCGCTCTGCCCGTTAACTTTATTCAGTAACAGTGGTATAGTGCGCGCAAGTAATTTGGCAATAAGGGATTCCATGCTTTACGACTACATGAACATGCTTGAGTCAATTGGTCTCGATCTTCTTTTCGCGTCTATCTTTTTCTTAATTGGTATGGCGATAAAAGATGTCCTAAAAGCGGGTAATGTTCCTCCATTCGGTCGTCGAATTGTATGGTTAGTCCTATTCCTAGGTTGTGCTGGTTTTGTCGCTAAAGGCATTATTCAGCTTAGCTGGGAAGGTGGCGGTATCGGCTGATACTAAGTAAGCCCACAACAGAAATTAGTAAAGGTAACGAATCTATGGCAAGTGTAGGCATCTTCTTTGGTAGCGACACAGGTAACACTGAAGCTGTTGCAAAGATGATTCAAAAGCAACTAGGTAAACAACTGGTTCACGTTCAAGATATCGCAAAAAGCAGCAAAGAAGACATCGATAACTTCGATCTTCTGCTACTTGGTATCCCGACTTGGTACTACGGTGAAGCGCAATGTGACTGGGATGACTTTTTCCCTGAGTTAGAGCAAATTGACTTCTCAACTAAGCTTGTCGCCATCTTTGGCTGCGGCGACCAAGAAGACTACGCGGAATACTTCTGTGACGCGATGGGCACTGTGCGTGACATCGTTGAAGCTAAAGGTGGTACTATTCTTGGTCACACTTCAACAGAAGGTTACGAGTTTGAAGCTTCTAAAGGTCTCGTTGAAGGTGACGATAGCCAGTTTGTTGGTCTGTGTATCGATGAAGATCGCCAACCAGAGCTAACTGAAGAACGCGTGAACAACTGGTGTAAACAGATTCACGAAGAGATGTGCCTAGCTGAGCTAGAAGACTAATCACTCTTTTAAAAAAACCTCCCTTGCGGAGGTTTTTTTATGCCACCTGTTCTTCCCCATCTTCTTCGCGAAACTGCGGCTTCTTACGCACATACAGTTTGCGCTGTACCTCTGAAACTACATTGCCCTGCTTGTCTTTAACATAAATGATAAATTCAGGGAAACACTTATCACCATTGGCAGTCTGCATCAGGATATCGTCTAACTGATTTTGACTAACACAGAACTCTGCGAACAAATCACTTTGGCCCGGCTTAATAAAATTTATGCTCGCCTCTTTATCCCAAACATAATAGCGCTCACCTAAGATCCCCATTAGCATCAACGAGTAAACAGGATCCGTTAATGAGAATATGCTCCCCCCATATTGAGTACGATTGGCGTTTTTATTCCACCAACGCAACTTCAGTTTCATTCTGACTTCGCGGAAATCGTCACTAATAGAGAGTATTTTAATCCCTGCTCCCCAAAACGGAGGCCAGGAGTTGAGTGCCAACTTAACCAGCCCAGGTTTATAAATTTTAGCCAGTGACTTATTCATTTCTTGCCCTTAACTTTACATTCCCTTATTTGTTAACTAATTGTAACTGGTCTGATGTGTATTATCAGTGACTTCACACTTGTTTATAAAAAAATACTAGTAACCCTTTGAACTTCGTGGTTTATTGTTGAAGTGGACTACCCTATAATGATGGGAATATTGAATTCTGTTTATAACTGCAGATCATCAACAGGAAAGTATATGTCAGACAATAACCAAGCGCTTAAGGATGCTGGTCTTAAAGTTACCCTTCCAAGACTAAAGATTTTAGAAGTACTCCAGCAACCTGAATGCCAACATATCAGTGCTGAAGAACTGTACAAGAAACTGATTGATCTAGGTGAAGAAATCGGTCTAGCTACTGTATATCGAGTGTTAAACCAATTTGATGATGCAGGTATCGTAACCCGCCACCACTTTGAAGGTGGCAAGTCTGTATTTGAACTGTCTACTCAGCACCACCATGACCACCTTGTATGCCTAGATTGTGGTGAAGTGATTGAGTTTTCGGACGACGTCATTGAAGAGCGTCAGAAAGAGATCGCTGAAAAATACAATGTTATACTCACCAACCACAGCCTATACCTATATGGCAAATGTGGAGATGGCAGCTGTAAACACAATCCAGACGCACACAAGCCTAAGTCATAACCAATCTTAAAAGTGTTAGCAAAACGATTTTACTCTCGGTTAGACACAAATAAAAAAGCCAGTCGTAAGACTGGCTTTTTGCTATTTAAGTTAACTGTGATCACTTAGCTTCGATTTTAGCCCAAGTATCACGTAGACCGACGGTACGGTTAAACACCAATGCGTCTGGCTGAGAATCTTTGCCATCAACACAGAAGTAACCCATACGCTCAAACTGGAATCCTTGTTCTGCCTGCGCCTGAGCTAGACTTGGCTCAACGAAACCATTTAGCTTAACCAGTGAATCTGGGTTAATCGTTTCTGCAAAATTATCCGCTGCAGCTGGATTAGGTACGGTGAATAGACGGTCATACAAACGAATCTCAGCAGCTAGACCTTTATCCGCAGAAACCCAATGGATAACACCTTTCACTTTACGACCATCAGCAGGGTTCTTACCTAACGTGTCTGCATCGTAAGTACAGAAGATAGTCGTGATGTTGCCTTGCGCATCTTTCTCGATACGTTCCGCTTTAATCACGTAAGCACCGCGTAGACGAACTTCTTTACCAAGCACTAAGCGCTTGTATTTCTTATTCGCTTCTTCGCGGAAGTCTTCACGCTCAATCCAAACCTCACGAGTAAACGGAACTTCACGCTCACCCATTTCAGGTTTGTTCGGGTGATTAGCTACTGTCAAAGACTCAACTTTACCTTGCTCAAAGTTCTCAATAACCACTTTAACCGGGTCAAGAACGGCCATTGCACGAGGTGCATTTTCGTTGAGATCATCACGAATACAAGATTCTAAAGAGCTCATCTCAATCATGTTGTCTTGCTTAGTCACACCAATACGCTTACAGAATTCGCGAATAGATGCAGGCGTAAAGCCACGACGACGCAAGCCCGATATCGTTGGCATACGTGGGTCATCCCAACCATTAACTAGCTTTTCAGTCACAAGTTGGTTGAGCTTACGTTTAGACATCACCGTATATTCAAGGTTTAGGCGGCTAAACTCATACTGATGAGGTTGGCAATCAATAGTGATGTTCTCCAGCACCCAATCGTACAGACGACGGTTGTCTTGGAACTCAAGCGTACAAAGTGAATGCGTAATGCCTTCTAGAGCATCTGAGATACAGTGAGTGAAATCGTACATTGGGTAAATACACCATTTGTCACCAGTCTGGTGATGCTCTGCAAAACGCACACGGTATAAAACAGGATCGCGCAACACAATAAATGATGACGCCAGATCGATTTTCGCGCGAAGACACGCCTTACCTTCTTCAAAACCACCATCACGCATTTTTTCAAATAGTGCGAGGTTTTCTTCCGGTGAACGATCACGGTATGGGCTTGGTTTACCCGGTTGAGTTAATGTGCCACGGTACTCACGGATCTGCTCTGGACTTAGCTCTTCAACGTACGCTAAGCCTTTGTTAATTAATTCCACTGCATAGCCGTATAGCTTGTCGAAGTAGTTTGACGAGTAACATACATCCCCATCCCACTCAAAGCCTAACCAGCTCACATCATTCTTAATTGACTCAACGTATTCAACGTCTTCTTTTTCTGGGTTAGTGTCATCAAAACGCAGGTTACACTTACCCTGGTAGTCCTGAGCAATACCGAAGTTCAAGCAAATTGACTTAGCGTGACCGATATGCAGATAGCCATTTGGCTCTGGCGGGAAACGAGTATGCACGCTTGTGTGTTTACCATCCGCTAAATCTTTATCGATGATTTGGCGAATGAAATTCGATGGACGAGCTTCAGCTTCACTCATCTATAGCACCTCAATTGTTGTAGTATTGTTCAGAGAAAAATAGCGCTTTGGCCGCGATAGAACGCTCAAAGCATATAACGACTAATGATCCACAATTCTCGCCCATTACACAACTACAACAGAACGCTAATTGGCAAAAATAATGATTGAATTGACTATCAAGCGACACTCACTGGTCACCATTTCATCAAATTCTATTCGTTAACCAGAAAAAACAACAAAGCCTCCCGAAGGAGGCTTTGAACATTCACTTAATTCAGCGAAGCTTGATTAAGGAAGTTTTACTTCAGATAGGTCTTCATTTGCACCGATTGCTTTCATTTCGCCAGCAACGATTTCCGCAAGAGGACCAAGGATAACTTGAAGGTTATTCTCACCAAGTTTCACCACACCTTTCGCACCAAGCTTCTTAAGAACAACTTCGTCAGCTACAGAGCGGTCTTTTAGAGTAAGACGTAGACGAGTGATACATGCGTCGATTGAAGTTAGGTTGTCGTGACCACCTAGAGCTTTTAGGTATTGACGCGCTAGGTCGCCTTTCTTCGCATCACCAGCAGGTGCTGCAGAAGTTTCTTCATCGTCATCTTCACGGCCTGGTGACTTCAAGTTGAAGGCACGGATAGCGAAGCTGAATGTCACGAAGTATAGAGCACCGAAACCTAGACCGATTAGCAGTAGCGTTACCGGCTTAGTTGCTAGACCCCAGTTCAATACGAAGTCGATTAGACCCGCAGAGAAACCGAAACCGTGTAGCGTACCCAGCATGTTAGCAACAACTAGAGCAAGACCAGTAAACACAGCGTGCATTGCGTAAAGCGCAGGCGCTAGGAATACGAACATGAATTCTAGTGGCTCTGTGATACCCGTAAGGAATGAACAGAATGCTACTGAGAATAGTGCGCCACCTACTTGGCTGCGTTTTTCCGCTGGAGCTGCAAGGTACATTGCTAGTGCTGCGCCAGGAAGACCAAACATCATCACTGGGAAGAAGCCGTTCATGAATACACCAGCAGACTTATCACCACCAAAGTAACGGTGTAGGTCGCCAGATTTAACAGTTTCAGTTACTTCTTTAACCGTTGCAGTGATTTCTGGAGTTACAGAGTTAGCAAACTCAAATGTGTGAGCTTGGCCTGCAACTAGAGTCTTAGCAAGAGCTGGGTCTACACATAGCTGTTGCAGTGCCGGAAGAGCTTGACCAGCGGCTTGAGCACCCGTCACTAGTACTTCTTGACACGTACCCATACCGAACCAGAAGTAAGAGTTAAGAACGTGGTGAAGACCAACAGGGATAAGTGCACGGTTAAGCGTACCGTAGACAAACTGACCAACAGCGCCTGACGTTGATACTGCGTGAGCAAGTGCGTCTAGACCACCTTGAATTGAAGGCCAAACCACACCACCAATAGCACCAGCAACTAGGGCAAATAGACCTGCCATAATTGGAACTAAGCGCTTACCAGAGAAGAAAGCTAACCACTCTGGAAGACGGGTTGCATGGAAAGCGTTGTAAGAGTGACCCGCGATGATACCAGCGATGATACCGCCGAAGAATGACATGTTAATGTCAGCATTAATTGTTGTTGCTGTTGCTGTCAGTACGAAGTACGCAACGGCACCAGCTAGGCCTGCAGCACCTTGACCGTCTTTAGAAAGACCAATCGCAATACCTAGACCGAAAAGTAGTGGAAGTTGACCAAAGATAGCACCACCAGCTTGCGCCATGAATGGGATATCTAGCAGGTCTCCTTGACCCAAACGTAGTAAAAGCGCCGCTACAGGTAGTGTAGCGATAGGAAGCATAAGAGCTTTACCTAACTTTTGCGCATATCCGAGAATATTCACCTTAAGTTCCCCCTATAGGATTTTGTATTTTAGCTGAGCCACTTTTTTTAGCCGCTCAATTTAGTCCTGTTCAGTTTATGAAATTAATTTTGCTCCGCAAATTAAAACCTCATCATTTGTGATCATAATCACCAGAAAGCGCCAATCTGCGAGGTTTTTGCTAGCTAGATCATAAAACTTATTTTACAATACGAAAAAATAGCATTCATTGAGTCATTTTCGCGGTACTCTTACAAGACAAACAAGGTCAAAGTGGCTGTCAGGCAAGAGATTAATAACTTTTACCAATGAGATACAAATCACTTATTGATAAAGCATCTAGCAAGGTGTTTGCACTATAATGAGAACTCATTTTTTCGTTTGCTAAAGATATTTTGCGATCTAATTGAAGCTTACAAATAAAGTACCGCTATAGAGTAAATCACCCGCTTCAATTGACGTCTGAAGGTATTAAGATTCTAAACTATAAGGATTAGCTAACCATGTATGCGCTAACTAACTGTAAAATTTATACCAGCAACGATGTCCTCGTTGAACACGCCGTAATCATTAATAACAACCTGATTGAATCAGTCTGCCCTATTTCTGATTTGCCAGCGGGTATTGAAACGCTCGATTTAAACGGCGCCAATCTCAGCCCTGGTTTTATCGACCTACAGTTAAACGGCTGTGGCGGTGTGATGCTAAATGACGAAATTAGCGCAGAAACCATGCAGACAATGCACTTAGCAAACTTAAAATCAGGCTGTACCAGTTTTCTTCCAACGCTTATTACCTCTTCAGATCAAGATATGCGCCAAGCTGTAGAAGCAGCACGCGACTATCACGCTCAATATCAGAACCAATCACTCGGTCTGCACCTTGAGGGGCCATACCTGAACGTCATGAAAAAGGGCATTCATAGCGTCGACTATATTCGCCCTTCCGATGACAGCATGATTGATTACATGTGTGACAACGCTGATGTCATCGCAAAAGTAACGCTAGCTCCAGAACACAACGACCTCGCACATATTGAACGACTAAAAGCAGCGGGCATCGTGGTGTCAATTGGTCACACTAACGCCACTTATACAGAAGCACGTCAAGGCTTCGAAGCAGGTATCTCTTTTGCCACTCATTTGTTCAATGCGATGACACCAATGGTTGGTCGTGAGCCGGGCGTTGTTGGGGCTATTTATGACACGCCAGATGTCTATGCAGGCATCATTGCCGATGGGTTCCACGTCGACTATGCAAACATACGAATCGCTCACAAAATTAAGGGCGAGAAATTAGTATTAGTGACCGATGCCACAGCTCCTGCAGGCGCTGACATGGATTACTTTATTTTTGTTGGTAAGAAAGTATATTACCGTGATGGTAAGTGTGTTGATGAAAATGGCACACTGGGCGGCTCAGCACTCACTATGATTGAAGCAGTTCAAAATACGGTTGAGCATGTCGGTATCGCACTGGACGAAGCACTTCGCATGGCTACTCTTTACCCAGCTAAGGCGATTGGACTAGACAACAAACTAGGCCGAGTTAAAAAAGGTATGGTGGCTAACCTTACTGTTTTTGATCGTGACTTCAATGTTCAGGCGACGGTTGTTAACGGAAAATACGAGCAAAATTAAGAATGAATGGCGGACAAATAGGTAACGTAGATTTAGTAAAACAACTAAATAGTGCAGCTGTTTATAGGTTAATTGATCAGCAGGGTCCTATTTCTAGGATTCAAGTTGCTGATGTTAGCCAACTGGCACCTGCCAGTGTTACAAAAATTACCCGCCAACTTTTAGAGCGCGGCCTAATTAAAGAGGTCGCGCAGCAGGCATCGACAGGTGGCCGACGCGCTATCTCACTCACAACAGAAGTCGAACCTTTTCACTCTGTCGCGATTCGTGTCGGCCGTGACTATATTCAGTTCAGTCTCTATGATCTTGGCGGAAAAGAGCTTGCCGCCGACTACACTGAGTATTTTTACACCACACAAGAAGAGCTAGTTGAAGGTCTTCTGTCACATTTAAAAAGCTTTATCCAGGCAAATCAACCACTGATCAATCAATTGATTGCCATCGGCATTTCGCTACCTGGTCTCGTCAACCCTGAAACAGGTGTTGTCGAATACATGCCAAATATCTCTATCGACAACTTAGAGTTAGCTGAACTTATCAACAAGACTTTCCATGTTCAATGTTTTGTCGGTAACGACGTTCGGGGTATGGCTTTGGCAGAACACTATTTCGGTGCAAGCCAAGATTGCCAAGACTCGATATTAGTCAGTGTTCACCGCGGTACTGGTGCAGGGATTATCGTTAACGGTCAAGTATTCCTAGGTTATAACCGTAACGTCGGCGAAATTGGTCATATCCAGATTGATCCATTAGGCGAGCAATGTACCTGTGGCAACTTTGGCTGTCTTGAAACCGTCGCAGCAAACCCTGCGATTATAGAACGCGTCAATAAACTGATTAAACAAGGTTACGAATCAAGTTTAACTGAGCTTGAAACAATTCGTATCTCAGATGTGTGTGAGCACGCAAATCTTGGTGATGAGCTAGCCAAACAGAGCCTAGTTCGAGTGGGCAACCAATTAGGTAAAGCTATTGCCATTACCATCAACCTGTTTAACCCACAAAAGATCGTTATTGCTGGTGACATCACCCAGTGTGAAGACATTCTTTTCCCTGCGATTCGCCGTAACGTAGAGAACCAGTCACTCACCACATTCCATACCGATTTACCAATTGTCGCATCAAAGATTGATAAGCAACCGACATTGGGCGCTTTTGCCATGATTAAACGTGCGATGCTCAACGGGGTCTTGCTACAAAAATTGTTAGAAGATTAATCTTCTCCACCCAGTAAGCAACTAATTGAGTTAGAATAACGGGCTACATAGGTAGCCCGTTTTTTATAGGACGAAACAACACGAATATGGAACTGATTTTAATTTCAGCGGCCTTTGTCGCCGGATTTATCGCACTGAAATGTAACCTTCCGCCTTTGGTCGGTTTTTTATTAGCTGGGTTTGGATTGCATGCATTTGGCTTTCAGTCAAACAGCACAATCGTCACGCTTGCGGATCTCGGTGTCACCTTGCTGTTATTTACCATCGGCCTAAAGCTAGATATCAAAACCCTACTGTCAAAAGAAATTTGGGCAGGGGCGACCATACATAACCTTCTGTCTACGGCCATTTTTGCTATCGCGCTTATCTGTTTCAAATTCTTAGGTGTTGGCTCGCTTGCCAGTATGTCGGTCGAGCAAATCCTTTTACTTGGCTTCGCACTGTCATTCTCAAGTACGGTTTTTGCCGTCAAATCTCTGCAAGAGAAAGGGGAAATGAACGCAACGTACGGCACCATCGCAATAGGCATCTTGGTCATGCAAGATATCTTCGCGGTGGTATTCCTTACGGCATCAACTGGCAAACTACCCGAGTGGTATGCGATAAGTCTGTTTACCCTCCCCCTGCTTAGACCAGCTTTCTACAAAATGCTTGATTGGGTAGGTCACGGCGAAATGCTCGTTTTGCTCGGTATTTTCTTCGCACTGGTCGTCGGCGCTGGTCTGTTTGAATTAGTGGGCATGAAACCTGATTTAGGTGCACTGATCCTGGGTATGTTACTCGCTGGGCATAAAAAAGCGTCAGAACTATCGAAATCGTTATTTAACCTTAAAGAGCTCTTTCTGGTCTGCTTTTTCTTGAATATTGGTTTATCAGCCCAACCTACTCTGTCAGGGTTTGCACTCGCGATATTGTTCTTGCTACTCCTGCCACTGAAAGGGATTCTCTACTTCCTCGTACTGAATGTTTTCAAGTTCCGAGTCCGCACTTCTTTACTCGCCACCTTGAGCTTATTTAACTTCAGTGAATTTGGTCTAATCGTCGGTGGCTTAGCTTACAAAATGGGCTGGATGAACAGTGATATTATGGTCGCGCTGGCTATCGCTGTTTCGATTTCCTTTGTCTTATCCGCTCCGCTAAATCGTCACGGGCATGCACTTTACCAGCGCTCAGGTCGATGGCTGCGCGAGCATGCAGCAGAAAAACTCAATATCCGCGATCAACTGATTAACCCAGGCCATGCTCAAGTTCTTATTCTGGGCATGGGGCGCATTGGTACAGGCGCTTATGATGAACTTAGACATAGATACGGCAAAATTAGCCTTGGGATCGAAGTTCGTGAAGACGCCGCTCACGAGCATAAAGCTCATGGTAGAAATGTTATCGCTGGCGATGCTACGGATCCGGACTTTTGGGAACGTATTTTAGATGTGGCGAACGTTAAGTTGGTGCTGCTCGCCATGCCGCATCACCAAGGTAATCAGATTGCGTTAGAGCAATTAAGACGTAAAAATTTCCAAGGCCAAATCGCCGCTATCGCAGAATACCCCGATCAGCTTGAGGCACTTGTTGAAGGAGGCGTAGACGCCGCATTCAACATCTATAACGAAGCAGGCAGTGGTTTTGCGAGGCATGTCTGCGAACAGCTTAAACCAACATTCAGTAAATAATCGTTAATCAAAGGCAGCACTACGCTGCCTTTTTTACGTTCAACGAACAAAAAAACATCAACATCTAGACTTCATTCACCAAATGAAACATTTAATTAAATATTATTTAATCACACATAGATTTGTTAAACTTTTTTATCAAACACGGTTGATTTTTTTAATCAGAATGGCAAATTGAACCTAACAGATTAAATTTATTTTAAAGGGAAGTTGTATGTGTTCGATTTTCGGTATTTTAGACATTAAGAGTGATGCTGAAACTCTACGCCCAGTTGCGTTGGAAATGTCTAAAAAATTACGTCACCGTGGGCCTGACTGGTCTGGCATTTATTCATCGGATCGCGCGATTCTTGCCCATGAACGTCTTGCTATCGTTGGCGTAAATAGCGGTGCACAGCCACTGTACAGCCAAGATAAAAAACACATCCTTGCGGTTAATGGCGAAATTTACAACTACAAAGAACTTCGTGCGCGCTACGAAGGTAAATACGAATTCCAAACAGATTCTGACTGTGAAGTTATTCTGACTCTATACGAAGATATGGGTTCCGATTTGCTTGAAGAACTCAATGGTATCTTCGCATTCGTTCTATACGACGAAGAGAAAGACACCTACCTAGTGGGCCGCGACCATATCGGTATTATCCCTCTATACCAAGGTTACGATGAGCATGGTAACTACTACGTAGCATCAGAAATGAAAGCGCTAGTGCCTGTATGTAAAACAGTTAGCGAATTCCCTCCAGGTTGTTACTACGGCAGTGGCGACACTGAACCTCAACGCTACTACATCCGAGACTGGAACGAGTACGCGGCAGTTCAGGGCAACACAACGAGCAAAGAAGAGCTAACCGAAGCTCTAGAAGCGGCAGTTAAGCGCCAGCTAATGACAGACGTACCCTATGGTGTACTTCTTTCAGGTGGTCTAGATTCTTCAATCACTTCAGCCGTTGCAAAGCGTTTTGCCGCAATGCGCATCGAAGACGACGAGAAATCAGAAGCATGGTGGCCTCAGCTTCACTCATTTGCCGTGGGCCTTGAAGGCGCGCCAGATCTGAAAGCAGCACGTGAAGTCGCTGATCAAATCGGTACTGTGCACCACGAAATGACCTACACAATCCAAGAAGGGTTAGATGCGATTCGTGATGTTATCTACCACATCGAAACTTATGATGTAACGACCATCCGTGCTTCTACACCTATGTTCCTAATGGGACGTAAGATCAAAGCGATGGGTATCAAGATGGTACTTTCTGGAGAGGGCGCTGATGAGATCTTCGGTGGGTACCTATACTTCCACAAAGCGCCAAACGCGAAAGAGTTCCACGAAGAGACTGTTCGTAAATTGTTAGCTCTAAACATGTTTGACTGTGCACGCGCGAATAAATCTCTTGCGGCATGGGGTGTTGAAGGTCGTGTACCATTCCTCGACAAAGAGTTTATCGATGTAGCCATGCGTCTAAACCCTGAAGACAAAATGTGTGGCAACGGTAAGATGGAAAAGCACATCTTACGTGAGTGTTTCGAACACTACCTACCAGAATCTATTGCTTGGCGTCAGAAAGAACAGTTCTCTGATGGCGTAGGCTACAGCTGGATTGACACATTAAAAGAAGTGGCTGAAGCAAAAGTGACCGATCAGCAGATGGAAACGGCTGCATTCCGATTCCCTTACAACACGCCGACAACCAAAGAAGGTTACGTATACCGCGAAATCTTTGAAGAGCTATTCCCGCTTCCATCAGCAGCAGAATGTGTTCCAGGCGGACCTTCTGTGGCCTGTTCTTCAGCGAAAGCGATTGAGTGGGATGAATCCTTTAAGAACATGGCTGATCCATCTGGCCGTGCGGTTAAAAGTGTTCATAACGACGCTTACTAACCCTAACAACAAGAAAGAGGCTCAACAGAGCCTCTTTTTCTTTTCCTCGCTAAACTTTCACATCTTGTGTCTTGCTCTGCTCAAACTAACAGTTAGAGTACAGCGAAGAGAAACAAATCATTATTGACCCAACTCATCACTCTACAGTCAATAAAATAACGCCCACATTTGGTGTTTGATGTCGTACTATTTAAAGAACACACCATGTATCAATCCCTTGCGTGCTTATTTAATACATCGACAAATTATCTAACGAGGCTGATCTTATGTTTCGATTGTGGCTACTCTTTTTTACTCTCGCTTTCTCGGCATCTTCTAGCAGTGAACCACTCTACTGGCACGCGCAAAAAGGCCAGCTCAACTATCTGATTCTTGGTTCTGTTCACGTTGGTGATGAGAGCATGTACCCGCTGCCACAGACCATCACCAATAGTCTAAAGCAAAGCGACGGCCTGATTATTGAAACTGATATCAGAAAAAATGATGGAGTGACTTACCCACCCGTTTCGCTATTAACCAATGATGTGCTCGATGACAATCAGAAAGCGGAACTCAAAGGTATCGCAAACTTGCTTAACCTCGATTTCCATCTGTTGATGCAACTTCCACCTTGGACAACAGCCCTTACCATTACCAATAAACAGATCGAGTATCTTGGCTACCAGTCTGCACTAGGCGTTGATATTCACTTGATGTACAAAGCGACCACACAAAATATCCCAGTGATTAGTTTGGAAACTCTCCAGTTTCAAATCGACATGCTGACTAAACAGCCTAACTCAGGGAAAGAATTATTAGTGAGTGCTATTGAGGAGTTTGATCACTCAGAACAAACTGCTGACTGCCTAATTGAGAGTTGGAAAGTCGGCGATCAGGATAAGATGCTTGAATTTGGCAAGCTGACTGAAATTTCCCCTGAGCTTGAGCATATCTTTGTTACGCTGAGAAACGTTAATTGGGCAAAACAACTTGCAACGCCAAGCTGGTCGCCAGAAAAGAAGGGATCATATGTGATGGTAGTAGGCGCACTGCATCTGCTCGGCGAGCAAAGTGTCCTTAAACTACTCGAAGCTGATGGATTTAAAGTCACTCAGCTATCTAAAAGCCAGGTTTCTCGCTGTGAGTATAAACATTGACATGAGGGAGACGCCCCCAGTCAGACTCTAGTCCCAATATCCGTTCTTTAAAACGACAAAAGCCTGCTCAATAAGCAGGCTTTCTTTATGTGGTCGGTGAAGAGCCATATTCTAACTTCAGGCGAACCCCACTTAGGTCAAAGTCGCAGATTTAGAATTTAAAGGATACAAAAAAGGCTCTGTATTGCTACAGAGCCTTTTTCTAAAAGTGGTCGGTGAAGAGGGATTCGAACCCCCGACCCTCTGGTCCCAAACCAGATGCGCTACCAAGCTGCGCTATTCACCGAGATTTGTTTTCGAGCTCATTGCCCGTCAACGAAGGCGTATATTACGGATTCTGAATTTGAACGCAAGCCATTTTGGCTAACTTTTTGAAAATTTAAGTTCGTTTGTCTAAAACATCAGCGACGCGCGATAAAGTGTGAGCAAAAACACATCAATACAAACAAACCCGCAACCTAATAACAACAATTGATCCAGATCAGTGTTGCATAATTAACCACAGTTTACCTTAATCCCTGTCGTTACACTTTGTACTCTATGGAGGAATTATGGACTTTTGGCTTGATCTCCTATTTGGTAATGCGGTAGGTCTATCTTCAATGATTGTCATCTTTGGAGCCTTAGGTCTAATGCTGTTCTATGGCGGCTTCATCGTCTACAAAGTGATGAATGACAAATCTCCTCACTAGAATCGCTTAGCCCTATTCTCTGAATAGATATTCGCTATGCACCGAAGTAGATATCTTGTCTGCTTCGGTTTTTTATTTGTTCGGCAGCAAATTATTGATCCCCTGCCTAGTTTCAACGGTATAATACCGTTATTGATTTCCCACTCTGAGATGTTGTTATGTCTCACGACGATGATTTCGGCCTATTTCAACAAATGATGGGCGACGTAAAACCGCTCGAACACGACACGACCGAATACAGAAAAAAGCACCAAGTTACTGATGCCCAACTAGCGAAGCGTGAAGCAGCAATTTGGTTAGCTGAAGATGATCCCGAATACTTGTCCGTTGATCATGCCGACATGATCAAGCCAGATGATATTATCGAGTTCAAGCGTGATGGTGTGCAAGATGGTGTATATCGAAAGCTTCGACTCGGTAAGTACCCCCTCCAAGCAAGACTCGATTTGCACCGCAAAACCCTCAAAGAAGCACGCGACGAAGTGGTTAAGTTTCTTAAGCAATGTATGCAAATGGATATTCGCACCGTTGTGATTGTTCACGGACGTGGTGAAAAGTCGAATCCACCCGCGCTAATGAAAAGTTTCGTTGCTCAATGGCTGCAGCAAATCCGCGATGTTCAATGTGTCCACAGTGCGCAACGCTTTCATGGTGGTACTGGAGCCGTCTATGTCATGTTGCGAAAAAGCGCAGAGAAAAAACTCGAAACACGTGAGCGTCACCAAAAACGTCTGGGTTAACGCTCTGCACAATGCTAGAATGCGCGCCCTCTACGTGCTGACATTTTAATCAGCACGCTCTCTATTAACCGCCGTTGTGAAACGTTAGGAGAACAACATGTCACAAGATAACGCAAAACGCCTGAATAAATTTATCAGCGAGACCGGCTTTTGCTCGCGCCGCGAAGCCGACCGACTTATTGAACAAGGTCGAGTGACCATTAATGGTCAAGTGCCTGAAGTGGGTACTAAAGTCCAGCTTGGTGATGATGTCTGCGTTGATGGTAAGCCAATCGCCGCCGCGACCGATAAGCCTGTCTACATTGCATTGAATAAACCAACCGGCATTACCTGTACCACTGAACGCGATATTCCAGGTAATATCGTTGATTTCGTTGGTCATAAGAAACGCATTTTCCCTATTGGCCGCTTGGATAAGCCTTCTGATGGCTTAATTTTCCTGACTAATGACGGTGATATCGTCAACAAAATCCTCCGCGCAGGCAATAACCATGAAAAAGAGTATGTGGTTCGTGTCGATAAGCCCATTAGCGATGATTTCATTAAGCAGATGTCCTCTGGGGTCAACATTCTCGATACCGTGACTTTACCGTGTAAAGTCACCAGAGAAACCAAATACTCGTTCCGTATTGTGCTGACACAAGGTTTAAACCGCCAAATTCGCCGTATGTGTGAAGCACTTGGATATGAAGTATTCAAACTGCGTCGTGTACGAATTATGAACATTTCTCTAGATGGCATTCCAAATGGGCAATGGCGCTACCTAACCGACACTGAAGTCGCTGAAATTCTCGCGATGTGTGAAGGCTCAAGCGGCACAGAAGAAGCATCAAAAGTGGATGCGAAAGGCAAGCGTATTCGCAAAGCGACCGATGCAAAGTTATTTGATAGCCGCGAAGAAAACCAAGATTCGACAGCGCGCCGCAATCAGAAAACACGCACTTTTAAAGGGCGTAATGCCGACGAGTTCCGCCATGCACCAAATTCAAAAAAAGGTCGCAACAACGAAAGGCGAGAAGAATCCAAAAGCAAACCGAACAAAAGTAAAACATTCTACAAGCCTGCCAACGATAAACCGACAGCAAAACCACGCACGGGCAATACGCTGGGTTTAAAAAAGTAGCCACCCACTTACTTTAAGCGTAACAAGCAAACAAAAAGGGAAGCCGATTGGCTTCCCTTTCCTTTTTATAGATTCAAAATCTTCTATTTATAGAGTACCGAAGATCTTATCACCCGCATCACCAAGACCAGGAACAATGTATCCCTTATCGTTGAGTTTTTCGTCGATTGCAGCCGTGTACAACTCCACGTCTGGGTGCGCTTTTTCTAGTGCTTCAATACCTTCAGGTGCTGAAACAAGTACAAGCACTTTAATTGCCTTACAACCTTTCTCTTTAAGTAGGTCAATCGTCGCAATCATAGAGCCACCAGTTGCCAGCATTGGGTCAACAACAAGGGCAATGCGCTCATCCATATTCGATGCTAGCTTGTTGAAATAAGGCACTGGCTCTAGTGTTTCTTCATCACGGTAGATACCAACAACACTAATGCGCGCGCTTGGCATATGCTCAAGAACACCGTCCATCATACCAAGACCGGCACGAAGGATTGGTACTACAGTCACTTTCTTGCCTTTAATTTGATCGACTTCTACTGGACCATTCCAACCTTCAATGGTTACTTTTTCTGTTTCAAAGTCTGCAGTCGCTTCGTAAGTAAGTAGGCTACCAACTTCAGTTGCTAGCTCACGAAAGCGTTTAGTGCTGATGTCACCTTCTCTCATTAGACCAAGTTTGTGCTTAACAAGAGGGTGTTTTACTTCAACAACTTTCATTTCCATCTCCGGCTTATGTGGTGATTTTTAAACAAACCTCCAGATTATAAACGATTTCGTTGACAATTTCTTGCTCTAGGACAAAAGAAAAAACTTGCGCAAACGTTTGCTATATAGGTTTATCCGCTGTTAGAATAGCGCCGTTTTCATATCCAACTTTAAACCAGAGGACTTCCCTGTGAGTGCTGATAACACTTCTCTTAGCTATAAAGACGCTGGCGTTGACATTGATGCAGGTAATGCGCTTGTTGACCGAATCAAAGGTGCAGTAAAACGTACTCGTCGCCCAGAAGTAATGGGTGGTATTGGTGGCTTTGGCGCGTTGTGCGAACTGCCAACAAAATACAAGCAGCCAGTTCTTGTTTCAGGTACAGACGGCGTAGGGACCAAACTACGTTTAGCGCTGGATATGAAAAAGCATGACACGATAGGCATTGACCTAGTTGCAATGTGTGTCAACGACCTTATCGTTCAAGGTGCAGAGCCATTATTTTTCCTCGATTACTACGCAACAGGCAAGCTAGACGTTGATACAGCAGCAGATGTTGTCTCTGGTATTGCCGATGGCTGTGTTCAGGCAGGTTGTGCTCTAATTGGCGGTGAAACAGCAGAAATGCCAGGGATGTACGAAGGCGAAGACTACGATGTTGCAGGCTTCTGTGTTGGCGTGGTAGAAAAAGAACAGGTTATCGACGGGACGAAAGTTGCCGTCGGTGACGCGCTTATCGCAGTAGGTTCAAGCGGTCCACACTCAAACGGTTACTCTCTGATCCGTAAGATTTTAGAAGTCTCAGGTGCCGACAAGAACGAAGAACTCGAAGGTCGTACGATTGGTGAGCATCTATTAGAACCAACCAAGATTTACATCAAATCAGCACTGAATATGATTGAGAAGCATGACATCCATGCGATTTCTCACATTACAGGTGGTGGTTTCTGGGAAAATATTCCTCGCGTACTACCTGAAGGAACAAAAGCCGTTATCGATGGTAATAGCTGGGAATGGCCAGTCATTTTCAAATGGCTTCAAGAAAAAGGCAACGTGACCACGCACGAAATGTACCGCACCTTTAACTGTGGTGTGGGTCTGATTGTTGCTCTACCGAAAGACCAGGCAGCCGAAGCCGTTGCGCTTCTTAAACAAGAAGGTGAAAACGCTTGGGTTATTGGCGAAATTGCTCAAGCTGTTGCGGGCGAAGAACAAGTAGAGATCAAATAAACATGAAGAGCATTGTTGTTTTAGTGTCAGGTAATGGTTCAAACTTGCAGGCAATCATCGACGCATGTCAGACCCAAATAAAAGCGGGTCGAGTCACAGCGGTATTCTCGAATAAAGCGAACGTATTTGCCTTAGAACGAGCTGAAAAAGCAGGTTCTGCCGCACATTTCCTCGATCCTAAAGCATTCGATACTCGCGATGCTTTTGACCATGAGTTGATGAAGCAGATCGATGAATACAAACCTGATGTCATCGTGCTAGCTGGATATATGCGTATCTTAAGTGGCGAGTTTGTTCGCCACTACATGGGCCGCATGATCAATATCCACCCTTCTCTATTGCCTAAATATCCAGGTCTTAACACCTACCAACGTGCAATCCACGCTGGAGATGAAGAGCATGGTACTAGCGTTCACTTCGTCACCGAACAGCTTGATGGTGGTCCTGTCATTCTGCAAGCGAAAGTGCCAATCTTTGATGAAGACACAGTCGAAACCTTAACTGCGCGTGTCCAAACTCAAGAACACCGTATCTATCCTATGGTGGTTAAGTGGTTAGTTGAAGAGCGTTTAGTCATGAAAGATGGCAAAGAAGCCTACCTTGATGGCAACCTGCTGGGTATGCACGGTTACGCTCAAGAGTAAGGCTCTCAGATACTATGCAATCACAAGGCGAGCTTAGGCTCGTCTTTTTCTTTGTAGAATTCTCACAATCGATTGGAAGATGTGATTGATTTTCATACACCTGAGAAAGAGCTTTGCGCTAGAACAAGTCAACGCTTTGAGTTTATCAATCTGAGTGTGTATATTTGAGAGCAGTTATCATTTATCGGAGTATAAGCCATGCAAGTCTACGGCTGTTGTGAATTGGTGCGCGAGCTTTACGCGCAAATTGGTAGTGGCGACCAAGCCTACATACCTCAAGCAATCTCATGCGCAGTGAAAGCGCTCAATGAAATTGCTGCGGATGAATCTCTGCCCAAAGAAGCACGAGACAAAGCAGCATTTGCAGCTGCAAATTTACTGATTTCAGATTTCGAGGATAAGTAATGAACTTAGCCAACTTCGAGACAATGGATCCAGTCATGTTGATGAGCATTGTTAATATGAAGCTGCGTGACGATTTCGGCGGTGATCTTGATAAGCTAGTCGCGTATTTCGATATTGATAGATCCGCTCTTGAAACAAAGCTAGCTACTGCTGGCTTTGACTTTCTAGCCGAAGCCGGACAATTTCGCTGATTGCTTCCGCCTTAGTGATAAAAAAACCGCCGTACTCGGCGGTTTTTTATCAAACGGAGATTTACTCTTCGTCAAAAAATTCATCGGCTTGGTCGAGTTCAGCCTCTGCAGCTAGCTTAGCTTGCTCGATACGACGCGCTTTTTTCTCCGCCGCTTCTTGTGCTAAACGCTCTTCGCGTTCAGCACGGACTTTACGCGCTTCACCTTTGCGTTCATTACGCACAGCTTGATTTTGTACGAAACCAGCAAGTTCTTTTTCGGCCCACTGCTGTGCTTCGGCTTCAGTTTCAAAGCCTGTTTCGCGCTTAGATACTGATGTTTTGCGCGATGTCACTTGACGAGTAATCTCGGCACACCATCCATTACGCTTTTCGGTCACGCGGATAGCAAATTTTTTATTGTTCGACATAGTTATTTCCTAAGGGATTGTTGAGGGATATAGCCATCCCTTGGCAAGCGCGGTATTAGAGCATAGAAAGAGAGAAGTTCCTAGAGAATAGTCCCTAGAAAACAAAAGCGCAGACCTTTCGATCTGCGCTTAACATTTAATCTATCTGCTCAAAGTGATTAGCCGATATTCTTACGTGCATTTTGGAACATACGCATCCAAGCACCATTCTCGCCCCAACCTTCTGGAGACCAGGAGTTCGCTACTGTGCGGAACACGCGCTCTGGGTGTGGCATCATGATAGTTACGCGGCCATCTTGAGTCGTTAGACCCGTGATTGCGTTTGGTGAACCGTTCGGGTTATTCGGGTATTGCTGAGTTGGGTTACCGTGGTTGTCCACGTAACGAACTGCAACTGTACCTGAGGCTTCAATCGCAGCTAGGTGGTCAGCATCACGCACTTCTACGCGGCCTTCACCGTGAGATACTGCGATCGGCATACGAGAACCTACCATGCCATCGAAGAATACAGAGTCAGACTTCTGAACTTCGACTAGACTGAAACGAGCTTCAAAACGTTCTGATTCGTTGCGAACGAAACGTGGCCACAGGTCTGCACCTGGGATTAACTCTTTCAGGTTTGATAGCATCTGACAGCCGTTACACACACCGAGTGAGAACGTATCTTTACGCTGGAAGAAACCTTCAAACTGGTTACGCGCCTGCTCGTTAAACAAGATAGACTTCGCCCAACCTTCACCCGCACCTAGTACGTCACCGTAAGAGAAGCCACCACAAGCTACTAGACCTTGGTAATCTTCTAGAGCCGCTTGACCCGTTAGGATATCGCTCATATGAATGTCGGTTGCTTCAAAACCAGCGCGATCAAAGGCAGCTGCCATTTCTACATGCGAGTTCACGCCCTGCTCACGCAGAATCGCCATCTTAGGCTTCGCACCTTTCGCGATGTAAGGCGCTGCAATGTCTTCGTTTACGTCATAGCTTAGCTTAACGTTCAGACCAGGATCCGAGTTGTCTTTCTTAGCCTCAAATTCTTGGTCAGCACATGCTGGGTTATCACGTAGACCTTGCATCTTGTGCGTTGTCTCTGCCCAAATAGTACGTAGCTCAGTACGGTTACGCTCGATAACCACAGTATCACCAGAAGTGATCACTAGATCATCTGATGATTCTACAGAACCAATTACGTGTGAACATGCTTCTAGACCGTTTGCAGCAAGCGTTGAAAGTACAGTGTCTAAATCTTCGTTCTTAACTTGAAGTACCGCGCCTAGCTCTTCGTTGAATAGTGCTGCAAATGCATCATCACCTAGCGCTTCAATGTTCGCCTTCACACCGCAGTGACCAGCAAATGCCATCTCAGCAAGAGTCACGAATAGACCACCATCACCTTTATCGTGGTAAGCCACTACTTGGTCTTTTGCTACTAGAGCTTGAACACCTTCGTAGAAACCTTTTAGCTGTGCTGCGTTGTCGACGTCTGCTGGCTTATCACCAAGCTGCTTGTAAACCTGCGCTAATGCTGTCGCGCCTAGACGGTTTTGACCGTTACCTAAGTCGATAAGAACGAGTGACGTGTCTCCTTTGTCAGTGCGCAACTGAGGAGTAATTGTCTTACGCACATCTTCAACACGCGCAAACGCCGTAATGATGAGAGAGAGTGGCGACGTGACTTCTTTCTGCTCGCCGTTATCTTCCCACTTGGTTTTCATCGACATTGAGTCTTTACCCACAGGAATAGTCAGGCCAAGAGCTGGACATAGCTCTTCACCAACCGCTTTCACCGCTTCGTAAAGACCAGCATCTTCACCTGGGTGACCTGCTGGAGACATCCAGTTTGCAGACAGTTTAATCTGTTTGATATCACCGATATTTGTCGCAGCAATGTTAGTGATTGCTTCACCGACTGCCAGACGAGCCGATGCGCCGAAGTCTAGTAACGCAACTGGCGTGCGCTCACCCATTGACATCGCTTCACCGTGGTACGTGTCATAGCTTGCCGCTGTAACAGCGCAGTTTGCTACTGGAACCTGCCAAGGGCCAACCATTTGGTCACGTGCGACAAGACCTGTCACTGTGCGGTCACCGATAGTGATAAGGAATGTTTTCTCAGCCACCGTTGGTAAGCGTAGAACGCGATCCACTGCTTCGTTTAGCTCTATACCGTCGCGGTTAACTGCTGGGTTATTCGCTTTCAGTGTTTTCGCATCGCGGTGCATCTTAGGCGTTTTACCTAAAAGCACGTCCATCGGCATATCAATTGGCGTGTTGTCGAAGTGTGAATCTTCAAGTTTCAGTTCACGCTCTTCTGTCGCGACACCGACCACTGCGTATGGTGCACGTTCACGCTTACAAATGGCATCGAATATGTCCATGTTTTCCGGCGCAACAGCCAAAACGTAACGCTCTTGTGATTCATTACACCAGATTTCAAGTGGACTCATACCCGGTTCGTCATTTGGTACATCACGCAATTGGAAGATACCGCCGCGTTCGCCATCATCCACAAGCTCTGGAAGTGCGTTAGAGATACCACCAGCACCAACATCGTGGATAAATGCGATTGGGTTAGCCTCACCAAGCTGCCAACAGCGGTCGATCACTTCCTGACAGCGACGTTCCATCTCTGGGTTTTCACGCTGTACCGATGCGAAATCTAGATCTTCGGCTGATTGACCAGACGCCATTGAAGAGGCTGCACCGCCGCCAAGTCCGATATTCATTGCAGGCCCGCCAAGTACGATTAGGCTTGCACCCACTGGGATCTCTTTCTTCTGTACGTGTTCATCACGGATGTTACCCATACCACCAGCAATCATGATTGGCTTGTGGTAACCACGTATCTCTTCACCAGCATGAGAGTTAACCTTCTCTTCATACGTACGGAAGTAACCCAGTAGGTTTGGACGACCAAATTCGTTGTTAAACGCCGCGCCGCCTAATGGGCCTTCGAGCATGATATCGAGTGCGGTAACGATGCGACCTGGTTTACCAAAATCGGTTTCCCATGGCTGTTCAAAACCAGGAATACGTAAGTTAGATGTTGTGAAACCAACTAGACCTGCTTTTGGCTTACCACCAATACCCGTCGCGCCTTCGTCACGGATTTCACCACCAGAGCCTGTAGAAGCACCTGGCCATGGGGAAATAGCCGTTGGGTGGTTGTGCGTTTCCACCTTCATTAGGATGTGCGCTTTCTCTTGGTTATAGCCGTATTGACGTGTTTGTGGATCTGGGAAGAAACGGCCAACATCAGAGCCCACCATGACTGCCGCATTATCTTTGTATGCAGATAGTACGTTGTCTGGTGTCACTTCAAATGTGTTTTTAATCATCTTGAACAGCGATTTTTCTTGCTTCACGCCATCGATAGTCCAATCCGCATTAAAGATTTTATGACGACAGTGCTCTGAGTTCGCTTGAGCAAACATCATTAGCTCTATGTCAGTTGGGTTACGGTCAAGTTTGTTTACAAATGCATCGTACAGATAGTCGATTTCGTCATCGGCTAGAGCAAGACCAAGCGTCACGTTTGCTTGGTTAAGTGCTTCACGACCACCATTTAACAGGTCAACGTCGGCCACAGGTGCAGGATCGGCGACTTGGAAAAGCGCTTGCGCTGAATCAAAATCAGTAAACACCACTTCCATCATTCGGTCATGAAGGATCGCTTTCAGTTCAACCAATTGGAGTTCGCTCAGTGGCGCAGACGTTTCAATGTAATATGCAGTACCACGCTCTAAACGGACTACTTTATCTAGACCGCAGTTGTTCGCAATATCGGTCGATTTTGAAGACCAAGGCGAGATAGTGCCCGGGCGAGGGGTCGCAAGTAGCAGCAGACCTTCTGGCTCGTGCTCTTCAATTGTAGGACCGTAAGTCAGAAGTTTCTCTAGTTTGTCGACTTCTTGAGCGTCAAGGTCTGCTGATAGTTCAGCAAAGTGAGCAAATTCAGCGTAAACGCCAGTCACAGGCAGGCTTAATTCACGACAAAGCTCTAGAAGCTTGTTAACACGAAATTCAGATAGAGCTGGGGAGCCACGAAAAATTCTCATGTGCTTAGGTCTCTTATGCAATTGATTAAGGTGATATTGGAATAAATTCGCTATGTTCGAATTTATACCAATTCCACCTCTTCGTTGCGGGCGCATTATATAGTAATTTTTTTTACGACGAAACGGTTTGCGCAACCGTTTGCGTCATTTTTTTTGTCAAATTTAAAATACAGTGATTTGTCGGTAAGAAAAGTCCGCTAACAGGTTTCACGACCTAGCTACTTGCCTTGTTATGACACTCTGATATAAATGCCTTACTGGAAGTACGAGAATGCCCTTAATGAAAAATCACTGTCTATCAAGGCTTAAGTCACTATTCACCTTTGTTGTGACAGCATTATTGCTGTCTGGCTGCCAGATCGAATCAGAGCCAAAGAGCGAACTAGACCAAATACGTGAACGTGGCGTGCTACGTGTCGGAACCTTAAACAATCAACTCTCCTATTACATCGGTCCCGATGGCCCTGCTGGTCTCGATTACGAACTGGCGCGCGAGTTTGCCAATGAATTGGGCGTCCAACTAGAGATGAAACCCGCCTATCGCATCTCAAGCTTGTATCCAGCTTTAGAACAAGGCGAAATTGACATTATTGCCGCTGGACTAAGTCAATCTGCAGAACGTTTAAGTCGGTTCAGGCCGGGCCCTGCTTACTACTACGTCAGCCAGCAGGTGGTGTATAAGAAAGGCAGTTGGCGTCCACGTAATCTGGAGCAGCTACTTGATAAACAGCCAGAATTGATTGAAGAGAACCAAGGCCAAAACGTACTGAGCATCGTTGGTGACTCTCACTTCGATAAGACCTTGGCTGAAGTCCAACAAGCGCACCCTGAGTTCTCTTACCACATTGACCCTAATGCGGATGTCAACGACCTGCTGAAAGCCGTTTCGACCGGAGAATTACGTTTCACTGTGGCAGATTCTGTCGAGGTTTCACTTTCACAACGAATTTACCCAGATATCGCCCTCGCGTTTGAGCTGACCGAAGATCAGCCTATCTCATGGCTGTTGCGACCGTCACAAGATGAAAGCCTGTACGGTTTACTAATTGAGTTTTTTGGATCAGTAAACCAATCCGGTCACCTAGCCTCTTTGGAAGAAAAGTACATTGGTCATATTGGCAGTTTCGATTACGTCGATACGCGCGCATTTATCCGTGCTTTGGATAGCAAGTTGCCTAAGTGGTCACCGCTATTTAAGAAATATTCTGACGAATTTGATTGGCGCTTAGTCGCCGCATTAGCGTATCAAGAATCGCACTGGAATCCGCGTGCGAAATCGCCAACTGGTGTACGTGGAATGATGATGCTGACGCTGCCAACAGCAAAAAGTGTCGGTGTCACCAGCCGTTTGGATCCGGAGCAATCCGTCCGTGGAGGGGTGGAGTATCTACGCCGCATGGTCGAACGCATCCCTGATTCGATTGAAGAACACGAAAAAATTTGGTTTGCCCTAGCATCTTATAACGTCGGCTATGGCCACGTAATGGATGCAAGGCGACTGACCAAACGCCAAGGCGGCAATCCTGATGCTTGGTCAGATGTCAAAGATCGCCTACCTTTGTTACGCCAGAAAAAGTATTACAGCCAAACGCGTTACGGTTTTGCTCGTGGTGATGAAGCGCGCAACTATGTGGAAAATATTCGCCGTTACTATCAAAGTATTATCGGCCACGTTGAGCAACAATCTGTGTCTAACGATGAAGTGAATATGGACGACCTGATCGTAATTCAAGCCCCTGAAACTTCCACATCCAGCGCCAGCGAAGCCTCGGCTGCGCAACCAGCCGTTGCTGACAATGAATCGGAACAAGAGTTAGAAGAGGAATAACCCAGAGCGCAATCTGAATGGGGATTGCGCTTGATTTTCTTTGGCGAAGCCCAAATATAATAGCGTGATAAACAATGCTTGCGAACTTTCTTAAAATCGTAACAATGTCGGAGTATAAGACGTTAACCGTCGAAATATCAGTCGGCTTTGCGACAGTTCGCAATTATTCGAGTTTTAACCATAGTAGGAAGTTGTTTTATGCTGAGACGTAAAATGCAGTCAAAACGCCTTAACAAAACCGTTGCTGCAAACCGCCGTAAGCGCATGCTTAGCAACAATAAGAAAAAGGTCATTGCACGTCACCGTGCTTTTATGCAGTTAATCGCTGTATAATTCCACAAAGCAAACATCCTCGATTCACGAGATGTTTGCTTGAAACTCATTCCCCTTTCTTCTCTGCCTTTCTCGCTTTTTGCTCTTTGCGCCGACGTTTGAAAAAGCTTTGTAGCTGAGCCCGACATTCATCTTCTAGCAAACCAGGCTCAACGTCCGCATAATGATATGCCGCTTGATGTTCGAATAAATTCAATACCGTGCCAGCCGCACCTGCTTTGAGATCTCTTGCGCCAAAAACAATGCGCTTAACTCGACTATGAAGCAAAGCCCCGGCACACATAGGGCAAGGCTCTAAGGTGACATAAAGTGTCGTATCAAGCAGGCGATAATTTTGTAGCACTTGACCTGCCTTGCGCAACGTTTGCATCTCGGCGTGCGCAGTAGCGTCATGCTCACCAATCGACTGGTTCCACCCCTGCGCAATCACTTCACCTTGCTTTACTAACACAGCGCCGACTGGCACTTCACCTTCAGCTTCTGCTCGTTGAGCAAGCTCGATAGCCATGCGCATAAAGTGGTGATCTTGTTCGGAGAATTGTGGGGAATCTTGCTCAGTTGACACTATGATTGCTCATCGCAAATGTTGGAAAGAAGAGAGTATAACGTGTCACTTCGAGTATCACAAAACAGCGAGTCATCTGAGTGCGTTTCAAGCTGTTACTTACCACTGAACAATACAAAAAAGCCTCGCAACTTGGCGAGGCTTTGTCATCTATTCTAGATAAAACAATTACATGCTGTACGTGTATGGCGCTTGGATACCAAGAGGAATGCCCAATGCCCAGTAAGCGAGTAGGAACAGTGTCCAACCAACAAGCATCGCAATTGAGTAAGGCATCATCAGCGAGGCAAGCGTACCGATACCTGCCGATTTAATGTATCTCTGACAGTAAACGACGATCAGCGGGAAGAACACCATCATTGGAGAGATAATGTTCGATACAGAGTCACCAACACGGTAAGCCGCTTGAGACAACTCAGGAGAAATACCGACGGCCATCAGCATAGGTACTAGGATTGGACCAATCAATGCCCACTTAGCAGATGCAGAACCAACCAGTAGGTTGACCATCGCCACTAATAGAACCATACCGACGATAGTCGCTTGACCAGGCAGGTTCATCGCTTTCAAACCTTCCGCACCATATAGCGCTAACATAGTACCGATATTTGATTGACCGAACGCCGCCAAGAACTGAGCACAGAAAAACGACATCACGATGTAAGCGCCCATGCCTGACATTGTCGTGCCCATGGCTTTAATCACGTCATCACTACTTTTAAACGTACCTGCAACGCGGCCGTAAACCACACCCGGAATGATAAATAGGATGAAAATCAATGGCACAATCGACTTCATGATCGGCGCATCAAAAGCAGTGATTTCGCCACTAGGAGAGCGCTGTGCTGATGTTTCAAGTAACAGCGCGAATACTAACGCAGCAATACCCACCATCATCGACCAACCTGCATAGCGGAACGCTTTTGACTCTAGATCAGTAAACGTCCCCATTTCAGGTGCCTCTTCCGCATCTTCGTCGATTTCTACACTCGCTAAACGCGGTTCGATCACTTTCTCTGTCACATACCAACCGATAGCAACGATTAAGATTGAAGAAAGGCCGGTAAAGAAGATATTCGATAGTGGATTAACCTGATAGCTAGGGTCAAGCACATGAGCCGCGGTTTGCGTGAAACCCGCTAGCAAGGGATCAATACCTGCTGGAATAAAGTTAGCGGAAAAGCCACCGGAAACGCCAGCAAAGGCAGCAGCAATACCCGCCAGTGGGTGACGACCTGCGGCATGGAAAATGATCCCCCCCAGAGGAATAACCAATACATAACCTGCATCAGCAGCCGTGTGTGAAACAATAGCCACAAGAATAAGCACAGGTGTAATCAATTTATCCGGCGTGAACTTAAGCATTTTCTTAAGGCCAGTAGTAATAAAGCCTGAAGAGTCAGCCACACCAACACCTAGCATCGCCACCAATACGATACCAAGTGGGGCAAAGCTGGTGAATGTGGTGGTCATATTGGCTAAAAAGCTCGCCAGAGCATTGCCGGTCAACAGATTAGTCACCTCAAGAGGCGCACCTGTTCTTGGGTTTAGCAAGTCGAATGACACATTTGACAGCAACGCTGACGAAACCCAAACAATAACTAACGCCCAAAAAAACAGCAGCGCTGGATCAGGAATTTTGTTCCCTGCTCGTTCAATAAAATTTAAAAAGCGGTCCATCCCTCTCGACTTTGGTGACGGCGCATTTTTAATCGCTTGGTTACTCATGGTAACTCCATATTTGATGTTGTTGCGGTAGACCTTTATGTGTTTATTGTGTCGGCCTATATCTCACCATGAATTTTATTAAATCCCTTCAAATAAAGCACAGTAATCTAAAGGTCTTTCCATAATTGGAGACATACTTTGCAAAAACGCCTTCTACGTGCAACAAACATCAAACACAAACGCATAAGATTACGAAACAATAATTGAACCAAAATGCAAAACATAACGCATAGCAACCTATAAAGATAAAACCATAACAATCCGATATAAATTCAATCACTAGCAAACTCTGAATGTTCGGACAACATAGTATTGAGTGTGATCTGATGCTCTTCACGTAAACGATCACGCCACTTTGCCGTCATGGAGATTTGCTTTAACGAGCTTGCAATAACGGGGACTGGTAATGTCACTTCCCAACTCAGTTCCATATCTAATGCCGACTCAGAACCGTCACTTATAGAAGCGAAATCGGCGACAGGGATAGTCGAATTCGCTGTTTTGGCGCCGCGGGTACGCAACCATTCCAGTCTCTTTTCAATCAAATTAAGTGCGGTAACACTTTTGACAGCGTAGTCAGTTCTCTGCTCGATATAGACTTGCATTTTGATCAGTGACAAGCTCGCAATCCCAATCAACAACAAAGCAATCAGTACCTCCAGTAATGTAAAACCTCGCACGCTATTCGACATACCAACCTCCGCGAACCCACGACAACTGTTTTAACCCATTAACCTCTCGGTAACTAAAACGTCGGTTAAGTTGATAGTTGCTGCTATTGGCATGGATGACATAGTCTTGATTGGCGAGGGCTTCAATATACAAAGACTCAAGTTTTAGCTTTGGTTTGCATTCGTCAGCGAGCCAAGTATTCGCTGATGAAAGAACGGCCAATTGATCCGGAAAGGCATACACATACGCATAGGCACACTCGATACCCGCCTCTGAATGCCAGTGCGCCTCGCGTACTTTGAACTCATTCTGCGCTCTTTTGATTTGGTAGAACACAGCTTTAAAGCTCGCTAAGCTTAGTATTAGCGCCGCAATGAGCAACGCTGATGTCACCAATAAGGTTACTGCGCCTTTTTCGCGTGTCGAACTCATTGCCAGTTTCTCACCAGCGTTGTAGCCTCGGCTTGGTAAGCAACGTCACTATCAGTGACCAAATGTCCCGCTAAGACAATCTTAACCATTTGGCTCGATGCGCTTTCTCCTTCAATCGACTCACTTTGAAGCGTAAATCTGGAAACGGAGATTTGTAATGGGTTAAACATCTGGTAGCAGTAACCACCGGGACCAGATAAAGACGCCATAGATAACGTAAGAGGATGCGCGCTGTACTTTTCGCATATTTTCAATCCATCACCTTGATGGTTGTTCAAAGACGCTTCTCGCTTAAATACAACATTGCGAAAAGACTCCGCTCCACTTGGATTAACGCGATATACATAACCGACCAAACTTGAGTTAGCACCAATCTCCACCACGGAAAGCGCTCCCGATAATCGGGCACTCGATTGCTCTAACTGGTTAAAGCCGGCGCGCTGGATATCTTCTTTTATTTGCAGTACAGCAATAGAGAGGTTTTCGCTAACCAACAATTGTTTGCCTCTCTGTATCGCCAGCTTCTGGGCACTCAGAAAGACGCTACCTATCGTTGCAATAGTGATAAGACCGATTAGCGAAGCAAACAACAGTTCGATCAAAGTCACGCCTGTTTGACGTGTTGGTTTAACACGCGGGAAAGCCATAATCGCTGCCATTGACACCACAGATCATAATTCGATTGCCGGCAAACGAGCTTTTTAGACGTAGTGCTTTCGTTGGTTGCGCTTGCGGATAAAAACTCAAGCTGCCCGTTTTAGCCCGGCCACGGGCACCATCGAATTTGATCCTGTTGGCGCTGTAAGTCCAATCCAATTTTAGATCTTTAAATGCGCCGCCATGTAATAGCAGAATACGCTCCCCTAGCCCAACCTGATCAGAATCGGTGAGTGTTAGAGTCCAATCTTTGACCGCTGGGTGTGAAGATGAAGTGATGTGAATCCATAAATCACGATTTCGCCAAATCGCCTCTGAACGAGCTTGTCTGAGAAAACCAGCGAACTCACTCGCGGCTCGCAACATTTGGTTATTCACACTCAAGTGGTGAAAGTTAGGTAATGCAGTAGACAGTAAGACTCCCATGACAATCACAGTGATTAACAGTTCTAACAGCGTAAACCCGCGAGGCGTTTCCCAGTTTCTCATGCAACATCAAATGAAAAGAAAATTCAAACTTGATGCGATGCTACCAGTTAACAAAAAATGACCAAAAGCCAGAAGGGAAACACTGGAAATGATTCGAACAAATAGATGCAATGGGAGAAAAATAGGAGTAAAGGGAATGACCCTAGTCGAATTACTGATTGCTGTGGCGATCGTATCGATACTGACAACCTTCGCTTATCCAAGCTATCAGGCCTATCAATTGAAAGCTCATCGTACTGCTGCTCTTGCCGATCTAGCAAAAGTGCAACTTGAACTAGAGAGTCACTATCGCTCTAGCTATCAATCCGCGGCAAGTGCGGTCATAGTTCAAGGTGTCTGTCAGGTATGCAGCGTCGATAAGGATCATTTTTCGATCTCTATTTCCGCCACCGAGTCCCACTATACCATTTACGCAGTGCCACAAGGGATCCAGAATAACGACCTATGCTCAGGCTCCCGCTACAATCAACTCTCTCTCAATCAACTGGGTGAAATTGAACCAGAATCCTGTTGGCAATAAAAAAGCCTGCTCAGTAGCAGGCTTTTATACAATGTCTTAAATATTAGCTTGTCAGGTCATCGAAGAATTTCTTCACACCATTGAAAAAGCCTTCAGATTTAGGCTTATGCTTAGTTGCCGCTTCGCCGCCACATGACTCTTCGAACTCTTTGAGCAGTTCTTTCTGACGCGAGCTTAGGTTCACCGGAGTTTCTACCACTAACTTAACAATCAAGTCACCGATGCCACCACCACGAACGCCTTTCACGCCCTTACCACGCATACGGAACATACGGCCAGTTTGCGTCTCTGTAGGTACCTTTAAGCTAACTCGACCATCGAGTGTCGGTACTTCAACTTCACCACCTAGTGCTGCCATTGCAAAACTAACCGGGACTTCGCAGTAAAGATTGTTACCATCACGTTCAAAGATATGGTGGTCTTTAACATGAACTTGAACATACAAATCGCCTGCTGGTGCGCCATGTTCTCCTGCTTCGCCCTCGCCAGAAAGGCGAATACGGTCACCAGTATCGACGCCAGCTGGAATCTTAACGTTAAGGGTCTTGGTCTTTTGCTTGCGACCTTGACCATGACAGACGTTACAAGGCTCTTTAATGATCTTGCCTTTACCATGACAGGTAGGACAGGTTTGTTGAACCGCAAAGAAACCTTGACGCATCTGTACTTGACCATGGCCATGACAGGTACCACACGTTTCTGCAGACGTGCCTTTTTTCGCACCGCTACCATCACAAGTATCACAATGAACCAGTGTTGGCACTTCAATCTCTTTTGAAACACCACGGACCGCTTCTTCGAGCGTCAATTCCATGTTGTAGCGTAGGTCAGCACCGCGTTGGGCACGATGACCACCACCGCCACCACGACGGCCACCACCGAAAATATCACCGAATACATCACCAAAGATGTCGCCAAAATCAGCACCGCCGCCGCCGAAGCCGCCACCACCCATGCCGCCTTGTTCAAAGGCTGCATGACCGTACTGATCGTACGCCGCTTTTTTCTGCGAATCGGTTAAAACTTCATACGCTTCTTTTACTTCTTTAAACTTATCTGACGCGCTTTCATCACCCTGATTGCGATCCGGGTGGAATTTCATCGCTAAGCGCTTGTACGCTTTCTTAATATCGCGCTCTGATGCGTCGCGGCTTACGCCTAATACTTCGTAAAAATCACGTTTCGACATGTTCTTCGTCACCAATGTAGTACTGCAAACGGTGAGGGTTCCCAACCTATTGTTTTTGTGGGTCACCGCTTGGTGGTTGTATCATTCTAGATAAAGATTCGAGATTTCAGGTTCGAGAACCATTATCTAGCGTGACAACAAGTTACAAACATACGGGCGTGTGAGTTTCCTCATACGCCCGCATCATAATCAAGTTAAGTCAGAATCAAGAATTACTTCTTGTCGTCCTTCACTTCTTCAAATTCAGCATCAACAACGTCATCTTCTTGCTTAGGCTGTTCACCTGCTTCAGCGCCTTGTTGTGCTTGAGCTTGCTGCTGAGCGATTTCCATCAGTTTTTGAGCTGCAGTCATAAGTGCTTGAACTTTCGCGTCAATCGCTTCTTTGTCTTCGCCTTTACGCGCTTCTTCTAGCTCAGAGATAGCTGCTTCAATCTTCTCTTTTTCGTCAGCTGGAAGTGCATCACCTGCCTCTTCAACTTGCTTACGAGTACCGTGAATCATTTGGTCAGCTTGGTTACGTGCAGTTGCTAGCTCTTCGAACTTTTTGTCCGCTTCTTTGTTCGCTTCTGCTTCTTGAACCATTTTCTCGATGTCTTCATCGCTTAGACCGCCAGAAGCCTGGATAGTGATCTTCTGCTCTTTACCCGTCTGCTTGTCTTTCGCAGATACGTGTAGGATACCGTCCGCATCTAGGTCGAAAGTTACTTCGATTTGTGGCATGCCACGTGGTGCAGGCTGGATGCCCTCTAGGTTGAATTGACCTAGAGATTTGTTGTACATCGCTTGCTTACGCTCACCTTGAAGAACATGGATAGTTACCGCATTCTGGTTGTCTTCTGCTGTAGAGAAAACTTGGTTCGCTTTTGTTGGGATAGTGGTGTTCTTCTCAACTAGCTTAGTCATTACGCCGCCCATAGTCTCGATACCTAGAGACAGAGGAGTAACGTCTAGTAGCAGTACATCTTTCACATCACCCGCAAGTACACCACCTTGAACTGCAGCACCCATTGCTACTGCTTCATCAGGGTTCACGTCACGGCGAGCTTCTTTACCAAAGAACTCAGCAACTTTCGCTTGAACCATAGGCATACGAGTCTGACCACCCACTAGGATTACGTCAGTGATGTCACCTACAGATAGATCAGCGTCAGCCAGAGCAACTTTTAGCGGCTCAAGAGAACGTTGTACTAGGTCTTCAACTAGAGATTCTAGTTTCGCACGAGTAACTTTAACGTTCATGTGCTTAGGACCAGTCGCATCAGCAGTTACGTAAGGTAGGTTTACGTCTGTTTGAGTCGTAGAAGAAAGCTCGATTTTCGCTTTTTCTGCGGCTTCTTTAACACGCTGCATTGCTAGAGGATCAGTTTTAAGGTTGATACCTTGCTCTTTCTTGAACTCGTCAACTAAGTAGTTGATCATGCGGTTATCGAAGTCTTCACCACCAAGGTGAGTGTCACCGTTAGTTGCTAGAACTTCAAACGTTTTCTCGCCTTCAACTTCATCGATTTCGATGATAGAGATATCGAATGTACCACCACCAAGGTCGTATACCGCGATAGTGCGGTCGCCACCTTTCTTATCAAGACCGTACGCAAGCGCTGCTGCTGTTGGTTCGTTGATGATACGTTTAACTTCTAGACCTGCAATACGGCCAGCATCTTTAGTTGCTTGACGCTGAGCATCGTTAAAGTAAGCAGGAACTGTGATAACCGCGCCAGTTACTTCCTCACCAAGGAAGTCTTCTGCAGTTTTCTTCATTTTCTTCAGTACTTCCGCAGAAACCTGAGGAGCCGCCATTTTTTGGCCTTTCGCTTCTACCCAAGCATCACCGTTGTCAGCCTTAACGATTTTGTAAGGCATGATTTCGATGTCACGTTGTACTTCTTCGTCTTCAAAACGACGACCGATAAGACGCTTGATTGCAAATAGCGTGTTTTCAGGGTTTGTAACTGCTTGACGTTTTGCAGGCTGACCTACTAGCGTCTCACCATCTGTGTACGCAATTACCGATGCTGTGGTACGCTCACCCTCAGCGTTTTCAATTACGCGTGGTTTGTCGCCGTCTAGTACAGCAACACATGAGTTAGTAGTACCTAAGTCAATACCAATGATTTTACCCATCAGGCTATCTCCGAATAAATTTCTATTTTCGTTTCGCTATATCCCCTATGTGGGGATGGAGAATCGGGTTTCAACCCTTGCTCACAAACAAAAATAATGATGTTTGCTTCTCTATGCCCAATAGATAAGGGCGGCAAATGGCTTTTCAAGGGAGCAAACAAAAAAAAGTGAAAAAAGATTTGTTACTTAAAAAACAAAAGCGAGCCTTTGGGCTCGCTTGTAATCGTATTGATTTCAAAGATTAAGCATTCGCTTGCGCAGGTTTTGCTTCAACTTTTTCTACCTTGCCGATTTCGCCTTCCGTTTTTGCAACGATAGTGTTGACGGCAGTGTCGCCCACAACGTTAGACGATGTACAGAACATATCGTTGATACGGTCAACAGCAGCAATAATTGCCAAACCTTCTGGTGGAAGACCTAGTTGGTGAAGTAGAACACCGACCATAACCACACCACCACCTGGAACACCGCCAGCACCAATAGATAGAAGCAAGATAGTCAGGCCGAGAGTGAATACATCTGCAGTGTTGATTGGTTGACCAAATGCGTTAGCAACAAAGATAGTCGCCAAAGCGATGTAAATAGAGACACCAGACATGTTCATTGTCGCGCCTAGTGGTACACCAAAACCTGCCACTGATTTCGACACATTGAGTTTTTCAGTCAGAGTGCGCATGGTGACTGGAATTGTCGCGTTCGAGCTTGCTGTTGATAGCGAGAACAGGATCTGCTCACGAGTCGCACGTAAGAATGCTTTTGGAGAAGTTCCAGTCGCAATACCTACTGCCATTGGGTAGAACACAAAGATCCAGAACACTAGCATAGCCACAACAAGTGCAACGTAGCCAGCAACAGACATTAGTGTGTTTGCATCTAGAGTTGCACCTAGTTGAATCATCAGCGCAAATACACCGTATGGCGCAAGGCTCATCACGAGACCAACTAGCTTCATCATGATTTCGTTCGCCATCTTGAACGTACGAATCGCAGGGCCGCCACGTGAATCTAGCGCTTGAATTGCAAGGCCAGTCAAAATTGCCATAAAGATGATTTGTAGCATGTCACCGCTTGCAAACGCCTGAACAGGGTTGCTTGGCACGATGTTAACAACCAGCGAGAAAATATCTGGGGTTTCTGTAGTGGTTAATTTAACCGCTTCAGAGACAGTCCCAGCTAGATTAGCGTCTGCACCTGGTTGGAAAATCAGACCAACAGTCAGCGCTGCAGTAATCGCGATAATGGTGTTTACAATGTACAAAGCAAATGTTTTACCACCTAAACGACCAAACGCAGTAATGTCTTTTAGATCAACAATGCCACACACAATTGAAACGTACACTAAAGGAACAACAAGCAGTTTAATCAGTGAAACAAACATACCGCCAGCACCTTCAGCAGCGCCTAGAAGGTAAAAGTCAAAAAGGGCAACGCCACTAAATAAGTACTGGATAGCTGTACCGATCAGAAGACCAGCAAACAAGCCTACAAAAATCTTGCTTGAAAGCGATTTATCCATCATTCATCTCCAGAATGTTGTGTTTGTAATTTATGGTTTTATAGATTATTCCGCCACATTTACCGGCGGAGTTCGCACATAGTACACACAAACGTTACAAAATAAAGACTTTGTTTACGATAATGTTACAAGTTTCAAATTGGAAATTAATTTCTCAATAAAGATACATTTACGAATAATTCACTAAATCAACTATTTATAAAGCGGTATGCAATCTGGTCTGACAGGATAAAAAAAGAGAGGCGAATGCCTCTCTTAAGATAAGTAAAATTAGTGACGGGTCTAAAGACTATTTCGCAACCATAACCATTGCAGGGCGGATCACGCGACCATTTAATTCATAGCCTTTCTGCATCACAAACATCACTGTATTCGATTCGTGATCTGGACTTTCTTGAATTGACATCGCCTGATGCATTTCTGGATTGAACGCTTCGCCTTCAGGATTGATCTCTTTCAGACCGAACTTAGAAACCGTATCGACAAATGTTTTATGTGTCAGCTCTACCCCTTCAAGCAGCGGCTTGACTACTTCATTTTCGGTATCTGCTGCTTGAATTGCGCGCTCTAGGTTATCAATAACAGGAAGCAGCTCTTCAGCAAACTTGTTCAGCGCATACTTACGAGCTTTGTCGATTTCACCCTCTGTACGACGGCGCATGTTTTCAACTTCAGCTTTGGCACGTAGTACACTGTCTTGCTGCTCTTGAACTTTTGCTTCGCTTGTCAGTAGCGCAGCTTCCAGCTGAGCAATCTTAGCGTCTTTCTCATCACCAATTTCTTCTAGTTCAGCTTCTACCTCTTGTGCAGCCGCTTCAACCTTCTCTGCTTCTTCGATGATTTGATCTAGCTCTTCTTCAGTAACTTTGTTTTCTTCGTTGCTCATGATATCTCCAGAACTCAACTTTATCCGGCTCCCAGCAAATCACATTTATTACGCTGAGAGACACAAAAATTCGCATAAATAGCTAACTTGCCATTATTATGGGGATGAAGATTGTCGAATCAAGCCTATTTAGTGCGGAAAACTTATGAAAAAACCTTTTGAAGTGATCGCCATCATTGGAAAACCAAGAGATCAGCAAGCGATAGCGACTCATCGCGAGCTCTATACCTGGCTTCAAAGTGAAGGTTATAAAGTGTATATCGATGACAGATTAAGAGAAATTTTGAGTGATATCCCTAGTGATGATTTTGCTAGCCTGATTCAACTTGGTCGCATCGCTGATTTAGCCATCGTTGTTGGTGGCGACGGTAATATGCTTGGTGCGGCAAGAGTCTTGTCACGCTTTGATATTTCCGTCATTGGCGTAAATCGAGGGAATTTAGGCTTTTTAACCGATCTCAATCCAGAAGAATTTAAAACCGCTTTATCTAAAGTGCTGAGCGGTGAGTTTATTGAAGAGCAACGTTTTTTACTCGAAGCAGAAGTGCACCGTCATGGCCAAGTAAAGAGCCATAATGCCGCGCTTAACGAAGCCGTACTTCATCCGGGGCAAGTTGCACACATGATTGAGTTTGAAGTTTATATCGATGACAGCTTCGCTTTCTCGCTGCGTGCCGATGGCCTTATTGTCTCGACACCAACCGGCTCCACAGCTTACTCTCTTTCTGGTGGTGGTCCGATTCTATCACCAAGCTTAAACGCGATATCTCTCGTTCCTATGTTCCCTCATACCCTATCAAGCCGACCATTGGTGGTCGATAGCAAGCGTCAGATCAAGTTAGTGGTTTCGCCAGATAACAGAGGTACACTCGAAGTTAGTTGTGACGGTCAAGTCTCGCTCCCAGTGTCTCCGGGTGACGAAGTTCATATCTATCAAAGTCCGAATGTACTGCAATTGATTCACCCGCAAGATTACAGCTACTACCATGTTCTGCGAAATAAACTCGGCTGGTCGAGTCGCTTATTCTAGTCGTTAAGTGCGCAACGGCAGGACAGATACTTTGTCCTGTCATTGCTGATGTTAACCACGTACGTGAGACGTTTGCTAAGCAAAACCCTATCAAACCATTCAGCTAATATTTGTTTCGCGTTCATATCGCCTTCCCCCTGCTGCCATAATGTCGTTGTTTTATGTCCATCCCCTTACCAGCGCATATGCAGATCTAGATGGGTGAGGAATAAATTCAGTTACTCCTACTCGTCAACCGCAGCGCTACAAGATGAACTTATTTGCAGCCAGCAAGGTTCAGATCCGCTTCACAAAAATCTCGACGCATAACTTTACTGTATAAAGAAACAGTATATACTGTTCACATACACAGTATTGTTCATTTAAACAGGTACAACAAAATGCTGGCTCATCTAAGTGTTAATAATTTTGCAATTGTTAAGTCTCTACAGCTAGAGCTATCCAAAGGAATGACAACCATCACAGGTGAAACTGGCGCTGGTAAATCCATCGCCATTGACGCTCTCGGTTTGTGTTTAGGCGGGCGCGCGGAAGCCAGCATGGTACGTCAAGGTGAAGAAAAAACCGAAGTAAGTGCCGCTTTCTCGTTAGAGAGCAACATTAACGCCACACGTTGGTTAGAAGACAATGATCTGCTCGATGGTAGCGACTGTATTCTTCGTCGCATCATCAACAAAGAAGGGCGTTCGCGAGCATTTATTAACGGTAGCCCCGTTCCTTTGTCGCAACTAAAATCATTGGGCCAACTGCTGATCAATATTCACGGTCAGCATGCGCACCACCAGTTGATGAAAAGCGAATATCAAATGGCGATGCTTGACCAATATGCCGGACACTTAAACCTGCTAAAAAGTACCCGCAGTGCCTACCAACATTGGCGTCAGGCAGACAATAACCTTAAGCAGCTAAAAGAAAACAGTGCCGCCAATCAGGCACAAAAGCAGTTGCTTGAGTACCAAATCAAAGAGTTAAATGAACTCTCTCTTGGCGAGGAAGAATATGAACAACTCGAACAAGAACACAAACGTTTATCCAACAGCGGTGAGCTTGCCTCTACCTGCCAACAAGCGATCGAGCTTATTTACGAAGGTGAAGAAGTTAACGCGCTTGGTATTTTGCAATCAGCCAATCACTCCTTAATCCAATTGGCAGAATTGGATGCAAAACTCGCAGAGCTACCCAACATGCTGGCAGAAGCAATTATCCAAATCGAAGAAGCCAATAGTGAGCTGCGTAATTATTTAGACAATGTTGATGTCGATCCTGCGCGTATGGCATATGTAGAAGAGCGTTTCTCCAAGGTAATGTCGATAGCAAGAAAACACCATGTTATGCCCGATGAGTTGTATCAGCATCATCAAGATTTGTTAGCGCAAATAGATGCTCTTGATTGCTCTGACGAACGCTTAGAGTCGCTTGAGCAAGAAGTCGAAAGCAAATATCAAAGCTTTCTAACAACGTCAGAAAAACTGAATAAATCGCGCAATCGCTATGCTAAAGAGCTTAACAAGCTCATTACTGCCAGCATGCACGAGCTGAGTATGGAAAAAGCGCAGTTCCGTATCAAAGTTTCGAATCAAGGTACTCACCCATCTCCACTGGGTATGGATACGGTTTGCTTTGTTGTTTCCACGAACCCTGGGCAACCAATGCAGCCGATAGCCAAAGTCGCATCTGGGGGCGAGCTATCACGTATTTCGTTAGCAATACAGGTCATTACTGCTCAGAAAGTTGACACACCAAGCCTCATTTTCGATGAAGTAGATGTCGGCATCAGCGGCCCGACAGCGGCTGTGGTCGGTAAGATGTTACGTAAACTGGGCGAATCAACTCAAGTATTGTGTGTCACTCACTTGCCGCAAGTCGCGGGTTGTGGACATCAGCAACTCTTTGTTGCTAAGCAAACCAAATCAGGTAAGACAGAAACACAAATGCACCGTTTAGACAACGAACAACGTATCTCTGAGCTGGCACGCTTGCTCGGTGGCAGTGAAATTACTGACTCAACACTTGCTAATGCTAAAGAGCTGCTCATCGCTGCCTAAGCGCTATGGTATCGAGTCAAAGTTCCTTTCAAAGTAGAATTTTGACTCGACTTTGCAACCAAATTCAAAAATAACGGTCATAAACAATTCAAAATGCTCTCAGCTTTTTACTTTAGCGTCGCGCTTGTTTATTATCGGCTGAGTTTGATTTTTATCAGTTACAAGAATTTAAGTATGCAATTGAAAAAGTGGCTTATCGCTGTACCACTCGCTATGACAATGCTGACGGGCTGCTCGCTATTAGAAAAGTTGGTTTACCGCATTGATATCAACCAAGGCAATTATGTAGAACAAACTGCAGTTGATCAGTTGAAATTTGGCATGACGAAAGAGCAAGTACGCTATGTAATGGGTTCCCCAATGCTGGTAGAAAATGGTTACCCTGATACTTGGTACTATATCTACCATCACACTGAAGGCCATCATGACTCGATCCAGAAAAACCTTATCGTCAACTTTAACGGTGATGGTCAGCTAGTCAATGTCGTCGGTGATTTTCCAGCCAGTAACGATTTCTTCGAAAGTATTAACTAACGACAAGTAAGATATTTTTAAGGGTTGGCATTACGCCAACCCTTTTGTTTTCTGAGCGAGTAGTGACTAGTCTTCCTTACGTAACTGATTTTTCTTGCCACCCGTCACTGGATCGGCAGAACCTTCAGCTTTGGCTTGTTCTGCGCGCTTGCGTCGGATCTCTTTAGGATCGGCGAGCAGTGGACGATATATTTCAATACGGTCTTTATCACTTAAGGTAGTATCGAGCTTAACATTGCGGCTAAAGACACCGACTTTATTTTTTTCAAGATCAATCTCTGGATATAGTTCCATCACTCCTGACTGAGCGATAATCTCTTCAACCGTCATAGCTTGATTGACCACAAGGTTAAACACCCTCTGCTCGTGTGGCAAAGCGTACACGACCTCAACGTGAATCATTTCAGACTCAATACTCATAGGCTGGGTACACCTGTTTTGCACGCTTAGTAAAAGCATTAACCATATTGCTCGTTAGCTCATTAAAGATTTTGCCAAACGCCATTTCGATCATCTTACTTGAAAATTCAAATTCAAGTTTAAGTTCAACTTTACATGCCTGATCATCCAAAGGAGTGAAGAACCAACCACCCTTTAACGTTTTGAATGGCCCATCCACCAAACTCATGATAATGGCTTCGCCATCCACCAACTGATTTGATGTAGTAAACGTTTTACTAATCCCTGCCTTTGCAACATCAACGGAAGCCACCATCGCACTTGTAGTTGATTCAATCACGCGTGATCCGGAGCATCCAGGCAAAAATTCTGGGTAGCTAGCCACATCGTTGACTAAATTGAACATCTGCTGGGCACTAAATGACACCAAAGCAGAACGACTCACTTGCTTCATCTTGACTCCTCATAACAACCGCTTGATCTTCAAGCTTGATGCAATTTTACTTTTATTTGCACTCAGCGCAAATAAAGGGATTTCCTAACTTAATTCCTAGCCGTATAATGCAGCCACTATGGCAAAGAAAAAATCAAAACAAAAAGCGGGTAGCAATACCATCGCTGTCAATAAGAAAGCTCGCCACGAATTTTTCATCGACGATGAAATCGAAGCTGGCTTGGAGCTTCAAGGCTGGGAAGTTAAAGCCCTTCGCCAAGGCAAAGCCAATATCGCAGAAAGCTATGTATTTATGCGTGATGGCGAGGCCTTTGTGAGTGGCATGACCATTACCCCTCTTAATCAAGCATCGACACACGTGGTGGCGAACCCTACGCGTGTGCGTAAACTACTCATGAGTCGCCGCGAACTTGATAACCTGCTTGGTCGAATCAACCGCGAAGGTATGACACTTGCTGCGTTATCGCTCTATTGGTCTCGCTCTTGGGTCAAGATGAAAATCGGTGTCGCGAAAGGTAAAAAACTTCACGACAAACGTACTGATCTGAAAGAAAAAGATTGGGCTCGCGAAAAAGCGCGCGTAATGAAAAGCTCGCTGCGTTAATATTGAGCACTTAAACGCACAAGTCTAGACAGGTTATACTTTTCTGGTACTATGCGAAGAACACTTTGGGGCTGATTTAGGATTCGACAGGAATTTTGCAGTCTGAGGTGCATGCCGTGGGGCGGTTGGCCACGTAAAAAGCCGCAAAAAAATAGTCGCAAACGACGAAAACTACGCACTAGCAGCTTAATAACCTGCTCAGAGCTCTCTCGCCCTAGCTTCCGCACGTAAGACGGGGACCAACGAGGGATCAAACCCAAACGCGCTAGCCCGGACTCTCCCGCCTGAGAGATGAACGGCGAAGTTTAATTCAGGATAGTCATTCATTAGCGTGTCGGTTCGCAGGTGGGTGGTGAACTTAAAGATCGACTAAGCATGTAGTACCAATGATGAATGATTTTTGGACGCGGGTTCAACTCCCGCCAGCTCCACCAATTCATAGTTTAAAGACGTCCTAGGGCGTCTTTTTTCTTGCCTGTAACAACCAAAAATCAACAACTTAGCGTCCATTAGCATCCAAGGACGTCTCACTACTTCTTTGATCTTTGGGTACACAACAGGGTACACTGGTTTTAATGAGTTAATCTGGTGTACCCAACATGGCAAAAATAACTACTCGTCTAACAGACAAAGATATCAAATCAGCGAAGCCCAAGGACAAAGAATACAACTTGTTTGATGGTGATGGCCTTCGATTACGTATCAAGCCTAACGGTTCAAAACAGTGGATCTTTAACTACTACAAACCCATTACAGGAAAACGAGCAAACCTTAGCCTAGGTAGATATCCAGACTTATCTCTTGCCAATGCTCGTAAAAATGCAATGGCAGCCAGAGAGCTACTAGCTCAGGGGATTGATCCTCAAGAAGAACGAAAACGCCAAGAACTCGTTCACAAAGAAATCTACGAACATACCTTTGCCAAAGTCTCTGAAGATTGGTTCAACCTCAAAAAGCACGAAGTCACTCCAGACTATGCTGTCGATATCTGGCGCTCACTAGAACTTCATGTATTTCCGCAAATAGCGAATACACCAGTAAAAGATATCGATGCCCCACTCGTTATTGATCTACTTAGACCTATCGAAGCAAAAGGCAGCCTAGAGACGGTTAAACGCTTATCTCAACGCTTAAATGAAATAATGAATTACGCGGCAAACTGTGGTCTTGTAAAAGCGAATCCATTAACAGGTATTCGAGCCGCTTTCAAAAAGCCCAAAAAAGAAAACATGGCAGCACTAGCACCAGATGAACTACCAGAGCTAATGGGAGCTATCGCCAATGCCAGTATAAAGCGTACTACTCGTTGTTTAATCGAGTGGCAACTACACACTATGACTCGACCTTCTGAAGCCGCAGGCGCTAGATGGGATGAGATTGAGTGGGAAGAAAAGATATGGACCATTCCAGCCGAAAGAATGAAAAAAAGAAGAGAGCACCGCATCCCGCTCACAGAGCAGATGCTGGCGCTATTAGAAGTAATTAAGCCGATAAGCGGCCACCGTGAATACATATTTCCTTCAGATCGCGATCCGAAGAAACCATGTAACAGCCAAACGGCAAATATGGCTCTAAAACGTATGGGTTTTGCGGGAAGATTGGTTAGCCACGGTCTGCGGTCTCTCGCAAGTACTACACTCAATGAACAAGGTTTTGACCGTGACTTGATCGAAGCGTCACTGGCACACGTTGATGATAACCAAGTGCGTAGCGCCTATAACCGGACAGACTACCTTGAACGCCGCCGCCCTATGATGAGCTGGTGGAGCGGGCATATAGAAGAGGCCGCCAAAGGCAGTCTATCTGTTACAGGGACCAAACAATTAAAAGTTATCTAACTACTTAAATAGACCAAAAGGGGCTAAAGCCCCTTTTTATTCTACTTAATATCACCTAATCCAACAGCGACATCTTTAAATGCGGCTAATGCTGCTTCTAAATGATCGATGATTTCTTGCTGAAGTATCTCAGGAGAAGGAAGATTATCGAGATTATCCAAGCTATCATCTTTAAGCCAGAACACATCAAGGCTAGCTTTGTCGCGATTAATGAGTTCATCGTAGCTATAGTACTTGAAACGATTTGTCTCTATGCGTTGATGACGATTTTCAGGGTTATAACACTGAATAAACTCTTTCAAATCGCTTAGCATCATAGGACGTTGCTTAAGGGTAAAGTGCTTGTTGGTTCTTAAATCGTAAAACCAGATCCCTTTGGTATGCACTTTTTCATCACGTGGAGCGTTATCAAAGAACACTACGTTCGCTTTCACACCATTGGCATAAAAGATCCCTGTCGGTAGACGTAAAATAGTGTGCACATCGCAATTACTTAACCATTTACGGCGAATACGCTCCCCTGCTCCCCCTTCAAATAAAACATTATCAGGTAATACGACGGCTGCTTTACCAGTGTCTTTTAAACTCGCAACAATATGCTGTAAAAAGTTAAGCTGTTTGTTGGTTGTGGTCGCCCAAAAATCTTGGCGCTCATAGGTCAAGGCTTCTTTGTCTTCACCACCCTCAGCATTGGTAATCGTCATGCTGCTTTTTTTACCAAAAGGTGGGTTGGCTAAAACGTAATCAACCTTATCTTCGCCTTTGAGAGGTGTCAACAAAGCATCTGCACGCTCCACCTTCGGCTCACCATCAATACTGCCAATATTGTGCAAAAACAAATTCATTAAACACATGCGGCGAGTTGAAGGCACAATTTCATTACCAAAGAAAGTGTTATCACGTAAAAACTTTACTTGGTCTTTGTTGAGCTTGGATTTAGCAATCGTACTACTGTTGTCTTTTGCTGGGTTCCAGTGGCTCATACCTTTTTCAATCCACTGTGTATCACCATAAGTGATCCAGTCACAGGCACTCAAAAAGAAGCCGCCCGTACCACAGGCAGGATCTAAAATCGTTTTCTTAGGCTCAGGGCGCACACACGCAAGCATAGCATCAATGAGTGGGCGCGGCGTAAAGTACTGGCCAGCACCACTTTTAGTATCTTCGGCGTTCTTTTGTAGTAAGCCTTCGTATAAATCACCTTTGGCATCGGCATCAAGGCTGATCCAGCTCTCTTCGTCAATCATTTTGACAATGCGAGACAGCTTGGCGGGATCAGGAATTTTGTTTTCTGCCTTGTAAAAAATCGCACCAAGCATACCTGGTGCATCACCAAGTTTTTTTAAAATCCGACGGTACTGATTTTCTAATGCTTCTCCGGTTAGACCCACCAGAGACTCCCAATCATAACCGCTGGGTACTTGGGTTTTGCGTGAGTATGGCGGCAATGAGTATTCATGAGCCATTTTGAGAAACAGTAAGAAAGTTAGCTGCTCTAAGTAATCACCATAGCCAACACCATCATCACGTAAGGTATGACAATAGTTCCAAACTTTTTGTACTAATGCGGGGGCGTTCATTTCTACTATCCAAACATACAAACTGACAGCACTAGGGATTGCAGCTGTCTAAAGGGGCAATATTATACCGATTTTTGGCAGAATTTATTGTCTCTTTTGCCGTTATTCAGCGGCTTAAACGGCTCTGCCTATTTTTTTGAACATAATGAAAACAAAATCCGTTTACCAATACATCATGACTAGCAAGACATAACCCACTGTTGCCATTCATTATTTGATCTGAATTGGAACTGTAATGGTCAACTAAAT
>NZ_JXXV01000002.1 GCF_000967545.1 Vibrio galatheae | reverse complement strand
CTTAACTGATCGGCATTACCCGAGAGCGGAGGCATTTTCTAAAGCTTTAAGTTGATAATTCGCTGGGAATTATTGACCTTTAACTTCTTTAAGACCGTTGAAAGGAGCGCGCTCACCTAGAGCTTCCTCGATACGGATTAGTTGGTTGCTTTCTTTTAGGTATGGCAGCAACACGGTCAGAACGGCTTATCGCTCTTAAATACCAATCTGAAAACAAAAACGCCCCCAAGAACGGAGGCGTTTTTTAAAGCTCTAAGTTAATAATCCGCTAGGAATTACTGACCTTTAACTTCTTTAAGACCGTTGAATGGAGCACGCTCACCTAGAGCTTCCTCGATACGGATTAGTTGGTTGTACTTAGCAACACGGTCAGAACGGCTCATAGAACCAGTTTTGATTTGACCTGCTGCAGTACCTACCGCTAGGTCAGCGATAGTGGCATCTTCAGTTTCGCCAGAACGGTGAGAGATTACTGCTGTGTAACCTGCGTCTTTAGCCATCTTGATAGCAGCTAGAGTCTCAGTTAGAGAACCGATTTGGTTGAACTTGATAAGGATAGAGTTAGCTACGCCTTTCTCGATACCTTCAGCAAGGATCTTAGTGTTAGTAACGAATAGATCGTCACCTACTAGTTGAAGCTTGTCACCTAGTAGTTCAGTTTGGTGCTTGAAGCCAGTCCAATCAGACTCGTCTAGACCATCTTCGATAGAAACGATTGGGAACTTGTTCGCTAGCTCAGCTAGGTAGTGGTTGAACTCTTCAGAAGAGAAAGTTTTACCTTCGCCCTTCATGTTGTAGATACCAGCTTCTTTGTCGAAGAACTCAGATGCAGCACAGTCCATAGCAAGAGTAACGTCTTTACCTAGTTCGTAACCAGCAGCTGCAACAGCTTCCGCGATAACTTCTAGAGCTTCAGCGTTAGACTTAAGGTTAGGAGCGAAACCACCTTCATCACCAACTGCAGTGCTGTAGCCTTTAGACTTAAGAACTTTAGCTAGGTTGTGGAATACTTCAGCACCGATACGTAGAGCTTCTTTAAGAGTCTTAGCGCCAACTGGTTGGATCATGAACTCTTGGATGTCAACGTTGTTGTCTGCGTGCTCACCACCGTTGATGATGTTCATCATAGGTAGAGGCATAGAGAACTGACCCGCTGTACCGTTTAGTTCAGCGATGTGCTCGTATAGAGGCATGCCTTTCGCAGCCGCAGCAGCTTTAGCGTTCGCTAGAGAAACGGCTAGGATTGCGTTAGCACCGAACTTAGATTTGTTTTCAGTACCGTCTAGCTCGATCATTACTGCGTCGATTGCAGCTTGGTCTTTTGCATCTTTACCAACTAGAGCTTCTGCGATTGCACCGTTAACCGCTTCAATAGCTTTAAGAACACCTTTACCTAGGAAACGTGCTTTGTCGCCGTCACGTAGCTCAAGAGCTTCGCGTGAACCAGTAGATGCACCAGATGGAGCAGCAGCCATACCTACGAAACCGCCTTCTAGGTGTACTTCAGCTTCTACTGTTGGGTTACCACGTGAATCGATGATTTCACGACCTAGAACTTTAACGATCTTAGACATTGAATGTTTCCTTCTCGTTGAATATATAATGTCAAAATTAAAGGCAGCAGAACGACTAACTCTACTGCCCGTATCCTTTTACTTCTCGAATTCGCCGCGTTGGTATTCACCAGCCGCTTTCACGAAACCTGCAAACAATGGGTGACCATCACGAGGTGTTGATGTGAACTCAGGGTGGAATTGAGCCGCTACAAACCAAGGGTGAGCTGGGTTCTCAATCACTTCAACCAATTTCTTGTCTGCAGATAGACCAGAGACTTTTAGACCTGCTTTTTCAATCTGTGGACGCAGATTGTTGTTCACTTCGTAACGGTGACGGTGACGTTCATGGATAGTTGCACTACCGTAGAGTTCACGAGCTTTAGTCCCTTTCTCTAGGTGACATAGCTGAGAACCAAGACGCATAGTACCGCCTAGATCAGATTTCTCTGTGCGCTCTTCAACGTTACCTGATTCGTCTACCCATTCAGTAATGAGACCAACAACAGGGTATTTAGTCTCTTTATTAAATTCAGTTGAGTGCGCACCTTCCATACCCGCGACATTACGCGCGTATTCAATCAGTGCGACTTGCATACCTAAACAGATACCTAGGTAAGGTACATTGTTTTCACGAGCGTATTTCGCCGCCATGATCTTGCCTTCTACACCGCGATCACCAAAACCGCCTGGTACTAGAATTGCGTCAAGACCCGCTAGCGCCTCATCGCCTTTGCTTTCTACATCTTGTGAGTCAACGTACTTGATTTTCACGCTTAGACGATTTTTAAGACCTGCATGCTTAAGTGCTTCGTTAACCGATTTGTAAGCATCAGGCAGTTCGATGTACTTACCAACCATCCCGATAGTGACTTCCGCCGTTGGGTTGGCTTCTTCGTAAATAACCTGTTCCCACTCAGACAGATCCGCTTCCGGAGCTGAAATACCAAAGCGAGCACATACTAGGTCGTCTAAACCTTGAGATTTGATAAGTTGAGGGATCTTGTAGATTGAATCTACGTCCTTCATAGAGATAACGGCTTTTTCTGATACGTTACAGAATAGAGCGATCTTCTTACGCTCGTTTGCCGGGATCATACGATCACTGCGACAAACAAGAATATCTGGCTGGATACCGATAGAAAGCAACTCTTTAACAGAGTGTTGAGTTGGCTTAGTTTTTACTTCGCCAGCTGCCGCTAGGTAAGGAACCAGAGTAAGGTGCATGAACATCGCGCGTTCACGGCCTAGTTCCACCGCTAGCTGACGAATCGCTTCCATAAATGGTAGTGATTCGATATCACCCACTGTACCACCAACTTCGACGATAGCCACATCGTGACCTTCAGAGCCAGCGATCACGCGATCTTTGATAGCGTTAGTGATATGAGGAATAACTTGGATCGTTGCGCCTAGGTAATCACCACGACGTTCTTTGCGTAGAACGTCAGCGTAAACACGACCAGCAGTAAAGTTGTTGCGCTTCGTCATCTTGGTACGGATGAAACGCTCATAGTGACCTAGGTCAAGGTCAGTTTCAGCGCCATCTTCTGTAACGAACACCTCACCATGCTGAGTTGGGCTCATTGTGCCTGGATCAACGTTGATGTAAGGGTCAAGCTTCATCATAGTCACTTTAAGACCACGAGCTTCTAAAATAGCCGCAAGAGATGCTGCTGCAATACCTTTACCTAGAGAGGATACAACCCCGCCAGTAACAAAAATGTAATTTGTCGTCATGTTTAACCTGAAATTGGTTGAATGAGGGAAAATGGATTTCTTCTGGACGGGATATAAATATACCAGAAGCCCTTATCCGCCACAACGTGAAATCTATCACACTGCAATTTTTTATTTTTTGCTTCAAATCAAACTGCACAAAGAGAAAACAGACAGCGAGATTTTGTTCTGAATCGCATTTCGCTTAAAAAAGCTTTCGCTATCTTTGCACTTTATTCTGGTTCTTGACGCTTTACCTGCTGCCAATATTCTTCCAATTGATCTAACGTACATCCGCCTAACTCTCGCCCCGCTTGGGCGACGTGCTGTTCAACGGCGCGGAATCGACGCGAAAACTTGAGGTTGGCTTTGCTTAACGCCGCTTCTGGGTTGGCTCCCAAATGACGCGCTAAATTTACGCAAGCAAACAGCAAGTCCCCCAATTCGAGTTCAACTTTTTCTTCATCTGGAGAGACTTGCAAAGCCTCATCCATCACCTCTTCTATCTCTTCATGCACTTTGTCTACCACAGGACCGATTGAGTCCCAATCAAAGCCAAATTGGGCGCACTTTTTCTGAATCTTTGTGGCACGCGATAAAGCCGGTAGAGAGTTCGGTATTGAGTCTAGAATACTTTGTTCCGTTTTGCCTATTTGGGCTTTTTCTTTCGCTTTTTCCGCCTCCCAATTGGCATTGATTTGCTCATCAGATTCAAATTCAACATCAGAAAATACATGTGGATGGCGACGCGTGAGTTTTTCGTTGACGCTCTCGACGACTTCAGAAAAATCAAACAAGTTCTGTTCTTTTGCCAATTGGCTATAAAAAATCACTTGAAACAATAAGTCACCCAACTCTTCTTTAAGGTTGGGCCAATCTCGGTTGTGAATGGCATCCACCACTTCATAGGTTTCTTCTATCGTGTGCGGCACAATAGTGTCAAAGCTCTGCTTCAGATCCCACGGACAACCACCCTCAGGATCGCGCAACTGCGCCATGATTTGTTCTAACTGCTCAATAGGATGATTCATATTCTTATGTTCCTTTAAATCTTTTATCTAAAGAAAAAGGTGAGCGGCCAAAACCGCTCACCTTTAGGTTATCTCTCTTTACCTTAGTTGGATACTACCCCAACCTCTTCACCGACATCACATCTTTAATCTGCTCAACGCGCTTGGAAACTCGTTGCAGTATTTCGATGTTAGTCACTTCTAAATCAAAATCCATGATCGCCAGTTGGCGGCGATAATCAACACGGTTTTTCATGCTAGTCACTTTGATTTTTTCATTGGCAAACAAGGTGGTGATGTCTTTCAACAAACCACTGCGCTCCATCGCTTCAACACGCACCGTCAAGATGTATGAGCCGACAAAACCACTGCCCCAAACGGTATCAATGATCCGCTCTGGCGCATGATGACGCAGTTCGTCTAGCTGCTCACAGTCACTGCGGTGTACCGAGATGCCGCGACCTTGGGTAATGTAACCCGAGATTTCATCCCCAGGGATTGGCTGACAGCAACGCGCTAGGTGGGTCATCAGGTTATCTACCCCTTCAACCACAACCGCATCTTTTTTTGGTCGACTTTGTGCTGGTGCTCTGTTTTCAGCCTCTTGTAACTTCTCTAATGCTTGCTGATCTTCCTCTTCCGCGGTCGGTTTATTGACCAAGGCATTGATGTGGTTAATGATTTGATTGATACGCAAATCACCGCTACCAACCCCCACATAGAGTTCGTCTGGCGTATTCATGTTGAAACGCTTAAGACCATATTGCTCTGCATCTTTTAGTGTCGCACCGATCTTGGAAAGCTCTTGTTCTAAGATCTCACGACCAGCTTCAAGGTTCTTCTCTCGACTCTGTTTACGGAACCACGCATTGATCTTGGCACGAGCACGGCTGGAAGTGACAAACCCCGTCGATGGATTTAACCAGTCACGCGATGGGTTAGGCTCTTTGGCGGTGATAATTTCGACCTGGTCACCCATTTGTAGCCTATGAGTAAACGGAACAATACGTCCTGCTACTTTCGCACCGATACAACGGTGACCAACCATTGAGTGAATGTGATAAGCAAAGTCGAGCGGCGTCGCCCCCATAGGTAAATCAACCACATCACCGCGTGGGGTAAACGCATAGACGCGATCATCAAATACCTGACTGCGCAGTTCATCCAACATCTCGCCCGAGTCAGACATCTCTTCTTGCCAATCAAGCAGTTTACGTAACCAAGTAATTTTCTCGTCGTAGCCACTACGGCCACCGCCACCTTCTTTGTATTTCCAGTGCGCGGCAACCCCTAATTCAGAATCTTCGTGCATATCTTTGGTGCGGATCTGAATTTCGATGGTTTTGCCTTCAGGGCCTAAGATAACCGTGTGAATGGACTGATAACCATTGGGTTTAGGGTTAGCAACATAATCATCAAACTCACTAGGTAAGTGCTTGTATTTAGTATGTACCGCCCCTAATGCCGCGTAACAATCTTGCAGTTTGTCAGCGATAATCCGTACTGCGCGAACATCAAATAGCTCATCAAACGCCAGCCCTTTCTTCTGCATTTTTCGCCAGATACTGTAAATATGCTTGGGACGACCACTAACCTCGGCGTTGATCGATGAGGCTTTCATTTCCGCCGTAAGATCATCCACAAAATCTTTGATGTACTGCTCACGCACAATCCGGCGCTCAGACAACTGCTTGGCTATCTGTTTGTATGTTTCTGGCTGCTGGTAACGAAAAGCGTAGTCTTCCATTTCCCACTTAAGCTGACCAATCCCCAAACGGTTAGCCAGTGGCGCGTAAATATTGGCACACTCTTGAGCTGCAGCTCGGCGCACATCTTCAGGGGCCTTCTTTACTTCAACCAAATAGGCAATTCGCTCAGCAAGCTTGATGATCACACAGCGGAAGTCATCAACCATGGCTAATAGCATGCGGCGCACATTATCAACTTGCGAAGATGCGGCACTGCCTTCAAGCGTCACGTTTAGCTGGCCTAAAGCCGCCATTTCTTCGACACCATCAATTAGCTTGATGGTCTCTTTGCCAAAATCTTCTTTGAACTGCTCACGTCCATAGGCACCGCTCGACACCAATGGGAATAGCAGTGCTGCCACAAGGGTGGCTTTATCCATCGACAAAGTGATAAGAATCTCGATCATTTCTCTTCCGCGCCACAAGAGCAGCGGACCTTGATCATTACCTTCTAAAATCGCTTCACTGCGGAGGTAAACTTCTTTTAAGCGCTGGGTAACCTTAGCATCTTGCTTTAGGCTAGCAATCCACTTATCTAGCTCAAACTGTTCGTCTTGATTTAAATGTGCGCTTCTTACCGCAACCATTATTTTCGTCCTGTTCTTTTTTATTCTCGAACTGCCCGTGTTGAGACTACTGACTCACTGGGAAGTTCGCTTTAATCCTTAACAAAGAGCGCCATTGATTCTAAATGGCTTGTATGTGGAAACATATCGAGCATGCCTAATTTATGTAATTTAAAGCCTTGATTAAGCAAGCTTTGAGAATCTCTGGCTAACGTAGCAGGATTACAAGATACGTACACAACTCGGCTCGCGCCTAGTGTTGATATCTGCTCTATAATACCACTTGCGCCCGCTCTAGCAGGATCAAGCAGTATTTTATCAAATTTTTCCTCAGCCCAGGGCTGACCAGAGACATCTTGCTCCAAATTTGCTTGGTAGAAAGCCGTGTTGGTAATCTGATTCGCCTTAGCATTGGCGGAGGCCTTTTCGACCATGGCATCCACGCCTTCAACCCCGACGACACTCGCAACTCGCTTCGCCATCGGCAAACTAAAGTTACCTAAGCCACAAAAGAGGTCTAACACTCTATCTTGTTGATTAACGTCAAGCCAAGACAAAGCCTGCTCTATCATCGCTTGGTTGACCTTTTGATTGACTTGAATAAAGTTGTTGGGCTCGAATGGTATCGTCACTCCCGCTTCTAAATAGTAACCAGATTCGCCGACAACTCGATTGAGCTGATCGCTTTCTGGCATCAGATATAAACTGGCATTGTGTAGACGTGCAAATTCTTCGAGGCTTTGCTGTTCGTTCTCTTTGAGCGCTTTTAGATGCCTCAGTACGATAAGCTTGGCGTTGTCACCTTTCACCAACTCAATATGACCAATATTTTCTCGATTTGAAAAGCGGTTTAACAGCTCATACAAAGGGACAAGCAGAGCATCAAGTTCTTTATCCAGTACCGGGCAGTGCGTAACCGTGACGATCTCTTTGCTCTGTTTTTTACGAAAACCAAATTCTAACGCTTGGGTTTTCTTATTCAGCTTTACACTTACTCGCGCTCGGCGACGATAACCTTTGTCATCACCACTAATCGGCGCTTCTAACGCGATGCTTTGCCCGGCAAACTTACTCATTAACTGAGAAAGGGTTTGCTGCTTGTACTCTTGCTGTGAAGCGCTGGCTAAATGCTGCATATTACAGCCACCACACTCGGCGTAATATTGGCAAAATGGCTCAACGCGCTGCTGACTCGCTTTTTGAATTTTGATCAACTTGGCGCGAGCAAACTTGCTCTTACTTTCGGTCAACTGAACCAGCACTTTCTCGCCGGGCAAAGCGCCTTCAATAAACATCGGCTTTTTGTTTTGATAAGCCATACCAGCGCCGTGATGATCCAACTTTTCAATCGTAACTGATTGATGCTTAGTATCGAGTTGAGTTTTCTTCTTCGGTTGGAAAAAACGCGCCATGTTTTGTGCCTACTATTTATGACCTTAGGGTCTATTGCTCGAAAATTTGCTGATGTCCTAGCTTTTCAGTCGGAATCATTGTCTGAGCCGACTGAGTTGATTATGCTTAAGCGATAACTTCGACGGCTTCTCTTGTTTTTGGAAGCTATTTTCCCATATCCACACCACGATGTTTAGACAATAATGACAAGATATGGCTTACGCGCCCGCGTTATTACCCTTACCTTAGCGCCGACGCTGATTATCGGCTTGCTTCTCAGTGCCTTTTTCTCATTCAACCGCTATCACGATTTAGAAAAGCAGGTTGTCAACTCAGGCTTAAGTATTATTGAACCGCTGGCAATCGCCAGTGAAGAAGGGTTAAAGAACAACAGTCGCGAAGCCGTACGCCGCATTATCAGCTACGCTCATCGCAAAAACTCCAAATTTGTCCGCAGTATTGCGGTATTTGACTACAATCACGAGCTATTCGTAACGTCGAACTTTCATCCCAATTTTGAGCTACTGACCTTTCCACGTACGGAACCTATTCCGTTGCTAGTAAGCTCTGTTTTGCAAGAAAACACCTTGATTCTTCGCGCCCCAGTGATCGCCGAATCTGGCATCGTCGCCACCATGAAAGGGCCAGACTCGAATCCAGCACTTGGTTATGTGGCGATTGAACTCGATCTCTCTTCTTTGCGCCTCCAACAATACCAAGAGATTTTCTCAGCTTTTCTCGTCATGCTGATTGGTTTAGGGCTATCCGCCGTGTTTGCTTATCGCTTGATGTATGACGTAACACGTCCTATTTCACACATGAAGAGTATGGTCGACCGAATTCGCCGTGGTCATCTAGATGTGCGTATTGAAGGTAAAATGCATGGTGAATTGGACTCATTGAAAAATGGTATCAATGCCATGGCGGTATCGCTGTCTGAGTACCATGTTGAAATGCAGCACAGCATCGACCAAGCCACTTCCGATTTGCGCGAAACATTAGAGCAGTTAGAAATTCAAAACGTCGAGCTGGATATTGCGAAAAAACGAGCTCAGGAAGCCGCGCGAGTCAAATCAGAGTTCTTAGCCAATATGTCACATGAGCTAAGAACCCCGCTAAATGGTGTGATTGGTTTTACGCGCCAAATGCTCAAGACCACCCTAACCAATAGCCAAACCGATTACCTGCTCACTATCGAAAAATCGGCCAACAACCTACTGAATATCATCAACGATATTCTCGACTTTTCTAAACTTGAAGCGGGTAAGTTGGCCTTAGAAAACATTCCATTTGATTTCCAATCGTCATTGGAAGAGGTTGTCAGCCTACAAGCCACCAGCGCTCATGAGAAAGGGTTAGAGCTAACATTAAAAATCGACCCTAAAATTCCAACCGGTCTTGTCGGCGATCCATTACGTATTCAGCAAGTTCTCACTAACCTTGTCGGCAACTCGATTAAGTTTACCGAACGCGGCAATATTGATATCAGCGTTGAACTCCGTTCGCAACGCGATGACTCAGTTGAGTTGCAATTCATGGTTCGCGATACCGGTATTGGTATCTCGGAGCGCCAGCAGTCACAACTGTTCCAAGCCTTTAGTCAGGCCGATGCCAGTATTTCTCGTCGCTATGGCGGTACGGGATTAGGTCTGGTTATTACCCAGAAATTGGTCAGTCAAATGGGTGGCGAAATCAGCCTAACCAGTCGCCTGCACCAAGGGTCGACGTTCTGGTTTACTCTTCGTCTAGCATCGACCGATATGCCGGTTAGCGATTTACTTGAAACTCAGGTGCTTCGTCAACGAACCTTGCTGCTGGTTGAACCTAACATGCAAGCCGCCTCGGTGATTCAACAAACACTGGTTCAAGAAGGTTTGGTCGTCACCTACCGTTCCTCTTTACCGGAAGAAACAGAAAGCTTTGACTACGTGCTACTCAACCTATCACCGAGCAAAGACAATGATGTCGAATCAGTTCAATTAATGGTTGAGCAAGCGATGCGCTGTGCCCCACACGTTGTCGTCGGCACACCAAGTACTGCCCTCGCCTTATCGGATCATTTAATTCAGCGATACCAGATTCACTGTATTACTAAGCCATTATCACGACGTAAACTGCTGCAAACCTTAGCCGCCAACCAGGAAAGTATCCCACTTTTTGAAAGCCCTGAGCAAAACAGCGAAACCTTGCCACTCAGAGTGATGGCCGTCGATGATAATCCGGCCAACCTAAAGCTGATCAGCGCTCTATTGCAAGAACGGGTAGAAAGTGTGATTACCTGTACCAACGGCGTCGACGCAGTAAAACAGGCCGAAGTACAACATTTCGACATCATCTTAATGGACATTCAAATGCCACACATGGATGGAGTCACAGCATGTGGCAACATTAAGCAAACTGAACTCAATGCGAATACCCCCGTGATAGCCGTTACCGCACACGCAATGACAGGAGAGCGCGATCGCCTACTAAAAGCGGGGATGGATGACTACCTAACCAAACCGATTGAAGAGCATGTTCTGCAACAAGTATTGATGCACTGGAACCCTCACACTAACGCAAAAGAACTGGAAAAGCTTGATATTTCCACCTCAGCTATGGTGATAGAAAATGAGGCTGAAAACTCATCCCCTATCGAGCACAGCAATATCATTATTGATTGGCAAGCAGCACTCAAACAATCGGCCAACAAACAAGATCTCGCGCGCGACATGCTGAAGATGTTGGTTGATTACATTCCGGAAGTTAACGCGATTGTGGAAGGCGCTTTGGAAGATGACCACTTCGATGTCGAACAGTTTATCCACCACGTACATAAATTGCATGGCAGTAGCTCATACTGTGGTGTGCCGAGGCTAAAAAGTGTGTGTGCGACGATAGAAAAAGCCCTGCGTTCAGGCTCTAGCATTGAAGATATTGAGCCAGAATTGTTCGAGCTACAAGATGAAATGGAAAAGGTCGAAGCAAGCGCTAAGCCCTATCTAGAAGTATAAACAAAAGAGCTAAAGTATTAGCTCTCTAGAATCACAGTCGCCACCGCATAGTGGCGCTCATCAGAAATAGACAGGTGGATATGCCCCACCTGTTTTTGTTTGGCTAATTCCAATGCTTTCCCTGTTAGGGTCAGCACGGGTTTACCGAGCTCATCGTTGGTGACTTCAAAGTCTTGAAAACTGACACCAAGTGCAATACCCGTTCCCAGCGCTTTTGATGCAGCCTCTTTTGCCGCAAAACGCTTAGCTAGGAATCGACCTTGCTGTTTAAGCGTGGCAAACTTTCCAAGCTCAGTTTGGGTTAAGACTCGCTTAGCAAACGCATCGCCGCTTCGAGAGAAAGCTTTTTCGACGCGCTCAATCTCAGCGATGTCTGTACCTAAACCCACGATTGCCATGACTAACGACGAGCCTCAACCATAACGGCTTTCATGTCCGCAACCGCTTTATGCAATCCATCAAAGACCGCGCGGCCAATAATTGAGTGACCAATGTTCAACTCAAAGATTTCTGGAATTGCCGCGATCGGTGCAACATTGTGATACGTCAAGCCGTGACCAGCATTTACCGTGATACCAAGATCGGCAGCGTAACTTGCTCCAGCCGCAATTTTCTTTAGTTCATCTTGCTGATCGGCTTCAGTCTCGGCATCGGCATAGTGACCTGTGTGCAATTCAATAAAAGGTGCGCCACACGCTTTCGCTGCATCAATTTGTTCGCGGTCTGCGTCAATAAACAGCGACACTTTAATCCCAGCTTCAGTGAGTTTTTTCGTTGCCGCTTTTACCTTGTTGAGGTGCCCCGCAACATCAAGGCCACCTTCTGTAGTCAGCTCTTCACGCTTCTCCGGTACTAAACAAACATATTCTGGCTTGGCATTCAGCGCAATTTCGACCATTTCATCGGTAACGGCCATTTCTAGGTTCATACGTGTTTGCAGAGTTTCACGTAGAATGCGGACATCACGATCATTAATATGACGGCGGTCTTCACGAAGGTGGATAGTAATTCCATCAGCCCCGGCACGCTCAGCGATTTCGGCTGCGTGAACAGGATCAGGATACTTAGTACCACGCGCGTTACGTAGCGTTGCGATGTGGTCGATGTTTACACCTAGGTAAATTGAACTCATTTTCCAATACTCCGTTTGGGAACCATACTCATAAAGAGTTCCCTGCTTTTTAATGGTTTGCCGCCAAGATACGGCTTTAGGGCTATACGTGTAAAGCGTTTTGCCGCTTTAAGTTGTTCTTTTGTGGTGAAGCGACGTTCACTAATGGCAATCAGTTCACTACCATAGAAAGTCAGGTTATCGCTACGCACTGAGGCGATAAATCCTTTTTGCTCGCGATAACGATAAGTCATCTTAGGGTCAACGGGCTCGCCCGTACCGGCACAGTGCATAAAATCCACCCCATATCCCATTGCTGACAGCAAGGCGAGTTCAAATCGTCTTAAGGCTGGTTCGGGGTTGTCACACTGAGCAAGCTCAGTCAATGCGTGTAAATAGTCGTGAAAAAGTGCAGGCATGGCGACTTCCGCCATCAGAACGCGGCCAATCAGTTCATTGACATACATTCCTGAATAAAGGTTGATTCCCGTTAGCGGCAAACCAAGGCTGATTGGCTCGGCTTGGCGCAATGTTTTCATTGAACCGTTGCCAGACCATTTAAGCAATAGTGGAGTAAAAGGCTGCAGTGCGCCCTTGAGGTTTGAGCGTTTACTCCTTGCCCCTTTGGACATCAGAGTGACACGACCATATTCCTCGCTAAACACGTCGAGAATCAGACTCGATTCGCTATAAGGTCGGCGATGAAGCACGAAACAGCGCTGTAAACCTTCTGATGACATAACACCTACTAATCTAAAAAAGGAGCCAAGCGGCTCCTTTTCAATATCACTATGGGAGCGAAGCGTTATGCCTCTCTCTGGTTACAGATCGTCAATGTAGCCAAGTGAACGCAATGCACGTTCATCGTCCGCCCAACCCGATTTAACTTTTACCCAAGTCTCTAGGTAAACCTTGCGACCAAAGAGCTCTTCCATATCAAGGCGTGCTTCACGACCAATTGTTTTGATCTTCTCGCCGCCTTTACCAATCACCATTTTCTTCTGGCCATTACGTTCCACTAAGATCAACGCATTGATATGGAAGCCGTCAGTTTCTGGGTTGTAATCAAAACGCTCAATCTCAACCGTAACTGAATAAGGCAGTTCCTCACCAGTAAAACGCATCAGTTTTTCACGTACGATTTCCGACGCCATAAAACGTTGCGAGCGGTCTGTTACATACTCTTCTGGGAAGTGATGCGTCGCTTTCGGTAAATGTTCACGGACATGTTTACGTAGCACATCAATGTTTTTACCTTGCTTAGCCGAAATTGGCACAACATCAACAAAGTCCATTTTCTGCGACATATCCATCATGTGCTGCATGACTTCATTACGATCTTGGACGTTATCGACCTTGTTGACACACAACACGACCGGGAAATTAGCTTTTTGCAACTTAGTCAGAACCATTTCATCATCATTGGTCCAATGCGTTCCATCCACAAGGAAGAACACTAAGTTGACATCACTAAGAGACGAGTTCGCCGCGCGGTTCATCAAACGGTTGATGGCACGTTTCTCTTCGATATGTAGTCCAGGTGTATCAACGTAGATCGCTTGATAATCGCCTTCGGTATCAACACCCATGATACGGTGACGCGTCGTTTGCGGTTTACGCGATGTAATCGAAATCTTCTGACCAAGAATACGGTTAAGAAGTGTTGATTTACCTACATTTGGGCGACCTACAATCGCCACAAAGCCACAGTGTTGATTTTCTGGCGTACTTTCTGGTTGGTTATCCGACGAGAAATACGCGTCGATATCAAATTCGTTGTTGTCAGTTGAATCAGTCATTGGTCAATTGCTCTAGTGCTAATTCAGCAGCCGCTTGTTCTGCCTTGCGGCGGCTGGTGCCCTTACCAATAACAGGTTGTCCAATACCTGCCACTTCGCACGAAACCGTAAATTCTTGGTTATGTGCTTCACCTTTAATATTAGTCACTGTGTAAGCAGGTAGCGGCTTTCTTCTTCCTTGGAGGAACTCTTGCAAACGCGTTTTGGGATCTTTCTGAGAAACACCCGGTTTGATCCCATCAAGACGCGTTTTGTACCAGCTTAGAATAATGCCACGCACCACCTCAATATCGCTATCTAAGTAAATAGCACCTATGATGGCTTCCACAGCGTCGGCAAGAATTGAATCACGACGGAAACCGCCACTTTTTAATTCACCTGGACCTAATTTTAAGTGATCTCCTAGTTCGAATTCACGACCTAGCTCCGCAAGTGTATGGCCACGTACTAAAGTGGCACGCATGCGGCTCATGTCCCCTTCGTTAACTTTCGGGAAACGGTGATAAAGATCATCAGCAATGACAAAACTTAAAATTGAATCGCCCAAGAACTCAAGACGCTCGTTATGTTTACCATTAGCGCTGCGGTGAGTCAGCGCTAAACTGATTAGCTCAGCATCATTAAACTGATAGCCAAGCCTTTTCTCTAGTTGTGCAATAGGAGAATTCATGCTCTCTCATTCATAGTTTTTAATTTTCTAAATAGTTGGTTTCACAGCTAGGCGACTAATAAATCCAGCCCTATGAACATAGAAGTCCTATTTAATTAGGGCGGCCGGCGTTCCGGTGGATTTATACAGTCAACAACGCTGTGGTAACAACTATGACGAAAATTTAGTTAATACCACCGATGCGGTTAAACCTCACACCAGTTGGAATCCAAGACGGTAAAACACTGTCTGCACTACGCTCAAATTCAAAGCTAATCCAGATGCCGACGGCTTTACCGACTAGGTTTGCTTCAGGGACGAAGCCCCAATAGCGACTGTCGGCACTGTTGTCACGGTTATCGCCCATAACAAAGTACTGACCTTCAGGTACAACCCACTCATTGACACCATTACGTGGTTGATATAATTCAACGCGATCACGGCGCAGCGGATTAACCAAAATTTGGTGGTCAACTTGACCTAACTTTTCATCCAATTGAATCAACGGAATACCGTTTTGGATAAAAGGACTTTCTTCAACATTCGACAGTTTCACTGACTGACAACTGCTGTCACCTTGAGACTGAATGCAGATTTCTTTTTTGCTGTTATAACGTACTGTATCCCCAGGCATACCAACAACACGCTTAATGTAGTCAATGCTTGGCTGTGGCGGGTACTTAAATACCACTATATCCCCACGCTCAGGCTTGCCTGTTTCGACCAGTTGAGTACGCCAAACGGGATCTTTCAAACCATACGCATATTTCTCAACTAAGATAAAGTCGCCGACTAGAAGTGTTGGCATCATCGAACCCGATGGAATCTGGAACGGCTCGTAAATAAAAGAACGTAGCACTAACACCGCGGCAATCACAGGGAAAATAGACACACTATTTTCAATCCACCACGGCTGCGTTTTTACCTTGGCGAGTAGAGCGGCATCTATACCATTGGTTTGCGCTTCGACTTCAGCCAGTTTTGCTTGGCGCTTTTTTGCAAACACCAACTTCTCTAAAACCCAGACAACACCCGTTACAAAAGTAACAATCACTAGGATGAGTGCAAATGTATTCGCCATTGACTTCCCTTATCTCAAAAATACGAAAGTGAAAGAGCCGAAACCCTTTCACTTATTTAGTTATCTTATTGAGCGTGGTAACCCAACAAATTAATCTTTTCCTACGTGAAGAATGGCTAGGAACGCTTCTTGAGGCAGTTCGACGTTACCGATCTGCTTCATACGTTTCTTACCTTCCTTCTGCTTCTTCAGTAGTTTCTTCTTACGACTCACGTCACCACCGTAACACTTAGCGATTACGTTCTTGCGCAACTGCTTAACCGTCGAACGTGCAATAATGTGGTTACCGATTGCCGCTTGAATCGCGATATCAAACATCTGGCGAGGAATGAATTCCTTCATTTTCTCTACCAGCTGACGACCACGAGTCTGAGAGTTATCTTTATGCGTGATAAGCGCCAGTGCATCAACTTTGTCGCCGTTAAGCAGTACATCGACACGAACCATGTTCGACGCTTCAAAGCGCTGGAAGTTGTAATCAAGCGACGCATAGCCACGAGACGTTGATTTTAGACGGTCGAAGAAGTCGAGTACTACTTCAGCCATCGGAATATCGTAGGTCACAGCCACTTGGTTACCGTGATAAACCATATCAACCTGAACGCCACGCTTCTCAACACATAGTGTAATAACGTTACCAAGATAATCTGAAGGCACTAAGATATTACAACGTGCGATAGGTTCACGAATTTCTTCGATGTCATTCACCGCTGGCAGTTTAGCTGGGCTATCAACATAGAGAATTTCACCGTTTGTTTGCGATACTTCATAAACTACAGTTGGCGCCGTGGTGATCAAATCAAGATCGTACTCACGTTCTAAACGCTCTTGAATTATTTCCATATGCAGCATACCAAGGAAACCACATCGGAAACCAAAGCCTAATGCCGCCGAGTTTTCTGGCTCGTAGAATAGCGATGCGTCGTTAAGGCTCAGTTTACCTAACGCATCACGGAAGTTTTCATAGTCATCAGAAGAGACAGGAAAAAGACCTGCGTATACCTGAGGTTTTACCTTTTTAAAACCTGGTAACGGTGTTTCACTGCCGTTTTTCGCCAATGTCAGCGTATCACCAACTGGGGCACCTAAGATGTCTTTGATACCACAAACAACCCAACCCACTTCACCAGTACGCAATACATCCGTATCAACCTGTTTTGGCGTAAAGATACCAAGACGATCGACACCCCAAGTTTGGCCAGTACTCATCACTTTGATCTTATCGTTCTTCTTCAGTTCACCATTTTTAATACGAACCAGAGAAACAACACCAAGATAGTTGTCGAACCAAGAGTCAATGATAAGCGCTTGCAGTGGCGCGTCTGGATCGCCTTCTGGCGCTGGAATCGCTGAGACAATATTCTCTAATACATCATCAACACCGATACCTGTTTTCGCACTACAACGTGTTGCTTCCATCGCATCAATGCCGACGATTTCTTCGATCTCTTCAGCAACGCGCTCAGGATCGGCGGCTGGCAAGTCAATTTTGTTCAGGATTGGCACAACCTCAAGATCCATTTCGATCGCGGTATAGCAGTTTGCTAGCGTTTGAGCTTCTACACCTTGCCCTGCATCGACAACCAATAGCGCACCTTCACAGGCAGCAAGAGAGCGTGATACTTCATATGCGAAGTCAACGTGCCCAGGAGTGTCGATAAAGTTAAGCTGGTATGTTTCACCATCTTTAGCTGTGTAGTTTAGAGTCACACTCTGAGATTTAATGGTGATACCACGCTCACGCTCAAGATCCATGGAGTCAAGAACCTGTGCGGCCATTTCACGGTCGCTTAAGCCACCACATACTTGGATCAAACGGTCTGATAGGGTCGACTTACCATGGTCGATGTGGGCGATAATCGAAAAGTTACGAATGTGCTTCATGATTTGGTGTGACTAAACTCTTTAAAATAGGGACAAGAAAGCCGCTCTAACATCGATAAATTTCACGGTTAGCGACGGCATTTCAATCAAGTTGGCAGATTCTACCCAATTTCTAGCGACTTCGCACTAGCTAATTGGTTCGCCCAATACCCTTAGAAGTATGACTTGTTGCGAGGATTGCTGCTCTAATTTAGCGGAAAAACGTTTTGCCAGAAAAATCCCACCTAGCGTTGCCAAGGCAGAACACAAAATTACGCCCCCTTCGCCAAAAGCAAACATAGGTGCCAACCACCACTGCGCAACGAATGCACCGATAATCATGGCGAATAAGGGAAACAGATAAACCACCGCTGCCGATTGCAGCAAACTTTTTTCTGGCAAACCAATCTCAACTACTTGCCCAGCGGTGACCATTTTTTGCGTCATTAGATGCCAGTGGAGTGATTTGTTACCAACCGCCTTAGAGACAATGCCAGTGCCACAGCTTTTTTGCGATGAACAACTGCTGCAGCTAGTTTGTTGCTCGCAGCTCAATTCAACATCAAAACCACCAGCGACGGGTTTAACCGCTGAAACGGTCGCTAATGCCGTCATCATTGTGTGGCACTCTCATTGCTCTTGAACGTCACAGATTGAGCAATACGTTTCGCGGTTTCTGGCGGTATATCACCAATCACTGAGATTTCTCGGTCGCCACGAACAAAGCTATGCAGCGTTCTGCGTCCTTGGCGAACCAGTTGGCCTTTCAGCGATAAGTTATCGCTATCAGAGACATAGACAGAGAAGCTAAATAGCCCATCGCCATACATCTGGCTTTCCACCATGCGTTCAGTATTGGTCATGCGATAGCGGTTCAACTCTTTTGCTTCAAAACCATTAGGAATCCACCCGACCGTCCAGAAAGGATTAGTTATTTGACCTTTGGGCAGCGATAAAACTTCAGGCAGTTTAACCTGATTCAAACTACTTAAGATATCGCCGACTCTCTCATTAATCGAATACGAAATAGTGCGATATTGTTCCAAAACCTCTCCATCTCGATCAACTAAGTCAGCACGCAACGGCAATTTAGTGCTTTCATCCACCCACAGTACATACGAATAACGCTGGCCATCTTTAGGAACGACACGCAATACCTGACAGGCTGTCCCTGCTTCACGGGCACGCCCTACAGGGATAAAGTCATAAAAATGGCTGAGTTGGTTTACGTCAGAGTTTAATAAAGGAATGATCGGCGCAACGATTTTGCCAGAATCAATAGTAAATGGCTCAACGCCTGGTTCGATGTAACTCACCTCGTCACCGCGGCGGATCACCTCTCTCACAGGACCACTTAGGTAGACCAAGTGAGCGAGTTGTTGCTCTTCGGCTCTAGCGTGACGGTAAAGCAAAGGTTCGATACTGTTTTTCTTTATCAGTATATAGGAGAGTTCGTAATTGAGATGCTGACTAGCCTCGTTCATTTGAAGCAACAAAGCCTCTGCAGCGTTTTGTTCTGCAAAGGCTGTTGGTGTATTCAAACTGAACAGTGTCAGCGCACTGATCAGAAATTTTTTCATTCAACTACCGTTTCAGGATTATCACTATGCCCAATGTTTTCACTGTTTAAGCGTAGTTGTAGTTCGTAATCTTGTAACATCGCGTGGATACGACGACGTTGTTCCTGAATATTGACATCATTCGTTGGCTGCTCAACTGAGGAGCGAGTCAAACTGACAGGCTCAGCGGTGCCAGAAAATGGAATCGTTTGTAGAACAGGTAAGGTTTCTGTCTCAGGTGAAGTGGTAGCATCGCTTCCGCCATACTGCTGGACACCCAAGATCACAGCTAAAGAAACACACGCAGCCATTGCTACCTGACCAAATTGATTCAGCCACGCAGGTAACTGTTTGCGAGCTTGCATTGGCGTAGGTTGAGACTCAACTTGACGATGTTGTTCCAACTGAGTAACCGTCGAGTGAGCAGGTTCACTCTCAAGCGCTAACGCAACACTTTCAGCGATATTCCATTCCGGTTTTTCCGGAGCATCACCTCGCATCACATCACCAATCAAGTGATAATTTTGCCAAATCTGCAGGCTATCTTGGTCTTGCTCTAATTCAGAAATTAAAGCCTTATCAACCAACTCTCCATCCATGAGTGCTGAAAGTTTCTCTTTGTCAGCCATTATTTTCACCATTAATGTTACTGGTCTAGCGTTGTAAAAGGGGTTGAATTTTCTTTTCAACCGCTTCACGAGCACGGAAGATACGCGAACGCACCGTTCCTACAGGGCAATCCATAACCGCTGCAATCTCTTCGTAGCTTAAGCCATCGAGCTCGCGCAACGTCATTGCGGTATTTAAATCATCAGGTAGCGCTTCAATCGCACTGAAAACAACACGTTTCAATTCGTTGGACAACGTTAAGTTCTCAGGGTTCGAAATTTCTTTTAACGCACTGCCTGTTTCGTAATATTCAGCATCATCAGTATCCACATCTTGCGCCGGTGGTCTGCGCCCTTGGGCAACAAGGTGGTTTTTTGCAGTATTAACGGCAATCCGATATAACCAAGTATAGAAGGCACTTTCACCACGAAAGCTTGGTATCGCTCGGTACGCCTTTATAAATGCTTCTTGCGCTACATCGGGAACATCACCAGGATTATTCACATAGCGAGAAATAAGGTTGCAGACTTTATTCTGGTACTTAGTCACCAATAAGTTGAATGCTTGCTTATCCCCATTCTGAACTCGCTCAATTAATACTTGATCGGTCAGCTGCTCGTTCATTCGAGCGGGTACTCCTATTGTTATTCGCCCTTACCTTCTCAGATATGAGCACTAATTATGCACAATGTAGTCTTGACACCACTGCTTACATGAGCACTATTGTGACCTAGCAAATAATGATAAGTTCAAAAATTCTTAAAACTATTTTTGCTAGGCAGCATCAATCTACTTCTTGATTCAGATTGTGAGGATCAAGGTAGAGAAAAGCAATGCTATTTACGAAGAATTGCATTTATGCAAAGCCACTCCCACAGTGGTACTATTGCTGAGTGACACCTCTGTATTCAGAGTCAAAGTTGCAATTCAATCAAAGTTTTTTGAGCGGGATCGCTCTGTTGCCGTGCCAAGCCGCAGTGGTTTTGGGGATATAAAGTGGCACAGGTACAATTTAACTCGGGAATTTAAAAGTTTTATGAACGCAAACCGTGAACATCAATGTGATGTGTTAGTGGTAGGGAGTGGCGCGGCAGGTCTGTCGTTAGCGTTACGTGTCGCAGAGTATGGAAAAGTCATCGTACTCAGCAAAGGGCCGCGTAGTGAAGGTGCGACCTACTATGCACAAGGTGGGATTGCCGCCGTGTTTGACGAGTCGGACAGCATTGAATCTCACGTTCAAGATACCTTGATTGCCGGAGCTGGCATTTGTGAGCAAGAAACGGTGGAGTTCATTGCAAAAAATGCCAAAGAGTGTGTCCAGTGGCTGATTGATGGTGGCGTTCCTTTTGATCGCATGGAAAATGACAGTGACGAAGCTCCTCGCTACCACTTAACCCGTGAAGGTGGTCATAGCCATCGCCGAATTTTACACGCGGCCGATGCAACGGGCATGGCGATGCAAACCTCATTGCAAGATAACGTCCACAACCATCCCAATATCACGGTTCTAGAACGCCACAACGCGCTTGACCTCATTACCGAAGATAAAGTCGGTGGTAATGAAAACAAAATAGTTGGCGCTTATATCTGGAACCGCAATGAAGAGCATGTAGAAACCGTGCGCGCTAAATTTGTTGTCTTAGCAACAGGCGGCGCTTCTAAAGTCTACCAATACACATCCAACCCTGACGTCTCTTCCGGTGATGGCATTGCCATGGCGTGGCGTGCAGGCTGCCGTGTAGCCAACCTCGAGTTTAACCAGTTTCACCCAACATGCTTGTATCATCCAGAAGCACGCAACTTCTTGCTGACCGAGGCGCTGCGAGGTGAAGGGGCCTATCTACGCCGACCTGACGGCTCGCGCTTTATGGCTGATTTTGATGATCGTGGCGAGCTTGCGCCGCGCGACGTAGTTGCCCGTGCGATCGACTTTGAAATGAAACGTTTAGGTGCGGATTGCATGTACCTAGATATCAGCCATAAGCCCGCCGATTTCATTGAAAAACATTTCCCAACCATCAATATGCGCTTACTTGAGCTTGGGATCGACATGACCAAAGAACCGATCCCGATCGTTCCCGCAGCTCACTACACCTGTGGTGGGGTGATGGTCGATCAGCGAGGTCAAACCGATCTTTCTCAACTTTATGCCATCGGTGAAGTCAGCTATACCGGTTTACATGGTGCCAACCGTATGGCGTCGAACTCACTCCTTGAGTGTGTAGTATATGCTTGGGCGGCAGCGAATGACATCATTGCCAGTTTAGACAAAGCCACCTTGCCACCCGTTTTACCTGCTTGGGATGAAAGCCAAGTCAGTTGCTCTGACGAAGAAGTGGTGATCCAACATAACTGGCATGAGTTACGTCTATTTATGTGGGACTACATGGGGATTGTCAGAACGGATAAGCGCCTTGAACGTGCGTTACGCCGTATTCAATTACTGCAACAAGAAACGCATGAGTATTACAGTAACTTCAGAGTTTCCAATAACTTACTTGAATTGCGCAACTTATTGCAAGTCGCTGAGCTGATGGTGCGCTGTGCAATGGAACGTAAGGAGAGTCGTGGCCTGCACTACACGCTAGATTATCCTGAACTTGCACAAGATAGCGGCCCAACCATACTATTGCCAGAGCAACAAAAGTAACCACGGGGAGCCTAGTGCTCCCTTTTTAACACCACCAACAAATGACGATAGTTCGCTTCCGCTAAGCTATCACGCCACAGTATTACGCGTGTCTTATCCGCCTTGGTAATTAACAATCCAAACGCCATTACCACAAAATTCACTTTGCTTATCTTAAATGCTCCGAGGGCTGTTTTGCACTCCGCAGCGCCACTAAATTCGACCTCACCTTGCAAGGACGGTAGCAAGATATCATTGGCGGCAATACGCTTAGCGAGTAAGTAAAACAAATAGCAACTAGCGGGGAGCGGAATTGAAGAGAGGGTAATAATTGAAATAGCCAGCATCACAATCAAGACACTGGCTATGGAAGAGGTATATGAAGGGCGAAGGATAAACCTAGCGCACTTTGCTGAGGTTATGCGCGACAATCTTATCGACCATAGCTGCGTGGCCTAGGTTTTCACTGCGGCCATGCCCCATAATCCAAGTGAACAAATCGGGATCATCACATTCGAGTAGCGACACGAAGTCATTTTTTTCATTTTCTTGTAGGGCGTCAAAACATTCTTCAAAAAAAGGCATAATCACGACGTCAAGCTCTAGCATTCCGCGGCGACATGCCCATTTAATACGCGCTTTTTCTTCTGCGGTATACATTCTAATTCCTCACCTAATCGGTTGTTTGCGCCGAGTGTAACAAGCAAATCCACTTACAACTAGTACGCCAGTCACACTCCCGAGCAAGGTCATGATTTTCCGCTTTCAACTTGTAATTAAACGCCTACAACTCTAAAGGTTGTTTATCACTAGGATTCAGCGCTAACATACAGCTATCACGATTTTATTAGGTAATAATCATGGACTGGCAGAAACCATTTTCACCGCTAAAACTTGCGTCAAGTGATGCACTTCCTTCACTCGCGGTGGCAAACCTTCCATCTTGGAGCGCCATCACTATGGTGGGTGACGATAAGAAATCCTATCTTCAAGGTCAGGTCACTTGCGATGTCGTCACCTTAGATGAACAAACCTCAACTTTCGGTGCTCACTGTGACGCCAAGGGTAAGGTATGGAGTGTCTTTCGTTTATTTCATCACAATGGCGGCTATGCCATGTTCCAGCCTGCCTCTATCATTGAAAAAGAACTTGCGGAGCTGAAAAAATACGCCATTTTCTCTAAAGTAGAAATGGCTCAAACGCAAGAAATGGCTTTGGGTGTAATGGGTGAATCCGCAACGGCGTTTATCGATACACTGTCATCTCAAGGTGGTGATGTACGTCCAATTCAGGGCGGTACTGCAGTGAAAATCGACGCTAAACGCTGGCTACTATTAGTGGATGCGCCTTGTGCAGAAAAATTAGTGACAGAGAGCCAAGCAGAGAAAGTGTCACAAGAGCTGTGGACTCTGTACGATATTAAGGCCGGTCTACCACTGCTCAACGCTGAACAGCAAAACGAACATATTCCACAAGCACTCAACCTTCAAGCGCTTGGTGGCATCAGCTTTAGCAAAGGTTGTTACACTGGGCAAGAGACCGTCGCTCGTGCCAAGTATCGAGGTATCAATAAGCGCGCACTGTTTATCGTCCAAGGTGCAGCAGAGTCAGAGATTGATGCCAATGCTGAATTAGAACGTGCTGTAGGTGATAACTGGCGTAGTGCCGGGAAGCTACTTGCTAGCTACCGATATACAGATGGTCAGGCGCTCGCTTTGGTCGTATTGCCCAACAATCTCGACCTAGACACTAAGCTACGTTTAAAAGATCAACCTGATCACGAATGGACATTTGCATCCTTGCCATACTCTTTAGAAGATCATGACTGATCCTATATCGACCCACATAACGCAATATCTTGCACAGCAGCAGATCGATTTTCGTCTGCTGCCTCACCAATCTCCAGCGACCACCATTGAAGACGCAGCGCAACAACGCGGTATTCGTCCGGCACAAATGGTTAAATCTATTGTGTTGAGAGACATGAGTAACCGCTTTGCTATTGCCTGCGCCCCAGGCGACAAGGCAGTCGATCCGAAGAAAGTGAGAGCTCTGCTTGATTGGAGACGCATGACTTGTGTGGCAGTAAATGAAGTTGCCTCTCTTACAGGCTATAAGATCGGAACGGTTGTCCCCTTGCTGTTGCGTACGCCCATGGTCATTGTATTCGACCAACAACTGTTACTAGAACCCGAAGTCACCATCAGCAGCGGCTCGAATATGGCAGGTATAGCGCTAGATTGCCAAGACCTTGTCCAGCTCTGCCAACCTGTTATTGGCCAAATCTGTCGAGATTAACTCCAATCCCCAGAATAAAAGTCATTTATCGGCAATTTATTGCAATCGATTACATTAAAGCTTGATCATCATCGCAGCAATAATCATTTTGTAAATAAATGATTATTCAAAATATAAGCATAAGTAGTCATTGTAATTGTTTTGAAGTATGCTGTCTTCGTTGGTTAAAGCTCGTTCAATTTTATTCAATTGAGCGGCACAGCCTGACAATGAGTTGGTATGTGGCTCGTCAGGATTGTGAATCCTTCTCCAACTAAAAAGTGAATCCACTGATTGTTTCAGGACATCCACTTTTTGTGTAATGCATCTGTGACTATTCGCCCGCGTGTTATTGCGGGCTTTTTTTTCCATTTATTACAAATCTTTCACACCATCTCAAAAAGTTAAACTATTCTTAAATATGTCATATAACTGAGGCTTAATATTTCACAATTTCGAGTCAGTGACAGGTTCCCTCCACAGAACATAAATGAGGTTATCGTCACAACAAATTGGATATTTATCCGCAATTTTGCCCACAACAACACAAATATCCAAACAAGCCAGTTTCATCTGCATTTTCCACCATCATAATCACAACTTTCAGGCTGGGAAAACGTATAATTTGCAGTGCTTGCTAAACATAAGGATGACTGTATGAGACTGTTTAAGCGCTATACACCAGGTATGATTGCTAAACACATTAGCCGGTTATTTAAGGGAAGGATTTACATATACGGGGTTGGAAAGTTTGAGTTTGATAATGGTAAACTCATCTTGCCAGAAAAAGCGAAGCGCAAACATTTTAGAGCGGTTAAAGAGATTAACCAAGAAGTCATGAAACTTCGCTGTGCTTACGCATAGTTCAAATTTTTTAGGGTTGGCACTGCCAACCCTTTTGCATTTATATGACTTGTGAAGTGTGTTTCATGTGCTGAGCCAACTCAGGCAAGTTGCCCTTTAACCCAAGAGCACGTTTCATGATTTCATCTTTTGCCCCAGGTAGTTGCCCTGCCAGCTTCATGCCAATACCACGAATCAGTTTTTTCGCCGGATTATTACCTTCAAACAGATCTTTAAATCCTTGCATAGCCGCAATCATCTTTGCCGCTTCTGACTTTCTCCAGCGCTCGTAGCTACGCAAATTACGCTTGCTGCCAATATCTTCCCCTTGCTGCCACAGTTGAATCACTTCCTGAGCCAAGCTTGCAGCATCGAGTAAACCGAGGTTAACACCTTGGCCTGCAAGTGGGTGAATTGTATGAGCAGCGTCACCGACCAAGGCAACCCTGTCGGTCACAAAGTCACGTGCGTAACGCATACGTAGAGGAAAAGCAAAACGCTCACCTTCGACTTTACATAGCCCTAAGCGATTATCGAATTCTGCAGTCAACGCCTTATTGAACTCGCCATCTGACATATTGATCAGGCGTTCTGCTCGATTGGGCTCAGTCGACCAGACAATAGAACTGAGGTTATCTTCACCCAATGGTAGAAAAGCAAGCGGGCCTTGTGGAGTAAACACCTGACGAGCAACACGTTGATGATCTTCTTTAGTACGAATATTGGCAACAATCGCGCTATGACCATAATCCCAATGTGTAAGTGGAATATCTTGCTGCTTACGAACCCAAGAATTTGCACCATCGGCACCCACAACCAGCTTCGCCGTTAACGCTTGACCACTATCCAAAGTTAACCAAGCTTCGCTTTCGCCTATCGCCATTGACGCACACTTCTCTGGCATCAACAAAGTCACATTGCTTTGCTGCTTGACCTGTTCAAGAAGGGCAAGTTGAATAACGCGGTTTTCAACAATATGACCTAGGTCTGGCTGCGCCAACCGCTGAGCTTCAAATTCAATCCGGGCAAAGCTATCTTGCTCCCACACTTCCATCGCCTGATAAGGTGCCGCTCTACGCTGAGTAATTCCCTGCCAAGCATTCAAATTTCTCAACACGATTTCACTCGAACGACTTAACGCAGATACACGAACATCGGGCAACTCATTCAGTTCGCTCTCTGGGGCTCGACTTTCAATTACCGCAATCCGCAATTCAGTATCTTTGAACGCAGCCGCGAGCGCTAAGCCAACCATACCACCGCCGACAATGGCGATATCTACACTTTGCATCATATGCCTATATCCTTTCCAGCGCCTCTAACGAGCCACTAAACCTAATGTTCGCCTTAATAACGGGGTCTTGAGTAGCGGTAAATTATCCATACTGAATAACCCTAAATTGCGTCCTATACGCAACGACAGATAGTCATTTGAGAAGATGTGCACTAACGCCGACGTCATCGCGATGGTGGCATCACGATCCTCGCTGCGAGCAACCTTAAATTGCTTAAGAGTATGATAACTACCAGGGTCTTGACTTGCGCCAGCGATACATTCAGCCAAAGTCGCGACATCGCGAATGCCCAAGTTAAACCCTTGCCCAGCAATCGGGTGCAAGGTCTGCGCAGCATTACCAACAATGGCAAATCGGTGCGAAATGTTTTGTTTACGGTAACGCAGCAACAAGGGATAACTCGCACGTTGGCCTGTCTGATGTAATTTCCCTAACCGCCAACCAAAGGCACTTTGCAACTCAGATAAGAACTGCTCGTCGCTTTCAGCAATGATTTGTTTGGCACGTTCCGGGGTGAGGCACCAAACCAAGGACATACGCCCCTGCGACATTGGCAACAACGCTAGTGGTCCTTGTTCAGTAAAACGTTCAAACGCGCGTCCTTGATGAGGAACTTGAGTTGTAATGTTGGCGATGACAGCCACCTGCTCAAAGTCATGCTCACTCAGTTCCATACCCAGTTGTTGACAGCAAGTCGAGATTGCTCCATCAGCGGCAACTAACAGCTTGCCTTCAATACTTTCGCCATCACTTAATTCAATGGTGACTTTTGACTCGCTACGCTGCACTAGCTCCACGGCAGCATGCAACACAGTGATATCGGCGTCGAGCTGGACTTGTTGATGATAGATGCGTCCAACATCGGCCAGTTCAACCACATAACCTAACGCGTCTACGCCCACCTCTTGAGTGCGAATATCAGTCATACCTGCATGTGAACGATCAGAAACATGGATATGTTCAATCGCGGTCGCGACCTTAGCAATCTCTTGCCACAGTTCCAACCGTTTTAAAATCTCGACCGTGCCGTAAGACAAAGCGATTGAGCGAGAATCAAAACCTGGATGAGCTTGATGATCAACTTGGAACGGTTCAATGACGGCGACTGAGAGCGGCTGAGATGACAGCTTGTTAATCGCCAGCGCAAGCGTCATTCCCGCCATCGCGCCACCAGCAATAACTACATCAAACTGCTTCATGACACATTCCTATCAATGAATCGTTGGCGCAGCTGAAGGCTCCGCTTTTCTCTGACCAAATTCAGCATGAATGGTCAAAACACACGCTTTAACGTGCTCAACAACTTGTTCAAGCAATTGCGCTTGTTCTTGCAAATCATCATCTTCATCAATACCCAACTTGGCGATTTCTTCTAAATCGGCCAAGGCTTCTTTGGCATCGTTTGAAGCTTTGTTGAGTGCGGTATTGACCAAGCCTAGCCCTGAAATAAAATGGTTAACCCAATCTGCTAAGCCATCCGCAATATCAAACAAAGTGGCGCTAGCATCTTCATCTGGCAATAAGAGATCGAGTTCCATCTCTGTTCCTGTAAGCTCTGCTACTGTAGCGTCTAACGTCGCCTCTGCTAGCTGTAAGGCCTTCGTCGGCCAGCCCATTCCCTCACTCACATAGTCAAACACCATAGGCTGCCAGCTTTTATCTGTCAGGCTTAAACCACCACTTAACATGCCAGTTAATAATCCATGCAATTCTGCTGGATTCACCGCTAACCCCGCAGACTGTAGTTCGCTAGCAAACGGGAGGTATTCAGGTAATTTTGTTTTGCTCATTGGAATGGCCTAAATCGGTATAAATATCCTCAATCGTATCACTTACCAACGCGAGCGAAAATGAAGGATTGGCAATTGTGAGTAGCTTTTACTCAAATTGCCCAATTACTGTGTTATTGCGCTCTGATTTGTTTTTCCTTGAGTCGAAAAGCTTGAATCTTAATTGGCGTTTTTCTATAGTTTCCTCCTCGGTGATTATCTGCTTTATCACCTTAGGCAACAGATATAGAGTCGATATGAGTAATCAAGCGGTGGAAGTTGAAATCTTAGGCAAACTCACTCGAGTGAACTGTCCTGCGGGGCAAGAAGAGTCGTTAATTAAGGCCGCAGCGCGTCTTGAAGATCGCTTGCAAGATTTATCAGCAAAGACCAAGATTACCAATGAAGTGCAACTTTTGACTTTCGTTGCGTTAAACTTCTGTCATGAGCTTGAGACTCGTGATAGCGATTCAAAGCAGGAACAAGATGCAATGTGTGAGCGAATGGAACTGCTTTCTGCATCACTAGATAAAGCGATAAGTAAAGTTAAGCCAGGACAGCAATAAACCTTTACACCGTCAAGAATTTACCCTGGAGTGTTCGTGAGGGGATTAAGTCCCTGAGCCGATAAGCAATACCAAAGGGTTAGTACTTGATAGCTATTGAGCAAGCTCGGCTCGTACCGAGAAGCCTACGGTTATCTCTGCTGATCCGCCTTGAACCAGCTGGTTCAAGGGTCCATTTCTCCAACGGCACTCTGGGGTATTCCTAACACGATACTCTGCAAACACGGGTAACGTCATGATTCTTTCTCGACAAGACTTTCGTCAAACCATACGCCAAAAGCGTAATCAACTCAGCAGTGATGTTCAACACTTAGCAGGATTGGACTTAATCAAACAATTCGCCACACTGCCCGAACTCAATCACGCTCAGCATATCGCTTTATACCTTACTACCGATGGTGAATTAGAGACCATGCCTCTGATTGAATGGTTATGGCAACAAGGGATACAAACCTATCTGCCCGTCATTCACCCTTTCTCAAAAGGGCACCTGCTCTTTTTACACTACGACCACTCTACCCCAATGGTCCTCAACCGTTACTCAATTGCCGAGCCTAAACTTGAACAAGCTCGCATTCTACCTGTTCGCCAGCTCGATCTCATTTGCACGCCATTGGTCGGATTCGACTCTACGGGTCATCGACTTGGTATGGGCGGTGGATATTACGATCGCACTTTAGAACCTTGGTTTCATACCGGACAAGGCCCCAAACCTATTGGCCTTGCCCACGACTGCCAACATGTCGAGCGTCTGCCCACTGAGTCATGGGATGTCCCTCTACCTAAAATTGTGACCCCAACCAAGATTTGGCAATGGGATTAATTCCCTTATTGAGATTCCTTTGGCATAACTTCAAGTCTCGTAAAGATAAGGCTATAATCGCTCCGCAAACGATATTACTACCGCCTTTAGGAGATGAGCATGACTCAAGATGAAATGAAGAAAGAAGCTGGTTGGGCAGCACTGAAGTATGTTGAAAAAGACAGCATTGTTGGTGTTGGTACGGGCTCAACGGTCAATCACTTCATCGATGCACTAGCAACTATGAAAGATGACATTAAAGGTGCAGTTTCAAGCTCTGAAGCTTCAACAGAAAAACTCAAAGGTCTCGGTATTGAGGTTTTCGACTGTAATGAAGTGGCAAAGCTCGACATTTATGTTGATGGCGCAGACGAAATCAACGCAACTCGCGATATGATTAAAGGTGGTGGCGCAGCACTGACCCGCGAAAAAATCGTTGCTGCTATTTCGGATAAGTTTGTTTGTATTGTCGATAATACCAAAGCGGTCGATGTGCTTGGTCAATTTCCACTACCTGTGGAAGTTATCCCAATGGCACGCTCTTATGTCGCACGTGAGCTTGTCAAACTCGGTGGTGACCCAGCGTACCGTGAAGGCGTCATCACAGACAATGGCAATGTGATTTTAGATGTCCATAATATGCAGATCACAAACCCGAAAGATTTAGAAGATAAGATCAATGCTATTGCTGGCGTTGTGACTGTCGGACTGTTTGCCCATCGCGGTGCGGATATTGTGATTACTGGAACGCCTGAAGGGGCAAAAATCGAAGAATAAGCTCTTCTTTTTTGTTGTTTCATTACAAACGGCGCTATTAGGCGCCGTTTTTTCGTTTTACTCTATAAAAATTATGCCTTATTCCGTAATTTTCTTACCCAAAGTAATTTTTTTTTGATAACTTAGTGGTCAGAAGACGCACAAGGAAAACGTTTGCGTAACATATAACAACGGTAAAAACGTTTGCTTTACCTGCTTTTGCTTAATGTGCGCCCTTTAAGCCCAAATTTCCCCACTTTAAGGAAGAAGACAATGGCCAAAGTTTCACTGGAAAAAGACAAAATTAAAATTCTTTTGCTTGAAGGTCTACACCCATCATCTGTAGAAGTTCTTCAGGCCGCTGGTTACACCAATATTGAATACCATAAAGGCTCGTTGGCAGAAGACGAGTTGCTTGAAGCGGTGAAAGATGTTCACTTTATCGGTATCCGCTCACGCACAAATCTATCTCAAGAAGTGATTGATGCGGCTGAAAAGCTCGTTGCTATCGGCTGTTTCTGTATTGGAACAAACCAAGTTGACCTAAAAGCTGCCGCTGCACGCGGTATTCCAGTATTTAACGCACCGTTTTCAAATACACGTAGTGTCGCTGAACTGGTACTTGGCCAAGTGCTACTACTACTGCGTGGCATTCCAGAGAAAAACGCGCTTGCTCATCGTGGTATTTGGAAAAAAAGTGCAGACAACTCTTACGAAGCTCGCGGTAAGCGCCTAGGCATTATCGGCTATGGCCACATTGGTACCCAGCTCGGTATTATTGCCGAAAACCTTGGTATGCGTGTTTACTTCTACGATATCGAGAACAAACTCTCGCTCGGTAACGCGACTCAAGTGCATACTATGAGTGAGCTGCTTAACAAATGTGATGTCATTTCACTCCACGTACCGGAAACGGCAGGGACGAAAAACATGATGGGTGCAGAAGAATTTGCCCGCATGAAGCCAGGTTCAATTTTCATTAACGCCGCACGCGGTACTGTAGTTGATATTGAAGCACTGTGTCACAGCCTTGAGTCTGGTCACCTTGCCGGTGCAGCGATAGACGTGTTCCCAACCGAGCCAAAAACCAATGCGGATCCGTTTGAGTCCCCGTTACAGAAATTCGATAACGTCATCTTGACACCGCACGTTGGTGGTTCAACACAAGAAGCACAAGAAAACATTGGTGTTGAAGTTGCAGGCAAACTTGCTAAATACTCAGACAACGGTTCTACGCTATCAAGTGTTAACTTCCCTGAGGTATCTTTGCCTGAGCACCGCGATTGTTCGCGCCTGCTGCACATCCACCAAAACCGTCCAGGTATCTTGACCCAAATTAACACCATCTTTGCTGAAGAAGGCATCAACATCGCGGCTCAATACCTGCAAACTGCGGCAGACTTCGGTTATGTGGTAATCGATGTCGAGACAGAGCGTTCGCAAGAAGCGCTAGACAAACTGAAAAGCATTGAAGGCACCATTCGCGCTCGAATCCTTCACTAATTAGCAGTCCTAAATGCAAAAAACCACCGACAAATCGGTGGTTTTTTTATCAGAAACGTTGTGAATTAAGGCTTCAAGGCGCGTTCACCACGCGCAATGCCAACCACGCCACTGCGTGCGACTTCAATCACTTCGGTTACTTCAGAGATGGCTTGTATAAACGCATCAAGCTTTTCACTAGTTCCAGCCATTTGTACCGTGTACTGGGAAGCCGTCACATCAACAATTTGACCACGGAAAATGTCAGCAGTACGTTTTACTTCTGCGCGAGAAAAACCGCTGGCTTTCACTTTGACCATCATCAGCTCACGTTCAATGTGGTCTAGCTCTGTGACTTCTTGCACTTTAAGAACATCAATAAGCTTGTTCAATTGCTTTTGAATCTGCTCAAGCTCCATATCATCTGAAATAGTGGTGATATTGAGACGAGACAGAGTTTCGTCATCCGTTGGCGAAACCGTCAAAGACTCAATGTTGTAGGCACGTTGAGAGAACAGACCCACAACACGAGAAAGCGCACCGGGTTGGTTTTCCAGTAGTAGTGAAATAATGTGTCTCATATTAAGTTCTCTCCGTTTTGCTTAGCCACATTTTGTCCATACCCTCGCCTTTAATTTGCATTGGGTAAACATGCTCAGTTTCGTCTACATTGATATCAACAAACACTAAGCGATCTTTCATATCTAATGCTTGTTTCAAACCAGACTCCAGTTGATCTGGAGACTCAATACGAATACCCACATGCCCATATGCTTCTGCGATAGCTGCAAAATCAGGAACAGAACTCATGTACGAGTTAGAATGGCGTCCTTGGTAAATAATGTCTTGCCACTGTTTTACCATACCAAGGAAGCGGTTATTTAGATTAATAATCTTAACCGGGATGTCATATTGCAGCGCTGTCGATAGCTCCTGAATATTCATCTGAATACTGCCATCGCCAGTCACGACAACCACTTCTTCATCCGGTTTAGCGAATTTAACCCCCATACCTGCAGGTAAACCAAAGCCCATGGTGCCAAGACCACCAGAATTAATCCAACGGCGCGGTTTATTGAATGGGTAGTAAAGCGCGGCAAACATTTGGTGCTGACCAACATCCGATGCAACATACGCATCACCATTGGTAAGCTTGTGTAGCGTTTCAATTACTTGCTGAGGCTTAATCCGCTCAGGTGAGGTTTCATAAGATAGACACTGACGATCACGCCAAACTTGAATTTCATCCCACCAGCGATTGAGTGCCTCTTGATCATTTGTGCTTCCCTGCTCTTCCAGCAGATTAAGCATGCTCTCAAGCACTTTTTCTGCAGAGCCAACAATCGGCAGATCCGCCTTAACATTCTTTGAAATCGAAGATGGGTCGATATCAATATGCATCACTTTCGCATCTGGACAGTACTTTTCTAAGTTGTTGGTTGTTCTGTCATCAAAGCGAACGCCGACACCAAAAATTAAATCTGCATTGTGCATTGCCATGTTAGCTTCATACACACCGTGCATGCCTAACATACCTAAGGCGTTCTTATGCGTACCGGGAAAAGCACCTAACCCCATCAATGTACTAACAACAGGTAAGTTTAATGCTTCAGCCAATTTAGTGAGATGTTGCTCAGCTTCAGAAATAACCGCACCGCCGCCAACGTACAGTACGGGCTTTTTCGCTTCAAGGAGTGCTTTTAAGCCTTTCTTAATTTGCCCTTTGTGGCCTGTGGTTGTTGGCTTGTACGAGCGCATCGCCAGAGACTGTGGATATTCATAAGGCAGCTTGATCTGAGGATTCATCACGTCCTTAGGTAAATCGATCAACACAGGACCAGGGCGGCCAGTTGTTGCGATGTAGAAAGCTTTCTTGACGGTTTCAGGAATATCTTCCGCTTTCTTAACTAAGAAGCTATGTTTCACAACCGGACGAGAGACACCAACGATGTCACACTCTTGGAATGCATCGTTACCAATCATGTTATTTGGCACGTTGCCAGAGATAACGATCATTGGGATCGAGTCCATGTACGCCGTTGCGATACCAGTAATGGTATTGGTCGCGCCGGGACCGGAACAGACAAGCACAACACCTGGATTGCCTGTTGCACGTGCGTAGCCATCGGCCATGTGAGTTGCGGCTTGTTCATGACGAACAAGGACATGTTTGATTTGATCTGTTTTGGCGTGAAGCGCATCGTAAATATCAAGAACAGAACCTCCAGGGTAGCCAAAGATCTGTTCAACGCCTTCTTCGATCAGAGATTGCACAACCATCTCTGCACCGGACAACATTGCTGCCATATTTTTCTCCTTAACCAGTTTGCCTTTACGTAAGGTCAACGCAACGGGCTGGTTTTTCATAGTCTAGGTCTTATTCGTAGCCTAATACGAAATACATCCACTTTTTCGGCTATGTCTTGCTCACAGGTAACATAAAGCAAGGTCACGCAACAAATGTAACGTTTTCTTAGCAACGGGTCTAATGCGACCTTGCTCTCAATTTAAACAATATCCTCTTCATCAACATCAGACAATAAATACTGGCTACCACCAGAGCAAACCACAATTTAATTCACCTTAAAAACATAAAAATTTGGTAGATAATATTGTTAATATGCACATACCGCTCCCCAATTAAAAGCAAAGTAAGTGAGCAATAAGCATAAAAAAATCCCTCAGAAAGTGAACTCACTCTTTGAGGGATTTTTAAACAGTTGAGAAATTTACTTAGGGAAAAGCTACTTCTTCTCTACCTTATCATTGTACATTTCTTCGATTTCATCCTGATATTTGTCGTTAATCACCTTACGACGCAGTTTCTGCGTTGGCGTTAACTCACCATCATCCATAGAAAACGCTTTAGGCAACAGTTTAAACTTCTTAACCTGTTCAAACTTCGCCAGTTCTTTTTGCAGATCGTTAACACGTTTTTCCAACATCTCTACAATCTGGTGATGTTTGATAAGCTCGACTCGATCGTGATATTTGATGTTCAGTTCTTTGGCATACTCTTCCAACGAGTCATAACAAGGCACAATCAATGCAGAAACGAACTTGCGTGTATCAGCAATCACAGCAATCTGCTCGATAAAGTGATCTTTACCGATCGCGCCTTCGATCATCTGTGGTGCAATATATTTACCACCGGATGTTTTCATCAGCTCTTTGATTCGATCGGTAATAAACAAATTGCCATTCTCATCAATATGGCCCGCATCACCCGTTTTTAAGAAGCCATGTTCATCAAAAGTCTTAGCAGTTTCTTCGGGCATCTTGTAATAACCACGCATCACCATCGGGCCACGAACTAAGATTTCGTTGTTCTCACCAATTTTAACTTGTGCGCCTGGCATCGCCATACCGATAGAGTCAGGGTTAAAACACTTGTCATCCCAACATGATACGGTCGCTGTGGTTTCAGTCATCCCATAGCCAAGCTTAACGTTTATACCTATAGCGTGAAAAAAGCGGCCTATGGTTTCATCTAACTTAGCACCACCACATGGCATAAAATTGATTTTCCCACCGAGCAGAGCGCGCAGTTTAGATAACACTAATTTGTCAGCCAGAGCGTAAGACTTTTTCAACACCAGTGAAGGTTTACGACCTTCTTGGTGACACACAGCCATTTTCGCCCCCATATTGACCGCGCAAGTAAACAATACTTTGCGAATGAAAGGCGCCTTGGCGACTTTTTCATGGATAGCTGAAAAGATCTTCTCGTAGAAACGGGGGACCGCACACATCACTGTCGGGCGAACTTCGCTCAACGCATCACGAACTTGCATCGTGTCTTGCAGGTAGCAGTTTGTCGCACCTTTATACAACACATAAAATGTCCAAGCTCGCTCAAACACATGCGATAGAGGCAAGAAACAGAGTGATACATCCGATTGCGACAAGCTAAGGCGATGGTCATGCCCTTCTAGCTGCGCACCAATATTGGCGTAGTCCAACATAACACCTTTTGGCTGACCTGTGGTACCTGATGTATAAATCAGGGTGAGCAAATCGTCGAGATTGGCTTGATCGAGACGAGTATCTAGCTCTTGCTTGTGCTGGCTGTCAATGTTGGTGATAAAACCTTGCCAACTGATCGCAAACGGGTGTTCGCCAACATCAATTTCATCGGACATAGCAACAATCAGTTCAAGCTGTTCGCACTGATCAAAAATCGATACTGCAGCATCAAATTGAGCTTGCTCACCGACGAACAGCACACGTACGTCTGCATTTTGCACAATATAAGCCGATTGAGCGGCTGTATTGGTCGGGTAAATGGGCACCGTCACCGCACGGATTTGCAATGCTGCAAAATCAGCGACCGTCCACTGAGGCATATTGTTAGAAAAAATCCCGATTTTATCCTGAACTCTGATCCCTTGAGCCAAAAGAGCAAGTGACAAAGCATCCACTTGCTGACCAAATTGCTTCCAGCTAATGCCATGCCAAACATTGCCTACTTTATACTTAAGTGCAATGCGATCATTGCCCTTTGCAATCTGGTCACGAATACGTTTTACGATATGAAAATCTAGGTTGGCCATCTTTACTACCTTTAGCTTACACCTGTAAGCCTTACTCAGCGCACAAGTGTACACATTTAGGGTTTAAAAAGACAATTGATGGGTATCAAAGTTATCAACATAAATGTAAAAAAGCCTTGAATGGTATCGACCAGTCAAGGCTTTTAAACTCGGTTGATGAAGAAATTATGCGAGTGCGACAACTTCACCACAAATCACCATCAATTGATCACGTAACCAGATGTGACCTTTATCTTTCTCACTTGATTCATGCCAGCTTAGATAACCGTTGATTTTGCTGTTCTCGAATGGGAAGTCGATCACTTGTAGTTGATCTTTATTCGCAGCGTTTTCTACCATCCAACGCGGTGCAATGGTAACCAGTTTAGACTGACCAACTACGTAAAGTACGTTACTTAAGCTTGTGCCTTCGTAATAGGCTTGTACATCAAGATTGCGGTAAGCTTGCTCAGAGAAGCTGCGCTGGCCATGAACTTTCGATAGTTTGGCATGACGCTCGCGTAACAACATGTCTGGTGTTACAAGATCCTGAATACGTGGGTGCGCTTTAGAAGCAACGACCACTAATTCATCTTGGAAAATTTCAGTGCTTGAAAACCCTTGCTCATCAAAACGTGCATAATCGATAACAAAGTCGATTTCTTGATAGCGCATACGCTCTGCAAGATGGCGATCAAACTCTGCGTCAAGGTGAAGCTGAACGTTCGGTGCAAGTTCATGAATCGTCGCCATGATTTTCGGAGCAAAACGCATATCACACGGGCTACAAATCGCCAATTTAAACAAGCGAGTTGACGTCTCTGGCGAGAAAACTGAGCTTGGTAATTCATTGCGAATCAGTTGCAGTGCTTGACGAACCGGGCCAAACAGTTGGCGTGCACGCTGAGTAGGCTGAATACCGCGCCCCTGACGCATAAACAGTTCATCGTTAAACATCACTTTAAGACGAGCAACCGCGTTACTAACTGCTGGTTGTGACATACCTAAATTGTGCGCTGCGCGAGTAATGTTTTGCTCTTGCATAACAGCATCAAACACAGTCAATAGGTTTAAATCTACTCCTCTTAACGTACTTTCCATGCGGTAGCTTGCGATAGCACTCATAGACTCTCTTTTGTCGATCATTGGATATGCCTCTTTAAATTCGTCAGCGTAAATAGTTGTTAATTTGAAATTTGAGCTACGAATAGATAACCCATTTCTCGCCTCATCTTTTGTATTTATCTGTTAGATGTTTATCAGCGAGCCATCACTATCGACGATTCATTCAGCAATTAGCAATTAGATTGACAATTAATCAGTATTTTTTACCCAGAACCAATATTACCCTTTATATTACAGATAGTTATGATAAGTATAAAAAAACATAAAAGCGCGTTATTCGTGCTTAGTCATAGATATTTTGAATAGAAGGGTTAAATTTACTGCCAGTACAAGACATGTTTTTTAACTATAATTATGACACGCAAACCAAAAACAGCATCAATAAGTGATGCTGTTGAACGAAGTGAAAAGTGGTCGACTAAAGATTGGTAACATAGCTTGGAAAGTCGACCTTTTCCCATAGGTGTTCCGTCAGTGTTGATTTGTCTTCCCAGTTGCCTTGTTTAATCCAATCAACAATTGCCTTAGCAACATCTGGATAATTCACACTTTCAGCACTCGACTCATCAAGCCACTTTCTCACTACCGAGGCATCCAAAATTTCCATGCACGTCGCAAGGCCTAAATCTTCCAGTGTTGCGACATTGCTCACCTGTTCAAACTGACCAGTCAAAGGTTTAAGAAGCAACTTCTTACCTAGCGTCAGGGCTTCTGATGGCAGCTCAAAGCCACCATTGGCAATCACACCTTTGCATCGGTTGAGATGTAATTGAAACGACTGTAACCCGAGCGGCATAAACTCAATATTATCGATAACCTTAGGTTCGATAATCTCTGGGTGATAGCAAACAAAGTGTTGAGAGGTAAACCTCAACAATAACTCAGTAATGTCGGCTATGCTTTCAAACGGAAGATAGACCAGCACAAACGCTTCTTCCGTTGCCTCAGCCTTATGGGTGTGAACAATCGGTGGCAAGATTGGCTGATCAAAATGGTACCAGTGCAACCCAATATGATGATCTGCGGGTGCGAAATAGTGTATGACTTGCTTATCTAACCAGCTCGCCCCTTTGAGCGGCACCGAATAACGAAATGCGTTCTGATGGCTAATACTGATCGATGGCACCCCTTGCTGTTTGGATGCCCATGCAGAAACTGGCTCAAAGTCATTAAGCACTAAATCATAGTGTGACAAATCCAGTTGATTCACATCTTGCCAAAACTGGACTAAGTTGTTGGAAGTGCAAGTTTTGAAGTAATTAACTTTGCCTTTATCTGTGGCAAATGAAAGTCCACGACGCGTTTGATAAGCCCCAAACTGCTCCATCGAAAAATATTTACTTTGTTCTCGCCCAGTGAACAAGTAATCAACCTCTAATCCAGCTTCAGCTAAGCATTTCGCCATCGCCCGAGCACGTGCGATATGACCATTCCCCGTTCCTTGAACACCATAGAGGATTTTCATCGTTTAACTCCCTACGATTCCAAGCGCGGCTTGGGCACTCAAGATACCCAACAATGCCCCAAGCAACACATCCGTTAAAAAGTGAACGCCAAGCAAAATACGCGAGCTCGCAATTAACGCCGCCCAAACAAAGGCAAATAGCTGTAACTCAGCAAAATAGAATCCCGTTACCGTTGCCATAAGAAAAGCAGCCGCGGTATGACCAGAAGGCAAACTGTATCTATCTGACGGTGTAATGAACGAGGTGACTAAATCTGAAAGCTCTTCTGGTCGACGACGCTTAAAAAGGTTTTTCGCCAGCCAGTAGATAGGGAGTTCAATGGCAAACGCCAATAGACCCACGAGCAGAAATAGTTTTCCTTCATCTCCTGCAGTCAAATAAGCAAGTAGTCCTATACCTGCATATAAGTGCCCATCCCCGGTATGCGACACCGCTTTACTCATTCGAGATAACGGATGAGTAAACTTGTGCTGCAAACAAAATAGAGAAAACGCCAGATCAAACTTGGCAATTGGTTCTATTGAACGCATTACCGACTCCTTTTTTGACGGTACTGGGCTCACGTTAACTGTGATTGGTGACAGCTTGGTGAAAGTTTGGCGCAATTTCGGTTACATGCTGGCCTTCAATACCCTTATTGATGTTTTCTATAAACAACAGCGAAACAATAGATATTTCATTGAGTAATCCCCGTAACAGCGCTGACCTGAATAAAAAAACAACTTTAGGGTTGACGTTGCTCTTTGAGTGCGGTACTAATTTGTTAACTTAAATATGTGGATTATGTAACGCCCGTATAGGAACCGTTAACAATGATGAACCATTTTTCTCTCCTGCTGAGCCTCCTCCTTATCGTGACCAATTCGCGCGGGTAGGCTGTGGAAGAAAAATAACCACACAGAATTACACTAAACCCGCACTCAGATGCGGGTTTTTTTATACCTAGCGGTTTATTGCTAAGTAATGGAAATAGACGATTAACAGGTGCAATAAGCATCAAATCACTAAGGAAGCGAACATGAACGATCAAGTCATTATTTTCGACACCACTTTGCGTGATGGCGAACAAGCGTTGTCAGCAAGCTTGACGGTTAAAGAAAAACTGCAAATTGCCTATGCGCTTGAAAGACTCGGCGTTGATGTCATTGAAGCTGGCTTCCCTATTTCATCACCTGGTGATTTTGAGTCAGTCCAAACCATCGCTAAGAATGTTAAAAACAGCCGTATTTGTGCTCTTTCGCGTGCCGTTGCAAAAGATATCGATGCTGCGGCAGAAGCGTTAAAAGTCGCAGACCAGTTCCGTATCCATACTTTCTTAGCGACCTCTACTATTCACGTGCAAGACAAACTTCGCCGCAGCTACGATGATGTTGTTGAAATGGCAGTAAATGCCGTCAAGCATGCACGTAACTACACAGATGATGTAGAATTTTCATGTGAAGACGCAGGACGTACGCCTATCGACAATCTATGTCGTATGGTGGAAGCCGCGATCAATGCAGGTGCAACGACAGTTAACATTCCTGACACGGTTGGCTATACCGTACCAAGTGAGTTTGGCGGCATTATCCAGACTCTGTTCAACCGAGTACCCAATATTGATAAAGCGGTAATTTCGGTTCACTGTCATGATGACTTAGGCATGTCAGTCGCAAACTCCATTGCTGCGGTCCAAGCTGGCGCACGCCAGATTGAGGGAACAATCAATGGTATCGGTGAACGTGCTGGTAACTGCTCGCTAGAAGAGATTGCGATGATCATTAAAACTCGTCAAGAGTTTTTAGGCGTTCACACAGGTTTGAAGCATGATGAAATTCATCGCACCAGTAAGCTGGTCAGCCAGTTGTGTAATATGCCGATTCAAAGCAATAAAGCCATTGTCGGTGCTAACGCTTTCAGCCACTCTTCAGGCATTCACCAAGATGGCATGCTAAAGAACAAAAACACCTATGAAATAATGACTCCTGAGTCTATTGGCCTTAAGAATCAAGCGCTCAACCTAACCAGTCGTAGTGGTCGTGCGGCGGTGAAGAGTCATATGGATACCATGGGCTATAACGAAGATGAGTACAACCTAGACGCACTGTACGAAGATTTCTTGAAACTAGCTGACCGCAAAGGTCAAGTGTTTGACTACGACCTAGAAGCCTTAATGCACTTCTCGAACCTTCGCGAAGAAGATGATTTCTACAAACTGAACTACCTAAGTGTGCAATCAGGTAGTGTTATGGCTACTACAAGTATCAAGCTACTATGTGGTGATGAAGAGAAATGTGAAGCGGCGGTAGGTAATGGGCCAGTCGATGCACTTTATCAGTGTATCTATCGCTTAACGGGATATGATATTGTGCTAGATAAGTTTGATTTAACGGCGAAAGGCGAAGGTGAAGACGGTTTAGGTCAAGCCGATATCATTGCTAACTACAAAGGTAGAAAATACCATGGAACTGGTGTCTCTACCGATATTGTCGAAGCGTCAGGCCAAGCACTATTGCATGTAATCAATAGCATTCATCGCGCGGATAAGATTGCAGAAATCAAACAGAAAAAAATTGCAACAGTATAAAGATAAAAGACTCAAGGGACGCGAGTCGTCCCTTGAGAAAAATATAAAAAGATTCAAGGATTAACATGACAGACAAATCTTACAAAATTGCCATCCTTCCTGGTGATGGTATTGGCCCAGAAGTCATGGCTCAGGCACACAAGGTGCTCGACGCTATAGAAAAGAAACACGGTATTGAATTTGCTCGTGACGAGCATGATGTGGGGGGTATCGCTATTGATAATCACGGCTGCCCACTACCCGACAGCACAGTCAAAGCGTGTGAAGAATCAGACGCAGTACTATTTGGCTCAGTTGGCGGCCCTAAATGGGAGCATCTACCGCCAAACGACCAACCAGAACGTGGCGCGCTACTGCCACTGCGTAAGCATTTCCAACTATTCTGTAACCTGCGCCCAGCTCAAATCCATAAAGGCTTAGAAGCATTCTCACCTTTGCGCGCCGATATTTCAGAGAAAGGGTTTGATATTGTTGTGGTTCGCGAGTTAACTGGTGGGATCTACTTCGGTCAACCCAAAGGACGTGAAGGCGAAGGCGCAAATGAAAAAGCTTTCGATACCGAGGTTTATCACCGTTTCGAAATCGAGCGTATTGCAAAGATTGCCTTTGAATCTGCTCGTCTACGTCGCAAGAAAGTCTGCTCTATCGATAAAGCCAACGTACTGCAAAGTTCAATTCTATGGCGTGAAGTGGTTGAAGAGATCGCGAAAGACTACCCGGATGTTGAACTATCACATATGTATATTGACAACGCGACTATGCAGTTGATCAAAGATCCTTCTCAATTTGATGTCATGCTTTGTTCCAACATCTTCGGCGACATCATCTCAGATGAGTGTGCCATGATCACTGGCTCTATGGGCATGCTGCCATCGGCTTCTCTCAACGAAAGTAAATTTGGCCTGTACGAACCAGCAGGCGGCAGTGCACCGGATATTGCTGGCAAAAACATTGCGAACCCTGTAGCTCAAATCTTGTCGGCAGCCCTCATGCTTCGTTACAGCTTAGGCGAAGAAGAGGCAGCACAAGACATTGAAACTGCGGTTTCTAAAGCACTCTCGGCAGGCGAATTAACAGGCGACCTTTCTGGAGACAAGCCTGCGCTTTCGACCTCTGAAATGGGCGACAAGATCGCTGAGTACATTTTAAATTCTTAATCAATTAATAATAATTATTTGCTCCCGACAAGCCGTTGTTGGGAGTCTCACACAGGAATGTGATGATGGGCAAAACACTATACGAAAAAGTCTACGACGCACACGTTGCGGTAGCCGCTGAAGGCGAGAACCCGATTTTATACATCGACCGCCACCTAGTGCATGAAGTTACCTCGCCGCAGGCTTTTGATGGTTTACGCGAGAAAGGCCGCAAAGTTCGCCAAGTCAGCAAGACTTTTGCGACCATGGACCACAATGTTTCGACGCAAACGAAAGACATCAACGCATCTGGTGAGATGGCGCGTATCCAAATGGAAACGCTATCAAAAAACTGCCAAGAGTTTGGTGTGACTCTTTACGACATTAACCACAAATATCAAGGTATTGTGCACGTTATGGGGCCTGAGTTAGGCATTACTCTACCGGGTATGACCATTGTGTGTGGTGACTCACATACCGCAACCCATGGTGCATTCGGCTCTTTAGCATTTGGTATTGGTACTTCTGAAGTTGAGCACGTTCTTGCGACACAAACGCTGAAACAAGCTCGCGCCAAAACAATGAAGATCGAAGTTAAAGGCAAGGTTGCTCCGGGTATCACAGCCAAAGACATTGTATTAGCCATTATCGGCAAAACAACGGCGGCGGGCGGCACTGGCTATGTGGTCGAGTTCTGTGGCGAAGCCATTACCGATCTCACGATGGAAGGTCGTATGACGGTGTGTAATATGGCAATTGAATTAGGCGCGAAAGCGGGTCTAATCGCACCAGATGAAACCACCTTCGAATACATCAAAGGCCGTAAGTTTGCGCCTCAAGGCCAAGACCTAGAAGCTGCAATCGAATACTGGCAAACACTAAAAACAGATGACGATGCCGAGTTTGATGCTGTTGTTACTCTGAACGCCGCAGATATCAAACCACAAGTCACTTGGGGCACCAACCCAGGTCAGGTTATCGCCGTTGATGAGCCAATTCCTAGCCCAGAAAACTTTTCTGATCCAGTAGAGAAGGCTTCTGCAGAAAAAGCATTGGCTTATATGGGTCTAGAGGCGGGCAAAGCACTATCAGACTACAAAGTAGACAAAGTCTTCGTCGGCTCTTGTACTAACTCACGTATCGAAGATATGCGCGCAGCAGCGGCGGTAGCGAAAGGTCGTAAAGTAGCTGATAACGTACAAGCGCTTATTGTTCCTGGCTCTGAGCAAGTAAAAGCACAAGCAGAAGCCGAAGGCTTGGATGCGATCTTTAAAGACGCAGGCTTTGAATGGCGTCTACCAGGTTGTTCTATGTGTCTCGCGATGAATAATGACCGCCTAGGTCCACATGAGCGCTGCGCATCGACCTCAAACCGTAACTTTGAAGGACGCCAAGGTCGTGATGGTCGTACCCATCTAGTGAGCCCAGCGATGGCAGCCGCCGCTGCAATTGCGGGCCACTTTGTTGATATTCGTGAGTTGGATTAAGGAGAGAAACACATGTCAGGTTTTAAACAACACACAGGCTTAGTTGTTCCTCTAGATGCAGCGAACGTTGATACCGATGCCATTATCCCTAAGCAGTTCCTACAAAAGGTTTCTCGTCTAGGCTTCGGTAAACACCTATTCCACGACTGGCGCTTCCTTGATGATGCAGGAGAGCAACCCAATCCTGAGTTTGTCATGAATGTTCCGCGTTACCAAGGCGCTTCAATCTTGCTAGCTCGTGAAAACTTTGGTTGTGGTTCATCTCGTGAACACGCACCTTGGGCGCTGGCTGATTACGGTATTAAAGCCATGATTGCTCCAAGCTTTGCCGATATTTTCTACGGTAACTCGATCAACAACCAGATGGTTCCTGTTCGCCTAACCGAACAAGAAGTTGATGAGATTTTCCAATTTGTTGAAGCCAACGAAGGCGCAGAGGTAGAAGTCGACCTTGAAGCAAACAAAGTAAGAGCGAATGGCAAGGAGTACTCATTTGAAATAGATGAGTTCCGTCGCCATTGCCTACTCAACGGTTTAGACAATATTGGCCTAACGCTGCAACACGAAGATAAAATTGCCGCCTATGAAGCAGACATCCCAAGCTTCCTTAAATAGATAGAGCTAGTAATTTGACAGATGAAAGGTTGGCCTCGGCTAACCTTTTTTGTTTGCGGCGAAACAAACTCTCTGTTAGGAAGGTCTAGTTGTGAAAGCAATTTCTATTAAAAGGCTTAAGCTAATGACACGCATCGTTACTTTGTTACTCACTTTTATATCTTTTCATATTGTCGCTGCACCAAAATCCGATCTCTGGCCTTTTTGGCATTCATCAAACTCAAGTAATAGCGCGACAATTTCGCACCAAGAGTGGCAGTCATTTCTCGACAGCTATTTGATCAAAGATGGCGACTATACGTTAGTTAAATACGCTTCCGTCTCTCACCAAGACAAGCTTAAGTTAAATCAGTATATTGATTCACTTTCAAAGATTGATCCGAGAGCTTACTCCTCAAGAGAACAGTATGCTTATTGGGTCAACCTGTATAATGCGATTACTGTCCAACTGATATTGAATGCCTATCCAATCGAATCCATTACTAAGCTCGGTGGTTTATTTAGCTTTGGACCTTGGGAAGATGGTGTCATTAAAGTCGCAGGCAAAGATCTAAGCCTTAATGATATTGAACACAGAATTCTTCGCCCAATCTGGAACGATCCTAGAACGCATTACGCGGTTAACTGCGCAAGTCTTGGTTGCCCCAACTTACAAAGCCAAGCTTTCACCGCCGAAAATACTGAGCAGCTACTAGATAAAGCCGCAAAGGAGTTCATCAATAGCGATAAGGGCGTACTTCTATCAAATGGTAAGACTCAGCTGTCATCGATCTATGACTGGTTTGCCGATGACTTTGGTAACAAACAAGGGTTAGTTCAACACCTAGCTAAATATCGCCCTGAGCTATCGAGCCTAAGTGGCAAGTTTAGTTATGAATATGATTGGGACTTGAACGAAAAATAGAGGCAAGCTCGTTCTACACTCTCGCATGACGGAGCCGCTCTTGGTGCAAAGCGTTCTAAAATGCAAAAGGCCCGTTACATAAGTAACGGGCTTTTAAATAAGTGGCGGAGCGGACG
>NZ_JXXV01000001.1 GCF_000967545.1 Vibrio galatheae | reverse complement strand
CTTAACTGATCGGCATTACTCCAAATGGAGCCTTTTAAAATATCAGTTTTTTTAGGCTTGTTGCGCGGCCTTAAACTTTTGAATTTGAGCCCGGTAGCTGTCTAAACGGTTAGGCGTCATCAAATTGCGCGCGTCATCTAATACATTCGCGCCCAAATCGTCAGCAATCTGTTGAGCCGTTTTAAGCATTAACTTAAAGTTTTGCTCGGCGTCACCGAAACAAGGCATTGTCATAAAGAACGAAATACCTTTAGTGGTAAAGGTTGCCGGATCATCATGATTTAATGTGCCTGGCTGCATCATATTTGCCACGCTAAATAGCACTTTGCCTGTTCCTGATAAATCTGCATGGCGGTGGAATATATCCATTTCGCCATAGATCAGGCCATTTTGTTGCATACTATCAAACAGCTTAGTCCCGACAAATGGCTCTTCGCCAGCACAGTGCACGTTGAGCACAATCACTTCGAGTGGTGCATCTTCTTGTTCTTGTTTAGCCTCTGTCGTTGCTTCTGGAGCATGAGTGACTTCAGCAGCAACTGGCTCTGACACGGGTTCGAGAGGCGACTCGATAAGGTCGTCGGTTTCTTCGATAGACTTAGTCGAGAACGAAGGAACATCTACCTCAATCTCATCGAGTTCAGATAACGCTTGAGGGTCTTGATAATTGTCGATTAACGGATCCGCCAACACCTCATCTTGAGCAACAAAACCTGGTTCTTTACGCTCTTTCTTGATGATTTCAAAATCATCTTCAGGCGAAAAGGCGCGCTCAGGGACGACATCCGGATCTTCACTCTCAACATCCAACTTACCGATTGGCTTACTACCAAATTTGGCTTTCCCTTCTTTTTTACTCGTCCATAAACCGTGGAACAGCAAAGCGGCAATCGCTAGTGCACCAACAATTATGAGTACAAATCGCAGTTCCTGCATTTTTAGCTCTCATTTGCTCGATATAAGCGTGTTATTCGAATCTGTTTAAATCTGACTTTGAGTTACTCTACCAAAACTCGCCCCTGTTTTAGAACAAATTAATGTGAGAAGTTCCCGCAATGTTGTGATTTTGAACACGCTTTTTTCTTGTTAAGATAGAAAACGTTCGTTTTTACATCACAAAAGAAAAATATGAATACACAGATTAGACAGCGTTCTGGCTTCGGCTACTTCCTTCACGGAATAGAACTGGCGCGCACTCCAGGAATTCGCCAATTCGTTATCTTGCCACTCCTCGCCAATATCATTTTGGTCGGAGGTGCGCTTTACTACTTATTTTCCAATCTCGATGTATGGATTGGCCAGCTTCTCGGCCAGCTACCCGATTTTTTGTCCTGGCTGAGCTATATTTTGTGGCCATTGCTGGTACTAACCATCCTTGCTACTTTTTCCTACTTCTTTAGTACCTTGGCCAATTTTATCGCCGCGCCATTTAACGGTTTGCTTGCAGAGAAAGTTGAAGAGCATTTGACGATGCAAAAGGTCAACGAACAAGGGATGATAGCTGTTATTAAAGACACACCACGAATTCTCGCTCGTGAGTGGCGTAAGCTCATTTATGTGTTGCCCAAAGCTATAGGTCTGTTTTTGTTACTACTCATACCTGCATTGGGACAGACGATTGGGCCTTTCCTCTGGTTTATTTTCACAGCATGGATTTTGGCTATTCAATACTGTGATTATCCATTCGATAATCACAAAGTCCCATTTAACGACATGCGTAACAATTTGAAACAAAAACAAGGCAAGGCTTATGCTTTTGGAGCTTTGGTCTCTGTTTTCACCACAATTCCAATTCTTAATTTGATTGTCATGCCAGTTGCGGTTTGCGGGGCAACGTCAATGTGGGTAGCAGAGTTTAAGAAGCCTTAGTGTGCAGCGAGATGGCTGAATGCTAAGCTTGCTAGCTAAAGATAACTAACACGAGGTGCATCTGGCAGAAATATTCCATCTGGTTTCAGCTAGAAGCGGTCTATAGGGAGAGACCATAATCAATTCTCTCCCTTTCATATCATATAACTATTTAATCCTTTTCTCGTTTTTTAACCTAGCCTAATCTCTACACTACAAACTTTTGATAATAACTGCGTCTATTTGAAGCTTGGCTTGAAGTAGATTAGAAACAGAGATGAAGGATCGCCCCATGAGCAAAATCTACGAAGACAACTCTCAAACTATTGGTAACACTCCTCTAGTTCGCCTAAACAAAGTGAGTAACGGTAAAGTGCTCGCAAAAATTGAAGCGCGTAACCCAAGCTTCAGTGTTAAATGTCGTATCGGCGCGAACATGATTTGGGAAGCGGAAAAGGCAGGCACTTTAAAACCAGGTGTTGAGCTTGTAGAACCGACCAGTGGTAACACAGGTGTCGCTCTGGCTTTTGTCGCAGCTGCTCGTGGTTACAAGTTAACTTTAACTATGCCTGAATCAATGAGCCTTGAGCGTCGTAAGCTACTTAAAGCATTAGGCGCAAACCTTGAGCTGACAGAAGCTGCGAAAGGGATGAAAGGTGCGATTGCTAAGGCAGAAGAAATCGTTGCAAGCAATCCTGATAAATACTTACTGCTTCAACAATTCAACAACCCAGCGAACCCACAAATTCACGAAAAAACGACTGGCCCTGAAATCTGGGAAGCAACAGACGGTGAAATTGATGTGTTCGTTGCGGGTGTAGGTACTGGCGGTACAATCACAGGTACAAGCCGCTTCATTAAAGGTGAAAAAGGCAAAAACATCGTCTCTGTCGCTGTTGAACCTGCAGAGTCACCAGTTATTGCTCAAGCACTTGCGGGTCAAGAAATTCAACCAGCACCACACAAAATTCAAGGTATCGGTGCAGGTTTCATCCCAGGCAACTTGGATTTAGAGCTCGTTGACCGTGTTGAAGCCGTGACTTCTGAAGAAGCGATTGCAATGGCTCGTCGCCTGATGGAAGAGGAAGGTATCCTAGCAGGCATCTCATCAGGCGCTGCTGTAGTCGCAGCTAACCGCCTAGCAGAACTACCTGAATTTGAAGGGAAAACAATCGTAACAGTCCTGCCTAGCTCAGGCGAACGTTACCTAAGTACCGCTCTATTTGCAGGTATCTTTACCGAGAAAGAAAACCAACAATAATATGTTGTCAAATCAATTTTTCGTCCAAAAAAGCCCCTAAATGGGGCTTTTTTGTTGATCCCTGCCCCACCTTTGGTAATATCGGGAATGTTTTATTTCTAGCTGCAAAATAAAGACTAGATAAGAATTCTTATCAATTGTGAACAACAGCATAGACTGGCGTCGCAATTGTGTAATTTGCAACCAATATCAGTTATGACACGAAATGCGCGTTCTTCATCTAGCAGAATAGTCCATTTACGGTTAAGCTAAGTTTGGTTGAGAAACTATCAAAATATAAATCAATTGGGGTATATAACATGTACGAGAAGCAAGTAGAAATCACTGCAGAAAACGGCCTTCACACTCGTCCAGCTGCACAGTTCGTAAAAGAAGCTAAAGCATTTGATGCGGACATCACTGTGACTTCTAACGGTAAAAGCGCTAGCGCTAAGAGCCTTTTCAAACTACAAACTCTTGGCCTAGTTAAAGGTACAGTAGTTTCTATCTCAGCTGAAGGCCCACAGGCTAAACAAGCTGTAGACCACCTAGTTGCTCTAATGGACCAACTACACTAATCCGGTCTCCTATTTTCAAAGCCATTTTGTGAAAGCAAAATGGCTTTGTTGGAAATAGGCCAAAATATAAGCTACAAATATTCGTTAGCGCACTCATTTTTCCCGTTTTAAAGTTGACCAATTTAAGGTAAGGCTATGATTTCAGGCATCCTAGCATCTCCTGGTATTGCTATCGGTAAAGCACTACTACTTCAAGAAGATGAAATTGTCCTAAACACAAACACTATTTCTGATGATCAAGTAGAAGCAGAAGTTGCACGTTTCTTTGAAGCGCGTGACAAATCATCTGCTCAGCTAGAAACAATCAAGCAGAAAGCACTTGAAACCTTCGGTGAAGAGAAAGAAGCGATCTTTGAAGGTCACATCATGCTTCTTGAAGACGAAGAGCTAGAGGAAGAAATCCTAGCGCTGATTAAAAACGACAAGATGCACGCTGATAACGCGATCCACACGGTTATCGAAGAGCAAGCATCAGCTCTAGAGTCTCTAGACGACGAATACTTAAAAGAACGTGCCACAGATATCCGCGATATTGGTACACGTTTTGTTAAAAATGCTCTAGGTATCAACATCGTATCTCTAAGCGATATCGATCAAGAAGTTATCCTAGTTGCTTACGACCTAACACCATCAGAAACTGCACAGATTAACCTAGACTACGTTCTTGGTTTTGCTTGTGATATCGGTGGTCGTACATCTCACACCTCTATCATGGCTCGCTCTCTTGAGCTTCCTGCTATCGTGGGCACTAACGACATTACTAAACAAGTTAAGAATGGCGACATGCTGATTCTTGATGCGATGAACAATAAAATCGTTATCAACCCATCTGATGCTGAGCTTGAAGAAGCAAAAGCAGTTAAAGCGGCATTCATTGCTGAAAAAGAAGAGCTGGCCAAGCTAAAAGACCTTCACGCTGAAACAACTGACGGTCACCGCGTGGAAGTATGCGGTAACATTGGTACGGTAAAAGACTGTGACGGTATCCTGCGTAACGGCGGTGAAGGTGTTGGTCTGTACCGTACTGAGTTCCTATTTATGGACCGTGATGCACTTCCTACAGAAGAAGAGCAGTACCAAGCGTACAAAGACGTTGCTGAAGCAATGAACGGTGAAGCGGTTATTATCCGTACTATGGATATTGGTGGTGACAAAGATCTACCATACATGGATTTACCACAAGAGATGAACCCGTTCCTAGGCTGGCGCGCAGTACGTATCAGCTTAGACCGTCGTGAAATTCTTCGTGATCAGCTACGCGGTATTCTACGTGCGTCTGCACACGGCAAGCTTCGTATCATGTTCCCAATGATTATCTCGGTTGAAGAGATCCGTGAACTGAAGAGCGCCATCGAAGAGTACAAAGCTGAACTTCGCGCTGAAGGTCTAGCATTCGACGAAAACATCGAAATTGGTGTAATGGTTGAGACGCCTGCAGCAGCAGCGATCGCACACCACCTAGCGAAAGAAGTAGCATTCTTCTCTATTGGTACTAACGATCTAACTCAGTACACACTCGCAGTGGACCGTGGTAACGAGATGATTTCTCACCTATACAACCCACTATCTCCAGCAGTATTAACCGTTATCAAACAAGTTATCGACGCGTCTCACGCTGAAGGTAAATGGACGGGTATGTGTGGTGAGCTTGCAGGTGATGAGCGTGCGACACTACTGCTACTTGGTATGGGCCTAGATGAGTTCTCAATGAGCGGAATTTCAATTCCTAAAGTGAAGAAAGTGATCCGTAACTCTAACTTTGCTGAAGTGAAAGCAATGGCTGAAGAAGCACTTTCGCTACCGACAGCGGCAGAAATTGAAGCTGTGGTAGAAAAATTCATCGCAGAGAAAACTCAATAATTAGTTAATTCCAATGAGATAGACGGCAAAATTTGTCGTCTATTTTCTGAGATTGGTATACTATAATTCGACAGAATTAAATAAAACGTTAGGAGCATGACACAATGGGTCTGTTTGACAAACTTAAGAAGCTAGTATCTGACGACAGCGCAGATGCAGGTGCAATCGAAATCATCGCACCTCTATCTGGTGAAATCGTAAATATCGAAGACGTGCCAGACGTTGTTTTCGCTGAGAAAATCGTTGGTGACGGTATCGCTATCAAACCAGCTGGCAACAAGATGGTAGCTCCTGTAAACGGTACTATCGGTAAGATCTTTGAAACTAACCACGCTTTCTCTATCGAGTCTGACGACGGTGTTGAGCTATTCGTTCACTTCGGTATCGATACCGTTGAACTGAAAGGTGAAGGCTTCAAACGTATCGCTGAAGAAGGTCAATCAGTGAAAGCTGGTGACACTATCATCGAATTCGATCTCGCTCTTCTAGAAGAAAAAGCGAAGTCTACTCTGACTCCTGTTGTTATCTCTAACATGGACGAAATCAAAGAGCTGAACAAGCTTTCTGGTTCTGTGACTGTTGGTGAAACACCAGTACTTCGTGTCACTAAGTAATTAATAGCTACTTAGCGCAACGAAAAACGCAGCCAGTTGGCTGCGTTTTTGTTTTTTAGATAGTAAACAACTAATTTAAGCCGAGTGCATACTTAAGCACACGAGTTTTTAGTGGCCCAGCGTTGTCAGCCAGTTTCAATGCTGCGTTACGCACCAACTTCAAAGGGGCTATCTCATTACTGAATCCTTTGTAGAAAAAATCCATTCCAGATTGCATCACCAGGTTATCTGGTCGGCGCTTGTGCTCATACCAGCGCAATATTGACTCATTCAGTGATGATACGCCTGCACTTACTTCGAGTAAGACTTCCACATCTCTAAAACCTAGATTGACTCCCTGGCCTGCCAAAGGATTGATGGTATGTGCCGAATCACCCACGAGAACGCATTGTCGTTTAAAGTAGGTTTGAGCATGGCGACGCGTCAATGGGAATGAGCCAAACTGCAACACCTTGATCTCCCCTAACTCACTAGGAAAGTGAACCAAGATTTCTTCTCTTAGTTGATCATTGTTCATGGCGCAAAGCTGCCTGATACGTTTTGGACTATCGTACCAAACTAGCGATCCCTGCCCCCCTTCCGATTGAGAGGGTAATGAAGCAAGAGGTAAAAATGAACGAGGCCCAGTGGATGTAAATTGCTGCCATGTAATATCTTGCTGAGCTAATTCAGTTTGAACGTTGATGAGCATACAGTGTTGGCGGTAATCCCAAGCGGTTATGCCTATCCCAGCCAGTTGACGTACTTTGGAGTTTGCTCCATCGGCTCCAACAATCAAAGATGCCTCAAAACACTCACCTGACGCTAATACCACTCGATTTACATCACCAAACTCGATGTTTTCCAATCTATCTGGACAATACAGTTCGATATTTTCAAATTGTACGAGCTGCTGCCATAATCCCAACTGAATCAATCGGTTTTCGACGATATAACCCAGTTGCTCCATCTGCAATGCATCTGAGTGAAAGCGTGTCCGGCATTCAGGGTGCTCCCACGTTTCTAAACGGCGATACGGGCAGACTCGCATACGTTCAATCGCCGACCAAGCACCAAGCCGATTTAAAACGGCCACAGAATGTTCCGAGATGGCAGAGACTCGAATATCCATCTCTTGTTGTGGAGAGAAAGCTTGAGGGGCACTCCCCTCAACGACAACGACGTTTCTTCCTTGCAGGGCAAAACCGATGGCCGTCGCGGCGCCAACCATACCTCCACCAATCACTGCAACATCAAACTTGGTCATAATTTGTACTTCAATTAGTTGATTCATTGACTGTTTTTTATTGTACGTTCTGATTACTAAAATGTAACCAAAAACCTCATGAGCAACATGGGCAAACCCTTATTTGATAACGCTTAGATTAGATTTTGCCGCAGCACTAGTCAGTCGGTATTGAAAGCAGTACAATACGCCGCTTGCCACTTGCTAGGCATAAAATTCAGTCATCAATGACACTAAAATATGATGGCACACTGGAAACACTGGGCGATTTGCTCCCTTAATTTAAACTAACGATCGAGCGAACAAAATGAGTAAGAAACTGCTAATTAAAACCTGGGGCTGCCAGATGAACGAATACGATTCATCTAAGATGGCCGATCTACTGAACGCTGCGAACGGCTATGAGCTGACAGAAGAGCCAGAAGAGGCAGATGTATTACTACTTAATACCTGTTCTATCCGTGAAAAAGCACAAGAAAAAGTATTCCACCAGCTTGGTCGTTGGAAAACACTAAAAGATAAGAAAGAAGGCGTGGTTATCGGCGTCGGTGGCTGTGTCGCGACACAAGAAGGTGATCACATTCGTGAACGTGCCCCTTTTGTTGACGTTATCTTTGGCCCACAAACTTTGCACCGTCTACCAGAGATGATCAAACAGTCTCAATCAAATGACGCGCCGGTAATGGATATCTCTTTCCCTGAAATTGAAAAATTTGACCGTTTGCCAGAGCCACGTGCGGAAGGTGCAACGGCATTCGTTTCAATTATGGAAGGTTGTTCTAAGTACTGCACCTACTGTGTTGTACCTTACACGCGTGGTGAAGAAGTAAGCCGTCCAATGGATGATGTTCTTTATGAAATCGCCCAACTTGCAGAGCAGGGTGTACGTGAAGTCAACCTATTAGGTCAAAACGTCAATGCTTATCGCGGCGCAACACACGATGACGAGATTTGTTCGTTTGCCGAGCTGCTACGCCTTGTGGCCTCAATCGATGGCATTGACCGTATTCGTTTCACCACTAGCCACCCGCTAGAGTTTACTGACGACATCATTGCAGTCTACGAAGACACTCCTGAGCTTGTGAGCTTCCTGCACCTACCAGTACAAAGTGGTAGTGACCGCATTTTGACTATGATGAAGCGTCCACACACAGGTATCGAGTACAAGTCGATCATTCGTAAACTGCGTAAAGCTCGCCCAGATATTCAGATCAGTTCTGACTTCATTGTTGGTTTCCCTGGAGAAACGGATATGGATCACCAAGCGACAATGAAACTGATCAAAGATGTGGATTTTGATATGAGCTTTAGCTTTATCTTCTCTCCACGTCCAGGTACACCCGCGGCAGACTACCCATGCGATCTATCCGAACAGACCAAGAAAGAACGTTTGTACGAGCTTCAGCAAGTGGTTAACGCTCAAGCCATGCGCTACTCTCGCCTAATGCTTGGTACTGAGCAACGCGTTCTTGTTGAAGGCCCTTCGAAAAAGAATCTAATGGAACTTCGCGCACGTACCGAAAATAACCGTGTGGTGAACTTCGAAGGTAGCGCTGATCTAATTGGTCAATTCGTTGATGTGAAGATCACAGACGTATTTGCCAACTCTCTGCGTGGTGATTTGGTTCGTACTGAAAAAGATATGGATCTACGCACAATGATTTCACCAACGCAAATGATGGCAAGAACCAAACGCGAAGATGAGCTAGGTGTAGCGACTTTTACGCCTTAAGCTTGAAAATAGCGATAGAAGTTACCATCTTATAGATAGGTAACGATCGCCATTGGAAGCCCGGTCTAAATCGGGCTTCTTACAAATGGCCTATTTTGAGAGGCAACTTTGAGCAATAAAATTGTAACTCTAGAAATCAATCTAGAACCTTCTGATAACCGCCGCTTAGCAAGTCTGTGCGGTCCTTTCGATGACAACATTAAGCATCTTGAACGCCGTTTAGGTATTGAAATTAGCTACCGTGGCAACTTCTTTACCATCGTAGGCAAGCCTCATACTAGCGCTGCTGCGCTCGAAATCATCAAAACGCTTTACGTCAATACCGCGCCAGTGCGTGGCAATATTCCCGATATTGAACCGGATGAGCTTCATCTCGCGATCAAAGAGACTGGCGTATTAGACCAAGATTTAGAGTCCAGTATTGAGCATGGTAAAGAAGTCTTTATTAAGACCAAAAAAGGCGTCATCAAACCTCGCACACCTAACCAAGGCCAATATTTAATGAACATGGTCACACACGACATTACGTTTGGTGTTGGCCCCGCAGGCACAGGTAAAACTTATCTGGCGGTTGCAGCAGCGGTCGATGCGTTAGAGCGTCAAGAAATCCGCCGTATCTTGCTCACTCGTCCAGCCGTTGAGGCGGGAGAAAAACTCGGTTTCCTACCTGGTGATTTGAGCCAAAAAGTCGATCCTTATTTGCGTCCGCTCTACGATGCGCTGTTCGAAATGCTCGGCTTCGAGAAAGTAGAAAAGCTGATTGAACGAAACGTGATTGAAGTTGCTCCGCTTGCTTATATGCGCGGTCGCACTCTGAACGATGCATTCATTATTTTAGATGAAAGTCAGAACACCACTGTCGAACAGATGAAGATGTTCCTAACCCGTATCGGCTTTAACTCGCGCGCAGTCATCACCGGTGATATCACTCAGATTGACTTACCACGCGGCGCCAAGTCAGGTCTACGCCACGCAATTGAAGTATTAAGTGAAGTGGATGATATCAGCTTTAACTTCTTCCAGTCTGATGATGTCGTTCGCCACCCTGTGGTTGCGCGCATCGTTAACGCTTATGAGAAGTGGGAAGCGAAAGATCAGAAAGAACGCAAAGAGTTTGAGAAAAAACGCCGCGAAGAACGCGAAGCTAAGCTGCTAGAAACTGCCAAAGCTGAGCTTTCTAAACAAGTACAAGCTGAAGCAGCCGAAGGTAAGTGATGAGTATTGAACTCGATCTCCAAATTGCAGTCGAAAATGAACAAGATCTACCCAGCGAACAAGAGTTTCAAACCTGGTTAGATAAAACCATCCTACCATTTCAAAAACAGGCGGAACTCACGATTAGAGTGGTTGATGAGCAAGAGAGCCAACAGCTCAACCATGAGTACCGCGGCAAAGATAAGCCCACCAATGTGCTCTCTTTCCCATTTGAGGCGCCACCTGGTATTGAAATGGATTTACTCGGTGATCTTGTTATTTGCCGTCAAGTCGTTGAGCGAGAAGCGCAAGAACAAAATAAGCCCTTGATTGCTCATTGGGCGCATATGGTTGTACATGGTAGCTTGCATCTGCTAGGTTATGATCATATCGAGGATGACGAAGCCGAAGAGATGGAGTCACTCGAAACAGAAATCATGCAAGGTATGGGTTTTAAAGACCCCTACATTGATGAAAAAGAGTAGTATTGACAAGCTTTTAAACTCAATACTATCAATGTGAGCTATCACACATTTGATAGCGTTACTTAAATGAGAAACAATGAACGACGACAATTCGCCCTCGTCTCTAGAAGGTAAGAAAGAAAAATCTGAAGGTCCGAGTAGAAAGTCCTTCTTCGGACGCCTAGGTCAACTTTTCCAAGGTGAACCAAAAGACCGCCAAGAGCTTGTAGATGTTATCCGCGACTCTGAAGAAAATGACCTGATCGACCACGACACCCGCGACATGCTTGAGGGCGTCATGGAGATTTCAGAGATGCGCGTACGTGACATTATGTTGCCGCGCTCTCAGATGGTAACGGTTGATCGTAGTGACGATTTAGACACTTTAATTAACCTCATCACTGATGCTCAGCACTCACGCTATCCCGTGATCAGTGAAGATAAAGACCATGTTGAAGGTATTCTGTTAGCAAAGGACTTACTAAAATACTTAGGTTCTGGCAGCGAACCATTTGATATCGAACAAGTGATCCGCCCTGCCGTCGTGGTACCAGAAAGTAAGCGAGTTGATCGCCTACTTAAGGAGTTCCGCGAAGAACGCTACCATATGTCGATTGTAGTCGATGAGTTTGGCGGTGTTTCCGGCCTTGTCACCATTGAAGATATCTTAGAAGAAATCGTTGGTGAAATCGAAGACGAATTCGACGATGAAGAAGAGCTGGATATTCGTAAGCTGAGCAAGCACACCTTTGCTGTCAAAGCGTTAACCACCATCGAAGAATTTAACGATACTTTTGGTACCTCTTTCAGCGACGAAGAAGTCGACACTGTTGGCGGTATGGTTATGACGGCATTTGGTCATCTTCCTTCTCGTGGCGAAGTGGTTGAAATTGAAGGTTACAGCTTCAAAGTAACCTCGGCAGACAACCGCCGTGTTATGCAACTTCAGGTCACTATTCCTGACGAAGAACTCATTGCTAACTCTACCGATGAGTAACGCTAATATCCCATACAGGGTCAAGTAGAACTATACGATGATAAATTCGCTTTTTCATCGCCTCAAACGGCCGCTTGCGGCCGTTTTTGTTGGCGCTATCACCACACTTTCATTTGCCCCTTACCAGCTTTGGCCGTTAGCTTTTATCAGTCCGGCGATTTTACTGCTGTTAATTCATCAACAATCCACCAAAAGAGCACTGTGGATCGGTTTCGCTTGGGGACTGGGTCAATTCGCGACAGGGATCAGTTGGGTACATGTCAGTATTGATACTTTTGGTGGTATGCCAAAAGTTGCCAGTGTTTTTCTTATGGCTTTGTTGGTCAGCTACTTAGCCTTGTATTGCGCCCTATTTACTTGGAGCCTGAATCGCTTTTTCCCCGCAGCCACACAGTCACGCTTTATTCTAGCCGCACCAGCGTTGTGGCTTATTTGTGACTGGCTACGTGGCTGGGTAATGACAGGTTTCCCTTGGTTGTGGCTTGGCTACAGTCAGATAGACAGCCCAATGGGTAACTTTGCCCCACTTGGTGGCGTTGAGCTGATAACATTACTTGTTGTTCTCAGCGCAGCTTCGTTCGCCTATGCCTGTGTAAAACGCCAATGGGTGTTATTATTGGTCCCTGCAGTGATCTTTATGACCGGGTATGGCTTAAAGTCAGCGCAATGGGTAACACCTAACCCTCAGAAAATCACCAAAGTTGCCCTCATTCAAGGCAATGTTCCACAAGAACTCAAATGGAAGCCGAGTCAGCGCTGGCCTACCATAATGAGATACACAGACCTGACACGCGAAAACTGGGACGCAGATATCATCGTTTGGCCAGAAGCAGCCGTTCCAGCCCTGGAATACGAAATTTCATCTTTCTTGACCAATCTAGATTCCGCCGCGCGCATGAATAACAGTGCAGTGATAACCGGTATCATCAATCAAGGCGAAGATAAGCAGTTCTATAACAGCATACTGACATTAGGTAACAACCCAAACGGTGACTATCGTTATGATATGAGCCTACGCTATCATAAACACCATTTACTGCCGTTTGGTGAGTTTGTTCCATTTGAAGAAATTCTCAGACCAATCGCGCCATTTTTTAATCTACCTATGTCTTCGTTTAGCCGCGGCGAATTTATTCAGCCTAATATCAGCGCCAATGGCAAAAAAATGGCAGCAGCACTGTGCTACGAAATTATTTTTAATGAACAAGTAAGACGAAATACCAATCGCGACACCGACTTTATTCTTACCCTGTCAAACGATGCTTGGTTCGGGCGTTCGATAGGCCCGCTACAGCATATGGAAATAGCGCGAATGCGCGCCTTGGAGTTAGGTAAACCCGTCATTCGTGCCACTAATAACGGCATAACAGCAGTGACTGATCACAAAGGTAATATTACAGCGCAAATCCCACAATTCGAAACGGCGGTTCTGCGTGCTGAAGTCACCTCGACAAATGGTGAAACGCTATATCGACGACTCGGTACTTGGCCGATTTACATTTGGGTCGTGTTGAGTTTGCTGATTGGCTGGAGAGCTAGACGCTAAGGTGCCAATATGAAGGGGGGGATGCAACTCCTCCTTTTAATCTCAATCAGAATAAGTCTTTGATCATTCTTGTTGGTTACAATCGCTGATAGCTAAGTAATCGATTTTGTACGTCGAGCACGTACTAGCTGCCGATGCCTTGCTCTAAGGTTTTAACGCCTGACGACTAAACCCTTTATTACCACAGTGAGTGCACGGAGTAATCACGGTCGGGTGGTTATATTGCGTTTTATGACCGCATTCATCACAGACTAAAACCCCTAAGCCAATTACCTCGCCAGCTTGATAAAGCCCTTGATGTTCTAAATCTTGAAATAGCTCAATCCATTCCACCTTAGTTCGATCGGTAATCTCTAACAATCCCTGCCATATAGAGTCTGCCACCATTAAGTAAAACGGTCCGCTCTTTGATTCTTCGTAGTTTTCAGCAAACTCTTTTAAGTCTGATTTGACATACGCAGAGACCAAAGCTAACTCATCTTTAGTCAGATCATTGGCGGCTTGAGCTACTTTCTCAGAAGTTTCAATAACATGATTAACTTCATCTGGACTGTGCTTGAGCGTTTCAACCACATCTTCCAGCATCTCTTCATAACCTGTTTTTCTTTTTGGCATCGTTGACCTCCGAAATGAATCCTACAAACCAACATGATATGTCGACTCACGGTCGCCTGCTTAACATCTAAAGCTTAGCAGAGTATGGATTGGCTATTGTTGTGCACCTTTGCTTTAGGTATTCTATGACGATCTATTTAAGTCTGTTCTAACCGAACTCACAAATTCCAAGATAACCGGACATCATCGATGCAAGAACAATACAACCCGCAAGACATTGAACAAAAAGTTCAACAGCACTGGGATAACAACAAGACTTTTGTTGTAAATGAAGACCCAAATAAAGAAAAATTCTACTGTCTCTCTATGTTCCCTTACCCAAGTGGCCGACTTCACATGGGGCACGTGCGCAACTACACAATCGGTGATGTAGTCTCTCGTTTCCAACGCCTACAAGGTAAAAACGTCATGCAACCTATCGGTTGGGATGCGTTTGGCCTCCCTGCTGAAAATGCTGCGGTAAAAAATAACACTGCACCAGCACCATGGACTTACGAAAACATTGAGTACATGAAAAACCAACTTAAGCTATTAGGCTTTGGTTACGACTGGAACCGTGAATTCGCAACCTGTACCCCTGAGTACTACCGTTGGGAACAAGAGTTCTTCACTAAACTTTACGAGAAAGGCCTAGTTTACAAGAAGACATCTTCTGTTAACTGGTGTCCAAACGACCAAACGGTTCTGGCCAACGAACAGGTTGAAGATGGCTGCTGCTGGCGTTGTGACACGCCTGTAGAGCAAAAAGAAATTCCACAGTGGTTTATCAAGATCACTGAATACGCTCAAGAGCTACTGGACGATCTAGACAATCTCGATGGCTGGCCTGAAATGGTTAAGACCATGCAGCGCAACTGGATTGGCCGCTCTGAAGGTGTTGAATTAAAGTTTGAAGTGAAAGGTCAACAAGACCTAGAAGTTTACACAACGCGTCCTGACACACTTATGGGTGTAACGTACGTGGGCATCGCAGCTGGTCACCCTCTTGCAACTATCGCCGCAGCAAACAACCCAGAGTTAGCAGCCTTCATCGAAGAGTGTAAGAACACTAAAGTTGCTGAAGCTGAACTGGCGACAATGGAGAAGAAAGGTATGGCGACAGGCCTTACTGCGATTCATCCATTGAACGGCCGCGAAGTGCCTGTGTACGTAGCCAACTTTGTACTAATGGACTATGGCACAGGCGCGGTAATGGCCGTACCTGCACACGACCAGCGTGATTTCGAGTTCGCAACTAAGTACGGTCTAGACATAGTGCCAGTAATCAAACCAGTTGACGGCGGCGAGCTAGACGTTTCTGAGGCGGCATATACAGAGAAAGGCGTCCTGTTCGATTCTGGTGAATTTGACGGCCTAGAATTCCAAGCGGCATTTGATGCAATCGCTTCCAAGCTAGAAGCAGAAGGCAAAGGCACGAAGACAGTTAACTTCCGTCTACGTGACTGGGGTGTATCTCGTCAACGTTACTGGGGCGCGCCAATCCCAATGGTAACCACTGAAGACGGTGAAGTTCACCCAGTACCTGCTGACCAACTACCCGTGATTCTTCCAGAAGACGTGGTCATGGACGGCGTAACTAGCCCAATCAAAGCCGACAAAGAGTGGGCGAAGACAACCTTCAACGGCGATCCAGCTCTACGTGAGACTGATACCTTCGATACCTTTATGGAATCTTCTTGGTACTACGCACGTTACTGCAGTCCACAAGCAGACGACATCCTAGATCCAGAAAAAGCCAACTACTGGCTACCAGTCGACCAGTACATTGGTGGTATCGAGCACGCTTGTATGCACCTACTCTACTCGCGCTTCTTCCACAAATTGCTACGTGACGCTGGTTACGTAACGTCTGACGAGCCGTTCAAACAGTTACTATGTCAAGGCATGGTATTGGCTGACGCGTTCTACTTCGAGAACGACAAAGGCGGTAAAGAATGGGTTGCACCAACAGATGTTGCTGTAGAGCGTGACGGTAAAGGCCGTATCACTTCAGCGAAAGATGACCAAGGTCGTGACGTAACTCACTCTGGCATGATCAAAATGTCTAAGTCGAAGAACAACGGTATCGATCCCCAAGAGATGGTAGATAAGTACGGCGCTGATACAGTGCGTCTATTCATGATGTTTGCGTCTCCAGCAGACATGACACTTGAATGGCAAGAATCTGGCGTAGAAGGTGCGAACCGCTTCCTGAAACGTGTTTGGAAACTAGTGAAAGAACACGCAGAGAAAGGTGCGGCAGAAGCCGTTGATACTTCAGCTCTAACTGGTGATCAAAAAGCACTACGTCGTGATGTTCATAAGACTATCGCTAAAGTGACTGACGATATCGCTCGCCGCCAAACATTTAACACAGCAATCGCGGCTATCATGGAACTGATGAACAAGCTAGCGAAAGCGCCACAAGACTCAGCGCAAGACCGTGCGATCCTTGATGAAGCGCTAAAAGCTGTGGTTGCAATGCTTTACCCAATCACTCCGCACATTTCATACGAGCTATGGGCTGCGCTAGGTGAGTCAAACATCGACAACGCGGTATGGCCAACGTTCGACGAAAAAGCACTGGTTGAAGACGAGAAGACGATCGTTGTTCAGGTGAACGGTAAGCTACGTGCGAAACTGACAGTGGCAGCAGACGCAACTAAAGAGCATGTTGAAGAGCTTGGCCTGAAAGATGAGAACGTGGTGAAGTTCACTGAAGGTCTTACTGTACGTAAAGTTATCTATGTACCGGGTAAACTTCTCAACATCGTTGCTAACTAAGAATGTGTTGCGAACTAATCGCACTAATCTAAGTCTTAAGCAGGGTAAACCCTTACCCTGCTTTACTTATCTTATGGTTTTATATTCTTATTTAGAATTAGAATCCTAAGATAAGTATTCCAATAATCGAGAGCTCTAAACCCATGTTTCGTTGTGCATCGCGTCTTATTTCGTTGTCTTTAGTAAAACTCACCAGTGTTATGCTTTTGGCAAGCCTGCTTTCCGCCTGTGGCTTCCACTTACGCGGTGATTACTCGATCCCTGAAGAGTTAGACACCATGTCACTGACCAGCTACGACCAATACAGCACATTCACTCGCATGATGAAGGGACAGCTACGCATGAGTGAAATAGACGTAGTACAGCCAGCAGCGAACATTCCCAACCTACACCTACTAAGTGAAGGCGTTGGTGAGCGTACACTCTCGCTCTACCAAAACACCCGCGCAGCTGAAAAAGAACTCACATTCCGCGCTTCATATCGCGTGACCATTCCCGATCTCGGCTCTAAAACATTTGCCGTGAGCGTAACACGTAGCTATCTGGACAACCCACTGACCGCCCTAGCAAAGTCAGTTGAACGCGATATGATTGAAGACGAAATGCGCAAACTCGCCTCATCACAAATTATCCGTCAAATGGGACGCCTAAAAGCAAACATTGAAGCGGGTAGCATGGAGTTGGAAGACGAGACGGAAACCTTGATCAAAGAGGAAGAAGAGCAGTACCGCGTAAAAACGTTTTATGCCGAAGAAAGCCAAGATAGCCTCACCTCTGAACAACCAGTAAACTAACCGACACTATGCGAATTTTCGCCGATCGTTTGATGGAGCAGCTCTCTAAGCAGCTCCATCCCACTTACCTCATTTTCGGGAATGAACCTCTCCTAATCCAAGAATCCCGCCAAGCGATACAAAAAGCGGCGTTGGTGCAAGGGTTCGAAGAGCGGCATCGTTTTGCAATCGATAACTCGTTTAACTGGAGCCTCGTTTACGACTGCTGCCAAGCGATGAGCTTATTTTCATCTAAACAGATTATTGAACTAGAACTCCCTGACACAGGCACCAACGCAGCAATAGCCAAAGAGCTGCTCGCTGTTTCTGAACTACTGCATAGCGATGTCATTCTTGTTGTAATTGGCAGCAAACTAACCAAAGCGCAAGAGAACGCTAAATGGTTTAAAACACTTGCAAACCAAGGTTGCTGGGTAAACTGTTTAACCCCTGACCTACAAAGATTGCCACAGTTTGTTCAGGCCAGATGCCGCGCTTTGCATCTTAAGCCAGATCAAGAAGCCGTGCAAATGCTTGCTCAGTGGCACGAAGGAAACTTATTTGCACTGACGCAAAGCTTGGAAAAGTTAGCTCTGCTCTATCCTGACGGGGTTTTAACCTTAGTTAGACTTGAAGAGTCACTCAGTCGCCACAACCACTTCACCGCGTTTCATTGGGTCGATGCGTTATTGGCAGGCAAAGCAAAGCGTTCACAGCGCATCTTACGCCAGCTTGAAGCCGAAGGAACCGAAAGTGTCATTCTGATTCGAACCATTCAAAAAGAGCTAGTGCAGCTTTTGAGCATGGCGAATCAAGCCAAATTGCAACCTCTTAATCAGGTATTTGAGAGCTTTCGTATTTGGCAATCCAAGCGACCACTATACTCTTTAGCTTTGAATCGCTTGCAACCGGAAAAGATTATACAATTGCTTCAGTTACTTACTAAAGCTGAACTATTGGCTAAGACCCAGTATGAACAGCCTAGTTGGCCACTATTACATCAGTTGAGTGCTGAGATATGCTTAGCGCAAGTGCAGCTGTAGAAAGCGTGTTATACTTCGCCGCCGAAAAAGAGACTATCCTGTGCAGAGCACAACACCAACGAGGACAACACCTTGCAATTTGATGAGTTAAACAACTTCCTTGCTGACAAAGCGGATGATATGAAAGCACAAAACATTCAAACGATTGATGTTCAGGGCAAATCAAGCATTACCGACTTTATGATCGTCTGCACTGGCACATCAAAGCGCCATGTTGTTTCCATTGCTGAACACGTTGCAAAAGAGTCAAAACTGGCAGGGTTAGAGCCTCTCGCTATTGATGGTGAAGCTGAGGGCGAATGGGTCGTTGTGGATATGGGTAATACTATTGTTCACGTGATGCAGGAAGAGCAACGCGAGTTGTATCAACTGGAAAAGCTCTGGGGCTAAGCAATGAAGATACAGCTGATTGCCGTCGGGACAAAAATGCCCAAATGGGTTGAAGAAGGCTTTCAAGAATATCGCCGCCGTTTTCCTCACGATATGCCGCTGGAACTGGTGGAAATCACCGCAGGAAAACGCGGTAAAAATGCCGATATTGCAAGGATTCTGCAAAAAGAAGGCGAAGCTATGCTAGCCGCCGTGCCAAAAGGCAATCGAATTGTTACTCTCGATATCCCGGGCAAAAAGTGGGATACACCACAGCTAGCGGAACAATTAGAAAGTTGGAAGCTTGATGGCAGAGATGTCTCGATTCTTATCGGTGGACCTGAAGGCCTAGCGCCCGCATGTAAAGCCGCAGCAGATCAAAGCTGGTCACTGTCTGCCTTAACCTTACCTCATCCATTAGTACGTATCGTGATGGCTGAGAGCTTATACCGAGCGTGGAGCATCACTGCGAACCACCCTTACCACCGAGAATAACCATTAATGTTACGGAAGCGCACCCAGATAAGGGATTACCATGAAGAAGCACGGCTGTTTAGAAGTCGTGCTATTGTCGCTTTCATTGGCATTGTTGCCTTGGTCGGAGTATTGGTTACCAACTTATACAATATTCAGATCAACCAATACCAAGATTACAAAACTCGCTCAAACGACAACCGAATCAAGGTTGTGCCTATCGCACCCAATCGCGGCCTAATTTACGATCGAAATGGTACGTTGCTTGCGGAAAACCGCCCAGTATTTAGCCTCGAAATCACCCCTGAAAAAGTTGACGATATGGACGATACCATTCGTCGTTTGCAGCAAATTTTAACTATCACGCCAGAGCAAGTAGAACGTTTTAGCCGCGAGCGCCGACAAACGCGCCGCTTTAAGTCCGTTCCTCTGTTAACTCAGCTTACTCAAGAGCAGGTGGCTAAGTTTTCGGTTCATCAGCACAACTTTCCAGGAGTTGCGATCAATGCCGCGCTCAAGAGGCACTATCCCTACGGTGAAGTTCTGACTCACGTGATCGGTTATGTCTCACGAATCAACGATAAAGATATAGAGCGCCTGACACGTGAAGAAAAAGAAGCCAATTACCAAGCGACGCGTGATATCGGCAAGCTGGGGATTGAACGTTATTATGAAGATATGCTGCACGGTACAGCAGGTTACCAAGAAGTCGAAGTAAACAGCCGCGGACGAGTTATCCGCACACTAAAATACGTTCCGCCAGTACCGGGCAAAGATATCGTGCTCAACCTTGATATCGACTTACAGCTTTATATTCATGAGTTACTGGATGATCGCCGTGGTAGTGCTGTCGTGCTCGATCCCAAAGACAACGGAGTCTTAGCTATGGTCTCTAGCCCAAGTTATGACCCAAATGCATTCGTACATGGTATTTCTGGTAAAGCATACAGCGCACTATTAAATGACAAGAACCGCCCACTGGTAAACCGCGCAACCTTAGGTATCTACCCACCAGCGTCGACGATTAAACCTTTTATGGCGGTAGCGGCGCTTCAGGAAGGGGTGGTCACACCTTACACCACACGCAACGATCCCGGTTATTGGAAAATCCCAAATTCTAAGACTCGTCCATTTCGTGACTGGCTCTCTTGGGGGCACGGTAAAGTCGACATCGTCAAATCGATTGAAGAGTCGGTCGATACTTTCTTCTATCAAATTGCCTACGATATGGGTATAGACCGTATTTCACGCTGGATGATGATGTTCGGTTTTGGCGACTACACAGGGATTGATATTTACGAAGAAAGTAAAGCCAATATGCCAACGCGTGAATGGAAGATGACTCGCCACCGAGTGCCTTGGTACCAAGGCGATACGATTCCGGTCGGTATTGGTCAGGGTTACTGGACTGCGACACCAATGCAAATAGCGAAAGCAACATCCGTTCTCGTTAACCGTGGCAAAGTGATTGCACCACACCTACTCAGAGCAACGATCAATAACGGCGAAGAGTTTGCAACCAGAGAGCTGTCAGAAATAGAAACGTACCCACCAATTGTTGGGGTCAAAGAGAGATTCTGGGATATGGCCATTGAAGGTATGCGATTGGTCAACCACGGTAAAAAAGGAACAGCTCGCAGAGCCTTTACTGATACTAAGTACGTCAGTGGCGGTAAGTCAGGTACCGCTCAGGTATTTGGCTTAGCAGAAGACGAAAAATACAATGCCGATGAAATCGCCGAACACTTGCGCGATCACGCGTTGTTTACCGGTTTTGCTCCGATTAAGAACCCAGAGCTCATTGTCACTATGGTACTAGAAAATGCCGGTGGCGGCTCTTCTCAGGGCGGGCCAGTGGTAAGAAAGATATTTGACCACGTGCTTGTAGAAAACAAAGAGGCGAAATAACCATGGATTTGAACCCTGCAACAGGTCAAAACCGCGCTCTTTTTGAACGCTTTCATTTAGATTTGCCGCTGTTACTTGGCATCTTAGTCCTGATGGGATTTGGTCTAGTTGTGATGTATAGCGCCAGCGGTCAAAGCTTAGCGATGATGGACAGACAAGCCATGCGCATGGCCTTGTCGCTCGGCGTAATGTTGCTGCTAGCACAAATACCGCCACGGACTTACGAAGCCCTCGCACCACTGATGTTTGTTGTCGGCGTGATCCTCCTGCTCGGCGTACTGTTTTTTGGTGAAGCGTCTAAAGGGGCGCAGCGCTGGTTAAACTTTGGTTTTGTGCGTTTTCAGCCATCAGAGCTATTGAAACTTGCCGTCCCCTTAATGGTAGCAAGATACATAGGTAAACGCCCACTTCCACCAACATTCCAAACTCTCGTCATGTCGTTGGTGATGGTATTTGTACCAACCATTTTAATCGCCAAACAGCCCGACTTAGGAACCTCAATCCTTATCGCTGCATCTGGTGTGTTCGTGATTTTTTTAGCTGGTATCAGTTGGAGGATCATCCTCGCCGCCGCATGTGGACTGGGCGCATTTCTACCGATTCTTTGGTTCTTTTTAATGCGCGAATATCAAAAAGTCCGTGTGCGTACCCTATTCAACCCAGAGTCCGACCCTCTTGGGGCGGGCTACCACATCATCCAAAGTAAAATTGCCATTGGCTCAGGTGGTATTTCTGGTAAAGGTTGGCTGCAAGGAACTCAATCACAATTGGAATTTCTTCCTGAACGGCATACGGACTTTATCTTTGCCGTTATTGCCGAAGAATGGGGCCTAGTCGGGATCTTAATCTTACTTGGCTTATACCTATTTATTATCGGACGCGGTCTTGTGCTGGCGAGTAAAGCACAAACTGCATTTGGCCGTATGATGGCAGGCAGTATCGTGCTCAGTTTCTTTGTGTATGTTTTCGTCAATATCGGCATGGTAAGTGGAATTTTACCTGTTGTTGGCGTACCGCTTCCGCTTATCAGTTATGGTGGCACCTCAATGGTCACCTTAATGGCGGGCTTTGGCATTTTGATGTCGATCCATACCCATAGAAAAGCATTCTCTAAGGCAATATAAATGATGAATAAGCAATTATGGCTCACGTTCGCGGCTAGTTTGATTCTGGTCGGTTGTTCGTCTGCACCGTCAAAACGCTATACAATTGACGATGACATTGCTCCAGATGCGCCCATCAGTGTCGATCATATTGAAGATGCGACTCCGATGTATGAGTCCTACAGCTTAGGGGGCAATCGCAACTACACCCTACGAGGTAAAAGCTATACCATAATTAAAGATCCACAAGACTTTAAGCAGACAGGTATTGCTTCTTGGTACGGTAAGAAATTTCACGGTCACCTAACCTCCAATGGCGAAATTTATGACATGTACTCAATGTCAGCTGCGCATAAAGAGCTGCCCATTCCTAGCTATGTCAAAGTGACCAATAAAGACAACGGTAAGACAACAATAGTCCGAGTCAACGACCGAGGGCCATTTCATGAAGGGCGAATCATCGACTTAAGCTATGCTGCGGCGTTAAAACTCGACGTGATTCGCACAGGTACAGCCAACGTTGAAATCGAAGTCATTGTTGTCGACAAACCAGCTCAAACGCGCAAACAGCAGTCACTGTCTAAATTCGTGGTTCAGGTCGCGTCATCACAACATCAAGATCGCGTTGAAACTTTAGCGCAAGATTTGAGTCAAAAACTTTCGGTTAAGAGTTATGTCAATTCAGGTGATAAACTCCATCGAGTGTTCTTAGGCCCATTTAGTGACTATATGCAAAGCCAAAAGGCACTTGAGCAAGTGAAAGATTTGGGTTACACCAGTGCTTTTATAAAATCCCACTAGTCCTCAACCCAGTGTATCCAAACACCTACACTGGTTTGAGAGATTGATTCTGTTAAGATATGGACAGTCAACGATAATTCTGTAGTCAATATGAAAAAAACAACGCTTTTAAAATCAGCTTTTGCGTCTTCTATTGCGCTTTCTGCAACTTTCGCATCTTCTGCATTCGCTTCACCAATCGTCGTTCCAGACGCTCCTCAAATCGCGGCAAAAGGCTATGTTTTGCTCGATTACCATTCAGGAAAAGTTCTGGCTGAAAAAGAGATGAACACCAAGTTATCTCCGGCGAGTTTGACTAAAATGATGACAAGTTATGTGATCGGTCAAGAGCTTGAACGCGGCAATATTTCTCTTCAAGACGATGTCACTATTAGTAAAAATGCTTGGGCGAAGAACTTCCCTGACTCTTCGAAAATGTTCATCGAAGTCGGCACCACAGTCAAAGTCGAAGACCTAAACCGTGGCATCATCATTCAATCAGGTAACGACGCCTGTGTCGCGATGGCTGAGCATATCGCAGGCTCAGAAGATGCTTTTGTCGATCTGATGAATGCCTGGGCTGACACCATTGGCATGAAAGATACTCACTTTGCCAACGTGCATGGCCTAGATAACGCAAGTCTTTACTCTACCCCTTACGATATGGCTCTGCTTGGTAGCGCGCTTATCCGTGACGTGCCAGAAGAGTACCGTATCTACTCAGAGAAAAAATTCACCTACAACGGCATCACTCAGTACAACCGTAACGGCCTGCTGTGGGATAAAAGCATGAACGTTGACGGTATTAAAACGGGCCATACCAGCAATGCTGGCTACAGCCTAGTCAGCTCTGCTACCGAAGGTAAAATGCGTTTAGTTGCTGTTGTGATGGGCACCAAAAATGCTAATGCTCGCAAATCAGAAAGCAAAAAGCTCCTCAGCTATGGATTCCGCTTCTTCGAAACCGTTGCGCCACATAAAGCAGGGGAGACTTTCGTTGAAGAAAAAATCTGGATGGGTAACAAAGATACGGTTGCTCTCGGCTTAGAACAAGATACTTACGTAACGCTGCCACGTGGCCAAGCGAAAGACCTAAAAGCAAGCTTCATCCTTGAAAAAGAGCTTGAAGCCCCAATTATGAAAGGTGACGTAGTTGGTAAGCTATACTATCAACTAGAAGGTGAAGATATTGCAGAGTACCCACTTCTTGCTTTAGAGGATGTGGAAGAAGGTAGCCTATTTAGTCGCCTTTGGGATTACATTGTTATGCTGTTCAAAAGCTTCTTGTAATTCTGGTACTTAGCTTTAATAAAAGCCGCACTGCGCGGCTTTTTTGTTTTACGCCCTATAAAGAGTAGATAAAGGGAGTCTTGAGATCAGGCGCGATAGACAGTACTATTCCGCGCTGCTAACAACGACTTCCCAACTTGGAGTTTCAAAATGCTGAACATTAACTCAGACGCCAAACTGAAAGACCTGCTAGAGTTCCCTTGTTCTTTTACATACAAGGTAATGGGCCATGCGAAGCCTGAACTTCCTGAATTGGTTTTAGAGGTAATCCAACGCCACGCTCCAGGTGATTACAGCCCTAAGGTTAAGCCGAGCGCAAAAGGCAATTACCATTCAGTGTCGATCAATATTACGGCTACCTCAATTGAGCAGGTTGAAATACTGTACAAAGAACTCGGCGAAATCGAAATCGTGCGCATGGTTCTATAATTTAATTTGATATTATCAATTTTTTTTGAAGGCAGCGAAAGCTGCTTTCTTTTTAGATATCAAGTAGATAATTGTTCTATAAAAACTCTAGAGTTAAAAATGTGTTACTAGTATATAGTTCCTTAACCCGAAGCAGTTTATAATCCTTTGACTTTATTAACCGACGATGGAAGAGCGGAATGCAAAACCAGCTTGTTGTTAAACATCTAGGAAGACAAGACTACGAGCCGATTTGGCAAGCAATGCATGACTTCACAGATAACCGGACTGAAGAAACACCTGATGAGGTGTGGCTTGTCGAACACAATCCAATCTTCACTCAAGGACAAGCAGGCAAAGCTGAGCACTTACTCAATACCGGAGACATCCCGGTGGTACAAAGTGATAGAGGCGGTCAGGTGACTTACCATGGCCCAGGCCAGTTAGTGGCCTACTTCCTAATTAACCTTCGTCGTAAAAAACTTGGGGTTCGTGAGCTCGTCACTCACATCGAGAACCTCGTAATCAATACTCTAAAAGCATACAATATCGACTCAGCAGCGCGCCCAGATGCACCGGGTGTTTACGTAGATGGGAAGAAAATCTGTTCCTTGGGACTTAGAATCCGTAAAGGGTGTTCGTTCCACGGTTTAGCTCTCAATGTGAATATGGATCTAAGCCCTTTTCTACGTATCAATCCATGTGGTTATGCAGGAATGGAAATGGTCCAAGTCAGCCAACTTGGCGGGCCAAATAATATTACCGAAGTAGAAGCTAAACTGGTCGAAGAACTGGTTGCTTTGCTGGACTATGACCAGGTCGAATCTGACACACAAGCAAGCCACAAGCCCAACAGTAACGAGAAGTAAGAGAAGCATGAGCAAACCGATCCAGATGGAAAAAGGCGTTAAATATCGCGACGCCGACAAAATGGCATTAATTCCAGTCAAAAACATGCCTTCAGAGCAGAAAGAGATACTGCGTAAGCCTGATTGGATGAAGATCAAGCTGCCAGCTGACAGCCAGCGCATACAAGATATAAAATCTGCAATGCGTAAGAACAACCTTCACTCTGTATGTGAAGAAGCATCATGTCCGAACCTTGCTGAGTGTTTCAATCACGGCACAGCAACTTTCATGATCCTAGGTGCAATCTGTACTCGCCGCTGCCCTTTCTGTGACGTTGCTCATGGTCGTCCACTGCCTGTTGAAGCTGAAGAGCCGCAAAAACTGGCGAAAACCATCGCGGATATGAAGTTGAAATACGTCGTTATCACCTCAGTAGACCGTGATGATTTACGTGATGGCGGTGCGGAGCACTTTGCCAACTGTAACCGTGAAATTCGTCAGCTTAACCCGAATATCAAGATTGAAACTCTAGTACCGGACTTCCGTGGTCGTATGGACGTAGCGCTGGAACTAATGAAAGACAATCCGCCAGATGTGTTCAACCACAACCTAGAAACTGCACCACGTCTGTACCGTAAAGCTCGTCCGGGCGCAAACTATAAGTGGTCTCTGCAGCTACTGCAAAAATTTAAACAGCAACACCCAGACGTACCAACCAAATCAGGTCTAATGATGGGGCTGGGTGAAACCAAAGAAGAGATCGTTGAAGTACTAAAAGATCTTCGTGCGCACGGCGTGACCATGCTAACGCTTGGGCAATACTTAGCGCCAAGTCGTCACCATCTACCAGTAGAGCGCTATGTTCCACCATCTGAGTTTGACGAACTAAAAGAGATCGCGCTAGAACTAGGCTTTACTCATGCCGCTTGTGGTCCATTTGTCCGTTCTTCATACCACGCCGATCTGCAGGCGCAAGGGATAGAAGTAAATTAATTAAGTATGCCATCGATTGAGAGGGTTGACTGAATAAGTCAGCCCTTTTTATTATTCTTCCTTGAATGAAACCAAGCTGTTAGATAGGCTTATCTGTATCTACTACAAAATAAACGCCCAAGGATTACTATGAAAACATTAGGATTGGCCGCACTTGCCCTTGCGGCGGTAACAACAGGCTGTGCTACAAATACCCAGCAAGACAATTTTCGAGAAGCCTCTTTCGAACTATGTAACACTGAAGTGGACATTTATTCAGTGAGTGATGATGGCCGTGTTCGAATCATATGTTCAGACGGTTCTAAGTTTGCACTCAATAGTGAAGAAACGTTAGAAACCATGCGCGATATCAACATTGATTATTGTGATGGTGGCGGCCTAGGTAAATTTAGCGAGAGCCGCAACTACTATTCATTTAGTTGTAAATCAGGCACATTATTAAGCCTGCCAAAATAAGCATAGCTAATGCTTGTACCTTACACTTTGATGATTCAGCTACGAAACTGGTGTAGCCAAAAGTTAGAGTTAAGGGCTCTTCTGTACTGCCAACGTTTATATATAAAAAAGGGCTTCCAATTGGAAGCCCTTATCAAATCATGACAGTAATGATTATGCGTAAACTGGTAGACGCTTACAGATCTCTAACACTTTTGCTTTTGTCGCTTCGATAACTTCTTCGTTGCCGATGTTATCTAGCACATCACACATCCAGTTTGCCAGCTCAGTCGCATCTGCTTCAGTAAAGCCGCGACGTGTAATCGCTGGAGAGCCAACACGGATACCCGACGTAACAAATGGGCTGCGTGGATCGTTTGGTACTGAGTTTTTGTTGACTGTGATGTTTGCTGCACCTAGTGCTGCATCGGCATCTTTACCTGTGATGTCTTTGTCGATGAGGTCAACAAGGAACAGGTGGTTTTCCGTACCATTAGACACAATTTTGTAACCGCGCTCTTGAAATTGAGCAACCATCGCTTTTGCGTTGTTCACCACGCGAGCTTGGTACTCTTTGAACTCTGGCTCCATTGCTTCTTTGAACGCAACCGCTTTACCAGCGATAACATGCATTAGAGGGCCACCTTGTCCGCCAGGGAAGACTGCTGAGTTCAGCTTTTTGTACATCTCTTCGCCAGCATTAGACAAAATCAGGCCACCACGTGGACCTGCTAGTGTTTTGTGCGTTGTCGTTGTCACAACGTGAGCATGTGGTACCGGCGTTGGGTAAACACCAGCGGCAATTAGACCCGCTACGTGCGCCATGTCGACGAATAACCAAGCACCCGCTTTGTCTGCGATTTCACGCATGCGCGCCCAATCTACGATTTGCGAGTAAGCAGAGAAACCACCGATGATCATCTTCGGCTTGTGCTCAAGTGCAAGCTGTTCCATTTCGTCGTAGTTGATTTGGCCAGCTTCGTCGATACCGTAAGGAATCACGTTGTAGTGCTTACCAGAAAAGTTAACTGGTGAACCATGAGTCAAGTGACCGCCGTGAGCTAGGCTCATACCTAGTACTGTATCGCCTGGGTTGAGAAGAGCCATGTAAACAGCGCTGTTTGCCTGAGAGCCAGAGTGAGGCTGTACGTTAGCATACTCACAACCAAACAATTGGCACGCACGCTCAATCGCAAGAGATTCTGCTTTATCTACGTACTCACAACCACCGTAGTAACGCTTGCCTGGATAACCTTCAGCGTATTTGTTTGTTAGCTGAGAACCTTGAGCTTCCATTACACGTGGGCTGGTGTAGTTTTCAGAAGCGATAAGTTCGATGTGTTCTTCCTGACGAAGAGTTTCTTCTTGGATGGCTGCGAACAGTTCCGCATCGTAATCTGCGATGTTCATATCACGCTTTAGCATCTGTATCTCCTGACTCAGATTAAGACTTAAAGTTGCAAAAAAACTGACTAATGATCCGAATTATCTGCGTAATTTCACTTACGCAAACGTTTGCATCAAGCTAATGACGCGCATTCTACATAATTTGATCTGGCGCATAAAGAGAAAATTCAACTTTTTCACATGCAGTTTTTTCATAATGCTTTACAAAGAATGTCATATTGAACATTTACCCACAGCGATCGCCCCGAATAAGTGTCAATTTTATCCTTTACACTCCGTAAAACGATAATTACATAGGTTTACCTTAAATTTCCTTCTCAAGCTACCGAAATCCTGATTTTTTAAATAGTATGCACGCCATTATTCAGTAGTTAAATTTCAATTTGATGGAAAAACATTCAAGAAGAGAAGATTGGGTCGCGATTTTGACTGGGACGTTTCTCGTCGCTCAAGGGGTTTTCTTTTTACAATCCGCTTCGTTGTTGACTGGTGGTACGACCGGACTTGCTCTGCTCGCGAGCCAATTTGTCTCGCTCTCTTTTGGCACCCTGTATTTTGCCGCTAATTGCCCGTTTTACCTGTTAGCATGGCAACGTTTTGGCGCTCGCTTTGCAATCAATAGTGCAATTTCTGGTGCTTTGGTATCAGTTTTCGCGGATCACCTTTATTTAGTGATTTCATTAGACAGCATCAATGAAGTTTACTGTGCAGTGGCGGGTGGTCTGTTGATGGGGTTAGGTATGCTGATTTTATTCCGTCATAAATCGAGCTTGGGTGGCTTTAATGTGCTGTGTTTATTCATCCAAGATAAATTCGGTATCTCAGTTGGAAAATCGCAAATGGCGATCGACTTTAGTATTTTGGTAGCCTCATTTTTCTTTGTCTCTCCGCAGGTGATTATCTTGTCTATTATTGGTGCTATTGCTTTAAACCTTGTCTTAGCAATGAACCACAAACCAACGCGTTACTCGGTCAATTACGGCTAATTCGAGTTAAAGAAGGGTTGCTGCTTCCACAGCAACCCTGGATTTTACACCTAGTTTAACTCACCATGAGAGGTGCGCGCTTTTACATCATGGTTAAGTTCTTTGTTCAGTTCAGCTTCAACATACCCCGGTGAACGGGTACCCGATGAAATCAAGCGATACATTGCCGGTATGACAAACAAGGTCACTAAGGTGGCAAAGCCCATACCAAAGAAGATCACCGTCCCCACAGCCACTCGGCTTTCATACCCAGCTCCGGTTGACATAATCAAAGGAATCGCACCCGCAAGCGTGGTAAATGCTGTCATCATAATTGGACGGAGCCGTCTTGCTGAAGCATCGACAATCGCTTTTTCAAACTCAAAGCCGCGATCGCGGAGCTGGTTAGCAAATTCGACAATGAGAATCCCATTTTTCGTCACCATACCTATCAGCATGATCATCCCAATCTGACTGTAAATATTGAGCCCTTGCCCCATCACAACCAGACCAAGAAAGCCGCCAAAAACGCCCATTGGCACAGTGAACATTACCACCAGCGGATTGACAAAACTTTCAAACTGAGCCGCGAGAACTAAGTACGCCACCAATAACGCAAGGGCAAACACCACCAGAATACTCGACTGGTTCTCTTTGTAATCTTTTGACTCGCCTGAGTAACTGACCGATATATCACCAGGTAGAACGTCTATCGCTTGTTGGTCAAGAAAGTCCAACGCATCACCCAAGGTATAACCGTCAGAGAGGTTAGCTGTGATGGTAACCGCCTTTTGTTTGTTGTAGTGCGACAAACGAATCGATGACGCCACTTCTTCAATTTTGGTTACCGCATCTAAAGTAACCAAATCGCCAGAAGCAGTACGCATATAGATTTGACTAAGATCAGAAGCGTTGTTAAAGCTGTTTTCGTCACCGCGTAGATAGACATCGTATTCTTCTCCGCGCTCAACAAATGTTGTTTCGCTTCTGCCACCGAGCATAATTTCTAACGTTTCTGAGATATCCTCAACGCTTATCCCCAACTCTGCCGCACGCTGTTTATCAACCGACACCACCAGTTCTGGCGTTCTCTCGGAGTAGTTAATATCAGCACCTTCCATGTAAGGGGATTCTTCGGCCAATTGCTCTAGCTTTTCCGCCCATGCTTTCAGTTCTGCATAATCCGATCCACCAAGCACAAACTGAACAGGCTCACTAGAGCCACCACGAAAACCGGGCATAAATGGGAACGCTCGCACATCAGCAATACCCGCCAACGCTTTACGCACCTCGCCCAACGCCTGCTGTGCGGTCACATCGCGCTCTTGCCAATCTTCAAGGATCATGATGACAAAGCCTGTTTGGTCTCCGGCGTTACCACCAAATGCAGGAGATTGAATGCTAAACGACTTAAGGAAACCTTGCCCAAGCAGAGGTAATAAACGCTGCTCAACAATATCCATATTAGCCGCCATACGATTGTAACTGGTGGCATCTGCTCCGCGCACAAAGGCGAACATCACGCCGCGATCTTCTGACGGCGTGAGCTGAGCAGGCACTTGCTTCATCAGTCCCCAACTGCCACCAATACACGCCATGATCACCAAAGGTGCGGCCAATTTCCACTTCAGAGCAGCCTGCAATAACTTGCGGTACCCGGCTTCAAGATAACCAAATATTTTATCGACCAATTGATTAAAGCGGTTTGGTTTAACGTTAACTTTGAGTAATTTACTGCCCAAAACAGGGGTTAAGGTCAGTGCGACTAAAGAAGAGAAAATTACCGACATCGCCAACAACACGGAAAATTCGGTGAACAATAAGCCGACCATGCCATCCATAAACGAGATAGGTAAGAACACCATCACCAAAACTAAGGTGGTCGCTATCACCGCAAAGCCAACTTCACGCGCGCCTTTGTATGCGGCCAACAAGGGTTTTTCACCACGCTCAATATGATGGAAGATATTCTCCACGACGACGATAGCATCATCCACCACCAAGCCTATCGACAAAATCAAGGCCATCAAGGTAATCAGGTTAATTGAAAAGCCAAAATAGTAAGCGGCAATAAATGACGAAATAAGTGACACGGGCACCGTCACCGCTGGGATTAAGGTCGCTCGAACTTGACCAATGAAAATGTACAACACCAAGATAACCAGACCACCGGTAATAAACAGTGTGTTGTAGACCTCAGTAATTGAACGTTCGATAAAAACTGTAGAGTCGTAGTCAATCGCTAAACGAGTACCTTCTGGCAAAAACTGCTGAATATTATCGACTTCTCTGTGAACAAGAGTCGCTACCTCTAGCGGATTGGCATCAGACTGAGGAACAATACCCATACTGACGTTGACTACGCCATCACTCTTGAATGTCGAGTTTTCGTTTTCAGCACCAATAAAAACATCAGCGACATCTTTCAAATAAATCGGTGAGTTGTCTGAGGCTCGTTTTACCACTAGGTATTCAAAATCTTCGGCTTGGTTATAGCTACGCGCAGTACGAACAGACATAACAATTTGGTCGTTGCGAACTTCCCCACCAGGATTTTCAACATTCTCACTGCGCAGCGCCGAGGTAATATCCGACACTGTGACACCACGACCAGCCATTTGCTCTGGCTTTAGCTTGACGTACATAACTTTGTACAACCCACCCGAGACATCGACCGAACTCACGCCAGAAATCAAACTAAAACGGTCAAGAAGCACACGCTCAACATAATCGGTCAACTGAGTACGATCCATCTCGGAAGAGCTGAGGTTAATGTACAAGGAGGCTTGACCCGAACCGTTGTTTTTAAACACCACCGGGTCATCGGCTTCATCAGGCAGTGCACGTTGCGCTCTGGCAACCGCATCACGCACATCACTCACCCCAGTATTAAGATCATAACCAAGTTCAAAGGTAATAGTGATACGCGACATACTATTACGTGTCGTTGACTCTATTTCGTCAATGCCACTGATCCCCGATAGTTGATCCTCCAATACCGAGGTTATCTGGCTTTCGATAATGGTCGCCGATGCGCCTTCATAGCGGGTGCTGATCGACACAACCGGGTTTTCTATATCTGGCATCTCACGAACTGCAAGTTTGCTAAATGAGACAATACCAAACACACACAGCAGTAAACTTAGCACTAATGCTGCGATGGGCCTTTTGACCGAGATATCTGAGAGCAGCATCAGTTATCCCCTTCTTGGCTCTTCGGGCGTCCATCACTGCCAAGTTCTGACACTGCCACGCCATCGCGCATATTGACAATGCCTTGCACAACAATCTTGTCGCCGATAGAAAGACCTTGCTCAATCACGACTTGGTTGTCGACCCGCGCGCCGAGAATCACTTCCGTCCGTGTTGCTTTGCCATTGTCACCAACAACATAGACGTAACGCTTGGTACCAGAATATTCGAGCGCTTGAACCGGAATAATGGGTGCTTCAATGGGCAGAAAGTCCATTTTTGCAGAGACTAACATGCCGGGTTTTAATTGCTGCTCAGCGTTAACAAAGTGAATTCGCACCCGAAGATTGAGGGTTTCTTGGCTAATTCGTGAGTCAATACCCACCACTTCACCACTAAACTCCTGTCCTTTCCATGCCGCCGTTGTTGCGCTGACCTTCATTCCTTGAGCAAGTTGCGACAAATAACGCTCCGGTACTTGGAGATCTAAACGCATGACAGAAAGGTCGTCTAACGTGACCAATTCGGTACCTGGCGTGACCATTTTGCCACGACTAAAATCAATAAAGCCTACGGTTCCGGCAAATGGCGCGGTAATATGTAAATCTTTTAGATTAGCGTTCGCCGCATCTAGGCGTGCCTGTGCTATATCAACGTTGGCTTTTTGGGCATTAATTGCCGTTTGAGTTATCGCATTACTTTTCACCAAACGTTCGTATTCTTGCAAAATACGTTGCTGATCTTTGAGATAAGCCTTAGCTTCCGCGACTGCGGCACGCGCTTTATCGTCATCCAACTTGATCAACATTTGACCTTGAGTCACCTGTTGCTTGGCTTTGACTCTAATTTGATCGATTTTACCTGTCACTTCCGACGAGATAATAACCGCTTGGTCCGCCTGCAATTTACCGACTAAAGTCAGTGATTGAGACACTTGATGGGTTTGTACCTGCTCCGTCACCACAGTCACAGCTGGTGATTTAGGCCGATTGGCATACGCGCTAGGCGCAGCCGCAAGAATAGATAGAGAAAGAAGACTCAGAATAATTTTATTTTTCATGATTTAAATTCTGTACTAATAAACTCAATGTATTGTAGCCAGTTATACGCAATATAAACGTCAACTAATGTAAAGAGCGAGAAATATTGTGTAAGTAAAGCCGTTGATTGATTGAGCTTTATGGTCAATTCCTACCATCTTTGCCCAAAAAGGCACCATTCGATTCAAAATTATAAGAAAAGGCTTTACAGCTTTTACGAGTTTGCTATGATTCGCTCCGCACTTGAGAGATGTGTTGGGAAAACATCACTTAAGCTATTCCTTGAATGAGAATAGAAAACACCCTGGAGGGGTTCCCGAGT